>JBAXIO010000013.1:0-121404 GCA_037138335.1 Bacteroidota bacterium
AAAGAATCAACTTAAAAAACACCGGATCGCTGCCCTAAGATTGGGGTACATTATACCAAACATCAATGGTAAGCAAGGGTATTCCCTTTTTCTCAGCTATATCCATTAACGGATTATCCTGGTTTGGAGTGGAACAGATAAACAGTTTGCCTTTATCATCAATACAAAGCCATGCCCAACCACTGCCAAACCTTGTTTTACCCGCCTCTGAAAGTTGTTTTTTAAATTCATCGAAAGAGCTGTAAGTATCAAGGATTGCCTCAGACAATTTACCGGTTGGCATACCTCCGCCGTGGGCTTTCATGTTTTCCCAATAAAAGGTATGATTGAAATAACCGCCGCTATTATTACGGACAGCCGGCGGATATTTACTGATATGCCTGAAAATATCACCTATCATCATTGATTCCATTTCTGTACCCTTTATTGCATTCATGAAATTATCATAATATGCTTTGTGATGTTTGCTGTAATGGATCTCAACAGTTTGCTTATCAATAAAAGGCTCAAGTGCATCATAAGCATATGGCAGCGGTGGAAATTCAAATTTATTTGGTGCGTTCATTGTATGTTGATTTTTATCATTACTATTGATTTGATTCTTTTTTATCTGACTTTGCGGCGATCCCCCGGCAAGTGCCAGGAATTCATGCTGCATACCAATAAATCCGCAGATAACTAATCCTAAAACCAGTATAATTTTAAACATTGTTTACCCTCCCGTTATTTTACGGAGTCTCTTCCTCCGGGGTCTTTTTTTTAATAACCGAATAGTTTTCAATTTGCATGATTTTTATATACCACCTCATCCGCCAGGAGCGAATTCAGAATGGTGATTAATTTTTTGTTCGCATTCATGTTTTTCTGTTTTCACTTTTTGGATACCTGGATCGATGCTGCCCAGTCACAAATAGTTTTAATCTCGGCTTCGGTTGGTACACCCTCCGGATGACTTTCCCTGAATTTTTTTGGAGGCATTTTGTCCTTCGTTACCATCTTGCACATACCTTTTGCTTTGGAAGCCTGTTTTTCAGGTGAGTCCTTGTCCCAGTTAGATAGATTAAGATGCAGGAGGGCCATGCCATTTCCGCCTTCGGTATGGCATTTTACGCATGATTTATTGGCAATTTTCATTACCTGTTCAGGGATTGCCTTTCCACCTCCACTCTGTGTGGCTGACCGGATGGACATTGGAATTGCGATCAGTGCAATAACAATAAAAATGCCTGTCGCTGCGACTGAAATTCTTAACAACTTTTTCATAAGGTGAGAGTTTTACTTTGTGAAGGAAATTTCACATATGCAAAGGTCATTATCATATTTACGGATGGTGTTACACTTTATTGTAAAAAAGTTACATGATTCACACTTGCATTTTTCCCTAGGAGATAGCGAATAATCCCAACAATCCGACTAAATAGACTATTATGACCATGAAAGAATCAATACCCATCCATAGTAATTGCCTGCGCGGACGGAAAATTAATCCACAGATATAAATGATGGTAAGAAGAATTGCCAACCCGGTCAGGTAAATATCTGTTTTGTGAGCCTGGGGCAGAACGGATTTGCCTGAAATAACAGTTGCTACGAGGAACAGCACTGGCAAAAATGCATTGCCCCCGAAAATATCACTCATCGCCATCTGGTAATCCTTCAGCTTCATGGAGGCTAAACCGGTTGACACTTCAGGAAGGGCAGTTGCAGCCGCCAAAACAGTAGCTCCAAATAATACTCCGGTCATTCCTATGTGTTTTGCGATGGCATCTCCGCTTACTTCAAGGCCCACACCTGCGACAAGAGTAAATACTGAGCACAATGCAAAAACAAGAATAACTGTTTGGATGCTTACACCATTTTTAATTGCCAGGTCATGCTTCTTATTCTTGCTGTGGCCTCTTTTCTCTTTCTGGCTGTTCGGAAGTATGCCCAGCTGATGCCAGGGTAAATTTGTTCTTGCTCTCCCTATAAGGTAGATACCTGCAATCCAAACCAGTACGATTGTTGCATCAATTGGTGATACACTCATGAAAATTACAGAAGGCCTCAACTGGTTGCCAAGAACCACCAATGTTAAAACGGTAATGACCATCAATCCTTCAAGAACCAATACAAGTGATGCAGCACGGTAAGTAAGCGGATCTTTCTTCCCCAGCCCAAATACATCCAGGAAAACGAGTACTACAGTTTGAATGGCAATACCACCGAGAATATTCCCGATGGCAAGCTCCATATTGTTTTGCAAGGCCGCGCTTACAGTAATCGCAATTTCAGGGAGGTTGGTTACAATTGCCAGCAAAATAAGACCGCCCAGGGCTTCACCCAGACCAAAATGTATTGACAGTATGTCGGCTGTTTGGGATAGTTTGATCCCGGCAAACCATATGACTATCGCACTCACTCCAAAAATGAGAAAAAGAACCGGCAGTGAAAGTGATGCAATCATTGAAAAAAAATGAAATTTTATTCTCCCTTATATTCGTCAAGATTATCGTGATCGTCTCCTCCGATACTGTAATAATTATTCTCTTCATCCTCACTTCCAATATCCTCCATTTTATCATCAAGCTCTGAACCTGGGATGTCCAGGTCGCGTCCTGAGATATTGTCATACAAGATTTTCTCTGAAGATGATCCGGTTTTTCCAATCGATTTTATTTCTTTACTCATAGAAATATTTTCAGGATCTATATCTTTCTCTTCCCGATATTTACAATAAATATCTTCCTTGGCTGGATATGCAGGATAACCTTGAAGATCGTTGACCTCTTTATTGTCTCCCGAGGGAGCGGCAAGGTGCTTATTTACTCCTTTCATTTTCATAGTCAATGTCTTTCTACTTGTTGTGAGGGTTATTATTGTTGTGGTTTCCATTGTCATCATGATCTCCCTGATGCCCATTATTTCCATGTTTCTCTTGATTTCCATGATATCCGGAAGGTCTGCCATGCTGAGGTGGACCAACCAAACAGGAGGACAGGCAGATTACACAGGAAACAAGGAAAATACCAGGTATTAATCTTAATAATTTCCTTTTTTTTATCTTTCCCGGAATTCCTTTTTCGCTGCTTATATCAGTTTGGGGAATAATTGTTAGCGTTTTCATTTATTGAATTTTATGCATGTTTAAATTGATGTTAAACAAAGGTAGGCCCTAACATTCAGGGAAGCCTTACATAATTGAAGCAAAGAGTTACATCATTCACACATGTTGAATCCTGACATGTTTCAAAATGGGAAAATGACCGATAATTTATATGCAAGATTTCCCCAAACTGTATCGAAACCGTAAGGCCCCCATCTGTAAAATACACCTATTCCAATTGAATACAGTTTTATGTTAACTATATTATTGATCAACAGGCCACTTTCATAATATCCCAAATTCATTTCCTTTACACCTGGTATAAGATAATTATATTGCTGTTTATGGTCCAGCCAGCCAAAACCTACATTCTGTGCAATAGCGAACTCAGGATGGAACCATTTTTTGCCTCTCAGTAACAGTTGTCCGAAATCAAAATAAATAAACAGACCTGCATAAGTGTTTGAAAGAAATTCATTCATCCGCATTGTCCCGAAAGTGTTGGGAGCAAAGAGGGCGAACATCCGGTAAGTGGCATTTCCGTAATAAAGGTTACAGGCAGGTATTGCCTGGTCAACGTACCCGCTGTAAAGCTGGAATGAAAGTTTACCAAGGAATTTCAGGTTAAACGTCTTACGAACTTTTAAATCTATCTTGTTATAGTCATATTGTCCTTCGAGGAAGCCTTTGATCCCCCTGGTGTATTCGAGCCAGATAACAGGGTATTTTGTCCCCAGGGTTATACGGTTATCAAGGGTTTGAATATATTTTTCTTTATACGCCCATTTAAATCCTGCACTAATTTCCGTAAACCTGTATTGATCGAGCAGAACCACTGCATTTCCATTCGGGATGGCAAGTCCGAAGCTTGTTGACTTCTTAAGGTCATTCGAAATCCCAAGATTAAATATGAACCATTTAAACCCCCTGAAACTGAAACTTGTCGAATAATGCTGAGTCCAATCCATCTTGGTCGTGTACAAAGGGCCGAAATTGCCTGCTAAAATCGGCTCATAATCCAGTGGCAGTGAAACCAGTCCCGAAGGGATCAGGTCAAAGTAATATTCTCCCGATAAAGTTATGTCATGCCTTTTGTTTATGAAAAATTTAACGTCCCCTCCATATACCGGTGTTTTAATTGCAAAAGCCCACTGAAAATATCCCCCGGTTTTAAACCATTTGGAAAGCCTTTCATTTGTATGCAAGCCGGCGCCAAGCACCAGGCCTTCATAAGTATTATAGTTGGCTATCCTGTTAAGATCAATATCAATTGGTCCTATGGGAATTCTGCCGGTGAGGATTGTTTGCAAGGTAATAGCGTATTTATCAAGGTTTTCTTTTTTCCCAATGCTGTCAAGCACCTTATAAGTTTTCTTTTCCTTTGAAGTCAGACCGTCAACACGATACTGATTCAGGAATTCTTCACTTCTGCCGATGGCAGACTTGTCAATATCAATGTCGAGATAAGTAAAGTCTCTTTTATCTAAGTGGGGATTAAGAACAATATCTTGTATGTAACTCCTTCCCTTTGCAACAAGGAAATGTCTTCCAACCTGAAGAGAGGTAAAAGACACATCAGTTTTAAGCTGGACCGGTAGCCAATGTTCTCCGTCAACAAGTTCATACATTTGCTGTATTCTGATCCGCATTCCATTCTCTCTGACAGGTTCGGCGCTGACATTCTGAATCGCCCATTTGTTGGAGGAAATCGATATTATTCCTTTTATCCCTTCAAAATGGGTTCCTTTACGTGGTCTGAAAGAGATAATGAATGTAGTATCCCTGCCGGTATATGTAATGTCTTCTATCCTGAAACAATATTTGCCAAGGGTCCCGGCCCCAATGGGATTTACGTATGCACTCTGAAAAACAGTGATGAATGGTTTGTAAAATGAAAAAGACTGGTTCTGGGTTGTCAGGAAAATAAAAATCGGATCACTAAACCCCGACATCCTTGACGCTATGACATTATTGGAATTTTTGTCGGCATGAAGGAATTTTCTTTTAATCACATTCTCCATAAGGAAAAAGTATTGTGATTTAAAAAACTCCTGGATTTTCGTCTCGGAAGTGCCGGCAATCCTCTTCCTGAGAGAATCCCTGATTGCTGCCGTGTCGGTGCGCATCAGGAATTTTTTCATCAGTGAGTAATCAATGATCGCCTTAATCCTGGTTGTATCGGCACTGATCGTAAAGAACGTTTTATCGTATGATGTATAGGAGAAAGAACGCAACTTTTCAGGGTCATTAAGATGCCTGTTCGTGATGGCATTCCTGATAATGCGATGGGCGGGATTTACTCCTGGAATAACATCTGTTTCACATGAATCGGTTTGCTTTGCATTCATCTCAATCTGCAGGTTTTGCAAACTTCCTGAAAGAGCAAAAACCAGGGATTCATAGCCTGGATAGGTCAAAATAAGATGTTTAGGGCTTTCTTCCAATCTGAAATGAAACTTCCCGTCAACATCTGTAGTGCCGCCTAAAACATTTTCATGGAAGATATTGACAAAGACCAGGGGCTGATGGGTGATTTTATCAGTGACATTCCCGCTGACAGTCTGTGATTCCTGGGATTTAGCATAAAAGGCATTAAAAACAAATGCGACTAAAAGGAAAAAGAATATATATCCATTAGGGATTTCCGTTTTAGCCGCATTGTTTAGCACCTGGACAATAGATTTACAGATTGTCGTAAGTTGTCCTTTTATTTCTTTAATGGTGTTTTTTTAAGGATTTCACCTTTGGGCGAGAACTTAACTTCGTAAAATTCCTTATTCTTCTTAAGATTCATCTCATAGTTTAATACATTGTCAGGACCTTCAACTCTGGTTATTTCGGTCATGACAAACCCGGCAAAATTGGTTGCAGCAGAAGTTAAAACGTCTTTAGGCAGATCGGATTCAATCATGATGGTCTCAGTTTCGAGCCACTCGCCACTTGAATTAAAATTGGCCGACATCCCAATTCCCTTCTCCTTAAAAGTAACTTCATAGTCATTCTTCTCCATTTCATATTTGACACCTGTAGCAACGGGGAATTTTTTGGCAAAGGCTTCTTTCACTGCAGCAGGAACTTTGTCGGGAGTGATCGTTTGGGCAAAACCCAATAAACTGAACAGCATGCATACTGACAGTAATACAACTAGTTTTTTCATGTTTTTATGGATTTTTGTGGTTTGAAAATAATTTTTGGATTGATCAAATACCGTAAAACGAACACATTGTTTTACAATACCTTTTATTTCAGGCTTTAATTAATAAGCAGACATAATCTCATGAAATTCTTTTTTTGTTTTATCAAGTCTGATTTGCAGCTTCCCGGCATCTCATCCTTCTTGCCTTTAGCAAACTTCTGATCATTATCAGTTAAACCTGCAAATTTTTGATTGAGCTTACCTTTTTGCTCCTTCCAATTTCCTTTTACTTCTTTTGTGTTCATTTTTAAATTTTGACATAGTGAATGTTACGCAAAGCACAAAGTTATCTGCCATCTTCCGCCAAACCGTTACACAACTTTGGCAAAAAGTTACATGATTCACACATTACCCCAAATTACCTCGCCTTTAATTTTTATACTGCTTGAAGCGAGATGGGGTTTTATACAGAAATACTACGTGGATGTTTTGTGAGCTTACTTTCCGATGCAGAACCTAATAGTATTTTGAATATCAATAAGATACACGCTTTGGGCAACAATAGGGCAACATGAATAAGTCATCTAACTGACAGTGTATCACAAAGAAAAGCAAGATTCTGCCCGGGTTCAAAGATAAAAAAAACTCCGGCGCAGGGAGCCGGAGTAGGAGTGGAATTTTTAACCCCAGATTTGATACCTGGGTGGTTGGTTTAGCTCGATAAAATGCCGCAGCTCAATGATCGAAGCAAATGTAAAAGTTGAATTTACTTTGCCGCGGGGCGCAAACAGACTGAGCTTGACGACGGCGTGCACCCTAAGAGGAAATACCGAGGTTGCTTCGTTTAATTCATTGACCAGATTTGTTGATTGTTGATTTGTTGAATACATAATGACCTCCGTTTTTAAATGGTTTGTAAATGTAACTTGCTATAAATGCAAATCTTAGGCAACAAACAGCGGAGTAAATTTTAATACGCAAGGCTGCCGGTCATTTTTTTACCCCTGAAAATAGAAGATTCAAAAAAATGAAGGCACCCGAAGGGCTTGGCCTTGCTGAATTATAAATTTACGAAGCTACCTTTGGGTAAGATTTGCAATTGAAGCAATGATTTTTCAGAAAACAACCTGGTACCTGAGGTTATTATTTAAGAAGTTTCTTTCCTTTTTCAGTAAGGCAGGATTTCTGATAGAGAATCTTGGGTTTATATGATAAGATCATTTCAATTAAACTAGGATCGCTCACTGGGTTTAAATTGGTACTGAAATTCAACGTTTTATTTGCAACCTATATTAAAATATTTTAAATTGCATAACTTTCAATTTGATTTATGAAAGCAAAACTGATTTTACTCTTTCTGCTTGTATTTTGCAATGGTTATATATTGCTTGGGCAGAATAAATATTGGTATCAAAAGGGGTTGGATGCCAATGATCCCAAAGAAAAGATTGAATATTTTACTAAAAGCCTTGAAAATGAAGGGGCGGATAAAGTAACATTCAATAAACGTGGAAATGCTTACTTAGAGCTAGAACAGTACGATAGGGCAATTGCCGATTACAATAAGGCAATTGAGATTGACCCGAATTATCCAAATCCATATTCCAACCGTGGACTTGTTTACTATTATCTCAAACAGTACGATAAGGCAATTGCCGAATACACAAAGGCAATTGAGATTGACCCGAAATATAAGTATGCATATTCCAACCGTGGACTTGCTTACTCTGACCTCAAACAGTACGATAGGGCAATTGCCGAATACACAAAGGTGATAGAGATTGACTCCAATGAGATGGCTGCATATTATGAGCGGGGAAGAGTTTACTACTTAATCGAGCAATACAATAAGGCAATTGTCGATTATACAAAGGTGATTGAAATTGACCCGAAAATTGCTAATGCATTTATCAGCCGTGGACTTATGTATGTGAACCTCAATCAGAACGAAAAAGCAATTACCGATTACACAATGGCGATGGAGCTTGATCCGAAAAATTCGCTTGCATATATCAATCGAGGAAATGTTTACTTTGAACTCAATCAGAACGATAAGGCAATTGCCGATTACAATAAGGCAATTGAGATTGACCCGAAAAATGTGGATTCATATCAAAACCGTGGAGATTTTTACGCTACCCTTAAACTGAACGATAAAGCAATTACCGATTACACAAAGGTGATTGAGATTGACCCGAAAAATGCAATCGCATATAACGAGCGTGGAACTGTCTACCAAACCCTCAAACAGTACGATAAAGCCATTGCCGATTTTACAAAAGCGATTGAGATTGATCGAAATTATATGGATGCATATAACAACCGAGAACTTGTTTACTATGCACAGAAGCATATTGATAACGCAATTTTTGATTACAATATAACGACTGAAAATGTTCAGAAAGGTGCACCTGGCACTTTTACTGATTCAAGAAATAATAAAACCTATAAAATGGTTAAAATTGGCGCACAAACTTGGATGGCAAAAAACCTTGCCTACAAAGTGAGTAGCGGATGTTGGGCATATGACGATGATCAACGATATGCAACAATTTTTGGTTATTTATACGACTGGAATACTGCAAAACATATATGCCCATCAGGTTGGCATCTTCCCTCTGATGAAGAATGGACGATACTTACAACCTATTTAGGAGGGGAAAGTGTTGCAGGAGGTAGACTAAAAGAAACAGGCACGACTTATTGGCATTCACCAAACATAGGAGCAACCAATGAAAGTGGTTTTGCAGCAGTTGCGGCAGGTACACGTAGTGGTAATGGTAAGAGCAACGACATAGGCAACTTTGGCAACTTTTGGAGCTCAACTGAGGGTAATTATTTCTGTGCTTGGGGACGTTACTTGGATAAAAGTGACGGCAGTGTATTTAGGAGTAACCTTGATAAGAGTAACGGGTTTTCCGTGCGCTGCGTTCGGGATTTTTAAGCCTATTTGAATATTTGGGGGCTGATAGAATGGGTGGTTTATTTATTATCAATAGAAGTAATAGAAATAGATGATAATCTGTATCCTTCGCAACCCCTCAGACCTTCCGATGGTTTTACCTGACCCATCATATAGACGATCCCCGTCCAGCCTTGCCACACGACGACCAGCTGAATCGAACAGGTTATTCTGATCCACTCTGCCTAAATTTTTCCCAGACCCGTCGTAAAACCTATCGACATCGGCACGCCCAATGCAACGTCCGCTGGCATCGAAAATTCGATCTGTATCGATTCTACCCAAAGTTTTACCTGATGCGTCGTAAACCCTGTCGTTATCAAAGCGTGCTGCCAAACCTCCAGAGGCATTGTAAAACCTCTGTGCAGTGACAAGAGAAGTTATAAACAGACAGATAAGTGCTATTTTGAATCTCATAGTTGACGATTTGCCGTTGAACCTGACAGAAATTGATTTCAAGCTAACAAATCAGTAACCCACCCCTTCCATTCCGGATAGTAGTCCGCGTCAAGAACAAATTCCTGTCCCTTATGAACGGCCTGAAGTTCAGTATAGTTTTTATAAAGCGTCCAACGTTCCTTTTTAAGATGAAATGTCAAAGGGGGCTTGTTCTCTTTAAAGGGGAAGAACCATTTGGGAAGCTTCCAAACTGATTTGTTCTTGCCCACCACGGATAACCTAAGTTTCTCAGAATAGTGGTCAAAAACCTTAGCCCCGGCGTAAGACTTTTTATCCAATTTCAGGCTGTCGGCAGCGACGAAAATGCAGTTTGGGGTTGTTGAAATGAAATTATGGGGATGATATTTTGTCCATTCGTAGCCTTTAATACTCTTCTCTTTGAGGTTAATTATATCCCCAATGGAAAAATATCCGAAGATGATGTGTACGTCCTTCTCGGCTTTATCGAAGGCAATCTTCCCTGAATCCCATATGGTCTTACGAAACCTTCCGAAAAACAGGAAAATATCTCCAATTCCCACTTCACAATTGTTCAAATGACCAAGGGGGCTTCCTGTCTGCCCAAACAACGGCTTCCAAGACTTGTGTCTGGGCAGAGAACCATTATAGAGGTCAGGGTCAAGGTGTGCTGTATAGGTTTCCTTAATTGTCTTTACGTTCAAATCCACCAGCATGTCGTATAGGTTCTTGTACCCATCGACGTCAATACGGATATCCTTGTACAGTATTCCTGACGTCTTGTCCGGGATGGGGAAGAACAAAAGCCTGCCGTCCGGCAATATCAGGTTCGGCAGCTTTCCGTTCTGGCTGTCAAAGCCCTTTCTGCTTAAAATTATCTTCATTTTCTTTACTGTTTCCAAGATTTGTCGTTCTCATTCCAAAGGCTTGGACGAGCTTTAACGCCAAATTTTCTTGAGGTTATGTACTCACGAAAAATATTTTGGGTTGACTTATCAAAATCGCATTTATGCCCCCTTCCACAGATTAAGTTCGAAAGGTTTTCAGGTATATCAAGAGGCTTCGAACCGAAATAGTAGAACTGGTCGGCAATGAGCACAAACTTACCATTCAAGTCCTTCTCCTTGTTTTTCTCCTTGTTTTTACGCGTATGCATTGATTCCAACTGCTTATAGTCCCCATTGCCAAGTGGCTTGTAACAATTATCCCCGCGATTGTATATCGCCTCGGCTTTAGAATAATCTGGTCTTTTTTCAGGAAACCTTCTGAAGTAATCCTTAAAACTGATTTTTTCCGAAACCTTCATTGCGTATATAATCTTGTATGTCGTCGAAGCATCGGAAGTTTTTTCCAAACCCAGCTTATTGTACAGGGACTTGCCCCTGATGCCCACCACCCAATCACCCGGGTCTGCTGTTTTTCTTATTATTGGCTTGCAGCAAGCCAACGTACATTTACCCCAGAAAGGGTTTGGTGAAAACCCCGTATCACTTGTAACAATGTATGAATAGAGCTTCATATTTCACTTTTTTTTAGCGTTAATTCCTTGTTTTTGTAACCAATTGGAGGGTCTACAACAATCAAAGATAACAAATAATGAAAGCATAATTTGACCCTGACAGAATTTATTTTCATTAAAATAAAGCGTGATATTTAATGTCTCAAAAACAATTTATAACGTATTGTTATTCAATTAGATTAAATTCATTTATAAAGTACAAGTTATCGCTAAATATCATAACTTTATAGGAGTAACAACAATTTAGAACAATAGTTATGGAACAGCATTATAAATTCGATTGGAAAGATTACAATAAGGATGGTGACAACATCAGGGACGGAAAATTCTTTTTGGAACTGTTAGCGGAATGGGAAGCGGACTTTAACCAGAGGTTTTCCCCTTTGTATGCGTCCCACCTTCTGGGCAACAACACGTCAATGAGCCTTATCAAGCGGTGCTTCTATTTTCGGCAAACCGAGGACGTGGGGATGGAGCTTCTCGATGGGGAAATAGATATTGACAAAAATCTTGCGGTTGAGAAGCACAGCAAGCGCACGACAGTATATGCAATCGGTTCAACGGTGCAGGATAATTCTGACGAACCACTTTTTCTGGTCAGGGATGAAGATATGGCTGACGGGATGGTAATCCTGAAATATATCCCAGAGAATGATGATGAGGATGACAAGGATGGACCGGTAGAACCCAATGCTGCCACAGTAGGGGGTTTATCAATTTCTGTTAACTTATATTTTTAACGGTCTTATAATAAATATTGGCTCTTTACCAATCTGAACGAGTAAATTTTCAGAAAATTGATTCACGAACAATATTTAATTTAAATAATACCTTTTGATTAACCAGATAAACAAGAATAGAAGGATAATCACTACCAGGAAGGAAAGAAAGCTGATAAGTTGAACCATTGGTATATCGCAAATCTTCAAATCTCTCATCATCATATAATTAAGAATCATAGAAAGCAACTTCGACCATTTCGATATAAGCTACCCAGCGAATGACTTTTTCAGCTTCACCAGTGACGGTAATCCCCAATGCACCATGTGTTGTATCTGCGGCCACGGTAACATCCCAGGCTGAAACACTTTCGGCGATCACTGTTTTTGTAATGGCGCCGATGAGGGTTGTGGAGGCTGAGGTTGCATCCTTTTTGATCAAACCTTTGATTTCATAGGCGGCACCTTCTGTATTATCATCTGAAGCAGCAACGACCAAAATCCTGAAGGCATTCATTTTATTAGCTGCCAAGGAAACATAACCCTCTTCTCCTACGAGGAGAAATGAGGGGGTATCGTCCTCGGTCTCCTTTCTTGCAATGATATTAGTATATTGGGCTTCGCCTAATTCCCCGGGATTACTAAAACCTACTGATGCCTTGGCATGCTGGTAATCATTATAGGTTTTGGCATTAAAACCCTCTACATGGGAATATTGGTTTGCACATTCATTGGAACCGCCTTCTGCATGCCCACCTTCTTCGGAAACGATGTTACCATTACCCTCGGCCGCAGAGAATTCACCTGAAAGTACATGACTGGAGCCAGTTGCGCTGGATCGGTTACTGCTTATCTGATGAAGGTCGCCGGCTGCAATGCTATGTGTTCCTGTAATTTCATTGTGTTCACCGGATACCAGGCAAAACTGTCCACTAACTTCGTTGTGAGAACCGGCTGCAGCCATTGAATTTGCCCCAGATACCTGGTTATGCTCTCCTCCACCAATAAAAGAAGCTGCACCACTGGCCACACGTGTAACGGCTTCCCTGACAAACTGGAAGTCGGTTGCATTTGCTCCACGGGCATTGCCTGCCAAGGAACCAGCTGACAATGTACCCTGGACAGCTTTGGAACATGTACTCAGATCCTGATCACCGGTATTAGTGCCGGAGACCGCGTTTAATGCTGTGGCGTTGGAATGAACATGATCATTAACATTTGAATGCTTTTTGGAAATAGCATCATTATAATCGGCCTGGATGCCAAGAATGGCTTTAACGGCCGGGCCAGTGGATGCCAGGAAGTTAATGATACCAAGACTATCAAGCCATGCACGGATAATTCCGGAACGTGGACGTGAAGGAGCCGAAGTTTGCTCGGTAAAATCACGGTAATTGGTGGTACCCCGATTTTGTTGACCCATCAGGAAATATTTTGAGCTTCCCATATCTTCGGATTTTAAGTCATCATTACATAAAGTTTATCGAGGTTGCCGGTAGTGGCTTCGCCGACATCCATAGAAAACTGAACCCAGGTTGTTAACAGGTCTGCAACATTGAGGGTCATCGAAGCGAAATCTTTGTCGAGGGTGATGGTGATTGGCGCATCATCCTCATTGACACAAGTATCGAAATTAGACCCATCGAGACTCTGGAGCATGGTTAAGGTGATATCATCATCCAACCCGGAGTAGACAAATTGAATGGTAAGTTTGGTTGCGCCATTTGGGATCTGGATGTATGGCGATAAAGCATTCCCCGCTGAGACAGGTAAGGAACATTGAATCATTCTGCGTGCGATGGCCATAATACTATGATTTATAAACTGGTTGATATTATTCTAAAGCCTGAGACTCTTTTGGAGGCCGGGGCTGAATACAAGGCATAATTCTGGGCGATTACATATTCCTGCAGAAGGGCCTGTTTGGAACGAGCAATAGAGAGAACTTCCTGCATGGTATCCCTTCTATGATCCCGTGGAAGCAAAACTGCCGTAGATATTTCAATAAGAGCCGGTGAAAGGGATGGATCAGCGCCAGGTGTATACTGTGCTGTTTCGAGTAGTTGCTGGTTAAGCATGGCATATTTAACAAAGAATGCCAGGCATGGTTTGATATATGAAGTAATAAGGGTAGCATAATCACCAGGACTTGCAACGACATCATCATAGAGGGCAGCCGTCAAAACAGGTTTGACATACTTGAGCTCAGCAGTCTGAATCACCTCGGCTTTGATCATGCTTGGATCAAGTTCAGTAACATAAGCGAGAGAAATTACTTCGGTGGAGGAGATCAGGGACATGGTTATCGTGAATGAACGTGATGATTCAAATATTTAAAGTGTCGGATGAAGGATAAATGTTTTTGAGTTGAAGTACCAGTAATTTTTGCACAGGATCGTTTTTATCGTAATCAAGGCCGGAATCCCGGCGGATTTCCCATACGTATTTCATAGGATTGATGCGACTGATTGGTGGGGAGTTGATAAACTCGAAGTCTTTGAATTGCAAATTGCACTCAGAGAGAGAAGTTTGCAGGGATTGTATAAAGACCTCCTGGATGGGATGAATCACGGTGGATATTGCAATTTCATACTCGTTCAGAATTCTTCCGGAGTCAAAGCCGGATTTCTCATCGGAGTAAGGAGTAAGCGTACGGAACCAGTTATGAATAGTAATCAGGGATATTTCAGATTGTTTATGCAGTTCTGTCCAATTATCCTCTTTTTCACGATTGAATGAAATGAACTTTGCTTCCTGTGAGCTGATACCAGGACCCAGATCAGAAAGATACTGGATGATAATTTCATTTGCCTTTGAACTCAGCGCTCCTTTGTATTGCTGGAACAAGGCATCCAGTTCATCAGCCGCCTCGTCAGAGTTTACTCCCGGGATGACCAATAACCCAGGAGTGGCGAAGGAAGATTCAAGACGGGTTTGATTCCAGATGTTTGTTAACCCTGAAATAATGACATTTCGAATACCTGCAAAATAGGACGGAATACCATAGTAAAAGAACTCAGGTTCATAATCTTTAATCTGGACCATAGAATGATACAGTCCGTCGGCCCCCTTTGAGAACTCAGGGAAAAGGCTAATGGATTGCAAATCCTTGTCGTCCTTGCCCTTGAATAAGTCCCAACATGGATGAATCAAGGCATGTTTGCCATCGGTATGCAATCTTACCCGGGAAGCGTCCTGATGATAGACAAAGACAAAGGACTTCTTTTTATTGGAAACCAGTTCATAGTAACAGTTGCCAAACGTCAAATAATCAAAGCATAGCTTTTTGAGCGTATACAAAAAAGGCTCCTTGTGATTATTGGGAAGGTTGATAAACTGCCGGGTAGCAGGATCTGAGGATTGGATGCCCTGCCCCAGGATATAGTTGGTTTTTGAATTTAAAATAGCCCGGTGAACAGGAACCTCCCTGGCCAGCTTGATTAACTGGCGAGGGAGGGCGTTATCATCGCCAAAGGGTATATAATCCTGATAATTGACACGAGTAGCAACATAATCAGTATCAAACAAATCCAATACAGGAGCGTAATTGAACTCAAAAAAGCGGGTTGTTTGAATCTGTTTTGCACGCATAAGGCGCTACGGATAAGTGTTAACCTGGACATTGTTAATCTCCGAAACCAGCCAGCATCAATAGTTCTGAGTGCAAATAAGCAGTTTGCGCTTTATACTGAACCCGGTAACGCCGCATTTGGAGATCGGGATTATACCAGGACTCTATATCCTGAGGGTCCATTAACCCATCCGTCCCAAAAATGAGATTCTGCTGGGTGGTAAATACAGCCCTGTGAGGTTGGACCCCATTTTGATACGTAGCAATCCAGGTATCCCAATCCGGACGAACCAGAACCGGATAGCCTTCATACGAAGGAACATTAACACCATTAAGCATCATGGTCAGCGGAAGATCACCTGTCTTATTCTTGATCGTATGAACCAGGTTCCTCCACATGGACCGGGTAACCATAAACACCAGAGGAAATTCGAACATTTCAGGACGGGCCCCGTCGATCATTTCTTCAAGAGTAGAATCAGCCTCACCGGAAGCCAATGCACCTTGTTTAATCGCTGCAACCACACCGGAAGCTGCACAGGTACCCGTGCCTGTGACTGCTGCAGTGAAATCGAAAGTTTGACCCTTGTATCTGCTGACACACTTGATGGCACCGGCGGAAGGGTTGGTAACGATAACCCCATTGAACCCTGCACGGGCTTCGATGGTGGCCTTATGAGTAGCAAGCCAATCGTTGCAGGTAACCGTTGCGCTTGAACGGTAAGCCTGAGAATAGGCAACGCCATTGATCGTTAAGACCAGAAACGTATCGGTACCTGCGGAATACGTTTGGATTTTCTCAGCTTTGACCGCGGAAGTAGCCGAAGCAACAACTACATGCTGAGCAGCTGGTATAGTTCCGGCATAAACATCCTTGATGAAATGTGTCATGAACCCGGTATAACCAGAAAAATTGGTATCGACTGTCCCGGTTGGAACCCCTGATGTTAAGGTTTCCTGCACAGGGTTGCCAAAGAACATCTGACGGATCAAGTCCTGCTGCCCAGCCTGAGCAATGATCGGAAGCATGATTTTGTTCCAGATATCAGGTTCCTTCATCCTTTCAATATCATCCTCCTTGTAACCGGTGGCGAGCAATTGTTCAACGATAGAACCCCAGAAAGCCCGTGCATTCTGCTCGAACTCCATAGCCATGGGAGCAACCGTGATGGACTGGGTAGAGAGGGCAAATGTACCGGCGGGAGTGAAACCGGCAGTAGATTTTGGCTTGGTGATGAATGAAGGACGAGAAATTTTATTCAACAGTTCCGTACCCTTGATGTCGGAACGAACCGTGATAGCTCCCCGGATATCTTCACCCATGAAAAACGGGGTAACGAAAAAATCGCGGATTGACTGCTTTGTAAAAGCGGGGCTGATGGCGTGTGAAAAAATATTTGACATGGCGAAAAGATTTACGATTTACGATTGATCAGGACTTTTTGATTTTATCTTTGAAATGAGCAGGCATTTCCTTTAAGAGCTGCTTACCGAAGGTTTCTTCAGACGGAGCTATCTTGACATGAGGATCGGAACCCTCAACAGTTGTGGGACGGGCTTTAAGCTGGTCCTGAAGCGTAACTATCTGATCCTGGAGCGTAGAGAGTTGTTTCTGATGATCCGTTTCAAGAACCGATAACTGCTTTTGGTAATCGGCTTCCAGTTGTTCAACAGTCTGGTTGTAATCCTTGACCGTATCTTCATTTGCTCCATCCGGAGTTGGGCTTAAAAGATTTTTAAGCCTTTGGAAAAGTTCCTTTTTCATAATCTGATTGTTTGAAAAATATTTGAGCATAAATTCAATGATAGTATCCGGTTTTCGGGCAATGAGCGAAGCGATGGCCGGGTTAGAATCAAGAAACTGGGTTGCCTGATAAGAGAAAGAGTCAACAGCAAACAAAGAGTTGGTAGCGGCAGGATCGTCAACCAGATCAGTTGCCAGAAGTTCTTCAATGCGGGTTGCCGGGTATTCATCATCCGTGATGGCAGGATCGGCCGGAATAAAAGCAATGGATGCCCCGAACATATCAGGATTGTTTTTAGCCATTTTCAGGATATAAGCAAAGAGGTTTCCAGATGGAGATTCCTTGCAGACATCATCCAGGTGAAGATCCCCATATACTTTCTCACCATCAACCTGGAAATTCTTAAATCGGCCAATGTAAGTTCCGAATGAAGAGCTACACATGTTAGGATGACCAAACCGGGCTTTTACACCAGAGTCTTTTGAATTACCAAGTTTTTCGATCTGGGAAAGAGTGGTAGCATCTATCTGTTCAAAATAGGATTTAACTTTTCCGACCTGGGCTACAATAACCTTTTGGAGTACCCCTGAATCATCATCAATTTTTGCAACAGAAAAGGCGATCGGTGGTGTGGAAAATGACTTCATGCCGGTAGAGAAATTAAAAACGAAACAAAAATAATATAACTTAAAGTAATTGTTTAGTAAAAGTTGGCAAAAAGTTGTATTATAGGTTGTTATTATATTTATTATTTTGTATTTTTGTAAGAAATGGCAATATGAATCCAGAAACTGAAAAGGTAATCATTGACCTCAGGGAGCATTTTGGAATTGATGTAGAAAATCTTGTAAAAAGTGGATTGCTGCCTGTTAGCGCTGCCAAGAAATGGCTGGTAAAAGAACTCTACTTTACATACGCCAAAGAGGGAAATACCATTGAAAAGAGAGGGCGGACCTATACCAATATTAAGAACGAATTGAGTGACTGTTACGGAGTATCGGTGAGTTCGATTGAAAAGATGATTTACAGAAAGTAAGGGTCAAGCGATTACATTCGATTGTCAGCGACAACTTACTGGAAAAGCCGAAAAATAGAATACGGAGAATTGAATATGTATTCCTAAAATAGGAACAAATAGGTAAGATATGGAACCGAAAACTACTAAACCTCAGTTGTTCAAACCTGGTCAGGGTGGGCGACCCAAGGGAGCAGCCAACAAGATCACCCGTGAAAATAAGGAGCGGGTTGAATGGGTACTTGAACTGCTGGATGAAACCCTGGAAGACAGTATCAAAAAACTGAAACCAAAAGATCAGGTTGATCTATGGATGAACCTGCAGGAATTTATCCGGCCGAAGTTGCAACGGATGAACCTGGATATAGCCCCGCCGGAAGACAAACTAACCAAGATCACTTTTGAAGTAGTCAAGGGGAATTAGCTGGCCCATGGAAAAGAATGTCAGGGTTTCGGTGGTATTTGAGAAAAATTATAACGCCAGGACCAAGATCATTGTGAATCAGGGCGGGAGCAGGTCGGGGAAGACTTTTTCTATTCTTCAGTTACTCATCCTGGTGAAAGCATTTGAAGGTACCGATATGGTATTTTCGATTGTAAGGCGAAGTATGCCGGCATTAAAAGCATCGGCGATGCGGGATTTCTTTGAAATTCTGAAGGCCAATGCCCTTTACGATGAGCGGCACCACAATAAAACCGAGAACACCTACCTGCTAAACGGGAACCTGTTTGAGTTCATGAGCCTGGACCAACCACAAAAGAAACGAGGCGCCAAGCGGGCCTACCTTTTCATCAACGAAGCCAATGAACTGAGCCTGGAAGATTGGGTACAGCTGTCATTACGAACAGAAAAGCAAATCTACCTGGACTTCAACCCCTCCATGGATGAGCATTGGATTTATGATATCGTCATCCCACGGAAAGACTGCACCTTTATCCATTCCACCTACCTGGACAATGTCCAATTTTTGCCACCTGAACAGGTCAAGGAAATTGAAAACCTTAAAACGGTCGATGAAAATTATTGGAGAATCTACGGCCTGGGAGAAATCGGGCAAATCACAGGACTTGTCTTCACGAACTGGCAGATTGTTGATGAATGGCCGGAATCCTGCAAGTGGATCACCTACGGGATGGATTTTGGATTCTCCAATGATCCAACTGCACTGGTCAAGGTCGGGATGAGCGGCGGAGAACTCTATGTTGATGAGTTGATTTACTCCCGGGGTCTTACCAATCCGGACATCTGCAAATGGATGAATCAGCTCGGGATCACCAAGGCCGATGAAATCATTGCCGACAACCAGCCCAAGTGCATTTATGAAATCCGACAGGAAGGGTTCAACATCAAACCAACCTTCAAGGGTCCGGATTCGATCCTGGCAGGGATTGACATATTGAAACGCTATCCTATGCGGATCACCAAACGGTCGGTCAACCTGATCAGGGAACTGAAAAACTACAAATGGAAGGAAGATGCCTCCGGAAAACCGTTAAATGTTCCGGTTGACCGGTTCAACCATGGAATTGATGGAATCAGGTATGCTTGCATGGGCCGACTGTTCATGGGAAACCGCTTGATCAAAACTTCCAGGCACCTCAGGTAATCCGGAATCCGGGTTCTCACTATTTTCCTATGCAATGAGAATATAATACAGCATTAAATCAAAATCGTAGGAACTGATTAGCGGAAAAAATTTTCGCTTGCAAGGCTGCTGGTCATTTTTTTACAATAAAATAGACGAATTCTTCAAAAAAATGACAGCACCCGAAGGGCACCGGCTTTGCAAGTAGAAAAATTTTGAAGATACTTTTGACAAAGATTTTGATTTAATTATGACCAGCCCCGACCCTCCCTGTTTTCAGGGAATGGTGAGGGCGGAAACAAGGCCGGCTTTAGCTGCCACGTTATGAAGCCCGAGGAATGAGGGCGAATAAGGTGGCAACGACGGTTGGCGGACTGACAAAAGCATGCAGACCAAGCTGCGTTTTTCACGCTGCTTGGTTATGGAGTTGGATGGCGTACTTGCTCAATCGAAGCAAAAGGCAATGCATTCACCGTTGCCGGCAAACGGTAAAGGGATTGGACAATAACTCTTTAAAGTACCGATTATGGAGGGTGAGCGGAGGGCACGAAGCTCATGCATCCGACGATAGGAGGGTGCATGGCAAGTGCCGGTAGCGAGGCCCGGAATAATTCGGTAGCTTTAATGGGTTATAATCGAGGTGAGAATGCTTTGCCGGTACTTGTTGTACTGACAACTGAAAAAGGAATAGTCAAGGGGAAGTGCACTGTTGGCATTGCGAAGAATGAGCATATGCCAAGGGTGCACAGGAAAAATAGCGAACTGAGAAAAGCCAACAAACCAACCGGCGTTATTTTCAACGCTGGTTGGAAAGGGGATCGGTTTTGGTACCTGCAGGAATTCCGGAGGATGATTGTTACGAAGTACTCTCGTCCGGCCCGTCGAAGCATGAGGCAGGGCATTTGCAGGTTTTTAAACCTGGGGGAGGTCCAGAATAGTGCATTAAGCAATACCGGTATTAAACGAAAATTGAAGCGGGGACTGAGATGGTTGCACGGCAGCATTTTTTTGCTGCGGTGCAAGCTCGAAAGGCCCTGCAGTGAGGGAGTGGAGGGCTTGCATGGTAGCGAAGTGAAGCATCCGCCGGCGAAGCCAAGGGTGCGAAACGTAGCGGACATTGAAGCCCGGAAACGACCAACTGGTGTTGACAGGTATTGCTTAATGCACTTTTATCGAGGCAGAAATGCGCTGCCGACTTTCTTGTAATTCGAACTCAAACATACTTGTAATGCTGGCTGGATGAGCACCCTCTAAAACTTCTCGTCCAGCTAACGGGGATATTTAACATAATGTGATTATAGGACTGACGCAGGTAAAGGCCAATGCCGTTAAATGAAAAGGCAAACGCTGTGGGCAGGGATTCATAAAATTAGAGGGGGTGGGCTTCAGCCCATTGCGGTTGCCGTACATTTGACGGCGTTGCTTAAAGCCGGGATAGGCCAGCAGCGGCAGTACTATAATAGCATGTTATGTTAAATTTAGCCCCGTGCTCGTTGTACTGATTGAAGGAAAATGCTGGCTGCCAGGGCTGTTTTTGCTTAGGTGCATGATTATTTGCAACAGAAATAAACAATGAATACACCGGGTGCGAGGAACGATGCACCGGGTGTATACCATATTGAAGGAACCGGAGCAACGGCTAAGCCTGAACGAATGAGCGGTGAAGCCGTGAGGAGCTTGCGACGAAACGGAGCGGAACCGCCGAATGAGTGAATGGATTAGCGGTTGCGGAGGGGAGGAATAGAATAGAAAAAAGATAAATTCATATAGTTATTTTATCTAATTTTGTTTAAAAGCTTCTGGATAATGATAATTGACAAATACATAACTTCCAAAAATGACCTGACTGAACAAATAAGAAAGCTTATTGTTGAAGAGTTTGGTCTCAGTGATGCATATTCTCAACGGGTCAAAGATAAAATCCTGGACAAATACTTTGAGCAATACATCGATACACTATATGCCTTGATTGAAACCCCTTATGTCGATAAAGTTTACCGAGATAGTTATTATCATTACTTTTCATCAAAAAGAAACAATTACAATAGAGATTGTATTAGAATTTCATTTTTTGATGGCGAAATACGTGGGGAAATGTTTCGCAATGTTGCAGAAATAGAGGAACTAACTAAGCGATACTTGGGTTTTATTGTTATTAGACCTACTGAGCCTAATATTATTGGTAGGAGCGTAGTATCACCTAAAGCAAAAAAAGAAAGAAATTTTCAAATATGTACTGCAACAATCCCGACAACAGTTGATTCAATAAAATTTACGATTGAGGGATTTCCACATTCTTCTCAGGACACTGAAACACTTACTTGTGCAGAAACCACTGTTTGGTCGATAATGGAATACTTCAGCAATAAATATGCTGATTATAAGCCAGTATTGCCTTCAAAAATAATAGAAACACTTAATAGGGTCTCAGCTGAGAGACAGGTTCCTTCAAAAGGATTAAATGTTCAGCAAATTTCCTATGCACTTAAAGAATTTGGATTTGGGACACGAATTTATTCAAAAGCCGACTTCATAGGGGATTTTGAGAAATTGCTAAGTTGTTACGTGGAAAGTGGAATTCCGGTAATTATAGGTTTGGTTAATGGCCCACCCACTACAATAGCACATGCAATGATTTGCATAGGACATTCTAAAATCGAAAACCAACTTATCGATACTTTAGTTGAAGAAACCTACACCGACCCTGATATTGCAGATAAGATAGTAAATAAAAAATTGAAAGTATTTGATTTCGACGGCATTGAGAAAGAATTTATATTCATTGATGACAACCATCCCGTATATCAAAAGGCTTTTTTAAAAACTCCTGCGAAGTATTATAACAAAGTCAAATGGGACACTTGCAAAATAACTCATTTCATTGCCCCGCTTTACCCAAAAATCTATTTAGAGGCATATGAGGCTAAGAGTTTCGCAATTAGATATTTACTTGGCGGATTATTGCCTGTAGTTGATAACAGTGAAGTGTTCATAAGATTTTATTTAACTTCAAGCAGATCGTATAAAAATGAAATAGCTTTGAATCCTTCGGTACAGGATGAACTAAAAGTAATTATCCTTGAGACTGTGATGCCAAAATTTATTTGGATCACTGAGATTAGTACGAAGGAGGATCTAAAAAGGAACGAAGCATTGGGACTAATCATAATTGATGCAACAGAAACAAAAATATTCTCAACAAAACCGTTATTATTAGCTGCATATAATGACACAACGGTTACCTTTGACTTAACTTCAAGAGGATTTGTAAAAAATGCATTACCTTTGCAAAAATTTAAAATTTTCAATAACAACTTAAAGGGCTTCTAAATGACAACCAAAATTAGCAAGTATCAGGAACTAATGGGCCGCCTGAAAGATGAACAAAAGGTCACATATCTCGATAAACCTCAGGATATTGAGGCAATTAATGAGATAGACAAACAAATGGAAGGTGTGAGGAGAGAATATCAAATTAAAGAGAAAAACTCACAGATCTCCGCCGCAGCTGTTTTCCTTACTGCTTAGCGTTATATAATGTTTTTGTAAAATAGTTGCTAAGTTTACAGAAACCACAAATTATCTTTTCCATAGGCCGGGATATCATTGCCGAGGAAGTGGGGGGCGATTTCGGCTATGATTTCAGGGTATTTGATTGTTACGGGTAGGTTTTGCTGGCGGATTGATTTCCAATACATCCGGCTGAACTGGTAGATTTGGTCGATGAGTTCAGTTACGATTTTTGTGTCTTTGATCAGGTCGGGGACTGTGCATTGGAGTTTTAATTTGATAGGGAAGGGATAGCCGTCAGCTTTACTATGGGTAATGCCATAATATCTTGTGTTGTTGAAAAGTAGAAACTTATCATTGCCAATGCCAATGAATATGCCGCTTAATGGCATGAGTTCTTTCCAGCCTTTGTCAAATGCTACAATGTCTTCTGATTCTGTTTTATTTATGGTGATGATGAATACTGGAATATTTAATTTGAGGTCTATCAGGGATTGCCGGATGGGCTCAAGTTCTTCTTCGCTCATCGTTTTGTAAAAATGAATGATAAGTCGGTCGGGGGCATTGTTGACAGTGGCGTATTGTCTGACGGCATCGGAAATGGACCCGGCCAGAATACCAATTTCATCACGTAAGAAATACTCGAACCGGTTGAACTTGCCATTATTGTTGAAGCTGAAGGCGCTGCCGATATACCGTACATCATCGTCGATATGTTTAAATGCACCAATGCCGACAATCAATTCGTTCTTAACCGGGGTATTCAAACGCCAGGGAATACCATCTAATTTGGCCAACATGGCGACTGCAATGTTTGGCAGACTGTATTTCCAGTTAATGCCCTGCTCGACCATTTTGGCGGGGTCAATAGCCTGAGAGGTGATCTTCCTCTTCAATAGCAACTCCTTTAACTGAAAATAGATTTCTCGTTTTTGCTTGTCTTTTTCAAATTTACTGTATGGGGTCACATAAATTGCCATGTATTTGACGTCGGGATCAAACTGGCGTTCTGATAATTTTTTTTCAATTTCCGGGATGGGATTTTCCTTATCTTCAAAAACGATACTAAATCCTGCTTCAGTATGAAACAGTAGGCCCACGTAACTCTGCATGCCGTCAAAAGTATCATAGCCTTTTTCAAAATGTGAATTTATGGTTAGAGTATACTGTTTGTCATCTTTATGTACGATGAAGAACAAATGAATGTTAGGGTAGGGGCTTTTCTGGAAAGGTTTTAATTTTTTAAGAGCATATTTTGGAACAGCATCAGGAACATTTCCACCGAAAAGTAATTTATTGCTGTCTGATGAAATTCGATACGTGCTTGATGGATTTACTGTTAGGAATCCGCCCTTGTTTAAAGGAATTACTTTCTGGAAATCTTCTGTATCAAGAAATTGCTTATAAAAGGCATTTATCAGTTTGAGATATTTGGGATAACGGTTATCTCTTGGCGGCACCTCGGCCGGAATGCCAAGCAACGGCTCAAGGGATTTGTTTATAACAGGAAAACAAGTTGTTGGATCAAGGTCCTCATCTTCATGAATTTTTGTCCATCTGTCAAGCCTATTGCCTGAAAGGATTAAATTGAAGATCGTTGGACTTATTAGTGGCAGTAATTCAGCAATACTCTTTTTTGAAACTTTTGATTGACCATCATAGGATAACACAATCTCAGGATACTGACTGACATTGCATAACTGAACTTTAAGGGAAAATTTGTCGTAAATATCATATTTGCCATTGGTACCCTTACTTGCTTTTATCCAGACCTGGTTCTCCTTTACAAAGCCAATCCTGACAATTTGCTTCTTTACTTTTTTGAAAAAGTAGTTGATCTCATTATTGTAATATCTTTTAATAAGGTCGGGGTTATCATTATGAAAATCAATAAGCAGGGTTTTAAAACCTTCGGATTTACCTGCATAGGTTGTAAATATTTTATTGGAACTATTTTTAACTGTTTGTGGAAATATCTGTTCGATTTTATCAGGAAAAAGGTTAAAATACAGGGTTCTGCACTTTCCATTGGTAATATCGGAGAAATAAAACGTTGCCGGTTCTTCAGGCCATTTGATTGTGAGGATGTTAAAGAAAAGATCAGACATACTTCAATCGTGCTGGTGATTAATTATTTGAGATCAAGGTAAGTAATTGTTTTTCAGCTTCTTTTAACTTAATATTCAAATCAACTTTGTAATTAAACTGTTTACCGTTTTTAATTCCGGATTTAAGCCTTGCTATTTCTTTTTCAAGTATCAGTATTTCCCTCTTAAATTCAATAAGCTCCTCAATAGGTTTATTGGCCATTGTTGGTTTGCCAGATATCTGAACACATAAATCCTGATGAACGGAGTCAAGGCTCTTCTTTAAAGTAAGCGAGTATTTATTTTCGGACTTCAAGAACCAATCTGTCTTAAAGGTCCAGTCTATCACAGAATTGTCTTCATTAACAGGATGAGCGTGTTTTGTTGAAGTGGATATGAACATGCTATCATCAAATTCGACGATGAAAATTATTGTATAAGGTATTGCTTTATCAATGATAGCAAGGACCGCCTGAATGTCGGTCATGGTTTTTAATTCAACCTGGAAGATCTGAATTTCCTGAATTTCCTTTGCCTGAAGATTAACGGTTTTCGAGGATAGCTTGTGAGTCCAAGTGATCCTGGCTACCAAATCGCTGAATAATTTTTTCTGCCTGGTATTGGTATAATTGTCAAAGGCATTCTTGGGAATCACCCTGTTTACTTTTGTCGTCGGTGGCAGATTAAAGAAATCCATTAACGAACAATTAGAAATGATGTAAGTAAAAAATCTTCAATGCCCTTAATTTTATCCTGGAGTGCGGTTGTCCCATGAGCCTTAAACAGACTGAGAACTTCCTTCTCCTCTTCATTCTGAAGAATAGATGTAATACTTTTCTTCAAAAGAATTGAATATGTGTCCATGCTGTGATACTCATCCGTTTCGACACTTAAAGCTTTACACAATTCCAGCATTGGTTCAGTCTTGCCTTTACAAAGCATCCGCATTGAATCAAGGATTTTCTTTGATTCAACGTGATTCAGGTAAACTTCTCCAGTGTTTTTTATATAAAGAAGATAATATGGATGCAAACGGTTCTGCTTGTTGATGTTGACGCTGGAATTGACGTTTTTCAGAACAAATATCACTCCCGGATGCAAAATATCTGTAGCTGAAACTACAGCATGAAGCCCTTCCGGAATATTCGCTAAAGTTCCATACGTTTTGATAAAATTTGAAAGATCAACCCTGAAATCATTGAGGCCAAGGTCGGTGATACTAACACCTTCCCGAAGGTCTTCCAAATCAATTACCTCGTCTTGCAGTTTCTGGAGCTGAATCTTCCTGTACTCCAGGTCCTTTTCATCGGCATTTAAAATATTATCATCACCAGTACTGGCAAGATTGCTGATCAACATCCGGCTTTCTACTCGTTGCTTGAGATTTATATATGCATCCAGTGTGACGTCGGGCCAAAAGTTCACTAAGGTGATGCTGGCATTTTTTGAACCAATACGGTCAATCCTTCCGAAGCGCTGAATGATTCTGACAGGGTTCCAATGTATATCATAATTAATCAGGTAGTCACAATCCTGCAAATTCTGGCCTTCCGAAATACAATCAGTTGCAATTAATACTTCGATTGAATCATTAAGACGAGGATATATTATTGCTTTGTCCTTTGCTAAAGGAGAAAAGCAAGTGAGCATGGGGTTGAGATCGGAGGGGATATTTTTTGAATTGGTGACTTTGCGGGAACCAGTTATTAATGCTGTATGAAGACCATGTTTCTCTCTAATATAACCTTGGATCTGGTCATATAGATAATTGGCGGTATCAGCAAAAGCGGTAAAAACAAGGACTCTTTTATTTCCAGGATTAATAGGATGTTCTATCTTTTGGTCAAGTAATTTAATCAGATATTGCAATTTATAGTCCTTTTCACCTGTCACATCCACGATATTACTCCATAAACTTCTCAGGATAGTTAGGTCCTCACTGAGGTCTTCCTCCCATTTGCGAATATCCAAATCGGCAATATGGACCTTCACTTTCTTTCCAATCAGGTTTTCTTCATCCCCCCAATCGGCCTCCCAATCAAAATTTTCATCAGTCACTCTGGCCTGGATGCCTTCATATTCTCCTTTTACTCCCTGGGAAATGGTCTTTAGAGCATCTTCAATTTGAGTAATGATCCCTTCAAGTGTGAGCCGAAAGGAATCGACTGAACTTTCAAGGCGTTTTAACAAATTGATACGCATCAGAATCTGAAGACTTCTTTCACGATCAATCTGGGTAAGTCTGCCGGACTTTACGGTTTTATCGTAGAGATCGGCATATAGCGACAACTTACTCGGAAAGATATAATTCAATGGCGAATACACGGACAGATTGAGCAAGGTCAATTGTTCGGCAATTTCGACATACGTTATTTCATCATTTTCGGTGAGGGGGCTTTGAATTGAGACTGGTTTGTTTCTTTCAGGAAACTTGCCAATTGCCGTGGTATCATAATAAGTTGTAATGTGTTTCCTTGAACGGGCAATTGTGAGGGAATCAAGGATTTCAAAGAAATCGAAATCCAACATGTCCAAGAGTTTTTCGGTAGTCCGCTGAGTTGTGTCAAACTTACTCCAGATATTGAATGCTTGCTGCGCTTTGCGAAAAACAACGTCAATTCCCTTTTCTGTCTCTAATTTTCTATCGATGTTTGCTGCATCACCCTCATATGCCAGGGCTAACTGGTTACGCAGATCATTGAAACGATTATTTACCGGTGTAGCGGAAAGCATCAGAACTTTGGTCTCAATACCCTCCTGAATAACCTTTCTAAGCAACCTCTGGTAGCGGTTTTCCCTTCCAATGACCGTACTGTTATTTCTGAAGTTATGAGATTCATCAATAACCACCAGACCGTAGTTACCCCAATTAACCGATTCAAGGTTCCGGCCATTACTCATCCCGGAATCCCTGGTGAGGTCGGTATGGAAAAGCACATCATATCTGAATCTATCGGCAGTCAGGATATTATTTTTATCGTTAAACCGGAAGGTGTTCCAGTTGTCTTCAAGTTTTTTAGGACAAAGAACCAGAACATCCTTATTCCGCATTTCGTAATATTTGATTATTCCAAGGGCAGAAAAGGTTTTACCCAATCCAACGCTGTCGGCCAGAATACATCCTTTGAATTTCTCCAACTTGTTTATCCCGCCAATTACAGCATCACGTTGAAAATTATAGAGTTTATTCCAAATCACGGAATCTTTAAATCCTATCTGGTCATTTGGCAAGGTATCCAGTGAGATATCCTTCAGGAAATCATTGAAAATATTATAGAGTGTGATGAAATAAATAAATTCAGGACTGTTTTCCTTATAAGCGCTTTCAAAGAAATCCTGTACTTTTTGCGTTACATCAAGAAGATCTTCATCATTCTCCCAAATCTGGGAAAACCATTTAAGATAAGCCAGACTATCGGGATATTCTGTTTTCTGAATCAGGGTAGGGAAGCCCTTCTTATAGGTTATGCCTAAGTCGGATGTAGTGAAACTGCTAACGTTCAAATAGGCATATTCTTCCTGCTCATTATTTAAAACATGAATCATTCCATTTAGAGGCAGATTCGGATGCTTATTTGATTTGAACGTGACTTTCTCTTTAATCCACCTTGAACACTCCCTGGCAATTGCCCTTTGATTGAGTTGATTCTTTAGCCGGATCTCAAATTCACCTCCGCAAAGGTCAGTTTCCTTATAAATATGAGGAATGTAAAACAACCGAGTATACTTATTAAAGTTCTCTTCAATGAAGGTAGGCGAACTGAAAATAAAACGCAACTCATCAATTTTCTCCAATTCTTTCTTTAATGCTTCGAATGCATAGAAAGAAAAGGAGGAGGCTGCAATGCTGAGCTTACTCCCTTTTCGGATGCTTAATTTCAGATCATCACCAAGACGATTATTTATATTGTCAATAAGCTTCATGAAGTTATTTCAGTTGCACTATTTCCATCAACTTATCATAGCTACTCACTTTTTCAAATTTCACCTCATGGCCACTGATCTCTTTAAAATGCTCGGTGGCGCAATGAATTTTAAGTTTTTCTATTTCCCTTAATTCCAGGTCTGAATCGGAACCTTTGGTTTCGGCGACAAAATATATGTGTCTTACTTTATCCTTGTCAAAGACGATGGCCCAATCGGGACTATAATTGGCAACAGGTGTAGAGATATAAAAACTCTTCGGGAGTTTAGCGTATACAACCACTTCATTGCAATTATCAAGGGCAGAAGCGAAATTGGCTTCAATCGTCGAATCGGAAGTAAGATAATCGTAAATATGTCTTTTCAGGAGCTGTGAATTACGTAATGCATCTTTATTGTTTGTAAATATTGTCTTTGCATCATGCCGCTCATCAATTTTGTGATAAACAATATTGTTAATGATCAGGCTGGCTTTTACCTCGTTGATGAGTTTGCTGCACTTTGCAATAAATTCCTCAGGATTCTTGCGGAGTAGTATGAATTTATCTGCCTTAATTGATTTTAATATGACAACAATAGTACTCCTTGTCAAATTCGTTTGACTTTCTATTTCGCCAACAATATCATAAACCGTATTGGTATACAGATCATTCCTAAGTTTCATGTGATGCCGGCCTGATTCCCTGACCAGAGTACCCTCTTGCATTTCTTCTTTGGTCCCCTCCTCCAATTCGCCGGTTTTCACTTCATACATACGATCGCTGATTGTAAGTTGAGCATTGATGCGGGCTTTACTATCATTTATCAATTTTTCCGTATCAAACTTTACCTCATAAATAGTTTTAAGACATATTTTTGCCCAAAGTTCCTGAAACTCTTTTTTCTTGAAATTGGCATTGACATTGAGAATAACCGTTTTCCTGTCATCCTCTGGTTTGAAAGGCTCACCGGAATACACTGACTTAAGCAACTTACCAATAGATTCACGGAATGGTTCCAAATGTTCGGGTAAAGGCATTTTACTTTGCTCAATCAATTCCCTGCCAGCTGGAGTAATTTTATCATCCTCATCAATAATATCTTGTTTGAATAATATTTTATTGATTTTTTTAGAATCGTCCTCAGTCAGCCGGTGTTCCTCCTCTTTTTCATTCCGGACAACCTTTCCAACAAAATATTCAACTTCTGCCTTTTGCGGACGGTCTTTAAGAGTGGCGGCTATTTCACTTTGCAATCCCCTGGCAAAAGATTCATAACTCTCAGAAGCAATAACCGTGAGTTTATTTATTTCATGAACCTGATCGCCTACTGATTCAAAATCGAGTCTATTGCCGTTTTTATTCACACATAAACGCATACCACGCCCAACTTCCTGCCTACGGCGAATCTGACTTCCGCTCTCAGCATTTTTCAAGGCACATATCTGGAATACATTAGGATTATCCCAACCTTCCTTCAGCGCGGAGTGAGAGAATATAAAACGGGTAGGTTCTTCAAAGCTCAGCAATCTTTCCTTATCCTTCATGATAAGATCATAGGCTGAAATGTCATCCGATTCATCACTGCCTCGCTTTACAGAAGGATCAATGGATTTTCCTTTCTTATCAATCGAGAAATAACCTTCATGTACTTTATGCGAATCATCCCTCTTCAAATATTCAAGATAATTGGTAGGCATATAACCTTTATGAACTTTTCCAGGATCAGTATTTATCAAGTAGTCATTGTACTCCTGGTGGAATAAATCCAGGAAATCATTCCGCACGTTATTGTATTCTTCTTCAAACATTTTTGCGTACTCACCTAAGGCTTGTTCCCCTGCATCATCATATATCCGGTATTTCTCAACAAAATCAATAAAGAACAGGGAAAGAACCTTAATCCCTTTTTCGAAGAGCCGCTTTTCCTTTTGGAGATGCGAGATAATACACTCTCTAATCTGGACCCGGCGGAAGGCATTCTCATCTTTATCGTTTAGTATATCTCCAGGAGAGATATCCTGACCAGTTACTACAACTTTATTGAGGTACCCATTTATCTCAGTAATTATTTGATTTTTATAAGCAGGCATATTGCCTGAAAGCTCATAGAAATTTGCACCTTCACCTAATTTTTGTCTCACTTTCTTGGGCACTTCCCCAACTCGTTTTTCAAACTCAAATACTGCATAAGGTGGCTTAGTCGTACTTAAGCTTATATTTTCAAGATATAAATATCCCGTTGTACCCGTGGATCCTTTCAGATTAATACCTTTTACCTGAATTTTTTTTACCAGTCGCTGGTTGTACGCATCTAATGCATCCAGCCTGAATATTTTATTGTATTCAATTTTATGTGTGGCAGAATACCGCAGGGTGAATAACGGATTAAAATCCTGCATACTTTTCAGGGTCTTTTCCCCATCTACCGATTGAGGTTCATCGATGATCAGAATCGGATTGGTCTGAGAAATGATGTCGATGGGTTTACGAGTGCCAAATCCGTCAATTTCTTTGTAAATCCTTCGCGCATCTGCACCGCTTGCATTGAAGGCCTGAGTATTAATGATCATAACGCTGATTCGGCTATCAGAGGCATAATGCTCTATATCTTGTGGATGGCCAGAATTGTAAATAAATGGATTGATTTTATGGCCAAATAATTCCTGAAAGTGATCCTGGGTGACCTGAAAAGATTTGAAAACCCCTTCGCGGATGGCAATACTCGGCACAATGACAATGAATTTACTCCAGCCATATTCCTTATGCAATTCATACATTGTACGGATGTAGGTATAAGTTTTACCTGTCCCGGTCTCCATCTCGATGGTGAGGTTGTAGCCCAGTTTTACGCCGGTAGGGCGTTCGATCTGTTGGCTTTCACGCAAGTCGTTTATCCGTTGAACAACCTGGATGTTTTTGAGTATCTGAGATTCGGGAATTTGTATGAGGCTATTGCGATACCCTATATTTTCCAATACTTCCATTTCAAGTTGAAGCATCTGATCATCACCGGAAGCGGCCAGTTTGGCCTTTCGAATAAGCTCTCTGCTTTTTTCCACAGTGAATCTGTTTGTCTTCAGGGGTTGACCTTCAAAACAATCAACCACAGCTTTTACGGCCTGAATCTGAAAGTCCTGCTGTTTAAATTGTAATTTCATGTCAGAATACTTTCATTTCAGTTTCAGGACTTAGTTGTTTTAATAATTGCCTTATATTGGTCTTTGCAGTATCATCCTTGAAACCACTATCTCTGAATACTATGCGCAATGGTTTATCAACAGAAATAGCCTTGGCAAATTCTTCATCAATTCCCTTATCATAGCATGCATACAATGAATTGTTGGCTACTTTGAATACATGCTTTCCTGAAATTGACGCATGTTCAATTTTTAAACTTAGCGGAAGACCCCAGTCCAGCATAACCTGAGCCAACAAATCATCGGGAGTTCTATCAGGTCTTACATTATCAGAGAACAAATCCATGATCTCTTGCTTATAGTCTTGTGGCTTGTAAAAAACATCCTGCATATTGCTATCTGCCAAACGATAAACCCGAAACCCAATGTCTAAATGATCCAATGTTACTTGCAAATATTCAATTTCCAAATTGAGTTCTTTGACTTTAGTATTGATTTCAAGCGAAAGCTGGCCTTTTGTTAATTTATCCAACTCCTCCTTTTTATTATTCAGCATTGAGAATTGTTCATTTCTAATTTTTTTCCCAGCCTTTCTGATTCTCTCTTTACCTATTTCGCAAATATTTTTATATCCAGCTTTTTTTGCATCACTATTCTCGGGGATATCTTCAGGGAGTTGCACCATTATAAACTTTCGATTTAACTGATCTTTAGTATTTAGGTCTATCGTAGCATGCGCTGTACTTGCAGAACCCGAAAAAAAATCTAAAATAATTTCGCTACTATTTTTATTACAAGTGGAATAAATTAATGTACTCATTAATTCAACTGGTTTAGGTGGATGACCAATTGAAAAGCCAAGAATATCCTCCAACTCTTGATTTAAAGAGCGAAATTTTTTATCTGTAAGGTTACTATCTTCAAGGATAGTTCTGAGCTTCTTGCCATCTGCAAGACGTTGTTTAAATTGTACACTCCATCCATCTTCTTTTTTTAAAAACCGAACTTCACCTTGGGCAAGGTCATCAAGGAATGTTTGCTCACTCCGAAACCATTTTCCCGTCAGAATTTGACCATCTGGAGCTGTAATCTTATAGGGTATTGTTTTTGTTGATGATCTCTCCATAGTATCCCAAAAGTATGGTCCTATGTCATCTGTTTCTTTGTATCTCGATAAATACTTTTCCGAAAATATCTCAGTTAATGCAGCTGCATATAAATTATTCCTTGCAAATGCAAGAACATAGTCGTGTTCTATTGCGGCAGTATCAGATGCACTACCACCACCACTTTTTGTCTTTCGACAAAATAGTCCGATGAAATTCCCCTCGCCAAATATTTCATCACATATTTTTATTAAGTTGTGTACTTCGTTATCATCGATTGAAATAAATATTACGCCATCATCAGTCAGAAGATTCCTTGCAAGCTTTAATCTTGGGTACATCATAGTTAACCAATCAGAATGGTATCGGCCTGCAGTTTCTGGATTTACAACCAATCGTCGATTGTATTCGTCCTTCTGACCACTTTCCGATACATATTCATCAACATCCTGGGCGAAATTGTCCTTATACACAAAATCCTTCCCTGTATTATATGGCGGATCAATATAAATCATCTTAATCTTACTCAAATAACTCTCCTGCAACAATTTCAGTACTTCCAAATTATCCCCTTCAATGTACAGATTCTCTGTATTATCGAAATCAACAGAATCATCTCTGACAGGTCGGAGTGTTTTGGTAGTTGGAAGATTGGCGGTAACAATGGCTTCACGTTTCCCAGGCCATTCGAGCCGGTAACGCTCTTTGGTGCCATCTACAACAGAATGGCTGAGTTCCTGCTTCAACAAGTCAAAATCGATGGCTTTACCGAAGGTTGTTTCGGTTACACAGTTTGGGAAGAGCGCTGCCAGTTTTTCGTAGTTCTCATTTACGAAGTCAGGGGAGGATAGGTCAAGTCTTTCTGTACTCATTTTTAATCAATTAGAGCTAAAAATTTAATGATATCTTGGACGACAACAATAAGGATATTATTTTATAGAGTCTTTCTTAGACTCTTTGATCATTTTACTAAAAGTTTTTTGCTGGAGTTTTATCAATTCCTGATATGACTTCAAAATATTTTCATTATCCATTCTCATTTCCCGGTAACTGTCTTGACGAATCTTAAAAACTGTCTCAATCTTCTGAAATGTTTGATAATAAACGAAAATGATTAAAAGTGCAGGAACAACCAAACTATAATTAGAAATTATCCATAACCAATTGGCGTTGGATAAACTACTTATAGATTGTTTGTTACTTCCTATATAACCATATTTTTCTCGTGTTTTTGAATAATCAAGAAATTTCTCAACTAATGCAGGGGAAAAATCAACATCTACACTGATTGGAAAATCTTCAATCTCATCTTGAGAAATATTGATTGATTCTAAAAAGATCTGGGGTATATAGTTTGTTAAAAAAACTTTCAATATGTCACAATCACCATCAAAAAGTTCAATTAAAGTGTCAATTGGTGCTGGAAGCAAATCAAAAAGTAATGAGGAATATGTGATATTTACAATACTTACTTCGACCTTTTTTGCGAGTTGAATTTTATGTAGTGACTTTTTATATTCCGGTTTAATATTGAAATATTTATATCTAAATTTTTGCGTTTCATTTAACTCGTGTATGAATTTACCTTCAAGAATTTGATGAAAATTCTTTATGAAGTGTCTTCTAAAAACTATTTCTAATCGTTCAGGATCATTTATCTCATTCTTCTTATGAAGATTGATATAACTCCAAAATGAACTTTTAGAATTGGTTTCTCCTAAATCTTCAGTAGGAATTATTCTTATTTTAATCAAATATTCCTTCATCATAACATGATATTTAAAATTCTAAAAAACAATATGTGACAACTGAGGTTAATTGATATGTATTAATAATAAGCTAAAATAGTAAAAGAAAACGTAATCTAATGAAAAAGAGATAGAATGATAATTCAGGATTTTAAGGATATAGAGGAAGCTAAGGACTATGAATCCTTAACTTCCTGAGAATCCTGAGTTTCTTTAATAGCAAGGTTAATGTAATGGTCTTGATGCTCACGATGAATAAGACCATTTTTAATAAAATCGGTAATATACCCTTCTGCCGTTTTATCAGGAATAGAATAACCCTTTGCGACTTCAATATACTTTTGACGGTTGAAGTTAAGCGGCAGGGCGTACAGAAACTTTTCCTTACGATTTTGCCGATGTGCCGGTTTTATCTCTACAGGAAGCTCCGAAAAAACCTTTGAAGAATGTTTTACCAGCACGGTAATCATCGCCAGGGTAGTTTCAAAATCCTGATCATCGCAAACGAGAATAGGACTGGAATCACCCGTATCCAAAATACGAAGTGCAGAAAGGATCATGCATAAACGGAAAGCGATTAATCCAAGGCGACGGATAGCAGCAATGTAATCCAGGCCATGAATTGAAATATACAGATCCTGAGTCTGTGAAAAGAAAGTATTGAACAGTTCCTTCTGATGCGAGGAAAGACAGAATTTTATTTCTGTACCACTTTGTAACATCTGATACAGCTCATAAAATTGATTTCCTACAAGTTCAAAATACTCATCCAAACCCTGATCAGTATCGTCGGCGAATACATCCTTCCAGACCGGCCGAATATTCATAAAATAGAAGATGAACCGACTAAAAAGACCGTTTTCGGCACTTGGGATAAGTGAAGACACCTGCCGTGGAGTGCCTGAAAGTACAGCAGAGATACATGGGTTTTCGATATCCACGTATTCCCGGTCAGTCCTGCGATAATATGATATAGTCTCATGATGAAATGCCTTACGGAATCCGTCACTATAGTTCCCATAGTCACTCTTGAATGCCTGAGCCAGGGTATCGCCTTCAGTTTCGAAAATCAGCCCTTTGCCATCACTATCGGCTAACAATTGGAAAACACCGGTAGTGCTATTGTTTGCCGGAATGACGAGCATTTTCTCGGGAGGTTTCGCTGGCTTCTCTATTTTTTCATCCTTACTCTTGTTCTCATTATAATCAGCCATATCCACTTCATATTGAAGCTTCAGCAACCTGGCCTGCTCCCGCATGGCTTTATGCACTGGTAAAACTATTTGTTTGCAGTGCATCATACGCCCCTTACCAGCTGAAGCCTGGCCAGTAACATACAGGAACAAGTTGGTACAAACCTTCCGTCCATCATAAATACCAAAAATGGTTTGCAGGCAAGAGCTTATCGAGACCAATGAACCCATAAGAAGTAAATCACGCTCTTCATTGGATGTCGCAACGGAAACGACTTTTTTGAGGATTTCCGGAAGATTTGAAAATATATGATCAGGAAACGTAGGCATGGGTTGTATCTCCTGGGAGTATGTCTTTTTTGATTTATTAATGATTATACCCGCATTTTTTGCATGGAAGAAGAAAGTGTTAAGGGAGATACCCTGGCCCTTTGCTTTAAGACATTTATCGTATTGCTGATTGCATTCTAGTTCGGAGTAATCGGCATAGAATCGACTGATCCGGTGAAAGAGGGTACGACCCTCTTCACAAAATTCATCGGCAAATGCAAACCCAATATTGCGCCAATCACTGTATGCTGATGCAATGTCGATTTGCTTGTCTTCTATTTTCCGGATTACCATCTCAACTTCAGAAAAAGTATTTGAGATCATTGAAGGTGCCAGTGGAGCTGGCATTTGCTCCAGAGTGGGAGATTCTATCCACTCCAACGGATTGAATTTTTTCTTTTCCATCTTCTACAGGTATTTGGAGTGAATGAAAATTTCAGGATCAAAAGGTAAAAAGCATGCCCTTGAAAGATCCTTCCCTGACTGGTCCACCTGGAGTTTATACGATTGCTGAATATAATTGGCAACCGCTTTGAAATAATCCCTGTGTTTAACCTGGGAAAGATCAACCGGGATAATCCATTTCAAACCATCACCGGAAGGAGATATGAACAACAACTCAGTTTCAAAGTATGCATCGTCCAGAAGTGATGTTTTAAGAGCCTGGATGTCATCGACATGATCGAAGTCAACTGTTAGCAATCCTGAGTGCCGAATTAAATTGACATCATTCCTTTGTGAAAAAACACCAGAGAAGGTCACATAATCAAAATGCTGTGCTTTGTATTTGCGGGCCTCCTTCAAGTCTGTTATTCCACGCAATGATTTTGTGGATGAGGCGAAATCATTGCCTTTTATGAGAGAATAGACCTCAAGCAACGTTACCTTTCTGGCAGGTATAATATTGGAAACCGGCTTATTGAAATAACTGAAAACCGGTGACCTTTTTAATGCCGTGATTCCATTATCCAGCGACTTATTACTCAACATCGGAGACTGGATGGGTTTCTCCTGAGTTATCCGCAGATTCAGATCCTCATTGATTTTATTGAGCAGATCCTGACCTTTCATCCTGTAAAACAGGGAGGCAAAATCAAACGCATTACCGGAAACAACTGCATTTTCCGTATCAGTATGCATTGCACAACAATCCACGATTTTTATTAACAATGTAGTTTTATCCGCGTTAAATGGATTTTTAGCAGGGGAACAGTCCCTTCCCGAGAGGGAAAGGACTGTTTCGTCAGGATAATATGAATGCAGAATGAAGGCATAAATATTCAAGCCATAGTGCGTCTTGCGAAGAATTTCATCTTTACTTGGTCCCATGGCTGCCGGATTTAGAGGGTTCATAATTTCCTTCCAAAAGTTTCTGCAGATCAGAAACCTTATAGAAGAACTTTCCATTGATCCTGCTGTAGGGTAGCAATTCTGTATCACGCCAGGATTGCAGGGTTCGAAGGCTAATTTTCAGTGATTTTGTCACATCGTTGCCACTGATCCAGGCTTCATGAAATATCTCCAGTTGAGATTTCCGAAGCTGTTGCATGCATTCACTAAGGGAGCCAATCTCCCTCGAAATTTTTTGAATGGATTCATTTATCCTTGTCATCTCCTGGCCCTTCCTCGTGTTATGATATAATCAGCAGCCTGTTGCTCTATTTCATCATTGGAGCATGATCGATTGCGGAGCAACCAGGATTCCAGCTCGGTTCGCTTGAAATAAAGCTTCTTGCCATTGGGTTTATAAAATGGGATGGCGCCTGTACTTGTTAGTTTATACAGGTGAGAGGGTGACAACTCGAGGAACTGACAAGTTTCCTGAAGGTTGAGCACTTCCTTACTGTTAACACTCTGGCTTACGATAAGCTTCTCGAGTGTTTCAAGACGTTTTAATACTTCGTCCATTTTTATCAATTTTTGAAAGTTAAAAATGGACACTTGGCCAAATGTCATCCCTGATTATCAAGGACGAGACAAAGGTCGGCAGGCGTTTTTGGTAGTCTGGAAAATGGAAATTTCAATCTTTGTAATTCATTATATTACAATAGATTGATAAAAAGAGTGGAAATTTGAAATGGTAAAATGACAGAAAAATACCGCAATTTAGCAGTAAGTCATGCTTGACAGCCAATATTGCTTGTCAACGAATGCTGTTATTTCATCAGGTTTATTCCGGTATGACCTGAATTGCTTATCGACATCTGTGTTATACCGGTGATCAAGAAATTTACGGATATCAACTTCCTTAATTTCCTTATTTCCCTTAATATCCTTATTCCCCTTTTTTCCCGGGAACTTGCGTTTATTAAAATACCCCTTATTGATCAGATGGTGGTATATCATCGCAAGGTTATTCTTCATACCGTGCCGATCGGAAAAATTATAATTATCATCGATATAGTCATAACTCCTGAGTGATTCCTCAAAACTGGCAAAACGATCAGAATCTTTAATTATGTCTGGATAGGATAATATTCCTTTTGCCAGTTCCCTTACATCATTCGCAATGGGTTTAAAGTTGGTTGAGGATTGAATATTCAGAAGTGAGTTAGCCGGAGAAACATGTTCAATTTTCGATGATTTTTTAATAAATGACGGATCAGGTGATCCGTGGCTGAAATAGGTCAGGTATATTTCATTTTCTGATAATGGTTCTGTACTCAGGAACTGCGGGTAATTGTCCTGGACTTCTAAAAATAATCTTACCAGTTGATGTTTGAGGTTTAACAATATATATGCCTCGTCGGCTTTGGAGGAATCAATCTTGATGGAACCAGGCGTTGAACTGAGTACATCTTGGTTACAATCCCGCTCTATTATAATTTGGTGTACCTCATTGAGTTTTGCATTGAGTGACCTGGTTAAGGCCATGTGTACCAGGTAAATTTTAGCCTGATCGTTGATGCTGTCGTTTATTTGCTGGTGGATCAGATTTAAAAACCCTATTGCTTCTGATTCTATTAACGTTTGAAAGTACTTCCGTTTATTAGAAAGTGGTTTTGGGAAGGACAACTCATAAATAGGCTGGAATTGGTGAAATGTCTTTTGAAAGTCATTCAAATCCTGTTTGAACTTCGCTTCTGAAATGCCGGACAATTGCCACGGGCGTAAGTCAAGAAACAAAATCCGGTTATAAAGGTCTAACGGTGGAGTCATAGATTCAACTTTATTCGGTTTGCGGCATCTCTCTTCTTCTCATCAATGATCTTTGCATAAATCTGCGTGGTCTTCAGGTCCTTGTGTCCGAGAAGTTTGGAGACGGTATAAATATCGGTACCCAAAGTTAACTGTAAAGTGGCATAGGTATGCCGGGCACAATGAAAACTTATTGACTTGGTTATTCCTGCTCTAAGGACCCATTGCTGCAATTTGATATTATGCCAGGCGCTATATTTTAATCCCATGAAAACTCTGTCGGTAGGGGAGGACCTGGCACCAAGAAACTCCAATGCTTGATAGGAGAATGGGAGTGTCTCAGCCCCTTTGGTTTTCTTCTGCCTGAAACGGATATAGTGACCCATCTCTTTTGAATGCTGAATATCAGACCAGGTTAGTTTTTGCACGTCGGACCAACGGAGACCGGTCATGGCAGAAAACAGAAATGCCTGTTTCAAAATCGGGATATCACATTCGGCTTTTATCAGGGCCTGGAGCTCGTCCAACGTGAGAAATTCACGCTGAGAATCACCCGGCTTAATTCCTTCAATATCCTCTGCGGGATTGCGTGCAATAATTCCTTCTTTATCTGCTTCACGCAAAGCGGCTCTTACCTTATTATAATATGAAGATTGAGAGCTCTGAGCAAGGTTAGTATTTGATGGCGTCTTGGCTTTTTTCTGAAGGAACTCCTTCAGATCTTCGAGCCATTTTTTATCGATCTGGGCAAAGGTGACATCGAACTTGACGAATTTTTTGAGATGTTTCAAGGTGCTATCCCAATTGTCATGATTACCCTTGCTGGGCCGGCGTTTTTCTGTCAGGTTCTCAAAATACCTCAGAAAGCTGCCTTTCATCTTCCCCTGGTCCTGGAACCCATAGATCCCGTTCTGCAGCTCCAGATGTCGTTTGGACCTGATTGATTCGGCCAGGGCGAGGTTCTTCTTGTTCTCGTCCTTTTTCTCTTTTGAAAGTTTGCCCTTTTCAGGATCAGGTACCAGGTAAATCTGCAAGTACTCATACTGGCGCTTACCCTGGTGATAATAGTCCAGGTACAGACTGATTTTATCACCTTTCTTACGTTGGCGGAGTGTGACGGTCATACATATTATATAAAGAGGTTATCGATTTCTGTTCTTTTAATGATGGTACGCCGGCCGAGTTTCCCAGCTCTCAACCGGCCATTGTCGATCAGCCGGTATATGGTCCACCTGCTGGCGCCGACGAGCTGGCAGGTTTCTTCGATGCTCAGGAAGTCTTTTTGTTTTACGATGGGGTTAAAGGGATTTGCCTGCCGGTCCCGGTCGATGGCGTTTAGTATCTTGCCCTGGCGCTTGCGCTTCTTGTAGCTTATCTTGGCGCAATTATCACTGCAGAACTGGGTAACAGTGGTTCTGGCGGTGAATTTGATCCCGCAGTTCATACAGACTTTCTCGATCCGGATGTTGCTGCTCATTTTGTTGTTGTAAGTTGCTACATGTTGCAGGTTGTTGCTGTATGTAGCATGATCTCGCTTTTGTGTTGCCAGGCAACAAGGGCAACAATGTTGGGCAACGATATGGCAACAAATATACGAAAAAAAGAAGGGTTTGGCAACAAATAAAAGAAAATAAATTCACATATTATTAACAAAAACAGGCAGTTAGAAAATAAAGGAAGAATAATTACTTTCCGATGCAAAACCTGGAAAAAATATTACCCAGGATATCATCCGTAGTGATCTCACCGCTAATCTCACCAAGGTAATACAGGGCATTGCGGATATTGCTGGAGAGCAGGTCGGCAGGGAGGTCTTCCCTGAGGCCGGTTTCCACGCCGTTCAATGCTGAAAGGGAATTCCGTAATGCTTCGTAGTGCCTTGAATTGGAAATAACCAGCCCGTCGTTGATGCCGCTGAGGCTTACTTTGCTTACAAGGCTTTCGGCTATCTGGTGGATGTTCTCATGACGTTTGGCGGAAACAAAAATGGTCTCCTGGTTCAGGAAGGATGTAAACCCTTTGGGTAGTTTCTTTACTTTATCAAGTTTATTGCCAACCAGGATCAGGTGCCTGGAAGGGTTATCGGCGATATCTTTAAAATCCTCAAGTGCCCTCACCACATCCCCGTATGATTCTTTCGTGGTGTCAAAAACATAAAGCACTATGCTTGCCTCGCTTATCTTCTGCCATGTACGTTCGATGCCCATGCTCTCAATCACATTCTCGGCAGCCCTTAATCCGGCGGTATCGATAAAACGAAAGCTGTATCCGCCGATAACAATGGTATCCTCAATGGCATCCCTGGTTGTGCCCGGGATTTCCGATACAATAGCTTTTTCCTCGTTCAGTATGGCATTCAGGAGAGTTGATTTTCCGGCATTCGGTTTCCCGATAATGGCTACAGGGATGCCTTTTTTTATCACATTACCCAGGCTGAAGGAATCCACCAGTGAGGAAATCTCAGCTTTGATGTTCCCCACAAGTTTAATGAGCCTGCTGCGATCGGCAAATTCCACATCCTCTTCACCGAAATCAAGTTCGAGTTCCAGAAGGGAAACGAAATCAATCAGCTTTTCACGCAAGACCCTGAGCTTTTTTGAAAAACCGCCTCTGAGTTGAGAGAAGGCAAGATCATGTGACACTTTCGAGTGAGCTGCAATTACATCGGCTACACCTTCAGCCTGGGTAAGGTCGAGTTTCCCGTTCATAAAGGCCCTCAGCGTGAATTCGCCGGGCCCGGCCATCCGCAGTCCGTGATCAAGAAAAACTTCCATGATCCTTCGTTGAAGGTAAGCTGAGCCATGGATGGAAAGTTCCGCAACGTCTTCACCGGTATAGGAATTCGGAGACTTGAAAATACTAAGGAGCACATCGTCGAGGGGGCCTTCGCTTGTATTGATTGTGCCATGGTGAATGGTATGCGAGAGGGCTTTTTTCAGGGATGTTTTTTTATTGGATGGTTTGAAGATCTTTTCGAGTGTAGCGAAAGTGAGCGGCCCCGAAATACGGGCAACTGCAATTGCCCCAATCCCGGGTGCAGTCGAAATCGCACAAATGGTATCCTCAAGAGACAGCCTGGCCATGGGCACAAAAATATCAAATAAAACTTGCCATTGTTTTAAAAGCAATTAATTTTGGCATGAAAATAAATTCCATGAGCATACTTGTTGATGAGCATTCCAAAGTCCTGGTGCAGGGCTTTACCGGGCATGAAGGGTCTTTTCATGCAGGGCAGATGATTGAATACGGGACCAACGTGGTTGGCGGGGTGACGCCCGGAAAAGGAGGCACCGAGCATCTCGGCCGTCCGGTATTCAATACAGTTGACGATGCTGTGAAAGCTACCGGTGCAAATGTATCGGTCATTTTTGTCCCTCCTCCGATGGCAGCCGATGCCATTGTTGAAGCAGCAGGTTCGGGTATCAAGCTCATCATTTGTATTACCGAGGGTATCCCGGTAATTGACATGATTGCCGTGAAAGACTATCTTAAATGCAGGGATGTTCGGCTTATCGGGCCCAATTGCCCGGGCATCATCACACCTCCCCACACCAAGATCGGGATCATGCCCGGTTTCATCCACAAGGAAGGCTGCATCGGTATTGTTTCCAGGTCAGGAACACTTTCTTATGAAGCCGTTGACCAGATCACAAAGGTCGGTCTTGGGCAAACGACCATGATAGGTGTCGGGGGGGACCCAATCCCTGGAACAACGATCAAAGAAGCTGTTCAGCTCTTTATGGATGATCCTGAGACTAAAGGCATCATCCTGATAGGGGAGATAGGCGGTAATATGGAAACCGATGCCGCATACTGGATCAAGGAACATGGAACCAAACCTGTAGTTAGTTTCATAGCCGGTGCCACTGCTCCGAAAGGCCGCACCATGGGCCATGCAGGTGCCATTGTTGGCGGAAAAGCCGACACCGCCGAAGCTAAAAAGGAAATCCTCAGGGAATGCGGGATACATGTTGTGGATTCACCTGCAGACCTGGGAAAGGCAATGGTAAAGGCTCTTGGAAAATAATTTACGATTTACGATTTACGAATGCTGAAAAATCAAATCGTAAGTCGTAGATCTGAAAACGTAAATCCTCAAGGTTTCTTAAAGTATTCGTAAGCCCCCAGGGCCGGGGTGGAGGGCCGCGTAATTCCCCTGATATCATTGAGTATCCCCAACGGTGCACCTTTATTGATGGCAGGAGAAGTACTGTCGATCTCATAGTCATATTTCTGAACATCAAGGAACAAAGGATCTTTGTTGGTGAGACATTCAAGATAATGAACGGGGTTGCTTACTTTAAGGCTGGTCTTCAGGATCGCATGGTCGAACATATAAGAAAACCCTGCAGTCGTAACACTGTCCAGTCCAATCTCATCAGTCTCTGCACCGTAAACTATTGAATTGCCGAAATAGGCTTTGACAAGATCGCCCGGGATTTTATTCCCCAGGGTGTCGTAGGTAAAATTACTTAACAGGATTGACGGAATATGCCTTACAGCGTCGGTCCAGTAATTGCCGACCGTAAGCTGCCGGAAATCATAACTGCCGCCTTTTTCAATCCTAAGGGCGGCGCCTCCGCAGTTGCCGATAACACAATTTGTGGAAACAACGGATGTTGAGTAAGCATAGATCCCGTCATAGACCATGTTTTGAATGATAATACCGTCGATGTTAAGTTTGGGGACTGAGCCGGCGACAAGGGAGTCAATAATGAGGCCGTACTTGCCGTTTTTAATGACCGCATTGTTCATCGCATTATTCCTGCTTCCCCTTTCAAGGTAAATCCCTTCCCATTGCCCGGGAAGGTCACGGTAATAAGTATCAAGGCGGTCGCCCTGTATCCTTACAGGGTGTTCCCATTGCCCGTTAATGCTCAGAGATGCCTCATGCGACACCGCGATGTAAGCTTTTTGATGGAGGTACACTTTTGCTCCTGGCATGATGGTCAGTGAGGCTCCTGTGTCGACCCTGAGATACCCGTAAATGACATGGGCTTTTAAACTGTCCCAAACCATGTTCCCCCTGAGGGTTTTCTTAATGTTAAAATCGGCATTCTGACCGCATGCTGCCAACTGCACTGTTTGCCTGTTCCCGTTGGTTGTGAAAATAAGTGAGTCGCTAACGATAAAAGGGATGTTTTTATCGTTAGGATTGACCGTAACCTTTACAAAAACAAAGATGCTGTCTTTCCCGGCGATCTCAACGTTGTTCAGGTTGAAGCCCGGCGTGCCGTCAACATTGATACGGTAGATTGATGCGGAACCTCCCCCGAGGAGTATCTGGGAAACAACTACTTTATTGTTATTAAGATTATGAACAAGCAGCCTTTTCGTTACAGAGCCAACGGAGGTAAGCACAGTATCGAACATAACGGTATCGGTTGAGAACGACAGCACCAGCGAAGGGCTTGAATCAACCTTTTCGGTCTTGCGGCAGGACCATGAAGAAAACAGCAGGATCAGAATGGCAAAAATCAGTATACGGTTCTTATAAATCATAGGCCGGGATCGGGCAGCAATTTATTAATAATTTAAGCTTGCCTGACGTTCATAATAACGCCGCCTCTAAAATTATCGTATTTTTGCAAGGCCGGAAATTTTAGTTTATATTTGAACCTGTCATGAGATTGGTGAAATGAGTTATATAAATTTTGATAAATATCAGCTTATAAATCTGGAGTATTCGTTAAAGCGCGAGATGCTCAGATCGAACCGCGCAGGTTCATATGCCAACACAACCATTGTAAACTGCAATACCCGAAAATACCACGGGCTTCTGGTTACTCCCCAGCCGGGGATAGACCATGACATGCATGTCTTACTTTCTACGGTTGATGAGACGGTCATCCAGAGGGATGCGGAATTCAATCTTGGCATACATAAATACCCGGGTAATATGTATAATCCCAAAGGTCATAAATACATCAGGGATTTTTCAGCCGACCCGTTCCCAAAACTTACGTTCAGGGTGGGAGGCGTAGTACTTACGAGGGAAAGCCTGTTTGATTCAAAGGAAGACAGGGTGATCATGAAATATACCCTCGTTGAAGCCCATTCGCCCACCAAACTAAGGCTTAGACCGTTCCTGGCATTCAGGAATTATCATACCCTTACCAGAGAAAATATTTTTGCCGATAAAAAGTTTGAAAAAGCTGCCGGAGGGATCAAAGTCAGGATGTATCACGGTTACACTGACCTTTTCATGCAGATCTCAAAGGACAACGAATACGTTCACGTACCTGACTGGTATCATAATATCGAGTACCAGGAGGAAATGGAAAGGGGATATGAATTCCAGGAAGACCTGTATAATCCTGGTTTCTTCGAATTCGATATCAAAACCGGGGAAAGCGTATACTTCTGTGCCGGGACCCAGGAAATATCGCAGGCCGGCATCAAGAGGGCATATACGGCCGAACTGAAGAACCGCACCCCCAGGGATACTTTCGAACATTGCCTGGTTAATGCTGCCCAGCAATTTGTTATCAGAAGAGGAAATAAAACTTCCCTCTTGCCAGGTTATCCCTGGTTCACCCGTTCGGGAAGGGATACCTTTATCTCCCTGCCCGGCTTATTGTTGGTTACCGGGGAGTATAAAACGGCAAAAGCTATTATTGACACCATGGTTGCTGAGATGAAAGGGCCGCTAATGCCCCATTTTGGCTCAGGAAGCAATGTGACTTATCATGCAGCCGACCCGTCGTTATGGTTTATATGGGCCTTGCAGCAGTATGGGATGTTTACCCGTACCGAAAAAAAGATATGGAAGGAGTACGGTAAAAAGATCGTCCAGGTACTGGAAGGTTATCGCGACGGAACCGAATTTAATATTCACATGGAACCCGACGGGCTGATATACGCTGGTGTGCACGGTATGGCACTCACATGGATGGATTCAGTAGCGTATGGGAAGCCGGTCACCCCGAGGATTGGCAAGGCGGTGGAGATCAACAGCTTGTGGTATAATGCAGTTTGTTTTGCCGTTGAGAGCGCTGAAATGGCAGGTGACCAGGCATTTATTGCAGCCTGGTCCCCGGTTGCCGAACAGATTTCAAGGTCGTTCATAGAAACCTTCTGGAATCCCGACAAGAAATATCTTGCCGACTATGTGGATGGGGAGTATAAAGACTGGACTGTAAGGCCCAATATGTTATTTGCCACTTCCCTTCCATTTTCTCCTATAACCGAAGAAATGCGGAAGGATGTTCTTAGCCGTGTCAGGCAGGAGCTCCTGACCTCGAGGGGTATCCGTACACTAACACCGAAGAGCCCGGTTTATAAGGGCATATACTACGGATCACCCCAGGAACGCGATATGGCATATCACCAGGGAACGGTCAGGCCCTGGCTTTTAGGACATTTTGCCGAAGGATATCTCAAGATCCATGGCCGGAGCGGTCTTTCGATGATCAAGAATTTATATGCCGGGTTTGAACCGGTATTAACTGAATATGGTATTGGAACCATCAGTGAAATTTACGACGGAGACCCCCCGCACACACCCCGGGGCGCCGTTTCTTATGCTGACAGTGTGGCCGAGCTTTTACGAATCAAATGGTTGATTGATGTATACGACCAACCCTAATTAATCGGAATTTCTATGAAAGTACTCATGTTTGGGTGGGAGTTCCCGCCTCATATTACCGGTGGACTGGGAACTGCTTGTTTTGGCCTGACCAAGGGTCTCGCAAAACACGGAGTGGAGGTTATCTTCGTGGTGCCAAAGTCATTTGGTGATGAATCACAGGATGGCTTCAGGCTTATAAACGCTTCGGATATTGAGCTGGACTTTACTCAAACACTGACCCGGGAATTCCGTGAAAAGATCAGCTATATGGAAGTCGGATCAAACCTGGTCCCATACCTGGATCCGGAGGAATTCGAGCGCTGGTATACTGATGAAGTTACCGGGAAGAAGCCTGAATCTCATTCGGTGTTTGGCCGTAAGTACCAGTTCTCAGGCAAGTATGGAGCAAACCTCATGGAAGAGGTTTCCCGTTATGCCCTCGTTGCCCTGTCGGTTGCAAATCAATTCGATTATGATGTGATCCATGCCCATGACTGGCTGACCTATGCAGCCGGAATAGCGGCAAAGAAAATAAGCGGGAAACCCCTTGTTGTTCATGTCCATGCTACTGAATTCGACCGTTCAGGTGAAAATGTAAACCAGGTTGTATACGATATTGAACGGCATGGAATGGAAGAAGCAGACCGGGTAATAACCGTGAGCAACCTCACCCGCCAGATCGTTATTGAACGTTACGGGATCCCTGCCGAAAAAGTATTTACCGTTCACAATGCCGTGGAACCGGTCGACAAGCCCGAAACGGATGATGTTACCAAACATGTGAGGGAGAAGATTGTGACTTTCCTGGGCAGGGTAACTTACCAGAAAGGTCCTGATTACTTTGTTGAGGCGGCCCATAAGGTTCTTCAGCGTGACCCCAACGTCAGGTTCGTAATGGCCGGATCAGGCGACCTTTTGAACAGGATGATCAGAAGGGTTGCCCAGCTTAAGATGGGGACCAGGTTCCATTTTACAGGTTTCCTGGCCGGTGGAGAAGTTGACCGGATGTTTGCCATGAGTGACGTTTACGTTATGCCCTCCGTATCTGAACCGTTCGGGATATCGCCGCTCGAAGCCATGAGAACCAATGTGCCGGTCGTTATCTCCAAACAATCCGGCGTTGCCGAAGTCCTCCAGCATGCACTTAAAGTGGACTTCTGGGATATAGACGCACTTGCCGATGCCATTTACGGCATCCTCCACTACGACGGTTTGAAAAAAATGTTTGCCAGGTACGGCAAATCTGAGGTCGACAGCCTCATTTGGGAAAATGCGGCGTTAAAAGTTCTTGATGTATATAACAATGCAACAGGCCATTAAAATTAAGGTAGATTTATGAGGTCATTATGTCTTTATTTCCAGGTTCATCAGCCATACAGGCTGCGAACATACAGGTTTTTCAACATCGGCCAGGACCACTATTATTACGATGATTATCAAAACCGGCATATTATCAGGCGGGTGGCAGAGAAATGCTATTTACCGGCTAACCGGATGATGCTCCAGCTGATCAACGAATTTGGGAAAGCCTTCAAAGTCAGTTATTCAATTTCGGGAACCGCCCTGGACCAGTTTGCACAGTATGTGCCGGAAGTGATCGAAAGCTTCAGGAAACTTGCAGCAACCGGTTGTGTCGAATTCATCTCCGAGACGGAATACCACTCGCTTGCTTCACTGGGCCAGGAGCAGGAATTTATCCGCCAGGTCGAATCGCAACGCAAACGGATAGAAGACCTTTTTGGGCAGAAACCCCAGACCTTCAGGAATTCTGAACTTATTTACAGTGATTCCATTGGTGAAACAATTGCAAACCTTGGTTTCCACACAATGCTTACCGAAGGGGCCAAGCATATCCTCGGATGGAAAAGCCCGAATTACATCTATTGCAACAACCTCAACCCTAAGCTAAGGGTTCTTCTGCGGAACTTCAGGTTGAGTGACGATATTTCATTCAGGTTCTCTGAACAAAAATGGTCGGAATGGCCTCTTACAGCCGAAAAATTTGTAGGATGGCTTAATGCAACCGATCCTCATGAAGAAGTGGTCAATTTGTTCATGGATTATGAAACAATCGGAGAACACCAGGGAAAAGAAACAGGGATCTTCGATTTTTTCTATCACCTCCCGTCAGTTTTATTCAGTAAATCCAATTTTACATTCGCCACACCGGAAGAGCTTAATCAGAGGCTCCAGCCCATGGGCGCCTTATCTGTACCTTACGCCATTTCCTGGGCCGATGAAGAAAGGGACCTTACTGCCTGGAAAGGGAATGAACTGCAGAACGAAGCATTTTCCAAGCTTTATTCCCTGTCGGATTCCATAACCAGGTGCAAGGATCTAAGTATTCTCCGTGACTGGGGCTACCTCCAGTCAAGCAACCACTTTTATTATATGTCAACAAAATGGTTCTCGGCCGGGGAAGTGCATAAACATTTTAATCCCTACGGCTCTCCATATGATGCCTTCATTAACTATATGAATGCGATCTCCGACTTTATGATCCGCGTCGAAACCCATCTTGCTTCTTTGAATACAGCCAGCGCACCCGTAACGGGCAAACCCGGAAGAAAAGCGGGGAAAAAGACATCCGCAGTCAAAGTAAAACCCCTGAAAAAAGTGGCCAAACCTTCAGTAAAAGCTGAGAAAGCCGTTGTCCCTGAAAAAGTGAAGAAGGAAGCCAAACCCAAAGCCGCTGTCAAAGTGAAAAAGGAAGCAAAGCCAAAAGCAACTGCCAGAGTAACAAAGGAAGCCAAACCCAAAGCCGCTGTCAAAGTGAAAAAGGAAGCGAAACCCAAAGCCGCTGCCAGGGTAAAAAAGGAAGCAAAGCCAAAAGTTGCGGTTAAAGAAAAAAAAGGGACGAAGCCTTCTGCAGCGAAAGGTAAAACAGCCGGAAAAACAAAAGAAGCCAGGTAAACTGGCCCTGCTGCAAAGAAAGCTTAGTATTGACTCTCGAACTAATTAATCATTCATCGTGAAAGAAGAATCAAAACTTGTCCCGGATTACGTTTTTGAAGTAAGCTGGGAAGTATGTAACAAAGTTGGTGGGATCTACACTGTTCTCTCCACCAAGTGCCTTACCATGGCTCAGGAGCTCAGGGATAATTATATTCTGATCGGGCCCGATGTATGGAAGGAAACTCATCAGAATCCCGAATTTCAGGAGGACAGGTTCTTATATAAATCGTGGAGGGAAAGGGCCGAGAGCGAAGGACTGCGCATTAAGATCGGGCGTTGGAATATTCCCGGGAAACCCCTTGTCTTTCTTATTGACTTTACACCGTTTTTTTCGGATAAGGATAAAATATTGTCTCATTTCTGGGAACGGTTCAACCTGGATTCCCTCATGGGCGGATGGGATTACCTCGAACCTGCTTTGTTCGGATATGCGGCAGGAAAGGTGATTGAAAGTTTTTACAATTACAATCTGTCGCATCACGATAAGATCATAAGCCATTTCCATGAATGGACAAGCGGCACAGGGCTTCTGTATGTCAAGGAGAAGGTGCCCCAGGCAGGGACCGTTTTTACAGCTCACTCCACTGTGATCGGAAGAAATATTGCCATTAACAATCTTCCCCTGTATAAGAATTTTGAGCAGTTTCACGGAGATTCCATTGCCAAGCAATTTGGCCTTGTTTCTAAATATTCACTTGAAAAGACTGCGGCGGTCGAAGCCGACATATTAACAACCCTTTCTTCATTGACAAATGAAGAGTGCAGGCATTTTCTCGACCGGTCTGCGGATGTCATTACACCGAACGGGTTCGAGGACAGCTTTGTCCCGGTGAAGGATGAATACTACCAGAAAAGGGCCGTAGCAAGGACAAAATTGTTGCAGGTTGCTGAAGCCATGACAGGTCAGCCGGTTTCAAAAAGCAGTATCCTTATCCTCACCAGCGGCCCTCATGAGAAGAAGAACAGGGGCTACGAGTTGTTTATCGATACCATGTCAAGGATAAACTCCCAGGTAAGCATACCTGAAAGCGTGATTGCATTTATCGTTGTTCCGGCCTATGAGACAGGACCCAGGAAAGAACTGCTTGAGTGGATGTCGAGAAAGGACCATAATAACCCCCGCTCGGAGCAGTACCTTACCCATGTCCTGAATGAATCCGACAATGATTGGATCCTGAATAAAGTAAAACAAAGTAAAATACAGAACAGGCCGGAAGACAAGGTAAAACTGTTTTATGTGCCCGCAGTAATGAACGGGAAAGACGGCGTTTTTAACCTGTCGTATTATGACCTGCTGGTCGGTTTTGACGGCACCATATTCCCTTCGTACTACGAACCCTGGGGTTACTCTTCCCAGGAAAGCCTTTCATTTCATATTCCTACAATCACAACCAGCCTTACAGGCTTCGGGCAATGGGTAAAGAACCTGTATCCCAATATAAAGGACTGCATTGCGGTGATCGACAGGGATGATGATAATGACAGCGAAGTTGTTGACGAAATTTTACAAACCGTTGTCAGTTGCGCTTTAAAAAGCGAAAAGGAAATAATCAAAATCAGGATCAAGGCATATGAAATTTCAAGGTCGGCATTGTGGGGAAATCTGATTTCAAACTACCATGATGCGTTTGATATGGCTCTTGAAAAGGCATTGGGCAGGAATGAGCTCTACGCGGGTAAGCAGCCACAGATCATCGCACTTTCTCTCAAGAGCATGTCGGACGTAAAACCCGAATGGAAGAAAGTCCTGGTGCAACAGAGATTGCCTGAAAACCTTGCAAATCTCGACCTTCTGTCGAAGAACCTCTGGTGGTGCTGGAACTGGGAAGGAGCGGAATTGTTTGAGATGATCAACCATGACCGTTGGTATGAACTGAAATTCAATCCGATTGCGTTGCTCGAATCCTTGTCGTACAAAGAACTCCAGGAACTCAGCCATAATGAAGCATTCATTGCGCGGCTTGAAAAGGTTACAGCAAAGTTTAACAGTTATATAGCCAGGGGTAATGATAAGCCCAAGGAAATGATCGCTTACTTTAGCATGGAATACGGGCTTCACGATACCCTTAAGATTTTTTCGGGCGGCCTCGGCATGCTTGCCGGAGATTATCTCAAAGAGGCAAGCGATTCAAACGTCAATATTGTTGGGATAGGTCTTTTGTACAGGTATGGTTATTTTATGCAGACCCTGAGCCCTGCCGGGGACCAGATTGCAAACTATACCCCCCAGAAATTTTCGCAGTTGCCTATCATCCCTGTGCGTGATGAGCAGGGAAACTGGCAAAAAATAACTTTTGCCCTCCCGGGCAGGACCTTATATGCCAAGATATGGAGAGTGGATGTTGGAAGGATCCCTTTATATCTTCTTGACACCGACATTGAAGAAAATGATGAAAGCTACCGCAGCATCACTCACCAGTTATATGGTGGTGATCTCGAGAACCGCATAAGGCAGGAAATTGTATTGGGAATCGGAGGGATCAGGTTGCTTGATGTCCTTAAAATCAAGCCTGATCTGTATCACAGTAACGAAGGGCATTCGGCCTTCATAGGCCTTGAAAGGCTGCGCAAACTGATTCAGAACGAAAAGCTGACTTTTGTGCAGGCCATGGAAATTGTACGGTCATCAACCCTGTTTACGACTCACACACCGGTACCGGCCGGGCATGATGCTTTCCCTGAAGATATGATGAGAAGGTATTTTTCACATTATCCCGATTACCTTAATATCAAGTGGGAGCAGTTTCTGAACCTGGGGAAAATGGTGGATGACGATCCTGATGAGAAGTATTCGATGAGCGTCCTTGCCGCGAAATGTTCACAGGAGATCAACGGCGTCAGCCGGATACACGGCAGGGTGACAAGGGACATGCTCCAGCCGCTTTATCCCGGTTATTATGCCACAGAACTCCACATCGGGTATGTGACCAATGGAGTCCATTTCCCTACCTGGACAGCGAAATCCTGGCAGCAGTTATATAAAGAAAAATTTGGCGAAGGTTTCCTTCATGACCAGTCAAATCCTGAATACTGGAGAAAGATTCATGAAGTTGAGGATGTAGTTATCTGGCAAACCCGCCAAAAACAGAAAGACCAGCTCACCGAGTTCCTGCACGAAAGGGTATATATCGACATGACCAGGCGGCATGAAAATCCCAAGTTGATCTTCCAGATCAGGGAAGCTGCACAGCCAAAGGCCCTCACAATCGGGTTTGCACGCAGGTTTGCAACGTACAAGCGGGCCCATCTTTTATTCAGCAACCTGGACAGGCTCGGACGTATCGTGAACAATACCGAAAAACCTGTCAGGTTCCTTTTTGCAGGCAAGGCACATCCTAACGATAAAGCAGGACAGGATCTGATCAAAAGGATTATTGAAGTTTCAAGAATGCCGGCTTTCCTGGGCAAGGTTATGTTCATAGAGAACTATGATATGGAACTTGCCAAATACCTGATCAGGGGCGTTGATATCTGGCTCAATACACCCACAAGGCCGTTAGAGGCATCGGGGACCAGCGGTGAAAAGGCCGTTATGAACGGAGTGGTGAATTTCAGCGTCCTCGACGGCTGGTGGGCCGAAGGCTACAGGCCTGATGCAGGCTGGGCGCTGCAGGAGGAAGCCACATACGACAATAGCATGTTCCAGGATGATCTTGATGCTGAAGTAATTTATTCCATACTTGAAGAAGAAATAGTGCCGATCTATTATGACAGGGATAAAAACGGGGTTCCTGTAAAATGGATCTCCTATATTAAAAATACAATTGCAGAGATTGCACCTCATTTTACAATGAAACGCCAGCTTGACGATTATTACCGTCAGTATTACACCAAGTTGTTCAAGCGGACCAAGATAATGACCGGCAAGAACTATGAGATGGCAAGGCATATTGCTTCATGGAAAAGAAAGGTATTGAGGGGATGGGACAGTATTGAAATTGTTTCCCTTAAAACTCCTTATTCAGAGCAGAAACCCTTGTCGCTTGGAGATATTTTTGCCGCTGAGATCATTATCGACCTGAATGAATTATCTGCGACGGATGTTGGTATTGAAGTCCTTTTCGGCAAGAAGGTGAACGACCAGATAGAGACCCCCATCTTTATTGAAGAAATGACCCTTTCCCGTTCTGAAAAAAATATAGCCGTATTTGAGTGCAGCATCCCTCTAAACCAGGCAGGCGTTTATGATTTTGTTTTCCGGCTTTTTCCAAAGAGCCCGTTATTGCCCCACAGGCAGGATTTCCCTTTGGTGAAGTGGATGTGACAGTAAGTTGAATTTTACATTTGGCTTTGCCGGAATGGGGTCTCAGACCATTTAACAATATGTTGGAATGATAATGATTCAGATTAATAACTAAAACCCAGGCATGAAATTATTAGAAGGTAAGACAATCCTGATTACCGGAGCAAACCGTGGTATTGGCAGGGCAATTGCACATTGTTTCGCCCGAAGCGGAGGTAATATCGCATTTTCTGATATTGCATTTGATGAGAATTCAGTATCCCTTGAAGAAGAATTGAAAAAACTCGGGGTTAAAGCCAAAGGCTATGCTTCCGATGCCGGTTCCTTCGAGGATAGTGAAAAACTGGTAAATGCCGTGGTTGAAGATTTCGGGGAACTCCATGTTCTTGTGAACAACGCCGGAATCACACGTGACAACCTGCTTCTGAGGCTCACCGAGTCTGACTGGGACCTGGTAATCAAAGTAAACCTTAAATCGGTATTTAACCTTACAAAGGCCGTCCAGCGCCAGATGATCAAACAACGCTGCGGTTCCATTATCAATATGAGTTCTGTTGTGGGGATTGAGGGTAATTCCGGGCAATCCAATTACTCCGCTTCAAAAGCCGGGATCATCGGGTTTACAAAGGCGGTCGCCCAGGAAATCGGGTCGCGTAATATCCGCGTAAATGCTATCGCTCCGGGATTTATTGAGACGGAGATGACCAAAAGGCTTCCTGAAGAAATAAGGAAGGAATGGATAGAGGATATCCCTCTGAGGCGTGGCGGTACTCCTGATGATGTTGCCAACCTGGCTTTGTTCCTTGCCTCCGACCTCTCAGAATATATTACCGGTCAGGTGATCAGTGTGTGCGGTGGCCTTCATACCTGATAGTTTTATCGTGTGAGCCTTTTAACCGAATATCCTGTTTGGTTCCTTCTGTTCTGCATTCTGGCCGGGGCTCTATTTTCCATTGGTCTTTATTATAGTAAACGCAGAACGGATGACAATCTCCGGGTGTTTGCAGCCTTATTTCTCCTCAGGTTCTTCTCTGTAACCATTATATCCTTTCTTCTCCTTACTCCTTTGATACAACGCAGTACCCGGCAGGTCGAAAAGCCTGTAATCGCCATTGGCATTGACGGATCCCGTTCAGTCGTATCATCAGTCGATTCAATTGAGGTAAGAAAAAATCTATGCCGTGATATTGAAAACCTCAGCCATGAATTATCTGACCGGTTTGAGGTTGCGTTTTACACTTTTGGCCAGGATGTTGTACCCGGTTTAACGAAAGATTTCAAAGGGAACCATACCGACATTTCCGAATTTTTTAACGAGCTCGCAAGGAGGTATGCCAACCGCAACCTTGGCGCGGTGATCCTTGCCACTGACGGGATCTATAATAAAGGAAGCAACCCTTATTATGCAGCTGAAAAACTAAGTGCTCCTGTTTTTACCGTTGCACTTGGAGATACATCCCTGCACAAGGATGTTTTGATCATGAATATCAACGTGAGCAAACAGGTTTTCCTGAACGACGAATTTCCCTTTGAGATCATGGTTGAAGCCGACAAATACACGGGCAAGGAAATAAAACTGGTTGTGAAACATTCGGGGGAGATGGTTTTTAACAGGGTGGTCAAGGCAACGAATGACCATGCACTCATCAGGGTCAGCGGAACCCTTCAGGCCAGGCAAAAAGGGATGCAGAGGTATTCGGTGGAACTTGAAACTCCCGGTGGTGAATTTAACCAGGCGAATAATAAGCGCGATTTTTATGTTGAAGTGCTTGAATCGAGGATCAGGGTTGCCCTGGTTTATGAAAGCCCGCACCCCGACATAGCTGCCATTGCAAGCGCCCTGGGATCCTCGGCTAAATTTAACGTCACACAGTTAAACCCCTCCGAACTGTTAAAAAGCCCCGATGAGTTCGACCTGTATATTTTTTACCAGTTGCCTTCTGTTGCAGGAACATCCGATCCTGCAAAGCTATTGCCTGAAAGAAGCCCCGTTTTGTATGTGATAGGCAGCCAGACCGACCTGGCCGGCTTTAACAGGCAAAAGACAGGCCTTATCATCAACGCCCAGCAGAAAACGATGGCTGATATCCAGCCGGTGCTCAATCCCGACTTCTCGCTTTTTGGGCTTGGCCGGGAGTTTTCGGGGATTGTTAAGGAATTCCCCCCGGTTCAATGCCCTACCGGAAGTTATCAAACAGCTGTATTATCAGATGTAATGTTTTACCAGAAAATCGGTGAAGTGAAAACGAATTTTCCCTTGCTGATGTTTTTCGATATGCCTTCCCATAAGACCGGGATAATCGCAGGGGAGAATATCTGGAGATGGAGGATGTCAGATTATGCCCAGGAATCATCTTTCAGCCTGTTCGACGATATGATAACCCGGATGGTACAGTACCTTGCCGTAAAAAATGATCCGAGCCCCTTCGTTGTCAATGCCGGGAACCGTCTGGAAGAAGGAGATCCGGTTGAATTTGATGCTACCTTGTTTAATCCAGCACATGAGCTTATAAATACACCTGATGTCACCCTGGAATTAAAAAATGAGGAGGGCAAAACTTACCCTTTTCTTTTTACCCGTACCGAGAAAGGATATTACCTGAATGCAGGATATTTCCCTTCGGGCAATTATACCTGGTCGGCTTCGGCTAAAACGGCACAGGCCCTCTATACTAAGAAAGGTTTGATAAGCATTACCCCCCTGGATATTGAACTTGTTAATTTAATGGCCGACCATACCCTGCTGAAGCAGATATCGGCCGGAAATAAAGGGGAAATGGTCTCTCAGAAGGATATTCTTAAACTGGCAGAAATCATTAAAAAACGGAATGACATCAAGCCAGTGATCCACCTTAAGAGAAAATACACTGACCTGGCCGGGGAGTGGTGGCAGTTCCTCTTGATCCTGGGCCTGTTATCGGCTGAATGGGCTATAAGGAAGAGAAACGGAATTTAATGGACATTCCGTCCATGCCGTATGTTCAGATGAAATTTGTAAAATGAAGTTCCCGGGTATGATCCAGGGCTTCCAGCCTGGAATCAAAGGTCCTTCCTTTTCATTACCCAGAACACTATCCCGATCATAATTGCAGCATAGCCAAGAGGTATAAGGCAGGTAACAATGCTTACGTTGTCCTGTAATTCCAGTCCCATCATTTTCTTCAGCATGGGGATGGCAGGGTACTCGGTGAGACGTATCACCGCATTTACCGGGAGATATGTATAAATGGTGTTCTTAAACATAAATGGTGCCCTGAAAAGAAAGTAGATAACCGGCTCAATTATCAGGGAATATAACGTGAACAATGCGATCGCCATACCCGTATTTCTCAGCATGAATCCGCAGAAAAATGCATAAACCATATAGCAGACGAGGCTGATGAAGAACCCTCCCATGAACGGCAGGCCTTTTGAAAAGAAATTCACATCGGTGAACCCTGAATGGAACAGGCCTATAAAAAACGAACCGGCCGTCAGAATAACTCCGATAATCACTGCCATCAGGAGGATCATCAGCAGTTTCGAAACGAGAAATTCGGTTTTGCTCATCCCGTTTATTATATTCTGCCGTATTGTTTTAAAGGTAAATTCATTCGTGATCAGGATGATCATTATGATTGCCGGGAATATAAGTACATACCTGATGCTGGCAAAGAAAGCCACATTTTGCCATACGTCGGGGAAATAATAAATGGCAATGTGGGGAAAGGGGATAGGCATCCTCTGGTTGACGTTGTTGACCATATGGTTGATCATGAATTCGGCAAGCAGTATCCCGGCAGCAAGAAATACGAAATACAGGCCGAAGAGGATCCAGAACACTTTGTATGTCCTGATCTTTTTAAATTCTATTCTGAGCAGTTTGATCATGGCGTGTCCTGTAAGAGTTCGAGAAAATGTTGTTCAAGGCTTCGCTTCTTCTCCGACAAATGGCTAAGCACAATACCCTTGAGATGGAGAAATGAATTGATTTCCGCAGTATCTACGGGCCTGTCAAAATGAACCTGGAGGATGCCGTTGACACCTGTAGAAGCCAGGAACCCGGGAAATCCCGCGATTGCTGCTGCCAGGGCCGTCATGTCGGAGCTGGCCATCTCAATGGAATCGGATACTGCAAGCACTTCCCTGACGTTTCCGCTGAAGAGCATGATGCCTTTTCTCAGGACAACCACGTAGCTGCATATCTTCTGCACCTCGTCAAGGAGGTGGGAAGCCAGCAGTATGGTCGTGCCGCGTGAAGCAACCAAAGAGATCAGGTCCCTGATCTGTGCAATACCCTGTGGATCCAGCCCGTTGGTAGGTTCGTCGAGGATCATAACCTCCGGCTTCCCAAGCAGGGCGGAGGCTAGAGCAAGTCGTTGCCTCATCCCGAATGAAAAAGTTCTGAATTTGGAGAACCTTCGCTCGTACAAGCCGGCCAGCTGAAGCACTTCGTCAAGGTCATTGTAAGGCTTATCCTTGATGTCGGCTACGATTTTAAGGTTTGTGACCGCATCCAGGTACGGAAAGAAGTTAGGGCTTTCAATAACAGAACCTATGCGTTTACGTGAGTCCTTAGAAGGAGGCTGCCCGAACCAGCTGAATGTCCCCTCGTCGGGAGGAATGAGATCAAGCAACATGCTCAGGGTAGTGGTCTTCCCGCTGCCATTCGGCCCGAGTATGCCAAAAACCTGGCCTTTCACAACTTCAAAGGAAAGCTGGTTTACCGCCCTGATCTTACCAAAGCGCTTGGATAGTTTGTCAACACTTAAAATGGTTTCCACCGGAATTTGTTTAGAAGTAAATTTAAGACGAAGAAGAGCCTGTTTAGTTACAACTTAATATGAGTAAATCAGAAATACTGAAGGGGTTTTGCCAAGGACCGGCTTCATTTTTCTCCAGTCCCTTACCGCATACACCTCTATTTTTTCTGAAGGACCGGTGAGGCCGATTCCCAGGCCGAGCATTGTATCGTCCTTACAGCTCTGCAGGACAGCCTGGAATACCTGCTCGTTCCTGTAAGGGGTCTCAATGAAAATCTGTGTTTGTTTTTTCTCACCGGCAGCTTTTTCAATTTCCTTCAGCCTCTTGCTGCGCATTTGCTTATCCACCGGAAGATAACCGTGAAAGGTAAAATTCTGCCCGTTGAACCCCGACGCCATCAGGGCCAGCAGAATGGAAGAAGGCCCGGTAAGAGGCTTAACCGGTACTCCGTTTTCATGGGCAATCCTCACTATCTCGGAACCCGGGTCGGCAATACACGGGCTGCCGGCTTCCGACAACAGGCCGATGTCCCTGCCCTGGTCGGAGACCTGGAGGTATTCTTCAAAAGAGGGAAGGGGGGAATGCTCGTTATAAACATTCAGGGTGACTTCATTGAAATCACGCGTGAATCCGGCCTTTCTCAGGAACCGCCGGGCTGTCTTGAGTTCTTCAACTATAAAATAATCAAGACTGCGGATGACTTTCAGGGTTCCTTCAGGCAGTACATCTTCAACAGGGCCATCGCTGAGGGCTGAAGGAATAAGGTAAAGCACACCATGTTTCATATTACCAGGGTAAGTTGTTGAGGTCGACATTACCGCCCGACAGTATGATGCCGATGCGTTTGCCTTTGACCTGAATCGTATTCTCAAGAATGGCAGCAAATGGCACTGCCGACGAGGTCTCTACGATGATCTTCATCCTTTCCCAGATGAATTTCATAGCCTCGACAATGCTCCCCTCGCTCACCGTAACGATGTCGCTGACATGTTCCCGGATGATTGGAAACGTGAGGCTGCCCAGGGAGGTCCTCAGGCCGTCGGCAATTGTTTGGGGATTGACACTCTCGACAAAGGTCTTTGAAACAAATGACCTGCGGGCATCGTCGGCCTGCTCAGGCTCTGCAGCTATCACGCAGGTGCCTGGTGAAAAGTAGTATGCCGAAAGAGCTGTCCCGCTTAAAAGACCGCCGCCTCCAACCGGGGCAAGGATGATATCCAGGTCCTTGATTTCTTCAATCAGTTCGAGGGCGGATGTGGCTTGCCCTGCTATTATGCGGTTGTCGTTGTAAGGATGCACCTCTACGGCGCCGGTTTCCTCTATGACTCTCAGAAGGGTCGCTTCGCGGGAGGGGAGTGTGGGTTCGCAAAACGTGATCCGCCCTCCATATCCTTTGACTGCCCCGACTTTAACAGGGGATGAATTGGAAGGCATCACGATATAGGCTTTCGTCCCGGCAAGACCTGCTGCCCAGGCCAGCGCCTGGGCGTGATTGCCGCTGGAATGCGTTGCAACTCCTTTATTTAATGAAACAGGGTCAAGGCTCCTTACTGCATTTGTTGCACCTCTTGCCTTGAATGCGCCCACCTTCTGGAAATTTTCGCATTTAAAGAAGATGTTTGCCCCGAACATCCTGTCAATTGTGCTTGAGGTAAGAACAGGGGTGAGGTTGATGAAAGGCCTGATCCTTTCACTGGCCTTCTTTATCAGACCGGCTGATGGAAAATTTGTTTTCATGGTTGACCCGGTTTGGAGGACAGCAATTGTTCAATCAAACGTTCGCAGGCGGCATCAAGCTGACGGTAGGTCTTTTCAAAGGCATGGATGTCATGGTACCATGGATCATCTACCGGCAGATCCTGCCCGGGATACTGAAGGTTGAGCATATAATCAACTTTTTTCAGGTCAGCAGCGGACCTGGCTATCCTGGAAACACTGTAATAATGCGATGCATCCATGACGTAAATGCGGTCGAAACTGTCAAAATCATTTTTCCTGAAGAGTCTTGCAACATGCCCGGAGATGTCGATCCCGTAATTCCTGCATATACTCTGTGCCCTGTTGTCGGGATGGTCGCCAATATGAAATGACTCAAACCCGCAGGAATCAATTTCGGCTTTGATACCGGCCTTGCCGAGTTTGCTTCTTAGAATACCTTCAGCCATAGGCGACCGGCAGATATTGCCGGTGCAGACAAACAGGATTTTCATAAGGAAGAAAAAAAATTATAGTTTAATGCGCTTGTCAAGTTCTTCAACAAACTGGCGGAACTGTTTATCTGTTTCAACCAGGTTGTTTACCGTACGGCAGGCATGGAGCACGGTTGCATGGTCCTTGTTCCCGCAGTGGAGGCCGATGCTGGCCAATGAAGATTTGGTGTGCTTTTTCGAGAAATACATGGAAAGCTGCCGGGCCTGGACGATCTCGCGTTTGCGTGTCTTGGAATGGATCATCTCAACAGGGATGTTGAAGTAATCACAAACAACCTTCTGAATATAATCTATGGAAATTTCCCTTGAAGTGTTCTTGACAAACTTATCTATCATCTGCTTGGCCAGCTCAAGTGTGATGGTCTTCTTGTTGAGCGATGACTGGGCGAGGAGAGAGATAAGGGCGCCTTCGAGTTCCCTTATGTTGGTATTAATGCTGTATGCAAGGTATTCCACAACTTCGGGGGGGACAATGATACCGTCATTGTACAATTTCTTTTGAAGGATGGCAATGCGGGTTTCCAGGTCGGGAACCTGCAGGTCAGCGCTCAATCCCCATTTAAAGCGGGAAAGAAGGCGGGGTTCAATGCCTTTCATCTCAACCGGAGGCTTGTCGGAGGTAAGAACGATCTGGTTGCTCTTCTGATGGAGATGGTTGAAAATATGGAAAAAGACATCCTGGGTTTTTTCTTTGCCTGCCAGGTTATGAATATCGTCAATGATCAGGATGTCGATCATCTGGTAGAAATGAATAAAATCGTTTTGATTGTTATTCTTTACCGAGTCAATAAACTGGTTGATAAACTGGTCGGTGGTAACATACAGGACCGTCTTCTCAGGGAAACTATTCTTTACCTGCAAACCGATTGCATGGGAGAGGTGGGTTTTTCCAAGCCCGGTATTGCTATATAAGAGGAGAGGGTTAAAAGCGGTCTTCCCCGGGTTGCTGGCAACAGCGAAGCCGGCCGACCTGGCCAGGCGGTTACAGTCACCTTCGATGAAATTCTCAAACGAATAACTCTCAATGAGCTGAGAGTTAACCTTGATTTTCTTCAATCCCGGGATAATAAAGGGGTTCGGTATCTCTTTAGATGTACCCCTGTTAAGATCAATGGGCATTGAGACTGCAGGATTGTATGTGGCCTTCTTCTCCGAAGTAGGAACATTTATAGTGAAGGGACCGGGGTCCGCTTCTGAATTGTCAACAATAATACTGTATTCCAACCGGCCTTTATCTCCAAGTTCTTTTTTGATAGTCTTTTTAAGCAATCCAATGTAGTGCTCCTCCAGCCATTCGTAAAAAAACTGGCTGGGAACCTGGATTGTCAACACATAATCTTTTAGTTTAAGAGGCTTTATCGGAAGGAACCATGTTTTAAAGCTTTGATAGTTGATATTGTCTTTGATTACCTTAAGACAATTTTCCCAAACTTCAACAACGTTCTTTTCCATTAATTCAATTTACCTTGAATGGTTTCTTAATAATTTGTTTAATCGCTATATATCAAGGTTTTGGATTTTAGCCGCAAGTTTAAAATCCTTAAGAAAGGCATACTTGATTCGATTAACAAAATTGAATAAAAAAAGTTTATAAAAAAATTTTTTATGACTTGATTTTAATAAAAATTTAACATGTAAAATCGGGTTTTGATTCATCTAAAACTCCCGTTAAATCTGATAGCCTCTTAATTTCCAGAGCATTGTTCCCGGGCCTGGATGTGATAATTCAGGTTCTTTAGAATGGTTCTAAATTTCATTGTCATTCTCTTCCAAACACTTAGCAAAATCAATGGTTTTGTTAATTATAAAACAGACTGATTATAAACATAATTTGTTCATTGATTAAATGTATCGAATGATGTATATATGTTGCCGATTCTCATAAGTCTTTTCATTACCTTATCAATTTTACTTTTCCGGATTCCGAGCCTGAGCCTGCATTCATTATCAAAGTCCTGAGCAATTAAATCCAACTCTTCTTCCTTTTGTATCCGCATCACTTCGTTCATATTCTCATAACGAAATGAGAGTTCAATGATGCTTTTAATAATCTTTTCAGCTTTACCTGCATTCTCAAGGGCTTCCGACGCAGCCTGCCTGTATGCCTGGATCAGGCCCGGGATCCCAAGCTTGGTCCCCCCAAAATACCTGACTACAATAACAAGTGAATCAGATACTCCTTTCGACAGTAGTTGACCGTAAATAGGCCTTCCGGCAGAACCCGACGGTTCCCCGTCATCGTTGAAACGGTAGGTCTCCTGGGAAGATCCAAGACAGTAAGCGTAGCAATGATGGTTTGCGTCGTGGTATTTTTTACGGACAAGCCCGAGGATGTCCCTGACTTCGGCTTCTGAGCCTGCAGGAAATGCAAGACCGATAAACTTACTGGCTTTTTCTCGGTAAACAGCTTCTCCTTTACGGGCAACGGTGAAATAGGTATCGGAGGCGTCACTCATACCGCTAAGATAAGGTTTTATGAATGAAGAGTATCAATGCCACATCAATTTTATATTAATTTAGGTGCATGAAAATGCCTGTTCACACGATCAGCAGTATCCGAGCTTTATATCTCTCGGGGCTCAGGGATCTTTATGAGGCTGATGAAATCAACAGTATACTGTACATTCTGTTTGAAGATTTCCTCGGATGGCCAAAGACAAAACTCCATCTCGAACCTTTCGCTGTTGTAGCAGAACCTGATTCGGATAAATTTTATAATGCCTTAAGCCTTCTTGCTCAAAACTGCCCCGTACAATATATAACAGGCAGGACTAACTTTAACGGGCTTACCATCCTTGTTAACCCGGCTGTTCTGATTCCAAGGCCCGAAACTGCTGAGCTGGCAGAGATCCTTGTAAAAGACCTGGGAGCATATGACCTTGAGAATTTTTCGGCCGTCGACATCGGCACAGGATCAGGTTGCCTGGCAATCTATATTAAAAAGAAGTTACCTGTCATAGGAATGCATGCAACTGATATTTCAGCGGAAGCCCTGGCTGCAGCAAAGGTTAATGCAAGCATGAATGAAACTGAGATAGATTTCTTTATTTCTGATGTCCTCAATGCTGATGAGGCCATGCCCGGAAAGGGATACAACCTCATTGTGAGCAACCCGCCTTATGTCACCATGAGTGAAAAGGAAGCAATGATGAAGAATGTGAAGGATTATGAACCCCTCACGGCTTTGTTCGTCCCTGATGAAAATCCCCTGTTGTATTACAAGGCCATATGCCGAAATGCACAGCATGACCTGGCCCCGAATGGCCTGTTGTACCTCGAGATCAATGAAGCATACGGAAATGAGCTGGAACACCTTCTTTATTATGAAGGCTTCGGCGATGTGACCTTATGGAAGGATTTCCGGGGCAGGCCCAGGTTTATCAAAGCGGTATTCAGAAACCACTTATAAAAGGCCTGATAAGTGTCCTCACCTCATCCGCAGAAAGAAAAATATCGGTAGCCCCAAAAGAATACGGGGCGATATCATAGTGGTTATAAAGAAACCCTATGCCCCAGGGGGTCAGGTAAAAATTTTCATTCGGCTGGATCTCGTCGGTAAAATACCCGTTGTCGGTCAGTTTTTGATTGTCAGGAATTTTATTCATCAACTTTAATTTCCGTGTGAGAAGGCGGGTAAGATCCTGCTTCCTGCCGTCAGCCAGCAAATCTTCCAGGTTCAGCACCTTGCCTGATTTCAGATCGACAGTTGTGAAATCAAGGTTCTCCAGTCCGTGGGCCCCGCCGGTGTAAGCATAATTCAGTATATAAAAGCTCAGGATATAATTTTCATTGCATACTATGTGCATGTATCTTAAAAGTTCCCAGTTCAGGGCCCCTGCATCAGGCATCTGCCTGTACAGGTCTTCGTTGCCCGAAAGATAATCTGATTTAAAAACCCTGAAATTCCCGCTTATCACGCTGTCGGGGTTATTACCTGAATAGGCCGAATTGCCGAATACTTTCAATATGATCTTTCTCAGGGTGTCTGAAATAACGGCATTCCCTGATTCCATTGGCGCCAGCAATGCCATTCGCACATTCCCTTCAGGGCTTTTAGTCTTTTTTACCAACCTGACTGCTTCCTGACGGAAATAAACGTTGAATTGAACACTTCCTGCTTTATAAACCTCTGAAAGTTCAAGGTGCAAAGCTTTGCCATCTTTGCTTTCTTCACATTCACCCCTGAATGTGCCGGTGTTCAGGAGCTGACCCTTTAAAACAGGGTAATCATTTCCGAAAGGTTTAAGCTGAAAATTCCCTTTTGCGTCTATACGTCCCGAAAAATCATACGGCTTGCCCGGTTCGAGAGTACCTGATAAATTCCGGGGCCCGGGCGTGGTAAAGGCGCAGTTGGCATAGAGACTATCGTTTAGCTTCACCAGGTTTACGCTTATGCCGATATTTTTACCTGCAGTCCCCTCGAGGTGCCAGTATGCCTTTTTAGGGATAGTCATCTGTGCCATGGCCCCAGTCATGAAGCAAAGGCAAAAACAGGTCATGGTAGCTTTCAGGAGTTTCATACTTCAGGAGTTATTGGTTTGGGCCTTTCGCCAAAAATAGCTGTTCCTATTCTGATCATTGTGCTTCCTTCTTCGATTGCAATGCCGTAGTCGCCCGACATGCCCATGGAAAGTTCTCTGAATTCATCGTCTGACGGGAAGAATGTTGCTTTGATTTTATTAAAACTGTCGCTGAGGCTGCGAAACTCCTTACGGATGAGGTTTTCATCTTCGGTATAGGTAGCCATCCCCATAAGGCCATGTATGCGGATGTTCCGCATCGCTCTGTATCCTGGGGACTCCAGTATTTGAAAAGCTTCCTGCATATCGAGCCCGAATTTCGTTTCCTCCGTTGCAATATGCAGCTGCAGGAGGCATGCAATCACCCTGCCTGATTTCCCGGCTTCCTTCTCGACTTCTTTCAGGAGCTTCATGCTGTCGATGCTATGGATCATATGGATGAAAGGCGCGATCATCCTCACTTTGTTGGTTTGCAGATGGCCGATGAAATGCCATTGTATATCAGAGGGCAGGGTGGAAGCTTTGAAAGCAAGCTCCTGGACTTTGTTTTCACCAAAAAACCTGTGGCCGGCCGAATAGGCTTCCATGATAGTCCCGGGACCCTGGGTCTTTGAAACAACAATCACCTTAACATGTGCGGGAATAGTTCGGCACAGCAATTCAAGATTCTCCCTGATATTCATAACGCAATAGAAGTAACAAAAGTAATAATTTGAACGTTTATTTCATTCACTTACCTTTGCCTTCATGAAAAAGCTTTTCCTGTTAATTTTCCGCCAGCTACTTTTCTGGATTTTGTTTTTTAATTTCACCCGCCTGGTTTTCCTGGTATACTATTCGGGGATTATTTCAGCGGAGGGTATAAGGTTTACAGAGGTCCTGGGTGTTTTCAGTCATGCTTTTAAACTGGATCTGGCTACAGCCTGCTATTTTATGATATTCCCCTTCCTGCTGCTCCTCCTGCAGTCGATCTGGAGCCCGGCATGGCTGAATACATTAAACAAGGTCTATTCGTGTATCATGATCTCCCTTTATTCCCTTAGTGCCGCAGCCGAGATGGGGATTTACGCCGAATGGAAAACCAAACTCACATATAAGGTCATAAAATACCTGTCGCATCCTTCGGAGATCTATAATTCGGCTGAAACAGGAACTTTCTTCCTCCTTCTGCTGCTGTTTGCACTTATGATAGCCGCCGGGTCATTTGCATACATGCGCTGGTTTTACAAGGATTTTACCAGGGAAAAGCTACCTTTCTGGCATATTGTCATTTTTGCCTTGCTGATGCCCCCGCTGCTGTTCACAGGCCTCAGGGGAGGGGTGCAACAGATCCCTATCAACCAGAGCCAGTCCTATTTCTCAGCACACAATATCCTGAACCTCGCCGCTGTGAATAACGCTTTCAATCTTTATATAAGCATTTTTGAAAACCTTGGGAACATGAAGGAAAACCCTTTCAGTTTCATGGACGACAAACAGGCGGCGGTTATTATGCAGGGCCTTTATGATGTGAAAAAAGATAGCACTGTAAGCGTGCTCACAACAACCCGGCCCAATATCGTGATCCTGATCATGGAAAGCTGGTCGGCCGATCTGATATACGAGCTTGGCGGTGAACCGGGCATAACGCCACGCTTCAGCCAGCTGGTAAAACAAGGCATACTTTTCAACTCCATTTATGCCTCCGGCTCCCGGTCGGAGCAGGGAATGGCCTGTATTTTCGGTGGTTTCCCGGCTCACCCGATTTCATCGATAACCGTTCAGCCCGATAAATTCGTGAAACTTCCAAGCCTGGTCAGTGAAATGAAAAAGCTGAACTACTCAACAGCGTTTTATTTCGGCGGACAGCTGATCTACGGGAACATCAAGAGTTATATTATTTTTAACGGTTTCGACCAGATATTGGAAGGTGAAAACTTCCCCGCTTCTATCCCAAGAGGAAAGCTGGGCATACATGATGAATTCTCTTTGGGATATATGGTGAACGATCTTGACAGGTTCAGGCAGCCCTTCCTTGCCTCGCTTTTCACGGTTTCCACACACTCTCCCTGGGACCAGCCTTTTGAGAAACCCCTGAAATGGGGAGGAAATGAACAGGAATACATTAATGCCGCTTATTATACCGATCACTGCCTCGGGGAATTCTTTGCCAAAGCAAGGCAAAAACCATGGTTTGCGAACACCTTATTTATTATTGTAGCCGACCATAGCCATAATTCATACAGGAACTGGCATCCTGAATCCAAAGAATACCATAAGATCCCTTTACTTATGTACGGGAGTGTCATTAAGCCTGAGTTCAGGGGTAAGGTATGGAACAAGCTGGGAAGCCAGCATGATATTGCCTCCACTTTACTGGCCCAGATGGAACTGCCTCATGAATCATTCAGGTACAGTAAAAACCTCTTTAACCCTTATTCGGGAGACTTCGCTTATTATTCGACGGAAGACGGGGCCGGCTGGCTGCATGGCGGGAGCTATTATACCTTCGAGGCCCATCCTTACATAGGATATAAATGGAGCTATTTTGCCCCGGGAACCGACAGTACACAAACTATTAAAGAAGCCAGGGCTTACCTTCAAAGCGTTTTCGGGAATTACCTCAAAGACTAGTGAGTGAACAGTGAATGGTGAACGGTGAACAGTGAACAGTGAACAGTGTTTAGTCACCAGTCACCAGTCACCTGTCGCCAGTCACCAGTCGCCAGTCGCCAGTCACCTGTCACCGTTCACCAGTCAACAGTCACTATTCCAGGGAATGTACTACCAGCCCAGACCTGAGCTTTGGTTCAAACCAGGTTGTTTTCGGGGGCATTATATTTCCCGAGTCGGCAATATTGATAAGCTGTTTCATCGAAACGGGGTATAAAGCAAATGCAGCTTTCATCTCACCGCTGTCGACCCGCTTTTTCAATTCCCCCAGGCCCCTGATGCCACCTACGAAATCAATCCTGTTCGATGTTCGAAGGTCTTTAATGTCAAGGATCTCATCAAGGACAAGTTTTGAGAGGATAGTGACATCAAGTACACCTATAGGGTCGGAATCATTGTAGGTGCCTGGTTTTGCGGTAAGGGAATACCAGTTGCCGTCGATATACATGCTGAAGTTGTGCAGCTTGACGGGTTTGTAGATTTCCTTTCCCATAACCTTAACAGTGAAAACCTTTTCGAGTTGCCCTGTCAGCTGTTCTTTTGTGAGACCGTTCAGGTCCTTCACAACACGGTTGTAATCAATAATCGAAAGCTGGTCATCGGGAAAATGCACAGCCAGGAAATAATTATATTCTTCATCCCCCTTGTGGTTGGGGTTGTTTTTCTTTTTTTCGTTCCCAACCAGGGCGGCGGCTGCAGTGCGATGGTGCCCGTCGGCTACATAGGTTGCGGGGACTTTTGCAAACAACGCGGTGATTGCCGAAATAATAGTATTATCCTCTATAACCCAGAAGTGATGACCGATACCATCCGTTGAGATAAAGTCATAGACCGGGGCGTTGCTGCCGACAAATATCTTAACGATTTGATCGATCTCTTTTACCGCGGGATATGTAAAGAAAACAGGTTCCATATTGGCATTCGTGATCCTGACATGTTTCATCCGGTCTTCTTCCTTGTCTTTCCGTGTCAGCTCATGTTTTTTTATGATGCCATCCATATAATCGGTAACCCCCGCACAGCCTACGATTCCATATTGCGTCTTCCCATTCATGGTCTGGGCGTAGATATACAGATTGTCTTTGCTGTCGGCAGTGAGCAAGCCATTTTTTCTGAACAGGCTGAAGTTTTCCTTTGCTTTATCGTAAACCTCTTGTGAATGAACATCCGTTGAGGCGGGAAGATCGATTTCAGGCTTGATGATATGAAGTAAAGAGTAAGGATTGCCCTTAGCTTCCTCGCGGGCTTCTTCGGAGTTAAGCACATCATAAGGCCTGGATGCGAGATCCTTTACGATATTTTTTGGCGGTCTCAGCCCTTTAAACGCTTTTAGTATTGCCATAGTCAGTAATTAAGTTTGCAACGAATTATTTCATCATATTCCCCGGGATACGGAATGAAATTTTAAAGCCAGCTGTTTTTGTACGAAACCTGGTTGTGGAGTTAATTATTCGGTCTCATCCTCATCATTCCCATGATCGCCTATCTTAACGCTCCTCTGAAGCGAGCCGATGAGTGCACCAATCATCTTGGTCATTTCCATCAGCTGGTTTTTGGATTCGTCATAATGCTTGGGCGTGATGATATTGCGGTGTAATGCAAGGGTTGTGAGCACAACACATTCCCTGACCGAGCTTTTAGCCATTTTAAGGTAATATACGAACTGACTTTTATTCCTCGACGAGCCTTCTGCAATGTTAAGGGAGATTGCCTGGGCCGAAATCAGAAACCGGTCGAAGAACGTTTTGACATATGGGTCGGTCCCGGCATTCTTTGCCATGTCATATCCCCAACTTATATATTCCAGCGATTTGTGGTATATTCTCAGATCTTCAAATCTGAAAAAGGTAGTGGGTTTTTCTTGTCCGTTTTCCATTGTACGAGGCGATTTGTTAATGACTTTTTGAGTTGTGAAGAATTATTTATTTACCTGGAAGGTCTTATCTCCGTTATTAATGAAATTCACGATCTGCCTGGCAGCGGCAATACCTGCATTAATATTGGCTTCTTCGGTCTGGGCTCCCATTTTCTTCGGTGTGCAGAAAAATTTTGATTTGAACTCTGCTTCGATCTCAGCTTTATTTGCCGGCTCAACATCCGAAAGGTAGGCAAAGTCTTTCCTCTCCTGGAAGGTTTTGATCAGGTCGGCCTCATTGATCACCTCGGCCCTGGCAGTATTTACAAGCACTGCAGGGGAAGGCATCCGTGAGAGAAGGGTGGAATTCACACTTTGCTTAGTTTGACTGTTTGCCGGGATATGCAGGGAGATAAAGTTGCATTTGCTGTACAGTTCTTCAACCGATCCAACCCAGTGCACTCCGTCCTTTTCGATAGCATCCCTGGGAATAAAGGGATCGAAAGCATATACATCCATTCCAAAACCCCTGGCAATACGGGCAACGTTTTTACCAACCGCGCCGTAGGCATGTATCCCTAATTTTTTGTCTTTAAGCTCCCATCCGGATTTTCCGTTGAAGAAATTCCTGACATAGTAAACCATCATCCCAAGTGCAAGTTCTGCAACAGCATTGGAGTTCTGGCCCGGGGTGTTCATGACCACAACACCTTTTGCAGTTGCTGCAGCGAGATCGATATTGTCATATCCCGCACCTGCGCGTATAACGATCTTAAGGTTTTGGGCTGCATCTAAAACAGCTTTATCGGTTTTATCGGAACGCACTATAACTGCATCCACATCAGCAATCGCTTTGATGAAATCCTCGGGGCCTGCATAATTTTCGAGAAGAATGAGTTCATAGCCGGCCTGTTCAACGACCTGCCTGATTCCTTTAACAGCAACAGGAGCAAATGCCTTGTCTGTTGCAACTAGTACTTTTGTCATATCATGGAAATTAGGGAGGCGAGTGAAGCACCTCCCGGGTTATTCACTTAAGCGTTTTCTTTTTCAAATTCATTCATGCAATCAACGAGTGCCTGCACGCTTTCTATTGGTAAAGCATTGTATGTCGAAGCACGGAACCCGCCAACCGACCTGTGGCCCTTGATTCCGATCATGCCTTTCTTCTTGGCAGCTTCCATAAATGCATCTTCCTTATCCTTATATTGCTCTTTCATCACAAAGCAGATATTCATCAGCGAACGGCTGTCAGCAGCTACAGTACCGGTAAAGATCTTGCTGTTGTCGATGGTATCGTATAACAGTTTGGCTTTCCTGATATTCATTTCCTCTACGACTTTTACACCACCGAGGCTTTTAATCCACTTCAGGGTTTCAAGGCAGGTGTAAATAGCGAAAACAGGAGGAGTGTTATATAATGAAGGTTCCTTGAGATGCGTTGCATAATTTAACAGGGTAGGGATCTTCCTTTCAACCTTGCCAAGTATGTCTTCCTTGATAATAATAAACGTGACGCCTGCAGGGCCGAGGTTTTTCTGGGCGCCTCCATAGATAAGCACATATTTGGAAATATCAACCGGCCGGCTCAGGATATCCGACGACATATCGGCGACAAGGGGGACCGGGCTGTCGATGTCATAACGTATCTCTGATCCGTAAATAGTGTTGTTGGTTGTAATATGAAAATAATCCACATCAGCAGGTATGGTATAACCTTTGGGGATGTAATTGAAATTTTTATCTCCTGAAGAAGCTACAACATTCACTTCCCCGAAAAACTTCGCTTCCTTAATGGCTTTCTGGGCCCATACCCCGGTTTCGAGATATGCAGCCTTCTTATTCAGCAGGTTATATGGAACCATGTCAAACTGGAGACTTGCACCTCCGCCAAGGAAAAGGATCTTGTATCCTGAAGGGATATTGAGAAGTTCTGTGAACAAAGCCGAAGCTTCATCCAGGATGGCCTGGAAGTCCTTGCTCCTGTGGGAAATTTCGAGAAGCGATAAACCTGTTCCGTTCAGGTCAAGAATAGCCTTGGCTGAATTTTCAATAGCGATCTGAGGCAATACCGAGGGTCCGGCATTAAAATTGTGCTTTTTCATAAGTCGTTTTTTTGAGTAAAATATAATTGTTTCTTAAGAAATCTGGCATAGACGGAACGATGCAGCAAAATAAAGTAATTTCAACCGAAAAATCAAAAATAAGAATTTTTTTAGAAGAATGCAATCAAAGGAAAGGATTTCCTGAGAATCAGGGGTTTCGGGCATCAAACTCCCCGATGTATTTCCACCTGAAATTTTCATACACAAACCCCTCTGCGGTTTCCGAAGCCGGAACATAAAATTGATACTGTCCGGCAAGTTGAGGATCCATTGGTACCAGGTGGTCAAAAACGATCATCCATTGCGAGCCGGTACTGTTCGTGTATTCCTTTTTTTTAGCATTCCACTTTGGCTTGCCAGGCAAGATCTGTAACTGGTATCTCAGGTTCATTCCGGCAGAAGAAGCATACCTGAACACAACACGCAGGAGTTTGCCATCAAGATAGCCCGGGAACACAGGGGATCCGAAGGCAGGAGTTCCATTGCCGCCGAGAGCCATTACCTCAATGATCTTTCCGCTGATGTCCTTGCTGATCCCGGCCCATCCCAGCAAAATGTAAGCCTTAGTTTTATCTTGTTGCTCAAAAGGGATCACCTTATAATACAAGGCGCCATACCAGTGAAGTGAATCACCGCTGAATTGCCCTGGTTCGGCAACAGACCCGGAAAAATCAGTTAAACCCACTACAGGTATTTTCTTCATTGAGCCTTTAAACTGAATAAGGCAGAAATACCGGTTGCCTCCGCCGAGGAGGGGCACGTTCCAGTTATATAAGCGAAAAGAGCCGTCGGGTGATTCTGTTTTGGCAATAAATTTCAGGGAATCCCAGGGGTAATCGGACGAACCACTGTTTGAAAGGGCAACCCTGAGCTGTTTTTGAAACCCGAGGCTGAGGGCCAGCCTGGCACTGTCATTCTCTGCCTGGCCGATATCTTTAAAAGCTTCCTTTAGGTACTGCTCTGTTTTTTTCAGGCTGAAGGTGCTTTGCCCACCCGATATACAAGGCGGCATGACCATCACTAAAATCAGTATAAGGCAAATGGATGGCATTCTCATGTATTTCGTAGTTTTGCAGTACGAAGATATGGACATCAGAAACCGAATCCAAACATTTATTGAAACGGGCAGGATACTTGCCAGCTATCCTGTTCCACAGGCAAACGGTATCCCGCACCCCCTGTCGGAACCAGCCCTCAGGGCAGGAGCATTGAACCCGTGGTTCACCCCTGATAATATACGTTTTGCACTGAACTCCCTTGGGCGGTCGATGCAGGAAGTAAAAATGAACCGCTGGCTTGAGGGTTACTATGCAGCCCTGGAGAATCCCAAAAGGAGGGAGAAGATAATTGGTGTCGTTACAGCCGGGAATATCCCGCTGGCGGGGTTTCATGATTTTCTTTGCGTACTGGTATGCGGGCACATATTCCATGGGCGGCTTTCAGGTCAGGATAATGTACTTCTTCCTGCAATAGCCGGGATCCTGGAAGGCCTTGACCCTGAATGGAACAGGATGATCAGGTTTTTTGACCAGCCACTGAAGGATATTGATGCAATCATAGCGACCGGAAGCGACAATACCTACAGGTACTTTGAGTACTATTTCTCGCGCTTCCCTCATATTATAAGAAAGAACCGTAACGGCATTGCGATCATCCACGGTAATGAAACCGATGCAGAACTTGAAGGACTTGCCTCGGATATCATGCTTTACTTTGGCCTGGGTTGCCGCAGCGTTTCAAAACTATATATCCCTGCCGGTTTTGATGTCATGCAGTTGATGCCTTTCTTCAGGCCCTGGGAAGATGTCATCCGCCATAACAAGTATTTTAACAATTATGAATACCAGAAAAGCATCCGTATTGTAAACAAGCAGCCTTTTTACGATTTCGGGAACCTTTTACTTGCCGAAGAAAGTAAACTGTCATCGGCAGTATCTGTTCTGAACTTTGAACGGTACATAAGCAAAAGTGGGCTGATGGAGGCCTTGCCTGCCCTTTCTGACAAAATCCAGTGCGTAGTTTCTGCTGCTGACCCGGGATTGCCGTTTATCAGCCCGGGGACGGCCCAAAAGCCTGAATTATGGGACTATGCCGACGATACAGACACGCTTAGCTTCCTGCTTGAGGAAATTTAGTTTAAAAATATTTGTTTTTCAAAGAAAAGTCCGTACTTTTGCACCCTCATTTGCAAATTCAATTTCCAATGAAAAAAGATATTCATCCAAAAGATTACAGGCTGGTGGTTTTCAAGGATATGTCGAACGATTACACGTTTGTTTCAAAATCGGCAGTTAAAACAAAAGAAACCATCGTATGGGACGACGGAGTGGAGTACCCTCTTGTAAAGCTGGAAATTTCTCATACTTCCCACCCTTATTATACCGGCAAAATGAAACTTGTTGATACGGCAGGCCGTGTTGATAAATTCAAAAACCGCTATAAGAAACATCTGGATATGAAGAACGAAAAATAATTACCTGTAGATCATACTCAGCCCTTGTTTATTCTGACAAGGGCTTTTTTTTATCCCCCAAGTTCATTAGTTTTGCATTGGAATTCCTGGTTGAATTAATTTTATCCTCCTTGTATGAATTACATTCTCTTCGATGACAGTATTGTCAGGACAAACCTTCTTCCATTGACATTTATGAGGCCTATCGCTGATATCAGGGTAGGAATCCTCACAATCAGGGAAAAATGGGAAATGTATCTGAAAACAAAAACTTCAACACTTACCGAATCCTATCTTTCAAAAAAATTCAAAATCGTCAAGGAAAAGGAGAACATCCTTATCAACGCCTCTGTTTGCCCCACAGCCGAGATTGTGGATGCAGTAATGAACCTCAGGCCAAACCAGACGATAGTTTACCAGGATACAATAATCGCATTACATGTAAAGGCTGAAGACCTCGACAACCTTGGAGATGCATCTTCCGACGGCATTGAAGAGATCAGTATAGCAAATCCCCCTGTCAGGATTGGGCACACCTGGGAAGTATTTTCAAAGAACGGGATAGCAATTCATGATGATTTTGAACTTTTAACGAAGGACAGGAAATCGCAGAAGCTGAGTTCCACAAACACTGTGATCGGTGACGGGAAGGTGTTTGTTGAAAAAGGAGCCAGGGTGGAATGTGCCGTTTTAAATACCACGGCCGGTCCTATTTATATCGGCCGGGATTCGGAAATCATGGAAGGGGCTATCATCCGCGGGCCTTTTGCACTCTGCGAAGGTGCCCAGGTAAAGATGGCTGCGAAAATTTACGGGCCTACCACGGTCGGGCCCTATTCAAGAGTAGGAGGGGAGGTCAACAACTCGGTGCTGTTTGGTTATTCCAACAAAGCTCATGACGGGTTCCTTGGCCACTCAGTAATTGCAGAATGGTGCAACCTGGGGGCTGACACAAATACCTCAAACCTGAAAAACACATATGATACGGTAAGAATCTGGAGTTACGGGAAACAGACCTTTGTAAGCACAAGCCAGCAGTTCTGCGGACTGATCATGGCCGACCATTCCAAATGCGGTATAAATACAATGTTTAATACTGGTACCGTGGTCGGGGTCAACGCCAATATTTTCGGATCAGGGTTCCAACGTAATTTTATCCCATCCTTCACATGGGGAGGCACAGCGGGTCATACAAACTATGACCTGAAAAGAGCAATAGAAGTAGCCGACCTGGTCTATGCCAGGCGGAATAAGTCACTCGATGAAGTGGAAAAAGAATTGCTTACGAGTGTTTACAACCTCACGCTGAAAAATAAATACTTATAATCAGCCGATTTCTGGCACGTAATTTGACATTTGCTTATACCCGGCTAATATGACCGGGTATAATATTTTATTATGGAAAGAAAATCTGAAACCCTTTTTCTTGATATGTCAGACATGATCGACCCTGAAACGGAGTTTATACCCTTGCTGTCATCCGAAGATGAGGAACTCATGAATAATGAGGATGTACCTGAAGAACTCCCTATACTGCCCCTGCGCAATACTGTCCTCTTCCCCGGAGTCGTGATCCCAATTACAGTAGGAAGGGATAAATCCATCCGCCTTATCAGGGAATATTACAAGTCGGGCAGGATCATTGGTGTAGTCGGGCAAAGAGATGCAACGATTGAGGATCCTGAGTTCTCAGACCTGAATACTGTCGGAACCGTTGCCTATATCATCAAGCTCCTTCAGATGCCTGATGGAACCACCACTGCAATCATCCAGGGAAAGCGCAGGTTCCGCATGAATACCCTGATTCAGACAGAACCTTATATTAAGGCAACGGTAGCCCCCTTTGATGTTATTCAGCAGGTAAATAAGGAGGATAAGGAATTTCAGGCCCTGATGTCTTCCATCAAGGATCTTGCCACCCAGATCGTGAGCAAATCACCCAATATCCCTTCTGAAGCTGCTTTTGCAATCAAGAATATTGAAAGTTCTTCATTCCTTGTGCATTTTATTTCTTCAAACCTCAACATCGATGTTTCGGAGAAACAAAAACTCCTTGAAACAGTTGAGCTTTCCGAGCGTGCTCATCTCGTGCTGGGCTTCCTTACAAAAGAATTGCAGGTCACGGAACTTAAACAGCAGATTCAGAATAAAGTTAAAACCGACCTTGACAAGCAGCAAAGGGATTACCTTCTTAATATGCAGCTTAAGACCATACAGGAAGAACTTGGCGGAAGTCCGAATGCCCAGGAGATAAGTGTTCTGCGTGAGCAGGCCAAGGATAAAAAGTGGTCGAAGGAGATTGCAGAAGTTTTCGAAAAGGAAATAACCAAGTTGCAGAGAATGCATCCTGCAGCAGCTGAATACTCGATCCAGGTCAATTATATCGAAACCCTGGTCCAGCTGCCTTGGAATGAATTTACCGATGATAACCTTGACCTGGACCATGCCATGCAGGTGTTGAACGAGGATCATTTCGGGCTGGAAAAGGTTAAAGAAAGGATAATAGAATTTCTTGCGATCATCAAGTTAAAGAAGGACCTTAAGTCTCCCATTCTATGCCTTGTGGGTCCCCCGGGGGTTGGGAAGACCTCTCTTGGAAAGTCTGTGGCGAGGGCGCTGGGCCGAAAATATATCAGGATGTCACTGGGAGGCCTAAGGGATGAATCGGAACTCCGCGGCCACCGCAAAACATATATCGGCGCCATGCCGGGCAGGATCATTCAGAGTATTAAAAAAACAAAATCATCCAATCCGGTGTTTGTGCTGGATGAAATTGACAAAGTGGCAGGAATGAACTTCAGCGGTGATCCCCAGGCTGCCTTGCTGGAGATCCTCGACCCTGAACAAAACAGCACTTTTTACGATAATTTCCTGGAAGTGGAATATGACCTTAGCAGGATCATGTTCGTAGCAACTGCAAACACCCTGAATACGGTTCACCCTGCGCTCCGCGACAGGATGGAGGTGATTGAACTTCCCGGTTACCTGCTGGAAGAAAAGCAGGAAATTGCAATCAGGCACCTGGTCCCCAAACAACTTAGGGAGCATGGGATGAAAAAAACACAGCTTCTTTTCAGCCGTGCCATCCTCCAGCAGATCATCGAAGAATACACCCGCGAATCGGGAGTGAGGACACTGGAGAAAAACATTGCAAAAGTCATCAGGAATAAAGCCAGGGCCATAGTCTCCAACGAAGATTACAAGAAAAAAATAGGCTCTGAAGACCTTAAACGGATCCTTGGGGTCCCGATATTCCAGTCGGAACGCTACATTACCAATGAAATTGCAGGTGTAGTTACCGGGCTGGCATGGACCTCGGCAGGCGGAGAGATCCTTTTCGTTGAGGTAAGCCTTAGCCGCGGCAAGGGCGACCTTGCCCTGACAGGGAACCTCGGGGATGTTATGAAAGAGTCGGCTAGTATTGCCCTGGCTTATTTAAAAGCCCATTCTTCCGACTTTAGTATTCCGGTGGATGTGTTCTCAAAATGGAATGTGCATATTCACGTTCCCGAAGGCGCAACGCCCAAAGACGGTCCTTCGGCAGGGATCACGATCTTTACCGCGCTTGCTTCCGCTTTTTCACAGAGGAAAGTAAAGGAAAGAATAGCCATGACTGGAGAGATCACCCTGAGGGGTAAAGTCCTTCCGGTTGGGGGGATCAAAGAGAAAATACTTGCAGCAAAGCGGGCTAAAATTAAAGAAATCATACTTTCAAAGGAAAACCGGAGGGATATCGAGGATATCAAACCCGAGTATATTGAAGGCCTGACCTTTCATTATATTGAAGAGATGAAAGAGATCAGTGAAGCTGCTTTAAGCCGGAACCTTGTTAAAACGCCCCTTGATCTGAACTACTAATCCGGGTGTGGCCGTTTATTTTGGCTGGCTGTTGATCACCATTTTTCCTGAATAACTCTTGCCACCTGTCTTCAACATGTATATGTATATTCCCGAAGGAAGGGCGCTCAGGTCCGCTTCTACCGAATGTGCACCGGCAGTGTAATTCAATATGCCGGTTTGCCATACTTCTATGCCAAGCGTATTGATTATACCTAAAGTGACTTCTGCAGATATAGGCAATACGAATGGAATCGTTGTTTTTAAACCTGCTGGGTTTGGTGAGTTCTGGCCCAGTATAATACCCCCCGGGCCTTCTTTCTCAGGCACCCCCACTAAAGTTGCTGCCTGTTTCAGGACGATCTCATCAGCGGGATCGAAATACAATGCAGCAGGCTGTTTAGTAAAGACCCATGAAAACATCTGATTATTCACATCATTCATTATCCTGACCAGGGTATCTGAATTATCGGTGAAATGCACCTGAATGGTTAAGGGCATTTGAAAAAAAGCTGCATTTGTCTGTGTCTGATGAGTGTTAAAATCAACCCGCCAGTTCCCGCCACCCAGGCTTGAGAATACATAGGTGTTAGCATAAACCGGATGATTGGGTGTGAAAATCCATTCATTAAAAAACCAGTCATAGTTCCTGCCGGTAACCCTGTTGACTTCCTGATTGAAATTTGCTATGGTTGCCGATTTATACTTGTAATTTGTGTCGGCAGCATATGTCTGCAGAACTTTGAAAAACAGTGAATCCCCGATGACATACCTCAGCTGGTGCAAGGCACATGCGCCTTTGCAGTACGTTATACTCCAGTCAAAGAGGACATTAGCCGAAGGCGTGTTTACGGACCAGTTGGGATTTGATATGGCCCATCCTTGATTTCCCGCGAGATACGAAGAAGCATAACTGTGAATGTCGTTGAGATAGGCACTATACCCGCCTGAACTTTCTTTCCAGAAGGATTCCGACCATGTAGCAAAACCCTCGTTCAACCAGATGTCGGCCCAGGTAGCACAGGTGATCATATCGCCAAACCACTGGTGTGCAAATTCATGCGACATCAGGCCGGGGTCCCAGCAGTTCGGACAAAAGCTTGTAAGGGTCTGGTTTTCCATTCCACCCCAGGCAAACTGGCTGTTCAGGGTGGCAAAGCCGTTCTTTTCAAAAGGATGTTCACACCATTTCCTTGAATAGTAGGTTGTCATCGAGTCGATGAGGTCTTCACAATCATATGGAGATTCACCGGCATTGTAATAAAAACGAATGGGAACACTGTCGGCAGGATTCGTGATTTTGTGATAGTATTTAATATCCAGGTTGAAGTTGACTTTTGACGTCATGGCCATCAGGTAGGTGGCTAAGGGGTCAGAACTGACCCAGTGATAGAAAATTGTGTCGGCTGTAACGGTGGAATCGGCCAGCCTACCGTTAGAACCAAGTTTGACATTTGCAGGAACCTTCGCCGTCAGATCCAGTAGGGCTTTATCAGAAGGGGAGTCGTAGCAGGGAAACCAATGTCGTGCGCCTTCAGGTTCAGCGTCGGTGAATACAAAACCTCCCGTAGCATAAAACGCATAATCAGTCACATTTTTATGTTTATAGTACACCAGTACTTCTGCGATTTCCCCCGGGTTGTAGGTATGGTTAAGGTTCACGGTAAGGATGTTCCCAAAATGTGAAAAGGAGGTCGATGCTAGCTTTACCGAATCTACCTGCAGTGAAACACCGGAGGCGTCCAGTTGAATACTGTTAATTATGCTGTCGGCCTTAAACCTTATTTTAACATTGGCAGTAAAATCATGAGGATAGGGTGAGGTATAACAGTGGTAAATATCCGCATTAATAGTATATTTCAGAACGTCGTACGCATGAGGACCGGCAGTATTCGCCTGGGATGGGAAGCATGGAAGTTCCCGCATCGAAGATTTCCTTAAAAAGCAGCTGTATGCGCCGGAAGTTTTCGGGTCAAACTGAGCTTGCGCCGTTAAGCCGAGGGTTAAAAACAAAAGGATAGCCAGGTTGAGTAGTTTCATCTTATTTTAAGGTTTTCAGGGATTCAATTATGAAAGGGCGGATAGTTGTGCAAAAGTATGAAATATCCTGAATTAACTTCATGAAAATGCCCGGGGACATGGATTTATAATAAATTTGCCTTTGCGTAATTTTTATAGAAAGTTCAAAGGAATGGTTCACACAGGAAGGAGTTGGCTGGCCGGATGCCTTTCATTTTTGTTATATTGTTCTCTGGCCTCGTGTACGGGGACTGACGGTGGCAGCCGTATAGGGAATGTGTTCAGGTATAATGAGTCGGCCAATATCAGCTCCCTGGATCCTGCTTATGCCCGCGATCAGTCGGTCATCTGGCCCGTCAACCAGATATTCAACGGCCTGGTTCAGATGGATGATAATCTCGGGATAATGCCATGCATTGCTGATTCATGGGAAATACGTACCGATGGGCTGGAATACAGGTTCCATCTTCGCAGGGACGTACACTTCCATAACGACCCCGTATTTCACTCCGTTAATGGACGGCTGGTTAAGGCGGCTGATTTCGTTTACAGCTTTAACAGGATCCTCGACCCTGCCACATCATCTTCGGGTGCCTGGATATTCGATTACGTTGCGCGATCCGACAGCAGCCCTGGCTTCATTGCCCCCGACGACAGCACCCTTGTGATAATGCTAAAAAAACCATTTCCTCCTTTTCTTTCAATGCTTGCAATGCAATATGCATCGGTTGTGCCCCGGGAAGCAGTTGTATGTTACGGGGAAGGTTTCCGGAGGCACCCGGTTGGAACCGGGCCTTTTATGTTCAAATACTGGAAGGAAGGCGTAAAACTCGTACTTGCAAGGAACCCTTTATATTTTGAAACCGAAGGGAACAGCAGGCTCCCTTTTCTCAATGCCGTAAGCATTAGCTTTCTTTCCGACAAGCAGTCGGCCTTTCTTGAGTTTGTTACAGGCAGGCTGGATTTTATTTCAGGCCTTGACCCATCCTATAAAGATGAACTGCTTACAAAACAGGGCCGGCTTCAGCCCAAATACAAATCCACAATCGAATTGCTTACACAACCTTACCTGAATACAGAATACCTGGGGTTCCTCATGGACCAGGAAACAGTCGATGGAAGGCCAAATCCCCTGAGAGACAAAAGGGTAAGGCAGGCAATAAATCTTGCCTTTGACAGGAATAAAATGATCACTTACCTGAGAAACAATATTGGCAGCCCCGGGGTTAATGGTATCATACCTAAAGGGCTGCCTGCGTTCGACTCCTCGAAAGTGTATTATGCCTGCGATATTGAAAGAGCACGGAAACTGCTGGCCGAAGCAGGTTTCCCCGGTGGAATGGGAATGCCCCCAGTGACCCTGGTTTCCACTCCCGATTATCTTGATTTCTGCAAACACATACAGCAGCAGCTTGCCGGCCTCGGGATAGAGATGAAGATTGAGATCAGCACTCCTGCTGCTGTCAAACAGATGAAGGCTGAAGCCAGGCTGACATTTTTCAGGGCTTCATGGATTGCCGATTATCCTGACGCTGAAAACTACCTGCTGATGTTCCTGACCCAGAACTTTTGCCCGAGAGGGCCAAATTACACCCATTTCTCAAACCCCGAGTTTGACCGGCTTTATGATCTGGCCATGCACCAGGTCGACGATTCTTTGCGTTATGGATTATACAGGCAGATGGAACAGCTCGTCATGGAAGAATCTCCGATAGTAGTCCTTTACTATGACCAGGTATTGAGGTTTGTAAGGAAAGGGATAACCGGGCTTGGAAGCAACCCGATGAACATGCTTACGTTAAAGCGTGTTAAAATGAATCAGCAACGGTAAATGAAAGGCCATCATACGCAAGCTCCACATTTTCAGGTAACAGGCCGGAAGTCTCACTGCAGGTACCCATCTGGTGGCTGATATGTGTGAGGTAGCCCTGCTCAGGCTGAAGCTCTTTCATCAGGGCCAGGGCTTCTTCAAGGTTGAAATGCGAATAATGTTTTTCTTTTCTCAGGGCGTTCAGTACAATCACTTTTGAACCTTTGATTTTTTCTTTTTCTGCGGATGAAATACTGACAGCATCAGTGATATAAGTGAAATCGTTAAACCTGAACCCGAAAACAAAATTCCTTTTATTGAAGTGAACCGCCCTTATTGGGGTCACAGGCATTCCTGAAACAAGAAAAGGCTCGTTTACAAGGTCATGAAGCAGTATTTCGGGTACGCCGGGATAAGGTTCCTTTTCAAAAGCATACGAATATTCCATCCTGATAATTGCCTGCACTTTTTTTTCGGCAAATACATCGACGGGCCTTTTCAGAATATAATTGTAAGCACGCACATCATCCAATCCGCCGAGATGGTCCTTATGCCCGTGAGTTACAAGAATGGCGTCAATACTGTCAACCTTGTTGACCAGCATCTGCTGCCTGAAATCAGGGCCGCAATCCACAACAATGACTTTCCCATTCCATTCGACAAGGATCGACGACCTGAGCCGCCGGTCGCGGTGGTCGGTTGAGCTGCACACCCGGCAATGGCAGCCGATAACAGGCACGCCCTGCGAGGTTCCGGTACCCAGGAAGGTCACTTTCAAGGTCAGAGGGATAAAAGTTTTCTTTCAACGTTTTTCATTAGCCACATCGGTGTGGAAGTGGCTCCGCAGATCCCAACAGATTCGTCCTGTTCAAACCAGCGTTCAAAAATCTCTTCAGGTGAGCTTACAAAGAAGGTGTTGGGGTTCTCCTGCCGGCAAACATTGAAAAGAACACTCCCGTTAGATGAACGTTTACCTGCTACAAACACGATCTTGCTGAATTTTCTGCTGAATTGCCTCAGGCTTGGCTCACGGTGAGAAACCTGCCTGCAAATAGTGTCTTTTACGGTGACCTCAATGCCTGCTTCTTCCAGCTTGTTTACAATAGAATAAAAACTATCGATCGACATTGTAGTCTGGCTGTAAAGGGTTATTTTCTTCGGAACCCGGTCCAGGTCAAGGTCTTCAAAATGACCAAAGACAGTAGCCCTGTTGCCTATCTGACCGTTAAGCCCAATTACTTCAGGATGATTCGGTTTCCCGTAAAGATAGATTGCCTCACCTTTATCATAGGATTCCCTGAATCTTTTCTGAAGCTTTAGAATTATAGGACATGAAGCGTCGATGATCCTGTTCTCATTGGCAAGGGCCAGTTTATAGCTTTCGGGGGGCTCCCCGTGGGCGCGGAATAAAACAGTCTTTTTCTCTATCAGCGCCAGGTCGTCCTTGGTTATATTGACCATACCCTGGATCTCAAGGCGTTTGACTTCTTCGTCATTGTGCACGATCTCACCCAGGCAAAACAATTCACCTGAAGCAAGGAGTTCCTTTTCGGCTTTCTCTATCGCTCCGACTACCCCAAAACAGAAACCCGATTTATCATCAATCTCAACATGTAGGTTCAGCCTTCCCATAAAATTCATAAAAGATATTGTTCCAGTTTGGTAAACAGGAGGCTTTTGCTTATCGGCTTGGGGATATAATCGTCAAAACCGCTTTCGAAAGCTTTTTCTTCATCTCCGTATAAGGCATGCGCCGTCATGGCAATGACCGGTAGTTTAGGGCGGAGGATTTTTGACATCTTTGTTGCCTCATACCCGTCCATGACTGGCATTTTGATATCCATGAGCACCAATGAAATGTCATTGTTCGAGTCAATCATTTCGATACCTTCTTTGCCATTCCTTGCCCATAATAAGTTCACTTCCGAATGTTTCATAATGGTTTTTATGAGAAGGAAGTTCGATTCTTCGTCTTCAACAAGAAGAATTGTTTTATTGTGCAGGAAACCGAGGGCTTGCGAACTGCCTTTGACGCCACTTGGCGTATGCCAGCTAAGGTCCCGGCAGGGGATCATGAAATGGAAGGCTGATCCCTTGCCCGGCTCTGATTCGACCCATATGCTGCCGCTAAGCAATTCGGTCAAGCGTTTGCTTATTGAAAGGCCAAGGCCTGTCCCTCCGAATTTCCGGGTAAAGGTCTCATCGGCCTGCCTGAATTTGTCAAACACGATCTTCTGGATGTCGGGTGAGATACCTATGCCCGTGTCTTTTACGAAAAAAATAATTTCCTTGCCATTACCCAGGGTGTATCCGTATTCAATTGATCCATGCTGGGTGAATTTGACGGCATTTTTAAGGATGTTGCTGAATATTTGGAAAAGCTTATTCGGATCGGTGAACAAATAAAGATCCTGATGCGATGGATCGGGGCTGTAATGTATAGCCAGCCCCGGTTTATCCATACTTTTAATCTCAGAATATAAAATTTCATTCAACTGGTTGCGGAATTTCTCGAAAGAGAAATGCTCCATATCGACCCTGATATTCCCCGCTTCAATCATAGAGATATTAAACAGGTCTTCGATGATGTTCAGAAGGTTTTTTCCGCTCTTATTTATGATTTTAATATATTCTTCCTGCTCGGCACTGTCCATTTCTTTGCCTATTATTCCTGAAAAACCAATAATGGCATTTAACGGGGTCCTCAGTTCGTGTGACATGGTTGCAAGGAAAGCCGATTTGAGCCTGTCGCTTTCTTCGGCTCTCTCCTTGGCTTTGATCAGCTCAAGTTCATTGCTCTTTTTAACATAGGCCATCCCTATACTGATAGCGGCTGTAGTCAGAACATTCTCTTCGGCCTGGGACCATATCCTTTCGTTGCTGCAATCATCGAAACCTATAAAACCCCAGAAATTTGTTTCAATGAAAATAGGGATGACAAGCAAGGACTTTATTAATTGAGGTTCCAAAGCCAGCCGCTCCAGGTCAGGGAAATCTTTCACCAGGCCATTGATCGATTTGCCGTTTGAAAGCCGCTCTAACCAACGAGGAAAGGAATTCTGGTATGAAATAACTTCATGATCGGAGTTGAGCCGGAAACCAAACGATCCGTCGTTTATCCACTGCTGCCTCAGGTACATCCCGGTATCGGAAGACTTAATATCCCTGATGTTCTCGAAAATATATACCCTGTCGGCTTTGATGGCTTCGCCAAGGATCTGTAAAGCCTCCTGGATTGAAATCTCCAAATCCCCTTTGCGAAGAAGGCTTATAACTGCCTTTGTGACGGATTGCAGTAATTTATCACGTTGTTTTAAAGCTGATTCCTCGAGTTTCCTTTCGGTAATATCCCTGGTGATCCCGTGGACCGCGATCAGCCTGTTGTTTTCATCCAGTATTATATTCGCATGAACCTCGCCGGTTTTAATAGATCCATTCTTACAATAATGCTGAATCTCAAGTATCATGGATGTCCCCTTGGGAAGTTTGCCTTGATCGGAAAGTCTTTTATACTCGCTGAAGGTCTCCATGACCATCGTTAAAGATTTCTGGGGGTATATTTCCGACAGTTTCAGGGCTGAAAATTCCTCGACCGTAAAACCCCTCTGGCTCTCAATGGAAGGACTTATGTATGTGTATTTCATGCTCATGTCCATCATCCAGATCACATCGGAGATGTTTTCAGCCAAGGCCTTGTATTTTTCTTCGCTTTGCTGCAAGGCACTCTCTTTATGCTTTATGGCGGTTATATCATGCATCGCAATGCAGTATCCCGACGCCTCGCCTTTTTTATTGAATAAGGGGGTCAGGTTGATTTCAATAAATTTTGGCGGAAAAGCATAAACCTTTGACTCAACCCCGCCATCGATGGCATCATTGATAACATGAGCAGGTACTGAATCTATCTCAGCTGTTGACTTCCCGATAATGTTATCATTCCTGTCAATCCCCATGATGGATCTTGCCGAAGGATTAATATCAACGATTCTTCTTAACGAGTCCAGCACGAGCAGACCGTCGGGCATCGTTTCGAGCAACAAAGCCCTTGCCCTTGGCAGAAGATCCAGAAACCTTAATTTTGCAATGGCATACACCAGTATGATCCCTGAACCGGAGAAGGCAATCCTTGTAAGGTCCAGCCCCGGTAAAGGGTTTAACCCCAGGAGATAAAGGATGTTCCCAGCCCACGGGAGCATGGCGGCAATTACCACGGCTATCATCTGGTGCCTGAAGGTATGCCTGTATTGAATGAGCGAATTGATCAGGATGACAAGGCTTAGCAGTAACATGAGGTAGGAATAGCCCATAAATCCTATCCAGAACCAGGTCCCGTGTTCATAAATGATCTGGTTTGACCCGGCCGGACCCGGAGAATAACCGGTCCAGATGAAATGATGGTAGTCATTGGTTATGGCAGCCAGCAGGGTGAATGCCGGGACAATAAACAGGAAAACGATCCATGAAAGTTTGAACTTTACGGCGGGGTGGGTATACTGGAAAGTCAGCAGGAAGAAAAAAACGGGAACGTTCACTCCCCCCAGATACTCAATTTTAGACCAGAAGAATTTGGCGGAAGGCGCCATTGAGGAAGTCTCAAACAGGCCTCCAAGGCACCACCATGCCGTTAAAAGCATCAGAATGGCAAGTGTGAGCCCTCCGGCAACCTTACGGTGCTGGTAGGCAATGACTGAAGCCATTAAAGAAATGACTACAGTCAAGGCATAAAGAAGAGTGTAAATGTTTATATCATACTGGGGCATACCCTTCATTTCTGTTGCGTAAAAATACAAAAACCCTTAATTGATCCTATAATCTTTTCAGCGATTTGACGTTATATCCTTTATTCGTAACTTTGCAGAAATCAAGCATGTTTAATCAAACAAGCCTATGTTTAAGAGGATCAGAAGAAAAATCGGGCAGTATTATTTAAAAAAGGAACAATCCAGGACCAGTCAGTCCCATGGAATGATGAATCTTCCTGAAGCCCGGAGAATCGGAATTCTATATACTCTTGAGGAAGCCCCTGATTATGATAAGGTGTCGGAATTCGTCACCCAGCTTCAACAGGAGCATAAAGAAGTGAAGGCACTGGGCTTTGTTAAAAGCAAAGGGCTTCTCCAGAGGTTCATGCCGAAGCTTTCCTATGATTTTTTCTCGAAAAAAGATGTTACCTGGTTTTACCGGCCGATCCATAATACAGTGAGGAGTTTCATAGATAAGGAATTTGACCTGCTTATAGATCTTAGCCTTGCCGATTCATTTCCCCTGAAATATATTGCGGGCCTGTCCAAAGCCATTTGCCGCGTAGGGAGATTTTCGGAAGACAATACTTCTTATTACGACCTCATGATCGATGTAAAGCCTGCGATTACCTTTGACGAGTACCTCTTTCAGATAAGGCACTATTTAACCATTATTAAAACCCATGAAAAATATCCGCAGTAAATTAAAAGGCACGGGGGTTGCAATTGTAAGTCCGTTTACAAAATCAGGTGCAGTCGATTTCAATGCCTATGGGAAGGTGATGAATTATATCATTGAAGGCGGATGTGAGTTTATCGTTGTACTTGGCACTACAGGGGAATCGCCAACCATGTCAAAACAGGAGAAGTCTGAACTGATGCGGTTCTCCGTCGAGAAAAACAAAGGCCGTGTACCCCTGGTTGTCGGGATAGGGGGGAACAACACAGCCGAAGTGGTATCGGCAATCGGTGATGCCTCTTTTAAAGGAATAGATGCGGTTTTATCGGTTTGCCCATATTATAACAAACCACAGCAGGAGGGGATCTTCCGGCATTTTAAAGCTGTATCGGAAGCCAGCCCTGTTCCGCTGATTTTGTATACTGTTCCCGGAAGGACCGGTAGTAATATTGCGGCTTCAACAACGATCAGGCTGGCAACGGAATGCAAAAATATTATAGGGATCAAGGAAGCCTCCGGGAACATTGACCAGATAAGCCAGGTATTGAAAAAAAGACCAAAAGATTTCCTTGTCCTCTCTGGCGATGATGCTCTTACCCTGCCTTTGCTGGCTCTTGGTGCCGACGGAGTGATCTCCGTTGTTGCAAATGTCTTCCCCGGGGAATTTTCAAAAATGGTCCGGCTCGGATTGAAAGGAGACTTCGTAAAAGCCCGGGAACTGCATTTCCGTCTGCTTGATTTTATCAATTCACTCTTTGCCGACGGAAGCCCAGCAGGGGTGAAAGCCGCCCTGGAAATGAAAAAGCTTGCAGGCAACTATCTCAGGCTTCCCCTTGTCCCTGTCAATAGCGGCACATACAAACTAATCAAACAACTGATTACCATATGAAAAAACTTTTTACGCTTGTCCTGCTTATTTTAATTACAAACTTTGCGTCCCGGGCCCAGGCGTTTGACCAGAAAATGGCCGACAGCCTACTCAAAATAAATGGTGAACTTTATTTCAGCTTCCGTTACTTTGACCGGGAGGAGCTGGATTTCCTGACTAATATTATTTCTCTTGAAAAGGTCAGCGGGAATGAGGTTTATGCATTCGCTAACCGTAAGGAATTTGCAAAATTCTCCAAGCTCGGCTATGATGTAAAAATTCTCACGCCTCCGGGGAGCCTGCTTGGCAATAAAGACCTGATGAAACCTGAAGGGATTGTCAGCTCATACGGGCCTGCTGCATGGAACTTTTATCCCACCTACCAGCAATATGTAGATACCATGCATTATTTTAGCACGGCTTATCCCTCATTCTGCAAGTTGGATACAATCGGCACGACCACTGAGGGCCGCCTTCTCCTGGCTGTCAGGATATCCAGGAATGTCCATGTCAATGAGGCCAAACCCAGGTTTCTGTATACCAGCTCCATTCATGGTAATGAGACAACAGGTTACGTTGGCATGCTTCACCTTATAGATTACCTTCTGACCAATTATGGAACAATTCCACAAGTTACAAGACTGGTCGACAGTGTGGAAATCTTTATCAATCCTCTGGCAAATCCTGACGGTACGTACCATGGCGGAAATAATACCTTAAATGGATCAACCAGGGATAATGCAAACGGCGTTGACCTGAACAGGAACTATCCTGACCCGGGTTATGGCCCCCATCCCGACGGTAACGCATGGCAGCCTGAAACTGTTGCATTTATGAATTATGCCGATGCCATGGGCTTTAGCATGTCGGCCAATTTCCACGGAGGATCAGAAGTCTTTAATTATCCATGGGATACCTGGCCGAGGCTTACGGCGGATAACTCGTGGTGGTATTTTGTCGGCCGTGAATTTGCCGATACAATTCACAAGTACGGACCCGCAGGTTACTTTACTGATATGCAGAATGGCGTAACTGACGGATATGCCTGGTATTCTGTGCACGGTGGCAGGCAGGATTACATGAATTACTTCCATGCCTGCAGGGAAGTCACTATTGAGCTTTCAACAGCTTATGTACTCCCTGCAAGCCAGCTTGTAAGCTATTTTAATTATGATTATCACTCGTACCTGAATTTTATTGAACAGGCCCTGTATGGTATCCATGGCGTTATAACGGACACAGCCACGGGATTGCCGCTGTATGCAAAAATCAGTGTCGTTGGCCATGACATGGACAGCTCAGTCGTTTATTCCCGGATGCCGACTGGGTTTTATGACAGACTTATAGATCAGGGGAACTGGTTCCTTTCGTTCTCAAAACCAGGGTATTATACTAAAACCGTTAATGGAATCAGTGTTTCCCGCTATAAGGGTGTAAAACTTGACGTACAGCTGAAATCGATTTATTATGGCACTGATGAGCTTTCCCGGGGGGAACTAACCGTGTATCCCGTACCGGCTTCAAAAGATGTCCATATCGTATTTCCCGAAACCGACTCCAGAAAGTGGAAGCTGGAGGTTGTGAATATGATTGGGGTTTGTATATATTCAGCAGAAATTATCAACTCCGGCAAGCTGGTTCACAACCTGGACGTTTCATCATATCCCGCCGGGATGTATTTCATAAGACTTTCCAACGAAAACGGTATATACCGCAAGCAGGTTGTCGTCAGGCACTGATCAGATTGCAATCTTCACTCCAAAGCCGAATATCACCCGGTAAACCAGTATCAGGGCAAGGGCTGTAAGAGCGGCTTTCCAGGAGATTTTAAATTCAGGGGCTTCCTCTTCAAAATAGATATCCTCGATAATTGCCGACCTGGAAAGAACCGGGAAAAGGAAAATTATACCATTAAGTTTTACCAGTAGCGAGAACCAGTTTATTACGGGCAGGTCAATGATCTGTAAAAGTACAATTCCTACCAGGTAAGGAAAGACATACTGGTAAATCACGAATTTAGTTTTTTCGAACCCACTGATATTGGTCAGATAGATATTCGCAGTAAATAAAAGCATTCGTGACAGTGCAATACCTGAGAAGAAAAGCAGGATACCTCCCAGTAAAGTCAGTACCACTTTACCGGTATCAGTGACAAACATGTACATGATAACGTAGCCGAATCCCTGGTCCATCAAAGCCCCGGTTGTTATTTCACCAAAAAAAGAAATGATGGAAAGAATCGCAAGCCAGATAAGCAGTATCCTTAACATGCCTGACTCTGTGACAACCTTAATGAAAATGACAAGGAAAGCAAGGCCAATGATAAAACACAGCAATGGCCAAGTTGCGAAAACGGCAATTACTGAATCGGATTCCCAATCGGAACTCCTGACGAGATAATCGATTTTGTCGTAGTAGATCCTTACGGGAATATTGAAAACAGAGGCCGAAAAAGCCACACTTATCCGTGAAATAAAGAAAAGGATAAAATAAGCGCAAAGGAAATAAAACAGGGAATTCAGAAAAATAACCAGGAATACCCTTTTTTTCAGCATTTTGTAAAAGATTAATATATGTCAGCTACAAGAGGAATGCCCCCGGTGCCGTATTTCCCTTCGTCGAGCTTCTTCCTTACCTCTGAGAATGCACTGATGGTGTATGCAACATCTTCAAGGGTGTGAACGGCTGTAGGAATGAGGCGCAGCATGATAACGCCTTTTGGAACAACAGGGTAAACGACCATGGAACAGAAAACTCCGTAATTCTCCCTGAGGTCCGCAACGACCTGTGTGGCAGCCGTTGGGTCTCCTTCAAAAAAGACAGGAGTGACAGGCGACTGGGTCCTGCCAAGGTTAAATCCTTTTTCCTTCAACCCGCTCTGCAATGCACGCACTATTACCCAGAGTTTATCTTTGATCTCCGGATGATTCCTGATCAGTTCCATCCTTTTTAAAGATCCGATTACCATCGGCATAGGGAGGGATTTTGCATAGATCTGCGATCTCATGTTGAAGGCCAGTGATTTTATGATTCTCTTTTCAGAAGCAACGAAAGCGCCTATGCCGGCCATTGATTTGGCGAAGGTGCCAAAATACACATCCACCTGGTCCATGACATCCTGTTCTTCACTGGTACCTGCACCGGTTTTTCCCATGGTCCCAAAACCGTGAGCGTCATCTATCAGCAGCCTGAATCCGTACTTTTCCTTTAACCGGAGGATACCTTTAAGGTCTCCGCAGTCGCCTACCATACCGTACACTCCTTCAGTAATGACAAGGATGCCACCACCCGTCTGGGCAGTTACTTTCTGTGCGTGAATAAGCTGATGCTCGAACCTGTCCATGTTATTATGGGGGTAGACGAACCGTTTCCCCATATGCATCCTGAGTCCGTCAAGTATACAGGCATGTGCATCCGAGTCATAAACGACAACATCGTTCCGGTCAAGCAGGGAGTCAATGATTGAAGTCATCCCCATATACCCAAAATTCAGAAGGTAAGCGGCCTCTTTATGTTCAAAAGCTGCAAGTTCCTGCTCAAGCTGTTCATGATAGACGGTCTGACCTGACATCATCCTGGCGCCCATCGGGGAACCCATGCCGTATTTTGCTGCAGCTTCGGCATCGGCCTTTCTTACTTCAGGATGGTTTGCAAGACCGAGATAATTGTTAAGACTCCATACGAGTACATCGCGGCCCCTGAATTTCATATGGTTAGAGATCTCTCCTTCAAGCTTCGGGAAGAAATAATATCCGTACCCTGCATCGGCGAACTGCCCGAGGGGGCCCATATTGGCCGCTACTTTATCAAAAATATCCACTATAATACGTTTTTAGTTAATGAAGCGTTATCTAAATTGACGCAGCAAAATTAGTATTATTTCCCTAAAAAAACGTACCTTTGCCGCATGAAATACCGGATATCCTTTCCGCTCCTGCTAATCCTTCTCCTAACCCTCGGTTCATGCTCTTTTCAGAAGATCCTGAAGAGTGGCTCGGTAGATGAGAAATATGATGAAGCCATGAAGCTTTATCATGAAAAAGATTATTCGCGGTCCCTGCAATTGTTCGACCAGCTGATCAATGTTGTCAGGGCCAGTGATAAATCCCAGCGAATTTATTATTACTATTCCTACTGTTATTACTACCAGAAGGATTATACCCTTGCTGCCTATTATTTTAAACGGTATACAAACAACTATCCTAATACTCCTGAAGCCGAGGAATGCTATTATATGAACGCCTACTGTCTGTTTATGAATTCCCCGACTTTTACACTGGACCAGACGAACACTTACGAGGCTTTAAAGGAATTGCAGCTATTTACGAATACTTATCCGACAAGCAAACGGGTTCCCGAATGCAATGAGCTTATCGACAAGCTGCGTGAAAAACTTGCAGCCAAGGATTTTCGTATTGCAAAAATGTATTACAGGATGGAAGACTATGCCGCTGCCGTCCAGTGTTATAATAACATCCTGAAGGAATTTCCTGAAACCAAAGACAAGGAAGAGATACTTTTCATGATCATTAAAACGTATTATAAATACGCCAGGGAAAGTATAGAAGATAAAAAGAAGGACCGCTATTCCAAGACAGTCCAGGCATATAATGACTTCGTTTCCCAGCATCCCGAAAGCGAGTTCCTCAATGAGGCTAAGGATCTTCACGGGAGAAGCCAGAAAGAATTAGAGGGTCTTTATGCCCGGGAGCAGAAGAAATTGAATCATTTAAATGAGGAATCAACTAAAGCTACACATTAAGATGGATTATAAAAAGATCAAGACTGATGTTAATGCTGTAACCCGTAATATCGAGGATTTTACGAATGGTACGGCAAATGTTTACGAAACTGTGTCTATCCTGTCAAAACGTGCGAACCAGATCGGGCTGGAGATGAAAGAGGAATTGAATCAAAAGATCTCCGAATTTGCTACCACTACCGACAACCTGGAGGAGGTTTTTGAAAACCGTGAACAGATTGAGATCGCAAAATACTATGAACATCTGCCAAAACCCACGCTTATCTCCGTACATGAATACCTGAATGGTGAGATTTATTTCAGAAACCCTCACAAAGAAAGACCGGATGAGTTCTAATTGTTAATTTACAATATGCTCAAAGGTAAAAAGATCGTCGTTGGCATAACAGGCAGCATCGCCGCTTATAAAGCACCTCTTCTTATTCGCATGCTTGTGAAAGAAGGATGTGAAGTCAGAGTTATCATGACACCTGTATCCAGGGATTTTGTGACCCCGCTCACTCTTGCGACTCTCTCAAGGAACCCTGTGATTGTAGAGCCTTTTCGTGCCACAAGCGGGGAATGGAGCAACCATGTTGAACTTGGGATCTGGGCCGATGCGATGATCTTTGCACCAGTCACTGCCAATACCCTGGGTAAAATGGTAAACGGCATTGCCGACAATTTTGTCATCACCGCTTACCTTTCAGCCAAATGCCCTGTGTTTATTGCCCCTGCCATGGATCTTGACATGTTCAACCATCCATCAACCCGTAAGAATATAGAGGTCCTCAGATCTTACGGCAATTTTATTATCGAGCCGCAGACAGGGGAGCTTGCCAGCGGGCTTTCAGGCCCCGGGAGGATGGAGGAACCTGAAAAAATTCTGACAATTTTTAAAACTTTTTTTGGCAGGCAGAACCAGCTGAGTGGCAAAAAAGTCCTGATCACGGCCGGGCCAACCGTTGAACGTATAGATCCTGTGAGGTATATCAGTAACTTCTCTACAGGATTAATGGGGGTTACCCTCGCCAATGAAGCGCAATCAAGGGGAGCCGAGGTTGTTCTTGTTACCGGCCCGAGCCACCCGCTTACTGTTTCAGGCGGGATTAAAGAAATCAAAGTTGAGTCGGCCGAAGAAATGTATAAGGCCTGTATGAAATATTTCCCCCAATCGGAGTTCATCATAATGGCCGCTGCCGTTGCTGATTATACACCTGTAACGACAGCAACGGATAAAATCAAAAAGTCAAAAGACAAGCTTTCATTAGACCTTCATTCCACAACCGATATACTTAAGAAAATGGGCCAGTCGAAAAAAACCGCCCAGACACTTGTCGGATTTGCGCTTGAAACAGACAATGAAATCGCAAATGCCGAAAAAAAACTTAAAAGTAAGAACCTTGACTTTATCATCCTGAACTCACTCAGGGAAAAGGGTGCAGGGTTTGGTACTCCTACCAATAAAATTACTATTCTCAACTCCGGGGGGATTATTCATCGCGGTACGGTTAAACCTAAGGAAGAAGTATCAAAGGATATCTGGGATATTATTTCCAAAAAATGAAACGATTCCTGCTCATAGCATCTGTTCTCCTATCAGCCATATATTCATCGGCCCAGGAAATGAATTGTACCGTAAGCGTATCAGCCCAGCAGATCGAAGGTACCGATAAACGTGTTTTTGAGACCATGCAAAATGCCATTTATGAGTTCATAAACAACCGTAAATGGTCAAACTACAACTTCAAAATTGAAGAAAGAATAGAATGCACGTTCCTGATTACCGTAAACAGCCGTCTCGGAGCCGATGAGTTTATGGGAAACATCAACCTTGTTCTAAGGAGGCCTGTTCTTAACTCAGCCTATAATACGGTATTGCTTAACTATATTGAAAAGGGATTTCAGTTTCATTATACTGAATTTCAGCCACTTGACTATTCCGACGGGACCTTCACTTCCAACCTTACCTCGGTCCTTGCCTTTTACACCTACATGTACCTTGGATTGTACTTCGATTCATTTTCACAGAATGGCGGACAGGCATTCCTTGTCAAGGCTCAGGAAGTCGTAACGGCAGCACAGAATGCAAATGAACCGGGATGGAAAGCATTTGACGGAACCCGCAACCGTTACTGGATGGTAGAAAACTTCCTGAACCCAAGCAACCTTGCATTGAGAGATTTTTACTATAAATACCATCGCCTTGGCCTTGATCAGATGTACGAAAAGGTTGACGGCGGAAGAGAAAACTGTACACAAAGCCTGGATGGAATTAAGACACTATACAATACAAAACCTGAACTCTTTGCAATTCAGCTGCTAACCGATGCAAAACGTGATGAATTTATCAATGTCTATTCCGACCAAAAAGTTCCGCCTTCTGAAAAAGCAACCGTAGTGAACATTTTTAAAGAGTTGGATCCTGCTAACGGATCAAAATACCAGGCAATTCTGGAAAACCATTAATTTTATTTATTTCCGACAATGCTCAGGAAGCTGTCGATTGATAATTATATCCTAATCCATGACCTGGAGATAGACTTATTTCCCGGATTGTCGGTTGTAACCGGTGAAACCGGATCAGGTAAATCAATACTGCTGGGAGCATTAAGCCTTATAATCGGGCAGAGGGCCGATACATCTTCATTACTCGATAAAACAGGGAAATGCATTGTTGAAGGCATTTTTCATATCAATGGATACGGGCTTGAGCCTTTTTTCACACTGCATGATCTTGATTATGATGAAACTGCAACCCTTCGCCGGGAGATCAGCCAAAATGGAAAATCCAGGGCATTTATCAACGACAGCCCGGTTAATTTAACCCTGTTGAAAGAACTGGGGGACAAGCTGGTAAATATACATTCCCAGAATTCAGTTGTAACGTTGAACGATGCTGATTTTCAAATGGCTATCCTGGATAGTTATGCCGGGCAAACCGAGGCATTCAAAGAGTACCAGCAAGGCTTCAGGCAGTATTCCCAGAGGAAAAGGGAACTGGAGGAATATAAAACCATAGAAGCAAGGTCAAAAGGTGAGCTTGATTATTACCGTTTCCTTCTGGATGAGCTGGTGAAAGCAGGCCTTAAGGAAGGTGAGCAGGAAGAAGCAGAACAAAGACTTGATGTGCTTTCACATACCGAAGAGATCAAAGGAAGTTTGTTCTCAGCTGCAGAAAAAGTCGGCAGGGCTGAGATAAATATTCTTTCCATGCTGAATGAAGTGATCGGCGGGTTGCTCACCGCTTCAAAATACCATCCTGCCATCGAAGACCTCACTTCGAGACTTAAACACGACCAGATCGACATAAAAGATATACTCAAGGAAATAGAGAAACTGGAAGAAGAGGTTCAATTTGATCCTGAGGAAATGCAAAGGCTAACCCAGAGGTTAGACCTTATTTACAGGCTGGAAAAGAAGCATTCGTTACCTGATATCAGAGAGCTTTTGCTGCTTATTAAAAGCATTGATAATAAACTTAATGAAGACGATAACCTCGAGTTAAAGATTAAGTCGGTTGAGGCTGAGCTCGAGCTGATGTACCATAAGCTCATTCAGGAAGCAGCGCATATCTCCGGGGCCAGGAAAACGGTTAAACAAAAATTTGAGAAAGAAGTGGAGAGCCGGCTCTCTCAACTCGGGATGCCGGTTTCAAAGTTCATTGTCGACATTATTTCGAATAAAGAACTTTCGGCCGGGGGGCTGGATGATGTTAAATTCCTTTTCTCAGCCAATAAAGGCATCGCTGCGAATGAGGTTTCAAAAGTCGCTTCCGGAGGTGAACTTTCACGTTTAATGCTGACAATCAAGTCGATGGTTAGCAGAAAGAACCTGTTGCCGACCATAATATTCGATGAAATTGATAGCGGGGTATCAGGAGATATTGCCGGCAAAGTGGGTGTTATACTCAAGAAGATGTCGGCCGAGATGCAGGTGATCGTCATCACCCATTTGCCGCAGATCGCAGGGAAGGGGGAACATCATTATAATGTCTACAAATCGGAAGGCACAGATATTACGACGACCCTTATAAGGAAACTTAAAAACAGCGAAAGGGTTGAGGAAATTGCCCGGATGATAAGCAATGAAAATGTAACTCCGGCTGCTATGAAAACTGCAAGGGAGTTACTGGCAAATTAAGATAAAACAAGTGAATTTATATATTAAATAAATGGTTTAGATAACCATATCAAATAATTATTAACCAAGAACATAAAATAATGTCATATAATTTACTCAAAGGAAAAAGAGGAATAATTTTCGGGGCACTTGATTCAAAATCAATTGCCTGGAAAGTTGCTGAGAAAGCACATGAGGAGGGCGCTGTTTTTACGCTCTCAAATACTCCTGTTGCTCTTCGTTTTGGAGAGCTGAACGAGTTATCGGCAAGATGCAATTCAGAGATAATTCCTGCTGATGCGACCAATGTGGGAGAACTGGAAAATGTTTTTAAGCGATCAACAGAGATCCTCGGAGGAAAAATCGATTTTGTCCTTCATTCCATAGGGATGTCTTTGAATGTCAGAAAAAGCAGGGAATATGACGACCTGGATTATAATTACTATCAGAAAACGATCGATATCTCGGCCATGTCGTTCCATAAAATGATACAGGTGGCCAAAAAACTGGACGCAATAAGCGAGTGGGGGTCAATTGTTGCCCTCTCATATATAGCTGCCCAGCGAACTTTATACAGGTACAACGATATGGCCGATGCCAAGGCCATGCTGGAATCTATTGCAAGAAGTTTCGGATACATTTATGGAAAAGAAAAGAATGTCAGGATCAACACTATTTCACAATCGCCAACCAGGACCACTGCAGGCAGCGGGGTCAAAGGGATTGATGCCCTGATTGATTTTACCGAAAGGATGTCGCCCCTGGGCAATGCAACGGCGGAAGAATGTGCCGATTTTTGCATTGTGCTTTTTTCGGACCTTTCAAGGAAAATCACCATGCAAAACATTTTCCATGACGGTGGATTTTCCGGAATGGGTATGAGCCTCAAGGCGATGACACAATATAAAAAGTGCCTCGAAGACGAGTAATAATTTCCGTCTCCCCTTATTTTTTATTTTAAATTTGCACTCGCAAAAATTGAAGAATGAATATACTTGTTTGTATCAGCAATGTTCCTGACACCACTACAAAAGTGAAGTTTATCGACGAATTTAAAAAACTCGATACCACAGGAATTCAATGGGTTATTAACCCCTGGGACGAATTATCGCTGACCCGGGCCCTTGAACTAAAGGACGATCCTTCCAAGGGGATACAGAAAGTCACTGTAGCCCATGTAGGACTTGCCGGCTCAGAGCCGACCATTCGTAAGGCCCTTGCAATAGGCGCTGATGATGCCATCAGAATAAATGCAGATCCCTCCGACGGTATTTTTGTTGCTGCCCAGCTTGCGGAAGTTTTGAAAAAAGAAGCATATGACCTCATCCTTTGTGGAATTGAATCAAGTGATTATAACGGTTCCATGGTAGGAGGGATGCTTGCCGAATTTCTGGATAGACCATCTGTTTCATCCGTTTCAGGGATAAATATTGAAAACGGGGGGATCGTTCTCACCCGTGAAATTGACGGGGGGAAGGAAGTTATACTCACCTCGGTGCCATTAGTGGCAATCGTGCAAAAAGGCATTGCAAAAGAACCGCGGATAGCTGCCATGAGGGGGATCATGATGGCCAGGTCGAAACCTGTCAGGGTTTTCGAACCCTCGGGAAGCGGTCCCATGACCGAGGTATTGAATTACGAGAAGCCCAAGCCACGCGCTGCATGTAAATATATCGATCCTGAAAATCCAAAGCAGCTTGTAGATCTCCTTCAGAATGAAGCCAAAGTCATTTAGTCATTGTTAATTCAACTACATAAACTGTTATCATGTCAGTATTAGTATTCGTAGAAAATTGGGATGGCAGGTTCAAGAAACTCTCTTTCGAACTTGTTACATATGCATCGAAAGTTGCTGAGATGCTGGGTTCAGGAATAACAGCCGTTTCCATAGGAAAGGTTGAAGATGCGGAGTTATCCAAACTTGCCTCTTACGGGGCATCGAAGATTATCAGCATTGAAAATGAACAGTTCGCCGTCCTTGACAATCAGAATTACACTTCAGCCATTGCAGATGTGGCGAAGAAAGAAAATGCAGTAGTTGTAATCCTTTCGAATAACAATACGGGTAAAGCCATAGCCCCGAGGATTGCCGTAAGGTTGCAGGCAGGGCTTGGTGCAGGTGTAAGCCGTTTACCGCTTTCTGTAGATCCATTCGTAGTATATAAAAAAGTATTTTCAGGCAATGCCTTTGCAAATCTTTCAATAAAATCGGAAGTCAAGGTGCTGACCCTTGCGCAGAACTCATTTGAAATAATAGAAAAGCCCGTGCCGGTTATCATTGAAAAGGCCAGGGTTGAAATCGCAGAAAACAAAACCATCGTAAAAGACACTCAGAAACAAAGCGGGAAGATCCTTCTTACCGATGCTGATATTGTGGTATCCGGCGGACGAGGTATGAAGTCACCCGATAACTGGTCCCCGCTTGTTGAACTTGCAGGCATCCTCGGTGCAGCAACTGCATGTTCAAGGCCTGTTTCCGATGAAGGATGGCGCGGTCACGAAGAGCATACCGGCCAGACCGGGAAGATCATTGCCCCCAATCTTTATTTTGCCATAGGAATTTCAGGCGCCACACAGCATCTTGCAGGTGTAAGCGGATCCAAATACATCGTTGCAATCAATACCGATAAAGATGCGCCTATTTTTGAAGCAGCCCAATACGGGATCGTCGGTGATGCCATAAAGGTCCTGCCAAAACTTGTTGAGGCTTTCAGAGAGGTCAAGGGGAAATAAGCTGGGCATGTTAAAGCAATTGGTTTTCTCCTTTACATTACTTGCTACACTCGGAGTTTTCATTTATTCAACGCTTCGATATATTAACTTTTTCAGGCTTACAAGGGCCGGCTATCCTGTTAACAATCTTGGCAGGAGGTTTGGTGTAATGTTTAAAGTTGCTATCGGTCAAACCAGGATATTCAGGTTCCCCTTTGTGGGAATTCTGCATGCCCTTGTCTTCTGGGGCTTTTGTGTGATTTTAATCGGCAGCATTGAAATGGTCATCGACGGGCTTTTCGGTACCGAGAAAGCCCTGGGTTTCCTGGGGCCCGCCTATAATCTGATCATGGGAAGCGGGGATGTCTTTGCCTTAATTATTGCTGTTGCCATCCTTATATTTCTTGGGAGGAGGGTATTTATGCACATAAAACGGTTTGAAGGCATCGAGATGAAGCAGATCTCGCATATCGATGCCAATATTGCCCTGAGCCTTATTTTCTTTTTAATGATCTCCCTGCTTGGGATGAACACATTTTATGTTCTCCAGCAGAAACTTGTTTCCCCATACGCGGGGCAGTTACCAGCCGGCATCACACATTGCCCTGCAGAAGCGATCGTGGGATTTTACCCTGTGAGTTCATACTTTGCCGGGCTTGCAGGGAATGCCCTGGCCCCGATGGCAGCCCGGGGCCTGTACCAGGCCTTCTGGTGGTGCCATATCCTTCTGATCTTCCTGTTTGCAAACATATTGCCATACTCAAAGCATTTCCATGTATTCATGTCGGTCCCGAACGTTTTTCTCTCGAGGCTTGAACCTCTTGGAAAACTTGCCAATATGGACAATATCACACGGGAGGTAAAGATGATGCTGTATCCTGATGCCTCGTCCCAGGCCAGTCCTGCCGATGCCCCTATAGAGCGGTTCGGGGTAAAGGATGCTGAAGATGTTGTGTGGAAAACATATTTCGATTCCCTTGCCTGTACCGAATGCGGCCGCTGCACTTCGGTTTGCCCCGCAAATATTACCGGGAAAAAGCTTTCCCCACGCAAGGTCATGATGGACCTGAGGGCCAGGATGAAAGAGAAAGGCCCGATGATGGTTAAAAACGGGAAGGAATTCTCCGACACAAAATCCCTGGTAAGGGATTATATCTCCGAGGAAGAGCTCTGGGCTTGTACCACCTGCAATGCATGTGCCAGGGAATGCCCTATAAATATAAACCATCCAAGCCTGATTGTTGATATGCGCAGGTACCTTGTGATGGAAGAAGCATCGGCCCCCGGCCAGCTGAAGACCATGTTCAACTATATAGAGAACAACGGGGCCCCATGGCAGTTTTCCCAGGGTGACCGCCTGCTGTGGGCAAAAGACCTCATGATTAATAAAAACCCTGAAGGGAATCGATGATGAGCGAGATGATACCTGTTGAACTTCCTGTCATGGCTGACCTCTTCTCGAGAGGGGAGAAGCCTGAATTTTTGTTTTGGGTAGGATGTTCCGGTGCATTCGACGACAGGTACCGTAAAGTCGCAAGGGCTTTTGCCAAAATCCTGACCTTATTAAATACAAATTTCGCGGTACTTGGTATTGAAGAGACCTGCACCGGTGACCCTGCCAGAAGAGCCGGTAACGAAATGCTATACCAGATGCAGGCCTTGCATAATATTGAACTTTTTAAATCATACGGAATCCGGAAGATCCTGACCATTTGTCCGCATTGTTACAATATCTTCAAGAACGAGTACCCCGATCTGGGAGGTTATTATGAAGTTGTAAGCTATGTGCATTTCCTGGATCAGATGATAGCCGAAGGGAAGCTGCGCATAAATAAATCAAGCTATGGAACAACAAGGGTCACGTATCATGACCCCTGTTACCTGGGCCGGGCAAACGGGATATATGAAGAGCCCAGGAACATCCTGAAGCACCTGAGTCCGCTTTTTTCTGAAATGCACCGGAACCGGAGCTCCTCTCTTTGCTGCGGAGGCGGTGGAGCCCAGATGTTTAAAGAAGCCGAACCCGGTTCCAAAGAAGTCTATATGGAACGTACCGAAGATGTGCTTAAGACAGGTGCGGCGGTTGTTGCCACCGCCTGCCCGTTTTGCATGAACATGATCACCGACGGAATAAAATATAAAAACAAGGAGACAGAGGTCAGGAATATGGATATTGCAGAAATGATAGCTGTTTCGTTAAACCTTTAACCAACAAGCCAGAGAGATGGAAAACAAGCAAGTATTGAAAAGCGGTGAATTTCTCGTCCGCGAGATAACACCCGCCGATATCTTTATCCCTGAGGAATACAACGAGGAGCAGCTGATGATAGCCCAGACCTGCCGTGATTTTCTTCAGACCGAATTATATCCAATCGTGGATAAGCTTGATGCCCCTGATATACAACTCATGAAAGCCACCCTGAAAAAAGCAGGCGAGTTGGGCCTTATGGGCATTGCGCTGCCGGAGGAATACGGTGGATTCGGGCAGTCATTTGTGACTCAGATGCTTGCAGCCGAAACGATTGGGGCGGGTTATTCCTTTTCCGTCGCATTTATGGCCCATACGGGTATAGGGACTCTTCCCATTATGTATTACGGGAATGGGGACCAGCGTCAGCGTTATGTGACAAAACTTGCTTCAGGCGAGATGTTAGGCGCCTACTGCCTTACCGAGCCCGGGGCCGGCAGCGATGCCAACTCGGGTAAAACCCAGGCAGTCCTATCAGAAGACGGCAAACATTACATCCTCAATGGCCAGAAAATGTGGATCACCAATGCAAATTTTGCCGATACACAGGTGGTGTTTGCCAAGATCGACCGCGACAGGGTTTTATCGGCTTTTATTGTGGAGCGTGCATACCCCGGTGTTACCGTGAACCCCGACGAACATAAGATGGGGATCAAGGGTTCATCCACTGCACAGATCTTTTATACCGATGTGAAGGTTCCTGTTGAGAATCTTATTGGTGCAAGGGGAGAGGGATTCCGCATCGCATTGAGCATACTTCACATGGGCCGCATCAAACTGGGCGCAAATGTGCTTGGGGCCAGTAAAAAAGCCATTAACGATTCAGTGAAGTATGCCAATGAGCGCAAGCAGTTCGGCGTTTTGATCTCGACATTCGGATCAATTAAACATAAGCTGGCCGAACAGGTGATCAGGACTTTTGCGCTTGAGTCGGCGATATACAGGGTCAGCAACGACGTGGACATTCAGATCAGGAAGAATAAAGTCGGGGGGATGGACCAGGGCCGGGCCAGTATTGAAGGGATCAGCCATTATGCCGTTGAGGCAGCTATACTGAAAGTGTATGGTTCGGAAGCTCTTGATTTCATCATCGACGAAGCTGTCCAGATCCACGGAGGAATGGGATATTCTGCTGAAATGGCAGTGGAAAGAGGATACCGCGATTCGAGGATCAACAGGATATTTGAAGGAACCAATGAAATCAACCGCTTGCTGGTTGTCGATACGGCTATGAAACGCGCTATGAAGGGAGATTTTGACCTGATGGGTGCCGCCGAAAAACTGACAGCCGATCTGGAGCATGTTGCCGAACCCGCATCCTCATCCGCAGGATATTATGAAGAGAAAATGAGGTACATCAGGAACTTTAAAAAGGCTGTTCTTCTTGTGATTCATGGTGCTTCCAAAACTTTTGATAAAAAACTGGGGTATGAGCAGGAAATCCTCAACAACATTTCCGATATGATCATGGAGGTTTACGTGGCCGAATCCACTGTCCTCAGGGTCAATAAACTTGAAGGGATGAAAGGTTCAGAAGCCGTGGCTTTATACAGGGACGTTCTCGACATCCTGGTATATGACGCTGCAGATAGTATCCGAAAAGCCGGATGCAACGCCGTATATTGTTTTACGGAAGGGGAGGAGGCAGCCAGCCTGGATATGGCGATACAGTCTCTCAGCAAAGTCAGGGGTTTTAATACGAAGGACGCCCGTAGGAGGATTGCTGCAAAGCTTATCGAAGAGAACCAATATAAATTTTAACAGAGAGGGATTAAAGAGGCTATTAAAATTTAGATTACTTTTGCACTGCCAAATTAATATCCAATTATCTGGTGCTGAATTTTAATTGATTATGTACAGCCCGCTTCTCAACTTTATTTTCCTTGCCAGGATGACCAAAGACAGCACATCCTTTGATCCGAGCATGCTATACCTTATCCTGGCCCTTGTAGGAATATTCCTGATGGTACTTATTATTGTTTTCACAAGGGCCAGGCTTTACCCCCTGCTTAAGCTTGGATATATCCGAATGGTTTACGGCCGTTTCAGTTATGAATTCCTTGAATTTTTCAAAGAAAATAATATCAGGAACCCTCATAACAACTGCATCAAGGATGAGATATCCATGCATTTTTATACATTTTACAAGCCAAAGAAAAGTGCCTTATTCTTTCAGACTGATACCAAGATCGAATTCGGGGATACCCCTTTTTTAACCACTTATAAAAAACTTACCAAATTAAAGGGAGTCCCTGAATGCATCAATGTTTCGAAGTTCAATACCACCAGGTTTAAACTGGTCGGTTTTGATGAGGAACTTCAGGACATGAAGATGAAATCTTTTTATTATTTGATGGAAGAGCAGTTTGTGATGGGGGAATATCACTTCAGGGATACTACAAAGATTAAAATCGCTGATATCCTGGGCCCGTTAGTGGTTAAGTACCTGAAAGGCGAATCCATCCAGGCCGATAATTTTTATATCACTGATCCGATGGGTGACAGGATCAATTACGAAAACAACGGTTTTTCTGTCACGGTCAGGTATTATTTCCGCGGAGACCATTCTATAAACCAGGTACTTGATTCAATTTTTGGCAATGTGAATGATAATGGGGAGGCACTGTTGCGCACCCTGAAACATGAAGAATTGATAAACCGCTTTTAATTGCCTGCTTCCAGGACCGGCGGTTCAGGCTCAACCCTGCTCACGGTTACAAAAACATCTGTTTTTTCCTTGTCAATATCCAAAGTGAGAACATCATTGGATGTAAGTTTTGACTTGATGACTTCTTCGGCAAGGACGTCTTCGATATATTTTTGAATTGCTCTTTTCAGAGGTCTGGCACCAAACTGCGAATCCCAGCCTTTTTCTGCAATAAAATCCTTGGCTTCCGGGGTTATTACTACCTGGTAGCCGATGTTTTTTATTCGTTTGAAGAGATGGGCCAGTTCAATGTCAATGATCTTATGGATATCTTCCCTTTCAAGGGAGTTAAAAATGATAACATCGTCGATACGGTTAAGGAACTCTGGAGCAAAAGTCTTTTTTAAGGCGTTTTCGATTACTCCCCTGGCATTCTCAGAGCTTGATTCCATTTTGGCTTTGGTCATGAACCCGACACCCTGTCCGAAATCCTTAAGCTGGCGGGAACCGATGTTGGAAGTCATGATCACTATCGTGTTTTTAAAGTCAACCCTTCGTCCGAAGCTGTCGGTCAGCTGCCCGTCATCAAGGACCTGGAGCAGGAGATGAAAAATATCAGGGTGGGCTTTTTCAATTTCATCAAGAAGGATAATTGAATAGGGGCGGCGGCGTATCTTTTCGGTAAGCTGTCCGCCTTCTTCGTAACCCACATAGCCCGGAGGGGCCCCTATCAGCCTTGATACTGCGAATTTTTCCATGTATTCGCTCATGTCGATGCGCACTAGTGCATCTTCAGTATCAAACAGGTATTTGGCAAGGATCTTGGCAAGGTGGGTTTTCCCCACACCAGTCGGTCCAAGAAAAATAAACGTACCAATTGGTTTGTTGGGGTCTTTTAATCCTGCCCGGTTACGGCGGATGGCTTTAACGACTTTTTTAATGGCATCTCCCTGTCCAATGACTGAATTGGCCAGTTCAGCTTCCATATTGATGAGTTTTTCGCTTTCGTTCTTCGCGATTCGCTGAACGGGAATACCGGTCATCATGGCTACGACTTCGGCAACATTTTCTTCGCTTACTGTTTCACGGTTGATTTTAGCCTGTTCCTCCCATTTTTTCTTTTCCCTTTCCAGGTTGTCCTGCAGTTTCCTTTCGGTGTCGCGCAGATCGGCAGCCTCTTCGAACTTCTGGCTGTTAATGGCTTCCATCTTTTTCTTCCTGGCTTCCTCGATCTGGGCTTCAATATTGATAATTTCCTGGGGAACATTGATATGAGTGATATGGACCCTTGCACCAGCCTCGTCCAGGGCGTCAATAGCCTTATCGGGCAGGTAACGGTCGCTCAGGTAACGGTTTGTAAGTGAAACACAGGCCTTGATTGCCTCGTCGGTATACTTTACGAGGTGATGGTCTTCATATTTTTCCTTAATATTCTGAAGGATTTCAATAGTTTCATCGGGATCGGTAGGATCTACGAGGACTTTCTCAAACCGTCTTTCGAGGGCTCCGTCCTTTTCAATGTACTGCCTGTATTCATCGAGGGTAGTAGCGCCAATGCACTGCAGTTCGCCCCTGGCCAGGGCCGGTTTGAACATATTCGATGCATCCAGGGATCCCGAAGCATTCCCGGCGCCAACAATAGTGTGGATCTCATCGATAAAAAGGATGATATTCGGGTTCTTTTCCAGCTCGTTCAGTACGGCTTTCATCCTTTCCTCGAACTGGCCGCGGTATTTTGTGCCGGCCACAAGGGATGCAAGGTCAAGAGAGACCAGGCGTTTGTTGAACAAGGCCCTGGAAACTTTCCTTTGAACGATCCTCAGGGCAAGTCCTTCGGCAATGGCCGATTTACCAACACCCGGTTCGCCGATGAGAATAGGATTGTTTTTCTTGCGGCGGCTCAGGATCTGGGCGATGCGCTGAAGCTCTTTCTCCCTGCCGACAATGGGATCAAGGCGGCCTTCCTCGGCAGCTCTTGTAATATCCCTTCCGAAATTGTCGAGAACGGGGGTCTTGGATTTGGTCTCCCCCGAACGTTTTGGTGTTGAAATAAATGATTTTCCACCTTCCTCCTGTTCTTCGTCTTCCTCATCCTTAGGCAGAATGTTCTGGGGAGGCATCAGCCTTTCTTCCCGGCCGGAAGTCATGGTGGCCCTAAGCTCCTCCTTAAAACTGTCATAGCTTATGCCAAAATTGCCGAATGTCTTAGTTACAAGATTATTTTCATCTTTCAGTATAGCCAGCAGAAGGTGTTCGGTTCCAATAAGTTCACTGTTGAATACCTTGGCTTCCAGGTAGGTTATTTTCAGCGCCCTTTCGGCCTGTTTAATAAGGGGAATGTTTTCAGCACCGACCGGCCTTTCTTTATGACTAGCGACAGCCTGTTCGATCTTTCCCCGTATCTCTTTCAGGTCGGCACCGAGGTTTCTCAGGATCTTGATCGCAAGCCCTTCACCTTCCCTTATAATCCCAAGGACCAGGTGTTCCAGGCCGATATAATCATTCCCTAAACGCTGTGCTTCTTCCCGGCTATATATTAAAACGTCTTTGACACGTTGTGAAAATTTAGCTTCCATTCAATTTATCCTTTCTCAATTAATAACGTTGCAGGCTTCAAAAAAAATATAATAATACGGTTTAATTTGTTCCTGCCATGGATAGTTTACAATAATCAAGCCAGATTTTCTTTATCGGTAAAAATGGCAATGGCCCAAAAATACAATCGAATTTGTGATAATCATAACGAAAGGCCTTTAATTATTAACATTTCCGTGTTCATAAGAGGGTAAAATATTAATGCTTTTTTCATTGGTTACAATGGGGATTTTCGCTATTTTTGTTGAAAGGAGAAAGAAATATTATTCTCCTGAAAATCAATAGATTAAAAATGGAAAAAATGGAATCCGGAGAGAAGATTGTTCAGGTAAACATTGAGAACCAGATGAAGACTGCATATATCGACTATTCCATGTCGGTAATTGTAGCCAGGGCTTTACCTGATGTAAGGGATGGATTGAAGCCTGTTCATCGCAGGGTGCTGTACGGGATGTATGAACTCGGAGTACTTTCGAACCGTTCGTATAAGAAATCAGCAAGAATAGTGGGGGAGGTCCTTGGGAAGTATCATCCTCACGGAGACACATCGGTTTATGATGCAATGGTGCGTATGGCTCAGGATTGGAGCCTGAGGTACCCGTTGGTTGACGGACAGGGGAACTTTGGTTCCATGGATGGCGACAATCCCGCAGCCATGAGGTATACCGAAGCCAGGATGCGGAAAATTGCCGAAGAAGTTGTTGCCGATATAGAAAAAGACACCGTTGATTTTAAACTTAATTTCGATGATTCACTGCAGGAGCCTACTGTAATGCCTTGCAGGATACCCAATCTCCTGATCAACGGAGCCTCCGGTATTGCAGTCGGGATGGCCACCAACATGGCTCCCCACAACCTGAGCGAGGTTATTGACGGGATCATTGCCTATATAGATAACAGGGAGATTACAATAGACGAACTGATGAAGTTCATAAAAGCCCCGGATTTTCCAACAGGCGGTGTGATTTACGGTTACGAGGGTGTTAAGGAAGCTTATCATACTGGCCGTGGAAGGGTCATGATGCGCGGTGAGATAAAGATAGAGCAGGATGATCATGGCCGGGAGAAGATCATTGTTACCTCGGTCCCATACCAGGTGAACAAGGCGGAGATGATCAAGAAGACAGCCGAGCTTGTAAATGATAAAAAAATTGAAGGGATAACCGATATACGCGACGAATCAGACCGCCAGGGGGTACGCATAGTGTATGAGCTTAAGAAGGAGGCCATTACCAATGTGGTGCTCAATAAGTTATACCAGATGACGCCATTGCAGACATCCTTTAACATCAATAATATTGCACTTGTACATGGCCGCCCCATGACTCTCAACCTGAAAGATCTCATCGTGCATTTTGTGAACCACAGGCATGATGTGGTTACCAGGAGGACGAAATATGAGCTGGCAGAAGCGGAGAAGCGTGCGCATATTCTTGAAGGACTTTTAATTGCTCTTGACAACCTTGATGCGGTTATTAAGCTTATCAGGGAATCGAGAACACCCGATGATGCCCGTAATGGCCTGATGGAGAGTTTTTCCCTGAGTGAGATCCAGGCAAGGGCTATCCTTGATATGAGGCTGCAAAGGCTGACAGGGCTTGAACGCGATAAGATCAAGGCCGAATACGAGGAACTTCTCAAACTTATCGAACACCTGAAAGCTATCCTTGCCAATGAAAGCCTGAGGATGGAAATCATTAAGGAGGAGATGAGGGAGATCAAGGAAAAATACGGTGACGAATCACGCAGCCAGATCGTTTATGCTGCAGCAGACTTCAGGATGGAAGATGTGATTGCGAATGAGAATGTCGTGATCACCATCTCGCATATGGGGTATATCAAGCGCACCCCCCTATCGGAATACCGCAGGCAGAATAGGGGAGGGAAAGGATTCAGGGGATCGGATATTCGGGATGAGGATTTCCTGGAACATCTGTTTGTTGCCACTAACCACAACTACCTGCTGTTTTTCACAGAAAAGGGCAAGTGCTTCTGGCTCAGGGTATTTGAGATTCCTGAGGGAACCAAGATATCCAAGGGGAGAGCCATACAAAACCTGATCAACATTGAGCCTGATGATAAGGTAAGGGCTTTTATAAATGTCAAGGATCTTAAAGACGAGGAATATTGTTCTTCCAATTATATAATATTATGTACCAAGAAGGGAACCATAAAGAAGACCTCCCTGGTTGCATATTCAAGGCCGCGGCAGAATGGCATCATTGCAATAAATATCAATGAAGGCGACCGCTTGCTTGAAGCAAAACTGACCCATGGGGAAGATGAAGTTTTAATGGCCCTGCGTTCAGGCCGGGCTATACGCTTCAATGAAATCAAGGTCAGGCCAATGGGGCGCAACGCCTCAGGTGTAAGAGGTATCACCCTCGGAAATAAAAACGATGAGGTTGTCGGCATGATTTGCCTGCCAAAAGACCAGCAGAGGGAGGTATTGGTTGTTTCTGAGAACGGGTACGGGAAAAGGTCCGACATTGATGATTACAGGGTAACCAACAGGGGTGGTAAAGGCGTAAAAACCATTAATATAACCGATAAAACGGGTCCTCTGATTGCAGTAAGAGATGTAACCGACAATGATGATCTTATGATCATTAATAAATCGGGGATCATTATCCGTATGGCTATTGCCGACCTCCGCATAGTCGGGCGTGCAACCCAGGGTGTCAGGCTTATCAAGATCAATGAAGGGGACGCCATTGCAGCCGTTGCCAAAGTTGAGGTTGAGGAAGGGGCCGAAGGAGATGAGATACCCGGGGAGGAAATAATCCCTGCAACTGGAGATGAAACTGCTTCACCGGAGATTGATACACCATCAGGAAATGAAGAAAATTAATTTTCTGACTGTCTTTATTTATCAGGGGGCTTTTCATAAATTTGCCGCTTCAAAATTGAAACTTAATTCTCTACATATGAAAAGGATAGTGTTATTGGTGTTAATGGTAATCTCCATTTCACTCGCATTTGGTCAAAAATCTGTCCGCCAGACAGCATCTAACTACCTGAAGGAGGGAAAGTTAGACAAGGCACTTGAAACCATCAACCAATGTATCCAGGATCCCAGTACTGCCCAGGATCCCAAAGCATGGTTCATCCGTGGCAATATTTATTCAGAAATTGCCATAACCAAGGACGACAAATACAAAGCGCTTGACCCTGAGCCACTCGCAAAAGCGTTGGAATCCTATAAGCAGGCTACGAAATTTGATGAAAAAAAGGAGTTTGCCGAAGATATCTTCCAGAAAGTGAATTGGCAAAGAAATACTTTTTTCAACCAGGCTGTGGATTATTATGGTAAAAAGGATTATAAGAGTGCCATGCTTTCATTTGATCACAGCTTTTCTGCTCTTGCCGCAATCAATATCCCCGATACCATATCCTTGTTCTATGCTGCGACCTGTGCAACCTTGGCCAATGAAAGGGTCCAGGCAAAGAAGTATTATATTGACCTCTTAAAGCTTAAGGCTAAGTCGGTGAATATATATGCTTCTTTATCAGAACTATATCGCCAGGAAAAAGATTCAACTGCAGCCTTGGCAGTAATACGTGAAGGGCAGAAAATGTACCCTGGAAATATGCAATTATTCCTCGCTGAAACGAATATTTACCTAACATTTAATGATACCAATAAAGCCCTGAGCAACCTCAGCACAGCTGCTAAGAAGGACACAGCAAACCCGAGCATATATTATGCACTTGGCCACATTTATAATAACCTGGTCGATGATACGACTAAAAAGCCTGAGATTAGGGAGCAAATGTTCAACAATGCCGCAGACGCCTATAAGAAGGCAATTCAATTGAAGCCTGATTATTTTGACCCTGTATTCAACCTTGGAGCTTTGTATGTCAACAAAGCTGTTTATTATGATGATAAAGCCAAGAATCTGCCACTTGATGCAGAAGCTGAATACAAGACACTGAAAGCACAGGCAGATAAATACCTTGAAGCTGCAATCCCGTATCTTGAAAAAGCTACAGAAATGCAACCGACAGATGTTTCGACATTAAATTCCCTGAAACAGATCTATATCAGGCAGCAGAAGAATGACAAGATTAAAGCCATTAACGAAAAAATCAATGCTGTTCAAAAGAAATAGGGGTTATGAAAAATTAAAAGCCGTCCTTCAGGGACGGCTTTTTTTTTGCTATGCAGCAGGGCAGAGGAGACATTAAATCTGCCAGGGCAAAAAACAGGGAGGCTTTCAATATTTGATTATGGGAATCCCTGATATTTATACTTAACATAATATTAATTATAAGACAAATTAGTAAATCTCTTATATTGATTATCAGGCAGTTAAATTTTTCAAAAGCGTAAATACTCCGGTATATTTCCTTATATTTGCAGTTTAATTACCATATAACATTGAGAATCAACAAAGAATAACGGGAGAATAACCTCCGGATAACCTCCTGAAATGCATTTATATTATTCTATTCCAATGTATTATGAATTCATTTAATTATTCTGCATTTTAGCTATGAAAAGAATAGAATTCAAAAATATTATCCCTCCTAATGGCCGTAGTTTGAAAATTGATGAGAACCGCTGGCGTGTTTTACTTGGCGGTAAAACGGAAATCTCGTTTAAAAATCAAAAACATGCTATCGCTTTTCAGACAAGGATCAATGAAGAACTAAATGATGCACTGGTTATATATAACGACATTTCAATTGAACTCTACCGGCATTATAGAACTAATTGGTTTTATTTCAATATAAATCAAAACCAAGCCGGTAATGAAAAGAAAATTCATCAGGGATTTTCTGAAGTTGAAAGGTTGATGGAAAAAGTGGTAATTGAATATGAACAATACAGAATCCTTGCAAATATTGGAAGTATTGCAGAATACCTCCGGGTCATTGCGAAAGCTCTTCAGTCACTTCAACGACATCGTGAATCCTATGCAGAAGTTCGAAGTTTGGAACTTATTATATCTCGAATCAATACTTGTATTGAGACGATAAACAGTCTCGGATGGAACCCAGTTCCAGATGGTGGTGAGATTGTGCGTTGTGAACTCTATCAAAAGCTTAAAGAACGAGAACAGTTAAAAATTTTACAGGAAACCTTGTATAAAAGAAGCCTGAAAAATTAGTATTCCTCCTACCATATTATATATACCTATCAACTGACAATACAGGTTATTGTTATCGTCAACAAGCCAAGAATCTCTCCATCTACAGGAGCTTCTGCCGGCTGACCTTCAATAGCAGTTGCTGCTTCATCACCATTCAAAGGAATTCCGATTGCACCATCCCCTGCAGCCAGGCTAAAATAAAGCCAGTTATCTTTTGACAGGGATGAGAATGAAAAGACGGTTGTTTCAGTTCCTGTGTAGGCAGCCTGCATTGGATGTTGGGTTAAGAGCAGGCCCTGGTCATTGACCCCGGTTCTGCACTCAATATTGAAATCCACTCTCGATTCGTTACTGAAATGAGAATCAATCCTCACCACCGTCTGGTCCTCATATAATCTCACAAAGACCATTGCAGATTTACTAGAAGGATTCGGGATATTCAGCATGTACTGTTTTACCTGCTGAACCTGGCCGCCACCTCCGGTTTCTCCCCATGGAACCCAATAACTGCCGTTCCACAGATAGGCTGTGAACTTTCCGGAATTATAATACAACTGTCCTTCTACCGGATTTTGGGGTAAATCCGGTAGATTATGCAGGACAGCGTTGAGAAGTTGATTTTGTTGAATGTCCAGATTGGACTTAAATGAAGGCATAACAGCTTTTTAAGTTTCCAGATTATCCCACAATTACGATCTGACCGGTAATTGCAGTTGCAGAAGTCCAGGTAACGTCACCGGCAGCGTTCACGTTGATGTCCACTTCAACTGAATAGCGGGTTGTTGAAATGGTTTCATAAACTGAAACAACCACATCGGCGGTGCAACCATGTGTAGCAGCTGCAATGGTCTGAGTTGCAACACTGGTGATTGCTCCCACATATTTCTTGGTTCGGCCAGTGGTTTTTCCGTCAACATAGGTCTTTGTGGCTTTCTGGGTTGCAAGCCTGGTATCACTGTTGGCGGTCAGTGTTCCATCAGTATCAATGACACCGGCCTTGAAATTGTCGGTTTCAAGGTTGTTGATCGTATTGCTATCAGCATCGATGGATTTGTTGGTCAAGGTCTGGACGGCTGCCAACCTTACCAGATCAGAGGATTCAGTGTTGTCAACCCCGTCGAAGTCGGCAGCGACAATGGCAGAACCTTTGGTAACATTGGCAATTACCATATCTCCCACGCTCACTCCGGCACCGGATGGTGTACTCACCCCGGAAGTCGTACCGGCAACAGTCACTTTCCAGAACCATCCTTTTTGAATGGTTGTGATCCCCTGGGCTGCAATGGTCTGGCTTCCATCGAAGGTGCCTTTGTAAACCATCCCGGCAGTGATTTGCCCCTGGATAGCAGCAACCTGACCGTCAACGTAGGTCTTGGTGGCTTTCTGACTGGCCACTTTCACATCGGAATTGGCCGCCAGGTTGCCATCGATATCAAGGTATGCCAAAGGCATTTGCTTGATGTCATCAACATTGGTCAACCCTACCTGGGCCTTGGTTGTGGCGTGAGGGTTGGAAGTCGATGCAAGATGGGTGTCAATCGCGGCATGGGTATTCGTGCCCCGGTTGAGCAGGGAATTGTGATCAATAGCTGTGGGATCAACGCATTTTACCCAGACCGTTCCATTCCAGTATTTCTCATAATTATCCGTCGTATCGAAATACTTCTGGCCTTTTATCGGGCTTGCCGGGGCCGATGCCAGGTTTTGAATTACAGCATTCTGCAATTCGTTTTTGTTGAAGTCCAACGGGACCAGTACTTTTTTTGCCATGTTTGTGATTTTAAGGTTTGTAAAAAGGTTAACTGTAAATTATTTTTCCGCTTGCCGGGGGATTCAGCCGGATCACCATCTGATCAGTTGATTCATGAGTAATTTCCGAGATCAGTTCACGACCGGTGGTGTCAACAACAACCACAGTCGGATATTTTTGAAGATTATGCTGGATCGTAATTTCGCTCTGGTTGACAAAAGACTGAACAACTTGAAGTGTTGAACCACCACCACCGGGGGGTCCTGAAGCTGCCGGGTCAATGATCCGGTACAAAAAGAAAAGTTCGATCTGTGCGCTTCCGGATTTTGGGTTCTCACCACCGGACAGGCAAACATAAACCGGGGTGTTGGTAAACAACTGTGTCGAAAAAACAGGCGTCATGCGCTGAATTTCCATTGACTGAGACATAAGAAACAGTGACGGGAAATAGCCCCAATCCTGCGTTTCAGTATCCCCATCTGTTGTTACATTCAACATCTGGTTAGGATAAATGTTCAATCCTCCTATAGGTGGCGGGGTCGGAGTGATCCGGGCAATAAGAGAAATCAGGTCAATGATCTTTCCGGATCCCGGAGCCGGGATGATTACATGGATCTCTGTCAGGCGATTGCTTTCATCTTCGGTAATTACATGCTTTCCCGCAATGACAGGCGAAGACTGGCTATTTTGCAGACTGTTATACAGTTCTGTGAAGTTTTCATTGATTTTCTTCCCGCCAACGCGGAGTTTGTCACCCCTTTTATCGCCCGGTACAATCCCGAGATTTATTTCTTGTCTTGCCATAACTTAATATTCTATCTGGTCAAATGTTATTTCCATGTCATCAAAACTGACCTCCATGTTATCCCAGGTCAGCGGCTGCGGTAAGATTATCGGATTGGCTGAGCTTTCCGGAACATGAACCGAAAAGAAGGAGTTCTGATACGAGCGTTCATACTCGATTTCGAGGTTGTACAGGTATTCTCCGTCTTTGAGGAATGGAGTTATTTTTGCCGATTTGACAACGATCTGGAACAGTTCTTTCCCGATCTGTTCATATGCCTCCAGGGATAAGAGAAGCTCCCTGAGGCAATTCTTTTCTTCAAGGGATATCCACCCGGAATTGGCTTTGCAGATTTCAGTCTCTTTGGCACTGAACTGTTTGGCGGGAGCATTAAAGAAGGAGTATTTTTCCTCCCTGACAATGGAACCGAACAAGCGTTCATATTCCAGGTTGAGTTCGGACTTACCTAAAAACCTGAAAGTATCATAGGCCGAAAAAGAGTTGCGATAAAAAAAGACTTTTTCATTCTCAAAAACCCGGGAATCGTTATTGAACACCCGGCGTTCAGAAAGATAGTCGTCATTGCTGTCCATCAAAAACACTTCCCATGACCGGACAATTTTGCCGGGCTGGGCATTTACCAGGTCAAGATGATCAAACCCAACCTTGAATTCCATCACTGAAAAGGCAGGAAAGACAACCTGAGGGGTTGCATTGATCACCTTGTGGGAACCATCGGTGAAATTGACGATTACGACAAGTCGATACTGAACTGATGTAAGGTTATCCTGGAAAAGGAAAAACAGTTTTTCCATCACTCCGCTGCGGGAATACTTTGCCAAAGGAAGCCAGGAAAGAAATTTCTGCTTATTTGCTGCAATGGAGAAGTATTCCAGGTATTTTTCATTCAAAGAGGTAAGCAATTCATGGTTAAGGCCGCCTGCCAAAGCATATTTCCAACCGTTCGACTGCAGGCCTTTGACATTGCCGGCAATGCTTTCTGCAAACGAAACCCGGTATTTGAGAAGGTAATCCCATCCGTGAGATTTGAAATTACCTGACAGTTCAGGGAATTCAAAGCGTTGTATTTCCCAGGCAGCAAATTTTGACTGGATATAATCCGATATATCAAACCTTGCACAACCGATGAAATCGGCGGGTTTGATGTCCTCCCCTATCGGATTATTAGCAGAATCGCGCACCAGGCACAGGATACCAAAGAAATCCTGGTACTCATCATCGGTTCCGGGAGTATTAACCCCCTGCCCTACCCCGATAACGTTGACATTTGAGAAAACTATAGAGCCATCAGTTCCAGATTGTTTCGCCTGAAGGTGGATCTTCCTGTTGCTCGTTCCCGGACCATCAAGAGTTACGTTGAAATATTTTTGAATGTCGTAATTCTCAAGGAAACACTGATAAATACTGTTTGCAAAGTCATTGAAAGTCTGGCCGAAAGAACCCACTTCAAATAACAGGCCGTCAAAGTCGGTAAGCCCGGCAGTTTTAAATTCCAGAGTTTTACCCGCAAATTGAAGTTTGAAGGAATGGCCAATTGAAGTATCAACTGCTGATACCACCAGTTCAAAGGATGCACGGCTGCCAAGTGAGATAAGATAATTATCCGAGCAGGCTTCGTAAATGACGGGATTCCCGGCAAATGAAATGAAGTTGGGCGACTCCGTGATATCGATCATGGTGCAATAGTACCATGAGATCACAGGGAAATAAAGGACAGAATCAGGGAGCCGTGAAGCACTTGAGCTGAGCGGATTTAATCGAGGCTTTGTTCAGGGTGACAGAAATTTCGCTGATCAGGTAGTTGATCCCATTTATCCGGTATCGCTTGGTAAAATCGAGGTTTTTCAACTCGATAAAATCCATATGCTTTTCGATCTTCACACTCTTTCTGGTCTCCATGATCCAGTTTACCCAGTCCTTCCAATAGAGATTGAATAACCCGTTGGGACCAGGGTAACGCAGTGAAAAATTACTGTTGTTGGCAAAACCCCTGAGCCGAACCGGTGTTCCCCACCCACCGGCCATCCCCACCCAAAACAATCGAGGTGTAATTTTCTGGTAATCTGCTCCCAGGTTTCCGCAGTTCACCGAAATGTACTTATCCGGCAAGGAGGAAAAAATCGTTTCGAACTTATTTTTCTCATCCCCCCATTTGTAGAAGAACTTATCGGTGAGCATCGGCCCGCTGGGCAGTTGTTGCCATTCAATCAGAAATGTATAGGGATTTACAGCCAACTGCCACCAGGTATTCGTTTCCACTACATAATAGATGTCTCCAAGCCAAGTAAACGGATACGGGGGGATATCAGAAAAATGCTGAACAGCCCCTTTAATCATTTCTGTAATGCCTTTTTCAGCATCAAGTTGTGCCTGGTATGCCATATCACCTGCATCAGGTCCCAGCAGGAAACGGAACCCGGTAATCTGTTCGGGGATCTCCTGTGTAAGCGAAAGGATATTCTTTGAAAACTCAACAATCTCCGAGCGAAGCAACACCTCTTTGTTGCCGACGATGCGGATAACCCGTTGCCGGGTATCAACATGAAAGCTACAATTGAACCACTTCTCCAGTCCTGCGATAAATTCGCTGACCTTAACATTTGGCACAAGACGACAATAATAGAGCTTTTGCAGCCCGAACAAGACTTCGCTCAGGCTTACTGAATTGTAGACAACCAGGCGCGAAAGTTCGATGCTGGAAGTAAAAAACTCATCCTGCAGCCGGTACCCGAAAATTTCGGCAAGCTTGTTCAATACGAATTTCAGGTAAAGAAAAGGGGTCAAAATGGTTCTGCATTGCCCGTCAGTTGTGTACTTGCGCAGCCAGCCATCCGGGAATATGTAATTATAGGCCAATAGCTCCGGGTTGGTTGCCGGGGGATCATAAAAGGTTGGGTTGCTGATCTCCGGCATGGAAAAATCCACCTCCGGATAAAAATGGGTCAACGACCAATTAAAATAATCCACCGCCTGCTGATCACTTTCAAAGCTCATCATCCCCAAGTCTACCCGGTTCAAAAAGATGTCCTTCACCTCGAAATTGAAATTCCCCTTGTTGATATAAAGAGTTCCTTCAAATGTCTTTTCTCCGGCTGTCTTGATCTTAATCTGACCGGTGTACAAAACCATCCCGTTCCAGCGGATACTTCCTTCGAAAGTCTCATAGATGCTCCGGGTCGATGCGATCCGGTTCTTCCACCCCATGATTGATACGTTTCTTGCCGTAGAAGGAACCTTAAAAGGAAAGGAATAATCGCCAACATCGTTAAAGATCGGAGATTTGAGGTTGAGGGAAACTGAAAAATCATCGTTCAAGTCAAGGGATTGATCCCCAATCAGGATGGAAAGCATAATTTTCTACAGTTATTTTGATACTTCGGCTTCGATTTCATTGACCCGGTTTGTCGTTTCCCTCAGATGTTCGTAGGAGATAAAGGCAGGAATTCCCTGCTCTATCAAAGAATTCAACCGGTTTATACTGGCCATGAATTCAGGGTCAACTGCTGCCGGTAATGCTGCCGGACCAGCAGCCGGAGAATCCACGTACCGGCCAACGGCCCTTTGAGGAACCCTTGCAAAATTTATCGCATCAATAACATGGGGGTAGTTTACCATCAGGTTCTTTGTCGTTTTGGGATCAATGACAATCTCCTGGCCTGTTTCACTGATCAGTGTTGGAGTGGAATACAAACCAGTTTGGGGAGAATTTACCAGCGGAACATCCTTGTAAAGTTTATTATCATCCTGGCCTATTACCGAGTAGCGGCCTTTGGCTGCTTCCGGTACCTTCTGGCTCAGGATATAACCGATCTGGATGGCACCAAGAGCAGCAGTAATAATGCTGAGCACGATCCCCACCCCGGGACCGGCACTCAGCGCCGATGCAACCGCAGTGGCAACGCTGATAAGGGCATTGAACAACGCAACTTCTTTGTTACGCACAGCCTGGTCATGCTCCATCTTTTTGCGTTTCTTGTCCAGGTCTTTATCCATTCTGCTGACCTGTGCATCGTACTGGGCCTTTGTGATGAGTTTTGCATCAAGCTGTGCCTGCAAGTTTGATTTCTTCTTGTTATTAGCTTCTTCATCCTGCTTTAACTGCTGGTTTTCTGCATCAGTCTGCATTGAGAAGATCGCAGAGAGGCCATCAACAGCGCCTTTTGCCAGGGAGATCGCATCATCGGCGACTCTTAAAGCGGTTTCCTTGGAAAGTTGAATTTGTTTGGCAGCAACCTCTTCTGCCATTTGTTTTTTGATTTCGGCTGTCCGGGCTTCATCCTTGATGTTATCTTCAAGAATCTTCCGGTACTTTGCATCGACCTCAAGGCGGATTTTGACCTGTTTTTCAGCCAGGTCGATATCAGATTTCAGGCGCAGACTCTTTAGCTGCTCCTGGTAATCGAAAAGATTCTTGTCATCATTATCCTTGTGCTTTGCAACGACATTCGTTCCTTTCTGGGCGAATGTATCCTTGATGGCTTGTTTCTGCTGCTCGGTTGCCTTGGTGACCGACAGCGTATATTCCATTTCCTTTTGAAGCGAATCAAGGACGGCCTGCAAATACTCATCAGAATCCTTATCCATGGATTCCATTTTTGCATCCGCTTTTTCCTTGTCTATTTTGTATTGAGCCTGGATTTCCTTTTCCGCATATTTGAGGCGAATCTCGTCTTGCTTTTCGATAAGCTGATCTGTGAGAACTCGTCTGAGTTCCACTTCATCGGCAGAATTCCCTTTGATTTTTTCAAGGCGTTCAGCCAGCTTTTCTTCCTCGATGGCCAGTTCCCTGTCCATTTCTCCTTCGGTGACAGCCGCCCTGGCCTGGGCCAGTTGCTTCTTAATGTCGAGAAGGTAATCAGCCTGTTTCTTTGCCTTCGATTCAACTTCCGCCGGAGTCCCAGTGGATGGATCTGATTTATCGAATGACTGAATCTTTTTATTCAGATCCTTTATCTTGCCCTGGACCCGGATAAAATCCTCCGAACCAGCAACAGATGCTTTCAGGGCAATCTGGTATTTTGAAAGTTTTGCCTCTAGGTTGTCGAGCGATTCCCCGACGATTTTATCACCGATGCTTTCAGCATTGAGCACATCGCTAAGGGATTGTTTTGCATCCTTGAACTGTAATATTTTATCCTGGAGTTTTTTGATCCCTTCATCATAGGGCTTTGTTGCTTCGGTGCGGTTCTCTTGGGCATCAATGGCATTGTCGGCCACAGCCATAGCAGCACCGCCCGGGCTGGCGGCACCTTTGACAGTATTCCAAACTCTTTGAAGGATCGTTGGTTTTGCTGCCGCTTCGCCAATAGATTTCTGTTTTGCCTGCATCAAAAGTAGTTCAGCTTCTGCCTGTTTAATGGTCAGGTCGATCTTTTCCTGAAGATCCTTTTTCTCCTGAACGGAAAGCAGGTTCAGGTTTCTGACAGTACCAGCGACTTTTTCATAGGCATCTTCAAGCTTCTTATTGGCCTCGGCCAGCAAAACAGTGGTTGAAGCCTTCAATTTCTCCAGGGCAA
>JBAXIO010000014.1:0-119119 GCA_037138335.1 Bacteroidota bacterium
CTGAATTCATTCATAAAGGGCTGGAGAAATCACTTCCAGCACGCCATCACAAACTTATCCCCGATAACGAAAAAGCAATCGACATAGGGAAAGGACTGATCCAGGCAGTTCAGGTCCTGAATTAATTTCCCTCTGTTGAACAACCTTTCTTTTACAGAGCTCCGGGAGTTTCTTGAAGCCAAATATCGTCAGTACAATACTCCTTCGTTCATTGAAACCGACCCGGTTTCAATTCCGCACCGGTATACTTTAAAGGAAGACATTGAAATTTCAGGTTTCCTTGCCTCTTCCATTGCATGGGGGAACCGGAAAATGATTATTCTGAACTCTCTCCGAATGATGGCCCTGATGAGCGATTCACCTTATGATTTTGTCATTAATCATAAGGATCGCCATTTGGAGAAAGCAGAGAGTTTTGTCCACCGGACGTTTAATTCAGCAGATTTTATACATTTCATCAAAGCCTTAAAATATATTTATACTGAGAAGGAAGGGCTGGAAGGCATTTTTACCAGATTTCAAACCGGCGATTCATTGCAACCTGCCATCCACCGGCTTCATGAGGTCTTTTTTGAGATCCCGCATGTAAAAAGAACAGTAAAACATATTGCAGACCCTGACAAAGGCTCGGCGGCAAAAAAAATAAACCTGTTTCTGAGGTGGATGATCAGAAATGATAGAGCCGGGGTCGATTTTGGTTTATGGAGATCCGTTTCCCCATCAAAGCTTTCCTGCCCCCTTGATCTCCATTCAGGGAATGTGGCCCGAAAGCTGGGACTGCTTCAGAGAAAACAGAATGATTCAAGAGCTTTACATGAATTGGATACCAGGTTAAGGGCACTCGATAGTGCAGACCCCGTAAAATATGATTTTGCATTATTTGGATTAGGTATCTTTGAAAAATTTTAAACTTTCGTATTAAAAGATGCATCACCCCCCTGAAAATCATAAAGAAAAAGAATATTACGCAAGGATCAGGAAGGTACTCGCATTTATTCAGGAGAACCTGGCGGAGGATCTTTCCCTTGAAAAACTTTCTGCCGTAGCATTCTTCTCACCTTTTCATTTTCAAAAGATATTTTCACTGGTCGTAGGGGAATCCCCGAAACAATATATCATGCGTCTCCGGATGGAGCGTATTGCCCATTATCTTAAGCTATACCCCGGCCTGAGTGTAAGTGATGCATCATTTCAAAGCGGATTTTCATCCCCTTCTACCTTTATCAGGGCCTTTAAGAATTATTATGGCACAACCCCGGAAGGGTTCCGTTCGCTTTCATTTGATGAAATCAGCAAGATTGGCACATTGAAACCCAACAAAAGCAAATTTCCCGACCTCAATCCTTCCGACTTTTGGAGCCTGAATTTAGCCTGGAAAGAAGATGCGGTTTCGGTTCCGGGGATGAATATTGAGATTAAACCACTCCGTTCTTTGAAAGTAGCTTTTTTGGATTCTCATCTTGGCGACGAAGATGCAATTGCGAAAACATTTAAAGCATTAACCCTTTGGTCTGAGCCCAGGGGCCTGATCACCGAAGAAACACAATTCATAGGTGTTTTCCTGGATTTGCCGTTCTTTACCGAATTCGGGAAATGCAGGTTCAGGGCCTGCATCTCGGTACCCGAAGGGGTTTCTTTGTCAAAAGAAATCGGTTCGGTTATAATTCCTGATGGCAGATATGCCAGCTATTCTATGAAAGGAACGATTCAGGGTGTTTTCAGGAGCCTGGCTGCCTTCAGGCATGGCTGGCTGGACCAGTCGGGTTACCAGATCGCCGAGATTACCGGGTTTGAATTATATTCAGAGAACCCGGCATTGAAACCATACGAAAGCATACAACGCCAGATATTCATCCCTGTTAAACCTGCCTGAGCTCACCCGGGTTCTATTCACCCTTTGAACTTCTCATTGGGGAACATTAATATTTATTATTATCGGAGGATAGCAAAATGAAAAATCGACATTGGTTTTCGATGATGGGTCATGGAAAAATTGTTGCAGTTATTGGCATCATTGCTTCAGTTATGATCCTGGCAATGATGCCGCAAATGAAATGGCTGGCAGGGATAACGTTCGGAGTTGTCCTTATTCATATAGCAATTTTACTCGTGCTATCACTGTCACTTGCAGTAGTATTGCCCTCAAAGCTTAAAGACCGGCTTAAGGTGATGTTTCATAAAGAAAATGAGAGCAAAAAGTTTAATGCTGGATGGAGCATCGGCTGGTTAAACGGGTTCTGGGTTGTTTCAGTTGTATTCCTTGCCGCAGCGGTTCATATGTACCTGACTTTCCCCGGTCTTCAGCTCCTGGCTTTTTTCCTGGTCCTTATGTCAATAAACTTCTTCATCGGCAACCTGGTGGTTCGTTCGGCCAAGAATACAAGCTACATTACACTTCCATGGGTCAGCTTATCAGTAAAAGGTGAGAATAGCCGCATCCTCGACGCAGGCTGCGGCGCCGGGCGTTCAACAATTGCTTTAAGCAAAGTCTGTTCCGGGAAGATCACCGCATTCGACCTTTTTAACTCCGATTATATTGCCGGGGGAGGGAATACGCTTCTTGAGAAAAACCTGAAACTGGCAGGCATCAGTGACAGGGTAGAAATAATTCAGGGTGATATCACCGGTACCGGATTTCCGCAAGGAACATATGATGCGGTTATCAGTTCCTATATGATCGATCATCTCGGGGACCAGAAACTCAATGCGCTGATGGAAATCAACCGCATCCTCAAACCGAACGGGAGGATGCTGATGATTGTTCTGACTCCAACCCTCTCATCCTTCGCTATCCTTAATGTACTGTCGCTTATGCTGACTTCAAAACAACAATGGAAGAAACTATTCGTGAAGGCAAATCTAAAACTGATAGAAGAAGCTGAAATTAACGGGGGAACCTATTTCCTTCTTGAAAAATGATCCAGACGCATTTTACATCTTTCAACTCATAAAGCATGTACCAGATATTCATTGGAAGTTTTATTTTAAGCACAATCCACGCTTTAATCCCGAATCACTGGCTGCCTCTGATCGCGGTTGGTAAAACAGAGAAATGGACGCCGTATCAGACCTTGCTGGCAACCATCATTACCGGGTTCGCCCATACACTCAGTACAGTCATTGTCGGAATTATCGTTGGGGTTATTGGGTATAAGCTCTCGGCCAGCTATTCTGCAATATCAGAAACCATTGCTCCTGCAATACTGATCGCCTTAGGCATAGTCTATATAATCATCGATTTTCTTCACCTTCGCCACCGGCATGAAACGAACCCGGTTATCCCTGAAGCTGGTTTTAACAGAACAAGATGGTTCACAATACTCACTCCGCTAAGTATTGCAATGTTTTTGACGCCTTGTGTGGAAATCGAGGCATACTACTTCCAGGCCGGGACAATCGGCTGGGCAGGGATACTCATTGTATCGGCTGTCTATATGATTACAACCATAGTTCTCATGGTGTCCCTGGTATACCTGGGCATGAAAGGAAGCAGAACATTCAGGTCAGGTTTCATGGAGCACCATGAAAAAGCTGTTACCGGTATGGTATTGATTGCCCTTGGTATGCTGGCGTTAATAGTAAAATTTTAAAAAATGTTCTGATCTGTTTCTCAAGGCCTTCCCTTACTGACTTGAAATCCCATTTAGAAAAAGAGGGAAGGCCCCTTACTTTTTCAGGATATTCAGGGCTTCATCAATATGTTTCTCAAAACTGAATTGCGAAGAGAATATCTTTTTAATGATCCCCTGGCTGTCTATCACATATGTTGCCCTGCCCGGGATCAAACCCAGGGTTTTTCCAACGTTATACAATTTTGCAACCTTATGGTCCTTGTCGGAAAGCAAAATAAACGGGAGTTTGTGATTGTCGGCAAAAGATTTGTGAGAAGCCTGGTCATCGGCGCTGATACCGATCACTTCGGCTCCGGCTTCCTTGAAGACCTCGTAATTATCCCTGAAACTGCATGCCTCCTTTGTACATCCGTAAGACTCATCTTTCGGATAAAAGAAAAGAACGATTTTTTTCTTGCCGATAAACTGCGACAGGCTTACCATGCTGCCGTCAGGCGAAGGGAGGGTGAAATCAGGAGCCTTTGATCCTTCTTTGATTACTTTGTTTTCCATTGATGTCATGTTTAAATGCTGATTGATCGTGATGACCGTTAAAATTGCCAGGATCGCTACGATTGTAATGGTAGTGACGAGGTAATGTTTTCGTATTTTGAGCAATAGTTTCACCCTGCAAATTTACGAATAATTTAGAATAATTATAAATAGAAATAATTTATTTACCTTTGCAGCCTGAATAAACCGATAAATTTAATCTTATGAAGTTACTTAACCTGATTATAGCATTTCTAGCAATGACAACTATATCTAATGCGCAAACCGGTAAATCATTTTATGATTTCAAGGTTACAACCCTCGAAGGACAACCCTTTGATCTCGCATCTCTCAAAGGGAAGAAAGTGCTGGTTGTTAACACTGCCTCTAAGTGCGGACATACGCCCCAGTATGCCCAGCTTGAAGAGATTTACAAGAAGTATGCCGATAAAAACTTTGTAATCATAGGGTTCCCTGCTAACAACTTTTTGTCGCAGGAACCGGGCAGCAACGACCAGATCAGGGAATTCTGCACTAAAAATTACGGAGTTACTTTTCCGATGATGGCAAAGATCTCAGTTAAAGGGAAGGATATTGATCCTCTTTACCAGTGGCTTACCAGCAAAGAAGAGAATGGGGTAATGGATGCACCTGTGAAATGGAATTTTCAGAAATTCATGATCGATGAAAACGGGAAACTGGCAGGCATGGTTCCTCCCGGAGATCTTCCCGACTGCGAAAAAATCATTAACTGGATAGAAAACAAAAAATGAAAAAGTACAAATGCACGGTTTGCGGCCATGTGTATGACCCCGCAAGCGGGGATCCCGATTCGGGAATAGCCCCCGGAACAGCTTTTGAAGACATTCCCTCCGGCTGGGTTTGCCCGATTTGCAGTGTCGGCAAGGAAGATTACATCCCGATGGATTGAACAAAAAGGATGCAGGAAATCCTGCTTTGCTGTTTGCTGTGTTTTCCCGCCCTGCGTAAATTTAAATTGTGTACTCATGATTGCTGAGTAAGTCGTTACTTAAATTACCTTTGTTATAAACTCAGTTAAAATGGAAACATCGATCAAAGGAACCCGTACCGAAAAGAACCTGCTGAAATCCTTCGCAGGTGAATCACAGGCCAAGAACCGTTATACTTTCTTCTCAAAGCAGGCTAAAAAAGAGGGATACGAGCAGATTTCCGCCCTGTTTATGGAAACAGCCCTGAATGAAGAATCCCATGCAAAAATATTCTTCAGGTTCCTGGAAGGCGGGCCGGTTGAAATAACGGCCACCTATCCCGCCGGAAGCATAGGGACCACGGCTGAAAACCTGAAAGCCGCAGCCGATGGTGAAAAAGAGGAATGGACTGAACTCTATCCTGAATTTGCCCGGATTGCAGCAGAAGAAGGTTTTCCGAAAATTGCAACGGCCTATAAACTAATCACGCAGGTAGAGCAGCATCATGAAAAACGCTACCGGAAACTCCTGAACAACATGGAAAAGAACAGGGTTTTCGAAAAAGAAGAAAAGGTATACTGGGTCTGCAGGAAATGCGGATACATCCATTTTGGGGTTAAAGCCCTTCAAAACTGTCCGGCATGTCAGCATCCCCAGGCATACTTCGAAGTTCTTGGAGAGAATTATTAAATACCGATGGCTGGTTACACTTGAAACTGGAATTCTTAATATCCGGATATCCGGATATCCGGATATCCAGATATCCAGTCATCTTGTATCAATTTGGCTTTAACAATCAAGAATAATGAAACATAACAGGAAATTCAATAAAGAAGAAGTTCTGGCCGATTACAGGCTGGCTTGTGAATCGAGGCAGATCAGCCTTCTGGGTCGCCGTGAAGCCCTTGGCGGAAGAGCCAATTTCGGGATCTTCGGCGACGGGAAAGAAGTTCCGCAGATTGCCATGGCCAAATTTTTCAAGCCTGGTGACTGGAGGGCAGGGTACTACCGTGAACAAACTTTTATGATGGCCGCGGGTTTGTCGGATAAGGAAAGGTTCTTTGCACATCTATACGGCGATACCGACCTTACCAGGAACCCCGACAATGCAGGCAGGCTTATGAACAATCATTTCGCAACCCGGAGCCTGGATGAAAACGGGGAATGGAAAGACCTTACAAAACAAAAGAATTCTTCGGGTGACATCTCTCCCACTGCAGCCCAGATGCCGCGTTTGCTCGGGCTTGCGCTGGCTTCGAAAACATTCAGGAACAGCAGGGAGATGCAGGAGGCCGGGAAAAAATTCACTGTGAACGGTAATGAAGTTGCCTTCGGGATGATTGGCGATGCCTCAACTTCAGAAGGTCATTTCTGGGAAACGATCAATGCTGCCGGGGTGCAGCAGGTTCCTATGGCACTTGCTGTATGGGACGACGGATACGGGATCAGCGTACCCAAGAAATACCAGACAACGAAGGAAAGTATTTCTGAAGTGCTTAAAGGCTTTGTTAAGGACAAGGACAAGCCGGGCGGCATCTTGCTTTATACCTGCAAAGGATGGGATTACCCGGCCCTGCTCGATATGTTTGAGGAGGGGATAGCGATTTGCCGTAAAGATCATGTACCCGTGGTTTTTCATGTTACCGAGCTTACTCAGCCACAGGGGCATTCCACATCCGGATCGCATGAAAGGTACAAGTCGGCCGAACGCCTTGCCTGGGAGAAAGAATTCGATTGCATTGTTAAAATGCGTGAATGGGCCGTTGGCAGCGGCATGGCCACTGCCGCTGAACTCGACGCCATAGAAGCCGAGTCGGTGAGAGCCGCCCGATCGGCCCGGGATAATGCATGGAAAGCATACCAGGCACCTATCAAAGCCGAAAGGGAGCACCTGGTTTCAGTTGTAAAAACAAGCCATTGTCCCTGCAAAAAGCAGGACCGTATCGATAAGATCGTTGCCGACCTTCAAATGGTTGCTGAGCCTATCCGCAAGGACATCATATCCTCAGCAAAGAAAATACTGAGGGATGTATGTACGACGTGCAGCATGAAAAAGCCCATGAAAGCCGACCTGGAACAATGGATGGATGAGCAGAAGAGACTTAATTTTGACCGTTACAGTTCGCATCTTTACAGTGAATCGGCCCAGGCTGCCCTGAAAGTGGAAAGCGTTCCCCCGGTATTCAATGAAGATTCACCTGTGGTCACCGGACGTGAAGTCCTTGTCGCCAACAATGATTATCTTTTGAAGAACAATCCTCTTATGATGTACTTCGGGGAGGATGTCGGTAAAATTGGCGGTGTAAATCAAACCCTTGAAGGCCTGCAGGCAAAGTATGGCGAAAACCGGGTCTTCGATACCGGCATCAGGGAATTGACCATCCTCGGCCAGGGCCTTGGGCTCGCTTTACGCGGATTGAGGCCGGTTACAGAAATTCAGTATTTTGATTACCTCTTGTATGGGTTACAGGTCCTGAGCGACGATATTGCCACAACCCAGTACCGTACCAAAGGAGGTCAGAAAGTACCGATGATCATTTCTACCCGTGGCCACAGGCTGGTCGGGATATGGCATTCGGGCTCGCCTCTCAGCATGGTGATCAACTCGATCAGGGGTGTTCATGTACTCGTCCCAAGGAATATGACACAGGCTGCAGGCTTCTATAATACCATGATCGCCTCGGATGACCCGGCCCTCATCATCGAACCCCTGAACGGTTACCGCCTTAAAGAGAGGTTGCCGGCTAATATAGGAAGGTTCCGCATCCCCCTCGGCGTGCCCGAAATACTTAACGAAGGAAGCGACCTTACCCTTGTTACCTATGGTTCATGTGTGAGAATTGCCCAGGAAGCCGTTAACCAGCTTAAAGATTTCAACATCTCGGTTGAACTCATCGACGTACAGTCACTGGTACCGTTTGATATACCGGGAACGATTGTACAGTCGCTGAAGAAAACAAGCAAGATAGTGTTCTTCGACGAGGACGTCCCCGGTGGCGCCACCGCTTATATGATGCAAAAAGTGCTGGAGGATCAGAAAGGATACAGGTATCTTGATATAGAACCGAGAACACTCACTTCGAAAGACCACCGCCCGGCATACAGCAACGACGGCGACTATTTCTCAAATCCTAATGCCGAAAATGTGTTTGAGACGATATATGCTTTAATGCACGAATATAACCCCAATAAATATGTAAGGTTATGGTAATATCCTGCATCCCGAATCCCGGATCAGGTTTACATAGATAATTTATTAAATTCGTATTAAATAAAAAGCCTATGTACAGGAAATCCTTATTACTCGCTTCAGTTATAATGGCCCTTTACCAGCCAATTGCCATTGCACAGCAGAAATCTTCAAATCAGCCAGAAATGGTCTTCGTTGAAGGGGGAACGTTTAACATGGGCTCAAATACCGGTGGGAGTGATGAAAAGCCCATGCACGAGGTATTTGTTGATAATTATTCTATTGGTAAATATGAAGTGACGATAAGCGAATTCCGGAGGTTTGTCAAGGATACAAAATATGTCACCGATGCTGAAAAACTGGCTGAATTGTATAAAACCGATCTCAGCCAGACAAAAGCAAGACCCGGAAAGAACTGGCATTCCATCTCCATCGGGGTGGAAATTCCGGAAAAGGATTCAATGCTCCCGGTCTCTTTTATCAGCTGGAATGATGCAAACGCATATTGTGACTGGTTATCAAAACAAACCAGTAAAACTTACCGCATCCCAACCGCTGCCGAATGGGAGTTTGCTGCTAGAGGCGGAACAAAATCGGGGCATTTTATTTACAGCGGCAGCAATATTGCCGAGGAAGTCGCCTGGTTCAGTAAAAATGCCGGGTTCAAGAGCCACAACATCGGAACGAAACGGGCTAATGAGCTGGGGATCTATGATATGAGCGGGAATATGCAGGAGTGGTGCTATGACTGGTACAATGCCTATTATTACACCGACAGCCCGAAAGAAAATCCCCGGGGACCCGACCAGGGCCGCAGAAAAGTAGTCAGGGGCGGCTCCTGGGGCAGCGCTGAGACATCACTGAGGACAACATACCGCAACAATGATTTTCCCAATTCTTCCCAGGCTGATTTCGGGTTCAGGCTTGCCCGTACCGAAACGCCTGCCCCTAAGGTTACCGCCCCGGTCAAAGACGAATCGGCCATGAAAAAAGAACTTGATTCCAAAGGTTTCATCAATATTTATGGTATATATTTCGACCCGGGATCAGCAAAAGTAAAGGCCGAAAGCACTCCGGTAATCCATGAACTTACCGAATTCCTCAATGAAGAAATAAAGGTGAGTATAGTCATTGAAGGGCATACCGATAATACAGGCACTGCCGACGGGAATTTGAAACTTTCAATGAAAAGGGCGGAAGCCATAAGGGACGCCCTGGTTGAAAGAGGGATTGAAGATACACGTATCCAGTGCAAAGGTCTGGGCGACACACAGCCGATCGCCGAAAATAAAACAAGCGACGGGCGAAAGCAAAACCGGAGAGTAACAATTAAAAAACTCAGTGATACCAAGTAAATCATCCATCCTTTGAACCTGAGGATTGTATCCACCGGTGACCAGTCTGATACGATATTTGTTCCCGCACTGAACGAAAGTTACCATTCTTCTCATGGAGCTGTGCAGGAGTCAATGCATGTGTTCATCGAAGCCGGGCTCTCCCATCTTGACCCGGCAACAGGCACTATCAACGTTCTCGAGGTCGGTTTCGGCACAGGCCTGAACGCCCTGCTCACCTTGCTTGAGGCAGAACGACAGGGGAAAAAGTTCGAATATACTGCAATCGAAGCTTATCCCCTTGAAAGGGGTCTGTGGCGACAGCTGAATTATCCTGATATGCTTTGTACACCAGGTCACAAAGACATCTATGAAAAGTTGCACCTTGCCCCATGGGGAAAGCCGGAGGAGATCACAAACCTCTTCCGCCTTCATAAAATTCATAATAGACTCGAGGAATACTCTCCTCCCGTTGAAACCTTCGATCTTGTTTACTTTGATGCATTTTCCCCTTCGACCCAGCCGGAATTATGGACAAAAGAGATCTTCCTGAAGTTGTTCCTCTCAATGAAACCCGGGGCCATTCTCACAACCTATTCCGTGAAGGGCGATGTGATAAGGGCATTGAGAGCCTCCGGATTCATCGTGGAAAAGATCCCCGGCCCCCCGGGAAAAAGGCAGATCACAAGAGCTGTGAAACATACCTGAAAGAAAGAAATGCAGATGAATGAAAAACGCTTTAATATCAGGGTCTATGGCCTGTTCACTGCGGATGGCATGATCCTGGTTACCGACGAGTTCCGTCTGGGCATGTTCATGACCAAATTCCCCGGAGGTGCACTTGAATTCGGCGAAGGGACCATAGATTGCCTGAAAAGGGAATTCAGGGAAGAACTGGACTCGGGGATCCGTGATATCTCACATTTCTATACGACCGATTTTTACCAGCCCACTACCCTGCTGCCGACAGATATGCAGTTGTTTAACGTGTATTATACCCTGCAAATCGATAAACCTTATAGGTTCAAAACAACTGAAATTAAAAATGACATACCCGCAGTTGACGGGGCTCAAAGTTTCAGGTGGCTGAAAATTAGCGAACTAAAAGAGGAGGATTTTACGTTTCCTATCGACAGGTTTCTGGTTTCTAAGATCAAACTTGAATTAAAATGAAAAGGCTGATATTTTCCATGCTAATCCTGCTGATCATCGTCTCCTGCCAGACGGCAAGGGAAGGCAATACGAAGGTCGCCGGAAACATCAGGGGAGTCCCTGGTGAACTTATGAAACTGGTGGAAGTGGGGCCTTCAAATTCTGTCGTGATTGACTCTGTGATCATCGGCAAATCCGGAGATTTCTCTTTTCATTTAAATTTAAAAGAACCCGGGCTATACCTGCTAAGCCTTCCGCCGAACAACATATTGATCTTCGAACTCAGGCCTGGCGATACGGTTGGGATTAAGTCAGGGGGGATATCACATCTTGAGGATGTGATCATCACAGGATCGCCATCCAGCAGCGACATGAAAAAATTTTTTAATGCGACTTTCAGGAACCGCAGAGTATACGACTCCCTTCAAAGCAGCCTGTTATCACATCAGGGCGATCCTGATTTTGCCGGATTCTCGAAAAAACTGGATGAGTCCTTCAAGCCAGTCTGGGAAAATCAGCATACACTTGAAACTGAATATGTCAACAGGCATCTTAACAGCTTAACCTCCCTTCTGATCCTTAACCAGGGCATCGGGACAAGTCCTGTGCTTACGTTTCACAATGATTCTGTTTACTTTCTGAAGATTGACAGCTCCCTGGGAAGGTCATTTCCGGGAAACAAGCATGCAGTTTTCCATCATAACAGGATAATCAGGGAAAGGGAAATGGAAGCCGTGAAAAAACAAACCAGATAAATTTTCCGATATTTGTACTGAATATGAACGGTAAGATATACTTCGCATCGGATTTTCACCTGGGCATCCCCGATCGCCTGCAAAGCCTCGAGAGGGAGAAAAAGCTTGTACGCTGGCTTGATATGGCCCGTAAGGATGCAAGTGAAATATACCTGATGGGCGATCTTTTCGATTTCTGGTTTGAATACAAGACGACTGTTCCCCGGGGTTACACCCGTCTGCTGGGTATGCTTGCAGGGATAACCGATTCGGGGATCCCGGTTCACCTCTTCAGGGGGAACCATGATATGTGGGCGTTTTCGTACCTCCAGGAAGAGGTTGGGATATTGCTTCACAGGGAACCGGAGTTCCGGACCTTTAACGGGAAGAACTTTTACCTGGCTCATGGAGATGGCCTGGGCCCCGGCGACCATGGTTATAAGTTCATCAAAAAAGTCTTTGCCAGCAGGATCAACCAATGGCTTTTCAGCCTGATCCATCCTGACCTGGGTATCAGTATGGCTTTGTTCTGGTCAAGAAAAAGCCGGAATGCAGCAATGCAGAAAGAAAAAACAGAGGAAGAAAGAAACCTGAGGCTGATCAACGAAAGAATCCGCTTCCATTCTGAAGGGCTGATCAAACAGCATCCTGAACTCGATTACCTGGTATACGGACATTACCATTACCCGGTGGAAACCCAAATATCTGAAAAAGCAGTCCAGGTAGTCCTGGGTGACTGGCTAACCCATTTCACATATGCCGTCTTCGACGGGGAAACCCTGGCACTGAAAGTGGAAGGTGCCTGAACATTAATATTATGTATAAACAATACGGGCGGCTCATTGCATGAGCCGCCCGTACTTTTTAAATCCTGTGTGTCTTATTCAGGATGAATCGCTTCTACAGGGCATACATCAGCGCATGCTCCGCAATCGGTGCAGGTTTCGGGGTTAATCTTATAGATATCACCTTCGGAAATCGCTTCAACTGGGCACTCATCGATGCAGGTTCCACAAGCAGTGCAATCTTCATTAATCTTGTAAGCCATGACATGTTAAATTTATGCCTGCCGGAGGGCAGGCCTGGTTAGTAATTTCTTTTTCCGCTGCAAAGATAAACATTTTTGATAAACCGGAAAAACGCCGGATGTGAATTTTTTAACAGGGGGATGGGCGAGATATTTTTGTAACTTCGCACACTCTTAAAACACATAACGATGCCTAACACTAAAAGACAAATTGTTGAGAAGGAAAGCGTAGTTGTGAAGTTCGTCGGCGATTCCGGCGATGGCATGCAGCTTTCAGGTTCCGTATTTTCCGATTCGGCCGCCATGGCCGGGAATGACCTCGCCACCTTCCCTGATTTTCCAGCAGAAATACGGGCCCCGCATAATACCGTCGCAGGGGTTTCCGGCTTCCAGGTCCATATGGGCTCCGAAAAGATCTTTACAACCGGCGATATGGTCGACGTCCTTGTCTCCATGAACCCGGCTTCACTAAAGTCGAACCTCAAATGGGCCAAAAAAGGTGCAACCATCCTGGTCGACACCGATGCTTTTGATGAAAAAAGCATAGAAAAGGCAGGGTATAAAATAAACCCACTGGAAGACCACAGCCTCGATGCTTACCGCATGATCAAGGCTCCAATCACCGCCATGACCAAAGAGAGCCTGAAGGACTCGGGTATCGATACCAAAACGGCTGAACGTTCAAAAAACATGTTCGCACTTGGTATCCTGTATTTCATTTTCAACCGCGAAATCACACTGGCTTATAAATATTTCGAGGAAAGGTTTAAAAAGAATCCTAAAATCGTCGAGATCAATAAAATTGTAATCCAGGCCGGGTACAATTATGCCGAAACCATTGAAGCTCTCGAATCGGTAATCCAGGTCGGCCCGGCCAAAATGGCTAAAGGCCGTTACCGCAACATCACCGGGAACATTGCTACGGCATGGGGCCTGCTTGCAGCTTCCGAGAGATCGGGCCGCCCGCTTTTCCTTGGCTCTTACCCCATCACCCCCGCTACCGAGATCCTGATGGAACTTTCAAAACATAAATCACTCGGGGCAAAAGTTTTCCAGGCAGAGGATGAAATAGCCGGTATCTGTTCAGCCATTGGGGCTTCATATACAGGTTCCCTGGCCTGCACCACCACTTCTGGCCCCGGCCTCTCCCTGAAAAGTGAAGCTATCGGCCTCGCCCTTATCACCGAACTTCCCCTGGTCATCGTCGACGTTCAGCGTGGAGGCCCATCAACAGGGCTTCCCACAAAATCTGAACAATCTGACCTTATGCAGGCCCTTTTTGGAAGAAACGGCGAAGGCCCTATTATAATTATTGCGGCATCAACACCCGATGATTGTTTTTATATGGCTTATACTGCAGCCAAACTTTCGATGGAACATATGACCCCGGCAATACTTCTTACCGATGGTTACCTTGGCTTCGGATCTGCGCTTTTCCGCATTCCAAAAGTAAAAGACCTGCCTCCCATCAAACCTCCCATCGCCGAGGCTAATGATAAAAATTACAAGCCCTACAAACGGGATGCAGAAACACTGGTGCGCCAGTGGGCCCTTCCGGGAACCGAAGGTCTGCGCCACCGGATAGGCGGACTTGAAAAAGAAAATATCACCGGCGTGGTCTCAATGGACCCCATGAACCACCAGCTTATGGTCGACCTTCGTGCCGCCAAAGTTGAAAAAATCGCAGATTTTATCCCGGAACAGGAAATCGACGGCAATAAAAAAGGCGACCTCCTCGTAATCAGCTGGGGCGGCACCTTCGGAGCTGTTCATTCTGCAGTCAAGCTTGCACAGGCTGAAGGCAAAAGCATCAGCCATGCCCATTTCAAATATATAAGCCCGCTCCCGAAAAACACCGAAAAAGTCCTGAAAGGCTTTAAAAAGATCGTTGTTTGCGAGCTCAACAGCGGACAATTCGTGAACTACCTGAGGATGAAATTCCCGATGCCGAACATTTCACAGTTCAATAAGGTTCAGGGATTACCATTCATGATCAATGAGTTAACTGAAAAATTCAACCAAATCCTGGAGGAAAAATAATATGGATTTCGTAAATACAACCATCGAACGTTCCACCGTTCAGTTGTCCAAAACCGATTTTGAAAGCGACCAGATGGTAAAATGGTGCGCAGGTTGCGGCGCTCATGCCATTCTTGCCGCAGTGGAAAGAGTATTCCCGAAAATTGGTTACCGTAAAGAGAACTTTTGCATGGTGTCAGGTATCGGCTGCTCATCGCGATTCCCATACTATGTCAACACATATGGTATCCATGGTATCCATGGCCGGGCTGCGGCCATTTCTACCGGCGTTAAAATTGCAAACCCCAGGCTCAGCGTCTGGATGGCTACGGGCGACGGGGACTCGCTGGCAATCGGCGGGAACCATTTCATTCACGTCATCCGCCGTAACGTAGATATCAATATCCTTCTGTTCAATAACCAGATCTACGGGCTGACCAAGGGACAGTATTCCCCCACCACCCCCATGGGCAAGGTCACCAAGACCTCTCCCCAGGGAACCATTGAACATCCGTTCAACGTTGGCGAACTTGTCATGGGAGCACAGGGCACATTCTATGCCCGCGTTCCTGACAACAATATCACCATGATGACCGAAGCCATGTTCGAAGCTGCAAAACATGACGGCACTTCCATCATCGAGATCATGCAGAACTGCATCATCTTCGCCGATAAGGCGCACAATGATGTAATCGGCAAGGAAAGCAAGGATGAGAATATGCTGAACGTGAAGAACGGGCAGCCGATGACATGGGGCAAAAATAACGAGAAGGGTCTGATCCTGAAGGACACCATGCTTGAAGTTGTTGAAATAGGTAAAAACGGTGTGACTGCTGATGACATCCTAATTCACGATGCATACAACCAGGATCCCGGCATCCACCTGATGCTGGCGAAACTTGCCCCTCCCCACTTCCCGATGGTTTTTGGAGTGATCCGTTCAGCCATGTTCCCAACTTATGACGATATGGTGGAAGAGCAGATCAAATATGCAAAGGAAACCAGCCCGATTAAAAATGTTGACGACCTGCTGAACAGCGGGGATGTTTGGGATATTAAATAAATGGCATCCCCCTGCCATGAAAAACACAGAACAATGAAAAAAGTTTTAATTCTGCTGTCACTGCTCTTTGTTTTGCACCAGGCAGAAGCCCAGGACTGGCAATGGCTTAATCCAAAACCCCAGTCAAACACCCTGAATTCCGTCACGTTCACCAGCCCGGAGACGGGTTTTGCTGTCGGGAACGGAGGGGCGATTGTAAAAACCGTCAACGGAGGGGTCACATGGACCAGCCTGCCCGTAGTTACAGCCAATAACCTTCTGTCTGTTTCCTTTCCCGATGCAATGGAAGGGTTCGCGGTAGGATTATACGGAACAATGTTAAAAACTTCAAATGAAGGAGCCAGTTGGACAGCCCTTTCCACCGGCATCTATAAAAGCCTGTATTCAGTTTGCTTTCTTAATGCGGATACCGGTTTTGCAGCCGGGGATCTTGGCCTGATCATTAAAACGACCGACGGCGGTGCCCACTGGCAGGTACTTCCTTCAGGTACCGATGTGAACCTGAAATCGCTTTTTATCCTCGATGGAAACACAGCCTTCGCTGCCGGCGACAAGGGAGTGATCCTTAAAACCATTGACGGGGGCCAGAGCTGGGCCACCCAGATCAGCGGGAATGTGGCTAACCTGAAAACGGTTTATTTTACCGATGCCAATACAGGTTATGCTGCAGGCGGTAGTTATCCCCTCGCTGCCGACGGCATTATAATGAAAACCTTGAACGGGGGGGCTGACTGGAAACTTCAGAGCTGGGATCAGAGTTTCCTCCCGATGTCCATCAGTTTTACTGATGAAAACTCAGGCTACATCACCGGGTTCGGCGGCATCCTTAAAACTACCAATGCAGGTAACATCTGGACCCTGCTGAATACCGGGTCATCAAAACTTTTAACATCCACATGTTTCACAGGTCCCGATACGGGGTTCTCAGTTGGGAACCTTGGAACAATTATCCGGACTCCCGACGCAGGCGATACCTGGACAAACCTGGCTTCCGTGACCGGCCGGGATCTTTTAGCAGGAGAATACCTTGTCACCAATACCATCATACTTGCCGGGGCCAACGGCACTTTAATCAAATCGGTTGATGCCGGAACCACCTGGTCTGCTATGAATACGGGCACCGACAGGGACCTGGCATCTATTTTCTTTACCAGCGGGGATGTCGGCTATGCCGTCGGGCTTGAAGGAAAAATCTTAAAAACATACAATGGGGGCAGTTCCTGGGACACACTCAGCTCGGGAATAACCTATGACCTGAATTACGTGTACTTCCTGGATGCCAATAACGGATTTGCACTGGGTAAGGAAGGAACAATCCTGAAAACAACTAACGCAGGTGCGACCTGGGTAGCTGAATATACAGGCCTGACCGATTCCTTCTATTCCTGCTGTTTTACAGATGCCAATACGGGATATGCTGTAGGAGATGATGGCACCATAGTGCAAACCATTGACGGTGGTGCCAACTGGGAACTCCTTACCTCAGGAACATCCTTGCCACTCATGTCGGTATTCTTTATGAATGCCGATAGCGGGTTCGTGGCAGGATTCTCAGGAATGATTCTTTTCACCGACGATGCCGGGGTAACCTGGACCCAGGTCAACTCCAATACAACCAACAACCTGTTCTCGATATACTTCCCCGGTAAAACAATTGGTTTTGCTGCCGGATCAGGCGGTACTATCCTTAAGACAACCGACGGAGGGGAAAACTGGTTCAACATCATGCCGGTGACCAGCGCCGACTTGCATTTTATTTATTTCAGCGATACTCAAACCGGTTATGCTGCCGGTGAAAACGGGACAGTTCTGAAAACTATAAACGGAGGTGTCGGCATCGCAGAACAGCAGCCGGGAATCAGTTTCCGCATTTGCCCGGATCCTGCAAAAGATCATATTGTACTGGAAATCCCAACGGCAACTCCCCTTTCTTCGCAACCCGGATCATGCACCGTGTATAACCTGATAGGACAACCGGTTTTGAAGCAAGTGGTAAACAATAACAAAACCGATATCAACATCAGCTCCCTTGGGCCGGGCCTCTATATGGTGAAGATCATTCTGAACGGAACCGGCGGCTCGGGAAAATTCATTAAGGAATAAGTGATTATTACCTTAATTTTGCCTTATTCTCATCGATAATTTAAATCAGGATAGGCAATGATCGGCCTGCTTAAATCCTTTATTTCCCTGAACAGGCTGTTTTTACCGGCAGACCGTATCCTTCTTGCCGTTTCAGGAGGGATCGATTCGGTTGTAATGGCGGAGCTGTTCCACAGGTCGGGATTTTTTTTCGGGATAGCGCACTGCAATTTCAGCCTGAGGGGTCAGGAAAGCGATGCTGAAGAGGATTTTACACGTCAATTGGCCCGGATATATAAGGTCCCTTTTTTCTCCAGGCGGTTTGAAACCTCTGAATATGCAAAAGCGAACAGGATCTCGGTCCAGATGGCTGCACGGGAGTTGCGGTACAAATGGTTTGAGGAGATCAGAGAAACCCAAAAATTTACATTTATCGCAACTGCTCATCATCTCGACGACCAGGTGGAAACTTTTCTGATCAATATGGTCCGCGGGACAGGCATATCGGGCATGCATGGCATCCTGCCGAAACAGGGCTTAATCATCAGGCCCATGTTGTTTGCCTGCAGAAAGGATATTGCAGGTTATGCCTGTAAAAATCATATTGAATACATGGAAGACAGCTCCAACAGGGAGGAGAAATATATGCGGAATAAGATCCGCCTGAAAATAATCCCCATGCTGGAAGAAATTAATCCCGATTTCAGGGGAACACTTACTTCAGAGATAAGGATCCTTCGGGGATGGGAAGAGATAGGAAAAAAAGAAATAGGGAATAATCTTGCCCGCCTGGTGACCGCCCGGCCGGGTAAGGTTGTAATTGACCTGAAGGCATTGCAAAGTCTGGCACAGCCTGATCTGTATGCATGGGAGGCCCTCTCGCCATACGGCTTTAACCAGGATGTGATATCGGGTATTCTTTCAGTATCGGAAGGGACCAGCGGCAGAATTTTCCTTTCGCCGACCCACCGGGCTGTCAGGGACAGGGAAACTGTTATCATCCAGCCCCTGGTTCAGAATTCTTTAAAACCCGGCAGGATGATATCGGCCGGCACCAAAAGGATTTCAACCCCTTTGAAACTGAAATTCTCTGTAGTTGATCCCGCCAAAGATAAGATGATACCGGCCGGGAAGGAATTTGCCAGCCTTGATTTTGACAAGCTCAGCTTTCCCCTTGAGATCAGGAGGTGGCAGGCCGGCGACAGCTTTCATCCTTATGGCATGAAAGGAAAGAAAAAGGTCAGCGACCTGCTTATTGATGAAAAGGTTCCGCTCCCCGACAAGGAAAACACTTATGTTTTATGCAGCAGGGGGAAGATCGCCTGGGTTATAGGCCATCGTATTGACCAGAAGTTCAGGGTTACCGCCAACACGACCAGGATATTCAGGTCGTTGCTGTCAGCCTGATCACAAAACCGGTCAGGATTTTTCACTGTGGCACTTTTGCGTCATTCTTTTTATCATTCATCTTCTGCTTCAGTCCGTCAAGCTGGCCTTCAAGTTCTTTCATGGTGGCAGCCCAATCGTCAAGGACTTTGTTTTGCCAGTCTTCCTCTGCATGAATAAATGTAAAACGGGGTTCCTTGTCTGAAGGTTGGGGAGTATTGCTGACGAGCCAGAAATAGATTACCTGGGGTTTAAACAAAGCGGCATCCATGACAATGCTTGTATCGGAAACCAGTTTTGAATAAACCTGTGTTACCCCGTTCTCATAAATGAGCAGGTAGCGTTCCTCGCCAGGATTTCCAGGATGCCAGGCAAATGTCACCTGGCCGGAAGTCAGTACGGAGGAATCGGCGGGGAGGATCATTGAGGTTTTCTCGTATTCGGTGCGGCTACGGTATACTGCGCCTTTAATCACCATGGCTGTAAGTGGCTCCCCATTGTCTATGATAGACTTTGCAACATACTTCAGGTACTCGGTTGTAAGGGATGTCTGGTTATTCATACAGGTCGACCGGATCTGGGCATACGTGAAGTTTCCCTTTGATGTGAGGCGCAGGGCTTTGTCTTTCCCGCTAAGCAGTATCACACCGGCATCTTTGCCAAGTGAAAGACTTGAACTGACATTGAGTCTCATATTTTTCTGAGCCGGTTTAACAGTAGCTCCATAATGCACTTTCACTTCCCCTTTGGCAAGGTAAATGACGAATGCGTCGCACTGCGCCAGGGACCAGAACGGGAGGATGACAAAGGCAAGGAAAAGAAAAATTGCTGTTTTCATGGCTTCGGTTTTGGAGGTAAAAAATATCGATGCACTTTTATATGCCGGCTTACAAAAATGAAAGTTCGTTCATACCATGTAAGGAATATCTTGTAAAAAATGACCGGGACCAGGAAATACGTGGCGTGTATGCTATAGTTGCAGGTTTTGTATAGGATAAAGAAAGCATAGACCAGCAGGATATTTATTGCAAGCAGGATTGCCGGGAAGAGAAGGTCAAACAATTCGGGCGACCTGGCATTAAACCAGGTAAAGAAAAGAACATACAGGTAACAGATGATAAAAGAAAGTAGAACCTGCAGCCAAACAGGCATCACGTTGATATAATTGCCCGACAGTATCATGCTTGCGGCATTTGCATGTATCACCACCCCGTACATGTCGGGGTGTGACCGTCCGGCCAGTTCCGGGTTCATGGGGGTAAAATAAATATCCTCGAGATCAATGGGGTGCCTGAATGAATAGCCCAGGTATCCCATCAGGACGATCTTTCCCCTGATCATGCTGAGATCGGAGGCGGAGTCAAGAACTTCATCTGCATCATAGCTGATAAATGCATTGCGGTTGCCTATGTAGTTGATTATTTCACGCTGGTTATCACGCTCAGCCAGCCGGCGGAAGGCGGCCGGATCATACATTCTTACGACTGTGGCAGCCATTGCCCACAGGGTGTCCCCCCTGAATACCTGCATGGGGCTGAAGCTTCTGATTGTTGATGTCTCCGGGTTGGCTCCTCCCAGGTTAATAAAGGCCCTGATGCCGCTTTTAAAGTAAGGATCGGAGGTTTCCAGGCTTTCGAAATTCTTACCGGAATTATCCCGGTCTGAAAGGTAGCAGGCCATGGCGAGGTTTCGCCCCCGGCTCAACTGATCAGCAAGCATCGCATCGGAGGCTGAATCGCGCCGGAGCGAAAAAAACCCGTCGAACCCGATCACTTTCGGATGGTAGCTTCGTATCCGTCGTATTTGGGTTGCGATCTGCTTCCTGTCGAGATGGCCTATGTTAACAAGCACAATGTTCGTGTCGAGCAGCTCCTGTTTCGAACTGAGTTTCGAGTATAACAGGTCACTGAAATTGAAATCGGTCAGGGCTTTCTCAATGGGATCAAAGAAAGTAAGGTTCAACGCAATAATTTCTGTAAGGGCCACAGTAACGAATAAAAGAAAAGTGACCACAAAAAAGTCAGGCCGTACCCAACGGAATATCTTTAAACCCTTTGGTCTCATTTACAAAGCTTTAAAACAGGTTGTATGAGCATTAACAGCTTGCTTATGCCTCCAACTACTAAATTAATACTATTTTTCAGAACAATAAAAAAAATTGACCGGCAACTTAAGAGGGTATGTTTTCAGCATGAACAACTCAATCGTCAGGATCACCAAGCCATCGCGATTTTTATTTACCTTTGCACCCTAACAAACCGAACCCGGAAATCATGAGAAGCACACTTTTCTTCTTCCTGGCATTTGCCCTGATGCCTTTATTTATATTTTCACAGATCCTCGAGCCGGTTAAATGGTCGTTTAAAGTTGAACAGAACAAACCCGGCGAGGCTACCCTGCTTCTAATCTCAAATGCAGAGAGAGGATGGCATACTTATTCACAGGAAGTGATTCCCGACGGGCCTGTGCCAACTGAGTTCACTTTTACTAAAAGCGCTGATTATGAACTGAACGGGAAAGTAATCGAGCCGAAAGGTGTTAAGGAAAAAGACCCGCAGATGAACAATATGGTCGTGACTTTTTTCCCTGACAAAGCCATTTTCAAACAAAAAATAAAAATCCTTGGCAAGAAAGATTTCATCATCAGGGGCAATGTGTATTTCATGTGCTGCAATGACCGTTCCTGCATTGCCCCTACCGAGGCTGAATTCGAATTTGCTGTGAGGGGAAACCCTGGAGCCGCTGCTTCATCCCAGGCCGGGCCCGGGACAACAAACCCGGCACAACAGGCTGTGGCTGCCCCGGTAAACCAAACCCAGCCTGCGGCGAAAGCCGGCTCCGTCACCGACACATCCAAATCAGGAAAAGCCGGAAGCAACGTAAAACAGGACACTGCTAAAATCAGCCAGATCAGCACAACCCCTGCCGGGACGGAAGCCAATAAATCTTTGTTTGTGTTTTTCTTCATCAGTTTTCTAGCCGGCCTGGCTGCAATCGTAACACCTTGCGTATTCCCCATGATCCCGATGACTGTGACCTTTTTCATGAAAGGCAGTGAGAACAAAGGCAAAGGGCGTATGCAGGCCGTTGTTTACGGGCTTTCCATCATCGTTATTTATACCGTCATCGGAACAATTGTTGCAGTTACGCTGGGAGCCAACTTTGCCAATTTCCTGAGCACCCACTGGATACCCAATGTCTTTTTCTTCCTTATCTTCATGGTATTCGCAGCCTCATTCCTGGGGATGTTCGAGATCACACTTCCCGGCTGGCTGGTAAACAAGGCCGACAAGCAGGCCGATAAAGGCGGGTATACGGGCGCTTTTTTCATGGCCTTCACCCTGGTACTGGTTTCCTTCTCCTGCACAGGGCCCATAGTGGGCGCCATCCTCGTGCAATCGGCAAGCGGGGAGATTATTATGCCCATCATCGGGATGCTTGGATTCTCGCTGGCATTTGCCCTGCCCTTCGGATTATTCGCTTTCTTCCCCTCATGGCTTGCAGGCCTGCCTAAATCGGGCGGATGGCTGAATTCGGTCAAGGTCGTCCTGGGGTTCATTGAAATTGCCCTGGGCCTCAAATTCCTCAGTATTGCCGACCAGACATACCATTGGCATATCCTCGACAGGGAAGTCTATCTGGCATTGTGGATCATCACCTTCACCCTCATGGGGTTCTACCTGCTCGGAAAACTTAAATTCCATCATGATTCCGACCTTCCGTTCATCAGTGTGCCCAGGCTGCTGCTGGCGATCATTACCTTCTCTTTCGTGATCTATATGGTCCCCGGGATGTTTGGTGCGCCTCTTAAAGCCTTGTCAGGCTACCTCCCTCCCGAAACCTCTCTCGATTTCGACCTCACGCGGATCATACGGGAAGAAGTCAAAGCAGTTTCAGGCAGCGGGAACGGCGGTAACACCTCATCCGCCCTTTGTGAAAAACCGAGGTACGATGACTTCCTGAAACTCCCCCATGGGCTCGAAGGGTATTTCGATTACAAACAGGGCCTCGCCTGCGCTAAAAAAGCGAACAAGCCGTTGTTTATTGACTTCACCGGCCACGGTTGCGTAAACTGCCGCGAAATGGAAGCCAATGTCTGGTCGGCACCTGCGGTCCTTCAAAGGCTGCGTGAGAAGTTCATTGTGACTGCGCTGTATGTGGATGACAAAACCGAAGTCCCTGAAAAAGAATGGATTACAAGCAAATACGACGGCAAAGTGAAGAAATCGATAGGTAAGATCTACGCCGATCTCCAGATATCCAGGTTCAACATCAATTCCCAGCCATATTATGTGCTGCTCGACACCGCCGGCAACCTGCTGGCCCAGCCCCGTGCATATAACCTCAACGTGGATGAATTCGTGAAATGGCTCGACGGGGCCCTGGAGAATTTCGGGAAACAACAAAAAAAATAAAATGGACCAATTCTCATATCTCAATACGCCGGATAATGCCGTGATAGAGGAACTTTTCGAGAAATTCCGCAAAGATCCTGAATCGGTAGATGAATCATGGCAAAAATTCTTTGAAGGCTTCGAATTCTGCCAGAAGAATTATAAAGCCGAGGAAGGCGAAGCTTTCCTCTATCCTAACGAGTTCAAGGTCATGAACCTGATCGCCGCTTACCGGCAGAGGGGGCATTTGTTCACAAAGACCAACCCTGTGCGCACCAGGCGAAAGTACACGCCAACACTTGATATTGAGAATTTCGGATTGGGCAAGGATGACCTGATCAAGCATTTCCAGGCCGGGAAGGAACTTGGCCTTGGCAATGCAAAACTCAGCGATATCATTGAACATCTTCAAAAAACCTATTGTGAATCGGTCGGCATCGAATATTATTATATCCGCAGGCCCGAGGTCGTTCAATGGTTTATCTCTAAAATGGAACCGGCCAGGAACGCTGCTTCATTTTCAATTGAAGAGAAAAGCATTATCCTGCAGAAGCTTTCCGGGGCAGTACTGATGGAAAAGTTCATCCATAAGAAGTTCCCCGGCCACAAAAGCTTCTCACTCGAAGGTGTTGAATCCCTTATTCCCGCCCTGGATGCGGTTATCAGGAAGGGTTCAGGTCTCGGTGTGAAAGAATTCATACTGGGCATGGCACACAGGGGTAGGCTGAATGTTCTTGGCAACATCATGCAGAAACCATTTAAACAGATCTTTTCAGAATTTGAAGGGAAAGAATACAGCGATGACGAGCTCCTGGGTGATGTCAAGTACCATCTTGGCTATTCCACCATAGTTCCGGGCTCAGACGGCGAGCAGCTTAGCCTTACCCTTTGTCCGAACCCTTCCCACCTTGAAGCCGTTGACCCTGTTGCCGAAGGACTCGCACGCGGGCGCATCGACCATAATTATGAGGGCGATAATTCGAAGGTCGTCACTATACTAATCCACGGCGATGCTTCGATTTCAGGCCAGGGTATCGTTTATGAGATAACCCAGATGGCCGACCTTGAAGCCTATAAAACCGGCGGGACCATCCACCTTGTAATCAATAACCAGATCGGTTTCACCACGAATTATCTTGACGGGAGATCAAGTGTTTACTGCACCGATGTGGCAAAAGCCATACAGTCGCCCGTATTCCATGTAAATTCCGATGACGTTGAAGCGGTAGTTTATACGGTTCAGCTTGCCATGGAATTCCGTCAGCATTTTCACAAAGACGTGTTCATCGACCTCCTTGGATACCGCAAATACGGGCATAACGAAAGCGATGAACCCCGGTTTACCCAGCCTATACTGTATAAAATCATTGAGAAGCATCCCGACCCCCTCGAGATATACGTTGCAAAACTTGAAGAAGAAGGGCTTGCAACCAATTTTGACATAGAGGATCTGCGCACCGGGATCAACACCGCGCTTGAACTGGCATTCCAGTCCTCAAAAACGATTGAAAAAGCTGATATTACCCCATTCCTCGGCCCCTTATGGAAAGATATCCGCAGGGCTTTGCCCGAGGATTTCGCCAGGTCTCCCATTACTGCGATCGGCGAATCAACTCTCAGGGAAATCGGTAACAAGCTGACCTTACTTCCAGATGGGATTAATTTCTTCCGCAAAATAGTGAAACTCCAGGAAGACCGTAGAGCCATGCTTGAAGGCGAAGGCAGGCTTGACTGGGCGATGGGTGAGCTCCTTGCATACGGTAGCCTGCTCAGGGAAGGCCGACCAATACGCATCAGCGGGCAGGATTCCCAGCGGGGCACCTTTTCACACCGGCATGCCGTGCTGACGGTTGAGGACTCGGAGGACAAGTTCATTCCCCTTGATCATATCAGCGAGGAACAGGCCTCATTCAGGATCTACAATTCCCTGCTGTCGGAATACGGGGTGCTGGGTTTCGAATACGGGTTTGCATTCGCTACTCCCGGGGGACTTACTATATGGGAAGCCCAGTTCGGGGATTTCAATAACGGGACCCAGGTCATTATCGACCAGTATCTCAGCAGTGCTGAAGATAAGTGGAAAGTCATGAACGGGCTCGTCCTCTTCCTACCCCATGGCTATGAAGGCCAGGGGCCTGAACACTCCAGCGCCAGACTTGAACGCTTCCTGACCCTCTCGGGCCATTATAACTGGCAGATCGCTAACTGCACTACCCCCGCGAATTTCTTCCATCTTCTCAGGAGGCAACTTGTAAGGGAGTTCCGTAAACCACTTGTTGTATTCACTCCGAAAAGCCTGTTGAGGCACCCCCGCTGTGTTTCCCCCATCAGCGGGTTTACACATGGCGGATTCAGGGAAGTACTTGACGATACGGGAGTGGATAAAAACAAAGTCAGCAAGCTGGCATTCTGTTCGGGGAAGGTATTCTATGATATCATGGAGAAAAGGGAACAGCTCGGGGTCGATAACGTGGCCGTTATCAGGCTTGAACAGCTTTATCCCCTGCCCGAAGAGGAACTGAAACAAGTGGTTTCTTCCTATCCGAATGCCAAACATTTCGAATGGGTCCAGGAAGAACCCGCCAATATGGGCGCATTGAATTATATCGTCCACAATTTCCCGAAACTTAAACTGACCTATGTGGCCAGGCCGCCAAGCGGAAGCCCGGCCACAGGCTCATCACAACTTCACAAGGTACAGCAAAACCTCATTGTTGAAAAAGCCCTTGGAAAATGTACATGCGAATTTTCGTATGGTTCATGCAGGTTGCATTGTGCAGAAAAATGACACCTCAAATTTTGGAACGGGAACATTATTTAGTACCTTAGCATTTCCAAAACAAAAGACCATGAAAAAATTGTACCTGTTTTTATTGATCTGCCTGTTGCCTGCCGGTTTAACCATTGCACAGCAGTCTAAAGCCGACATGTCGGCCCTTGACAGAATGTATCATCCGACTACCGGTTCAAAAGCGCTTCATTTTTCCGTTCCATGCGCAGGTTTTGTAAACAACCCTTCGGCCGACCTGCAGTGGCGTGCAATCGTAAACCCGGCGCCAATAAGACATTCCACCGAGAAGAACGAAGAGGTTGAAAGGCTTAAAGCTGAGCGCCTCCGGATGAAACTTGCCAACCCTGGGCTTAAATCAGCAGCCTCTGAGAACTCAGGCAACGGGGCTACGCCCGAGATTGGTACTAATTTCGGAGGCAACCACTGCAATGGAAGCTCCCCCCTTGACAATACCATTGCCGTTTCCAACGACGGGAGGATTGTGAGTGTATCAAACACCACCATTTTCTATACCAATACTTCAGGAGCCAATTTGTATTATAATAACCTGATCTCCTTTATAGGCGACAGTGAGATTACCGGGGTTTGCGACCCTGTCGTTATCTATGATGGCACGGTTGACCGCTTTGTATTTTTCTGCCAGGTTTCACCCCTGAATTCAGTAAAATCAAAATTGCTGGTGTTCTTCTCCAAGTCGAATAACCCTGGCGACGGATGGCATTATTACAAACTCTCGGGCAACCCCCTGGGCGACGCAAGCGCTTTCGATTACCCGAAACTGGCCTACTCCAACAACGAGCTGTATATAACCGGCAACCTCTTCCGTGATTCCGACGGGAAGTTCAACCAGGCCGTACTTTACCAGATCACCAAAGGCCCTGCTTTCAGCGGGGGGACAATTAACTTCACGGTATGGCACGGCATCCAGGGCAACCCGTTCACATTATGCCCCCTTTCCTTTGGACAGCAGGGGAGTTACGGTCCGGGATGCTACCTGGTCGCCACTTCATCCTCAGATGACAATAAATTCAGCTTCTATGATCTTACAGATGATCTTTCAACCGGCCTGGCAGAATTAAAATACTATTCAATAAACACCAATGCTTACCAGGTTGCGCCGGATGCCCTCCAGCCAGGCACCGCTGTAAAGCTGAACACAAATGATGCCCGCACACTGAGTGGTTTTTACCTCAACAAGGTTGTTCATTTCGTATTCAATTCGGTTTATACGAACAATTATTGCGGTATCAATTACAACAGGTTTGACCTGACTGCATCACAGAACAGATCGATCGTTTTCGGGCTCGACGGAGCCGATTATTCCTATCCTTCGGTAGCCTCAAGCGGGGTGAACAACAGCGACCAGGCTGTCCTTATTGGATTTCAGAAGTCCACAACCACATCTTACCCCTCGATACGGGTTGTAGAATGTGACAATACAATGGCATGGTCGGGTTCGGTTGAAGTAAGGTCAGGCGACAATTATGTATATTATACCGGTGACCCCGAACGATGGGGCGATTATTCGGGGATCTACCGCAAATACAATGCCACCAGGCCTACCTGCTGGATAAGTGGGGCCTTCGGCGGTAGCGACAACCAATGGGATACATGGATTGCCGAAGTGTTCGATAATTCAAACGGAATTGAAACAGTTGCAAGCCAGACAGCTTCCCTCAGTGTGTACCCTAACCCGGTGGTCAATATCTTCTCTTTGGATTTCACTCTTGAGGAAGCCTCTCCTCTTACCATCGATATCATTGACAACAATGGTCAACTTGTTAAGAAACTATATGAAGGCAAAGGATATCAGGGTAAAAACATACTTACTTTTAATAAGGCAAACCTGAAACCCGGAATATATTTCATTATCCTGAAGTCGAATGAAACTGTGTTGAAAAATGAAAAACTCATTATCGGCGGTTAAAATCCTCGTCCTGCTTCCACTGCTGTTTTTCTGCAGCCCGAAAACCTCACAACAGGTGGCGGGCAAGGCAGATAAAGCGGGCGAGGTCAGGGTTGACACTTTGAACAAATCGGCTCCCACCCAAATAAATCAAAGGATCATACACAATTCTGCCGACCAGAAAACCGTTGATTCCTTAAAGAAAGTCAGGGAGAAAAGGAAATAATTATGGCTATTGAGATCAGGGTCCCCAGTCCGGGTGAATCTATAACACAGGTGCAGCTTGCAAAATGGCTTGTAAACGACGGGGAACAGGTTGAAAGAGACCAGGAAGTCGTCGAAATCGATTCCGACAAGGCATCTTTTCCTGTAGCATCACCCGAAGACGGGGTCATACGTTTCAAAGCGGCAGAAGGGGACACCATTGGCGTAGGTGCGGTTATTGCTGTTATTGAGCCTGGTTCCGGGGCCGGCCCGGCAGGTAAAAAGTCAGAAGTTCAAGGTTCTGCGACCAGAGCGGAAACACCGGAAAAGGCTGCTTCCTCCCTGCCGGCAGCCAGGGAGGACAGGAACAGGCCCGGCGGGCCTGGAGAAGACCTGGAGAAACTGCATGCTTCCCCTCTTGCAAAAAAAATCATTGAAGAAAAGGGGGTCAGGGTAAATGAGCTCGCCAGGGCTTACCCCGGGAAGAAAATTAACCGGAATGATGTTGAAACATTCATCAAAGACAGGAAGGCCGACGCTCCGTTATCCGCATTCGGCAATATAAGAAAAGAAGAGAGGAAGAAGCTTACGACCCTGAGGCTTAAACTTGCCGAGAGACTGGTTGCTGTTAAGAACCAGACTGCCATGCTTACGACTTTCAACGAGATCAACATGAGCTCGGCACTTAAGCTCAAAGACAGGTACAGCGAGGTATTCAAACAGAAATATGGTGTGGGTATCGGGCTGATGTCGCTGTTTGCCAAGGCTGTGACTATAGCCATCAGGGACTTCCCCCTGGTGAACAGTATGATTGACGGGGATGAACTTGTCAGCCCTACGTTTGTGGATATCGGTATTGCCGTGAGCGCCCCCAAAGGCCTCGTGGTTCCGGTGATCAGGAACGCGGAAACGCTGAGCCTTGCAGAACTGGAGATCAAAGTCAAGGAATATGCCGTAAAGGCCCGTGACGGCAAACTCAGTATAGATGACATGAAAGGCGGCACGTTTACCATTACGAATGGAGGCGTATTCGGATCCCTGATGTCAACCCCTATCCTTAACCCGCCCCAAAGTGCAATACTTGGGATGCATAAGATCATGGACAGGCCTATCGCAGTCGACAGGCAGGTCGTGGTTGCGCCTATGATGTATATTGCGCTTTCGTATGACCACCGCGTGATTGACGGCAAAGATTCGGTAGGGTTTCTCATCAAAGTAAAGGAACTGATTGAAGACCCGCTCAAAATGCTCACTATGGGCGAAGACCCGGTAACGCTTCTGCTCGACCTGTAAAGACTCATGGATCATGCAAAGAAAAGTTGATTTCCTGGTAATCGGTTCAGGCATAGCCGGTTTATCTTTCGCCTTAAAGGTTGCCAGGCATGGCAAGGTCTGTATTGTGACCAAATCCAAAATGGATGACACGGCTACCAGTTGGGCCCAGGGTGGGATTGCAGCAGTGATGCATACGCCTGACACTTTTGAAAAACATATACAGGATACGATCATTGCGGGCGACGGTCTTTGTGATGAACATATCGTGCGGCTTACTATCACCGAATCAACCGACCGAATACGCGAACTGATCAGGTGGGGGGCAAAGTTCGACAAGACAAAATCGGGTAAATTCGACCTGGCCAAGGAAGGAGGCCATTCCGAATACAGGGTGATGCACCATAAGGATAAAACAGGACGGGAGATCGAGGATACCCTGCTTGACCAGGTTAAACGTCATCCGAACATTGAAATCCTTGAGGACCATTTCACCGTAGATGTTATCACGCAGCATCACCTGGGTATTGAAGTAAACAAAAAAACCAGGGATATCACCTGCTATGGGGTGTATGTAATCAATCCCCGCACCCGGCTGGTCGATACCATACTTTCAAAAATCACCCTTATCGCAACCGGAGGGGCGGGCAACGTTTATACGAATACCACTAACCCTCTGATCTCCACCGGCGACGGCATTGCGATGGTATACAGGGCCAAGGGGGCTGTCGACAATATGGAATTCATACAGTTCCATCCGACTTCCCTGTATAATCCCGATGAAAAGCCTGCTTTTCTTATCTCTGAAGCAGTGAGGGGTTTCGGGGCCCACCTCGTGACCCGCGAAGGGAAGGAATTCATGTACAAATACGATTCAAGGCTCGCCCTGGCCCCAAGGGATATCGTAACCCGGGCCATCGACAACGAAATGAAGATCAGCGGGGATGATTATGTATGCCTTGATTGCCGCCACCTTCCAAAGAACGAAGTGATCAATCATTTTCCGACAATCTATGCAAAATGCCTCAGCATCGGGATAGACATTACCAGGGACCTTATCCCTGTTGTCCCTGCGGCACATTATACATGCGGGGGAATACGTACCGATGAATTTGGACGAAGCACGATCCAGAACCTGTATGCTTCAGGTGAATGTGCTTCCACCGGACTCCACGGGGCTAACCGGCTTGCATCAAACTCCCTTCTTGAATCACTGGTTTTCTCGCATCGTTCAAGTTTCGATGCAATCAGCAAATTTAAGTACATTCAGGTACGTGACGATGTCCCCGACTGGAATGCCGAGGGTACCGTGCTTAATGAGGAAATGGTGCTGATCACGCAAACGCTTAAAGAAGTGCAAAGCATCATGAGCAATTACGTGGGTATTGTCAGGTCAAACCTCCGCCTGAAACGTGCACAGGACCGTCTTGAAATTTTATACAGGGAAACGGAAGAATTGTATGACAGGTCTATACTTACGATGAAGATTTGTGAAGTGCGCAACCTGATCAATATAGGTTACCTTATTATAAAAGCTGCAAGGGCAAGGCATGAAAGCAGGGGGTTACATTATTCTCTTGATTATCCCAGTGTTTCTAAAAAGAAGTAAGGCTTAGTCTTTCAGTATTTTTAACAATAACCCCATCTGTTTATGGCTCTTATAAAAGCTGTTAAAGGAGTTGTCCCTGAATTCGGCTCAAACTGTTTCTTAGCCGATAATGCAACCATTACCGGGGAAGTAGTTATGGGCGATAACTGCAGTGTTTGGTTCAATGCCGTAATACGAGGTGATGTTCACTACATACATATAGGGAACAATGTCAACGTACAGGACGGGGCTGTAATCCATTGCACCTACCAGAAATGGCCGGTTGATATCGGCAATAATGTTTCTATCGCCCACAATGCCATTATCCACGGTTGCACAATCCAGGATAATGTCCTGATAGGAATGGGCGCCATCATTATGGACGGGGCCGTCATCAACTCAAACTCAATAATTGGAGCCGGGGCCCTTATCACCGAAGGGACTGTAGTGGAATCTGGCTCAGTATGGGCCGGTGTACCGGCAAAAAAAGTGAAGGATATTGACAGGGAACTTCTCGAAGGGCAGGTGAACAGGATCTCACGGAACTACAACCGGTATGCTTCCTGGTACGGCGATGACCCGTCTTCATGGAAATAAAAAAACCCGGCCTGTGAAAGGCCGGGTTTTTTATGTGATTAGTGATTGGTGAACCGTGATCAGTGATCAGTGAATAAAATCAACAAACTGTCACTGTTCTGTGTCCACTAGTTCGTAATTCCAAGTCTCTTCTTAACCAGGGGCATGACATCATCGCCGGGTTCGCTGTAAAGCACAACATCTTCAATGGAATTAAGGATATAGGTGTATTTGTTTTCTTTCGCAACTTCTTTAACAGCAGCTTTTGCCTTGTCAATAAAAGGCTGAACAAGTTCCTGCTGTTTTGCCTGCATGTCAGTTTGTGCTTTCTGCTGGAAAGCATCGATACGGGCCTGAAGGTCCTGGAGTTCCTTTTCCTTTGTCTGTTTGATCAGATCCGACATGGTTGCACTTTGTGACTGGTAATCCATGTATTTGTTTTCAAATTCCGATTTCATTGCATCCATCTGGTCTGTAAGGGTCTTCTGGTAAACCTGGAGTTTAATCTTTACGGAATCAATGCCAGGCATGGCCTGCAGGAGTGTGTTGAATTCAATGTGGCCTATTTTTATAGGATTCTGTGCCTGGGCTATTGCCGACATACAGAAAATAATTGCAACAACAGCTAAAGTCTTTACTAAATTTTTCATTTTGTGCTATTAAATGGTTTATACTTCTATTGGGTTTGCAAAATTATTAAAAATTCCTGAATGCCAAACAATCAGCAAGGGCCTTATTTTTTAGCGCCCTTGGGTTCCTGTCCGCCACTGCTGTTGTCAACGGGTTTTGCCCCGCCGGTATCACCGGGTTTGGTGGTTTTGCCCTTGCGGCCCGATAAACTGGCTCCAAGTTTGTCGAGAACCTCGTCACTGATATCATATTTGGGGTTGGCGAACAATATCGAAAGACTGCCGCCCTTATCAAAGATTACAGCATAATTGCTTGTGGTGGCTATATCCTGAATTGCATTGTATATTTTCTCCTGTATAGGTTTGACAAATTCCTGCCGTTTTTTGAACAGGTCCCCGTCTTTGCCGAATCTTGTCCTCTGCAGGTTCTTTGCATCTTTCTCGGCATCCACAATTTCCTGCTCCTTCTTCTTCTTCATGTCTTCAGGAAGAAGGACGGCCTGGGCCTGGAATTCCTTGTACATTTTGTCGACCTCGGCAAATTTCGCGTCAATCTCTTTCTGATACTGGTTGCTTAATTCATCAAGCTGAGCCTGCGCCTCGGCAAACTCGGGGATGTTATCCAGGATGTACTGGCTGTCGACATAGGCGAATTTCTGAGCCTGGCCGAGTGATGCCAGAAGGAAAAACGCAACGATTATTAATGCTAACTTTTTCATATCCTTGATGTTTACTTTGTTGCCAAATTTATTAATGTCTTTTTATCCTTCAATCCAGTTATCCAGTTATCCAGCTATCCAGCTATCCAGTTATCCATCTATCCATCTATCCATCTATCCATCTATCTTTTACGCTAATCAAGTGACGAATTGATAGAGAAATGGAACTGGCTTCCGTTGGCTCCCGGTGCATTCGGAACCGGATCCAGGCCGTAACCCCAGTCAAGCCCTAACAGCCCGAACATTGGCAGGAAAACCCGTATCCCCACTCCTACCGATCGGTATACATTGAATGGATTGAACTCCTTCCATGAGCCCCAGTCATTGCCCGCCTCCAGGAATGTAAGCCCATAAATGGTGGCAGATGGGTTCAAAGAAATAGGATATCTCAGCTCAAGGGTGTATTTGGTATAACATACCCCGCCAAGGATAGTATTGGGGTACCCCGGTGTAAGTGAGTTGTTAACATAGCCTCGCATCCCGATGAGTTCACGTCCGTCCATATTATTGTAACCGGTAAGACCGTCGCCGCCAAGGTAAAAACGCTGGAAAGGCGTGATCCCCAGGTCATAGTTGTAGGCACCCAGTATCCCAAACTGCACCCTTGGGGTCAGTACAAGTTTCTGAATAAGGTTGATATACCAGGCTCCCTTGAATTTGAATTTCCAGAATTCCACCCATTTGTACTTTTCATTCACCGACATCGTACTGTAGTTGACATTGCCGTTAAAGAGCGAATAGGGAGGTGTGACTTCACCCGTTATCGAGAACTCCGAACCACTCCTTGCAAAGATCGGGGCATCAACACAATTCCTTGAAAGGACAATAGAATAGCTGAGGGCATTGTATGTACCGTTACCCCCGCCGAAGGAGAAAATAGAAGAATAATTCTGGGTTGTATACTTATTATAATTGAGAGAATGGTATAAGGTGAAGTAGTTGTCGGGCCATTTCAACTGTGAACCGAGGCCGATAGATACCCCGTCGATCTTGAAAAACCCAAACAGAGGATCGTCATTGGCCAGGCCGTTGGTATAACGGGAATGCACATACGAAAGACTGAGTGCAAGAGGTTTCTTCCCGCCAACCCAAGGTTCGGTGAATGAGAACGAATAACTATAATAGCCTTTGCCGTATGTCTGGAACCTCACGCTGAGCTTCTGACCGTCCCCGGCAGGGATAGGCCTCCAGGCTTTAAAGTTGAGTATGTTCCTTAACGAAAAATTGTTGAATGACAATCCCAGGGTGCCAATGATCCTGCCATATCCCCAGCCGCCCGAAAGCTCCACCTGGTCGGCTGAAGTTTCTTCAACACCGTATTCGATATCAACCTGGCCCAGTTCCGGCTTGGGGTTCACGTTCGGCGTAAGCTTCTCAGCATCAAAATATTTCAGCTGTGCCAGCTGCCTCTGGGAGCGTATCAGGTTGTCGCGGCTGAAAAGCTGCCCCGGCCTGGTTTGCACTTCACGGAGGGCAACATGGTCATTGGTTTTTGTATTACCCTTTATTGAGACTTTGTTGATGGTTGCCTGCGGCCCTTCATGCATGCGGATCTCGAGGTCAATGGAGTCGTTCTCCACCTTCACTTCCACAGGCACCACGTCGAAAAACAGGTAGCCGTCATCCATATACAGGGAACGGATATCAGCACCGTTTGGATTATAGGATAAGGCCGTCTCCAGCGCCTCCTGGTCGTAAACGTCACCTTTTTTAAGTTTAAGGAAACGGTTAAGCACATCAGCGGTATACTTGGTGTTGCCCACCCAGCCTATGCTGTGAATATAGTATTTGGGGCCTTCCTCAACCCATATATCAATATTGATACTGCTTTCATCGAATTTGGAAATGGAATCCCTGATGATCCTGGCGTCACGAAATCCCAGGGAATTATACTTTTTAAGGAAATTCTGCTTGTCTTCCTCGTAATCTTCCGGGATGAATTTTGAGGATTTAAAGATCCTCATCCTCACATTTTCAGTACCCTGTTTCTCCACATCGTTGACGATCTCGGGGAAATCGAGTGTGGCTGCATGAAGGCCTGCATTCACTATCATTTCACTTGCCCCGTTCATGGGATTGAAAACGCTTTTTTCCTTGGTCTTCTTCATCGAAGCCATTACCATTTCACGGCTGATCTGGGTATTCCCGTGGATATTGATCTGGTATATTTTGACCCTCTCCTCTTTGTTTATATTGATGAACAGGATCACATCGTTGGCTGCCGCTGTGTCTTTCTTCTGCTGGACATTGATCTGCACATTCAGAAAACCCTTGTCGGTATAATATTTCCGAATGATATTTTTGGTCTTTAGGATCATGTTGTCGGTAACGTATTCACCCTTTACCAGCCTGATCTTCTCACGGATCTCATCGGCATCTGACTTTTTTATTCCGGTGAACTGGAATTTTGAAAGCCTCGCCCTTTCCTTCATCCAGATATCAAGGAAAACCTGGTTATCGACAATCTTTGTAACCGAGATCCGGATATCCTCAAACAGCCCCTGGTCCCAGAGCTTCCTGATAGCCGCTGTAATCCTGTCACTGGGAATCTTGACCTTTTCGCCAACGGTCAGTCCCGAAAGCATGATCAGGACATTTCCGTCAAGGTATTTCACTCCACTGACGGTAATACCGCCAATAATATATTCTTTCGGGTTGGAGTAATCCACTCCGGTCTGCTGGCCGATAGTGATCTGGGCCCTGGAGACAGGCACAAGAAGAACGAGAAGCAGGAAGAGTATCAGATATCGTTTAGCCATCCTATCGCCTATGCATTTTTTGTTCAAGTTTATTGATCTGTTCACTGGTCAGTCCGAACCTTCTTTCCCTATGCTGATAATCAACGATCGCAGCATAAAAATCATCCTTTGAGAAATCGGGCCATAATACGGGGGTAAAATACAATTCGGCGTAGGCAATCTGCCATAATAGAAAATTACTGATCCTGTATTCGCCGCTGGTCCTGATAAGCAACTCGGGTTCGGGAATATTATAAGTTGTCAGGAAACGGTTAAAACATTCTGTATCAATCTTATCAACCTCAAGTTTCCCATCCTGTACTTCATGGATTATAGATTTAACGGCTTCGATGATCTCCCACCTGGAGCTGTAACTGAGTGCAAGTACCAGCTTAAGGCCTGTATTGCCTGAAGTCGCCTGGATAGATTTCGTCAGCTCTTTCCGGCTCCCTGCAGGAAGGCTTTCAAGGTCCCCTATTGCTTCAAGGCGGATGTTATTCTTCATCAGCGTTTTCATTTCTTTGTGAAGGGACTTTACGAGTATCCTCATCAAAGCGTCGATCTCATACTTTGGCCGGCTCCAGTTTTCAGTCGAAAAAGCATACAGTGTGAGGTAGCCAATTCCAAGTTCGGCTGCAGCCTCAACCGTATTCCTTACCGAATCAACGCCCCTTTCGTGGCCAAGAGTGCGGGCAAAACCCTGCTTCCTGGCCCAGCGCCCGTTCCCATCCATGATAATGGCTACGTGCACGGGCAGCTTTTTGACGTCAATCCTGTCTTTTAAACTCTTTTCGGCCATGGATCCCATTAGTGTTCTAAATCCCTGCAGCGTTTACGCCCTACCAGGTTAAATTTATATGTCAGCGTTACTCCGCTGAAAGAATACCAGTCGTTGTTCCTCGAATTGCCTCTTTGCATGCCTGCACTGTAACTCCTGGTGGGATCTGAAAGAAGTTCCCCGGGAGTCGGGTTTGGGATATCAGGCATATTAAGATAATACGTCTTGCTCACGTCATCAATATAATCTGTAAAGGTCTTATGCATCTCCCAGAAAACTGCAAGGCCCAGCCTCCGGGCAAGGCTGATTTTAACTCCAAGCCCAAATGGTATCCCGAAAGAGTATGTCTTATAGGGAGTCCGCCCTTCATATCCTACCTGCTGCCCTTCAGTGCCAGCACTTTGCAGAGAAACGCCCCCGCTTTTCGGGTTAAACATAAAAAACGAGAATCCTGCGTAAATATAGGGAGTTATCCAGTTCTTGCGGCTACCCACGTAAAAATCAAAAAAATTAAATTCGGCAACAGCCGAGAAATCAGTGATCTGGTCGGTAAACGAAAGATCTCTTTCAGGCATGAATTTCGATTGGGTGGAAGATCCCAGCAGGTTACCCCGGCTGACGCTGAACTTTACTGCCCAACGGTCGTTAACGACATACCTGGCCAGGACACCATACGCAATATTGTAATTCATGAAATGTTTCCCGGGATTCAGGTCACCTAAGTAATAACATCCTCCACCGTATAAACCTGCTTCCAGACTCTGGGCAGAAAGGCTGCTGCCATATAACCAGAATATGCTTACGGCAAGAGCATGCACCAGTACTTTCGGATGAAAGGGCCTGCTTTTTTCAGTATGCATTCCGGTAAACATAAATTACTTGGTTTTGAACAATCTATTTAAACGTGAAAATCCTGATTTTATTGGATCGGCTTCAGCCAGGAAAATTATCTAGTTACGAACATCCAGTCCCCAGTTTAATTTATCCCTTAGTGTATTGAAAAAAGAGGCATCCACCAGCCTCAGCAGACTGATTTTGAAATCGGCCTTCCTGATCAGCAGTTCAAGAGGGTTGTGAACTTCCTGTATGCGCGAATCCATGCTCACAAAAAAAGAAGTGTTTCCTCCCCCGACAAGGATGCGTATCTCGACGTCATCCCTGAGGACAACAGGCCTTACCGTGAGATTATGGCTTGCAATGGGAGTGATCACAAACGACCCGGCGTCAGGCGCTATGATGGGGCCTGTACAACTCAATGAATAGGCCGTGGAACCTGTAGGGGTTGAAACGATAAGCCCATCCGCCCAATAGGAATTAAGGAAATCACCGTTGACCCAGGTTTGTATGGTAAGCATCGACATGGGTTTGGCTTTGTAAACGGTGATTTCATTCAGGGCAAAATTTACAGGCCGGAATAAACCGTTCGGTGTTTCAAGTTTAAGCAGGGTGCGCTGGTCCAATTTATAATCTGAAACAAGGATTGCATCGAGGGCGGGAATGATCTGCTCTGTTGAAATGCTTGACAAAAATCCAAGCCGGCCCAGGTTAATGCCAGTTATCAGTATACCGGAATTTCCCACCAGGGTAACTGCATCCAGCATGGTCCCGTCGCCTCCTATTGAAAATAATATATCGGCCTTGCCCTGAATCCCGGCCTGGCCGGTGAAAAGGACAGGTTCGGAAATGAATTTCAACTTTTCCCCGAACGACCTGAAAAAAGGCTCATAAAAATACAAAGGCCCCCCGGCGGGCTCAAGCTTATCCACCAGAGTCTGTAAAAGCGGCAAAACCGCCTCGGCCAGATGTTTTCCGTAAACGGCAAATTTCATCAGAAAGGCTTAATTTGAAACAGTTTGCAAAGATACCATAAAAAGGGATACAAAAAACCCTAAATAGGAGCTATGAAATGAATGTAGATTCCGGGTTTGCCCATAAGGTTCATTGATCCTTCAACACGGATCACCACGTCATAATAGGTTGTAAAATCAAGCCCAAGACCGTAACCCATCATAAACGTATTCTGAAGCGAATTAAAAGGGATATATACCTCGCCGGGTCCATAAGCAAGCTGCCTGTATGCATAAACGTATCCCATGTCGACAAACACATTTGCATAAAGGGCCAATGGGATAGTGTTGAACCTGGTTGTTCTGATGAAGTTGATCTTTTCAACCCTCTCGGGCAGGATGGCGAATTTAAGGTTGTTTTTAAACAGAAGATAATGCTGTCCGTCAACAACATAATATTCATACCCCCTTACAAATTCACGGCTGTAACCCAGCCCTTTCTGAAGGTAATAGGGCTGTTGTGATTCCAGGCTCAGCTTGCCCAGCACGGAAAAAGCATAATACCACCGCTCTCCCGCTTGAAAATACTTCCGGAACAATGACTTTATATAAGTGTTACGGGTAAACCAGAATGGCATGGAATGGTTGAACTCAAGATCGAAATACCATCCGTGCAAAGGATAATACTGCACATCCCTGTGATCGTTCTTATACTGGTACCATAGGGTCGCGAAATCCTGGTTGTTCCCGTATGTCATCGAAAACCCCGGCACATGAAGCACACTGTCCTTGAAATAATAGTGGCTGTAAGCCAGCCTGAAAGTATGCACCACGTAAATATTGGGCCTTAACAGGAGGTCTCCGAAAACATATGTGAGCTGTTTCGGGTATGCACCTGTAATATTGAAATAATTCGGCTGGTTGTTTACAGTGTTAACCGCAACCTGGTGGTTGAGGTCCATATCGGCCCCGAAACTTACTCCCAGCGTCTGTTTCCTGTTCACATACGGTATTTTGTACGTAAACCCGTATTTCTGGTTAAACCCGAAATGGGTGATGATCTTGAGTGTTTCATTCCTGCCCCTCACATTGAAAAACGTAAAATCGACCCCGTATGTGAGCTTGCTCCAGTCCCAGGTCTGAAGCCAGGCATTGATATTCTGGTCTGAAAGCTGAACATAGGGTATCGGCCAGACATACCATCTCTCGATGACTTCAATGCTCAGGTTCATCCTGTTTGACTGGCGGTCGAGCGTGGTATCGAGGGTCACAAAATTAAAAAGCCGGGTATTAAAAATGTTCTCTTTGGCGTGACTGAGTATCCCGGGCAGAAGGACTGTTTTTAATGTGTCGCCTTCCCGGAATTTCAATTCCCGGAGGATGATGTTCGGGTGGGTGATGCGGTTTCCCGAAATGCTGACACTTCCCGCGATCACGTATGGGTGCTGTGCACCTGCATTCAGGACACAGCAAAAAAGGACCAGGGCCAGGGCCGGTTTCAGCAAGCTGTTCACTGCTGCTGCCCGACTCACCATACCTCAGATGTTTAAATAATTCATCAGGGAATCGAAGCGGTCCTGCAAGCCGTCGGAAAAGGAATCCTCTTTTGACCAGCTTGCCTTTACAGTGTAATTGTAGCGGTAAAATGTCTGGAGTATGGCTCCTATATCCACACGGTTAACTTTAATGGTTAATTCCAGCTTGGTGGAATCGGGGTGGGAAGTAATATAAAGGCTGAGTATCTTGGCATCATTCGATTCCACAATGCCGGCAATCTCTGTTAAAAGGTAATCTTTCTGGTTGATCTCGAGCACGATAATACCACCCGGATTGATCAGGGAGGCAATGGCCGAGAGTTTCTGCACCAGTCCCGTAAGGGTGATCACCCCCATGTATTGGTTTTTGATATTCAGGACCGGCAGAAGTGAAAGCTTCTGCTCGGAGATAATTAGCATTGCATCGTAAAAATGCTGATTCTCATATATATACGGATTGATCAGCGTGATCTTGCCATCCCATACCGCCACTTCAAACTCACCCCGGTTATAAATATCCGAATCGGAAATAATGCCAATATATTCAAGTTCGCTGACTACAGGGAGATGTGAAACGCGAAGTTCATCCATAAGCCCTAGGGCATCCGAACCTATGTCGGAGGGCCTCAGGGCTATCACGGTATCATTTATGAGATCTTTAGCTATCATTGAGAATGCTAAGATAGCTATTATATCGCAATTGGCTGACCGCCCCGATCTCCAGGGCATTTTTCACGGCACAGCCCGGCTCATGTGTATGCGTGCAATCCTGATACTGGCAATAAGGCAGGAATTTTTCCATTTCAGGGAAGCACCTCGGGATCTCTGATTGCTCAAAGTGTATAAGTCCGAATTCCCTGATGCCGGGTGTATCAACAATAAACCCTCCCCCTGAAATTTCATGCATCTCGGCAAAGGTTGTGGTATGCATTCCTTTCAGATGGACGCCCATTTTGCCCGTCCGAATATCTAACCCCGGCTGGATGGCATTGATGAGGGCCGATTTCCCTGCCCCTGAATGGCCGGCAAACAAGTTGATTTTTCCCTTCAGTACCGATTTCAGGCCTTTCAGGTTTGTCCCCTTCAGGGCCGAAACCGCATAGCATGGATACCCGGCTGCCTCATAGATCTCTTTCAGCTCCTCAAACAGTGCTTTAAGCTCTTTTGTATAGATATCTATTTTATTGAAAACCAGGCTGGCCGGTATGTAATACCCTGCTGCCGTAACCAGGAAACGGTCTATAAACCCCGTAGAAGTGCGGGGTTCCGCCAGGGTGACAATAAGATACGCATGGTCAAGGTTGGCCGCGATGATATGCGATACCTTTGAAAGCTTGGTTGCTTTGCGGATGATGTAATTGTCGCGGGGGTGTATCTTCGTTATCAGCCCGTCGCCGTGACGGGGGTCGACCTCCAGCACCACCCTGTCGCCAATGGCAACGGGATTTGTGTGTTTGATATCCCTGATCCTGAATTGCCCTTTCAGACGGCAGTCCTGAATGCTGCCGTTTTCAAGGCGTACCGTGATCCGGCTGCCGGTCGATTTGATTACAAGTCCTTCCAAGGATCAATGATATTAACAGGTATCTTCATGGCTTTGCATGGGTATAATAACCTTGCCCGAGATTATTTTTTCTTGTAAAATTATAAAAAATAGTTATTTTTGACTGAATTAAAACGCCTCCTGCTATGAGACCAATCACTTATATAACTTTGGCTTTTGCGCCGGTAGTAGCACTTGCCATGTATTTTTACCTCGGGCGAAAATACGGGAAAGCTTTTCAGAAAGTGATGATCCAAAGCTTCCTGGCCGGGATCCTGGGATTATCAGTACTGGCTGTGGCCAAGGTCCTCTCAACACTTTTAGGGTTGAATGACCTCCGCAGTCTCAAGCGCCTGCTGTTTTACTCATTTATTACGATAGGGTTTGCTTCCGAATTCGGGAAATTCATACTTTTCCGCTTTTACATCATCCCCAAGAAAGCCGTCGACCGGCCAATTCACGGAATTACCATGTCGGTTATGACTACCCTGGGCTTTTGCACCCTGGCACTGCCATTATTCATGATGGATCCCTTCCATACCCAGGCCCTGTTTCCATACACCCTTTATACATTCGTATTTGTTCCCGCAAACATTATGTTTGCAGTGGTGATGGGGTTCTTTGTTGGAATGGGGAAGTTCATCAAGACCTTCTTCATGTTTACACTCACGGGTTTATTTGGTGCGGCATTTTTCCAGGGGCTCTTCATTTTCACACTGGTCACACAGGATTTCAAGCTTCTCAGCCTGTTCGCTTTCGGGTCGACGGTAATCGTTTTCATACTGGGCATTAAAGCAGCAGTCACTGAGCCTGAGGGGGACTGAGGGTATACAGCTTTCCCGGCTTGCATCTTATTACATTCTCAATTTCCAGATTCAGCAATGCCACCACGGTTTTATTTACCGGCAAACCGCTTTTACGTGAGATTTCGTCAACATTAAGGTCCCCTTCAGCAAATAAGAGGTCAACAACTTTCTGTTCATCCAAGGTCAACGGGATAAAAAGCTTAGGTTGTACGACCCTGGTTTTAATTTCAGCCTCCCCCCATCCCATCTGGGAGATCAGGTCCCCGGCATGTCTTACCACATCGGCTTTCTTGTACCTGAGCAGCATATTGCAGCCCCCCGAATATTTGTCGCCGATCCTTCCGGGCATTACAAATACATCTCGGTTATAAGTATGTGCAATATCGGCCGTGATCAAAGCCCCTCCTTCCTCGGCTGCCTCAACTACTATTATCGCGTCGCTTATTCCGGCAATGATCCTGTTACGCTGGGGGAAGTTCTCCCGGTCGGGCTCCGTACAGCTGAAGAATTCGGTGAGCAACCCTCCCTGTGATAACATTTTTTCGGCCGTACCCTTGTTATTGCTGGGGTAAATGCGGTCGAGGCCATGCCCAAGCACGCCTATGGTTTCAAGGCCATTGTCTAGAGCAGCCCTGTGTGCCTGGCTGTCAATACCGTATGCAAGCCCGCTGACGACCAGCGGATTAAGCTGCCTTAGTCCGTTTATCAGTTCCCGGGTTATAGTCTTGCCATAATCGGTTGCGCTCCTTGTCCCCACAACGGCAACAACCTTCCCGGCATTCAGGCTTGCGCTCCCTTTGTAAAAAAGAAAAACCGGGGAATCATAACAGTCGGCAAGACGGTAAGGATAATCTTCATCCTGGAAAAAAAGCACCTTCAGCCGGTACTTCTCGATGAACTTCATCTCTGCCTCCGCCCTTCTCCAGAACTCCTTATCCCTTAAAACCTGGCCAATTACAGGAACCAGGGCAGGTTTACCATTTGACAGCTCTTTAAAGCGCCTGAAAACAGACTCAGCATCGCCAAAATAAGTGATCAGCTGTTTCCCTATCACGCTGCCGATACCTGGCACCTGCGACAAAGCGAGTGTATATAATAAGGCATCCTTATCCATCTGGTTTTTCCTTATCTTTATCCGCCTCAAGCCTGAAAGTGACAGGTATTTTAAAACTTTTTTTATGACTGCGGATTGCATTGCCCTTGTTTGCCCCCTCGATTGGGGGCTAGGCCATGCCACGCGCTGTGTACCTGTGATCAGGGAGCTGCAGCAGCAAGGTTTTAAGGTAATCGTTGCTGCTGACTCACGGCCTTATGATTTCTACAGGAATGAATACCCCGAACTGGAGCTGAGGAGGTTCCAGGGAACCGGGATCCGCTACCCGGCCGGCTCGGGGATGGCCTTTGCCATGGCGGCAGCCATCCCCCGCCTGCTGCTTGGTATCAGGAAAGAACATCTGTTCCTGCAAGAACTGGTCAGGGAAACGGGGGCATGCCTGGTGATCTCCGACAACCGTTATGGCTGCTGGCATGAGGATGTGAGGTCAGTGTTTATGACGCACCAGCTGAACATACAGCTTCCCGCCTTCATCCGCGGGCTTGCCAATGTCGTCAGGAAGATCAACTATTCATTTATTAACAGGTACAGCGAATGCTGGGTCCCCGATGAGGAAGATGAAGGCGGGCTCAGCGGCCGCCTCTCCCACTGCATAAAACTCCCCGATAATTGCCATTTCATCGGCCTTCTTACCCGGTTCAGCAATCCACTTCCTGCACCTCGGGAACTCCCTTGTAAACCTGCAGAAATATTTGTAATGATTTCGGGTCCAGAACCCCAGCGGAGCATTTTCGAAACCCTGATCACCAGGCAACTGAGAAACTCCTCCCATACCGCCATTATAGCCGGAGGGCGAACGGAAGCAGCTAACGCCGAACTGCTCGACGGCCGGATCCATGTATTTCCCCACCTCACTTCACCCCAGATAAAGTACTATATAGAAAACGCGGGGCATGTGATTTGCCGCAGCGGTTATTCCACGCTCATGGATCTTGCCGCCCTGGGTAAATCTGCAATTCTCGTTCCAACCCCGGGTCAAACCGAACAGGAATACCTGGCAAAAAGAATGTCAGCAATGAATGTCCATTATGCAATGGCCCAGGGAAGTTTCTGTCTTGAGGAAGCCCTCCTGAATTGCAAAGGGAACAAACCCATTGTGATCCGCTATGACATGTCGGTGTTGAAACAAAGGGTCGCAAGGTTATTTGCTCAGGCAGCAAGTTTCCGGGCCCGGTAAACCAGGTAAATCCCAAGGATCACTAAAGGGATGCTAAGCAATTGCCCCATATTTAGAGGCATTCCCTGCTCAAACCCCACCTGGGGCTCTTTCAGGAACTCAATAACAAAGCGAACCCCGAAAATCCCGATCAGGAACAACCCGAAAAACAGTCCCGGTTCAGGCTTCCCGTTTTTAATATAATATAAACGCAGGAGTGCAAGGAAAATAATAAAATAACACAGGCCTTCATAGATCTCGGTCGGATGTCGGGGATCAAGCGCTTCAGCGGGATTTGCGGCACGAAGGAAATAAAACCCCCATGGCAGGCTTGTGACATGCCCGAATATCTCTGAATTCATAAGGTTCCCCGTCCTAATGAGGAGGCCTGCCAGGGCAGTCACAATCACAACGCGGTCCATGACCCAGAAGAATGTAAGCTTATTCCTGTGTCCGAATATCAGGATGGACAGGATGATGCCCAAAGCAGCACCATGGCTGGCCAGCCCGCCTTCCCATACTTCAAGTATCTTTAACGGATGCGAAAGATAATAAGCAGGTTCGTAAAAGAGGCAGTGCCCCAGCCTCGCACCGACCACCGTACCTATCACCATATAGGTGGTAAGGGTGTCAAGCTTGTCAACTTCAATGCCTTCCTTTTTGAAAAACTTCAGCATGATAAAATAGCCGAAGAAAAAAGAAGAAGCGAAAAGCAAACCGTACCAGCGGATCGCCAGGCCCCCGATATTGAATATTTCCGGATCCGGGTTCCAGTGAATAAATGTGAATATAAAACTCATATTACTTCTTTAAGTCACCATTAACCAGTCACTAGTCACTAGTCACTGTTATTGATATGATTTAATCCGTTTATTGAACAGAGCTTCCATTTCGGCAGCCAGCTTGGTTTGTTTATTGTCAGTCGCCATCATCGAGATCCTGCGTATCATCCCCATATTGGAATTTATATCGCTTTGGAAATACTGGCGGTACCCCGGGTCGTACGACATATAATAATCGAGGTTCTGCGTAAGGATCTGCGACACCCTCCTCATGATTTTATTAGCAGTTGCCGTATCCCCGGCCTTATAATAAATATCGGCATACGGCAGTATATACATATCGTAGGTGATCTTCGAATCGGGGAAATTATTCAGGTAAGAATTAAGCAGCATTACAGCTTCTTTTTTCTTTTCCATAGTAACCAGCGACTGGGCCACCCTCATGATGTTGGTCTTAGGGCGCACCGAATTATTAAGGCTCTCAGGGTCAATATATACTTTTGGGTCGCTGAGGTTGCCCCATTTGCATTTATTCATGAGAATATCGTAGGACGTTAGCGGGTCAACACCTCCCATTCCCTGTATATAATCGGCCGAATCGGCGCGAACAGGCATGAATTTATAGACAAAACCGGTCACATGGCAGAACTTTTCCATATTGAAAATTGAGCCGACGCTGTTAGGGGATGCGAAGTACAAGGCACGGGTCCATTTATTGCTGGCTACGAAATCAAGAAGCATGATATCGTTTTTATACAGCTGGTTTCCCCGTATTGTCCAGTAAAGGGTGTCAACCATCTTGTCTTTCATATGGGCTGGCACAATGCCGTTTTTGATACAGGCTTCCTTGTCCACTGTAAGCTTGACGTTCCTGGAGGGGATGAATTTGATCTTTTCCCCGTTTTGCAGGGTCAGGAAGGTTTGCGGATCATCGCTTTTAATGAAATCAATAATGTCTTTAAGCTCCACATAACCCTTCACCCCTATATCATAAAACGGGATGATGTCATTCCTCCCTGCCCCGTACATTTTCCGGTCCAGGGTAAAAGGAAGGGGTTTCGAATCATACATCTTCTGATAGAGCTGGTCGATATACCATCCGCCGGAGGCGAGCATAAAATTCACAACCCTGACATCGGTGCGTATCCCTTCAACCTCCTGGTCATACCAGAGGGGGAATGTATCATTATCGCCGTTTGTGATCAGAACGCCCTGGGGATCGCAGGAATTCAGGTAATTTGCCGCAAAGTCCCGGCAGGAGTATTTCCCACTGCGGTCATGGTCATTCCAGTTCTCTTTTGCCATATTCGCCGGAACAAGAAGGAAACAAAAGGCAAAAACAAGAATAATTGAAAGGTATTCTTTCCTGAGGTACTTTTTAGCGAGCTGTACCAGGTAGATCACCCCAAGTCCTATCCATATGGCAAACGCATAGGTGGATCCGCAATACGAATAATCACGTTCACGGGGTTCGAAAGGTTTCTGGTTGAGATACACCACAATAGCAAGCCCGGTCATCAGAAACAGCATGGTGATGACGATAGCTCCCCTCGACTCTTTTTTAGCCTGGAAGAAAATACCTATAAGGCCGAGAATGAGAGGAAGCATATAATACTTATTATTCCCCCAGTTCTTTTTATTATCGGGCAGGTTCAGCTGATCATGCCCAAGCCTTAGTTTGTCAAGGAACGGAATCCCTGTTATCCAGTTCCCGTCTTCAACACCTCCGAAACCCTGCACATCATTTTGCCGGCCGGAGTAGTTCCATAGGAAATACCTCAGGTACATCCAACCAACCTGGTATGTAAAGAAATATTTCAGGTTTTCGGCAAAAGTCGGTTTGTTGACGGTCTGTGTCTTGCCGTCTTCATCGGTAAACGTGACCGGGACTCCTTCACCTCCCCATTTCCTGTAAAAGTCAAGAGTGCCTTTGCGGTCCGACTCCCGGCTCCAGATCCTCGGAAAAATGGTCATAAACCGGGGATCAAATACGGGAATTGTCCCCTTCCTGTCATCCACGACAATATACTTATGGGTAGCCGAATCATGGGCATACACGGGGTTGCCGTCTTCATACCCTACAATAGGTGCATTATAATACTGGCCATAGAAGATCGGCCAGGTTCCGTATTGTTCCCTGTTCAGGTAGGAAACCAGTCCTACTATATCCTTTGGATCATTTTCATTGATGGGAGTATCGGCGTTGGCACGGATCACCAGGACCAGAAAAGTCGAGTATCCTATCAGCAGGAAAGCAAAGGCAAGTATAATTGAATTGATCAGTGGACGGTTTGTCTTTCGTGTATAATAAAGTCCCCATACGATTATTCCGATCAGCAGCAGGAAATAAAAGATTGTCCCGCTCTGGAATGGCAATCCGAAAGAGTTGACAAAGAGTATTTCAAACTTTCCGGCCAGGTTCGGGATCCATGGAATCACGAAATACATGATAAAAGCCAGCACCACGACGGCGATTGCGAAAGTCAGGAGCATTCCAAGCCTTGTAGGCTTGTATTTCTTAAAGTAGATGACATAGGCCAGGGCAGGGATGGTCAGGAGGTTCAGGAGGTGAACGCCGATTGCAAAACCAATCATCAGTGCGATGAAAATAAGCCAGCGGGAAGCATGTTTCTCATCGGCCACCGACTCCCATTTCATTATTGCCCAGAAGACCAGGGAAGTGAACATGGCCGACATGGCATAAACTTCGCCTTCCACAGCCGAAAACCAGAAGGAATCGGTGAAGGTGAATGTCATGGCACCGATAAATGCTGAAGAAAAGATGGTCCACATGCGGCCTTCGGTCATTTCGCCATCGGGCGCAACGATCTTGCGGGCAAACATAGTGATGGTCCAGAAGAGGAAAAGAATCGTAAACCCGCTGCATATGGCGCTCATGGCATTGATCATCATGGCCACTTTTGCAACGTTTCCAAAAGCCAGGAGGGAGATCACCCTGCCGATAAGCTGCATGGTTGGCGCCCCCGGCGGATGGCCGATCTGGAGTTTATATGTCGTCGAAATAAATTCACCCGGGTCCCACCAGCTTGCAGTGGGCTCAATGGTAAGCAAAAACACCACGGCTGCAATAGTAAAGGTAAGCCAGCCGAGGAGAGTGTTCAATCTCTTGTAATTATTCATTGATCGGTTTTGAATGGGCTGCGAAGGTACAAAAATTGCGCTTATGTGAAAAAATTGCTACTTTTGCAGCCGCATTTCAAACCCTGGACCAGGGTTTGAAATGCAGATTGTCCCGTGGTGTAATGGCAGCACTAGAGATTTTGGTTCTCTTGGTCTAGGTTCGAATCCTGGCGGGACAACAAGAACAAATAGCAAAAGACAGTTAATCAATGTATTGGCTGTCTTTTTTTTATTTACTGGTGCAATCAGGGTTAAAAATGAGGCTGCTAAATTTACAAGCACTCTTCATCGAAAGTATCTCATTCATTTCTACTGATTAAGAATTCTAACAAATTCCTGGTTGTATTTCGTTTTTTCTTTTTACCTGGTTCACAAGACTCGACCAGACAGCCGAAATTAAAAATAATCATACGCTTGCAACCTTTCCAGAAATACCTGGGTCTATATGGGGAAACTGCTATGATGAAAGCTCCCTTCCATATTCTGATCCTGGATGATCAGGAGACCTTCCTGCTATACAAGTCCATTGTAGAATCCATCCAATATAATGAAATCGAATTTGAAAACACAAAGGACCCTTTGGTGTTTGAAGAAATTAAACAACTGCGACAGCTAACAAGAAAAGTGTTTTTATTGATGAATCGGGGCTCAACGACAAACGTGGCCAATTGAGCTCAAAATGAAATCAGGTTATACTGCAATTCTCCCTTAAACCGGGAATTCCTGATATAACCGCATATTAAATAAATCGAAGGGACTCGCCGCATAAATTAAAAGTGACTAATTTTGAATGGCCTGAAAAACACTGACGCTTACAATGTATGATGTATTAACAGCCATTGCCATTATTGTTGGAATAGTCGGTGCCATACATATGATTACCACTTACTGGAAATTTCCCGGGAGAAGAAAAAAGTCGTAATGAGATTTAGGCCAAATTAGGATTGATTAGTCACCTCATAAATGAGGGTGCTGCACTTTGTTCCTTAATTGCAGAGCAGGTTACAATCAATTCCTAATATGAATTTATGCTCCATATTAATAAATATAAATCTCTTTGAAGCTGACCCAGGATGGTGATTTTGTGACGGTTATTTTAATCTGCCTTATGCCGTTTAAATCAATAAAAGTTGCTGAATTAGTCTGGCCATTTTTAGCATAAAAGGATTCACTCTTTGTAGAAACCAGATTTCCATATTCATTGTAAAAACTGAAATCCATGCTCACCTGTCCTTCCGGTGACATATTATTGAACCAGATTATTTTTGAAATGCTATGAGAACCATTTAATGTCAATTTAATCCATTGAGGCGCAAAACCACCCGCAATCCACTCTGTTTCAACATTTCCATCCACTGCATTTTCGCATTTCTTTTCTGGCTTGTATTGCTGGCTGCAGGAGCATTCTGTAATTTTTAGCGGACCTTGATTACCTGCCTGCTTATTTTCAGTTGGACTAGCAGAAACGCCTGAAATAATGTTTCTCAATTCAGTATAAATTAAGTCAGGTTCTACCATTCCTAATCGGTCCCATTTAATTACCCCATTCCCATCGCAGATCATGATTATAGGAACTGAGCTAAAATTAAATTTTAAGATATTATTAAAGTTTTGACAACCTGGATCCCATAAATTTACAAAGGGCCACTGGAAGGATCTAATACTTGTTCGAGTTGCCTGTAATTCATTTTCCTTATCAGCACAAATTGTAATTACCTTAACATTAGTTTGTGTCTTCCAGTTACCATATTGTGCAGAGATTTTATTCAGCATTTTTGGACCGAAACACCCCATATAAGTTATTACAATAAAAGGGTTGCCATTATTCATCACCTGAGAAGTAGTAAAATTGTTTCCATCAATGTCATGAATAGAAATCGCTGGAAATTTAAGATCTTTTAGGCATCCGTTAGAATATCCTTTTACCTCACAAATTTCCGTAAATGATAATTTTTTCATGGATTGATAGTCGACGATATAGTAACTATCATTACTATATTCTAATAAACAAAGCGTAACAAAATAATCCCCGGTTTTAAGAGAAGGAAGGTCATGCCATTCCTCATCATCAAATATATCATCAATATCTTTATTTCTCTTGACCGCCCAGTATTCATGTGGTCCCAATGGATTGTAATCTTTTTCATACAACACTATTCCGGAGGGCCGCACATTATTTGGATCAGTAGATGCTTTTATTTTTACTTTTAATTTACCTGTGCGGTGGTTTGAAGGATTGTTTATTTTCCCAAGAGTAACCATAATCGTCTTTCCCTCCACTTTATAATTCCAATCTCCACTCAAAGTTGGACTTTGTGCGGAAATGGTTTTATGAATTGCAATAGAAGATAGAAAAAGGATGAGAATTAACGTTGTTTTGCTTTTCATAAAGACATATGTTAAGTGATTAATACTGTTATATAGGCCAGGTCAGATTATTAATGAAAGAACCCAATTATTGACTTTTGTAAAGTGAAGGCAAATACCAATCATCTTGTTTAGGGGAGTCTTCCTATGGAACTACCCCAACATTCTTCGTATGCACATCTTTAATGAGCACTATGTATATCAAATCCATTAATTGAGTGTTGTGCAGTATCCTAGTTCTTCCCATTAAGTTCTTCCGTAGTCTTTGCTCCATACCCCCGGAAAATCTTATCATACTTCTGTAGTAATTCAAGGTCAGGCTTGGATTGTTCTTTTTTTAGCTCCTGTTGAATCCAGTCCATAATGGTCAGGCCGTCGAGGGGGTCTTTTACATTCATATCGAGGTGATAAACCTTAACCATTGTTCTCAAACCCATTTCAAAATCCCGCATTACAATAGATTTCAGTAAGCCCCCGTCAGGTACCTGATAAATATCACCGTCAGTACAGGAAATTTTACTGTAGTTGTCCTTCCACCACTTCTGAAATACTTCATCTCTGTTTGGATCTGTATACTTTATACCAGCCACTTTAAACATTAATGAAAAGACAGCATAGTTCTCTGGTCCTTTAGCAGGAGCATGTTCCCTGCAATATGCACACATGTCCTCTGTGCGAGGAATAGTATTAATTTGCGCCCTGGAAGTAATTGTCAGAAAAAGCAGACATTCAATGATTGCGATCGTTTTCATAATTAGTCTTTAATACACCTTACACTAAATCCTGTTTTCTCATCACTAAAATTGTTACTCTGTTGCAAGAATTATTCCTGCAACGGATAGCATGAATAAGAAAATGGTCTTTTTCATAAAGAGTTTTTTTATTAGTTAATTATTTCTCAAACAGCGAACACTTATTTGATACCCTGATTCTCCAGAAGAATCATTATCCCTATCCACTGTAATATCATTATAAACAATACCTCGATCCAAGGCATTGTCCTCATCAGCCTTTGTGGAACTCCACCAATAGGCTTCTTTGCCATAGCCACCAGACATGGGATATGCTCGAAAACCAGCCGGCAGAGCAGTAAAACCAGTTTCATTGGTTGCGCCTGTATTTGGGTCTTGCCAATGGGTTGTTCCTGTTTCTTTCAGTTTGCCTCCGGCGACTTTCTCCCCTCCCAAATAGTTTGTCAACATTGTCCATTCAGCATCAGCAGGTAAATGCCATCCTGAAGGACAGGCTTTAAGTGCTTCTTCATAAGAGTATAAACAGCCATAAGATTCGATTTTAAAGGATATTGTACTTTCAGAAAATTTATACCTAAGGTTTTCAGCCATCCAAACCTGGATGCCGATTTTTACTGTTTTGTAAGACTTACCATCTCTCGAATCAATGAATGAACCAGTAGTCTGCCCTACTGAAATAAATGCAATCATGAAAAAGATAATTACATTAAATAGTGAGCTGTGCTTCATAACGATACTTATATTAGGTTGTTTAATGTTATTACATTATCCCGGATCAATTGTTAATTAAATAACAAATATAATAACAAATAAAAAACTAACAACAACCAAACAAATATTTTCAACTGCCAGACCTTAAGGCTTCCGACGAAGAATATTAAGGAAAATTACTCTCCTTTCTTTCCTATTAATAAAGAAAAGAAGAGACGATTACCATTACAAAAATCAGCTTCCAGCAAAGATTTAATACTGGTACTTAAGAATGATTCATAATAATTCTTCTGCAGTATTCAGCCATATTTAACCCTATTCATTTTACTAACAATTAAGTTCGGGGTTTATCCCATAAAAATGATCTGAAAAAAAATTTGATCCGGCCCTGATTTAAATTACCTGATTTATATTATCTTTGTGAATATGATCACTTTCCCCTGTTTCTAACAACAGGGGTCGGGGCGGGTGGTTGACTTATGTAATTAAATTTTATCACACCCGTAAATTCCCCGCCTCTGAGGGACAGAACACGGGTCCAGGGTTCAGACCTGGGTATTATATCAGGTTAGTTGGTTTTATAACCTTTAAACATAATATTATGGATAATAGGATTTTTACACCAGTCAAATTGATTTTGCTATGCCTGATGACCTGCTCAGGCATTTTCATTTGTGCACAGCCTGTGGCGGGCCCTGCCGCGAATTTCGGGAAAGATCCTTCCATCCCCTCAGTAAGGACCCTGCTTGCCAGCGATACCGGCCGTGCCTGGCTGAACATAAACAACATCAATGCCCTGTTCTATGCAAGGGGCAGCCATTTCTTTGATCAAAATGCCGCCTTCGAAGTTCCTAAGGGCAGCGGGAAAACTTCAGCCTTTTCCAACACCATGTGGATAGGCGGAAAAGACAGTCGGGGTGTACTGCATTTTGCAGGGGAACGTTACCGCCAGGGACCGAATACGGGACCAGCTGGTTCCTGTCCCGATTTCTACTGCGGTCCGGTGGCCGATTCTATTTACTATTCAGCACGCCAGGACTCGATATGGAGCTATGTATGGAACCTGAAGAAAACCGATATAGAATATCATAAGGCACATTATGCTGATCCGGGTTATCAACCTCTTCACGATATCGTCACCTGGCCCGGGAACGGGAATACGGCCATGGGACAGGCATCACAGCTGGCTCCTTTTTATGATGTGAACGGCGACGGAATTTACAGCCCCATGGATGGCGACTATCCCCTGATCAGGGGAGACCAGGCATTGTTCTTCATTTTCAACGATGACAGGGGGCCCCACCTTGAAACCGCGGGAAACAAACTCGGAGTGGAATTCCATGGAATGGCCTACGCCTGGAACATGCCAAATGACTCGGCTTTCAATAACACCATCTTCCTGAACTACCAGATCTTCAACCGTTCCCAGAACACATACGACAGTGTATACCTTGGGTTTTTCACCGATATCGACCTCGGTTATCCCAACGATGATTATGTTGGTTGCGATGTGGCAAGGAACATGCATATAGGATATAACGGAACGCCTGTCGACGGGTTCGGGGAACCCTATGCGTACGGTGCAAATCCACCATCTCTTGGCGTTGTAATACTTGCCGGGCCCTATATGGATCCCGACGGTATCGACAATCCCAAATATGACAGCTACGGACACAGGCTTTGCGATTACAGCGTGAACGGGCAGTTTTTCGGTGATTCCATTGTCGACAACGAACGGCTGGGGATGTGCCGGTTTGTTTATATGAACAACTCGGGGGTCCCTTCGTACATGACCGATCCCAAATACGCCAGCCAATATTACAGTTACATGAAGGGACTCTGGCTCGACGGAACTCCCTTTTTATACGGCGGAAACGGAAATACAAGCACCGGCGCATACGGGCCTGCATGCAGGTTCATGTTCCCCGGGGAATCCGACTCCCTGAACTGGGGAACAGGAGGCATCCCGCCTTACGGTCCAAAGAACTGGACCGATTCCACAGCCGGTAATAATCCATTCGACCGCAGGGGAGTGCAGTTCTCTGGCCCTTTTACTTTCCATGCGGGAGCTGTACAGGAAATTGACCTTTCGTTCAACTGGGCCAGGGATTATAATTCAAAAAGCGCCTTGGGTTCGGTTTCAAAGCTGAGAGATATGACCGATTTAGTGACCCGGGCCTTTCTCACAAATACCCTTCCCTCAGGTGGCACATTCACCGGCATCCCTCAGTTAACCGGCCATGAAAACACAGGCCTGAATATTTATCCCAACCCGGCCAGGGACAAGATCAACATTGAGCTGATGAACAGGGATGCAAACCAGACTGAAACCATTGAACTGCTTAATATGAGAGGACAGCTGCTTAAATCCCTTACCATGGGCAGCTCACTTAATACAATTGCAATCGATATCTCCGATGTTCCCGGAGGGATCTGTTTTGTTCGCGTCAAAACCAGCAGCAGCGTAATTACCAGGAAAATTGTGATCCTGAAGTAATCCTCATTTTTTCAGGCGCTGGGGGATTGTGAATTTAACAGTAGCCGCAAGGTTCGCCAAAGTCGAAATTTTTTACTAAAAAAAGTTTCTACTGAATTAATCAGGAGTATGGTAATACTAAATCAAAAATTATGAAAAATAAGCGCAGCCTGATTCATCAAATGTTCTCCGGCGTTTTTTTGCTCCTATGCACAGGAGCCTTTATGTTCCATGGCTGCAAACAAAATGCACCCGTTTTACGTGTGGCTACAACCGTATGGCCGGGTTATGAGATACTTTATCTTGCAAAAAGCCTTGGATATTTTGATGAATCGGCTATCAGGCTGATCGAAGTACCTTCAACCAGCCAGGTAACGAGAAACCTGAGGAACGGGACCCTCGAAGCTGGCTGTATGACACTGGATGAATCATTGACTTTGCTTCAGGACCAAGTTGACCTTCGCGTAATCCTCGTAATGGATGAATCCTCCGGTGGGGATGTGCTTATGGCAAAACCCGATATCGAAAACCTCCAGGGGTTAAGGGGTAAGCGGATCGGTATCGAAAATTCAACCGTGAGTGCAGTGCTGCTCGATGCAGCACTCCTCGAAGCCGGACTGCAGGCCGGCGATATAACCCAGGTCCCGATGTCGGTTGATCAGGATTATCAAGAATACCTGGCAGGCAGGGTCGATGCGGTTGCAACATATGAGCCGGTTCGGAGCCAGCTTCTGAAGGAAGGGGCAAAAATTCTGTTCAGCAGCAAACAGATACCCGGAAGGATCATCGATATTCTTGTTGTACGGGCTGATGTCATCGATACCTATTCGAATTCGTTAACCGCTTTGCTCAATGGTTACTTTAAAGCGTTCAGCTACTTTGAGAAACATCCCACCGAATCGGCAGTGCTAATGAAAAAAAGGCTGGGAGAGGACCCTTTAACACAATTCGACGGATTACATATTCCGAACCTGGCCGAAAACAACATGTATCTTTCAGGCGGGCAGCCGGCGCTTTACAAATCGGCAGGATTTATAATGGATCTTATGCTTAAGCGTAAACTCCTTCAGAAACCTTGTGTGTATACGAAACTTGCCGACCCAAGATTTCTTCCTGTTATCAATAACTGAACATGAACAAAATAACCACCATACGCCTCAGGTTCTGGCTGCCATTTTCAATCTTTACTACCATCACGGGTTTGTTGATTTTTTTTAGCTTGCTCCAGTACGAGGATTCCAGGAGGCATCTTGAAGAAAGTACTATCACCTCCTTGAAGGAACGTCTTACCACAATGGGCAACCGCCTGGAAAGGTTCTCAATTTACAATCTCGATTACCTTGTCAGTTATGAAATCGCTGAACTGAACTTCTCCAATGAAGCACAGTCGATTGCACTGGTTGACGATAAAGGAATAATTCTCAACGGCTCCCTGCTGGAATGGAAGGATCAACCCGTTACAAAATGCATCCCTGACTTCAATACTGCCGTTTACCGTTCCACGCTCCTGAAGAATATTCAGAAAACAATTTTATCAGGCGACGGGAACCACATCTATGCATACGAACCGGTTATGCTGCCCTCACCCCAGGGTGAGATCAGGTCGGTGCATCTTGGTTTGCTTTTTGTCGATTACAACCTGTCCCGCTTACGGTCTGCCCAAAGGGCAAGCCTTTTTATCCGGATCTCCGTTGACTGGGGCATCGGGATGTTCCTGATGATAGTGCTTTACCTGGCTCTTCGTTTCTGGATGACAATACCTTTCTGGCACATGCGGTCGATTATTAACAGGTTCGGCAAAGGTTCCTATGATGCAAGGATAGATATTAAGGGGAACGGAGAACTGGCCGAACTCGGTAATGCGTTTAACCGTATGGCCGAGGATGTTTCCAGCCAAAGAAACAAGATGCATGAATTGCTTGATGAAAAAACACAGATTGAAAAAGACCTTCTGAGCGCAAAACACAAAGCGGAAGAAAGCGATAACCTTAAGTCGGCTTTCCTGGCCAATATGTCACATGAAATAAGGACCCCGATGAACGGGATCCTTGGATTTACCAGTATACTTGAAGATCCCTCTCTTTCGGAAAACGACAGGGAGAAATACATTGCCATTGTACATAAGAGCTCCCAACAGCTCCTCGACATCATTAACGGCCTCATTGACATCTCAAAAATTGAAGCCGGCCAGGAAACCCTGAACTTTAAGACGTTTAATCTGAATCAGCTTGCAAACGATTTGATTTCTTTTTTCCTGCCGCAGGCAGAAACCCTGGGTTTAAAACTTGTTCTTCATAAAGCAATGACCGACAGGGAATCACTTATCTGCAGCGATCCTGTAAAACTCCGGCAAATCCTTGTCAATCTCCTCGGGAATGCATTTAAATTCACTTCTGAAGGCAGCATCACACTAAGTTACCGGGTTGACGGCCCAAAACTGGTTTTCACGGTGGAAGACACCGGCATAGGCATAGCACCAGAACTGTTCCAGGTGATTTTTGACCGGTTCAGGCAGGCCGAGATTAAACCCTCCGGGAAATTCGGCGGGACTGGCCTGGGCCTCTCGATTTCAAAATCATATGCTGAGATGCTGGGAGGGTCTGCTTGGGTCGAATCCGAGCCCGGGAAAGGCAGCCGGTTCTTTGTTTCTGTCCCTTATGTTCCCGGATTCGCTGCCCGGGAGGAAGGTTCAGATCAGAAGGATGACGGCCGTATTGAGGCTGTGCAGTCTTTTCATGGCAAGACAATTTTACTGGTTGATGATCTTGACGATAATGCTTTGTTCATTAATCATATTCTAAGGAATACCCGGGTAATGGTAATGAGAGCAAAAAATGGAAAAGAATCCATAGAGTTTATTGCTCAGCATCCAGGTATTTCACTTGTGCTGATGGATATAAAAATGCCTGATATGGATGGATACGAGGCAACACGAAAAATCAAAAGCATCAGGCCGCTTCTCCCGGTTATTGCCACAACCGCTTATGCACTTGCCGGTGACCGTGAGAAATGCCTGGCTGCCGGATGCGACGATTATCTCTGCAAACCGATCAGCAAGGAAAAGCTGTTAGTGATTATAGAAAAATTTATACAATAACCAAAAGGCTTCGGTGCCGGTGCATCCCTTGAAGTCATTTCCCTGTTTATTTCAATCAGGTCTTGCCGGCCTTTCTGAACATTAGAAAAGTTTGAGATCTGCCGTACCCGGGGATTTTTTAAACAGGATTTTGATTTTTATTATCTCCAATTGTGGAGTGTTGGGAAAATGGTATTTTTGAAAAAAATTAACATTCTAACGGGAAACCATATGAAAAAACACTTATTCTTTTTCGCTGCAATGATATTTTTTTCCTGCCAGGCATTTGCCATCCTGCCACATGTAAATCCTGCTTTTCATGCAGGGACAGACCGTTTTACCAATCTGCAGGATCATCATAATACACCTCCCGGGAATGGTTTTTTCAGTAACTTTCAAAACAGGGCATTGATCAAACTTGCATCGGTCGTCTGCAATTGGGATACGATAATTTCATACGGCACGTCAGGCGAACTCGAAAGGCATACGGCTACCCTTGACAACCATGGCAATATGTTGAGCCATTTAACACAGAGAAGGCTGGGCGGGGCATGGGTAAACAGCTTCAGACAAACTTATTCCTATGATGCCAGCGGAAATGAGCTAACCGAATTGGATGAAAATTGGCAATCAGGGGCCTGGGTAAATTCCACGAGAATGACATATACCTATGATGCCGGCGGGAACCAGGTTTCCGAGTTGGACGAAGCCTTTCAATCCAACACCTGGGTCAATAATATGAGGTACACAAACACTTATGATGCATATGGAAATTTTCTGACCGAGCTCTCTGAACAATGGAATACCAGTACCTGGGAAAACTATATGCGCTGGACCGACACTTATGACATACATAATAATATAATCAGCACCCTTCAAGAATCCTGGCAGTCAGGGGCATGGGAGAATCAACTTAAGTATACCAATTCCTACGACACCTTCAATCATCTGCTTACCCAGCAATACCAGGAATGGCAGTCAGGAGCATGGGTAAACGGTTACCTGATTACTTTCACCAATGATCCTGACGGGAATATACTTACCGAATTGTTTCAAAACTGGCAATCTAATGCATGGGAGAACTCTACTTTTGAAACCTATATTTACAATACCGGCGGAAGGTGTACTTCTTCGCATTTACAAACGTGGGATGCAGGCGCATGGGTGGATAACCAGCAATGTGAATTTGCATATGATGCAAACGGGAATAAACTGACCGAAACCTGGCAGATTTGGCAAACGAATGTGTGGGAGAATTATACGCGGTATTCCTACACCTATGATGCCAATGGAAATTCAATTACAGGGAAATATGAAGAATCCATTGCCGGTGTTTGGACTCCCGCCCTTGGGATGCTATCCATTTATTCAAAACAAATCTGGATTTATTTCCTGTCAGGGGTGTATGAGTATAATGCACATTTTCAATGCTTTGATCATACCGGTATAGATAACAAACATGAAACATCCGGCAATCTCATTGTTTATCCTGATCCTTCAAGCGGGGCGATCACAGTTTCCATAATCGGTTTCAGCAAGGAAAGGAGCTACCGGATGTCGGTTTGTAATCTGAATGGAGAGGCAGTACTGCAAACCTCATTAACCAATGAAAATACTGAACTCGATATCAGCATGCTCCCAAAAGGTTTATATTTATTGAAAGTTGCTGATGGACAGAGCAATATTACCAAAAAAATCCTGAAGAAATAGTCCGCCTGGAAATCTCGTCAACGAGATCAGACCGTTTTTTCTTTCCTTTTCATCATCAACAAATTGGGAGTTTCCGGGAAAAGATGGTAAATTTGCACCGCTTTTCTGATAGCTGTCAGTTAGTGATGTCCTTATTCGGAAAAGCATTCCTCCACGAGAAATTTATCAGTAAACAATGAAAAAAATTTGTTTGGTACTAGTATCATTGGGCTTTATCGTGTCAGGATGGGCACAAACCTTAAATGAAAGTTTTAATGGAACAACTTTCCCCCCTGCAGGATGGCAGAACATCCAGGCTGCGGGAACCGGGTTGTGGAAGCGGGTAACCGCCGGTGTGACCCCCGCTTGCAGTCCTCATAGCGGGACAGGCATGGCAGAATATAATAGTTATGACTTCCTGCCCACAGTGAATGCGCTGCTGGTTTCCCCACCCCTGGACTTTACCGGCTCATCAGTACATGTGTTCAGTTTCTGGCAATATGGCGATTCGGGCTGGCCAATATATAATGACAGTATCGGCGTTTACTATAATTCTGCTGCCAGTTTGACCGGGGCAACCTGGTTAGCAACAATACCAAGATACAACCCGGTGGATGGATGGTATAAACACTCCTACCTTCTTCCGGCCGGCCTTACCGGGACCAACTACCTTATTTTGAGGGGATACAGCCAGTATGGCGACAATATGTTTGTGGATGATGTAAGCCTCACGGTTCCTCCTGCCGACGATCTGTCAACCATTTCAATCAATAATGAAAAGTATTTAACAAGCACGGCACCGATAATACCTTCAGCCACTATAAAAAATACCGGATTAACTACTGAAACAGGGTTTCAGGTGGTCTGCAAAATTTATAATTATGATAACAATGAAATATATTCCGACAGCCTGACAGTGACATCCATCGCTTTATGGGATACTGCCGTTGTGAACTTTACATCATTTACGCTTCCCGAATCCGAAGCGATATATAAAATGAAGATCTATACTTCCCTGGCCTCAGACATGGATCATTCCAATGACACCCTGGTGAAAACGGTTTATACATATACGCATGATAAACAATACGTTCTACTGGAGGTTGCGACCGGTACATGGTGCCAGTTTTGTCCGGGAGCTGCTATGGGGGCCGACGACCTTGTTCAGAACGGCCAGCAGGTAGCTGTGGTTGAAAATCATAACGGCGACACTTATGCTTATACCGCTTCGAATACGCGGAACAGTTATTATGTTATCCCCGGTTATCCAACTGCTATTTTTGACGGGATCAAACGGCTTGAGGGCGGTGATCATTCGGTTAGCCTGTATACATCGTATTTACCGATTTACGAATCAGAGTACGCCATAAAAACTGCTTTTGGCATCACCATAAGTGAAGGATACAGTTCAGGCAACATTTACAACGTGTCGGTCACTGTAGACAGGTTTGGCGAAACACCCTTTGCAAACAGTAACCTGGTTTTGCATTTAGCATTGACCCAATCGCATATCATGGTAAACTGGCAGGGGCAAAACCACCTGGAATTTGTGAACCGGGCCATGCCACCTGATGCCTCAGGAACCCCTGTTAATTTAAAAAATGTTAACCAGGTAACAGTTCCCTTGACATTTACCGTCAATCCTGCCTGGGGCGGAGACCTGACAACTGATTATGAACTGGTCGCCTGGGTTCAGGATTTAACAACCAGGCAGGTTATCGACGCCGAAAAGGTCAATCTGCAGTCAATTATGGTTGGGGTTAAAGAACAAAATAACAGCCGGGGCGTGATGAAAATTTACCCCAACCCGGTAAAAAACATCCTCACGGTTGAAACATTGCAATCAGCCGGTAATAGCACTTTGACAATTTTTGACGTCAGTGGGCAGGAACTGTTAACACGGCCTGTTGTTTCCGCCAAAACGCAACTGGACCTGAGTGGTTTTGCAAAGGGTGTTTATACCGTCAGGCTCCTGAATAATAACCAGGTTGAAGTAAGAAAGATCGTAAAGGAATAAACAGGATTAAGCCTGATACTGTTTTCACGGAACTATGCATTTTCTTGTGATACAATTCCTGCCGGTCCTGGGCCTGTAAAAATAAACTCCCGGGCAGGTATCCCCTGTATCCCGGATAACAAGGTAATGATCTGGTCCCCGGGGTTCATCTTCAAACGAGGCCGCAAGCTTCCCGCCGATATCATAAACGGATATTAAAACCCATGAATTTTGTTCAATAGCAAAGGCAATGACTGCGGATGACTTTAAGGGGTTGGGACACATTGGCTCAAGTACAAGGCCCGAACCGGCAATGTCCTTTTCTGTACCAGCTAATTTAAAATAAAACAGGCGAAATTCATACTTTTGGAGTTTCACGTGTTTTATTGTATTTTAGTCAGGCTATTCCAAAACCCCAAAACCATGAACCGGATTCTCTCTTTATCAATTCTGCTGCTGCTTTCATACAATGTTCTAAAGGCACAAAATGTCGAGTGTTTTGTGCTTACCGCTCCCGAAACCCGCCTTACGGAAGTTAAACGCCTCTCGGTCCTGGATTTTTCAGGTGAAAAAGGCCGTCAGCTTACCGATTACCTGATTGTTGAACTGATGAAGACCGACCGGGGTATCAAAAGCATTTCAGGGGGGTTGTTCTCCTCGGCTAAGGAAGGAAAAACCTTTCAGAAGGGAGCAAGGACCAATTTATACTCGGTTGTTGAACGCGACCAGATCGACAAGGTATTAAAGGAGCAGAATTTCAGCAATTCAGGAATAGTCGATGATGCCCAGGCGACGCAAATCGGGAAAGTACTGGGCATAGACGCGATCATTTCAGGATCGGTTAGTTACACATCCAAGGATGAGCAGAGCGAAACCACGACCTTTGACCTTAGTGGAAAATCGTCCACAGTCCCTTGTTTGAAGCGCACGGTCACAGCCGAGGCCAGGATCAGGATCATATCAGTAACCACCGGACTGGTTATCGGAGTAAGCAGTCCGAAAGCAGAATTTTATGAAAGGAAGTGCGGAAGTGAACGTTCCGGATTGCAGTCGGCCGCCGCCATTGCAAACGCATGTTATCAGGACCTCGCCTTTAAACTTGCAAATTCATTCAGCCCTTATTTTAAAAACGTGAAGTTTGAGTTTGAGAAGATCAAGACCAAAGAATTTAAGGACAAGTCCAAACAGGCTCTTGAATATATTGAGTCCAGCGATTTCGACAAGGCAGCAAACATTTACAAGGCAATACTTGAAGCTGATCCTTATACTGCCGCAGCTGCATACAACCTTGGTTGCCTGAACACCATCGTAGGGAACTATGACGAGGCTTACCAGTACTATAAAACTGCATCAGAAATTGACGAGGCTGCTTTCGGGCAATATGTTAAAAAAGCCGAAGCACAGGTAGAGATGAACAAGATCCTCCAGGCAATGGGTATCAGCATTGAGAAACAGGGTTTTGAATCTTCAACTTCCGCTCTTGCCGACAAAGTAAAAACCAGGGGCAATAAGAGCGACCGTTACGATGCAAGGGAAAAACCCGACGAAGGTTCCGCCTCCGTGGCGCGCATCCCGGGTGATACTGAATTCACGGTGATCAAACGCGAAGGGGATTGGTACCTGATAAAATTGCTCGGGGGGAAACAGGGATATATCAATCAATCGTTTGTAAAATAAGAAGTTCTGTTATGCAAAAAAATATCCTTTACCAGGGATTTCTCCTGTTTTTTCTGATCCTTGCCTTACAGCCCTGCTTCGCCCAGAAACGTGTGGCTGTTATTAAAATTGATCATAATACAGGCAACCCTGCCGGGCCAAATGCAATTGAATCTGCAATACATACCATGCTCCTCGGCAACGGGTATTCGGTGGTTGCCGATACGGTCGCTGCCGATTACAAGATCAGGTTCTCTGCAACCACCGTCAGTACAAATACTACGAACGACCTCACATTTATTTATATAAACGCCGAGGTTGCGATCATAGATCTGCCAAGCCGCAAAGAGACCTATCACCTGCAGCTTTCAGGGATTAAAGGCGGTGGTGTGAATATGGCCGTTGCTTATCAGAAAGCATACCGCTTTGCCGGCCGCAAAATCGCTGATTCTATCGGGCAACTCCTCAAAGGGAGTCCGCAGCTTGCCGCCCAGACCGGACCGGCCCAGGCTGCTGCTGTTACACCACCCTCCGATGTGGACCTTAACATCCCCGAAACTCCCATCCGTAATGACAAAACCTATGCCCTTGTCATCGGTAACGAAGATTACAAATCATATCAGCAGGACCTTAACGATGAAGTGAATGTCGATTTTGCCATCCATGATGCCAGCATTTTCAAGACATACCTGAACAAAACACTCGGTATTCCCGAGGAAAATATTAAGCTGTTACTCAATGCTAAATCTATAGAGATGCACCGTGAGGTCAGGAAACTAGTTTCTTACATTAAAGCCCTCAACGGGACCGCCGGGATTATTGTTTTTTATGCAGGCCATGGCCTGCCCGATGAGGTTACCCATGAGCCTTTCCTAATCCCTGTTGATGTAAGCGGGAGCGACCTCCAGTTTGCAGTTAAATTAAGCGACCTGTGTGCCGAGCTTACATCCTTCCCTGCCGGCAGGGTCACCCTGTTCATCGATGCCTGTTTTACCGGCGGAGCACGCAACCAGGCCCTTATTGCTGCCCGGGGAGTTAAGATCAAGCCCAAAACCGATGCGTTATCAGGGAATCTGGTGATATTCTCTGCCAGCAGCGGCGACCAGTCTTCCCTGGCATACAAACCCAAAAGCCACGGCATGTTCACCTATTACCTGCTGAAGAAGATCCAGGAAACAAAAGGGAATGTCAGCTATAAAAGCCTTGGAGACTTCCTCTCCCGCGAAGTGGCAATCCAGTCGGTCAGGATCAATAACAAAGACCAGAACCCCCAGGTTCGCGCAAGTGACGACCTCCGCGACCAATGGGAATCCTGGATGCTGAGGCCCTGAACTGTTAGGCAAATGTAATAATAAGAAAACTGGATTCAAACTTGCCTTGTGAAATCTTTCACACTATTTTAGCTGAAAGTATTTTGTTGATTTAAAAGTCACTGAACTATGACGGCAAAAGTCTCCTTCTCCGGGTTCCTTCCTACGTATTTATTTTTTCTGGTAGCACTCTTTGGAATTTCAAACAACACAGATGCACAATCAGACGCTTACCTCGAAGCCCAGTTTCAGCCCAGGCTGGGGAGTGAAACGTATTTTCATTCACTAATGACGAAAGATGGAAAGAAACTGATCAAACTATCATCCTGGGTAGGTTCAAAGGGCGGAAAGTTTCCTATAAACATCTATGATCTGAATCAGTTTAAGCTGATTTCTCAAATCGTCGATACTACTTCTGTTTATACAGCCATCGCCCTATTAAAAGATTCCAAACGCTTGTATGTGCAGTCTTATCGCAATGAAAGCTTTTTTAAGGGCTCAGCCTGGAGTAGCTTTTGGGATATCGAAAATTTAAAAAAAATCAACGAGCTTCCATTATTTTATATGAACAACTTCAGTGTAAATAACCGTGGAACCAAAATCCTGATATCTAAAAGAAAAGAAAAGACAATAGTCACTTCCACACTTACAGATACCATTCTACAATTTGAACAAAAGGGTGATGTGTATTTCTGTAAAAATGATTCGAACCTGCTGTGCAGAGAAATCTGGGACAACAAACTCATATTAAGGGATGTGAAAAACGCTGCAATCATTGATATGTGGACCCTCCAAAAGCCATTAAAGGATTTCATGGAACCATTGCAATTAGCTCCCGATACAAAGCATTTTATCGTTGGTGTTTATATCAATGACAATGAACATGCGCTTCTTTATGGAGTAATTGAAAATGATAAAATCAAAATAATCTCCAAATGGTATACTAAGAAAATTGGCCATCATTGTTTGATTGCTGAAGATTTGCAATCATGCTATATTATAAACTCAAATACCTTATCGAAATACAGTCTGCCAAATGGTGATTTAATATACGAGCAAGACCTTTTCCCCTTTGATAAAAGATTTGCCTCTTTATTTACAGGCATTGTTAACAAAGAGATTGCAGACATAATCAGCATTAAAAACGGGGACTACCTCTTCCTAACCGACAACTATAACGTAAGTTACATATTCTCGACAAAGAACAGGAAAGTTGAAGCCTATATGTATACATATGGCGCAAAGGATTATGCTTTTGTCACCCCTGACGGACGAATGGAAGGCACTGCCGGAGCCATTGAAAATCTCAGGTGGCGTAGTCCGGGCGGTGCAAAAATCCCTCTCGAAGCGACCTATGACCAGATGTATACGCCCAACTTAATGGCAAGTATTTTTGCAGGAACACTGGAAAAGAGCACAGTCAATCTAAATGATATAATGAAGTTTACACCTGAAATAAAGATTTCAAGTCCAACTTCCGAATCAAAAACCACATCATCATTGCTTCCGATTGTGTGTGAACTGAAAGCAAATGGTGATGAAATCGATAAGGTACGAATCTATGTAAATGATAAACTGGTCAGCGACGAAACCCGCGGAATGAAAGCGATTGGGAACAACGTCACATATAACGTGACACTGCTTCCCGGCGTCAATTCAGTGAAAGCCATTGCCATCACAAAAAATGGCTACCAGAGCGCTGCAGCAGAAGTAACTGTCAATTATAGCGGAACTGTTGCAGAAGCCAGGTTGTTTGTAATAGCAATTGGAATTGACAAATATAAAAACCCGGCTTATGCCCTGAATTTTGCCGTGGCGGATGCATCTTCCTTTGCTGAACGGATTAAAACCTCGGGCTCGGGAATATTCAAATCCATTAATATCTACAGTTATTTAAACGAGAAAGCAAAACGCGATTCCATTATTGAGGGATTTAACAAGATTGCAGCCCAGGCGCAGCCGCAAGATGCATTCATGCTATTCTATGCCGGACACGGCATAATGAGTGAGGGCAGCCCGGAAACGCCCAAAGACTTTTACCTCGTTCTTCAGAACATCACACAGTCCTATGGAAACGATGAAATGCTGAAAAACCTGGGTATTTCAGCCGCCGAACTCAGGGAACTCTCCAAGAAAATAACCGCCCAGAAGCAGGTGATCTTTATCGATGCCTGCCAGAGCGGGGCAGCGGTAGAAACTTTCGCGATGAGAGGTATGGCAGAAGAAAGAGCCATCCTCCAGCTGGCGAGGTCAACAGGTTCCTATATGATCGCCTCAACAGGCACCGAACAATATGCCACTGAATTCAAGGAATTAGGCCATGGTGTTTTCACCTATGCTATCCTCCAGGGCCTCGACTGCAATGCAGACGGCTTGGAAAAAGACAAAAAAATCACCATTAAAGAACTGGAAGCCTACCTCAACGACAAGATACAGGCACTTACCGAAAAATACCACGGAACAGTGCAGTACCCAAAGTCCTGGTCGAAAGGGATGGATTTCCCAATAGCAGTTTGTAAATAGAGATAGAAACAATTAAGAAATTTACTATGTCAAAAATTCTCTCAAATAACCTTTTCCTTAAAACAGCAACGGTTCTTTTCTTAATGCTGGGGATTCATCAATTCGCTGCAACTCAGAATAACATTTATCTCGAACCCAGCATCAAATTTGAAGAAGCATATCCCGGATTACAATTTACTTCAGATGGCAAATATCTTATCAAAGGCTTCACATGGTTTGCATTGGGGAAACATCATCCGCTTAATTTCTTCATTTTCGATGCTAAATCATACAAGTTAATAAGAACTACTTCAACTGTTGGACAAGGTTACTTTTTCTGGCTAAGTGATAATTCAAAAAACATCATCGCTATGACAGGTGAGAAGAGTGGTACTGCAGAATACATTAATATCGAATCCGGAAAAAAAGTAAGTGAAATTCCAAATGTATGGATAAGGGATGTCATACAAGATAGTACATTCCTTCGCCAGCCAGCCTTTAAAAGTCTGGTAATATCAGATAAAAATACCAAAAGAGAGATTGAATTCGAATCCAATACTGGGAAACCAGGGAAATTTTGTAATAATGGCGAGAATGTAATAACCATGAAAAATGGGACTATAATACTTTGGGATGCCAAAACCGGAAAAAAGATTGATGAATTTAAAGATAAGAAGGTTTGGCTCTGGAACGAAATTAATTACCAGTATATAAGTCCCGACACAAAGCATTTTACATTCTCGGGGTGGGCAGAAACATATTTCTTTTCAATGTCAAATAATAAAATTCAGCTTATCACAACATTTAAAAGTCCAAGTTCATATGTTTGGTTTGATCCCGGAATGGATTACGTATATTTAGTTGATGGATCGGATTTTAAAAAGTATAATGCTAGAACTGGAGTGCAAATATCAAGTAATAAGATCATTACGCCTGATGAAACTCATGATTCATTTGGGCGGCGTCAAAAGTTAGTATTAATTAATAAATTACCCAACAGTGATTATTTTCTGATTACCGATAACAGGAATGTAACTCATATTTTTTCCACAAAAACAAATAAAGTCGAAGCATATCTTTACACCTGGGGGGATAAGGATTATGCCTTTGTTACTCCAGATGGCAGAATGGAAGGAACCTCCGGGGCCATTGAGATGTTACAATGGGTAAGTGGAAACCAAAAAACACCACTCTCTGCAACATACGATCAAATGTACACTCCAAACCTGATGAGCCAGGTTTTTTCAAATACGCTTCAGGAAAATACAGTCAGCCTCGAAAGCATTGTCAAATTCACTCCTGAGATTAAGATCACAAGTCCTAAAACTGAATCGAAAACAAGTTCGCCTTCGATTTCTCTCACTTGCGAACTCAAAGAAAACGGGGATGAAATTAAACAGGTTCGCATTTTTGTCAATGACAAACTGGTGAGTGATGAAACCCGGGGAATGAAAGCAGCTGGAAATACTGCAACTTACAACGTCACACTTCTTCCCGGGCTCAACTCAGTAAAAGCCGTTGCTATAACGAAAAACGGCTACCAGAGCGGGGCTGGGGAGGTTACTGTCACTTATAGCGGAACTGTTGCTGAATCAAAATTGTTTGTACTTGCAATCGGCATCGATAAATACAGGAACACGGCCTACAATCTGAACTATGCAGCAGCTGATGCATCTTCCATTGTTGACCGTATCAAAAGCTCAGGAGCAGGAATATTCAAATCAATAAACGTATACAGCTACCAGAATGAATCGGCAAAGCGGGATTCAATCCTTGTGGGTTTCGATAAAATAGCAGCCCAGGCTCAACCCCAGGATGCATTCATTCTTTTCTATGCGGGTCATGGAGTGATGAGCGAGGGCACTGCTGATGTACCCAAGGATTTTTACCTGGTATTGCAGGACATTACCCAGCTATACGGAAACGACAAGAAACTAAAAGAAAGGGGAATATCTGCTGTCGAGTTAAGAGAGTTATCAAAGAAAATATCAGCCCAGAAACAGGTGGTCTTTCTCGATGCCTGCCAGAGCGGAGCGGCAGTTGAAACCTTTGCCATGCGGGGTGCAGCCGAAGAAAAGGCAATACTTCAGTTGGCCCGTTCAACAGGCTCCTACCTGATTGCATCCACAGGGACCGAACAATATGCAACGGAATTCAAAGAACTTGGGCATGGAGTTTTTACATATGCAATCCTCCAGGCTCTGAGCTGCACTGCTGAAGGTTCTGTCAAGGATAAAAAGATAACCATCCAGGAACTTTCAGCTTACCTCAACGACAACATCCCAACTCTCACCGAAAAATATCACGGTACAACCCAATATCCCAAAGCATGGTCGGTGGGAATGGATTTTCCGATCGCGGTATGTAAATAATCATCGGTATGGTTATTGCAGAAAACTGATCACCTAAAAGCGGGAATCTATTTCTCCACCGTCGTCAGATCAAGCCTGGTCTCGCTCTGCCTGAACTGCTGGCTTGCACTTTTCATCCCCCTGGTGTTGGCTAAAATGCCCTCTACATTATCGAGGATAAACCTGTAACCATCATCCATTTTAGTGCTCAAAGTTTTGAACGGCTCCGTTTGAGCACAAACCTGCAGGGCTTCCGAACCGAAGGGTGATGAACAAATGAAAACATCGGGGAACTGGAACACTTTCCCAACCTGGTCGGGAGTGATCTCCTTGTTATCGACAAGCAGGGTTTTCCGCCCGTCTGACAAATAATAGATCATCCGTATAAAACAGGGCCGGTTCACCTTCATATAAAGAAGCATGGTGTCTTTGTCTTTAAACACAGGATTCTCGGATCCCTTGTTGGTCCAAACATCGACCTGCAGCGCATTTAGTGGAAGCTCATTCTTGCTCAGAGCCTTCTCCCTCGCCAGGGCGATCTCGTAATTGTCGGGCAGGTACTTCACCCCGTTCGAGCTGAACCACGACATAGGCAGGTACTCCTGCCCGCTGGCAACGGTGCTCCCGGTTTGGCAATTCCTGACATTTGCGATGATCTTGATCCTGTTCCCTTCAACCCAGTAAGAACCTGTAAGCATGAACCTGCTGCTGTCCCCTGACTTCTTTGAATTTTTTATGTCTGCGGATGAGTAAGCGGGTATCTTAAGACTGGTAAGTTTCTGTTCAAGGATGGCAGATATCCTGGCTGAAAATTCACTGCCCATGCGGCTGTCCTGGTACAGGAACCCTCCTATCGCCAGCTCTTCTTTCACATCGAATTCACCTGATTCTGTGAGCCCCTTTAGCTGCTGCTTCAGCCCGTTGGCTATAAAAAAACAGGCCTGGTCCAGGTCAAGCTCCTTGCCTTTCCTCACCTCGCTGATGCCCTGTGTTACCCTCATCTCAGGATCTGTAGCAGTGGAAACGCCTTCATCAAGTCCCAGGGAAACCAGGATCGCCATGTCGTTGCTCAGGTCGCTGATCAGGGGGAAACATTCATAGTATGCGCTGATGGCCTTCTCGGTTTCACCTGATGCCGCAAGCTGTTTCGCAAGGTCCAGCTTCCTGTTGATCCTTCCCTGGAGATCGGTAATGCCTGTTTTGCATCCAGCTATGAGATCACTTTTCTTTATCACAGCGATCACGCAGACTTCTTTGTCTTTCTTCTTTTTATTGTAACAGGTCTCTGTTCTCAGGCCGGCCAGGCTGGCTTCGGAAGTGGCCGTACTTGCCTGCAGGAAGTTCTCTTTGGTGCGGGTGTTCACATTCTCGATTCGGGTTGAAACTGAATTTTTAATGCTAACCCTGATCTGCTCCACCAGCTGGGTTTTTGCCAGTTTCAACAGGATCTCAGCCATAGCCGCTGGATCCTCTCCTTTGGCTGCGATATCCGATTTGAAGCAGACAAGGTACTTTGCTTCAGGGTATATTGATGACCTTTCTTCTGGATCTACCCAGCCAGGTATTTCCTGCGACAGGGCAGAATGCGAGATCATAAGAAAAACAATAAAACTTGAAAAAGCTCTCATATACACAGGTTGCATAATAATAACATAAATTCGTTGGTCCCGGTGAAATCAGCGGATTTCCTCACCGAAGCAATCACCCTTGCACCCCCGGCGAGCAGGACTGCAGTAGAAATGACAATGATGACAGGTATTCCCATGACTCAAATTTAGTGGAATTAATGCATTCTGACAGCTTCAGGATAAAAAGAATTTTAGCTAACTTGCATCTCCAATCCTGCTTCAATGGTATTAAAGGTAATTTTCTGCCTGAGCCCGGTATTTCTGTTCCTGCTGCTTTTCCTTTTCCTCGACAGCCTGAGGCTGGTCAATAAAACAACCCTGCTGTCCTGCCTCGGTTGGGGCATACTGAGCGCCGCCCTGAGTTTTTATGCCAATACCTTCCTGATCAGGGAATACGGCCTCGACTTTAACCTGTTCTCGGGATATATCGCTCCCGTGGTGGAAGAGGTCCTGAAAATGCTGTTGATCCTGTGGCTTATCAGGGCGAGCAAGATCGGGTTTATGATTGACGGGGCCATTTACGGTTTCAGCATTGGCGCTGCCTTTTCCCTTGCCGAGAACATCTTTTACCTCATGAATTACGCTTCGGGTGAGGCTAACCTGATGGTATGGATAACCAGGGGATTCGGCACGGCTGTTATGCATGGCGGCACTACCGCCATCTTTACCATACTGGTCATCAGCAGCCTGAACCGCCAGGCCTATTTCGGGTTTGCCATATTTGCCGGGGCTGTCGCAGCCATCACAATTCACGCTGTTTTTAATGCCCTCACAGCCTGGCCAGTCATTGCAACAGTATTTATCTTGCTAGTGATACCCCTTGCACTGGTCTTAAGTTTCCAGTTCAACGAGAATGCCATCCGCAAATGGCTCGAAATGGAATTCGACACCGAGGTTTCCATGCTTACCATGATCAGGAAAGGGAAGTTCTCCGAAACACGTACGGGAAAATACCTACTGTCAATCCGCAGTCATTTTCCTGCCGAAGTAGTGTTCGACCTGTATTGTTTTATCAGCCTGTATACCGAACTCTCGATCAAAGCCAAAAGCGTGATGATGCTCAGGGAAAATGATTTTGTCATAACCCCTGATCCCGAGATCCCCTCCAAACTCCGGGAATTGAAAAGCCTCAGGAAACAAATTGGCAACTCGGGCTACCTGGCCATTTCGCCGGTCCTGAGGATGAACCGTAAAGACTTGTGGAAACTTTCATTGCTGGCATCAGGGAAATAGTATGAACAGCAATAAAAAAAATGCCCTGGCGGATTTTTTTCGTAAATTATCCAACTTTTAGCCAACGTCGTTGTATTTATGATACAGAAGGATGATAATGAACTTGTGTTTGAAGTGCTGCAGGGCAGCAGATCATCCTTCGAGATACTGATAGAACGTTATCAGAAAAAAATTTACGGCATGATACTCCAGATGACAGACGACCGGGAAATGGCAAAAGACCTCACACAGGATGTGTTTGTCAAAGCCTACCTGAGTCTGCCGAAATTTAATTTCAAGTTCAGGTTTTTCAGCTGGCTTTACCGTATTGCACTCAATGAAACCCTGAATGGTTTAAAAAGCCGCCGCCGGCACGAAAGTCTTGACAAAGCCCTGAATATAGCCGTTGAGGAAACAGATCAGTCAGCCACTTCAAACGAAAACCGCCATATTAAAATGGCCCTGAGGGATCTGAATAGTTCCTACCGTTCGCTTATCCTTCTTAAATATTATTTCGGGCTCTCTTACGAAGAGATCTCTGAGACCCTGGGAATAAGTGTAAACAAAGTAAAGGACAGGCTGTTCAACGCCCGTCTTTCACTGAGAAATGCCCTGGATGATAAAAAGTTTTTCGACCATGATTGAAAGGGAACTCATCGAACGTATCCACGAGGAACTTGATGGAAAACTCGGGGCATCTGAACAGCAGCAGCTGAAAGTCATACTTGAGGGGAACCCTGAAGCCGAAACTTATTACAGGGAATGGAAGAAGATCTCCGGCGCCTTCAAAAATTCAAGAGATCTTTCACCCGACGTACAATTCACAAAAGAAATCTTAAACCGTTTACCAATGGAACCTCAAACCGCTAAAAAACCTGAGCCTCTCATCAGGCCAAGCTTCTGGAACATGCCAGCTTTCAGGTATTCAATGATTTTTATCGCCGGCGCTTTTCTCGGCTTCCTTGCATTCGCATTCCTGATGCCGGCCAACAAAACTTCCAAAGCCCCTTCTTTTCAACTGAAAGGTTCTATGTACGACTCACGGAGTTTCGACCAGATGACCACTGCCGATAACCTGGTGTTCGAGAATGCAATGGTTAAAGCCTCCTTCGATGTAAGGTACAGTTCCAGCATTGTTGAGATCAGGGTCTCGGTTTCATCACTATACCCTGTACAGGGCATGATATTGTTCGACTATAACAGCCTCCAGGCGATGAATGTGGTGAATGTAAGCGTTAATGACCAGTCGAGTATCGGGGCTTCATCGAATTTCATCCAGATCAACAACTCGGGGAACAACCAGTATGTGATACAGCTGCTTAACAAAAACAGCCTGCCGCACCAGATCAGCTTCAAGATACTTCAGAATGATGTTCCGATTTACCAGAATGCTGTAACGGTGAATAAAGAGTAGCCAATCCCAGGTTTTAGAAAAAAAACAATAGCAATAGTAAAGGTTATGAAAAAGCAAAACAAAATTATCATAGGCGTGATCATCGGGGTAGCCGTTGTTATCCTGGTTGTTTCCCTTTTCTTCCCTTCAGTGTATAAGGGACTGACTTCCGGGTCATTCGGGAAAGCCGATAAATACCACCAGGAACAAATGACCCAGGCCGATATCCAGCTGCGCAGTGATTTCACAAAAGACACGGCACAACTGAGGCAGATGGTCACGGGGTTAATTTATTTTGCACTGTTTACCGACAATCTTTCGATGACCATCGATACCTGCCTGGTAAGTTATAAACTGCAGGGTTTTGACAAGGATCCTGCCAACGCCCAGGCCATTTCGATGCTGCAGGATTATAACAGCTTCCTGAAAAACAATACCAAAGCCCTTGCCGGCACAACACGCATGCTTGCCGGTTTTCTCCTGAGGGATACAGTTGACGAATCAGCCGACGTCGACAGGACTATCAGGGATTTCGCAAATTACGTGAACCAGGTAAACCAGAAGGATTCGGTGCTTATGCTTGCCCTCAATAAAGTCGACAGCTACCTTATCGGCAATAAATTGCTGCAGAAAAAAACTGACGAGATCAGGAACCTCAAAGCCATCCGCGACCAGCTGGTGATCAAGTCCACTCAGTTTATGGCCCTTACAGGCAACAAGCAGGGACTGGGGAACATGGTAGTGTATGCGGTTCAGACACAGGCTCGTTTTAACGGAATCGGTGCGCTCCAGATGATCACAGCAGGAAGCAAAGTGGGTCAGGCAGATCTCGGAATTGAGGAACTGGTTGGGAGAATAAATTCTTCAAGCATTTCTTCTGCCTTCAGCGCTAATGAGGTACAGGCAAAGTTTGGATCGAAGGTGAATGCCACCCATGACTTAAGTTATGTTGTTTATGATAAAGCCAGTCTGCAGATACTTTATGTTGCCTCGCAAGAAAAATTACAGTCGATGTGCGGTACCGGCAACCTGCAGGGTGTGATGGTCGGGAGTAATCCACAAATTGGGATTTTAGAATTACAGTCTAAAGATCATATTGGTGTTGTCATGAATGCCAACGTATTTGGGAGCATACTCCAGTCCAGTGTTTTCCAGGGATTCCTTACAGCCAATCAATTGAATGTAATTATTCCTGCCACTCAATTGTCAGCTGTAAATTCGGTTGGCATTTCTGCCATTGGCAGCGGCCCGATGCCAATTGGGTGTGCCGGCAATACAGCGCTTCAGAACCTGATATCAGGTAATGCAAGCCTCCAGAGGATTATCAGCAATGCCGGGGCAATTCAGGGATTTGGTGACATAAAGGGTATAGCCCTGGGTGTCGGCCCTATAGAACCCTGATCCTGATTTACAAATTAATCATTAAAACTCAGGGATTTTATCAGCTTATGACATAAATCCGGAAATATGAAAAAAAGCTATGGGTGGGCAACCACCCTTTTGCTGTTAATCCTGAACACAGTTGCCACAGGCCAGCAACATTTCACCGTCACTCAGTACCAGACCGGCCGGGTCAGGCTGGTTTACCTTGATAAAAACACATCTTATTTAGTCCCTCATACAGTGCGTTCCTTCGAGAACGCACTTCTGTTTCATAAGCATTTCTGGGACTACCAGCCTTCGGGGAAAACAAATATTCTCTTTAATGATTTTACGGATGTAGGGAATGGGGGAACAAGCGTTATCCCCTGGAATTTTCTGAACATTGCCGTCTCCCCCTTTGATTATACCTTCTCGGTAGTCCCTGCAAACGAACGCATGCAGTGGCTCATGAGCCATGAACTGACTCACCAGGTCATGTGCGATAAAGCCTCACGTAACGACCGGATCCTGAGAGGAATATTCGGGGGCAAGGTATATATTGACAACCGTGACCCCGAGACCTTGCTGTACAGCTATTTCACAACCCCGCGATGGTACTCCCCACGATGGTTCCATGAAGGGATTGCCGTATTCATGGAAACCTGGATGAGCGGGGGGGTTGGACGGGTATTGGGGGGGTATGACGAAATGGTATTCAGGACCATGGTCCGCGACAGCGCCTTTTTCTATAATGTCATCGGGCTTGAATCGGAAGGTACCACCGTCGATTTCCAGGTAGGGGTCAACTCATATCTTTACGGAACCCGCTTCGACAGTTACCTGGCATATACATACGGTGTTGACAAACTGAAGGAATTTTATTCCCGCACCGACACAAGCCGGCGTTTCTATGCAAACCAGTTCCGCCATGTTTACGGTCTCAGGATACAGGATGCCTGGAACCAGTGGATAAGTTGGGAACATGCCTTCCAGAAAACCAACATTGCAGAAATATCCAGATACCCATTAAGCACATACAGGCGTATCGGGAACAAACCCCTGGGCTCCGTTTCTGCACAATTTGTTGATCCTGAATCGGCCCGTATGTTCGTTGCTGTGAATTATCCCGGGAAGCTGGCCCATATTTCGAGTTTCGATATCAGGACAGGAGAAGAAAAAAAAATCGCCCCTGTGCCAAGCCCGTCATTGTATTATGTTACGGCCATGGCTTACGATGACTCCTCAAAAACCCTGTTTGTATCGACCCATAATAATGACTGGAGAGGGCTCAGGTCTGTCAACATCAATACCGGGCAAACCAAAGACCTGATAAAATATGACCGGACGGGGAACTTTACCTTCAACCCCCATGACCATTCCCTTTATGGTGTCCAGACAATGAGCGGCAGGACCACGCTTGTGAGATTTCTCCCACCCTATAAGAAATGGGAAGAGCTATATTCACTGCCTTTCGGGAAAGACCTTTGCGACCTTGACGTTTCCCCCGACGGTCTCACCGTCGCCGGCACCCTCTCTGATGTTCGCGGCAGGCAAAAGATCATCCTGTTTTCCATCCCTGATCTTCTGCAAGGCAAAAAGGAATACAAGGAGATTTATGAATTTGAAGATAACCCGGCGATGAATTTTGTTTTCTCCCCCGACGGCAAATACCTTTACGGAACCTCATATTATACAGGCGTTTCAAATGTATACAGGATAAACCTCGAAACCCGCAAAGCCCAGATCCTTACCAATGCCAGCAGCGGTTTCTTCCGCCCCCTTCCCGTTTCAGCCGATTCGATGCTGATTTTCGAATATACATACAAGGGCATGGTACCGGGTATGATGAAAATTGACACCCTGGCCGACGTGAACCCCATTACATACCTGGGGCAAATGGTATTTAAGAAAAATCCTGTTGTGAAGTCCTGGATCCTGCCACCCCCGTCAAAAGTGAACCTTGATACAATAAAAGTCAGTGAAACGAAGTACAGCCCGATCAAAGAAATGAAACTTGCCGGGGCCTATCCTATCCTGCAGGGATATAAAAATTATATTGGGTTTGGTTACCGCCTGAATTTCATGGACCCCATGATGTTGAACAACCTTGTGATCAAAGCCAGCTTCACTCCGTACGGCAACCTCCCGCTTAAACAAACCATTCATTTTGCCATTGATTATACCTATTGGAACTGGACATTCCAGGCACAGTATAACTATGCTGACTTTTACGACCTCTTCGGGCCTACCAAATTCAGCAGGGCCGGTTATATGTTTTCGGGCAAATACAGCCATGTGTTCATGCGGATGACCCCCTCCAAGACCGAGATGTATGTTAAACTTGCTGCCTACGGTGACCTCGAAACACTTCCCGGTTATCAGAATATCGAGTCATCATACAAAGAACTGTATATTGGAACCATTAACTTCCACCGTTCCTACCTGAGGAAATCCCTTGGGGCTATTGAACCCGAACAGGGTTACGACTGGTCGGTCTTTGCTTTCACAAGCCTGGCCAAACAGACTTTCTATCCGCAGCTGATTAATAATTTTGACTTCGGATTTCTTTTACCCATGAAAAATTCAGCCATCTGGTTCAGGACTTCACTTGGACAGTCGTTCGGGGAAACGAATAAAACCAACAGCTACTTTTATTTCGGCGGATTCGGAAATAACTGGGTTGATTACAGGTCGCCCCTGCAGTACCGCGAAATGCAAAGCTTCCCGGGAGTGCAGATCGACCAGCTTTCAGCCATGAATTATGCCAAACTCACAACAGAGATCAACTTCCCCCCTATCCGCTTCCGCAAAGTCGGATTGCTTGGTTTTTACAGCACGTATGCGCGCTTCTCGGTATTCGGCATGGGCAACTTCACAAACCTGGCCAACAGCCTGCCAAACATGAATTATTTTTCAACAGGGGCCCAACTGGACCTGGAACTGGTCCTTTTCTCCCTCATCAAATCCAACCTTTCGTTCGGCTATGCAAGGGCTTACGGCCCTATGCTCCCGGCCGACCAGTTCATGGTTTCACTGAAATTATAGAATGATCATTGATAAATTAACCGGTATTAACCCCCAGGGGCAAACCCCTGCCCCAGGTTTCCTGGCAAGCCGCAGGGAATTTACCAGGTGTGATTAAAACCTCAGCCCGGTCGTAATGGTATAACACTGCCGCATGTAATCGGGCCAGTAATGCATGGAAGGATTTATTGAAACGACTTCGTTAAAGGGTTTGACTTCGGGGTTCCCAGTGGTGAGCCAGCTGTACTGAACCCTGAAATAAGCATCCTTCCCGGGATTGAATTCCAGCCCGGCAGTCAAACCATAAATTATGAAATCGGAAGTCTTTCCGCTATACTGCCCGTGAACAAAAATATCATGGGGATCATAATATACTTCAGCCCTGAGGGCCATTGCAAATTTTTTAAGAAAGTAATATCTGCCTCCAAGCAACCCGGAAACCATGGTCCCGGTAAGAACCGAATCTTTGACCGTGCTTGAAATCCTTCCAAAGGCCAGGTCAACCTGACCGATAAAATTCCACTTTGGGAAAGGGTTGTATTCTGTGTAAAGATTATTATATGCCAGGTATTTGTAATAATTCACCCCGCTTTTTGCCATGTTGCCCATATAATTATTGAAGCTGATAGTGAGTTTCTCTGACGGATTATAGGAAACATCCAATCCATAAGTAACATGAATGTTTTTTCCGTCAACAAGTGAAAACTGGTTGCCTGCCCAGGCCCCCACCGTCCAGGTCTGGTCCTGTGTTGTGTAAGAGAAAAACCCTCCAAGTACAGAACTGGGTTCAAAGTAAGTTCCAACGGTACAGGTGCTCAGGAGATTGTTGATCGGCATTGAAGATTCCACACCGATCTGGCTGTCGAGGTACCCGAAGTCAATCCAGAACCCTTTTCCGAACGTAAACCCGAGGGAAGCCTGGTTCAAATAACTCGTCCACTGTGCCGTTGAATTCGTCATCAGCAAAGGCTGGTCCCCCAGCCTGAATTCTGCCATAAGCCTCGACCAGCTTGTATTGTAATTTATCTGGACGTCAAACATGTTCACCCTGGCTTCATTGATATATGGGCTGTTTGTCTGAAATTCATAAGTATGGGATGTAGGGATGGTCCCCCCGATATTCCCCACGTAATACGCATCAAGGTATACCTGGATGTCAAGACCTTTGATCAGGTGCTTCAGTTTCCATTGCTCGATTTTACTCAGAAGCGAATCGGGTTGCTGTGAATAGCCCTGACTGAATATTAATAATAACAAAACAGGCAGGACCAGGAGTTTCAGTTTCATGAAATTCAAATCAGGATTCCGGCATTAAATATACAAAATGGGATCAGATTCAACCAAACGGCGCAAAAAGAAAATTTCCGCCTGCATACACCGCGATAACATGACAAAATTTCAATGGCTCCCATGACTGGCACGAAAGTTGTCAATCTATTTAGACCGATTTAAAATAATTTATACTCATGACACGAAAGAAAGATCTGCTGCTGTTTATAAGTCTGGTTTTGATCCTTTTAAATTCAACTCAGGTCTTAGCCCAGTCGGGAGAAGTAAGGGGAAGGCTTTTTGACCATAAGGACAACCAGGGTATCCCGTTTGCCAATATTGTCATTGACGGCAAACCATCACAGGGAACAACCAGTGATTCGGCAGGTAATTATATATTGAGAAAAGTTGAGCCCGGTTATATCCGCCTGGTTGTTTCTGTACTCGGCTATGCAAAAAAAACCACGGAAGATTTCCTTGTCACCAAGTCCCACCCTGTGTTTTTCGATATCGCCCTTGAAGAAACCTCTGTAAACCTTCAAACTGTTGAGGTGAGGCCTTCATTGACCGAAAAAAAGGAAGACAGCCCATTGTCGGTCCAATCCCTGAGCATCCAGGAAATCGAAAAAAGCCCAGGGGCAAACCGTGATATTTCAAAAGTCATCCAGTCCCTTCCCGGTGTTGCCCAAACTGTCTCGTACAGAAACGATATCGTCGTGAGAGGAGGAGGCCCCAGTGAAAACAGGTTTTATCTTGACGGGGTTGAGATCCCCAATTTAAATCATTTTGCCACCCAGGGTTCATCAGGCGGGTCGGTCGGGATAATCAACGTGGATTTCATCCGCCAGGTAGACCTGTACACAAGCGCTTTCCAGGCCAGGAGGGGCAATACCATGAGTTCGGTTCTCGAGATGACACAGATCGAAGGCAACAAGGATAAATTCGGAGGCAGGTTCACCATTGGCTCCAGTGATATCGGGATCACGCTTAATGGTCCCATAGGGTCCAGGTCAACACTGATGCTGTCGGTACGAAGATCTTATCTACAGTTCCTTTTCGGTTTGCTCAAACTGCCATTCCTGCCAACCTATAACGACTACCAGGTTAAATACAAATGGAACATCACTGCGAAAGACCAGCTGTCGTTTATTTCAATAGGTTCGCTTGACAATTCAAAACTGAACACGGGTATAAAAAACCCTGACGAAACGCAGAAATACCTTCTTGGATATCTTCCTGAATATTCTCAATGGAGTTACACCGTTGGGCTTGTTTACCGGCATTTTCGACAAAAAGGGAACGATACCTGGGTGCTCAGCAGGAACATGCTGAACAATGAGGAGATTAAGTATTCAGGAAATATTGAGGTTCCCGACAGCCTCCTGCTGAGTGTCAAATCGCAGGAGATCGAAAATAAGTTCAGGTATGAGGGCGTCACCGATCTTCTAAACTGGAAAATCACCTACGGGGGGGGCCTTGAATATGCGAAATATAATAATCACACTTATCAGAAACTCTTTCTGAGGGATTCGGTGAGGACACTCGACTACAATTCCTCCCTCGACCTGTGGAAATATTCTGCATTTGGCCAGGTAAGCAGGGATCTCTTCAATGAGAAGCTGCAGCTGTCACTTGGTTTAAGGTTTGACGGCAACACCTATTCAAACCTCATGAGCAATCCGCTAACGCAGTTCTCCCCAAGGTTTGCGGCATCCTGGCAGTTTTCAAGGGGATGGTTCCTCAATTTCAATACAGGGAGGTATTACCAGCTTCCCGCATACACCACACTCGGATTCCGCGACAACCAGGGGCGCCTGGTAAATGATTCCCTGGGCATAAAATACATATCCTCCGATCATATAGTTTTGGGCATGGAATACCAGTACCGGCCCAATGCCAAAGTTTCCCTTGAAGGATTTTACAAGTACTATAAACATTACCCCCTGTCGTTATACGATTCGGTTTCCCTTGCCAGTAAAGGGAGTAATTTCGGGATTGCCGGGGATGAACCTGTAATCCCGACATCGAAAGGAAGGGCATACGGCCTAGAAGTTTTATTCAGGGACATCAACCTCTTCGGGTTCAATGTAATCCTTTCATACACTTTTGTCAGAAGTGAATTCACAAATTACGATGGGGTCTACATTCCTTCCGCCTGGGATAACCGCAACCTGCTGAACCTGACGATCAGCAGGAAATTCAAATATAACTGGCAGCTTGGCATTAAATACAGGTATGCCGGCGGAGCCCCGTATACCCCCTGGGATTATAATAAATCAAGCCTGGTCAGCGCCTGGAATGTCCAGGGCAGAGGGTACCTCGACTATGACCAGTACAATACCTTACGGCTCAACGACTTTAACCAGCTGGACCTGAGGGTCGACAAGGCGTTTTATTTTAAAAAATGGTCCCTTATGTTTTACATCGATATTCAGAATGCCCTTAATCTGAGAGCCCAGCAACCCGATATTCTTGTAAATACCCAGCCCGACGGCAGTGTCAAAACCTATGTTGATCCCCAGGGGAACCTGCGCTATGAGCTCAGGACCATTCCCAATTACGCCGGGACGATAGTCCCATCGGTAGGGATCATGGTAGATTGGTAATCAGTTTTTTTTGTATTCCGAATATTTTTTGTAGTTTGGCCTGTGAAATCAAATCGGTATACCATGAAAAACATCTTTATCATCTTATTGGTGCTGATGGCCTTTGCTGCAGAAGGTCAAACCGGGAATAAAAGCAAGGAAAAGGTTAAGCCCAAGGAAAAAACCAGCAGTCCTGCAGTTACACCTCAGGAAAAACCAGTAGAGGCTCCTCCTTTAAAGGAAAAATGCTGCAACTGGATCGCCTCAGTTAAAGTATTTAAAAGCTGGGGTTATATTGATACAAATGGCGTGTATCTTATCAATCTGCAGTTTGACGATGCTGAGAATTTCCACGAAGGCCTGGCCAGGGTAAAAAAACTGGGCGACTGGGGCTATATCGACACCAAAGGAACTTATGTGATCAATCCGCAGTTTGACCTGGCCGAAGATTTCAGTGAAGGCCTCGCCAGGGTGTATAAATTCAAAAAATGGGGATACATCGACAGTAAAGGTATGGTCACCATTGATTACCAATTCTTCGATGCCGATGATTTCCATAACGGCATTGCAAGGGTCAGGCAGGGAGTTTCCTGGGGATTTATCGACAATAAAGGCAAATTCATCATCAATCCCCAGTTTTCTTCACTCGGTGAATTCCACGATGGCCTCGCAAAGGCCCACTTTGGGAAAGCTTGGGGTTACATAGATCAAAGCGGAAGCTGGGTCATCAATCCCCAATTCAACGATGCCGAGGACTTTCATGACGGTCTTGCAAGGGTCAGGAGAGGGACCCAATGGGGATTTATTGACAAATCAGGAGCCTATGTCATCAATATTCAGTTTGAAGCTGTAGGGGATTTCAGTAACGGCCTTGCCCGGGCAAAGAAAATGCACCAATGGGGTTATATAGATGATAAAGGATCATGGAAGATAAATACGCAGTTCGACGATGCCTCGGATTTTGTGGAAGGCCTGGCCAAAGTGAGAAAAGGGAGATCATGGGGTTATATTGATCCCACTGGAGCTTATGCCATTAACCTGCAGTTCGAAGATGCTGAAGATTTTTGCGGGGGCACTGCAAGAATTAAAAAAGTAACCAAATGGGGGTATATCGACAAAACCGGGAGATATCTTACAAACCCCCAGTTTGATGCTGCAGAAGATTTCAGTCACGGCTTCGCCAAGGTGCGCAAAGGTGTCAAATGGGGCTATATTAACACCCAGGGAAACCTTTTCATCAATTATATGTATGATAACAGCGGGAGTTTTAACAAGTAACCCCTGGTACCACCTGCTGCCGGGGAAAAGGAAGATCTGCCTCATTGAATTTTGCCCGGCTTTAAAGCAATATTTTTGTTTTAATTAAATTCTGCGTATATTTGCAGCGGATTTTAGGTTGATTCAGTGACGAGGGGACGAGAGTCCCCTCGTTTGCTGAAACAAATCAGGGTAGTGTTCTGCCTTATACGCCGAATGCCGGTTAAACACTGAACCTCATCCGCAGACAAAACAATATATGATCACAGAGAAACAGGTCACAGGATTGATTAAGGAATTTCTCGAGGGCTCTGATAAATTCCTGATTGAAGTGCTGATTAAGCCTCTCAACCATATTATGGTTTTTATTGACGGCGATCACGGTGTTACTATTGACGACTGCAAGGGCCTTAGCCGGCACCTGGAGCAGAACCTCGACCGTGAAAAGGAGGATTTTGACCTTATGGTATCTTCAGCTGGCGCCGACCGGCCTTTAAAAGTGCTGAGGCAGTATAAAAAATATATCGGGAAGAACCTCGATGTGGTGACGGTGAGCGGCGCTAAAACAGAAGGAGTTCTTGTTTTTGCCGACCGGGATGGGATAAAACTTGAACAGGAAATAAAGAAGTCGAAAAAAGAATCGGAGAAAAAGGAAGTGGAACTGAAATTCAATGAAATAAAATCAGCAAAAATCGTTATCAGCTTTAAAAAATAAAAAGTAAAATTATAATACAGTACTGCAATGGAAACTTTAAATTTAGTCGAAACCTTTTCGGAATTCAAAGAATTCAAGAACATCGACCGCGAGACCATGATGCGTATCCTCGAGGAAGTATTCAAGCATATGCTTACCAAAAGGTTCGGATCGGCCGATAATTTCGACATCATTGTAAACATCGACAAAGGCGACCTGGAAATCTGGAGGTACCGTACCATTGTCGAAGACGGAACAGTCGAAGATGAGAACCTGCAGATCGCTTATTCAGATGCCATCAAGATCGAGCCCGATTTTGAAGTGGGGGAAGAACTTTCGGAAGAAATCAAACTCGTCGACTTCGGCAGGCGGGAGATCCTGGCCATCAGGCAGAACCTGATCTCCAAGATACAGGAATATGAAAAGAACAATATTTATCTTAAATACAAGGATAAGATCGGCGAGATTATTGCAGGCGAAGTTTACCAGGTTTGGAAAAAAGAGATCCTGGTGCTCGACGACGAAGGGATAGAGATAATCCTTCCCAAATCGGAGCAGATCCCGACCGACTTTTACCGTAAGGGGGATACCATCAGGGCTGTTGTCTCCAAAGTCGAGATGAAATCAAACAACCCGGTGATCATCCTTTCCCGCACCTCCGAGGCCTTCCTTGAGAGGTTGTTTGAAGCTGAAGTTCCCGAGGTTTTCGACGGCCTTATCCAGATCAAAAAGATCGTCAGGGTACCCGGTGAAAGAGCCAAGATCGCAGTGGAATCATACGATGACCGCATTGACCCCGTAGGCGCCTGTGTCGGGATGAAAGGTTCACGCATCCATGGCATAGTGAGGGAGCTTAAAAATGAAAACATCGACGTTATTAATTATACGACCAATCCGTCGCTTTATATCCAACGAGCACTGAGTCCTGCAAAAGTAACCTCCATCATCATCAATGAAGAAGAGAAAAAAGCTGACGTGTATATGAAACCCGACCAGGTTTCACTTGCCATCGGTAAAGGAGGTTTCAACATTCGCCTTGCCGGCAGGCTTACAGGCTATGAAATCGATGTTTACCGTGATACGGATGTCGACAATGAAGATGTGGATCTCATGGAATTTTCTGATGAAATCGAACAGTGGATCATCGACGAATTCAAGAACATTGGTTGCGATACTGCTAAAAGCGTTCTCGATCTGAATGTTGAAGAACTTGTAAAACGTACCGACCTTGAGGAAGAAACGATCAATGAGGTCATTCGCATATTAAAAGCTGAGTTCGAATAAAAATTTATAATTTTGCCGCATGAGTGAAGGCGCAGTAACGGTCAGGTTAAGCAAAGCCGCGAGAGAATTCAATATCGGGATTAGTACCGTCGTGGAATACCTTTCCAAGAAAGGGTTTACCGTAGACCGTGACCCTAATGGCAAGCTCAACGAGGAGATGTATACTCTTCTTAAAAAAGAGTTTGCCACGGAAAAACAGGTGAAGGAGGAGGCCAAGAAAATAGAACTGGCATTTACCTCCCACCAGACAATAACTATTGAAGACAAAAAAAGTGCGACCAAGGAAAGAGAGAAGGAACGTGAGGACCTTTTCATCAAGAATGTTTCGCTTGACTATGACAAAAGGCAAACAGAGGCTCCCAAGAAACCCAGGGAAGTCCATCTGAAGGAAGCTGTAAAAGAAGCGCCCCCGGCAGAAATCAAACCGGCAGAACTCGAAAAGCCTGTAGCTGAAAAAGCAAAACCGGTTGAAAAAGAAGAAAAGAAACCATCGAAGAAAGATGCGGTTGAATTAACTACCCAGGAAAAAGCTGAAGAAACACAAGCCAGGGAAGAGGAAGAGGAAACAAAGAAAACAGCTTCCAGGGCAAAAGAAACTTCCGGGGAACACACTGTAGAACCTAAGGAAGAGAAAGCTTCCAATGGGATGGGGGAATTGAAGATCGTTGGAAAAATGGATCTTGAATCCTTCGAGAAGAAACCTTCCAAAAAGGTTAAGGGTAAGGCAAAAACAGAGGAGGTTGTCGCCCCCCCCGTTGAGGAACCCTTGCCGATAGAGGTTGTTGAAGTGTTGCTGGAACCTGTGATTGAGGAGATCGAACCTGAAGTGATTTTACCTCCTGTTGCAGCTGAAATCGTAGACCTCAATTTCCTGCCTACCGAGAAGATAAAGCTTGAAGGGCCTACGATCCTGGGTTCAATGATATTGCCCGAACCGAAAAAATTCGAAAAGAAAAAACAGCTTGTTGCTTCTTCTTCCGATGATTCCATTAAATCAAAAAAGAAAAAGAGGAAACGTATCAAGCGTGCCGACGAAGGGCCGGAGGCTCCGAAGACTGAGAAACCGCATTTTGTCAAAGATAAAAAGTATACCCGGGAGATACAGAAACCCGAAGTAACCCAGGAAGATATCGAGCGCCAGATCAAGGAAACGCTTGCCAGGCTTAGCCCTACCGGCAAATCTAAGGCATCAAAATACCGCCGCCAGAAAAGGGAAGAGGTAAGCCAGAAACTTCAGCAGGAACAGGAAAGGATAGAAGAAGGCAAAAAAGTGATCAAGGTCACTGAATTTGTCACAGCGAACGAACTCGCAAATATGATGCACGTCGCTGTTACCGAGATCATCTCTACCTGTATGTCGTTGGGCCTTTTTGTATCTATCAACCAGAGGCTGGATGCTGAAACCCTTACACTCGTCGCCGATGAATTCGGTTATAAACTTGAATTCGTCAGTGTTGAGGTGCAGGAAGCCATCGATGGACATAATGTGGAAGATAACCCGGATGATATCCGTGACAGGGCTCCCATTGTTACAGTCATGGGCCATGTTGACCACGGTAAAACCAAGCTGCTTGACTTCATCCGCTCTACCAACGTGGTAGCAGGCGAAGCCGGTGGTATTACACAGCATATCGGCGCTTATGAAGTGGTACTTGAGAACGGGAAAGCAATAACTTTCCTTGACACACCGGGTCATGAGGCGTTTACCGCCATGCGTGCACGCGGCGCCAAAATAACCGACGTGGCCATTATAGTAATTGCTGCTGACGAAACGGTAATGCCCCAGACCAAGGAAGCTATAAACCATGCTATGGCTGCAGGTGTTCCCATTGTTTTTGCCATCAATAAAATCGATAAGCCGAATTCGAATCCGGAGAAGATCCGTGAAGAGCTTTCAAAAATGAACATCCTTGTTGAGGAATGGGGCGGGAAATACCAGACCCAGGAAATATCGGCCAAAACAGGTGTTGGTATAGGCGTTTTGCTTGACAAAGTGCTCCTCGAAGCTGAAATGCAAAACCTCAAGGCCAATCCTTCCCGGCTGGCCCTGGGCACAGTTATTGAATCCTCCCTTGACAAAGGCCGCGGTTATGTAGCTAAACTGCTTGTGCAGAACGGTACGCTTAAGATAGGTGATATCGTTTTGGCCGGTGCGACTTATGGAAGGGTGAAAGCGATGTACAATGAACGGAACCTTCCAATCAGGGAAGCAGGGCCATCGGCTCCTCTTCTGATGCTTGGCCTTAACGGGGCACCCCAGGCCGGCGATGGGTTCAATGTGATGACCGATGAAAAAGAAACCAAGAACATAGCGACGAAGCGGCTCCAGCTGCAGCGTGAACAGGGCCTGAGGACCCAGAAGCATATTACTCTTGATGAGATCGGGCGCCGTATTGCAATCGGGGAATTCAAGGAACTTAACATTATCGTCAAGGGTGACGTTGACGGCTCTGTGGAAGCTCTCTCCGACTCCCTGCTCAAACTGACCAACGAAGAGGTCGCCGTTAATGTGATCCACAAATCGGTTGGACAGATCACCGAATCTGACGTACTGCTCGCTTCGGCATCCAATGCTGTCATTGTAGGGTTCCAGGTGCGCCCCTCGGTAAGCGCACGCAAACTGGCTGAGGCTGAACAGATAGATATCCGTCTCTACTCCATTATTTACCAGGCCATTGAAGAGATTAAATCGGCTATTGAAGGGATGCTCGCACCCGAGATCGAGGAAAAGATCACATCCAATATCGAGATCAGGGAAGTGTTCAAGATCACCAAGGTTGGTACTGTTGCCGGTTGTATGGTGCTCGACGGAAAGATTACCCGTCAAACCACCATACGTGTAATCCGCGACGGTATCGTGGTTTATACCGGAAAACTCGGTTCCCTCAAGCGCTTTAAGGATGATGTAAGGGACGTAAGCTCAGGCTTTGAATGCGGACTGAACATTGACAACTTCAATGATATCAAAGTAGGCGACATCATCGAGGGTTACGAACAGATCGAAATCAAGAGAAAGCTGTAAGAAAAACCATGATTGATGAGTCATGAGCCATGAGCCATGAGTGATTTCTACCCTGCCTGGGAAGGTTTTACAGATTATTTTCTTTGCAGGGTCTGCAGCCTGTCGGGTCCAATGGATACCGTGTCAATAGGCAGTTCAACAAAATCTTCAATGAATTTAATGTAATCCTTCAGGGGAATGGGCAGGCTTGCCATGGAAGTATTTGAGCCCAGATCGGTATTCCACCCTTCCATTTCGGTGTATTGGGGTTCTAGGCTGTCGGATGTCAGTTCAAAAGGATATGATTCCAGGAGTTTTCCTGATTCCTTATATGCGGTACAAACACCGAGTTTCTCAAAAGGATTCAGCACATCGGCTTTCATCATGATAAGGCTGTCGACCCCGTTAAGCATTATAGAGTAACGCAAAGCGGGCAGGTCAAGCCATCCGCAACGCCTGGGCCTTCCGGTAGTCGAACCGAATTCTTTTCCCCCTGTCCTGAGTTTGTCGCCTGTTTCGTTTTCCAGCTCGGTAGGGAACGGGCCGCTTCCTACACGGGTGCAATAGGCCTTAAACACGCCGAATACTTTCCCGATATTATGCGGTGAAACCCCAAGTCCTGTGCAAACCCCTGCTGCAACAGTGCTTGAGGAGGTAACGAAAGGATATGATCCGAAATCCACATCAAGCATCGTTCCCTGGGCACCTTCGGCAAGTACCGAACGACCCTCAACAAGAGATTTGTTAATAAACACCTCAGCGTCGACGACCTTAAGGTCTTTCATTTTCTCAATAGATTCAAACCACTGGGTTTCGTATTCTCCAAATGGCAGCCCGTCAAGGGTAAAACTTGCCAGGTCAAAACCATAGGAACCCACGGTTTTCAGATGCAGCTCTTTCAGGCTTTCGTACATCTTCCTGAAGCCCGGATAACAAATATTGCCAACCCTGATGCCGTTCCTGGCATATTTATCGGTATAAGTGGGGCCGATACCTTTCAGTGTAGACCCTATCTTCGCATCTTTCTTGGCGCTCTCATAGCATGCGTCGAGCAAACGGTGAGTGGGCAGGATAAGGTGGGCCCGGTTTGCGATTAAAAGATTTTCCCAGGGTTTCATGCCGGCATCACTAAGCTTGCCGATCTCCCTGAACAAAATAACAGGGTCGATGATCACCCCGTTGCCAATGACATTCATTGAATTTCTATGAAAAATACCCGAGGGGATGGTATGCAGGATGAATTTCTTACCGTCAAACTCAATGGTGTGCCCTGCATTAGGGCCTCCCTGGAATCGGGCAATAACATCATACCTGGGTGAAAACACATCCACAATCTTTCCTTTGCCTTCGTCCCCCCACTGGAGTCCGAGGATTACATCAACCTTCATCTGAAATCAGTTTATTTTTTAACCCTGGCCTGACCGTAAAAAGTGAGAGAATAACTTGTAACTTCAACATTGAAAATCTTTTCAACCTGGTCCCTGATCTCCTCAACACGTGGATCATAGAATTCAAGCACTTCTCCGCTGTCGTTAAAAATAAAATGATCATGCTGCTTGAAAAGATTCGACTTCTCAAACTGAGCATAATTTGTCCCGAACTGGTGCCGGGTTACAAGCCCGCAGTCAAGCAATAATTCAATAGTATTGTACAATGTGGCACGGCTTACCCTGTATTTGTGGTTTTTCATCCGGATATAGAGAGTCTCGATATCGAAATGACCTTCGGTAGCATAAATCTCTTTCAGAATGGTATACCTTTCAGGCGTTTTTCGATGGCCGTGCTTTTCAAGATATTCCGTAAAGAGCTTACGAACATTTTCAAAGGTATCTTCGGATGGCTTCTTCATTATTCCTGGAAATTTCGAGTAAAGGTATAAAATTAAAATTATTTAGAACAAATAAAAACTAAAAATTAATCCACCCTCCTTACCGATGTAACCCCTTCAATGTCTTTAAGCTTTTCCAATACATTGTCAAGAGTATTCGCATCCCTCACGAAAAGTCTGATCTGTCCTTCAGTAACCCCGTTATCGGCCTGGATATTAAACGACTGGATGTTAAGATTAAGCTCATTGGAAATAATCCTCGTAATTTCGTTGATAAGCCCCTTTTTATCTATACCATTCACCCTCACACAGGTGAGGAACGATATGAACTCATTGTTGGTCCAGTTAAGCTTGACAAAACGGGTACCGTACTGGGAAATCATCTCCAGCGCTTTGGCACATTTTATCCGGTGAATCATCATCGGGCTTTGCCCTGATGCGACAAGGCCTATCACTTCATCCCCTGGGATAGGGTTGCAGCAGGTTGAAACCTGGTACCCGTACTGGGTCACATCGCCCTGCACCTCTTCTTCCGCATAGACCGTTTTTGGGTCCCCGGTGCCTCCCATCATGATTTCCGATTCCCGCGGCAGTAACTCATTATCTTTCCTGGCCGACCTTGAAACATAGTTTATCCAACCGTTTCTGTAATTGGAAGCCGCAAATATCTTTACATCCTTTATCCCTATTTTGTCTGTTGCTGCAGAGTAATAAAGATCAATGAGCGTCGGGAAATTATTGACTGTCTGGAATTGCCTGATCTGTTCCTGCTTGAACTCCACGCTTAACTGTTTGAACCATTTTTCCAGTTTTTCCCTGCCCTGTTTGCTGAAAAGCTTTTTTTCCTCCTTTACTGCTTGTTTGATGTTGGTCTTGGCCCTTGTAGTTACAACATAAGTAAGCCACTCCTCCTTTGGCGTTTGCTTGCTTGAGGTTATCACTTCAACCTGCTGTCCGTTTTTTAGCGGGTGGTTGATGGGCAGAAGTTTCTTGTCGACTTTAGCGCCTATGCAGTTATTTCCCAGTTCCGAATGAATTGCATACGCAAAATCCAGAACCGTTGAGTTGGCAGGGAGTATCCTCATCTCACCGGAAGGGGTAAACACCGAAATCTCATCCAGGAAGAAGAAACCTTTTACATCGTCGATAAAGGAAATTGCATCGGCATCAGGCGATTCGATCATCTCCTTAATCCGGTCGAGCCAGTTGTCGAGCTTACTGCTGATATTAAAGGACTCTTTGTATTTCCAATGGGCTGCATAACCCCTTTCGGCCACCTCATCCATTCTTTTCGACCTTATCTGTATCTCTACCCAGTGACCGGTATGCCCCATCACGGTTGTGTGAAGGGCTTCGTAACCGTTGGCTTTGGGAATGGAAATCCAGTCGCGTAACCTGTCCATGTTGGGGAGGTAATGATCGGTGACAATCGAATACACCTTCCAGCAGTCCGACTTCTCGCTCTCGATCATGGTATCGATAACGATACGGATGGCAAAAATATCGTAGATCTCCTCGAACGGGACCTCCTTCTTCTTCATTTTTTGCCAGATGGCGGCAATGGACTTCTCCCTGGCTTTAATATTAAATTTAAAGCCTTGCTGTATAAGGTCCTTTCGTATGGGATGTATGAATTTGCTGACAAACCGGCTGCGTTCCCTGGCCGAAGACCTGAGTTTGCCCGTGAGGCTTTCATAAACATCGGGCTCGGTATATTTCAATGCAAGGTCTTCAAACTCGCTTTTAATGGCATGAAGGCCAAGCCTGTGGGCCAGCGGGGAATACAGGATAATGGTCTCAGAAGAAATTTTAAGCTGTTTTTCAACGGGGAGGGCATCAAGGGTCCTCATATTATGAAGACGGTCGGCAAGTTTTATCAGGATAACCCTTACGTCGTCGGAAAGGGTCAGTAACAGCCGCTTGAAGTTCTCGGCATGGATTGCGGTGGTCCTCTGGTCAAAAATACCCTTGATCTTGGTCAGGGCATCGATAATGGAAGCGACCTTGTCACCGAATAATCCCCTTATATCCTCCAGGGTGTACTCAGTATCTTCAACCACATCGTGAAGAAGGGCGCATACCACCGAAGTGGCTCCAAGGCCGATCTCTTCAACACAGATAGTGGCTACCCCAAGGGGATGAAAAATATAGGGTTCCCCGCTTTTCCTCCGCATATCCTTATGGGCTTCAAGAGCCAGCCGGAATGCTTTGCGGACAATTTTCCGGTCTTCAGGGTTCCTTGGCTTCCACAACCTCAACAGGTTCCGGTAACGTTTTAGTATTTCCTGGTTCTCAGATTCCAGAATAGTTGTAGCCATCATAGGTATAGCACTCAATAGTCCTGCAAAAATAAAGTAAAATTTAGAATGATTTGAAATAAGATTTGGCCTGAAAGGCAGAACCCTGACCTTTAAAATTATTACTTTTGGAATTCCATTCTATTCTGCTCATGCCCCGAAACCTCATTCATACTTGCCGGAGTTTACTGCTGCTGACCCTGCTTTATCTTCCGGCCTGCGTTCTTGCAACGCATCAGAGGGCTGCAGAGATAACGTTCAGGCATGTGGGTGCAACGACCTATGAAATCACACTGATCTCCTATACCTATACCTTAAGCCCTGTAAACGCATCGAGGGATTACCTGCAGGTTAACTGGGGCGACGGCACCGCCGATCTGATCCCGAGGGTGCAGTCGGTATTTATGCCCGACACGATACGGTATAATAAATATGTTGGGCAGCATACATTTTCGGGACCGTCCACATACATGATTTCATGCGAAGACCCCAACCGGAACTTCGGTATAATGAACATCCCCAATTCGGTAAACATTCCCATGTTTATCTATTCGGAACTTACGATCAGCCCCTATATGCAATACGACAACTCCCCCGTGCTCCTTATCCCCCCGGTTGACAATGCCTGTGTTGGCCAGCCTTTCTACCATAACCCAGGGGCTTATGACCCCGACGGCGACAGCCTGTCTTATAAGCTGGTGACCTGCCTGGGCTTCCATGGAATGCCAATCCCGGGCTATACTCTTCCGCTCCCTGCAAATTCCTGCCATATAAACCCTCTTACCGGCGACTTTTCCTGGATAAGCCCTGAACAACAGGGCGAATATAATATTGCGATACTTGTTGAGGAGTGGAGAGACGGGACCAGGATTGGTTCTGTAGAACGGGATATGCAAATTCACGTTGTCACCTGCGACAACCGCCCCCCCGTCATTGATTCCATTGCAGATACCTGCGTTGAAGCGGGCCACAACCTACGCTTCCCGGTCAATGCGCATGATCCGGACACAACCGACATAGTAACACTTACCGCAACAGGGGGCCCTTTTGTGCTTACGCCCAGCCCTGCCTACATGGAACCCGATACGGCCCAGGGCAAGGGGCATGTTACAAGCATTTTCCACTGGCCCACAGTTTGCCAGCATGTCAGGAAAAACCCATACCAGGTGTATTTTAAGGCACAGGACGACGGCTCCCCTGTTCGCCTGGTCGATATTAAATCCATGAATATCCTGGTCATTGGCCCAAGACCGATAAACCTTGCAACAGCGCCTGCAGGGAATACCATAAACCTTACATGGAACCCATATTCCTGCACCAATGCAAAAGGCTTTTATATTTACCGTAAATCGGATTCCACCGGCTATGTCCCTGCCTATTGCCAGACCGGGGTTCCCGCTTACCTGGGCTATAAAAGGATTGCCGTGGTCAACGATATAAACGCAACGGGGTTTCTTGATGACAACCAGGGTTTGGGGCTGAACCGCGGGCTCAAATACTGCTACCTCGTGACCGCTTTTTACCAGGATGGTGCCGAAAGTTATGCTTCCAATGAAGCCTGCGCCGAATTAAAAAAAGACATACCCATTATAACCAATGTCAGCATTAACACTACGGATATCAACCAGGGTTCCCTTTACCTGGCCTGGTCAAAACCCAGCCAGCTTGATACCTCGCAGGCGCCGGGGCCTTATAAATACCTCATCTTCCGTTCAAGGTCAGACAATCCTGCACAATTCACTCTGATCGATTCCCTGTTTAACCTGAACGACACCCTGAGGACCGACACCATGCTGAACACGGTAGGTTTTTCATACCGATACAGGATCGACCTTTACAACCTTACCCCAGGGAACCATTTCTTTATTGGTTCTTCCCAACCTGCTTCTTCAATGTACCTGACCCTGTCACCTTCCGATAAAAAGATGAGGCTTTACTGGACTAACGATGTGCCCTGGAACAACAACAGCTTCGCGATATTCCGGAGCGGTAATTTTGACAGCGGCTACGATTCGGTTGGATTCTCCCTGCTCCCTTTCTATGTCGACCGCGGGCTGATGAACGGAAACACTTACTATTACAAGGTAAGAAGCAGGGGGAGTTATTCTTCGGGAGGGTTTGTAGATCCGATTTTAAATCTTTCCCAGAAAACAGGAGGTATCCCCATCGACAACGACCCTCCCTGTCCTCAGATACTGAACGATTCTGTTGTTTGCAAGGAATTTGCGAATTACCTGCACTGGAGAAACCCGAAGGACACCTGCGGCACCGACATTGCCAGGTATTATATCTATTTCAGCCCCTCATCGGGAGTAAAGCCGGCCCTGCTCGATTCAATCCTCAACCCCTTCGACACGGTATACATTCACAAGCAGCCTAACTCCGTTGTGGGGTGCTACACTATCATTGCTGTTGATTCGGCAGGAAACCGAAGTGATTTCAGCAATACCCTCTGTGTGGATTATACGGCATGCCCGCTGTATACCCTGCCAAACTTTTTCACTCCTAACGGAGACGGGTTCAACGACCTGTTTGTTCCTATCACAAATTCATCGGTTGATCACGTGGATATGAAGATCTTTAACCGCTGGGGAAGGGTGGTTTTCAAAACCTCCGATCCGGAGATCAACTGGGACGGCAACGATAGCAATACCAAATCGGCATGCGCCGACGGTACCTACCTGTTCATATGTGATGTTTACGAGATAACCCTTTCGGGGATACAGCAGAGGACCTTGCAGGGGAGCATAACTTTACTCAGATAGTGAACGGTGAACCGTGACTGATGACTGATGACTGCTGACTGGTGACTGCCGACTGCCAACTGCCGAACAGTCACATTAACCATTCACTTTTTTTCTTACCTTTGCACCCGTGAAAAACATCCGCAATTTCTGTATTATCGCCCATATTGATCATGGGAAATCAACTCTGGCCGACAGGCTTCTGGAGACAACTGGTACAATCTCCGAACGGGATTACCAGAACCAGGTGCTGGATGATATGGACCTTGAACGTGAACGTGGGATTACGATTAAAAGCCACGCCATCCAGATGGATTACAAGCATGAGGGGCAGGATTATACCCTGAACCTCATCGACACCCCCGGTCATGTGGATTTTTCCTATGAAGTTTCACGTGCAATTGCGGCCTGCGACGGAGCATTGCTTGTGGTTGACGCAACCCAGGGCATCCAGGCCCAGACCATCTCCAATCTTTACCTTGCCATCGATCATAACCTCACCATCATACCTGTTCTGAACAAGATCGACATGGAAGCGGCCATGGTTGAGGAAGTGAAGGACCAGATCGTTGACCTCCTCGGCTGTGAGCGTGAAGAAATCATTGAAGCAAGCGCCAAAGTAGGAATAGGCATCGACCGTATACTGGAAGAAATTGTGTTTAAGATACCGGCCCCCAAAGGCAGTCCTGATGCCCCGCTCCAGGCCCTGATATTTGATTCCCTTTACAATCCCTTCCGCGGGGTGATCGCCTATTTCAGGATTTTTAACGGCAGTATCCGCAAAGGCGACCATGTGAAGTTTGTTGCGACCGGACAGGAATATGATGCAGATGAAGTAGGCATCCTCCGCCTCAAACAGGAAGCCAGGGAAGAAGTTTTTACCGGCGATGTGGGGTATATCATTTCGGGCATCAAATCAAGCAAGGAAGTACAGGTAGGTGATACCATAACCCATGTTGGAGAACCCTGCGACAAGGCAGTTGAAGGTTTCCGCCCTGTAAAACCCATGGTCTTTGCAGGCATTTATCCCACCGACGCCGACGATTATGAAGAATTGCGTGATGCCCTTGAACGGCTTAAACTTAACGATGCCTCCCTTACTTTTGAACCTGAGGCTTCAGCAGCCCTGGGTTTTGGCTTCCGCTGCGGTTTCCTCGGGCTGCTGCATATGGAGATCGTCCAGGAACGCCTCGACCGTGAACATGATATGGATGTGATCAATACCGTGCCGAACGTATCCTACAAAGTATATACAAATAAAGGCGAAGTACTGGATGTGTATAATCCTTCGGGGCTCCCCGAACCGAATTACATCGAGCATATGGAAGAGCCGTATATCACGGCGAACATAATCACGAAAGCCGAATATATAGGGTCCATCATAAAACTCTGCATGGACAAACGGGGTACCCTCAGGAACCAGGTCTACCTCACCACCGACCGTATCGAGCTTACAGCCGATCTTCCCCTTGGTGAAATCGTGTTTGATTTTTATGACAAGCTTAAGAGTATTTCCAAAGGTTATGCTTCCTTTGATTATCATCCTATCGGATATCAGAATGCAGACCTGGTAAAACTTGACATCCTGCTGAACGGGGAGATCGTGGATGCGTTATCGGCCCTCATCACCCGGAACAACGCGTATGATTTCGGACGGAAATTCTGTGAGAAACTTAAGGAATTCATCCCCCGCCAGCAGTACGATGTAGCCATCCAGGCTGCCATAGGGGCTAAAATCATTGCCCGGGAAACCGTCAAAGCCCTAAGGAAAGATGTTACGGCAAAGTGTTACGGAGGCGATATCACACGTAAGAGGAAACTACTTGAGAAACAGAAAAAAGGCAAGAAACGCATGCGGCAGATCGGTAATGTGGAAGTGCCCCAAAAAGCGTTTCTCGCTGTATTGAAACTGGATTCCTGAGAAGGGATGGCGGGATCCGGGATACGAGATAGCGGGATATCCTAACTGATCACCGTTCACCATTCACCATTCACTGTTCACCATTCACCATCACCTTCACCTTCACTGCATTAAAATCCCAGCAGCGTTATCCCCACAGTCCATGGAAAAAGCTTAGGGCCCTGGTTATCCTGGAACATGGGAGTAAGGGAATAGGTGGCAAACAAATTAAGGAAAGACCAGCCGATCCTGAATGATGCATCAAGCTTAAACGGGCTCAGGTGATAGGCCCCATGTGAACGCACCACATTGTCCCCAACGTAATATGATGCCAGCCGGTTGCCTTTATCATCAACAAGGTAATAGGTCTGATCAATGCTGTTGTATTTCTGCTTCGAATAGGAACAAAGGCGCACCCCTCCTATCACACCGACTGAAACGTGGAAACTGTTCAGTTTGCGTTTTGCGTTTGTCTGGAACTCCAAAAGCAAAGGAATATTCAGATAGCTAACAAAAAGCTTGTCCTGCTTCAGCCCAACATAGTTATTGTTGCCATCCTTGACCTTGTATGCAACAAGTTGGGAGCTGTCGGGGATCATGACATAATTTCCCGTGAAATAATAATTGCTTAACTGGAAACCAAGGCCCGAGGTAAAGCCAAGCTTGTTTTTCACCAGGTTCACGTTGAATTCAAACGGGTTCAGGTTTACAACCATTGAGCGGGCGGTATTCATATTCATATAGGGATACTTCGGATCGAAGTTCATATTGAAGTTACTGTTCACATAGCCGTTGATGCCAAGTTCCACGCCTGCCCAGTGACCGTTGTATTTACCTTTACGCGCGAAAGGACATGGAGGAAATTCTCTCCAATTCGTCATTTCCTTTGTAAATTCTTTCGTCCTTACATAGACTACCATTGAATCTTTTCCGATTCTCTTTATGGTCACGCCCTGCATCTCAAACTTCGAAGAATCGCTGCAGGAATGATGTTTATGTTCTTTTTTGTCCTGGGCATAACCTGAAACAGAGATCAATCCGGCCAACATCAGGACCAATAAGTAAATACCTGGTCTTTTCATATAGTATAGTTTAGAATGATTTTACTTGAAACAATGTGGTATAGACGAAGCCTGAATGAAAATGTTACACTTTGGTGAGTGAACAGTGACTGGTGAACAGTGAATAGTGATAAGTCAGCAGTCGGCAGTCAGCAGTCACCAGTCACTGCTCACTATTCACTTTTATCGAAGAACCTGTTCTCAAAGTTTACGAGGTACAACTTTTTTGTCGCACGGGTGACCGCGGTATACAGCCAGCGTAAAAATTCGGTATTCAGCATGCGTTCGGTAACATATCCCTGGTCGATAAATACCGTATCCCATTGCCCGCCCTGGGTTTTATGACAGGTAAGCGCATAGGCAAACTTCACCTGCAGTGCGTTGAAATGCCCGCTGAGTTTAACTTTCTCAACCTTCTCTTTTCTTGTCGGCAGATCGGCATAATCTTCCATAACCGTTTGGAACAGCCTGTTGTTATCCTGCTGGGGAAGCGCAGGCGAATCGGCCATCAGGGTATCGAGGAGGATCTTCACATCCAGTTCCTTTTCATCGGGATAATCGAGAAAACGTATAGTGACATCGGCAAACCTGAAGCCATAAAGTTCTTCGGTTTTCCTGATCCTGATCAGTTCAACGATATCCCCGTTAGCGATGAACCCGGCGGAGGAGCCGGGGGGGAGCCAGAAATAATTGTTCTTGACAACCATCAGGTAGTCACCCGTCGATATCTCCCCATCGAAGAAAAGTATACGGTTCCTGATCTCCCGGTTGAAGATATTGGCCCGTTTATTGGACCTGCAGATCACGACGTTGTTATCCTTACCAGCACCCGAAAAAGCCCTGTTCAGCATCTCTTCAAGTTCAGAGCTGTTGATTCTGACCACATCGCTGAAGTTTTTCAGGCTAAAAAGCGGGAAAGTGACTTTTTTTTCAGGGATCTCATCCCTGATCAGGGTAGCATTCTGCAGTATGCCCGACTCCCTGCTCTGGCGTACCACCTCGGTAAGCTCATCCTCATCGATTTCGAGGCTGTATGCCTGTTTAAGGAACTCTGTGTCGAGGGCCGGGCTTTCATCCAGGCCAACCGGCGGAAGCTGTGCCGTGTCACCGATGAACAGTATCCTGCAGTTCTCGCCAGACTGCACATAGGCGAACAGGTCATCGAGAAGGTTACGGGTAGAGAACAGCTGGCCTTCCGCCTTTGTGACATGAGGTATCATGCTGGCCTCGTCAACTACGAACAAGGTGTGCTTATGATAGTTCTTCTGGAGCCTCATGACGATATTCCCTTCCTTAGAGGTCCATGCAAAATATATTTTACGGTGGATGGTGTGGGCGGGAAGGCCTGTATAACTCGAAAGGACCTTGGCTGCCCTCCCCGTTGGCGCCATCAGTACAATGCGCTTCCCCATTTTCGGCAGAACATTCACCAGGGCTTTTACAACCGTGGTCTTGCCTGTTCCCGCATACCCCTTTAATACAAACAGGGCATTCGTTTTTTTCCAGCCCAGGGTGAGAAAAACTGCCAGGTTGCCCATAAGCCTCCTCTGGCCGCCGGTAGGGTCATAAGGGAATTCCTGTACCAGGGTGGATATGACCGACTTCACATCCATATCAGAAATTATTCGTAGCGGAGAGATTCAATAGGGTCGAGGTTGGCAGCTTTCCTCGCAGGGATAATACCCGAAATAAGAGCCACAAAAAAACAAAGCACAACGCCTGTGAAGATCCACATCCAGGGAATTATGAAGGCGCTGCCGATCAGGAGCGAGATAATGTTGCCTATCATGATCCCGAGGGTTATCCCGAGGGCACCTCCCAATTGCCCGATGACAACGGCTTCTACAAGAAACTGGTTTCGTATCACCCGCCTTGTAGCACCGATAGCCTTGCGAATCCCGATTTCGCGGGTCCTCTCAGTTACCGAGACCAGCATAATGTTCATAAGGCCGATAGCTGCACCCATCAGGGTGATGAGGCCGATCAGGGTTGCTGCATAAGTCACATACTTGATGTTTTCAATAAGCATTTTCGCGATATTATCGCTTTTGGTGATCTCAAAGGTATTTTCTATGCCGACAGGGACCTTGCGTATGCTCCGGAATATTCCGCTGGCTTCGCCAACCGCCGGATCCACCAGGTCGGGCCTCTTGGCCATCACATTGATCGTAAATGAAAGGTTGGGCCTTGGAAACTCTTTCCTGCAATTATTTAAAGGTATCAGGGCATTCCTGTCGCCGCTGAACCCCATACTGGAACCCTTCGATTTCAGTAACCCGATGACCCTGTATTTCCCGGGGCCTATCGAGATTACCTTATCCAGGGGATTCTCATTGTTTTTAAAAAGGCTTTTTACTACATCCGCCCCGAGTATGCAAACCGAAAGGCCCTGCTCTATCTCATTGCCCGAGAAATTCCTGCCCTTCTCAATCTCGTCACCTGAGGTTATAATATAATCCTCATCGGTACCCATCACCCTGGTATTCGGATTGGTTTTATTCGAGCTGTATTTAAGTGTCACCCCGAAAGAGGCAAACATAAATACCGCCGTATTTGCCGGGAGGTCGAAGCGCTTTTTAAACTCCATGGCCTGGGCATAGGTAATGGGATCATACCGCTTCTGAACCTGGTTGTCGTTCCCCATATGAACATTCATGCTGCGGTTCCTGATGGTAAAAGTATTAGAACCCATCATCGAGAAGTTCTGGGTAAGATAGTATTTGATGGAATCAGTAGCCGTAAGAATACCAACCAGGGCCATGATCCCGAAAGCGATGATCAGAATGGTCAGAATGGTCCTTAGAAGATGGCTTTTAATAGAATCCAGCGAGATCTTAACATTTTCAAAAGCAAGTGAGTTTTTCATGTGTTGATGTCTTTTTTCCCGAATGCAAGGTCACCTGCATCACCCAGGCCGGGCACAATGAGTGATTGAGCAGTCAGTTCCTCGTCAACAACGCCAAGCCAGATGTCGAGGTTTTGCTGCGGTATATGTTTTTTTATAAAATCAATTCCTTCTTCGCTGGCAAGCACCGAAACAATATGGATATGCTTTGGCTTGCCTTTCAGCATAAGGTCCCTGTAAGTATTAACGATGGATGTCCCCGAAGCAAGCATGGCATCGCAAATGATAAGGATCTTTTCGTTCAGGTCGGGAACTTGGGAATATTCCACGTTGATGGTAAACGAACCATCCTTATGGGTTTTCCGGTGGGCCGAAATAAATGCATTGTCGGCATGGTCAAAATAATTTAGAAACCCCTGGTGAAAAGGCAATCCGGCCCTCAGGATAACGGCGAGGACAGGGTTCTCAACAAGCACAGGCACCATGGCGAAGCCAAGCTGGGTGGCGACTTCTTTTTCGAGATAAGCCATTTGCCTGCTTATTTCGTAAGCAAAGATCTCCCCTATCCGTTCAAGGTTGAACCTGAACCTCAGGCGGTCCTTCTGGATTTCTGAGTCACGGATCTCCGAAATGAAAACATTCAGTATCGAAGGGGAACTTGACAAAATATGGATCATGGCCTTTTGTTTGATGATTTTGACAAATGTACCTATTTTACTCTCTCCCTTATCATTCTGCCCAGCATTAATCCTGCCTTCATCAATCCCGGGAGACGGTTCCTGAGGACCCTGTGATACAATATCTCCCTTGCACCAAAACTTTTATAGAACCTCCCGAGATTCGGATCATCGCCGCCCTCAAAATCAAGGATAAGATTTGCTCCTGCGTTCTCTTTAATGAATTGTTCTATAAGCAGGAACATCGCACCATTCTCCCTTGCCTGCGGGGCTGAGGCGGCAAACAGGAAATATACCCTGGCTCCATCATTAAGGAAGAAAGCTGCAGAGGACAACAACCCTTCTTCGTCAAATGCACCTCTGACATGGCCGCTTCCCCTTTCCGCCGCCGTAGCCATCAGCTTCTCCATTCTTTGATAATGGATATCATTCAGCTTCCCCTCCCTCTTCCCGAAATTCTCACGGAATAATCTGACCAGCTCTTCAGGACGGAGATTTCGCCCGGTATTTACTCCCGAATCCATTGCTTTCCTGATGTTCCTCCTGGTATTCTGGGAAAAACCGGCAACGATCTCCTCATAAGTTCCACCCAGGTCAAGTTCATGGTTAGCCCTTGGAATAAGCATAGTATCCTCTCCCCCGGGGACGAACCCGGGTGTAACCTGGATATCGACATACCTGAAACGTGAGGGGATGCAATTCATAAACCTGTCTGCATCCTCCTTATCGATTGGGTTTAAGGAAAACAAACCGAGCTGCTGGGCGAAATAAGGTTGAAAGAGGTAGTTTATGCCTGCCTTGCGACCCGGGGTAAGCGGAAACACAGAGGAATAATTATCCGAAACCAGGGCTTCCCAGGCAGGGGAAACGATATCCAGGTACCACGAAAAAGCATAAACCCTGCGGTCCAGGGACTGACTTATACATCTGTCCCACCTGGCCTTGTCAATTTCGTAGTGCTTTAAATAGCTGATCATTTCCCTAATGTACTGCAAACCTCAGCAGTTCTTCATAAATGTTACGCCAACCCAGCCAACGGCCATATTCCGAGAAAGTCTCATTATGGCAAAGGCTTATAAACTCACCACCTACAGATCTTACCATCGAGATCATATGATGAATGGTTTCAATACTTTCTTCCGGCGTTAGACGTAAGTAATCCTTCATTGTTACATCCATCAGGGTGACAGGATGAATTTTTAAGGGAAGGGTCTCATTCTTGGAAAGGTCAAAGAAATAGTAGGGCCTTGCGATGCCACTCCTGAAGCCGGGATGGGAAGCGTATCCCATGGAGAAATCGTCGGTGATCCCTGCATTGATCAGGTTATGGTAGGTCCTGGGAAATGATATTTTCATGAAATGCTGCCGGCTGAAAGTGATATCCCGCCCCAGAACCTGGCTGAGTCCCGAATATTCCTTGTCAAGTTTCCTCAGGTGCTTGTTGGATGAGAGTGACGGGTGAATCCCCACTCTCTTATCATAGTCAAGACTAAGTATAAGCTTATGAAGCGCCTTATGCGTTACCGGGACATTGTTGTCATCCCCTCCGTAATCGGCAAACAGCATAAAATAATAAGGGCTGAGGCCGTAACGTGAATGAACCTGCTGAATATATTCGTATGTGTCGTATGGGTCTGATTCAGCACCGGTCAGCACTTTAAGCCTCGTCAGGACATCGTAAAAATCAAATTTCATCAGCGCCCTTGCGACACCTCCCCCGGTCCTTGACAATCCCCGGCATCTGTACGCATAGGCATGGTCAATATCAATGGTTGGGATAAACGAGTACTCCGGCCTTTTTATTTGTACTCCCGGGAAACGTTTGGTAATCACCTCGGCAAGCCGGTCGGCCCAGAAATGAACCACAGGCATCTCAAGAAACTTCCCTTTCACAGCGATGGAAGCGTGAGCGGGAAACCGGCCGTATTGGTCATGCTTTTGCTTTTCATACTCCTCGTACCTGGTAACCATGTAAAAACAGGCGGCAAAGGGATCGAAGGATAATGAAGATTTTTCATGCGTGGCAGGGAAGATCACAGCGAGACCATCATCTTCAGCTAAAAGAGGATCTATCGGGAATACCGTTTCCTCGAATAACAGGCTGTTTGAAGCAATGAAAAGCTCCTTTCCCAAAGGCTCAGGCGCATACACCAGCTTAGGCCCTTCAAATGATAAAAAATCATCCTTGAAATTAGTGAAAGCACATTCTGTTCCAAGCAATTCACCAAATATCAGTTTACTGATATACCGCAGGCGGCTGGGAACTGATTGGGTATAGACCAGGATCATTGTTCAGGCATTTGATGTTGCCAAATTAAAGAAAAAACGAAAACTTTCGTACTTTTGATTCAGAAATTTGGAACAGAACTGAAGGAAAAATGGATAATTTCATCGTTTCGGCAAGAAAATACCGGCCACAGACTTTCGATACCGTTGTTGGACAGGCTACTATAACAAATACCCTTAAAAATGCGATACGTCATAATCAGCTTGCCCAGGCATTTTTATTTTGCGGACCAAGAGGGGTAGGCAAAACAACCTGCGCCCGTATCCTGGCAAAAACCATCAACTGCGAGAACCTTTCTGCTACAGGTGAAGCCTGCGACCAATGCCAGTCCTGCTCCTCGTTTAACGAGAATTCTTCTTTCAACATCTATGAACTTGACGGCGCTTCAAATAATTCGGTGGATGATATCCGCACCCTGGTCGACCAGGTAAGGATACCACCCCAGATGGGGAAATACAAGGTTTATATAATAGACGAAGTGCACATGCTCTCCGCTTCTGCGTTTAACGCCTTCCTGAAAACCCTTGAAGAACCGCCCCCCTACGCGAAATTCATCCTTGCAACCACCGAGAAACATAAAATAATTCCCACCATCCTTTCACGTTGCCAGATATTTGATTTCAGAAGGATCACTTCGGATGACATGGTCGGGCACCTGAAGTTCGTGGCCGGCAGGGAAAACATAAGCGTTGAGGAGGATGCCCTGCATATCATCGCCCAGAAAGCCGATGGAGCCATGCGCGACGCCCTCTCGATTTTCGACCAGCTTGTGAGTTTCGCCGGCAATGACCTGAAATACTCCACCGTCATCGAAAACCTCAATGTACTTGACTACGAATATTACTTTCGCATCACAGGACAGATAATGAATGCCGATATTGCCGGGACCTTGCTAACCATCGACGATATCATCGGGAAAGGGTTTGACGGACAGCATTTCCTCACAGGGTTCGGAGAGCATCTGAGGAACCTCCTCGTTTGCAAGGATCCCTCAACCCTGAAGCTGATGGAAACCGCCCCATCAATCAGGAACCGCTATGCAGAGCAGGCAGCCGGGTTGCAGGCTTCCCACCTGTTAACCCTTCTCGACATTGGGAACCGCTGCGACCTGGCCTATAAGACCAGTAATAACAAGCGTATCCATCTTGAGCTGGCCCTGATGCAGATGTGTTCAACCTCCAGCCCTTCGCCTTCCATTATGAAACCAAGGGGCGGGCAGGATGCTCCCCAGCCTGTCATCATTCCCCAGCCTGCTGCAGGTCCCCAACGCCCGGCAAGCCCGGCCCCTCCGGTCATACCTGCAGGGGAAAACAAAACCTTAGCGGCTGAGAAACCACGCCAGGCTGCAACAAGCACACAGGCCACAGTTAAACTCAGGGACCTGAAAGAAACTGTTTCCGGAACAATTTCCATCAAGCAGGCTGTCAAACCTAAAGAAAGCATTACCGAGGTTCTGGATGAACCTGCTTTGTATAATAAAGCAACCCCATTTACACAGGAAGACCTTAATACAGCCTGGAAAGAATATGTTGCCGGACTGAAAAGCGAAATGCCCCATCTGTACAACAGCCTGGCAGGCTATATTCCTGTTCTTAAAGACGGTTTTAACATTGAGATTTCACTCGAGAACAAACTGCTTGAGACAGACCTTTTCCAGAAGAAAGGGGAAATGCTCGGGTTCTTACGTTCAAAGCTTGACAACTACCAACTTAACCTCACGGCAAAAGTCGAGGAAAACAGCCGGGAGCTAAAGCCTTATACCGACAAGGAAAAGTTTGATAAAATGGCTGCAAAAAACCCTGCATTGCAGAAGCTGAGAGAAGAACTGGATCTTGAAATTGAATATTGAGATGGGCCGTGTAATTTACACAATAGGAGAAACGGTACTTGACATTATTTTCAGGGATGGCAGGCCGGTATCGGCCATTCCGGGAGGCTCCATGCTGAATTCTGCCGTATCCCTCGGCAGGGCCGGGCTTAAAGTGGAGTTGATCAGCGAATACGGGAGCGACCAAACCGGCGGGATCATAGATTCCTTCCTCCTGGAGAATAAAGTCGGAACCAGGCATATAACAAGATTTACAGAAGGAAAAACTGCCCTTGCCCTGGCATTTCTCGATAAGAAAAGCAATGCTTCCTATTCTTTTTACACATCCTATCCCGGGATCAGGATGAAAGAGCCCCTGCCCCTGGTGAACAAGGGCGATATCATACTGTTTGGCTCGATTTATTCCATTACTCCAGGGATTCACGGTAAGATATCACAATGGATCCGCAAGTCAAAAACCAGGGGAGCCGTAATCGTCTTTGACCCCAACTTCAGGAAATCCCACCTTGACAAACTGGAAAAAGCCAGGCCCTGGATCGTAGAAAACATATCTCTTGCCGATATCGTAAGGGGTTCCGATGAGGACTTTCTTACAATTTTTAATTTGAAGAAGCCTGAAGAGGTTAAAACGAAGGTCAGGGCTTGTGGTTGTACTAACCTGATCATAACCAGGAACAGTAAAAGCGTCATAGCCTGGTTTGGCGACAAAAAAATCCTTGTCGACATCCCGCCTGTGAAACCCCTGTTAAGCACAGTAGGCGCCGGAGACTCCTTTAATGCCGGGATAATCTATGCCCTGGCAACCGCGGGCCCGGGCAATGCCTCAGCAGATTTAGAAGCCGCCGGCACGCCTGAGAGAATCATTAAAACCGGTGTCGCCTTTGCCGCTGAGGTCTGTAAAAGTTTCGAAAACTATATTTCACCCCGGTTCAGTAAAAGTCTGAAGCCATGAGCCATTGGATCACGAAAACGGTGTTGAAATCAATGGGCTGGAATACCGATGGCAGGATGCCTCCTGAGATTAAAAAAGCAGTCATCATATCTGCTCCTCATACCAGCTATATGGATTTTATCGTAGGCTGGATGACATTCCACGTGGCCGATGTGAATATCCGCTTCCTGATCAAAGAGGAAGTTTTCAAAGGAGCCTTCGGATGGTTTTTTAAAAAGCTGGGCGGAATACCCGTCGCCAGGGGCAAGAAAAATAACATGGTCGACCAGGTTAAGGAGTTATTCGACGCCAGCGAAACACTGTATGTCGTGATCACGCCCGAGGGCACACGAAAGAAAGTCACACACTGGAAAAAAGGGTTTTACATGATAGCCCTGGAGGCCCATGTGCCCATAGCCTGCTCTTTTATTGACTACAGTAACAAATCGGGAGGGATAGGACCGATCATCATTCCAAGCGGGGATTTTGAGAAAGACCTTGTGATCATACAGGATTTCTATAAGGGGAAGAAAGCGAAACACCCCGACAGGTTTAATCTTTCAGGATTATAGAACCGTAAATCATATCAGCATGAAAACCTCACGAAAGTCAATTGAACAATTCCTCGAAGGCAGGAAGCTTGCAATAGCAGGTGTTTCACGTGACCCTAAAAAATTCGGGCATGTCGTTTATCTGGATCTGAAGAAGAAAGGCTTTGAAATTTACCCGGTCAACCCGGAGACAGATACTATTGAGGGCCAGCCTTGTTTTCATTCGGTCAGCGCCCTCCCCGGCGATGTTAAAAACCTCCTGGTAATCACGCCAAAAAACAACACTCTTGAGGTTGTGAAGGAAGCCATGGATAAAGGTTTTGACAACATATGGATACAACAGATGAGTGATACCAGGGAGGCTTTGGATTACCTTAAAGACAAACCGGTCAACCTGGTAAGCAAACAGTGCATCCTCATGTGGACTGAACCTGTGAGCGGATTTCATAAATTTCATAAGACCCTGAAAAAGATCTTTGGCGCCTTGCCCAACTGAAAATTAATTTATGAAGGAACCCGGGGTCAGCATCCTGATGACTGTTTACAATGGGGAAAAGTATTTGAAAGAAACCATTGAGAGCGTAATCAGCCAGACATTTGAAAATTTCGAGTTCATTATTATCGATGATGGCTCGACCGACCGTTCCAAAGAAATCATAGCTTCCTTCAGGGATAACCGGATTGTTTATGTACACCAGGCCAATGCCGGTGTTGCCGCTGCATCAAACAAGGGCCTGTCAATTGCAAGGAGCCGTTATATTGCCAGGATAGATGCAGATGACATCTGTCTTAAGGATCGTATCAGGTTGCAGTTCGAATTCCTCGAGAACAATCCCGGCTATGTTTTATGCGGCAGCACAGCCGAAATGATGGATATGGACGGCAACTACATATTTACTTCCAGCCTTCCCCGGTCGGATGAAGACATCAGGCAAGTCCTTGAAAAAGAAAATTGTTTTGTTCATTCCTCCACTTTCTTCCGCAAGGAAGCTGCTGTAATGGTCGGAGGGTATAACGAAATGGTGAAGTTTTATTTTAACGATTATATCTTTTTGTACCAGCTTTCGAAACATGGCCGGGTTGTAAATTTCGCCGAGCCCCTGGTTAGGTACAGGATGGTCCCCAGTTCAATCAGCCTCAAGATCAGGGATGCCAGGTTCAGGGATATCCTTAAGGAAATCGTCCGCAAAGGCACGGCAACACAGCAGGAGATCGATTACCTTATCAGTTTTGAAAGTTCACACAATCTGAACCAGGCCGACAAAACCTATAATTACTTTATTACCCTTGCAAAGCTTTACAGGATTGAAGCTAAGGACTGGGGCCGGTCAATGCATTACCTTGTGAGAGCTTTTAAATTAAAACCGCTGGCATTCTCCTATATGGCATCTGCCCTTACGCAGATACTTATGCCCCAGCAGCTTATAAAGCATATCAGGAAAAATTATTATTGATCCCCCGGCAAACGCCCCCGATGGATCCTTACTGCCTTGGCAGGCTGTGCTTCCTTGCCAATGCGATGATCCAGAGGATAATTCCCAGGGAATAGAAGCATTGCAGGGCCGATAACAGGATGAATGCCATGATGGCATCTTTAAAAAACAGTCCTCCTGAAACGATTGGGACTATGATCAGAACCGCGCCTATCAGCGAAAGGTAGAACATGGGTTTTGCTTTGCGGATGATGAGGGGGGTCTGGTGAATAGTTGAGCGGATAAAATCAAGGAACATCCAGGGAGCCAGTATTCGCGCATACATCCCGGCTTCGGTCCATGCCCTGCCAAAAACAAAACCGATAAGCCAGGGGCCCGCGGTAAGAAGTATGATCAACACGGGCAATGCTATCGCAGCGGATGTTTTAATCGTTTTCATCACCGGCTTTATCAGGTTTCCGTCCCTCTGGTATTGTTCGGAAGCTTCTTTATAGAAAACCTGTCCGATTGATATACCCACCAGCCACATAGGGGCCTGGAGCAGGCGAAGGGATAAGGAGTATAATCCCAGCACAGAAGCTGAAAAGAAGATCTTTAAAAGGTAAACGATCCCATATGACTGGACCATTTCAACAATCACCTGGGGGGTATTAGCCAAGGGCAGGTATTTATATTTTCCTGCCAGTTCCTTTTGTAGCGGGAAGTTAAATTGCATTATGTCTTTGCGGTACCTCGAATAAAAAATAAGGACAAAGAAGACTACCACCACCAGGAAGCCGGTAAAATTACCGAGCCACAATCCAAGCGCCCCGAAACCTGCATAGCCCATAAGCAGGGTTGTGAGGTTATTTCCGGCCGACGTAAATATCTTGGAATACGCCAAAGCTTTGTATTCCTTCCTGTGGTTAAACCATTGCTGAAAAATACTGCTTGCCGCCATAAAGAAGATAAGGGCAGGGAGAAGGTAGATCCATTGTTTGTATAAGGGATTCCTGATAATGCCGGGCAGAAATGCCCTGTCAATTATGAACAGTACCGAAGTTGACAGGAATGAAACAAACAAAGCGATGATCAGTGAAAGAAAAACGAGGTTAACCGAGTCCCTGTTCTCCGCAGGGAGTATGATCGCCATCTCATACCTCAGCGCAGCAACCAGGCCTATGCCGCCTGCAATGGATATGAGAAATGTAAACGCACCTACATCCGAAGGGGTATAAACCCTCGTTATAACAGGCGCGGCAAGAAACGATATGAGCTGTGCGACAGAAGTACCTGCAACCAGTTTTGAAATATTCCTGAAGTAGTCGGAGCGGTTCCCAAGGAATTTTAACATGATGCAAAGATTGCAGAAAATGCAGTAATAAAAAAAATCGTGATGAATCAGCTATCTGAAGGCCGTCAGGATATCATTTTATTGTTCCTGAACTGGTTTCTTATGCTGAAGATGGAGTTTAGCTTCTGCCGGAGTTCCCAAAAGTATTGCGATCCATCGGGTATTCTCATTCTGTTCCAGGATGATCTTAATGGTCATGGTGAGAGGAACTGACAGGAACATGCCCACCGTTCCCAAAATAAACCCCCAGAAGAGAAGAGAAAGGAATACAACCAGAGTTGAAAGACCAAGGCCTTTTCCCATGATCCTGGGTTCAACAAAATTTCCAAGAACATTGTTGATAAGCAGAAACGAGCCCAGAGTCCAGAGTGCACCACCTAATCCGAATTGTACCAAGGCAAAAAGAACTGCCGGAATCGCAGCTAGGATGGACCCAATATTCGGAATATAATTCATAAGAGCTGCAATCAGTGCCCAAAGCAAAGGATAATCAACCCCGATGATCAATAATGCTATGTAGATAAAAATCCCAATTGATAAACACACCAAGGTCTTAATCCCAAGATAGTGACGGATATTTTGTGTAATGATCGAAAAATAAGCAATGGATTCATCCGATCCACTCAGAATTGCTTTTGCTTTAACAGCAAAACTACCGAATTCCATAAGAATAAATAAAGTGATAAGGAAGATCAGGAAGGTATTCCCCATCATATTTAACAGTCCATTTACAGCGCTTGCGGTAAATTCCAGTATCCTTGCCGGTTGAATAAACTTTGATACCTCATCAGGCTGGATTTTCAACCCTTTCTCATTTAAAAATTGAATAAATGAGTTGCTGATTGTCGTGAGAGTAGATTCATATTTTGAAACATTGCCAGTAAAGGAGGATACTGTTCCTCCGATCAGGAAAGCAAATCCGGAGAAAAGTATCACTAATCCTGATATTACGACGATAAGCGCGAGCCATCTTGGCATTCTCTTTTTCTCAAGCCAGGAAATGGGTTGCGCACAAATGATACTTATAAATAGCGCGAGTAAAAACGGAGTGATGATGGCTTTTGCATAAATCAATCCTGCAATTATAATTATCAGTGCAGCGACTTTTATAACGGAAGAACCCTCCAATGATCTAATACTCTTGTTAATCATTTCAAAATTGTTTTACGGAGTTTAACAGAGTTGACTCCTTCATTGATGACAAAGTTCAACTTTTTTCAATTTACTCGTTTTTAATATAGAATTTTTTTTATAGCCGTCATGGAATTTACATGCAACAATTCACCAACAAAAAACCACTTACGAAATTTTCATAAGTGGTTTTTTTGAAGTGGGAGCAACAGGATTCGAACCTGTGACCCTCTGCTTGTAAGGCAGATGCTCTGAACCGGCTGAGCTATGCTCCCTTAATTCGAGGGTGCAAAAGTACGAATTTTTTTCATATCCCAATAGGCCTGGCTATAATTTTCGATCTAAATAATTCTCGCTACATTTGTTTGCCATTCTTAATTTCCTTTGACTTGAAGCCATTACAAATTCGGCCGTGGATCTGTTTTACCTGCATACTGATGATCCTTACTGCTTGTAATGTCACTAAAAACCTGGGGCCAAAGGAATACCTTCTCATACAGAACAAATTCAAGATCAATACGATGAAGGTGTCTGCGGATGACCTTAGCGGGTACCTCCAGCAGCAGCCGAATAAAAAACTGTTCGGCCTTTTCAGGACTAATATTGCCTTATACAACTGGGGCTGCAAAGGAAAAGACAGCAAATTCAAAAAGTGGCTCAGGAATACGGCTGGGGCAGCCCCTGTATTGCTTGACACGAGCCTTGCCGTAATGGCTTGCAAACAAATGACGATATACCTGGCCAATAAAGGGTATTTCAATTCAACAGTCAGGGATACCGTGGTAATTAACAAGAAAAAAGCGAGTGTCCATTACCACGTAAAAACCACTACCCCCTATAAAATCATAAAAATCGAATATGCCATACCTGACACCATGGTAGCCCGGTTTATATATAAGGATACTTCCAAATCCCTGGTAAAGCCGGGTATGAATTTCGATGCTTATAAACTTGACGATGAGCGCACGCGGATTGCCACCAACCTTAATAATAAAGGGTTTTACAGGTTCACGACAAATTATATAGCATACCGGGTCGACAGTGCACTTGGCCAGCGTAAAATGGATGTTACTATTGAAATCACCGACCCGGTTGTTCCTTCAGTCGACGACCCGGCCATGATGGTTGCAGTTCCCCATAAACGCTATTACATCAACCGGATGTATATCTATCCTGAGTTTGACCATCTGGCCGGTGATTCCATTAAATACGACACACTTCTTACTGAGTTTGAAGGACCGAAGAAAGAAAAATCGAAGTATAGTTATTATTTCCTGTACGACACTAAAATGTCGATCAAGCCCCGGACCATAACCCAATCGATTTTTGTGGAGCCGGGAAGTTATTACAGCCTTGATCTGGTCAACGAAACATACAGCCGCCTCGCCGGCCTGCAGGTGTTCAAATACATCAATCTTCGTTTTACCTCATCAGAATCAAAAAGGGATACTTCCAAAAAGTATGCCGATCCCATCGATTGCAGGGTGCAGCTTTCAAGATCACCGGGCCATTCCTTCTCCGTTTCTGCCGACGGCACAAATTCGGCAGGCGCTTTTGGCATGCAGGGAGGGCTCACTTACTCGAACAGGAATATATTCAGGGGAGCTCAGCTTCTCAGGTTAGGCCTCAGCCTTTCGGCCCAAACCCAGCCTCCGCTGTATGCTGACCAGCCTAAAAGGTTATTTAATGTTCTCGAGATCGGGCTCAGCGCCAGTCTTACCTTCCCCCAGTTTCTCTTCCCGATAAAACCTGAACATCTGCCAAAGAAAATGAAACCGAAGACGACCATCAGCATCGGCTATAACTTCCAGAGGCAACAGGACTACGACCGTCATATCACCAACATGACGTTTGGATATACCTGGGTCCAGAACAGCCAGCTCAGCCAGACGATCAACCCGGTTGAAATCGCCCTTGTGAAAGTCTTCGGAGATGAATATTTCGACGATTATCTTGCCACGCTCACCGACCAGAGGTTAAAATACCAGTATACCGACCATCTTGTGGCCGGGTTGAGGTATACCCTTCAGTACACCAGCCAGAAATTGAACCGGCTCAATGATTATATCTATTTAAGGACGAACTTTGAAACAGGCGGGAATCTTTTATATGGCATTGATAACCTTTTTAAGGCTCCGAAAAACAGTTCGGGTTATTATACCCTGCTCAATATTCAATACGCCCAGTATGTGCGCCCCGATTTCGACATCCGCTATTATCAAAAAATAAACAAACAGCATACCGTTGTTTACCGCTTCTATGCAGGCATTGGGATTGCTTATGGAAATTCAATTGCCCTGCCTTTTGAAAAAGCATTTTTCGCGGGTGGTGCAAACGATCTGAGGGGGTGGAAAATGGGGTACCTCGGACCCGGTAGTTATCATAACGACACTACTGCCGGGAATTACAACCAGTTTGGCGACATGCAGATCGAAGGAAATGTGGAATACCGCTTCCCCATATATAAAGTTGTTAAAGGTGCCTTGTTCCTTGACATGGGTAATGTATGGCTGATTAAACCCTCATCTGACCTCCCCGGGGGCGTAATAACCCTTTCAAACTTCCTGCCCGATATAGCCATCAATGCTGGCATCGGACTCAGGCTCGACTTTAATTTCTTTATGATCAGGCTTGACCCCGCAATCCCGATCCGTGTTCCCTGGTATCCCCAGGGACAGCGCTGGTATTTTAACAAAATGCAATTACAGGATATTGTCTGGAATTTCGGGATTGGCTATCCGTTTTAATAATAAGTATTACTTTAGCAAAGAATTAACAATTCAGGATGTCAAACAAGATATCAACTTATATACGGTATTTTCAGGATTACTATAAACATAAGGAATACGGCTATTTTTTTACTGCAATTGGCTACCAGCTTTTCAAACGTCCCGTAAAGAAATCGGGAGAATACACAAGCAGCCTGGGCAAGTTTTATGTAAGAAAAGGGACTATTGATTTTCAATTCGCCAACTATGCCTACGAATGGGATGTCAAGCAATTTTTCCTTAAGCATTACAAGGAGTATTCAGTATTCCTCGACATAGGTGCAAATATCGGCATTTACAGTATCCTGATGGCTCAGAAGGGATTGCTTTGTCATGCATTTGAACCGATGCCCGACAATTACAAGGCTATGCTTACAAACATTGGTCTTAATAACCTGGAGAATAACATCCGCAGTCATAATTATGCATTAGGATGCGAGGATTGCACCAGCGAATTTATTTACGAGAAGATCAATACCGGGGCTTCAAGGCTTGCTTCAAATCCTTCCGATTACGAAGGGCCTGAGAACAGTAAGGAGATCCTGAATTTAAATATCTTCAGGCTGGATGCAATTGCTGACCGGCTTGCAATTTCACCCGACGAGAAAATCCTGATCAAGATGGATGCCGAAGGCATGGAACATATGATCCTGCTCGGAGCCATAGAATTTCTGAAAACCCACAGGAACATCCTCCTCGTTATGGAAAAGAAGCACCAGACGATTTCCAGGTTAAATGAACTTCTTGCACTTACCTGTGAGTACGAATGCCTTCCCGTTGACAAATTCAATGTCGCTTACCGGAAGATCTGAACAGGACACAAGTAGCTTAGCGAAGCCTAAGCGAAGGATAACCGAAGGAAAGAAAATTTGATTTTTCTAAAAACACAACATTATCATAATTTGTTTCCTTATAGTCAAAAAAAAGACCGCCCTTGCGAGCGGTCTTTTTACCATCAATCAATTTTCTGCTTATTGGATTACAACTTTCTGGGTCGAAACCTGTCCGTTGCATTCAATCCTTAAGAAATAAACACCTGCTTTAATACTGGTGGTATTAAGCTGTGCGGTGGAAGCGTCTACTGATTTCTCAGCAACCTTCTGGCCCATGATGTTCATGAGGGCAAGTTTATCGATCGTGCGATCGGCAACCACCTTCAGGTAATCATGTGCGGGGTTCGGATATATATTAGCTACGATACCTGAGGCATCGTTGATGCCGAGGGTGCTCTTCTTTACAGTTGCGATGCAGAATTTACCGTCACTGTTTGGATACACAGTATTGTAATAAGCCCCATCAGTATTTTCAAGTGTAAAAGTAACATCGTACTCTTTGTTTTCCGAAGCGTTCCATGCCTTCAAGGTATATGCGTGGCCGGGTACAAATCCTTCCCCGGTTGTAAGAGTCATAAAGGCAGGAATGGGATTGCTGAAAGTGCCTGTTGTTGAAATAAGTTTAGTTGAGCCAACCAATTTATCACCGTCAAAAGCAGCGATCTCATCACCGGCTGTAAAATCAGAAGTTTTTACATAAATCGTAAACACTTTATCACCAGCATTTCCATTGACAATAAAATGAGATGTACTATAATCTTCATCAACTAAATCTCCCGATTTTGTTGTCTGGTAAACAAAATCAACACCTGCTCCCGGAGCAACAAAGAACTGGTAGGCCTGACCTGGAATTACATTGCCAATGTTATTAACCAATGTGCCTCCAATCATCCAGAACATACGACCATCAGAATTTTTGATGTAATTAACACTTGATGACAATGTTCCTGCAGTTATCAGTTGTTTGAATGCAGTCGCGGCGTTTACAGAATTGCCAAGTAAATTGCCAACGAACCAGAAACCAGGGGCAACATGAATGTTTGTGGAAGCATCATATCTTGTTCCGGTAATGATCAGTGAATTTGCAGAATTCATATAGAACATATATCCGGCTTTGTTATTCCATTTTCCACCAGCATAATATGTAATATTATTGGTCAAAGCAGTAGGAACAACCGGAGGTCCAGCAACATAATTTGTTGTTACACCGAATTGGGTTCCCCAATCATCCTGAACATATTGTAAAGGACTACCTGTATTGGCAGACCAGGTTCCGGGTCCGTTTCCAGCCCATAAATAATGTGTGGGGGGAATGATTTCCTGAAACAATGAAGCTGCAGGAGTAATATAGGATGATATCCAGTTAACACCCTGCCTCAAATAAATATTTTGCTGTACATTCGAAGGGTTATAATCAAGAAAATTCAGGGTCACAATTGAATATTTAGTCAATGTAGAAGAGGCATCCGGTGAGTGATCTTTGTCGATCCAGGAACTGGTAGCATCGATTGAAAAGCTGCCTAATCCATAGTAATTAGTAGTACTTTTCTGATAACATTGAAAAGTATAAGCACGACCAGGAACAAAACCAGTTGAATTTGGAGGAGTAACCAATTTGAATGCAACCATATCATGATTCAGAGCTGTACCTGGAGTTAAAACTTCAACCAGTTTATATTTACCTGCAATTGTTTGGGTTCCTCCATTGACATCAAAAATTGCAATTTCATCTCCAGCCACCAGATCATTACTCCCGATTCTTGCCTGGGCAAGATATATAGTCCAGGTTTGCAAAGGATCACCGGAAACGGCATCAAAGTGCGAGTCGGCTGGTGTCAATGCAAGGTTAACACCATTTGTTGTAAGGCCGCTTGAAACTAAGGTATTAGTACTTGAAAGGTTGTATGATCCTGTTTTTTGTGCCGTAACATAATAAGCGCCGTTTGACAAACTTCCTATAGTATAACTCCCATACATACCTGTAAGTGCTGTTTGGGATTTTCCACTAGCATCAATAACAGTAACTAATGCTTGAACAATACCCGTGCCTGTACCTGCTTCAGTAATATTACCACTTATTGCTCCGGTTGGTGATAAAGCTTCTGGATAAGGTCCGGCATTATGAATTCCATATGATGCCTTTGTTAATGTTGTATACCCCGCTTTACTTATAACCAGAGTATAATTTCCATCTGCAACATTGGATAAGGTGACTTGTCCGCTTGCGTTGGTCAAACCTGAAAAAAGGACAGTGCCGTTTTTAAGAAGTTGAACATTTGCTCCGTTTATATACGAAGTCGCGCCTGACCAGGAATCATTAATTGTAAATTGTGCGTTATAGGCTGAAACCCCGAAATCCAGGCTTGTTACACTATGAACATATAAACCTGCACCCGGAAATGTATTTTCTAAATAACAAACACCGTCAATATTAAAACGTGCAGGAGTGACATCAGTATATGCAGTATATACTGCCCCAACCAGTTTCCACAATTTATAGTAAGAAACATTACCTGATGAATAACCAGCAGGGAATTGATTGCCACCCGGAATAGCAGCTAAAGTGGAATAAGCGATCAGTTTGTTTGCAGGATCAAAAACATTACTTGTAACTAAACCAGATGTAAAAATAATAACTCCAACACATTGAGTGCATGCTAAGTCATTGTAAATAGCAATCTGATCACCATCTCCAAGTTGAGTACCACTATAAGAAGCGCTTGACAGAAACTGCTCCCAAAGCGGAAAACCTCCGTTGCCACCTTCAAAACCAGCTTTATTAAAAATAATAAAGAGGTTTTTGGTGTAAGAACCAGACCCAAGAGTTGATATTACTTCAGGAAGACCGTAAAATAGGTTTACAGATGCTCTTACACTATAAGTTTCCCCTGTTGCTAAATCTGGCAAACCGCCAAAGGCATACTGCAGACTTGTATTTGTATAGGCAGAATATGTTCCGATCACATTTCCAGCCTTAATTTTTTGAGCTACAATCTGAATTCCCGAAGGACCAATAGGGTAATTAGTGGAATTCGAGGAGATGGTTAACGTCCCCGAAATACTCACCGCCGAATAGGAGTAGCTGCTTAACAGCATACCGGCTATCGCCAGAAACACTGCTAATAATTTGAATTTTTGTAATTGTTTTTTCATATGATTGATGGTTTTAAAATTTCATAATTAATTATGAATAAAAGTCTATACACTTTTTCGATTATACAAATATAAAACAAGATTTTAAACTATGCAAGTATATGTGTATAGAAATTTGGTAAGTGTAGCTTTTTTTAAGGTAAGTGTGAAAATCGCTATTTCCTGATAAAAAAAAGAGGGTGTCTCAAAAGTCGAGACACCCTTTTGTTATTTATAACTCTCTGATTGTTAATAAATTAGTTCATAAGTTTTAGATGTAATTGTCTGATATTCTGCAAGATAAGCTTATATTGCAGCATGAAACAGATCAAGCGAACGAACGTCAGGTTCAAAGAGTATGCGCAAAATCAACTGATGTTGATTCCCCTGTCTCTGGATGAGATGATAGAGTCAAATCATCCCGTGCGCATAGTTAATCAAGTGATAGACCGGATCGACTTAGATCCGTTATTTGCCAGGTTCAAAGGAGGAGGTACCTCGAGCTACCATCCGAGGATGCTCTTGAAGGTATTGGTGTATAGCTATCTGAGCAATATTTATTCGGGACGGCGGATGGAAGCTGCGTTAAAGGAGAATATCCATTTTATGTGGATATCGGGGATGAACCAGCCGGATCACAATACGATCAATCGCTTCCGCGGTGAGCGTTTGAAGGGTATCCTCAAGCAGGTATTCCGTCAGGTCGTGGAGTTACTGGTTGCCGAAGGGCTGGTCAGTCTTAAAGAAGCATACCTGGATGGGACGAAAATCGAATCGAAAGCGAACAAGTATACGTTTGTATGGGGCCGATCCATCAAAACGAGCAAGGAACGGATCAAAAAGCAGATGAACGACCTCGCCGCAGAGCAGCGAGGTATCTAAAACAGAGCCAACTGTTTACTTGTATGCAACACTGTGTATTCTTTTTCAAGACCCTGATCACGAACGTACTTCGTAATACTCGTCTCATCACCAAATTTGCTGACCGTGTTGACGAAAAATCCATCAGTCCAGAATTCTCCGCCCCAAAGCTTGCTCTTCACCTCAGGATGCTTCTTGAAAATCTCTTTTGCAGTGAGACTTTTCAACATCGTAATAATCGCTGTTGGACTCATCTTTGGAACGCTCTGAATCAAAAAATGAACATGGTCTTTGTCTGTCCCAATCTCCAAAAAATGAACCTCGTAGCGCTTCTCTATCTCCAAACAAACTTCTTTCAAGGTTTGATCAACTGCTTTGCTAAATACCACTCTGCGATATTTGGCAGGACAAACAAAGTGATACAACAGAACAGAAACATTATGCGATTTATGTATGTACGCGCTTTCGCTCATACATACAAAGATATATTTTTTACGCCGCAAGCGGCGGGGAACTAACCCCTAAAGAGATTAGAAGAGCTTTGGCAATATACGCAGAAGATCGTTCAGGAGGAACTCAAAGATC
>JBAXIO010000015.1:0-110662 GCA_037138335.1 Bacteroidota bacterium
ACCACAACAGAAACCTCCTCAGCAAAGCCAGCCTGCCAAGCAGCAACCACAACAGCAGCCCCAGCATAATCCCCAGCCGGCAAAGCAGGCGCCGCCGCAACAGCAGCCTCCTAAGCAGCAACCATCACAACCGCAAAAGGCTAATCCACCTAAAAGTCCGGATGAAGATAAAAATCCACATAAATTATTTCAGCCTTTTGAATAAACTTAAACAATTTAGAAATCAGTATTATGAAAAAGTTCTATAATAGCTTGTCCAAGGTAATTTTTGTTGTCCTTATGGCATTAATACCTTTGGTTTCCATGACCCAGGAAAAACCTGGAGTAGTAAAAGCAAATGCGGCCCCCTCCCATAGTTATTGGTCTGTGGGTGTATTTGGAGGTGTGATGCAGTTCAATGGAGACCTGTCCAGGAATTTATGGGTCAACCTCTATCCTTACAGTGTTGGCTACAATTTCGGTGTTATTGCCACTAAGCAGTTTACGCGGGTCATAGGTGTTCGGGCAAGGATGGCTTACGGTATGCTCCAGAGCCGCGTCGAAGGGAAATACACATGGGATTATGAGGGTGGTAATGGCACGCCCAAATACATTTCCCAGAGTTTTAAAACTACAATTTTCGAAAGCGATTTCCAGTTAACGGTAAACTGGGTAAACTGGATCCTGGGTTGTAAACCAGAACGGTTTTTCTCTTCCTACCTCATTGCCGGTTTTGGCATGGATCAATCCAGCGGGACCAAGCGTGATATTATATTGAACAAAGATATTGCTTACCTGGGTAAAAAAGGAGATACTCTGAATGTCGGCAATAACAGGGGTATGGGTAATATGGATGTACGACTCAAATTAACCGCCGGCATAGGGTTTGACTTTAACATCAACAAACATTTCTCTATCCCTGTTGAATTTACGTGGAGGTTGCAAAATTCCGATCTTCTTGATATGACCCGGGGTGGGGCAAAAGAAGTTTTCAACGACATGTATAGTTCAGGGACTATCGGACTTACCTATAAATTTGCTTATACCGGCGGCTGTAATAAACCAAAAGAGGTGGAAGCAATAATTGCACCAGCAGTAGTTGTTGTTTCTCCTCCTCAATTTTTATTTTCAGTTTATGCACCTGTAAATATTCCGGTTGAGCGCAGGGTAAGGGAAATTTTCCCCCTTCGCAACTACGTGTTTTTCAATTTAGGATCAACAGAAATCCCCGATCGTTATGTATTAATCAGGAAAGACCAGGTGAAAGACTTCAAGGAAGACCAATTGGAATTATACCCTCCGAAAAATTTGTCGGGTCGTTCTGAACGGCAAATGATAGTCTATTATAATATTTTAAACATCCTTGGTGACCGCCTTAGAAAAAATCCTGCAGCAACGGTCCGTTTGACCGGAGCATCCATGGAAGGTCCTGATGACGGAAAAGCCATGGCCGAGTCAGTTAAAAAATACCTGGTCGATGTTTTTGGAATTGATCCTTCAAGAATCAATACCGAAGGAAGGGTTAAACCAAGGATCCCATCCGAACAACCGGGTGGAACAAAAGAACTTGATCTGCTTCGCGAAGGCGACCGCAGGGTTTCTATTTGGAGCACTTCCCCAGCCTTATTGATGGAGTTCCAGACAGGGGAGGATGCACCCTTGAAACCGGTGGAAATAATTTCCATGCAAACAGCACCGGTTGAAAGCTATGTTTCTTTCAGTGTTATTGGTGGAAAGGAAGCTTTCTCAACATGGTCCCTGGAAATCAAGGATGAAACCGGAAACATCCAAAATTTCGGACCATATACAAATGAGAAGGTGAGCATGCCGGGAAAAACCATTTTAGGTTCCCGGCCCGAAGGAAACTATAACGTAACAATGGTAGGCATGACGCCCGGCGGTATCTCTGTCAGGAAGGACACAACTGTACATATGGTTCTTTGGACCCCGCCCAAGGACCAGGAAATGATGCGATTCAGCATACTTTATGAATTCAATGATGCCAAGGCCATCACGCTATATGAAAAGTATCTTACAGATATTGTAATACCAAAGATCCCAAAAGGCGGCATGGTCATTATTTCAGGGCATACCGATATTATCGGAGAAGATGCCTACAATATGAAACTGTCATTGGAGAGGGCCAACGATGTCAAAACTATTCTTGAAAATGGGCTATCGAAAACAGGCAGAACCGATGTCAGATTTTCAATTTACGGATTCGGTGAGGATGAAAAACTTTCACCATTTGAAAATAAATTTCCGGAGGAACGCTTTTATAACAGGACTGTAATAATTGATATTATTCCATAAAAGCCAGATTGCATTTCAATAATTCTTATTTCACATTAAAAAGCGGCCTGAATATTTTTTCAGGCCGCTTTTTTTATCGACCGAAAGACCATGTGTGAATCATGTAACTTATATATTTAGTTATATAACACTTTCCGGAGTGAAGGTAACGACCTTTGTATTGTCGTGAAAAATGATTCACGATTTAAACAGATAGCTAAAATGAAAACACAATTACTAAAGGTTTTAAGTGCAGTTGTATTGCTCTTATCGCCTATTTTGCAATTTGCACAGGCTCCCCCTTTAGGAACAGCTGCAGATTTTGTTCTTTTCAGCTCCGTCGGGGCAGTATCAAACGTAGGTACTTATAAGTATCTTACACTTCTAACAGGCAATGTAGGCACAAACAGCGGCTCCAGCACCAATTTCGGAAATGTAAACGGTGTGATGCATGATGGTGACGGCGCAAGCTTGCTATGTGCAAGTGATATACAGCATGCCTATGATGTATTAAGTGCAATGCCAACAGATTCCGGTATAGGTCTTCTCATTGGAAACGGTACCACCCTTAAGGCCGGTAAATATCTCATGCCAGGCGCAACATGGCTGAACTCAGGTTTGAGTCTGGACGCCAGGGGAGATCCCAATGCTGTGTTTATTTTAAAAACGCCGACCGATGTTGCATATGCATTCACAGCAAATCCAAACTCAAAAATCAATTTAATTAATGGGGCCCAAGCATGCAATGTGTTTTGGCTTATAAGCGGGGCTGTAAACATTGGAGCCGGAGCTACCATAAGGGGAACCATTATTGCCCATGGTGCAATTACTATGAACGCCCAGGATACGCTTGAAGGAAGAGCACTTACAGTGAATGGGGCTATAACAGTTTCCAACGGGGCTTTAGGATTTTTGGCATATACCCCGATCGGTTGTGGCAGTCCTGTTCTTATCGGTCCCGCAGCTCCTGTATTTGTAGGTTTAGCAAGTTATGAAGTATTTGCTTCTATTGGGGCTGCAAGTGACTGCGGCACATCGCGTATTGTTGGTGATGTCGGAGGGAATACAGTTCCCCCTACAGGGTTCAATCCCGATTCCATCACCGGAACCATTCACTTCAATGATCCCTCTACACAGGCGGCCGCAGGCGATTTGCTTCTTGTCTATGATTATCTCCTGAATCTGCCTTATGATATTAAGTTGTTGGATCCTGCAGAATTCGGGCACAACCTGGTTCTCACACCTCATACTTACCAAATGAATGCAGCAGTATCTTTTACAGATACGGTTATCTTGAATGCACAGGGGAATACCGATGCTATATTTATTATCAAGACGTTTGGCGCCTTTGCAACAAGCGCTGGCGCAAATGTGAAATTGATCAATGGGACCCAGGCAAAAAATGTATATTGGTTTTGTACCGGGGCAGTGAGTATAGGTGGCAATTCGAAATTCAAAGGGGCAATTATTGCTCATGACGCGATCACGATGCTCCCGGGGGCCAAACTTGATGGCAGAGTATATTCAACCAATGGTGCTTTAACAACCTGCGGAATTAATGCCAGCCTTCCTTCTCCGGTTTCTTCGGGACCAACCAATCAAACTGCATGCGCAGGAAGTCCTGTCAGTTTTACGATAAATGCATCTGGAAGCAACCTTACATATCAGTGGAGGAAGGGAATAGTAAATTTAACCAATTCAGGAAATATTTCAGGTGTAACTTCTTCTGCCCTTACCTTTAATCCTGTTTCTGTCTCCGATACTGCTACAAACTATAATGTTGTTATATCCGGCCCGGGTATGCCACCTTATACTCCCTTAAATGCATCTTTAGTGGTCAATCCAAGTCCGGTTCCATCTATAACCGGGAACAATAGCATTTGTGCTAACTCAGGTTATTATAACTATACAACTGAAGCAAATCAAACAGGATATACCTGGATTGTTTCTGAAGGTGGTACAATTACCTGGGGACAAGGCAGCAGCCAACTCCAGGTAATATGGAACGCTGCAGGTGCCAGGTTTGTCACCTTAGCCTACAGCAATTCATTTGGTTGTATGGCAGCAATACCAACTATATTCAATGTGACTGTTAACTCCCCTCCTGAAGCTATGGGAACCATCGAAGGAACAGCTGCCGTTTGCCCGGGGGATTTGGGTGTTACATATTCTGTGGGCAACATCACCAATGCAACGGTCTATGTTTGGACCTTACCGGAAGGTGCAACCATTATTTCGGGGTTTGGAACAAACACAATTTCGATGGCCTTTGCACTAAATACACTCTCAGGACCAATCACAGTTTATGGGAATAACCTCTGCGGAGTAGGTTCTCCATCTCCTGCATTTAACGTTACGGTCAATCCTGTGCCGGCAACACCGGCTATTATAGCTGACGGATATATTATTACATCCAGCGCAACCATTGGCAACCAATGGTATCATGACGGAACCTCTCTGCCGGGTGCTAACGGGCCGACATATACTGTTCCTGTTTCTGCTCCCGGATTCTACTGGACCGTTGTCACCGAGCTGGGCTGCTCTTCCACTGAGTCTAATCATCTCTACATCCAGGGTGTGGGCGTCAGTGAAAATACAACCGGAACGTTTACAATTTATCCCATTCCAAACAACGGTCACTTCAATGCTTCAATTGCTTATCCGGTTGAGGCTTTATTCAACATCACCATCTTTAATGAACTTGGTGTGATGATCAACCAGAAGAAGGACATCCTGGTCAACGGAGTGGTCGATCAACAAATCGACATAAGTTCCTTTTCATCAGGTGTATATACCGTTGTCTTCTCAAACAGCGAAAACAAAGTCATCAGAAAAATACTGGTGAACAAATAGGGATATTGCTGCCTGTTTGCAAGAGGCTGTCTTGAGTTCTTAAGACAGCCTCTTTTGTATTTGAGAATATGTGAATGATGTAACTCATAACAGGAATTGTGTAACGAACAATCCTTTAATACTGCACAACTTTGCGTTGAATATATTCCACCTAAACGAGGATTAAACTTGAATTTAATGATGGTTATTAAGCCGGGTAACATTTATGTGAATGTATGCCTTCTATCCATTCTATTGTCAATATCGTGTAAGCGTGGTATTGACAGGATCAACCCCAAAGTCGAAACTATTTCAGAGTCGGTCTATGCCTCGGGGATCATTAAAAGTAAAAACCAATACCAGGTTTTTTCCACTGTTAACGGATTGATCCAGGAGATCCTGGTGAGTGAAGGGGATACCGTAAGCAAAGGCATGCCCTTGATGAAAGTGCTGAATGAGCCTTCAAAACTTAATACGTATAACGCACAATTGGCCGCTAACAATACCGATATGTTTGCCAATAACGACAAATTGAGCGAGGCAAAAGTTGCAATAAGTGTTGCATTGAGTAAAATGAAGGACGATTCACTTCTTTTAGTGAGGCAGCGCAACCTTTGGTCCCAGGGTATAGGCAGCCGGATTGAGTTTGAACAAAAACAGCTTGAATATAAAAATTCAGTTGCTAATTCCGAAGTGGCACGGCTTCGGTACCGTGATCTGAAAAGACAGCTTGAATTCGCATCAAACCAGTCAAAAACAAACCTGAAGATAAGTACTGCACTTGCCGGTGATTACCTTATCAAGGCTGAAGCAACGGGTAAGGTTTATAAGATTTTAATAGAAAAAGGGGAATTTGCAAATACTCTTAAGCCCCTGGCCATTGTGGGGGATGCCAATGAATTTTTAATTGAAATGAAAGTCGATGAGTATGATATTGCCCGCATCCGGAAAGGCCAGAAGGTCCTCTATACAATGGACAGTTACAAGGGCGAAGTATTTGAGGCGGTCCTGCAAAATATCGAACCTTTGATGAATGAGCAGTCCAGGTCATTTACAGTAAAAGCTGTTTTTGTGACCAAACCCCGGGTACTCTACCCGAACCTCTCCATAGAAGCGAATATCCTTATCCGTTCCAAGGAAAAGGCATTGACTATCCCAAGGAGTTATCTTATTGGAGATTCCATGGTAAAGATGAGCAATGGCAAGATGAGAAAAGTGATAATTGGCCTTAAGGACTATCAGAAAGTGGAAATCCTGAGTGGATTGACAGCCCTTGACTTCATAAACAAGCCTGTTCAATGAAGATTCAGTTGATCCTGAGGATTGCCAGGTCGTTACTTCTGGCACGCTGGAAACAAACTCTGGTAGCGGCTATTGGGGTTACATTCAGCATTACCATGTTCATTGCTTTGCTGAGTTTCATGTCAGGACTGAATAATTTGCTGGATGGACTGATGTTGAACCGTACGGCTCACATCAGGTTATTTAACGAAATAAAACCCAATATTCATCAGCCCATCAATGCATCCCGGGAATTTCAAACCAGTTATAATTTTATAAGGTCTGTGAAATCTGGCAGCAACCGGCAGGAAATATATAATAGCGGGGCTATTATTCAGGCCCTTAAAACAGATACAAGAGTGACAGGCATTGCGCCAAAGATTACCGCCCCGGTTTTTTTTAATGACGGGGCAATTGAAATCACCGGGATTGTCTTTGGAATAGATGTGCAGGCCGAAAGCAAGCTGTTCCATTTTGCCGATTATATAGTTGCAGGTAACCCCCTTGACATAAAGAATATTCCCAATAGCATAATACTGGGAAGTGGATTGGCTGAGAAACTGCTGGCTGGCATAGGAGATGTTCTGCAAGTGACTACTGTAACACAGGAACGGTTCCCGTTAAAAGTAGTAGGTTTCTTCCGGTCTGGCATACAGGAACTGGATAAGGTCCAAAGCTATACGTCGGTAAGCACAGCACAAAAAATCCTGGGGAAGCCAAACAATTATGTTACCGATATTCAGATTAAGCTTGCCGATATGAATCAAGCGCCACAAATAGCTAAAGAATATTCTCAGCTGTTTCAGACTGACGCTGAAGATATTCAAACTGCCAATGCACAATTTGAAACCGGCTCCTTTGTGAGAACCCTGATTTCCTACCTGGTGGGAATTACTTTATTGATCGTTGCCGGATTCGGTATTTATAATATTTTAAATATGATGATTTATGAAAAGATGGATTCGATCGCTATTCTAAAAGCAACGGGATTCTCCGGCTCGGATGTGAATTATATCTTCTTAGTAATTGCATTGAGTATTGGCTTTTTCGGCGGTATGCTGGGCCTTATTTTCGGGTTCCTTCTTTCATTGGTAATTGATCAGATCCCATTCATCACGGCATCGCTTCCATCTGTTAAAACATACCCGGTCAGTTATAATCCGGTTTTTTATTTTATTGGTTCCTCCTTCTCACTTGTAACGACTTATCTGGCAGGATGGGCTCCAGCGAGAAAAGCCAGCAGGATTGACCCGGTCATAATCATCAGAGGCAAATAACATGAGTGAAGCCGTAGTTCTTCAGGCCAGTCATATTGGTAAAAGTTTTCACGATCCTGTAAGTGTTCAGGTGTTAAAGGATATCACTTTCTCGATCTGTATCGGGGAGTTTGTTGCGGTCACCGGGAAATCAGGATGTGGAAAATCTACCTTGCTATACATCCTGTCGACCATGGATACTGAATATGAAGGAGAGCTGATGATTGGGCAGGAGAACATGCGCGGTAAAAGTGAGAGGCAACTGGCCAGGGTCCGTAATGAAAAAATCGGATTTGTGTTTCAATTCCATTATCTGTTAAACGAGTTCACTGTATTGGAAAATGTGATGCTTCCCGGATTGAAGCTGGGGAAGTTCCCTGAAAAAGAGGTTAAGCTGCGCGCTATCGAACGGCTGAAAAAATTGGACATCCAAACTCTGGAAAACAAGAAAGCCAATCAATTGTCGGGTGGAGAAAAGCAACGTGTAGCCATCGCCCGTGCTTTGATCAATGACCCAAGCATTATCATGTGTGATGAACCAACCGGGAACCTGGATAAAAAAAACAGCCTGATTGTTTTCGACATTTTCAAACAACTGGCCGAAGAGCATCATCAGACTTTATTGGTTGTTACGCATGACGAGTCTTTTGCAAGAAATACACATCGTATAATTGAAATGGAAGACGGCCGGATTATTAAACAATAAACCTGAAGTTTCTGAAATGTGTGAATGATGTAACTTATTTATCAAGTTATGTAACACTTCAGGGGATGATGCAGACTACCTTTATTAAATAATTCAAAAACATTTTATATGCCTCTATTCACTATCATCATCGTATTAATTGTTGCAGGTGTTCTGCTATGGCTTGTCAACACCTATATCCCAATGGATCATAAAATCAAAACCATTCTGAATGTCGTGGTTGTGGTTGTAGTAGTCCTTTGGCTTCTCAAAATTTTTGGGCTGTTCACCTATCTGACGAATATCCATATTTAATGTAGTAAAAGTACAACTTATGAATGTCAAAAGAATCTTTGGCGGTTTACTAACCGTGCTCGGAATAGCAGGACTTATTTATGCTGCAGTCGTATTTGCAACAACCTCAAGTGGTACACGCAGTATCAAATTGCTTGTCGTTTTCAGCATCCTGGGTATTATTTTCTTTATCGCCGGTATTGGCCTGATTCGCACCACAAAAGACGAATCAAAAACCTGATTGCGTTCGCCAAGCCATAGATCACCACAACCAGGTATGCCAATTTTTATTAAAACTGTATGTCACCAAAAACCTGGATAAAGGCCGTCGTATTCGTGGTCCTTCTTTTTACAGGGAAACATGGTACGCCACAGGTGAATGCAGAAGAAACGGCTGTACCGTCTGAAACCATTGACAGTTCGCGTATTGCAGATTATACCAATCTATTGACAGCACGCTTGTTTTTGCTCTTTCAGAATGCCTCCCTGCTTATCAATCCCGCCATCAACCAGGCCTCCAATATCGTTTACCGTCCCAATGCCAATATCAGGGTGGGGATAGCAGGCTTCTGGAAATGGTTTGGCCTCGGGTTATCAATAGATAATCCATTATACAATACCGACCAGGTTGCTTATGGAAAAACAACCACACTTGACCTCCGGGTTAACGCATTTGGCAGGTTTCTTGCAGCGGAGTTGTTTCTTCAGGATTATAAAGGGTTTTATATAGTTTCACCGGAAAAACCGGATGGATCACATTATATTCTTCCCGACATGAGGACATTTTCACTTGGTTTCTCCGGGTATTGGATTTATAATGCAAAACGGTTTTCTATCCGCGCTGCATTCATCCAGAATGAACGACAGAAAAAAAGCGCAGGCAGTCTTGTAGTCAGGCCTGTATTTCTCTATTACCTGGTATCTTCCGAACAGGGAATAATTCCGGAGGAAATAGTCAATACATACAATATCCCTGCTGCAAACCGTATCACAAGAGGAGAGTTTTATTCACTTGGGTTGTCGCCCGGATATATTTATACACTTGTATTTCTGAAAAATTTTTATCTCACAGCTGCAGTCTTTCCAGGTGTTGCAGCCCAGTTTGCTTCGTTCAGCAATGAGCGAAGTGCATATTACAATTTCGAATTTGCCTTTCAGTTAAGCACCCGGGTTGCTTTAGGATATAATTCAGATAAATGGTTTCTGGGGGCATCAGTTCAGACAGGGTTCAATGAAATTCCGGATCAGCTCAGTAATGCATTGTCCACATATACGCTGGCTCAGTTCCGACTATGGGGAGGAACGCGGTTTGACGTCTTCAGAAAGAAGAAACACAATTCCCCTCCACATTAATGTACCCCATGCGTGAATAATGTAACTCTTTTCCACAATAGTGTAATGCTTTCCGGAACCAGGTGATGCATCTTTGTACAGTGAAATCTCTTTCACAATTAATATTTTATTAAGATGAACACAACAGAAGTAAAAGGAAACTGGAATGAGCAGAAAGGTAAACTCAAACAGAAATTTGCGACCCTAACCGACAATGACCTGATGTTTAAAGAAGGTAAAAAAGAAGAGATGTTTGGCCGGCTTCAGATCAAGCTTGGAAAAACGAAAGAAGAATTGCATAAAATTATCTCAACGCTTTAATCATTTGTTTTTGAGGGTACTATCTGACACTTAGGCGTTAGATAGTGCCTTTTTTTTAAAGAATCAATGGCAATCAAGATTCATGCCATGAATATTAGTCCCCTGTTATTGATATTGTTTCTCCTATTGCAATTCAACACATCTGCCCAGGATGATACCTTAGCCCCAAAGCCTCTTAGTTCCATACCCAGGGCTGAAAGGACCCTCTCAACTATTCCCGACAAAGCCTATTTTAAGTCATATCTCAACGATTCACGTGATATCATATATTTTCCGGTACGCTGGAATAAGTACCAATGGATCGCTTTTTCGGGAGTGGTTTTAGTTACAGGCGTTTTAATCACCCAGGATGCCAACATTCAAAGAATAGTTCAGAAGAATCAGAATGCCTTTATGGACTATGCATCAAAATACGGGTTGGAACGTTTGGGGAGCGGCCTCTATACCCTGCCTGCACTGGGAATCCTATACGGAGTAGGCGCAATAATGAAAAATGACAAAGCACGATACACGGCCTTAAAGGGGGTGGAGGCTTATGTGATAGGTTTCATCGCCGACAATTTAATGAAACAGCTTACACAGCGGCACCGGCCTAATGTGGATGATCCTCCAAATCCTTATATCTGGGAAGGCCCTTTCCATATGACGATCAACAGTTCATTTCCATCGGGGCACTCCACAAATATTTTTGCAGTTGCCACAGTGGTTGCAACTTCATACAGTAAAACCATCTGGGTGCCGATCGTTTGTTATACCCTTGCCGGACTTACCGCCGCTTCAAGGGTCTACCAGAATGACCACTGGTTCTCGGATATTTTGGTAGGCTCGGCACTGGGATATGGTATAGGCAGGTTGATTATGTTCAACCATATTAAAAAATTAAAGGTCCTGCCTGTAAGTACCACCGGGACGGGGGTTACTTTTATTTATTCCCTTGACTGATATTTGCCCTAATTGTAATAGCCTCGTCGCTGCCTGTCTTCCAGATATATCAGCAGAAATATCTTCTGGTCTGTTTGTATTGCATGCTGGGCTGGAAAATCAACAACATACCGATCATTGTAATACAGGGAATACTCACATCCTATGCTCAGATATTTATAAAGCCGCACCGTGACTCTTGGTTTTACTATGTGGATGAAATTGTCTCCAGGGGCTCCCACATAAGTGTGTATCATGTAAAAATAGTATCTCAGAGTCGCAGTTGCATACTTCCCAAGATTAAACGTAGTCTCAAACTTTGTCTCAAAGCCTCCGCCGAAATTATAATCCCTGAACTGTGACGTATCAGGGCCAAATCTTGTGCTGTTGCCTGCAAATGGGACTAATGCAATATGGATACTTGTATAGAGATTACTGGTTTTACTTACGGGTAATTTGGATATTACACCACCGCCGAAACCTATGGATCCTAACTCAAATTCCATATTATCCCAATAATCATAATATTGAAACCCACCTACAAGGAATGCCATTTTACCAGCCTGCCTGTTTGTGCCAAATAATATTCCATAGCCGAGGATGTTATCCAGGTATTTCCTTCCTACACCAAAATTCAGATCCACACGCAGTTTGAAAAAGTCAAAAGGCTTACGTTTCCTGAGTTCAAAAGGATTTCCATAGTCAAACTGGGCATTGACAATTCCACTATAGGATCCGTTTCCAAAGACATCATAAGGCATATCACTGATCATCCGCAGTCCGCCATATAAAGAAATATTAAGAGGCTCTTTCTCATAAACCTCCTTATTGGTTCGCCTGAAAGCCTTTCCCTGGATAAGCCTGTTGAATTCCCTCATGGGATCAATTACACCTGCGGCAATTTCGCGGAACACACGTTCAGCCCCTCTTGTACGGTCGTCAAGAATATTGGAACTTAAGCGATACATTATCTCTCCCAGAAACGCCCCGTTAACAGGTGTGTTGATGATGTCATTATAGGACGGACGGGTATTTTCCCCGAAATACTCCCACAACAGGCTCCCCCCTACGGCAAAACCAAATGACTGCCAGTAATTATAACCGTTAGCCCGTCCTGCATTAAAGGATAGTGATCCTGAATAAGGATGGCCGATAAAATTTATCCCAAACCTGTCGGTATCCCATTCCCATCCTGTATTTATGTTATATTTCCATGTGTTGAACCCGATACGGGCATAATCGGCATTCAGAAGATACCGGTCTATCGACCATGTAAGAGCAAGAGCCCCTGCAACTTCAACTGCAGGTATCCAAAAAGGATATCTTTTATTGTATGCAGTATCATCTTCAAGCAGGTCCCCATACTTATTTTGCATGGTGGTATCAACGAGTTTGCTTTTTAAAGGCTCGTTGCCGGCTGAATCTGATAGTTTTTTAACTTTGACTTCCTTGATTTTCTTAAGTTGCTCCTCAGGCGTGCCTTTCCCCGGCATGATAGTGTCATTGGGAGCAACCTTTTTAGCATCCTGGGGGGGGACATCCTGGCTGTACACCATGGAAGCTGAAAGAACCAGGAAAGCTGCAATATACGCCGGAAATTGATTTTTAAACTGCAAAATGAGCCTCTGGTTCCTTATTTATCTCGCCCAGGGCCTGTTTGCCACTCACAGGTTTTTCATTCTCCCCGTTTTCTGCTTTCCGGTATATCTCAGCCGATAATCCGAAGATATCTCTCAGGTTCCCTTTCAGATCAGAAATACTCATCGTTGGCATAACTTCAATGGTCCCTTCCCTGCTGATGGACCTGCAATCCTGCAATGTCCTGCTGCTATGCACTACCATTTTTGAGGAAGGAACACCTCCCTGGCTGCTGGGTTTTGCATGGAATTCAATCTTCAGTTCCGGGAACATGGCGTTGAATTCTTCCTGGATCGCAAAGATCTTCCTGTGATTATTTATCACTATTTTCATTTGTTCATGTTTTATTTGATGAATACAATCACCACCAGTTCCGGCGGGTGTTAAGAAGATCGAGAATGATTAAAATAACACCAATAATAATCAACGCATGGACGACCGGTGACGTAAAATGAAATGCAAAAAATCCCAGTAGCCAAAGAACAACCAGGATCAACCCGATGATCAATAATAATCTTGCCATAACCTTAAGTTTAAATTGAATACTCTTGTTAATTACGATGATTAAAGGTATGACCGGTTGCTAAGGAAAATATTACATAACTATGGAAAAAAGTTACATCATTCACACATTCACGAAAACAAAGGAAAAAAATGCGGAATTTACTTGAAATACTTTTGGATCAAACCTAGTAGTAAAATTCTGTTAATTGGTTTTGAAATATAATCATTACACCCCGCCTGCATTGCCTTTTCCTTTTCCCCTGCAAGTCCATAGGCTGTTTGTGCAATGATGACCACCTGGTTGTTAAATTTCCTGATTTGACGGGTAGCTTCATATCCGTCTAAAATAGGCATTTTGATATCCATGAGGACAAGATCAATGTCGGGATGCTGATGGCAAGCCTCTATGGCTTCCTCACCTGTTTTAACAAAGTACACCTCCTGACAGATTTTTTTAACTAAAGTCGCAATAAAAAATTCCGATGTTTCATCGTCTTCTGCAACCAGTATTTTCAGTTTGCTACATTGATTTTGCTCATCTTCAGCAACAAAATCTTTCTTCGTAATTCTTTCAGCCGCCTGGTGGCGGTATGGAACAGAAAAATAGAACACCGACCCTTTTCCTGCCTGGCTTTCAACCCAGATCTTTCCGTCAAGCATTTCCACAAACGCTTTCGAAATCGATAATCCAAGGCCTGCTCCTTCATTATAAAGGTTCGTAAGATCACTCCCTTGCCTGAACCGTTGAAAAATAATTGCCTTTTGCCCCGGGCCGATGCCTTCGCCTGTATCTTTAATAAAAAATTCAAGGTTGTTGCCCTTTTTTTCGTAACCGATTTCAACCGAACCTGCCTGGGTAAATTTAATAGCGTTTTTAACAATGTTGGTCAGGATTGCATAGAGTTTTTCACGGTCGGTAGAAATGACTGCCTCATTATGAGGCAAAGCATTTTGATAGCTGAATTCCAGGCCTTTTTGTTCAGCTTCCGGCCTGAAGAAATTATATATGAATTCGACCTGTTCGTTTACATTCGTTTCAGAAACAGAAGTTTCCATTTGTCCTGCCTCAACTTTCGAGATGTTAATGATATCGTTGATTATATTCAGCATACGGGCACCGCTTTTCTCGATAATGCGGATATACTTTTGTTGTTCTGCGCCGGTTAAATTTGGTTCTTTAAGCAGTTCCGCGAAACCCAGTATGCCATTCATAGGGGTACGTATCTCATGGCTCATATTGGAAAGAAAAGCTGATTTAAGACGGTCACTTTCTTCGGCATGATCTTTGGCGATAACAAGGTCTTCCTTGGCCCTCATACTTTCACTGATATCCCGGATGTTGCACTGTATTACCTTGTGAGAATTTACTAAATATACATTGCTCACAAACTCTACCTGCACTTTTCGTCCGTTTGCTGTTTCAAGAGGTAAATTATCATACCGTACATATTCAATTTTCTTTAATTGTGTGAATTTATCCTGATTGGCGATTATGTTTTTCAGGAAGCCGATCTCCCAGATTGCTTTTTCAATGAATTGTTCTTTTGAATAACCCAGCAGTTCGATCAGAAATGGATTAACATCCATAATCATCCCGTTCTCAGCATCAAGGATAAGTATCCCGTCTTTAGCTGATTCAAAAAGACGGCGATAGCGCGTTTCCGAACTTGTTACGGCTTGCTCCGCCAGCAAATGTTTATGTTCAAATTCAGATTCATGCAATGCCCTTCTTATAGCCGGGATTAACCGCTCCAGGTTGTTTTTAAGCACAAAATCTGAGGCTCCGCTAACCATGGAACCCACAGCGGCGACTTCTCCCACGGGCCGGGAAAGGATGATGAATGGAATGTACGGATATTGTTCCTTTGCAATCTTCAATGTAATATTGCCATCGTAATCAGCTAATATGATGTCAATATTTTCCGTATTCAGGATATGGAAAAAGTCTTGTTCGTTTTCTGTATGAAAATAAGCATGCACTATCCCACCTCTCTCAATGGCTGAGTGAATCAAGTCAGAGTCTTTCAGCGAGGGTTCAAGGTGCAGGATGCTGATGATTTGAGATAGAGGGGAGGGAATCATTTTAGTTTGAATCAGGCTTTATAAACCGGGTAATCGGTATATCCTATTGCATCAGCAGTATAAAACAAGTCCATTTTAAGATCCTGTGATAAAGGCCAGTTGTTTTTCAGTCTTTCTACCAGGTCGGGATTATTAATAAACGGTCGGCCGAATGCAATAAGGTTCCCCAACCCGCTTTGAATGTCTTTCTCAGCTCTTTCCTTGTCATAACCTCCTGACAGAATGATATCATTTTTAAAATTATTCCGGATGAGGTTCTTGGTTTTTAACGGAACTTCCGGGGCTCCCATTGCGGAATGATCAACAATATGGATATATACAATTCCAAGCTTGTTAAGCTGATCGGAGAGATAATCATAAGCAGCGTCAATTTCGGGATAAAGAGGCATATCGCTTGCAACCCCATATGGGGATAGGCGGATCCCGGTTTTCCTGCTACCGATCTCATCTGCAACAGCAGCCACTATTTCAAGAATAAAACGGCTGCGGTTTTCAATGCTGCCTCCATATTTATCCTTACGGATATTGCTGACAGGCGACAAAAACTGTTCCAGAAGGTACCCGTTGGCTGCATGCAGCTCAACACCGTCGAATCCGGCCTCCACTGCATTTTTTGCAGCAGATACAAATTGTGCTTGTGTTTGTATAAGGTCTTCTGCCGACATCTCTTTAGGAACAGGAAAATCCTGCATCTTTTGCAAGTCAGTCCACATCTGTCCGGCAGCTTTTACAGCCGAAGGGGCAAATATTTGAGCCCCTGCAGGCATGTTAAGACGATGGCTTATTCTTCCCGTATGCATTAACTGAACAAAAATCTTTCCCCCGGCCTTATGTACTGCAGAAGTTGTCTTTTTCCATCCCTCCAACTGTTTTGTGCTGTAGATCCCTGGTATCCGGGCATAACCCAATCCGTTGGGCGAGGGAGAAACGCCTTCTGTTATAATTAAGCCGGCCCCTGAACGTTGTTGATAATATTCTGCCATCAGTTCATTCGGAATATTCCCAATGGCCCTGCACCTGGTCATAGGTGCCATGACAACACGATTCTTTACTTCAACTGTTCCAATCTGAAGAGAAGTGAATAATTTGAATTCTTGCATATACCCGGATTTTAATTATTTATAATTTTTTATCGGAATAATGATCAATGGTACGGAAGTATGATGCAATACTTTTTCTGTTACACTTCCCATCAATATTTCATCAAGCCACCTCCTGCTGTGAGAGCCCATAATTACCATGTCGGCATGCAGATCTTTTGCCGTTGATAATATGGATTCTGAAGGATCCCCGTCTTTAACAAGAATTTGTATGGTTTTATCACCAAGGTGATGCTTTAATTTTTCAAGAAAATGTTCAGCTGCTTTTCGCAGTCCATCCTCACTGCTTAACAGCAACGGATCTGTCTCCAAAAAACCCGTGAACCCTGTTATTGGAGAATACTGCATTGTTGAATAATACACCGGATCTGATATTATATGCAATAAGACCACCTCAGCTCCCATAGATTTGGTTAATGAAAACCCGGTTTCAGCTACTTTTTGTGCGCTTGGATCATAATCCAGGGCAATCAACACTTTTTTCATTATATGCTTTTTAATTTTTTATGGTTAAATTTATCATTCTCAGTCTTCTGGATTTCAGATCGTTATAATCTTCTTTCCCGGAATTGAAAAACTTATACTCCACTTCTTCGTCAATTTCGTTTACTTTTTGATCCTTATCTGATTCCGTGCTGGAATACTTAAGAATCTGCCCATCCGGCAAAAACGTACTTTGGGTTTGTCTTTTCATAATACTGGTGAATTTTAAGAAATCTAAATTAATCACAGGTAAGCGAAAAAACGTTACACAATTCTGAGAAAAACTTACATCATTCATACCTTTTGAAGAATTCACGGCGACCCCGCCGAAACTTCAATTACAACAGAATACATGTTCATGTTTTTAACCCACACCTGTGGCCGACGACAGGCTCATATGGATTAAGAGGCGGAGAGGGATGTATTATTTTTTAAATCCTGAAATATCAACTACCGATAACAGGCACTGCCGGTTTTCGCCGGTAACAATACCTTCCATATACACAGTGCTTAGCGGATTATGATCATACCCAAGCATCACTTCGCAGGATTCTTTCGCATTACTGGTAAATACGTTATTGAAAAAAGTGTTAAATACGGATTGCGATTTTTCGGAAACAAATAGTTTAAAGTTCGCGTTTACCAGACTAAAGCGTTTCTCGCCAAGCATTTCGGCACCAGTGAAGTTCAGGTCGCAGATACTGCCGTCACTTTCGAGTGTAAAATAGCCCATCGGGGAAAAATCGTATAACATGGTATACTTTTTCAGCGCATTTTCTGCAGTTTCATTTGCCTGGCGCAACTCCTCATTCTGCATTTCCAATTCTATCTGGTGTACCTGCAGTTCATGAAGCAACTTCATAGCGTCGGTCTCTATAACCGGTTTAACTATTTTATCCTGATTTTTCCTCAGTAGTTCTTCAGCTTTTCTTCTGAGCATCTGTTCATCGGTAAGATTCCTTTTTTCTTTATTCATGGCAATATTAGTTTTTAATTTGTAAAATCATCCCTGCAGCTAATTTCATGTTGTTCAGAAGTATATTTACTGAACAGATCACAATTGGCTTTTTCCCATCGGCGGCTATTAACTGAGTTTTAAACTTACCGCCCAATAATGTGTTTTGTAATTTTCTTAAAGCAGTTTCACTCTTTTTTTGATTTTTTTCCGGAATAAAAGTCGGAATAAAGTTTTTGTTTAAAATTTCCAAACGCTTAAAACCAAAAAACAGTTCAGCTTCAGGGTTAAACTCCAGTATTTTCAAATCAGTTGATAACTTAATTATTATATCCGAAGATGCATTTAACAGCAAACTATTCATTTGTTCTGTTTCATGCAATTTTATTTCCACCTTCTTGAGATCAGAAATGTTGATGAATGTAATGACCAGCCCGTCTATTCTGTCATCAACGGTGCGGTATGGCATAATTCGAACTGAAAACCAACGTCCGTCTTTAGTAGGGATAGATTTTTGTATGAATATAAGTGTCTTTAAGACTTCGAGTGAGTCAACTGATAATTCGGGGTAAATAAGGTCAGAAACCAGGTCGGTAAAAGGTCGTCCGATATCGCTTTTTATCAGTTTAAATATTTTGGTTGATTGAAAAGTAAAACGGCGGATATGCAATTCTTTATCAAGGAACAATGTGGCAATATCAGTGCTGTTAAGAAGGTTTTTCATATCATTGTTCACCTTAGTAAAATCATCCACCTTTGACTGCAATTCAGCATTCAGAGTTTGAAGTTCTTCATTCAGGCTTTGCATTTCTTCCTTTGAGCTCGTAAGTTCTTCATTGGTAGATTGCAATTCTTCATTGGTAGATTGCAATTCTTCATTCGTGGATTTCAGTTCTTCCTGCGAAGTTTGCATTTCTTCGAAAGTGTCCTGCATCTTTTCACGCGTATATTTCAGTTCTTTCTCAAGCTCCGATTGCCTGATACTGTGTATGGTTTTATTTTCTTTTTTTGAAGGACGTTTGCTTTCAGGAATATCGGTAAAGATGATCATTAACATTCCACTTAATAGTTCCGGCTTCTCAATCCATTGAATGCTGATATTAAAGAAAAGCGTGCCGCCATTTGTGCCTGTTTTCATATTTCGTAACGAAACAGCTTCTTTTTTCACTACAGCTTTCCGGAAGGCAACATGAAATTCATTACGCAAACCTTCACGTAACATGGCAAAAATATTCATGTTCGCTTTGCCAACTGCGGGCTCCAGGTATTTTCCCGTATGTCCGCTAACATAAATGATATCCCCATTTTCGTTAACAAGCACACCTGCAGGTGCAAAATGCTGTAACAATAGCTGATCGGCAAGTGTTTGAATGTTTATGACTGATCTGGCAGGTGTTTGCTTTTCAATAATATCAGGTTTAGCCTTAGAAAATGCAGCGGGAAAATCGAATATTTCTGGGGCCAGGGTAGTGGCAGCCCGTTTGAAAATTTTCATTTTGATATCCAGGGCTGTAAAGAGGTGACTTTGTGTTCCAAGCGTTTCGGAACTGCCTAAAAACATGATACCATTAGAGTTCAGGCTAAAGTAAAACAGCCCGATCAGTTTTTTTTGCAGCTCGGGTTCCAGGTAAATAAGCAGATTACGGCATGAAATTATATCGATCTTTGTAAAAGGAGGATGCATTATTATATTGTGTTGAGCAAACACAACTGTTTCCCTTATCTCAGTATTGATAAAATAGCCTTCTTCGGTAGGCAGGAAAAAGCGATTCAGGCGCTCTGGTGATACATCAGCGGCAATATTTGCAGGGAATATGCCTTTCCTGGCTATCTCTATTGCATCATGGTCAAGATCGGTAGCAAAAATCTGCAGTGAAAAGCCTGCATGCGAATTAAATTTTTCAAGCACTTCCTTAAATACTATCGCCAGTGAGTATGCCTCTTCTCCTGTTGAACAACCAGGTACCCACGCCCTTAGTATTGAACCTGGTGGCATGTTTGAAATAATATCGGGTATAACCGTTTCTTTCAATTTTTCCCATGTGGCAGGATCGCGAAAGAAGTTAGTAACGCCGATCATTAATTCCTTGAAAAGTATATCAATTTCTTTAGGATTTTCCTGTAAAAAATGGACATACGATGAAATCTTGTCAATTTTATGGACCCCCATACGTCTTTCGATACGACGATTTATCGTATTTTTTTTATACTGGGAAAAGTCGTTTCCTGTATAGGTCCGAAGCAGTATTATTATCTTCTCAAGAGAGCTTATATCTTTAATATCAATATTCAGACCTGATTTGATAAGAGGAATATGCTTAAGGAATTCAAGGAGCCTCGACGGTAACACGTTGGCAGGAGCAACAATATCCACCAAAACGGAATCTATCGCATTGCGGGGCATGCTGTCGAACTTTGCATTGGAAGGTTCCTGTACCATCACAATTCCGTTCTTTTCTTTTATAGCGCGGATTCCAATACTTCCATCGGAACCCATACCTGAAAGAATAAGACCTATGCTTCGTTCCTTCTGGTCATCGGCAAGGGCACGAAAGAAAAAATCGATCGGAAGCCGCATTCCCCTTGCTTCCAATGGTTCAAAGAGGTGAAGCACCCCTTTTAATATTGACATTGTTTTGTTTGGAGGAATCACATACACGCAGTCAGGCTTTACTTCCATACGGTCTTTCACCTGAAAAACCTTCATTTTTGTAATTCGCTGGAGTAACTCAGGCAACATGCCTTTCTGTGTGGGATCCAGGTGCTGGATAACAACAAAGGCTATCCTGCTGTTTTCAGGGACATAACCAAGAAATTGTTCCAGGGCTTCCAATCCTCCGGCTGATGCTCCAATCCCTACTATTGGAAATTTATCAGGATCCAACTCAGAGATTTGTGCTTTTAAGGATGTGCCAGGTTTCAACCTATTGGTTTTCACAAGCATTTGGTTAATTATCTGTAAATATCGGAATTAATTGAACACTGATGCTATATATGTTTTTGTTTAAACAGCTTATATATTTCGAACCAGGCAATGCTGATTATTCCGGCTGAACTGCAGACGACGATATTTAGCCACGAAAGTTTCTGGAACTGGAATAAATTCAGAAAGAACGTGATATTTAAAATCAAAGCCAGGAAAAGGATGGCTCCGCCTGTAACCCATAATACCGCTTTGTTTGGTGTTGCAATAATCCTGAAAATATTGTCGGTCCATGACCTGTTCGTTAGTATGACAGAGATGTTTGAAACAATCAGGGTAATAAAAGCCATAGCCCGTACTTCCTTTGCCTGGTATCCAAAGTGAAGGCCAAGGAGGTAAACAGTAAGGGTTATAATGAGAATAACCGCACCTTGGAGGCAGCTGAATATGATTTTTTTAAGTCCAAAAAAAGCTTCATCGAACTTCCTTGGTGGCCGGTTCATTAAATTTACCTCTTCTTTTTCGGCTTCAAAGATGATGGAACATGCGGGGTCAATGATCAATTCAAGAAAAACGATATGCACAGGCCATAAGATCAGTGGAAAATTTCCAAGTAAAATCGGAATTAACGATAAGCCGGCAATGGGCACGTGTATGGCAAAAGTATATCCGAACGCTTTCTGAAGGTTATCAAAAATGCGTCTTCCCATTCTGATTGCGCCTACGATGGATGAAAAATTATCGTCCATCAGGACCAGGGAAGAAGCTTCTCTCGCGACATCGGTGCCCTTTGCACCCATCGCGATCCCTATATTTGCCGATTTCAGAGCAGGGGCATCATTGATTCCATCTCCTGTCATCGCAACAATTTCATTATTTTTTTTCAGGGCGATTACGATTTTCAGTTTTTGTTCAGGGACCACCCTGGCAAAAACGTTGATCTTTTTTATCCTTTCGCATAATTCATCATCAGGCATCGACTGTAATTCCATGCCTGTGATGCATGCATCCGGATTTTCCAGGCCTATTTCCCGGGCGATATATTTGGCGGTTACCGGGTAATCACCGGTAATCATTATCACCCTGATACCTGCTTTATAACATTCGCTTACCGATTGTTTTACATTTTCACGTATAGGATCACTCAGCCCTATCAGTCCGATAAAATCAAACGTAAAGTCATGTTGAATCTCAGGTAACCCAATATTGTTGATTTTTGCCTTTGCTACACCCAGTACTCTTAATCCGTCCCCGGCTAATTCCTCTACAGCAGATATCATGCGCTTCCTGTCATCGGCTTTTAAATGACAAAGTTCAAAAATAGCTTCCGGTGCTCCTTTTGCTGCTATAATTTTTTCACCTGTGCCTTTAAGTGAAAAAACCCGTGACATCGCCAGTAACTCTCTGGAAAGAGGGTATTCCTTGATCATTTCCCAGTTCTTGTGGATGTGTTCCGTCCCTTTCAGGTGCAAATCCCCCATACCTAGAATTGCCTTTTCCATGGGATCATAAGGATTGGTTTGACTTGACAGGATGCCATATTCAATAATTTCATGGAACCCGTGATTCAACTCTTTTTCCTTTGCAATATCCATAAATCCTTTTCCGTTGAACAACCTTGTAACGGTCATTTTATTTTGGGTGAGGGTACCTGTTTTGTCGGTACAAAGAACTGTAGCCGAACCAAGAGTTTCGATGGCAGAAGGTTTGCGTGTTAACACTTTTAACCTGGACATTCGCCATGCGCCAAGGGCCATGAATACGGTTAGAATCACAGGGAATTCTTCGGGCAGCACTGCCATCGCAAGGGTAATCCCGGCTAAAAACCCATTTAGCAGACTTCCGCGCGTAAGAGTATAAGCTACTATTACCAGAATACAAAGAACAGCAGAAATGATCGTAAGTTTCTTCACCAGCGACCCCATTTCTTTTTTTAGCCGGGTGGGTTCTTCCTTGATTCCCTCCAACGCTTTCCCGATTTTCCCTATTTCAGTATTGATACCAATATTTGATACCCTCGCAAAGCCATTGCCCTGAACGATCATAGATCCGGAATAGACGAAAGGCAGATCATCGCCACCTGGTTGACTGTTTTTTTCAACCCCATCCCAATCGCTTTTCCTGACAGGTACAGGTTCGCCTGTAAGTAGTGATTCATCAGCAAGTAAATTGACCGAATCCAAAACAGTCGCATCTGCAGGAACACGGTCGCCTTCCTGCAACACAATAATATCGCCGGTTACAACTGCATTACCGGCAATCCTTATTCCCGCTCCGTCCCTGATTACCAAAGCCCGCGGGCTCGCCAGGTCCTTTAAAGCATTGAGGGCTTTTTCGGTCTTCTTCTCCTGGAAGAACTCAATACCCATGATAACGAAGACAAAACCAAGAAGCATCAACCCTCCCTGTAAGTCACCCATTACAAGGTATAGCGCCCCGCATGCTACTAAAAGTACAAACATGGGTTCTTTAACAACACTTAATGCAATGGAGAAATAATTCTTAGGTTTTGAAGAAGGCAGACTGTTGTATCCTTCCGTTCGTAATTTTTCCTCAACCTGGCTTGAGGTTAATCCCTTGTATTTTTCTGAAGCAAGGTTTAAGTTCAAGTAGTTACTTTTTGAAGGTTAATAATATCAGGAAAGATCCTTTTGGTCCTGGGTTAAATTTGTTTCAATCATTATCTTTTTGCTTTGAACAGCATACTCTTTTGGAGTTATTTTTTGCCCGTAAGTTTGTGCGTAAACATTGGTGAATTCAGCTCCGAAATAGAGGATAATAGCTGAATAATATACCCAGGCAAAAATCAGGATAATAGAACCGGCAGCCCCGTAAACCGAAGCGATGTCATATTTCCCCAGGTAAAAACTGATTACGAATTTGCCTAGCATGAAAAGAAAGGCTGTAAAAGATGCCCCAATGATGCAATCGCGAAAGGCTATCTTCCCATCAGGCAAAGTTTTAAATATGAAGGTGAATAACAGTGTAATAATAATGAAACCAAGAAGGGCATTGATGGTAAATAATAGAATAAAATAATCCTGCGGAAAGAAGAGCGACAAATGTTTGTTTAGGATATCAATTATTGAATTTATTATTAAACCAACCAGTAATAAAAACCCGACCGAGCCAATCATGGATAATGACATGATACGGTTGTATAAAAACTTTATTAAACCGTGTTTCGGTTTTGCCTTTATGCCCCAGATGTAGTTCACCGAGACCTGGATTTCGGCAAACACACTCGAGGCCCCGATCAGTAAAACTACAACACCAGCAGCCGTCGCAAATGCATTACTGCTTGAAAGTTTGACATTTTTTATTATTTCCTGGATCTGCAGAGCGGCGCCGTTTCCTACCAGGCCGTTGATCTGGCCGAAAATTGCACCTTTCACTGCATCCTCGCCGAAGAATATTCCGCTCAGCGAAATAATGATAATAAGCAAAGGTGGTAAAGAAAAGATTGTGTAATATGATAACGCTGCACTTAATTGGAGAACATTGTCATCTATAAAACCTTTAAAGGTTTCTTTGAAAAGATGAACCGTTTTTTTTAAAAAACTTTTTATCTGCATTTCAGCAATGCTTCTTTTCCATCGTTAATCTTGCCATAAGGTAACTTACCGTTGACTCGGCACCCTGGTTCAGGTTCACATGGGTTTCCTCAAGCCCATCGTAGCACCCGCCTGTACACGGATTGTAAATAATCTGGTGCAGTCGGTTATTCCCTAAGAACCAGTTAAATGCCGTTACCATCTTCTCATGGTAATCTTCGTTCCTGAAAGCAAGGTAAAATTTGTTTAATGTCATTATCGTATAGGCCACATCAATGGGCTGTTCACCAAAATGCCCTGCCACCTCTCCCTTTTGCAGCCAGTTCTTATTTGAAATTACTTCAATCCCGTTTTCATTAAAGATCTGTGAAAGCAGAAAATTCAGAGACGATATGGCAACATCTTTATAGATTGTTTCCCCTGTGAGCAACCAGGCATATAACATAGCCTCAGGTAAAATGCTGTTCGCATAGGTAAGATATGCCTCGAACCATTCCCATGTTTTATTCGATTCATGCTTGTACATCTGCACTAAACGGTTGGCAAATGTTTGTATAAGACTCAGGTTCCCTGCCGACATATCGGCAATTTCATAATAGTACAAACCTTTAATCGCAAAAGCCATGGCCCTGGTTGAATGAACAGCGCCCATGTGAAACAAGGTGTTCTTAATAATGGCTGCAGTTTCTGCCAGGATATCAGCAGGCACCAGGCCATTCATCGACATCAGATATCCCATGGCCCACAAAGCTCTTCCATTGGCATCATCTAAATTAACTTCCTGGTTTTGAATTGTAAACCTGTTGTCCCTGTCAACATAATTCAAAAACATACCATCGGGCTGCACGCAAAATTTGATAAAGTTGAAATATTTCAGAATGTATGGAATAATAGTTTCATCACCGGTATGTCTTAAATACATACACGTGGCTACCAATGCCCTGGCATTATCATCGAGGGTATACCCGGAACGGAGATCGGGTTGATTGATTTTTGAGAACTGAATCATCCCGGTCCTTGTCGTCAGCTGCTTCAAATGATCAAGGTTGATGGCAGGCAGCTTATACTTCAACGTGATCCTGGCACCGGTAATTTTTTCAAACAACATAGCATGCGCAACAGCAGAATTTTCCCAGACCGTAGATACGATTTTTTCCAAAGTATTAGAACTGAGATTCCTTCGTAAAGGTTCATCATTCAGCAAGCTTAGAACTCCTTTGGCTAACTGTTGTGAGTTGCGAAAATCAAATATAATTCCTGTTTCTTCAGTCAGGACTTCCATGGCATGAGGTATAGGCGTGGAAATAATAGGGCAGGCACAACTCATGGCATAAACGAATGTTCCGCTTACAGCCTGGTTAGGGTCATTTGATGTAAAAAGGTAAATGTCGGTGAGTTGAAGATATTCGAGCAGTTCGGGCAATGCCAGGTATTTATTAATGAAAATCACATGACCCTGAAGGGAATATTGCTTTACTTTTAGTTCCAGGCTTTCCCTGTATCGTTCTCCTTCAGCCTTAATCACTTCCGGATGAGTTTTACCAATTATAAGAAATACCACTTCAGGACTTTGACTGATAATGGCAGGTAATGCTTCAAGGGTAGTCTCAATGCTTTTCCCGGAACTGATAAGACCGAATGTTGTAAGAACTTTCCGGTTCTTCAGGCCATATTTCACCTTCAGAAACCTTTCACTTAAATGCGGAACCAAATGTGTGCCATGGGCAATGACTTTTATCTTCTGCTTTGGAACGCCATAGTCATCTGTTAACACCCGGGCAGAAGTATTGGTCATTACCACAATTGAATCGCAAACAGCAGCAATTTTTTTTATTTTAAATTGTAATTGAATGTCAGGATGAGGAAGTATTGTATGAAAAACGATAACAACCGGCTTTTTGAGTTCACACAGGAATTGCAGAAATGTATATTCCTGTTTTCTGAAAAAACCAAATTCATGCTGTATCAGGACGATTTTAATTCGGTTGTCATTATTAATATTAATTGCCAGTTCTTTATATCTTGAAGCTATTGATGTCTTAAGAGTATATTTGACTTCACGCGTGTATGTATAATTTGTATCTGTCGATTCCAGTGCACATACTTTTATGGAGAAAGAGTCACGGAATTTATTATTCAGGGCCGATATCAGATCATGCGAATAAGTAGCTATTCCGCATTCTCTTGGAGGATAGGAAGTAATAAATAAAATCTCAGACAGGGCGTTTCTCATCTTTTGCGACATATTTTATCAATTCAGCCAATAATGAGGATAAACTCAGGGAGGCACAGGCAATATATGAATCCGCAGCACCATAATAAATAAATAAAGTATTTCCAAATATGGCAGTACCTGTAGGAAAAACTACATTGTTCACTTCCCCGTATAATTCCCAATCATATTCCGGCGAAAACAGTACATTTGGCAACCTCGCCAATTCCTTCGAAGGATCATCCAGATCCAGCAAAGCGGCACAGGCTGAATATACACGGCCTTTATCGGTCTCCTGCACTCCATGATAAATCAGCAGCCAGCCGTGTTCGGTTTCAATCGGAGGGCAGCCGCTGCCAATATAACTTGACTCATGCTGATAAACAGGATCAAGAACAATATGCTCATGCAGGTTCTCGAAATATTTTTCCCAGTATTGTTTCGTGAGATCTTTTATGTCGTCAACAAATGCAATTTGAATACCTGGCCTGATCCTGTGAAGGAATACCAGTTTGCCGTGAATTCTCCTGGGAAAGAAAATTACATTTTTATCCCACAACATCATTTTTTTCTCAGGATCGGCTTCCTGGTAATAAAACTTATGATTGCGGTAGTAATTTTCATTTACTTTACCTGTGGATTCAGCAAGGAATACAAATTGTGCATACGTGATGGGAGGAACAATGACCCCCTGCTTGGTAAAAACTTTTAAGTCTTTTGATGTTGCTAACGCTCCGCGGGCATTGGTTCCATCATACCCAGTATAGGTCAGATAAAACAGGTCATCGATCTTTACTATGCGCGCATCTTCAACGCCATGTGATTCATATTCGAATTCAGGGACTATAATTGGCTTATCCCATCGTTCAGCAATTGTCAATGGCCCGTCTAACCTGCAATAGCCAATACTGGAATTATTTCCTTGCCGCACAGCCCGGTAAAAAACATGAACGCTGTCACCTTCCCGTATTACAGCAGGATTTAACACCCCCTCGTTTTCAAACTCCAGATCAGTCTTTGTTAATAAAACACCTTCTTTCCTAACCTCTATCATAATACTTGATTTTTTGGTTTTTTGAAATTCAGTTTAACTTTTAATATTGAAGGCATCGTATCGCCTAGCAGGAACCCCCAGGGTTTTAAGGGTTCGATGTGGTCAAAAATTACTTTTACAATGGCCAGGAGCGGTAAGGAAAGAAACATCCCCGGTATTCCCCATAATGCATTTCCAACAAGCACAACAATAATCGAGAAAAGCGCATTGATCCTGACTTTTGAAGCTACAATCTTTATGACGATGAAATTATTGTCAATCAGTTGGATGGCATAATAGGCTGCAAGAACATAAAGAGCATACCACGACGAGTCTTTTGTGACCAATGCGATCATCATGGGTAAGGCAACTGCCACAATACCTCCGATATATGGTATGACATTAAGTATAGCGCCAATAATACCAAGAAGGATAGCATAATCAATTCCCAGCAACAGAAGGGCTGATATGTCCATTGCCGCAACCAGGAGAGCTTCGATAACCAGTCCCAGCAGATATCGTTGTATTACAGTTTTGGTCTGGGTAACTATTTCATTAACCTGCAACGGATCACTCTTTGCAAAGATCTTACGAATAAAATCGCGCAGAAGGGGATGGTAAAACAATATAAGAAATACATAAAGAGGCACTAACAGTAGAACCATAACTACGCTGCCGACATTTATAAGTGTCTGGCCTATAGCAGAGCCGCTGGTATCGATGAGTTCACTTTTCGTTTTTGCGATCCATGCATAGATCTTGTGAGGGTTGATGTCAAAGTAACCTGAAATCCAGCTAATAGTTTGGTTAAGGATCACTGTAAACTTATCAACCAGTAAGGGCCATGATTCGCTGAACCGGCTTGCCTGCGAAAATAAAAGACCGGTAAATGCAGCAACTAATAAAAAGGTAAGTAATAACGTAAGCGAAATTGCAACGACCCGGTTAATTTTCATCTTTACCAGGAAGTTTACAACAGGATGGAGCAGTATCGCGATCAGGATTGCAAAAACGAGAGGTATAATAATGCCCTGGGCGATATATAATAATGCTCCCAGGGCAAACAGGCCAATGATCAGAAGAATTGCCTTTACATAGAATGGTAATTGTATTTCTTTAACTATCACGGCCTTTTAGAATTCCTGTGTTTTTACTTACAGAATGTTGCATAATAAACCTGCCAGCTGATTTAACGGCATTGGGGTGTTGTGCAATAAAAGCAGTGACACCAAGCTGAAAAGCAGATCCGATGAGTTTTCTGAAAATATTGCCTGAAGTTCCTATTATTATCTTTTTTGTCAGATAGCCTGTTCCTAAACCGATAACAGTACTTAAAACCGAATCAACCAAATTCGGCGTTGAAACTAGATTTGAAATAGTGTTTTTAAGGATGTTCCCGGGCTTCAGGGCTTCTATGGTACCATAGACCTGTTCCTTCAACATTTGGCCTTGAAAAGCCTGCCTGTCTTCCAAAAGCTGAATGGCATCTTTAAGCCGGGAAACTGATGTAATATTTTGCATAGCATTTTATTTTAGCACCTGCTTAATAAAATAATTGCAGGCAAGCTTTTTCAGCCAGTTTTTCGTAAGGAAGTATAAAACACTTCCAATTACCAGATAAAAGCCAGCTACAATAAAAAATCCGAAATAGATCTTCCCAAGAATGTCCCCGAGCCAAAAAGCCAGCCCGACATTTAAAAACAGCATGAAAGAGCCAATTATGACAAATGCCGCGGAAAAAGGAATTAATGAGGAGATAATACCAGAGGTTGTGTCTAAAGCTTTGAGTTTTATTAACTCAAAGCTTGTTTTACCGTAGTCGGTCACTTTTATCATCAGGGATTCAAGCAACTTCGCATTGTCATCCATGGCTCCGGTTTTTATGGCTTTTCAGCCTTTGACAGTTTTCAGCTCTTCTTTTACTTCTTCAGACCTGGTATGTGCCTGCTCGGTAAAGTCGTTGACATCTTCCTTGATCTTCTCGATTTTTTTGGAAACACCGGCCAGGACATCCTCGAATTTTTCTTTTAATCCATCCGCGTAATCCTCTCCCTTTTTTAAAATTCTTTTTCTGGTCCTTGAACCTTTACTTGGAGCAAATAAAACCCCGATCAATGCACCTGCTGCGACACCTGCCAGTACTCCTAATAATACTTTTCCTGAGTTCATAAATTAATTGTTTAATGATAATTATGAAAATGCTGATTTAAATGACTTTTCTTCCCTGGATTATCCTTACTAATACTGCTATAACAGCAATTACAAGTAGGATATGAATAAGGAACCCTGCATTGAAGGCAAAAAAACCTATTGCCCATGCAACAAGCAGGAATATTGCGATAAAATAAAGAAGATCTTTCATGGTTATATGTTTTACTTGTTACCGGTCCAGAAATCATGAAAAGATTTTCCCATCTGAACCATATCGTGGTTGAATTTATTCCTGAAAGTAACCCAGTTCTCTTTTCCGTCTTCCCTGAATTCTTCAAGCCTTTTTTTCATTTCCCTGTTCTGTTGTTCCATTTCGGCTAATCTCTTTTCATATTGTGCCCTGTTTGCCACTCTGTCTTTTGCCAGTTTAACCTTGTATTCGGCTATACTTTTTTCATTTGCAGCGATTTGATCTTCAGATTCTTTTCTGAATTGCTGAATGGAATCTTTTAAGGCCTGGTCAAGATCTAATTTAGCTTCAACAACTTTATTCTGCGCATCCTGAACATTGGCCTGGGCATCTTTGATTTTGTCGGCCTGCGATTGGCAGCCGGTTAACATTGTCCCTGCTACAATTGCTGTTACAGCAAGGGTTAAGATTGTTTTTTTCATTTCTTTCTATGTTAAGTTTGTGTTATTCATATCCGCTTTTTATAATCGTGGAAATCATTTTAAACCGCTCGTTTGCTTTTACACTGTTCGCGGTATGAGCCGGAATAATGATTGAATCGCCTGTTTCCAGTGAATTTGAGGTCCCATCAATGATAATCTCAGCCGTACCGTCGATGATCTGGACAAAGGTGTCGAAAGGGATAATCTTTTCAGTCATGGCTTCACCACTGTCACATGAAACCGCAGTGACGTTTCCAGTAGTCTTTTTAATTATTGTTTTAATGACTACAGAATTGGGAACGTATTCAATGATCTCAACAATAATAAAGGCTTTCGCTTTTTCAATATCATGTCCTAAAGCAGGTTTCATGGGTACATTAAATTACCCGACAAAGGTCAGAACCTTTATCCCCGGAAGCATTACACAATTATGGGAATAAGTTACATTATTCACACATTGCCCAATGCCTCACGCCTTTTGTTTTTAAGCTGTTTGAAGTGGGAAGGAGTAAGCCCTGTCATTTTTTTGAACTGGTTTGACAGGTGGGCCACGCTGCTGTAATGAAGTTTATAGGCAATTTCGGTGAGATTAAGCTCGTCGTAAACAAGTAATTCTTTTACCTTTTCAATTTTATGGGCCAGGTAAATTTTTTCGATGGTAGTCCCTTTAACCTCGGTAAAAAGATTGGAGAGATAAGTGTAATTATGATTGAGTTTTTCGGACAGGTGATCTGAAAGATTTATTTTAATCTGGTCTTCGGTATAATGGACCAGCTCGATGATGACCATTTTGATCCTTTCGACCAGAAGGCTCTTTTTATCATCCATCAGTTCAAGCCCCGACTTTCTCAAGGCAATATCCAGTTGTGCCAGTTGCTCGTCTGAAATATCATCCTTAATATCAGCCTCACCCAGGTCTACAGCAACATAATGGACGCCCAGCTTTTTCAACTCGGCCTTTACAACCATTTTGCAACGGATGCATACCATATTTTTAATGTAGAGCTTCAATTGATCATAGGGCTTTCTACAAAAGTATTAATTTTTTTGAAAAAAGACAAATTAAATAATTCCAGGAATCAGCTGAATTTCAGTTTCCTGAAACTAACCATTTCCTGGGTCTTTTCATTCCATAAACGGAAAGTAAGGGTTTTGAAACCGGGCCAGAACCTGAGTGGTTTGATGCCGTTGAACAGGGCATTCTCCTGATGGCATTTCGAGAGGTTATAATTGGGAATGAGGGGGCTGAGATGATGAATATGGTGGAACCCGATATTGCCTGTAAAATATTGAAGGACAGGAGGGAGCTCATAGTAAGAACTTCCTTCCAATGCCACTTTTTTATAATTCCAGTTCCCGTTCCTGGCCCAGAGAGTAGGGTTAAACTGGTGCTGAACATAAAACAGCCAGAAACCAAGGATTCCGGCTATGTAAATAACAGGAAACTGTACCAGGATGAACGCTTTCACGCCAATCAGCAGGCTCATTGAAACAGCAATCAGCAGCAGGCCTGCATTGGTTATATAAACGCCCATCCGCCCTTTCTGATCCATGTGTTTTTTTGTGAACCTGTTGCCTATGAGGAATACATAAAGAGGCCCTATCCCGAACATGGTAACAGGATTCCTGTAAAACCTGTAAACAACCTTTCTCCAGCGTGAACTTTCTTTATACTCATCCACGGTCATGGTCCATACATCACCGGTTCCCCTTTTATCAAGATTCCCAACGGTTTCATGATGGATATAATGGTTTTTTGACCAGCTGTAATATGGCGTAAATGTGAGGATCCCCAATAAGATCCCTGTAATGTTGTTCAGCTTTCCCGATTTGAAAAAGGAACCATGTCCGCAGTCATGAAAGATTATAAATAAGCGTACAAGCATTCCGGCCGCAGGAATTGAAAGCCCGAGAGTGATCCAGTAGGAAACGGAAAGGCTTAAATACATTAAAAACAAGGCAAGAAAGTAAAGCAGGAGGTTGGAGGTCAATTGCACCCAGCTCCTCAGACGGTTCGGGTGGTTGTACCTTTTGACTATCTGCACCCAGGACATTTCGGGTATTGCATTTTGGAGATTCAAAGAACTCATGATAAATAAAATAAAACACAAAGGTACGACATATAACTGCCAATTGTTTGTTTAGATCAAATTAAAATAAACAAACCTCCGGCCGGAATGTGTCAAAAACAGGTTTATTCAGTATGTTTGTATATGACATTATGATCAAACAAAATAAGGGATACTTATGACAGGCATTCCTGTTTCTGATCTTCAGGGCTTGCGGCCGAAACTGCTTAACGAATCCTTAACCATAACCAGGGTCCATTACAAGATCCTGGGCATGAGCTGGGCCGGCTGGGTATTTGATTTTTACGATCTTATACTGTTCACGTTTCTGCTGATCCCTATCTCAAAAGAGTATAATTTTTCGAATTTGCAGATGTCGTATGTGCTTGGCGCCAGCCTTGCAGCAACAGCAATAGGAGGGGTTGTCTTCGGGATACTGTCCGACCGCTTCGGCCGCAAACCGGTATTGCAATGGACTATCCTGACTTATTCCATAGGTACGTTTCTATCGGGCTTTGCCGGCAGTTTCTGGCTGCTGATGGTTTTCAGGGTGCTTACAGGCCTGGGTGTAGGCGGGGAATGGGGTACAGGGCAAACATATATAGGTGAAACATTCCCGGCAAAGGTCCGCGGACGTTATTGCGCCATGATGCAAACCGGCGCCCCGCTGGGTATTGCACTTGCTTCCATAGTGGGAGGACTCATCTCTCCGCATATTGGCTGGAGGGCCTGTTTCTTCATTTCACTTCTCCCGGCTGTTATGGTCCTGTTTATCAGGAGGCATCTGCCTGAATCTGACTTATGGCTTCTCAGGAAAAAAGCAACCAAAAAGGACCCTGCAAAAGGCAGTTATAAAAGAAATAAAACTGTTCAGCAGTTTCAGGAGCTCCTGTCGGTGGAAAACAGGAAATATTTTTTTCTTGGCCTGGTGCTGGCAGTCTTCGATATGTCGGCATACTGGCTTACCTACTCATGGATGCCCGGCTACCTTCATGCTGAAAGGCATTTTACACTCACCAAATCGGCATTCTGGATTCTTGTAACCCAAACGGGGGGATTCCTGGGCTACCTCATCTTCGGGTTTGTTGCTGACCGCCTGGGAAGGCGGCCGGCATACAGCATGTATTCGGTGATCATGGCCCTCGGACTGGTCATGGTAACGATATTCTGGGATGTCATCGTGATCTACCCGCTGATCATCCTTGCTTTCATGTTCATGGTGGGATTCGGAACGGGGATGTTCGGCGGATTTGGTTCACTGTTCTCAGAGCTTTTTCCCACTTCAGTGCGCAGTACGGCGATGGGATCTGCGTTCAATCTTGCAAGGGGGATACAGTTCTTCACACCCGTCATCATTTCAATTATTGCCGTGAGATACGGGCTTGGAGGAGGGATCTCGCTGGCGGCTTTGTTTGCATTGCTGACGGGCGCATGGATATGGACCTTTCCTGAAACCAGGCAAAAAAAGCTGTACTCCGGGGATTAAAACTAATTCATTATTATTATCTTTGATAATCAATGAGCAAGGGTCATGAAACGAAAGCTGGTATTTTTTGGCATAATCGGGGTGATCATCATACTGCTGCTGATCAGGATATTTTCAGGTTCCGGCAGTAAAAAGACCGAAGCGGCTGCGGCCTTAAAACCGGTCGTCCCTGTCGAAGTGTTTATCGCCCGCGATACTTCCATGGTATACCAGCTTTCGACCATAGGCTCTTTAAGGGCCAATGAAAGCGTGGAAATCGTAAGCGAGATCAGCAAAAAAGTCATTACGGTCCACTTTAAAGAAGGCTCATCGGTGAGCCGGGGGCAACTGCTTTTCAAGCTTGATGATGCGGAAATCGTTGCGCGGATAAACAAGCTGACTATTGAGGAAAAGCTTGCAGCAACAAATGAAACCAGGCAAAAAGCACAGTTAGCCAAGGGCGGGATCAGCCAGGAGCAATACGATGAAACCCAGAACCACCTGAACACCATCAGGGCTGAAATAGAGATTCTGAAGGTTGATCTCTCGAAAACTGAGATCAGGGCCCCGTTTGCAGGCAAGATAGGGGTAAGGAACGTCAGCGAAGGAGCGCTTGTCAACCCGAACATGGTTTTGGCCAGTCTCCAGGATGTGAGTAAAATAAAAATTGATTTCTCAATTCCCGAGCGTTATGCCGGGGACCTTCACCAGGGTTCGGGGATTTCATTTACAACCGATTATTCAACCAAAGCCTATAAAGCGGTAATTGAAGCCGTGGAACCCGATGTGGAAAAAAAGACCAGGACGATCTTATTGCGTGCTGTATGTGAAAACAGGGATGGCAGCCTGGTCCCGGGAGCTTCGGTGAGGGTTGAACTCAACCTGCTGGCCCTGGATAAAAAACTTTTCATTCCTACTGCAGCCCTTATCCCTACAGTGAAAGGATATGACGTTTACCTGATGAAATCAGGCAAAGCGGCCCTCCAGCCTGTAACAACAGGGATCCGGAACAAGCTTTCGGTCCAGATAGTTGAAGGCCTGGCACTGGGTGATACCATCGTTGTGACAAATCTTCTCAGAATAAAACCCGATTCCCCCCTGAAGCTGGTGAAACTGAATTAATATGAGTCTCTCATCCGTCAGTATTAAAAGGCCGGTCCTGGCAATTGTATTCTCCCTGCTGATCGTTATTTTCGGACTGGTCAGCTATTCATACCTGGGGATAAGAGAATATCCTGCCATGGATCCCCCGATTGTTACGGTTACCACCAATTATTCGGGGGCGAATGCCGAGATCATACAGGCCCAGATCACCGAACCTCTTGAAGATGCCATTAACGGTATTGAAGGGATCAGGGTGCTGTCGTCAATTTCCAATGACCAGACCAGCCTTATCACGGTTGAATTCAACCTAGGCAACGATATGGAAGCCGCAGCCAATGACGTGCGCGACAGGGTATCCAAAACCATCAGCCAGCTCCCCAAGGATGTTGACCCGCCCATCGTTGAGAAGCTGAGCGCCAACACCAATGCGATCATTTTCATGGTCATCCGCTCATACCAGCATAATATCATGGAGGTGAATGCCCTGATGGAAAACGTGATCAAGGAAAGGCTTCAGACTATCCCGGGGGTGGGCGACATCAAGATCTTCGGCGAAAAAAAATATTCGATGAGGCTCTGGCTGGATCCTTATAAAATGGCATCCTGCGGCATCACCACCCTTGACATCCAGAAAGCCATAGCGAGGGAAAATATCGAGCTTCCTTCAGGACGTGTTGAAGGGAATATGACCGAGCTTACTATCCGAACCCTGGGCCTCATGCAAAGCCCCGAACAGTATAACAATATGATCATACGTCAGGAAGGCGGGAACATCATCCGCCTGAGCGACATCGGCACCGCAGAGCTGTATCCCCAGAACGACCGCTCAACCGTGATGATGGACCTGCTGCCTGTGCTGATCATAGGTGTGGTGCCCCAGAACAACGCGAACAATGTGGCTATTGCCGATGAATTTTACCGGAGGATGGCGAAAATGAAAGATGAGATCCCGGCCGAATATTCTATCAGCATCGGTTATGATTTTACCAAATTCGAGAGAAAAGCCGTAAAGGAAGTCCGCCAGACCATCCTTCTTTCCCTTATCCTTGTGATCCTGATCATCTTCTTTTTCCTCCGTGACTGGAGGTCGACCATTATACCCGTCGTTGCGATCCCGGTCTCGCTAATAGGGGCTTTTATCCTGATGGCCCTTTTCGGGCTTTCCATCAATGTGCTTACCCTGCTGGCGGTGGTCCTGGCGATCGGACTGGTATGCGACGATGCCATCATTGTGCTTGAAAATATCCACGCAAAAGTCAGCAAAGGCATGCACCCGCTTACAGCCGCCAACGAAGGGATGAACGAGATTTTCTTTGCGGTTATCTCAACGACCATAGTGCTGGCGGCTGTTTTCATACCGGTGATGTTCCTGCAGGGCCTGGTAGGCAGGCTTTTCAGGGAATTTGCGATCGTGGTTGCTGGTTCTGTGATGATATCAGCTTTCGTTGCCCTGACCCTTTCGCCAATGATGTGTTCCCGTATTTTGAAACCCCGGGACGACAGAAAACCAAACTGGCTCATCCGCACTACAGATCCCTTCTTTGAATACCTCAACAAGGCTTACGTAAGTTCCCTGGAAAATTTCCTGAAACGCAGGTGGATGGCATTGCCCCTCTTCCTGGCCATTACCGCGCTGATCTATGTGTTTTACAAGTCCCTTCATTCGGAACTGGCTCCTTTCGAGGACCGCAATAACATACGTATCCCTACTCTTGCACCTGAAGGTTCCACATATGAGTTCATGGATAAATACATGGCCAGGGTGGATAAATATTTCAGGGATTCGGTACCTGAGGTGTCAACCTATTTTTATATGATCTCGCCCAGTATGGGGGCAAGGGATAATCCGAACAAGGGCATGGAAATAGTTTACCTTCAGGATGCGGAAAAACGAAAACGCGGCCAGCATGAAATTTTCGTTAAAGCAGCCAGGGAACTTCAGCAGATCACGGGGATCCGCTGTTTCCCCTTCGAGCCGCCAACAATAGGCGACAGGTTCTCGGGCCAGCCGCTGCAGTATGTGCTGCAGGCGCCCAACCTTGTGATGCTCAAAGATGTATTGCCCCATTTTCTCGAGGAAGCCAGGAAACTGCCGATACTGCAATTTGTTGACGCCGATTTCAAGATCAACAAGCCTGAACTGAGGATCACGGTGAACCGCGACAAAGCCTCGCTTCTGAATGTTTCTACCGAGGAAATAGCCCGTACACTGCAGCTCAGCCTGAGCGGGCAACGGTATGAATATTTTATTTTCGAGGGCAAGCAATACGAGATCATAGGCCAGCTTATGCCCAGGTTCCGCAATGATCCGGATGCATTAAAAGCACTCTATGTAAGGAGCATGAAAGGAGACCTTGTTCCCCTGGATAACCTCATCAGGGTTGAGGAAAATATCAATCCGGCCGCAATCTATTCGTATAACCGTTATATCTCGGCAACCATTTCGGCAGGCCTTACCCAGGGGGCGACCCTTGGCGACGGCATCAGAGAACTCGACAGGATAGCAAAGGAGATCCTTCCGCCGAATATAAAAACAAACCTCGCAGGGCAGAGCCGCGATTACAGGGAAAGTTCATCAAGCCTTATTTTCGTATTTATTCTCGGGATCGTACTGATCTTCCTTATCCTTGCCGCCCAGTTCGAAAGTTTCGTCGACCCCTTCATCATCCTGCTTACCGTCCCCCTTGCTATTGCAGGCGCCCTGTTCTCCCTCTGGTATTTCAAACAAACCCTTAATATTTTCAGCGAGATCGGGATCGTCATGCTGATAGGCCTGGTCACTAAGAACGGCATCCTCATCGTCGAATTTGCCAACCAGCGAAAACAGGCCGGGCTGGCTAAACTCGGGGCGGTGCAGGCTGCGGCGGCATCGAGGTTCAGGCCCATACTCATGACCTCATCGGCCATGGTGCTGGGGATCCTGCCCATCGCCCTGAATATCGGGGCCTCTTCGGAAAGCCGGCAGTCTCTGGGGATTGCGGTTGTGGGCGGACTGATCTTCTCAACTTTCCTTACGCTCTTTATCATTCCTGCATTTTATACGTTCTTATCCCGGGATATAAAAAAATGAGGAGAAAAATATTCATCATCGGGATTATTCTGATTTTCGGGGCATGCACAATGCAGGCCCAGGACCTCCTGACTATCGACCGGGCGATTGAAATCGGGTTGTCAAATAATTACGGGATCAATATTGCCAAAAACTCACAGCAGATCTCCATTAACAATGCTACGCCTGGAAATGCAGGGATGCTGCCGAAAATCGATGTGAATGCGGGCTATGCACATGGGCTGAGCAATGCAAAAGTCTCTAACCTGGCGGGCTACGAGCTTGAAAACTCAAAAGCGAACTCCGATCTTTTCACTGCAGGCATCAACCTGAACTGGACGGTCTTCGACGGGCTTAAGATGTTCATTACTTATGACAAGCTGAAAAAGCTCGAAGAGATTGGAGATCTTAATGTGAAGATATCTGTTGAACGCACCCTGGCAAGGATCATGGCCGCTTATTATGAAATAATACGCCAGGAAAAGGAAACGGAGATCATGAAGGACCAGGTCGGGATCTCGGAGTTCAGGCTTGAACTGGCCAGGCTTAAATATGAGACAGGCAGCGGTTCAGAGCTTGAATACCTTAAAGCAAGGGTGGAACTGAATGCCGATATAGCAAACCTTTCGAGCCAGAAGACCGTTTACATGAACTCCCTGGCTACCCTCAACGAACTGATGGCAAGGGATGTCACCTCTAAATTCACGGTAAAGGACACCATCCTTATCAATTACAAGCTGAACTATGATTCCTTAAGGGCCGGTATGCGCGAAGCTAACAGGAACCTGCTCCTGTACAACAGGAACGTAGATGTAAGCGCCCTGGATATGAAATCGGCCAGGTCTGTGCAATGGCCCACTATCGGCCTTACGACTGGCATAAATTACCTGAACAACCAGACTGAAGCGAACATCGTCAACTACAACCGGAATTTCGGGGCTGTGGTGGGAGTTACGGCTTATATGAACATTTTCGACGGGCTTAACCTCCAGAGGGATTACCGGAATGCAAAAATTTCCTACGCTTCTTCTGAACTGGAAGTGAAACAATTGGAAAACCAGCTCGAGGCCCACCTGCTAAGGATCTATAATGAATACCTGAACCAGCTGGAACTTTTAACATTTGAAAAGGAAAATGTTACCCTGGCCGATAAAAATATGGATATTGCAAAGGAAAGTTTTGAAGTGGGGGCCATCTCCTCCCTTCAGCTGCGGGAGATCCAGAAGAACCTGCTCGACGCCAATACACGCCTTGTGGATGCGGAGTTCAGAACTAAACTGACCGAGACGGCACTGCTCCTGATCAGCGGTAAATTGTTAAAGTAATTTGAAGGCGGATCAGGGATTAACAATGATCTGGCAAACAGGCAAATTCTTCAATTTTGACGGCGGATCACTTTATCATAGTGGACCTTACCTGCTCGGCAATTGCGACTATTCCTGCCGCTTTGCTTTGTGGTATCGCTTTGCCTGATCCAAGCCCGTAATCGGTGAATATCGGTTTCAGCCTGGCCAGTTCATCAGCTACAGGCTTGATGTTCGAGTCATTGCTGTATTCAGCCAGGATCCTTGTGAGTTTGTCGAAGCTCTCTTTTTGCCTGAAAATGATCGAGGCGATCCCGCTGTTATCCTGTGCAGCCTGGCATAATGATGAGGCAATATACAAGCCCTCCACAAATGCCCCTGCAGCCACAAGAACTGCTACCTGGTTGCGGTTGTTCCTCCTCAGGAAATCGCCGGTTTCCCCGAAAAACCTTTTCACCAGGGCAACAAGGCTGTCACGGTTGTTTTTAACCAGCTCCACCCTGGCGGGCAGGGATTTGTCATAAACACCGGCAATGCCCAGGTCCCCGGCCAGCTTGCCGGTACAGAACAGGAATTTATCGGTTTCATCGGCCCTCTTATAAGTCGAAGAATAGGCCAGGTCGGCGTTGTAAATCCCCAGGTTCAGGGCTTTGGTCTTAGCGGTGAAATACCTGTTCACATTGGCGGGGTTATTGGTAAGGCTGAAAAGATAAGGGGCCTTTGCTTCCTGGAGCAGCATGGAAACTTCAAACGGGGTTGGGAAACGGTTTAAAATATCCTGGGTCTCGGGCGACAGTATGATCTCCTGTTTAATAATGTCGGAACCTGATTCATCCGCCCCTGAAGGATTGTCACCCGAATTATTGCAGGCAGGCAGGATTGCCAGTGATAAAATCAAAAACCTGAATTGACGATTGACCCTGGAAATATTCATATGTCAGCGCTTGAATTTTAATGGCTTAAATTTAATTATTTTCCGGGGATTATTTGAGGGTTTCATTTAATTCTCCCCGATCCTGTTTTACTAATGAGCCGTAGGCGCCTGAAACATTGAGGTATTTTACCACTTAATTATTTTTATATAGACTTTATACAAATTAGCATTCAGGTATTGACATATACTAAATGTTTTATATTTTTAACATCAATAAATCTTTAAAGCCAGTCATTTATGGAGAATCAGCGCCTTACATTTTATGAGGAACTCAAAGGGAAAGGGGTTTCCCGCCGTGATTTCCTCAAATTCTGCACTACCATGGCGGCCTTTTTAGGCTTAGAAGCCAGCGGTGTTGCCCAGATTGCAAAAGCTTTTGAAACCAAGCCACGGCTGCCGGTCATCTGGTTTCATTTTCAGGAATGTACATGTTGCAGCGAATCCTTTATAAGGGCATCGCATCCGATTGTTGCCGATATCGTACTGGATAAAATTTCACTTGATTACCAGGAGACGCTGATGGCAGCTTCCGGGGCTCCGGCCGAAGAAGCTTACAAGGCAGTGATGGCTAAATTTCCCGGTGAATACATTGTAATGGTGGAAGGCTCCATCCCGACTGAGAATGAGGCGTACTGCTGCATAGGCGGACGAAGTGCGCTGCAGATCCTGCAGGAAGCTGTTAAAAATTGCAAGGCCGTTGTAGCCTGGGGCAACTGTGCTTCAGCCGGCTGCGTTCAGGCCGCAAGCCCGAATCCCACAGGCGCCAAACCTGTGCATAAAGTGATCAGCGGCAAGCCCGTGATCAATGTCCAGGGCTGTCCTCCCATTGCCGACGTAATGGCCGGCGTGGTGGTTCACCTGTTGACTTTCGACCGTATCCCCCAGCTCGACGGGATGAATAGGCCCAAAGCATTCTATTCAAGAAGGGTGCACGACACCTGTTACCGCAGGGCCAATTTTGATGCCGGTTTGTTTGTCGAGTCATTCGACGATGACGGCGCCAAGAGAGGGTATTGCCTCTATAAAATGGGCTGCAAGGGTCCGGTTACCTACAACTCCTGCGGTATCATCAAATGGAACGACAGCGTGAGCTATCCTATCCAATCGGGGCATCCCTGCATAGGTTGCGCCGAGGAAGGGTTCTGGGACAACGGTCCGTTCTACCAGCACCTCCCGGGTGTTGCAGGTTTTGGAATCGAAACTACAGCCGACAAGGTAGGACTGGGGCTGGGCATTGGAACGGCAGTAGGTATCGCCGCTCATGCCATTGTCACCAATGTGCGCAAGCATAAAGAGATAATCAATGAACCTGAGGAAGGTTCAGCAGTTGAAACCAAGAAAGAATAAGAGCCATGGCAGACAGAATCGTAATAGATCCCATCACCCGTATTGAAGGTCACCTGCGGGTTGAAATCGAAGTAAAAGATGGTAAGATAACCGACGCATACAGTGCCGGCACCATGGTGCGCGGCATCGAGACCATACTCAAGGGCCGCGACCCGCGTGATGCATGGGCCTTTGTAGGCCGTGTATGCGGTGTTTGTACATCCACGCATTCACTCACCTCGGTGAGGACGGTTGAAAACGCCCTTGGGATTGCGGTACCTCCAAATGCCGAGCTTATCCGTAACCTCATGGCCAATGCCCTGTATATCCAGGACCATGTGGTCCATTTTTACCAGCTGCATGCCCTCGACTGGGTGGATGTGGTATCGGCGCTTAAAGCCAATCCTGCCGAAGCCTCAAAAATCGCCCAGAGCATTTCCCCCTGGCCGAAAAGTTCGGTCGGGTATTTCTCCGACATCCAGAAACGCTTTAAGAATTTCGTAGCCAGCGGACAGCTTGGCATTTTTGCCAACGGTTACTGGGGGCATAAAGCATACAAACTTCCGCCGGAAGTGAACCTTATTGCCGTGGCACATTATCTTGAAGCCCTTGAATGGCAAAAGGAACTGGTGAAAGTACATACGGTTTTCGGCGGGAAAAATCCTCACCCGAATTATCTCGTCGGCGGCGTTCCCTGCTCCATAAATATTGATGAAGCCAATGCCGTAAATGCCGAACGGCTTGCGTTTGTCGGCAAGCTTTTTGAAGATGCCAAAACCTTCGTTGACCAGGTTTATATTCCCGACCTTCTCGCTGTTGCTTCTTTCTATAAAGACTGGGGAGCCATTGGTGGAGGCCTCACGAATTACCTGGCTTTCGGCGATTTCCCGTCCAACGGGTATAATAATCCCGACAGTTTCAAGATGCCAAGGGGAGCCATACTCGGACGCGACCTGAGCAAGATCCATGAAGTTAAGGCTGAAGACCCGGAACAGATCCAGGAATACATCAACAATTCATGGTATGAATATTCGAAGGGGAATACGGCCGGACTGCATCCCTGGGATGGTGAGACCAAATTCAATTATACAGGCCCCAAACCCCCTTACGAACATCTTGATTTTTCAAAACAGTACAGCTGGGTGAAGACCCCGCGCTGGAGAGGACATCCTATGGAAGTCGGTCCGCTTGCCAGGACACTTGTAGGATACGCCTCAGGCCGTGCCGATTATAAAGAGGTGGTTGAATTTGCCCTGAAAACACTGGATGTCCCTGTTGCCGCTTTATTCTCGACCCTGGGCCGCACCGCAGCAAGGGGACTCGAAACAAAGCTCACCTGCGGATGGGCTCTGGAATTCTACCAGCAGCTTCTCGCTAATATCAAGAACGGAGATTCACGTACACAGAATAATGTGAAATGGGATCCCGAAACCTGGCCGAAACAGGCAAAAGGTATTGGAATGGTTGAAGCTCCCCGCGGAGCCTTATCGCATTTCATCGTGATCGAAGATAAAAAGATAGCCAACTACCAGCTTGTAGTCCCCACTACCTGGAATGCTTCGCCACGCGACGCAAAAGGACAACGGTCGGCATATGAGGAATCACTGATCGGCACACCGATCGCCGATCCCAAAAACCCGCTGGAAGTGCTGAGGACGATCCATTCTTTCGACCCCTGCCTTGCCTGCGCAGTGCACCTGTATGATGAAAACGGAACTACCATTCATGAGATGAAATCCTATTAAGCCATGAGAAACCGTTCCGTCCCTCTGCGTGAAGTGCATGTTTGGGAGTTGCCTGTACGCCTCTACCATTGGATCAATGCACTTTGTATCGTATCACTCTGCATCACCGGTTATATCATCGGTAACCCACCGGCCCTGATGAGGGGTACGGAAGCCTATTTCAATTACTGGATAGGAATAGTCCGTTTTATCCATTTTGTCACGGCTTTCCTGTTCTTCTTCAACTTCCTGTTCAGGATTTACTGGGGTTTCGTGGGAAATGAATTCTCGCGATGGTATAATTTCATACCCCTTAAACGCTGCCAGTGGAAGGAAATGCTCGAGGTCATCAAGGTGGATGTACTTCAGCTTACAAATAAAAAGATAGATTCGATAGGGCATAATTCCCTGGCCAGCTTCATCTATTTCATTACCTTCCTGATCTTCCTTCTGCAATGCCTTACCGGCTTCGGGATGTATGCTGCCATGAGCAGCGCCTTCCTGCCGAAGATGTTTGCATGGGTGGTGCCATTTTTAGGAGGTGATATGCAGGTTCGCCAGATCCATCATCTGCTGATGTGGGGTTTCATCCTGTTTGCCATGGTGCATATGTACCTTGTTTTTTATCATGACTATATCGAACGCAGGGGAGTTACTTCCTCCATGATCGGCGGATGGAAATTCATCGAAGAGGATGTGATCGAACGTCATGATAACCGGACCGAGGAATGTCCTAAGGACTGACACACTCAAGTATATCTCATTTGCCTGAAATACAAAACGACATCCTGGTTCTCGGGATTGGTAACCTGTTGATGAACGATGAAGGCGTGGGTATCCATGCCGTGAACAGGCTTGAAAAGGAGGGAGGCATCCCCGGGGCTGACCTTATGGACGGGGGAACAGGAGGCTTTCACCTTCTGGGCCATATTCAATCCTACAAAACCATCATTTTTATTGACGCTTCCCTGGATCATTTTCCTGCCGGGCATGTGAGGGTCCTCCATCCGCGTTTTGCTAAGGATTTTCCAAGGCAGTTAAGCGCCCATGAGGTAGGTTTGAAAGACCTGCTGGATTCGGCCATACTCCTGGGGAATATGCCGAAACTTTACCTGGTTGCGGTTTCGGTAAAGGATTTCCAGGATATGGGCATGGACCTCTCGGCGGATGTGGAAGCGGCTATCCCTGAAGTGATGAAGTGTGTAAGGGAAATTGTTGAAGAGATTGTTTTATAACTGCTTTTCCAGCCAGTCGTACCATTCTTTCATCCCTTCCCCTGTCTTTGCCGACATCAGGATGAACTCCAGTTTCGGGTTCAGTTGCTGAGCATATTTCTTTGCCGTTTCCACACTGAAATCAACGTAGGGCAGGAGGTCGGTTTTGTTGATGATGCACAGGTCCGACGACTGGAACATATAAGGGTACTTTATGGGTTTGTCATCCCCCTCGGTTACACTGATCACAACCACCCTTTTCTTTTCCCCCAGGTCAAACATAGCGGGACATACAAGGTTCCCCACATTCTCGATGAACAGGATGGAATGGTTTTCGACAGCAAGCTTTTTAAGGGCTTGCTGTATCATGTTTGCATCGAGGTGGCATCCGTTTCCGGTATTGATCTGGATCGCGGGAGCCCCCGATCTCTCTATCCTGTCGGCATCCCTCGCCGTTTGCTGATCACCCTCGATTACAAAGATCTTCCTTTTTGAGACAAGCGCCTGTATGGTTTTTTCAAGTATGCTGGTCTTGCCGGATCCCGGGGAACTTACCAGGTTCAGGCAAAGCACTTCCTTCCCTTCAAAATAACCACGGTTCCTCTCGGCCAGGCGGTTGTTTTCCGACAGGATGTCGATGTTGAGAGGGATCTCTTTTTTTTCGTGATGGCCGTGATTGTCGTGATGGCCGTGATGATCGTGATCATGGGGATGCCCGTGATCATGAGGGTGGGAATGCTTGTGGCCATCGTGCTCATGCTCATGGTAATGTTCGTGAGCATCATGTTTATGGGTGTATGGGTGAGCGGGGCCTTCGTGTTCGTGGGAATGTTCGTGATGTTCGTGATGATTGTGATGAGGATCATGTATTTTGAAGTCATCCGGTTTTCCGCATCCGCAGGTTTCGCACATAAGCTCTCTTTTTAATTAAATTTATTCTCCAACCATTGATATCACCCTGAACTCCTGTCCGCCCCTGATCTCCGAGGGAAAAGCACCGCAGAGGGGGCAGCTGTCAAGCCTGTTTCTCATTTCGAATTCCCTTTCACAGGATTTGCAAATCCCTGTTCCCGGGCTTCGGTTCAGGAGTATTTCAGCCTTGCCGAGTATGGTCTCTTTTGTCAGGAGTTCCAGGGCCCATTGAAAAGCATCCGCTTCAACACCGCTGAGGTCGCCCACTTCAATAAGAACCTCCTGTATCCCTGACAAGCCGTTTTTCCTGGCCTCTTCAGTGACAAGATTGATTACGTCCGTTGCAAGCGACAGTTCATGCATCCTTTAAGATTTTCAGCAAATGCGGGGTAAAGGATCGCCTGAAAGAGAGTCGATGATGCGCTTCCCCCCTGTTTCAGTAACAAGCACCACCTTGCCGGGGTGGTCACTTACGACCTTCCCGATAATGGCGCTGTGTATTCCAAGTTCATGTTTCCTCATGATCTTCAGGATTCGTTCAGATTCTTTTTCGGCAGCAACAATTAAAACCTTGCCTTCGTTGGCCACGTAGAGTGGGTCAAACCCGAGAAGCTCACACATGGCCTTCACGCCTTTCCCTACAGGTAATGCTGCTTCGTCAAGGCTTATCCCGAATTTCTTTGAAGCAGTAAGCTCGTTCAGTACCGTAGCAACTCCGCCCCTGGTTGGATCGCGCATGAATTTTACCGAAGTGGTATGGTCAAGCACTTCCCCGATCAGGTGGTTGAGGCTGGCACAATCAGAGACAACAGGAGTTTTAAAGTTGAACGATTCCCTGGCATTCATTACAGCCATGCCATGCTCGCCAATGGGCCCGTTGATCAGTATGAGGTCGCCGGGTTTAATGCTCCTGAATTTTCCTGCAAGCCGCTTTGCCTTGTTTATCCTTCCGATACCTGCCGTATTGATAAAGAGTTTATCGCATTTGCCTTTGTTGACGACTTTGGTATCACCGGTAACAATAAGCACTCCTGCTTTTTTTGCCTCGGCAGCAAGAGAAATCACTATGGTTTCGAGATCCTTCATGGGATAGCCTTCCTCTATGATGAAGGAAACGCTTATAAACATAGGCTTTGCACCGGAAACAGAGAGGTCGTTCACGGTCCCGCAAACAGCAAGTTTCCCTATATTGCCTCCCGGGAAGAACAGGGGATCGATCACGAATGAATCTGTTGTAAACGCAATCTCTTCTGAGCCGGGAGTCAGGATAGCCGAATCGCTTTGCTGTTTCAGTATCTTATTCCCGAAATGTTTAACAAACAAACCGGTGATCAGCTCGTGCATTTTAAGTCCCCCGTTGCCATGGCTCAGCAGTACTTTCTCTTCTTTCCGGTTCATAAGCGGTATTTATAATAGGTTGAACAGGTTCCTTCTCCTGAGACCATGCATGCCCCTACCGGGTCGGCAGGCGTGCATTTCTTTCCAAACAGCCTGCAGTCATGAGGTGTTTTCAGTCCCCTCAGTATCATCCCGCATATACACCCTTTTGGTTCAGGGGCAACAGGAACATCAAGGGGGTACAAATGTTCCGTATCAAAATCGGAAAAGCCCGGCCGTATTTTTAATCCGCTTAGCGGTATCATTCCAAGCCCCCTCCATCTGTCATCCTTCAGCTCGAATACCTTTTTCAGCAGCTTTTGAGCGATGGGGTTCCCTTTCTCCTGCACCACTCTCTGGTACTGGATCTCGATTTTAGGCTTCCCGGCTTCAACCTGTGATATTAGCATCAGTATAGCCTGCATCAGATCGACCGGCTCAAAGCCTGCTACAACCACTCCGAGCCCGAATGACACAGGCAGGTCCTTGTAAATCGAGGTTCCCGTGATGGCGGTGACATGGCCCGGGGCTATGAAGCCGTTGATTTTTACCCCTTCAATTACAAGCGCTTTCATGACCGGTGGCATCACTTTATGGGCGCTCAATACCGAGAAATTACGGATCTTTCTTTTTTTCGCTTCAACAATGGCAGCAGCCGTAAGCGGGGCCGTGGTCTCAAAACCTATACCGAGAAAAATTACCTTGTTGCCGGGGTGCTTCAATGCGATTTCAAGAGATTCAAGTACTGAGTATACAATGCGGATGTCATATCCCGAAGCCTTTTCTTTCTCCAGGGAGGAGGCGGATCCGGGCACCCGTATCAGGTCTCCATAGGTCGTGATGATCGCCCCAGGCATCCTGGCATAAGCAATAGCCGTGTCGATGAAATGCTGGCCCGAAACGCAGACCGGGCATCCCGGTCCCGACAAAAGGTGTATGTTCGGCGGGAGAAGCGAAAGAAGGCCGAACCTGTGAATTGCCATGGTATGGCCCCCGCAGACCTCCATCAGAGAGATCTCCTTTTTGGAAATCCTTTTAATTTCTTCGGAGATCCCTGTTATAAGCTCCTTTTTCCTGTATTCGTCAATGTACTTCATGAACTTATCCGGGTCTGGATCTTTCTTCTTCGACTAATAACCTCATCGTTTCCTTCGCTTCTTCCTCATCCACTTTCTGGATGGCAAAGCCGGCATGCAGCATCACATAATCCCCTGCTTTTACATCTTCGAGAAGCAAAAGGCTTGCATGATATTCAGTGTCTTCAATCATCACAAGGGCCGTGGCCCCTTCAACACGTATTACTTTCGCAGGTATGGCTAAACACATTTCATTTCCCTCCTTTTTGCCGCAACCGCCAATTGCCCAAGGGCAATTCCACCGTCATTGGACGGTACGGCAGCATGTGAAAATACCTCAAAATTATTATACATCAAAAGGGCAACAGCCCCTTCCAGCAGGTATTTGTTCTGGAAAACTCCCCCCGAAAGCACGACCTTGTTGATCCCTTCGCGCAGGCGGATCCCGTTTACAGTTTCAAAGATAATGGAAGTTATAGTATTGTGGAACTTCGATGCGATAATTGATTTACCGAGGCCCTGAACGATATCGTCAACAATGCCGCGAAGAACTTCATCCATGACGATCACTTCTCCTGCCTTCCATTTGTAAGTTTCTTTGCATCCGGGCACAACAAGTGACTCAAGCAGCATGGGCCCCTGTGAGGGGAAAGCGGCGACCTGGCATATCCCGAGAAGGGAGGCAACAGCATCAAAAAACCTTCCTGCACCTGAAGTCAGGGGGCAGTTGATCTTTCGCTCCATCATGCTGATCAGCATAGTTACATTTTCAGCCTTGGTCTGGCGATGCAAGGGGAGGTCCATCTTCAGGAACTCTTTTCCATATACCTTGTACAGCCAGGAAACAGCCATCCTCCAGGGTTCTTCGCTTGCACTGTCGCCCCCTGGAAGCGGAAGGTATTCAAAATGGCATACCCTGTTGTATTCATTAAGGTTGCATACCAGGAATTCAGATCCCCATATGTTACCGTCATCACCCAAACCGGTTCCGTCGAATGCAACGCCTATTACCTTTTCGTCGAGCTTGTTCTCGGCCATGCAGGAGGTGATATGGGCGTGATGATGTTGTATGCTGATGACGGGCAGGTTCCCAAAACCCGCTGCCGTTCTGGTGGAAATATAATCGGGATGCAGGTCAACAGCCAGCAGGGCAGGTTTGACGCGGAAGAGCTTAATGAAACGGTCCAGTGTCTGCTCGTAGAACAAGGTTGTTTCCAGCCCCCTGAGGTCGCCGATATGCTGGCTGAGGAAGGCTTTGTTCCCCTTTCCCACGCAGAAACAATTCGAAAGTTCTGCCCCGAATGCCAGGATCCCTTCCGTGTCAAATGCTGTGCGCACAGGTGAAGGCACATAGCCGCGTGAGCGCCTTAAGACCCTTTCCTTTCCGCTTATGATCCTGACCACCGAATCATCGGTGCGGTTGAAAATATCCCGGTTATGAAGCAGCACCGCATCGGTGCATGAAGCGAATTGTTGCAGGGCTTCCTCATTGCCGATAAGTATGGGCTCGCTGCTGAAGTTGCCGCTGGTTAGTACTATGGCGGTGGTTTTGAGCTTTCTGAACAGCTGGTGATGAAAGGGCAGATAGGGAAGCATGATGCCAAGCAGGTTCAGGCCCGAATTAATATTTGAGGCAAGACGCTTGCCTCCCTCAGGTTCATTAACATCCAGGAGTACTATGGGCCGCCTCCATGAAGTAAGCGAAGTTTCTTCGGTGGGGTTGATGTTAGCAAACTCACGGGCCGTCTCAAGGTCGCGGAACATAACTGCAAAGGGTTTCTCCTCCCGGTTCTTCAACACCCTAAGTTTCGAAACGGCTGCTTCGCTAAAGGCATCGCAGGCCAGGTGCATCCCGCCCAGTCCTTTTACTGCAACGATACCTGATCGGTCAATACAATCAGCCACAGTGTTAATGATGTCATTGATCCCTGTTCCTGTGCGCTCAAGTCCCCGGTATAGCTCATACACGGGTCCGCAAACAGCACAGGCCACGGGTTGTGCATGGAAGCGGCGGTCGGTAACCTCTTCATATTCCTTCCTGCAGGCGGGGCACATTGTGAACGGAGCCATGGTGGTTTTCGCCCTGTCGTAAGGAAGATCGCTGATTATCGTGAAACGTGGTCCGCAGTTGGTACAATTTACAAAGGAATAATCCAGTCGGTTCCCTTCACGTTCAATATCTTCAAGGCATTCACTGCAAACCGCAATATCGGGGCTGATCTCGGTGATTTCATCCGAAACATCATTGCTTTTTAAGATCTGAAATCCCCTGAACTTTTCTGCTTTAGTTTCTTCGGTAATTATATTCTGAATGATGGCAGCCGGGGGAGCCTCCTGAGCCAGGGAATGCATGAACCCCTCAATATTCAAAAGATCCCCGCTGATACAAATACGAACATCCCGGTTGGTATTCAGGACCCATCCTGCAAGGTTATGCCTGAGTGCGATACGGTAAATAAAAGGGCGGAATCCAACTCCCTGTACCAGGCCGGTGACGGTGATCAGAAGTGTTTGTTCAGGCATCCGGATAAATCATATTCAGAAATGTAAAATTATATATATTTATATTTTTTTTGACAAAATTCTTATATGCTGACATTCCTGACAGGCTTTATTGCCAGTATTGCCCATGTTGTTACAGGCCCCGATCATCTTGCAGCTGTCACTCCTCTTGCCATCGACAGCCGCAAAAAATCATGGATGATTGGATTTTCCTGGGGGTTGGGGCATACCATAGGGATGCTGCTGATAGGCTTGTTATTTATCCTTTTTAAGCAATACCTCCCAGTGGAAGCGATCTCGAAACACAGTGATACCGTGATCGGGGTTTTGCTTATAGGAATTGGAAGCTGGGCCATCCTGAGGACTTACCTTCACCACTCCCATGGGAACCGGCCTCATTCGCATTTCCATACCAGGCCTTTTTTATATGCGCATATTCATAAACACACCCATTCACATGGTGAAGGCCACCAGGAAAGCCGCAACGGTGATCATGACCATCAGCATACGGGCACTGTCAGGCAAAATACTTTTACTGCTCTTTTTATCGGTATCATCCATGGTTTTGCAGGCTTCAGCCATTTGTTCGCCCTGCTGCCTTCCCTCGCACTCCCCACAGTCATTGCTTCAGTGATCTATGTTTCGGCATTTGCAGCAGGCACCATCCTCACCATGGTATTGTTCGCCCTGATCCTCGGAGCAGTGGCTTATAAAGCTGCAGCAGAAAACAGGCAGAGATTTTTAAAGTGGTTTACTCTTACAGGGGGTTTCCTGGCGATATGTATCGGGATTTTATGGATCATCCACCCTGTTTGATAGTGGGTTACTGATGAAGCCTTCCCTTAAATCAAGGTCAATAACCTGAATTAACCTGGTGTTACAGTATGAATGCCAGGAAAAGTCCGGCGGTCACCGCGCTGCCTATGATCCCAGCAATATTCGGGGCCATGGCATGGCTGATGAGGTGGTTGGTTGAATCCTCTTTTTGTCCCATCTCATGTGCAATCCTTGCCGAATCGGGCACGGCAGCCACGCCGGCGGCGCCTATCAGCGGATTGATCTGGTTTTCTTTCTTAAGGAAAATGTTCATGACCTTGGCGAATATGATACCGCCTGCAGTTGCGACCATGAATGACAATGCGCCAAGCACGAAAATAAGTATGGATTCCCATTTCAGGAAGACATCCGCCTGCGTAGAAGCTCCCACGGTAATCCCGATAAGGATGACAAGGATGTCGATCATGACTGTTGAAACCGTACCGGCCAGTTGTTTGGTAAGGCCTGATTCTTTGAGAATATTCCCGAAGAAGAACATGCCTAGAAGAGGCAGTGAAGCAGGGGCTACAAAAGCGGTGAGGAGGAGGAATACAAGCGGGAAAGCGATCTTTTCATTCCGGCTCACGGTGCGCTGTGGCTTCATCCTGATAAGCCTTTCCTTTTTTGTAGTGAGGAGTTTCATGATGGGCGGCTGGATCACCGGAACCAGGGCCATATAAAGGTAGGCTGCGATGGCTACAGGGCCGATAAGCCCCTGAACTTTTGCAGCCGCGGGCAGGTTGCCTAATCCGGCAGCAAGCTGTGAGGTCAGAAAGATAGCCGTGTTCCCGTCGGCCCCGCCGATGATGGCAATGGATGCAGAATGTGCAATCGGGAAACCGAGGATGATGGCTCCGAGAAAAGTCACCAGTATGCCTACCTGTGCCGCAGCCCCGAGGATGATGAGCTTTGGATTGGCGATCATGGGGGAAAGGTCGACCATTGCGCCAAGCCCTAGAAAGATAAGTGCCGGATATATGCCCTTCAGCACGCCAAAAAATAAGTAATGAAGGATGCTTCCTTCGGCATATATCCCGAGAGGATAGGGGGTTGAATGCATGAAAGGGATGTTCCCGATCACGATACCTACGGCCAGGGGGATCAGCAATATGGGTTTGAGGTTGAATTTGATGGCAAGCACGATCAGCGATATACCCACCAGTATCATGATGCCGTTGTCCCAGTATAAATTTGAGAACCCGGTATCGGCCCAGATGCCCTGGAACAAATTATTTATAAGGAGGAGTTTCATAGCTGTTCGCCTTTATTCTATTTCCACTAATACGTCGTTCTGGGCAACGGTCTGTCCGGGTTTTACATTGACCAGCCTGATCGTGCCGTCTTTTTCCGAAAGGACGTTGTTCTCCATCTTCATGGCTTCCATCGTAAGCAGTTTCTGTCCCATGGCTACTTTGTCGCCCGGCTTGACAAGGACCGTGATGATGGTTCCCGGCAGGGGGGCTTTGATGGCCATATTGCTGGTCTGGGACTGCGTTTTCGGGATCCTTGCTTCCCTGGGGGATGGCTTGGGCGGCTCGGCGCGGACCAGGGTCGGTGTTTTCGTGAGTTTGAGTTCACGCTGTACTTCCACATTGTATAGCGTTCCGTTCACTTCCACTTTGGCCGTGTTCTCTTCAAATCCGAGGATGTCAACCTCGTAGTTGTTCCCGTTGATCGTGAATGAAAACTTTTTCATATCGTGAATTCTATATTTTCAAATTTCGCTATTTCTCTACCAGTGTTTCATCACATTAAAAATGTTGTAGAACTTGGAACTCCAGGGGGAATATGTACGTGACACCTTCTTGATGGTCATCACATATTTTTCCTGGTCGTGCAGCTCTGAAAAGAAAAGATAAAGGGCTGCTGCAATAGCCGCATTTTCCTCTCCCGTCATCACCACTTTTAACGGAGCGGCCGCTGCAGGGGGTGTTTCCTTCTTCAGCCTCCTTGTCCTCATGTAGTCGCGGATTGCGTGAAATCGCACCATCAGGAAGGCCATGGCCGAAAGGGTTAGAAGTACGATGCAATACCCGAGTATGGTAAGGATGAGGGTCTGGCTGCCAATAAGCGTCGGATCGAATGCAATAAACAGGGTTCTCATAAGGCTTGTGATGATTACAAAGGAATATTGCTGTGTTTCTTAGGAGGAAGGGTGTCTTTCTTTGTCTGAAGGGTTTGCAGGGCCCGTATGATCCTGAACCTGGTGTTCCTGGGTTCGATCACATCGTCGATGAAGCCGTAACGTGCGGCATCGTATGGATTCGCGAACTTGTTCTTATATTCCAGCTCCTTCTCGTTCATGTATTTTACTTTTTCGCGGGGATCGGTGATCTCGCTGATCTTCTTGCCCTCGAGGATCTCGATTGCGCCTTTGGGGCCCATCACGGCGATCTCGGCGCTCGGCCAGGCATAATTGATGTCGGCACGCAGCTGTTTGCAGCCCATCACATCATGAGCCCCTCCGTATGATTTCCTGAGTGTGATAGTGATCTTGGGAACGGTTGCTTCGCCATAGGCAAACAGCAGCTTGGCCCCGTGGATGATGATACCTCCGTATTCCTGGAGGCTGCCGGGAAGGAAGCCGGGCACATCGACCAGGGTAATGATGGGGATGTTGAATGCATCACAGAACCTTACGAACCTTGCTGCTTTGCGGGAGGCTTCTATATCGAGCACACCTGCCAGGTAATTGGGCTGGTTGGCCACAATACCGCAGGAAATGCCGTTGAACCTGGCAAAACCCACCACGATGTTCTTGGCATAGTGCTGGTGGACTTCCATGAACTCATGATCGTCGACTACAAGGTAGATCACGTCCTTTACATCATATGGCTGGTTTGGATTGGCCGGGATGATCTCGTTAAGTGCGTCTTCAATACGGTCGATGGGGTCAAGGCATTCGGCCTGGGGAGGGTCTTCAAGGTTGTTCTGGGGCAGGTATGATAAAAGTTTGCGGATCATCAGCAGCCCTTCGTCTTCATTCACAACCCTGAAGTGGGCCACGCCCGACTTAGTCGAATGTACTGTTGCCCCTCCGAGGTCTTCGGTAGTGATATCTTCCCCGGTTACTGTCTTGGTCACCTTTGGCCCGGTCACGAACATGTAACTCGTCTTTTCGCTCATGATCACGAAATCGGTAAGGGCGGGGGAGTAGACTGCCCCCCCGGCGCAGGGACCGAAAATCGCGGAGATCTGTGGAACCACACCCGAAGCGGCTATGTTCCGCATGAATATCTCGGCATAACCGGCAAGGCTGTTAACACCTTCCTGTATACGGGCACCACCGCTGTCGTTGATCCCGATCACCGGCGCACCGACCTTGATGGCCTGGTCCATGATCTTGCAGATCTTGCGGGCAAAGGTCTCCGATAAGGATCCCCCGAAAACTGTGAAATCCTGGGCAAAGACGAAAACAACCCTTCCGTCGATGGTCCCGCGGCCGGTGACAACACCATCGCCCATGTAATGCTCGTTCTCAAGCCCGAAATCGGTGCAGCGATGCGTTACAAACATATCGTACTCCTCAAAACTGCCTTCGTCAAGAACTTTTTCTATCCTTTCCCTGGCAGTGAATTTACCTTTTTTATGCTGGGATTTTATACGGTCTTCACCGCCCCCTTTCCTGGCTTCCTCGCGCTTGTTGAGTAACTCCTCAATCTGATTTTGTTTCATAAATAACAGTGTGAAAAAATTAACAACACTAAAGGCCTGCAAGTTAGTTGAAATTTCGTTTCTTTTTATAGGCCAGCACTTAAAAATAAAAAAAATATTCAAGAAAAAGTTTTCTAATCGTTAAAAGGCCAATTATTTAAATGCTTAACTTTGCATTTGTTATTTTATTAACAGTAATTTTAACAACCTCTGAACCATGTCTCGCCGAAAACTACTGATAAGGGATCTCACCCTCCGCGACGGACAGCAGTCCCTCTTTGCAACACGAATGACCCAGGAGCAGGTCGACAGGGTGCTCCCTTTCTATAAGGACGCCGGCTTTTATGCCATGGAAGTTTGGGGAGGCGCAGTCCCCGACAGCATCATGCGTTACCTGCATGAAAACCCCTGGACCAGGCTTGAAAAAATTAAGGAATCCATAGGAGATGTCTCCAAGCTCACAGCCCTTTCACGCGGCCGCAACCTCTTCGGCTACAATCCCTATCCCGATGAAGTGATAGAAGGCTTCAACCGCAATGCAGTTAAATCAGGCATTGGAATCATGAGGATATTCGATGCCCTGAATGATGTCGATAACATGAAATCGACTATCAGATATGTCAAGGAAAGTGGTGGAATGGCCGACTGTGCCATCAGTTTTACTGTAGATCCCAAGTTCAGCAAAAGGCAGAAAGTAAGGTCCTGGATCCACCTCAAGGCCCTTCCGCATGATATTTTCACTACCGATTATTTCATGGAAAAAGCCCGGCAGCTGGAAGCCCTGGGCGCCGATATGATCAGCATCAAGGATATGGCCGGGCTGATCCCCCCCATACAATCAGGCGAAATGATACGAAGGATGAAAGCCGAACTCCGCGTCCCCATCGATTTCCATACTCATTGCACCCCCGGCTACGGGCTTGCCTCGGTTCTTATGGCCATCATCAACGGGGTGGATGTGGTTGATACCAGCATATGGCATTTTGCCGGCGGACCGGCCGCACCGGCATTTGAACTGATACAGATCTTTTGCGACAAGCTGGGGATTGATACGGGCGTTGACAGGGTGGCCGTTAAGAAGATAGACAACGAACTGAAAGAGATCAGGGCCGAACTTAAGGAGTTTGACACAACGGCCTTCCCGAAGGAATTCGACATCACGAACTACAAGCTATCCAAAGAGGTCAACCGCCTGTTTGTACAGGCCATATACCTTGCAAAACATGATAAGGAACCCGAACTCCTCCAGGTTTGCCAGGAAATTGAAAAAACTTTCGGCTTCCCCGAACCTGATGAAGAAGTGAAAAGGGCAGAGATCCCGGGAGGTATGTACACCAATATGCTGGCCCAGCTCAAACAGCTTAAACTCGACCACCTGCTTCCCCGGGTTCTCGAACTTGTCCCCCTGGTCCGCATCAAATCGGGTTGCCCCCCCCTGGTCACCCCTACATCCCAGATCGTTGGCGTTCAGGCGGTCAACTGTGTGATTGATGAAAACAAGGGACAGGCTTTCTTCACCACGAAATCGATACAGTTCGTAAACCTGGTCAAAGGCATGTACGGAAGAACGCCCATCCCCGTCGACCCCGATTTCAGGGAACTGCTTACCGGTGTCAGGGAGGAGACCCCTTACGATACGAAAAACTACAGGAAACAGGAGAATACTGTTTTTGAGGATTATGGCGGATTACGACTGGCGGAGAACGAAAAGGATGAACTGCTGCTCGAGCTTTTTCCGACCGTGGCCCGCGATTTCCTACAGAATTGTGTGGAGGACAAATACACCACTAATATATGGGCTATTGAAGAAGAAAAGCGACGCAAAGCCCGCGAAGCCCGTGAAGCCTACGATCGCCTGAGCCCTGAAGAAAAACAGAAACGCCTGATGGAAGGCCTCTACCACTGGTACGATGTACAGGGTGAGGACGAGGATGAAGCCCTGGGAAGATCATAGATTGCCCGCAGCTTTGAATTAGGCTACTTCTTGGTCTGGCTTAACCGGTAATACTGCCAGGTGGAATAAATAGCTTTTATGGTCACCGTGGATGAAGTGTCGACCACGAACTCGCTGAGCCCGATCGGATGCAGGGGGGTGGCCCAGTCATATGTATATCCCAGCCTCGTCCAGGGGTAGGCGTTCGTTTTACTGGTGTCATACTTATTCAATATCTCATTCTGGAACCAGTCCCTGTGCTTCTGGCTTACCCAGGATGGGAAATAAAGATCGGCCTCATGGTCGGTAACCTCGGGATCGGGAGTAGGGCGGAAAAGGTTCCCGGGATAGACCCAGTATTCAACAAAGAAGTTGTTTTTGGTGTTGGGCTGCATCCCCAATACCTGGGCGATCCTGAGATGCAGCTGATTGCTGTCGGTAAACGAATTCTTTTTCATGAAGTCCAGCATCTCAGGGGCAGTGGTGATCCATGAATTATATGCCGGGTTGTTGCTTGTTTTGATTGTTTTTCCAAGAGGCCAGAACTGGGTTGATGTCTGTTTCATCCATGAAACCACGAGGACCCTCGGCCTGCCAAGGGAATCTTTGGACCATACCATGTTGCCCTGCCCGGCTAAACTGTCGGCATAATAGACCACGGCGATAAGGTTGCGCGAGATCTCCCATGGTTCTGCGTATTTCGCATCCATTACAGCGAGCTTGTACCGTTTTATAAGGGCTGCAGTATCGCTACCGGCCGGGGTATAAGGTGTATATTCCGACTTTTTACAGGCCGAAACAAATAGGATGGAAATGATAAGGATGGCTGAAAAACGGTTCAACTTTTTCATATCAGGGAATTTTAATGCAAGATACTGAATTCCCAACCAACAATCAATAGCTGAAGCCCTGTTTAACAAGCCGTAAAAGCAATTACCGCTTTTTTTTCTTTGCCCTCAGGTATTGCCTGGGCCATTCCGTAATGTCTCCCAGGTCATCTGCGGCATGCAGCGGGAAATACGGATCACGCAGGAATTCACGCGCCATCAGGATGATGTCGGCCTGGCCTTGTGCGAGTATGCTCTCGGCATGGACCGCAGTGGTGATCAGCCCAACTGCACCTGTAAGGATACCGGTTTCTTTTTTGACGGTTTCGGCCAGTTTCACCTGGTAGCCGGGCTCGATCGTAATACTCACACCGGGAATAATGCCTCCCGAAGAACAGTCCATCAGGTCGACCCCGGCTTCTTTGAGTATTCGCACCAGGGCCACCGAGTCGGCGACAGTCCATCCGCCATCCGCCCAGTCGGTAGCAGAGATCCTCACAAATAATAAATATTCAGGAGGGATCTCAGCCCTGATCCCGTCGACGATCTCAAGCAGGAGACGGATGCGGTTTTCAAATGAACCCCCGTATTCGTCGTTCCGCTTATTGCATAAAGGAGAGAGGAATTCATGCAGGAGGTAGCCGTGTGCCGCATGGATTTCGATGATCCGGAAACCTGCTTCAACCGCCCGTTTTGCTGCTGCTATAAAGTCCCGGCGGACTTTGGCGATGCCTTCTGTGCTTAAGGCTGCCGGAATTGCAGTATCTTCTGAAAAAGGAATTGAACCGGGTGCGACGGGCTCCCATCCTCCCTCTGAAGGCGCCAGCAATCGCTCCCCTTTCCATGGGGCATCATAACTTGCCTTACGCCCTGCATGTGCCAGCTGTATGCCGGGAACAGAACCCTGCTCACTGATAAATGAGGTTATTTTCTTAAGAAAAGGGATATGCTCGTCTTTCCATATGCCTATGTCGGCCGTGGAAATACGGCCTTCGGGAGAAACAGCCGTGGCTTCGGAAATAACGGCTGCAGCTCCTCCAACGGCCCGGCTGCCAAGGTGTACCAGGTGCCAGTCATTTGCAAATCCGTCTTTGCCTGAATACTGGCACATGGGGGAAACAACCAGGCGGTTTTTCAATTGGGTGCCCCGTATTTTTATAGTGCTGAAAAGTGTGCTCATAAATCTTTCTAAATTTTAAATCCTGTTATATTTGTATACCGCAAAATACAAATCTATGAAAAAGAATCTGACACGACGCGAAGCCCTCAAAACCCTCGGACTGGCGATAGGGGGGGCTGCCATCGGCATACAGGGGTTTTCCCGGGATGCAGGCAATACACTGGAATATTCACTGGGGCTTGACGAGGTTTTCAAACCCATAGACAACAAGCTTGGAAGGCCGATCACCGCCATCACTTGCGGGGCGGGCAACAGGGGTAATGTTTACGGGGGCTATGCGGCGAATTTCCCGGAACAGATTAAAATTATTGGTGTTGCCGAACCCATACCCATAAGGAATGAGAGGTATGCCAAAATCCATCAGATCCCCTCGGAAAACAGGTTCAGGACCTGGGAGGATGTCTTCAGCAGGCCGAAATTCGCTGATGTCATCATCATCACTATGCCTGACAACCTGCATTATGTGCCCTGCATGAAGGCCCTTGAAATGGGCTATGATGTGCTGCTCGAAAAACCTATGGCCCAGAGCGAGCAGGAATGCAGGGACATCCTTGCCATGGTGAAAAAGACCGGGAGGATAGTTGCAATCTGCCATGTGCTCCGCTATTCACCTTATTTTGTGAAGATGAAAAAACTTATTGCCGATGGCGCGATAGGTGAACTCGTAAGCTTTCAACATATGGAACCGATCTATCATATCCATATGTCGCATTCCTATGTGCGCGGCAACTGGCATAATTCAAAAGAAACAACTCCCATCATCCTGGCCAAGTCATGCCACGACCTGGATATTCTCAGGTGGATGATTGGAAAACCATGCAAAAGCATTGCGGCAATCGGTGACCTGAAATGGTTCAGGAAGGAAAACGCCCCTGCCGGGAGCACCGAACGCTGCATGAACGGCTGTGCCGTGGAAGCCGGTTGCCCATATTCAGCCTTAAAGGTATATGCTGCTTCAAGGGATTGGACTTATGTATTCGATCTTCCTGACGATAAGGACAAGCAGCAGGATGCCGTGATGGAATACCTGCGCACGACCAATTACGGCCGCTGTGTGTATCGCATGGATAACGACCAGCCCGACCATTATATCACTTCGATCCAGTTCGAAGACAGCATTACTGCGAATTTCTCCATGGAAGCCTTTACTTCTTACGGCGGCCGCCGCACCCGGGTTATGGGCTCCATGGGCGATATGGTCGGCGATATGGAGGAACTGACGCTTACCGATTTCAGGACAAAAAAATCGGTGAAACTCGTTCCCGCTTCCGAGGATGTTGACAAACTCAAAACCAGCGGACATGGGGGAGGCGACTGGAACCTCATGCGCGATTTTATTCTTGCTGTTTCAAACCAGGATCCCAAATACCTCACTTCCACTATCGACCAGTCCATCGAGAGCCATGTCATGGGGTTTGCCGCCGAAAAAAGCCGTGCTACCCAGCAGATCATTCAGGTAAGGATGTAAGGAAAATACGAACGCCCCGCAGGGGGGCGTTCAAGCATTCTTGCTTCTATCCGTTAAACGGATCTTTTTATTGAGCCGTGGGCTCTCTGAACCGCATCAGGGTCTCCCCCGATGTGCACAAAACTTACATTTTGTAACCTGTTTCTTTTTTTCTTTTTGTCAGATTAGTTCTGGTACAAATGTAACCCTGCCGGAACCGTTTGTCAAGGGGTTTTAACATTTTTTAACTCTTGGATTATCAACAGCCTCCTGTTCAAGCTTTTCAGGTTCTCCCTGTTTGAAATGTTCAAATATTGAGTATATCCCCATACATGGGATTAAGATATTTTTCCTCCTTTTTTTGGTTTTATTTAGAATTATTATAGATTTGTGAAAGATTCTTAATCATATGAACAAAGTAGTACAAAACGCCCGGGAAGCGATACTCGGGATCGAAAGCAACATGACCCTGATGCTGGGTGGTTTCGGCCTCTGCGGTATACCCGAAAACTGTATCGCGGCCCTTGCCGCTTCCGACATTACAGGACTTACCTGTATATCAAACAATGCCGGGGTCGACGGATTTGGCCTCGGCATGCTCCTGCGCAAACACCAGATCAGGAAAATGATATCCTCATATGTAGGAGAGAACAAGGAATTTGAACGGCAGCTGTTAAGCGGCGAACTGGAAGTCGAGCTGATCCCCCAGGGAACGCTGGCTGAACGTTGCCGGGCCGGGGGGGCCGGGATCCCTGCTTTTTATGTCCCTGCAGGCTACGGCACTGAAGTGGCTGAGGGTAAACCGGTGAGGAAATTCGAAGGCAAAATGTATCTCGAAGAGCAGTGGCTCAGGGCCGACTTCGCTATAGTCAAAGCCTGGAAAGGCGATACAAGCGGGAACCTTGTGTACAGGAATGTTGCCAACAATTTCAACCAGCCTATGGCCATGGCCGGCAGGATCACTATTGCCGAAGTGGAGGAACTTGTCCCGGTAGGCAGCCTGGATCCCAACCATATCCATACCCCGGGTGTGTTTGTTCAAAGGATATTCCAGGGAGTAAATTACGAGAAGAGGATCGAGTTCATGACGACCAGGGACTAACCACTCATCACTCATCATTTAATTAACAACAATCACCGATATTCAGTAATATGGCTTTAGATAAAACCGGAATAGCAAAACGAATCGCCCGGGAACTGCACGACGGGTATTATGTGAACCTGGGAATCGGGATCCCCACCCTGGTAGCGAATTATGTCCCCAAAGGCATGCAGATCATCCTTCAATCTGAAAACGGGCTGCTTGGTATAGGCCCTTTCCCCTCCAAAGATGAAGTTGATCCGGACCTTATCAATGCAGGTAAACAAACCATAACGGCCTTGCCCGGGGCTGCATTTTTCGACTCCTCCATGAGTTTTGCAATGATACGGGGCGGGCATGTCGACCTTACCGTGCTCGGGGCTTTTGAAGTTTCTGAAACCGGGGATATTGCCAGCTGGAAAATCCCGGGAAAACTGGTCAAGGGAATGGGTGGCGCAATGGACCTCGTTGCATCGGCCCGCAATATCATCGTGGCTATGATGCATACCAACCCCCAGGGCGAATCGAAACTGCTGAAGAAATGCAGCCTGCCGCTTACCGGATTAGGCGTGGTGAAACGTATAGTCACCGACCTCGCGGTCCTGGATGTTACCCCCGACGGGTTCAGGCTCCTTGAACGGGCCCCGGGCGTAAGTGTCGAACAGATCAAAGCAGCTACCGAAGGCCGCCTCATCATCGAAGGCGACATCCCCGAAATAAATATATAATTTAATCCTGCTGTCCGCTTAAAACGCTATCCTGCTTATTACTACATCCATTTCCTTCGTTTAAACCAGATGTAGATTGCAAGTGTGATTGCAGCCATCCCCAGCATAACAGCCGGGTACCCCCATCTTGCTTTGAGCTCAGGCATAAATTCGAAGTTCATCCCATAGATCCCGACGATGAACGTCAGGGGCATAAAAAAAACAGAAAAAAGCGTCAGCACCTTAATAACCTGGTTGGTCTTCTGGGCCGAAAGTGAAAGGTAAATGTTAAGAAGGTTGGTTACATCCTCATGCACCTGCTCAAAAAGCATTATGAGTTTGACGTGCAGGTCCCTTACATCCTGGAGCGCCGCTGTTTCGGTTCCTGCCGATCTCACACTGCTAAGGATTTCACCCGTAAGCATAAGCAATTTGCGGCATATTGACGCCCTTTGCTTAATGAAATGAAGGTCCTGCATCATAGTCGGGGTCAGTGGCTGGTGAAACATCATGACTTCGTAATTATCCACCTCGTCCGAAAGGTCAATTGCCGGTTGATTATATGACTGGAGAACATGCCAGAGGATCCGGGTTACAAGGTCAGATGTGTTGAAAGACATGGTGTTGCCTGTACTTTCCGCCCTTAACTTGTCGAGGAATGGATGGGGCAGGCGGTGAACCGTAATGATAAAACTGCTGTTGTAGAATATCGCAACTTTCGTGCTGATCTCCTGCACCGTGGTCAGGGAATTGTTCCTTGCGCCTACCAGGATCCTGGAGATGATAAAATGTATACTGCCCAGGTCTTCCGATTTGGGAAGATGGTCGGGTTCCAGACAGTCACGCAGGGTATACTGTGACAAGCCGTATTTAAGGCTGACCTGGTTCAACTCATCCTCTGTAGGGCCGGTGATATCAGTCCATTCAAAGGCGCCGGAAGCAGCAGGTTGGGAGATTACAGACATAATGAGGGGTTTATGGCAGGTAGTGCAAAATCGTTCTTAAAAGCTTGTCTTCCTCGAAAGGCTTGGATATAAAATCATTCATCCCGGCCTCGAGGCATCTCGATCGTTCCGACTTCAGGGCATGAGCGGTAAGCGCAATGATGGGAATAGTCGGACTGATCTCTTTTCGTATCATGACAGTGGCAGCTATTCCATCCATAACCGGCATCTGCATATCCATAAGCACAATGTCAAAATGCTCTTTCCTGAGGATTTCAACGGCAATCTCGCCGTTTACAGCTTCCGTGACCAGTATCCCGAAATGAGAAAGAATAGTTGAGGCTACAAGCCGGTTTAGCTTATTGTCTTCGACCAGCAGGATCTTTTTCCCTTTAAGTTTTTCCTCGCGGATGAGGTGCTGTGGCTTTTCATGTTTTTCCTGTTGAAGGCCGACGGGCAGGGAAAAGCTGATGATTGTTTTTGTTCCCTGGTTTTTCCGGCTTTCGATATTGATCTTACCGTCCATAAGGTCGACCAGCTGCTTGGTAATGGCCATCCCCAAACCTGTACCTCCGTACTTCCTGGCCACATTGATGCTTTCCTGGGAAAATTTCTGGAAGATCTTATTCAGGTATTTTTTATCAATGCCTATGCCCGTATCAGCAACGATAAGCTCAATGTCCTGATGGTCCTCGTGGTTCTCTTCCACCCTGCAAATAAGTGAAATACTCCCCTGTTCTGTAAATTTTATGGAGTTGCTGAGCAGGTTGAGAAGTACCTGGTTGATGCGGTACGGATCGCCTATAAGGGCCGGTGCGATAGCTTCGTCGACCTGGAGATTGAAGGTAAGCCCTTTTTCCTGGGCTTTTAATGTTAGCATGTTACTGATCTGGGTCAGGAGGTTCGGCAGGCTGAATACCATAGATTCCAGGTCGAGTTTCCCTGACTCAATTTTTGAGAAATCGAGGATGTCGTTGATGACGACAAGCAGGTTGTCGGCAGCGGTGTTGATTGACTCCAGGAAGGACCTTTGGTGGGTTGTAAGCTGGGACTTCAGCAACTGCTTGCCAAGACCCAGTATTGCATTCATGGGTGTACGGATCTCATGGCTCATATTGGCCAGAAAGACTTCCTTGGCCTTTGCTGTATCTTCGGCCATCTGCTTGGCTTCCCTTAAGGTGAATTCAAGCTGCTTCTGCAAGGTGATATCAAGATGGATCCCCGTTGATCCGATCTGTACGCCCTCATTATTAAACAGGGGAGCCCCTGAGATAAGCCACCAATTTTTTAAACCCTGCCTGTTTGTGATCTCAAGCTCGTAAGCATCGGAAATGCCTTTCTTCCGGGATTCGTTTTTCTCTAAAACCACAGACCTGTTTTCGGTCGTTGTAAACAACTCCTCTGCAACCTTGCCATAGATCTCTTCCCTAGGGAAGCCCGACATCTCGCAGAAACTCTGGTTCGCATAAATGATCTTGCCATTCAGGTCCACCTCGAGCAGGCCAAGGTTCATGTTCTCAATGAGGAGACGGTATTTCTCTTCACTCCTTATAAGGGCATCTTCAAAGCGGATGCGGCTGGTAATATCGGCATACTTCCAGAAATGTCCGCTGTACTTTCCTTCAATTATAATTGGAACATAATCTCTTGAGAAAGAGCGTCCGTCCTGAAGCTTTAATATTTCGGATGTGACTTTTTGCCTGTTTGCCAGCAGGGTATTGATCCCGCCGACAAATCCTTCGGGATCTGTAAATAAATGCTTTGACTGTTCGGCAGAACCCGAACAATCGGTGCCTGTGAGGATTTCAGGACCTACCGGGATGGAGAACATGGAACAGAATTGTTCATTTACAAACACTATAAACCGGTTTTCATCTTCTACAAGCACTCCTTCCTGCATGTTTGAAATGAGGTTTGAAAGCCTTGTAGCAGTCCTTGAAAGCTCCCTGGTCCTATCTGCAATGGTTTCCTCGAGACGTTTTTCGGCATCCAGGCGGGCTTTCTTCTCCCGTTCAAGTGCCTCCTTTAAAACTTCCTCAGTCGCCATTTTCACAGCTTTTTTGCGTTATTTTCCAAGCCTGATCAGTACCCCAAATGTAGCGTCAAATTGAGGAAGGACGGAATTTGAATTGATGCAGTAATTCATGGTGGCGATATCATTGCTATACAGGAATGGAGCATCGTTCGGGTGAACCTGGTAAAGCAGCTGGGTTTGAAACCGGAACCCCAGGATCTTCGTGACATAAAAGTTCAACCCGGCCCTGCCGCCGACCGCGAAATACCAGACATCCCTGAACAGCTTGTCCTTCATCACTATGTTCACACTTCCGAAATCGAATCCGGCATACGGCTGAAGTTTCTTTAAATGAAAGAACTTGTATACAAGGCTGATGAGTATGTAATTGTTGCTCAGGCCCAGTTCACCTTCCCTTGGATATCTGGAAGCGGTAACGTCGGCAAAAGTATCTTCCCGTTTATACCCGATGGCAACGTTAAGGCCCTTATAGGCATTGAGGGAAAATTCAATGCCGTAGTCGGGCCCGGGGCTGAAAACCGCCTTGCCCCCGGTTATATCCATGGTTCCACCTGCACAATATCCGCCGTAAAAAGCAAACTCAAATACAGTGACCCCTTTGTTCAGGTATACCTGTTTTTTCCTGGCAACAGGATCGTGGGAGGACGGGATCCCACGAAGGGAGATCGTCGCAGCACTTCCTATGCCGGTATTGGGCACACTGGTTTTCCTGGAATAGAAGAGAGTGATGGAGTTTGAATCGGGGGCTGACTTTCGAATGAAGAGGTTGGCTTCAGCAGTAGAAGTATAATCAACAGTAATGACTTCCCCGGACTTCAGTTTTTGCTGCGACCACACCCTCCCGCTGGCATCCTGTACCATGACCATGTTGGGGTTTGCCCAACTGCCGCTGTCGGCCTTTATACTCACCTTGATCTCGAGAAAAGCCTCATGCGGGTTAAGGGATCTTAATTGCTTTGTTTTCCACGATTTCAGTGACAGGGAGCCTTTTGGGAAAAAATACAAACGCTCGCTCTCATACCCTTTTTTGTTCAGGATATCCTGTATGGCTGAAATTGCATCGGAATAACAGTTATATGTTGAATCCCCTTCGATGATCGCCCAGAATTTGATCAGCCTTACATTTTCGGCGAAAGCAACACGCTGATCCCAGTCAGGCGATTGCGAGAGGGCAGCTCCTGTAAAGAAAACAAGGGAAAGGGAAACAAATAAGCAAGATCGCATAAGCTGGAAAACAATTAAGGCCAGGGTGGTCTGGGTGGTGATTTGGGTTTCTTGGCGCTTGGTTTCTTAGGCTTTTCGGGTTTTGAAGGCTTTGGAGGAGGCTGGGGTCTGTCAGGGGCCTCTGGCTTAGGCGGCTTCTCCGGCTTAGGCACATAATGTGGCTTGGGGGGATGCTTTGGCCTCTGTATCCCGGCTGCAGGTGGAGCCATCAGGGCAAATGAAACTTCAACAGGGCTGAAACCCAGAAATCCGATGACGATCAGAATTGAGATTACTCTTTTCATTAGTTGGTAAATTAGGGATTAAAGGTATAAAAAAAAACGCCTCCCGGTATGATCACCGGCAGGCGTTTTTTCAACAGATCGCTAGGCTTACCTTAAAAAGTAGCAAAGCCCGATCCTGAGCTGGATCATCTGCAGGTTCGACATTTTGGTCCCGCTTGAGAAATCGATGGCGTTCGTTGTCCACTTGTAGTTGAAAGCAACCTGGGCCCCGAAATTACTGAAAGCGCCGAACTTGATGAGGGCGCCGATTTCGGGAGTCAGAGAAAAATCCCAGCGTGTTTTATAGATATCCAACTCCTGGATAAGGAGATGGTGTTCCATATAATCGCCGCCTATGCCAAGGCCGATATAAGGAGAAACCATCTTCGAAGGCATGAAGTAGTAATCAATGGCTGCCTGGAAAGGCACCATCCACGTAAAACGGTAATTCATTGCAGTAAGGGCAACGCCGTTGTCCCCGTAAAAGGTCTGCTGGGGATAATCCTGCCAGACCCTCTGCCACTGGATGTTGAAACCGGCGGCAAAATTCGAACCCCCGATAAAATAGCGGCCGCCCAGGTTGAACCCGGCCGGGCTGCCGTTGCTGATCCATTTGTTGAAATCGCCTAAGCTCCACAGGGTGTTCCATCCGAAGGAATAATATGATGAGGGTTTATAGCCGAAAGTTGATTTTGTGCCTTCATCCTGTGCATTGACAGTTCCTGCAAAAAGCAAGCCTATCATGAGTATTATAAATATTTTTTTCATAGCATGTTGAATTTTCATGGTTATTATAAGCTTGTCTTGATTGAAGGAGTCTGGGTGAAAGCCTGGTCGATGGCGCCGGTAATGTCGGAAGCGGTATGGGTATCGGTGAGAAGGCCACGGATATAGGCATTCCATACGACGGGTACTTTGTTGTTAACGATTTTTTTGAAATTAACCATTTCGATGACCATCGTCCCTGTAGAATACGATGAATAATACGTCGGATAATACGGATAATAATATCCACCGTTGTAACCCCACCAGTTCGGAGGATAATAACCAGGGTAATCCCAGTACCATCCGGGATAATAAACCGTCGTGGTTGTTTTGATTACAGAAACATTGATGCCGAGATCCGGGTTTGCCGATTTTGCAACCTGCTGATACCCCCTGGCATTCATGTTCCCGATGATCTGGTTGATCAGGATCTGCGAGTTGGCCGAAATAACCTTTTGAGTGCCTTTGTCTGTGATGTAATATACAGTATCGACAATGCTGTATTTTTTATACAGGCCGAAATTGGTGTTGACGTCATACTGGGTCAGCACGGCCAGGTCCTCAAGCAAACGGCTCGAGGATGTTGGGTATTTCGAGCATGATACCATGGCAAGAATTCCCAGTGCGATGAATGTAAGTCTTAGAATTTTCATATCATTTTTATTTTAAATTAATCATTTTTTCTGTTTAATATGTGATCCTGGTAGCATTGGCATCAGGAACATGGCCAAGCCTGAAGATCAGGCCGCCTGTAAAGCCGAATTGCACCATAGTTGAGTAAACCGAAACCCCTGAACTGGCGCCTCCGTAACCGAAATAAAGTGTATAACCGGCCGCCTGCAAAGGAACATACATCTGGGCCTGCAAACGCAAACCGAAATGTTTGCCGAAATAAATTTTGGCGCCTCCGCTTAAACCTAAATCAAAGAACCAGTAATCGTACGAATTACCACTTTTAGGGGCCATCAGGCAAGCGCCCATGCTGAAACCAACAAAAGGCGAAACCGTCGGATTAATGCGGAAATTCTTTGTAAATCCAATATTCATGTAATTGATGCTGAGAGAATTCTCTTCGTAAGGATAATTGTAGAGGTTCACCTGGTCCTTTGTGTCGATGCGGTTATAAATGAGGTCCACGTCAAAAACACGGCTCACACCGATCGAAACCATACCGCCGTATTGAGCGTTTCCGAGAAAGCGTACATACCCGTCGGCCCCACTCATCCTGGAAGCGAAAACATAACCGCCGTATGGAGTGATTTCAACAGTCCTTTGAGCCTGCATCAATAAGGGAATGATCAGACAGGCAGTAAGAAAGAGTAATTTGTGTTTCATATGGTTTGTTTTAGAAAAATAAATATACAAAAAAAAATCTTGATTGTGATGTCAAAGATAGGAAATGTACAAATAATTCTGTCTTCTCATCTGGAGATTTTTTCTATATCTTTGGCTACCTTAATGTTGTAAAATTAATAGTATTGACTCCTGATGAATGAGCTCCAGGATTATATCGTGATCGGTTCGGGCTTCGGCGGAAGCGTTTCTGCCATGAGGCTTGCCATGAAAGGCTACTCGGTATTGGTACTTGAGAAAGGCAAACGGTACAGAACAGAAGATTTCCCCAAAACCAACTGGAACCTCAGGAAATACCTCTGGATGCCCCGTTTCGGATTATACGGTTTCCAGCGCCTTGATCTGTTCAAACATGCTTTCATCCTCAGCGGGACCGGTGTGGGCGGCGGCAGCCTGGTATATGCCAATACCCTTATGAAACCTCCTGACCAGTTCTTCAAACATGAACAATGGAAGCGTTTCAGAGACTGGAAGAACGTGCTTGAGCCTTTTTATGAAGAGGCCCACCGCATGCTTGGAAGGGTCAAGCTTCAGAAATTCTATGTTGAAGACGAGACGCTCAGGGACGTTGCCCGGGATATGGGCAAAGAAGATTCCTTCGATCATGTTTACGTGGGTGTTTATTATAATGAAGAAGAAAAAGCCTGCGATCCTTACTTTCACGGTGAAGGCCCGCCCAGGAACCCCTGCAAGGAATGTGCAGGCTGCATGGTAGGCTGCCGCGAGAATGCAAAAAATACGCTTGATAAGAATTATTTATGGTTCGCCGAAAAACATGGAGCAGTTATCCTCCCCGAAACCCAGGCGTTTAAGATCAGTTATGATAACGGGGTATATTCGGTATATACTCATCGCCTGAACGTACGCGGTGAACAGGTGTTTCGTGCAAAGGGACTGGTGATAGCAGGCGGAGTGCTGGGCACTATGAAACTGCTGCTGCACCAGAAATATATATATAAAACAATGCCTGGCCTCAGCGACAGGCTGGGCGAAGGCCTCCGCACCAATTCCGAGACCCTTTGCACAGCCTCCCACGCCAATGTAAAACTTAATAACGGCCTCGCAATAAGTTCCATCTTTAAACCGGCCGACGACACCTGGATTGAGATCGTGAAATACCCCGAAGGCTCCAATGTGATGAAAAGCCTTCTTACCCTGGCTACTCCCAATACCAGCCCGCGTTATCTGCGCCCGCTTTACTTTTTGTTTAATATTCTTAGCCATCCCTTCAAATTTCTGCGGATGCTGTTCAACTTTGGCTGGTCTTCCAATACCATCATTTTCCTTGTCATGCAAACTGCCGACAATGCCATGCGCATGACCCTGAAAAAAGGGATCTTCCGTAAAAGGCTTACTCTCAAAAACGACGGGAACCATAAAGTAAATGCCTTCATCCCCATGGGGCAGGAGGTCATGAACCGGTATGCCAGGAAAGTTAATGCCATCCCCCAGAATTCAACCATGGAGATTCTGTTCAACGTGCCCTCCACAGCACATATCCTTGGCGGAAGCCCTATGGGGGACCATGCCGGCGAAGGCCTTATCGACAGTAATTTCCAGGTCTTCGGTTATCCGGGCATGTATATCGTTGACGGGTCTGCCATACAGGGTAATATAGGCGTTAACCCGAGCTTTACAATCACCGCCCAGGCCGAATTTGCCATGTCGAACATCCCTGAAAAGACAAATTAAAATTCAACCTTGTAACTTAACAGCGGAATAATACCAAGTGATCTCTGCGTTTCCACGGTATGGTTGAAGTCGTCGTAAACATATCCCACGATGGGGCTCTGATTTAACAGGTTCCTGACCTGCAGTGCCCAGATACCTGAAAATTTCTTGTGGTTTGTGCGGTATGTAATCGTAAGGTCAAGGTAAAATACCGCAGGCAGCCTTACTGTATACGCAGCCGGTTCATCCAGTATCTCCCTGTGCTGTACAACGGACTGCCCTAAGTTAACAGGCACATAATATTCACCCCCGGTGAAACTGCCTTTCAGGTTCACCCCTAAAATATTTTTACTCCGTATGGTCCATTCCTTACCTCCCAAAAGGTTGACAACATAATTTGCATTGAATCTCGTATTCCTCTCTATGCCGTCCCCTCCTTTATACTTTGAATCAAACAGGGAGACCGTTACCAGGTAGTAATACTGTTTCGTAAGAAATTTCTCAAAGGTTATATCTATCCCCGCATTCCTGCCGCTGCCCTTGTTAACCAATGTGTCGGAGATATAATACCCTGTGCTGTTAAGCTGGGAATAATAACTGCCCGGGATGACCGGAATCCCGTAAAGATACTGGTAGTAAGCTTCAATCTTAAGCCTCATGTCCTGGCGGATGAGGTAGTCGTAACCCAGAACGAAATGCTGCGCCCTGCTGAAGTTAAGCCCCCTGTTGGGTTGGGCGGTTAAACTTTGTGCCATGGAAACCTCGGTGAGGTAAACACCGATATCCTCCAGCTGGGAATGGGTCCCGTAACCAAAACTCAGTGCGTGTTTTGTAGCAAGCTGCCAGCGTAAAGCGAGGCGGGGCTCAAGAGAAGAATGGCCGTTCAGTGAAAAATACTCAAAATTAAGCCCGCCTGTAAGCGAAAAATTATTGGTAAAATCATTCCTGGCCTCTATAAAAGCCTGCAAGATCCCTGTCTGGCCGCTTCCCTGGTTCACATACCCGTAAACGCCTGTAAACGGGTTCCTCGACTGCATGTCGAGTTTGTAAAACAGGGAGGAAAAAATAAACCCTGTCCTGACAGTGTACCTTGTCCCGAACTTTTGATTATACGTTACCGAAGCATTAATCCTCAGGTTCTGATGGTTTACATCAGCCTCCGGTTTCAGCTGGTAACCCGAAGACATAAGGCTTTCCTGCGATACGATTTTATTATACGTTGCCGAGATGTAAGAGCGGAAGAACGATTCCCGGTTTAAATAAATCTGGTGGTTTACCGAAACAGCCCCCATGATATTGTTCAGGGAAGATTTGGACCGGTCATCCAGGGTATTCCAGTCGGCCGAATCGGACTTTGGTTCCGAAGTGATCTTTGAAGCCCCGCCAATGCCGATAACCGAAAATGTCCCGGCTTTTTTAGTTGGAAAATTGAGCTTGAACGAAAGGTCCTGGAATGAAGGGATCACGTTCTTCATGCCGGGATCTATATAACCCAGGAAATACAATATCGAATACCGGTAGTTGAACAAATACGAGCTGCTGTGCTGCTTCGAGAACGGGCCTTCTGCTGCTATATCAAGCCCCTGCACACCAAGCTGGATGGCATATTCGTGGCGGGCATTGTTGCCGTTCCTGAACCTCATGTCGAAAACCCCCGAAAGGGCATTCCCGAACTGGGCCGGGAAGGCCGAGGTGTAAAAATCGGAATTGCTGAGTACCTGGCTGCTGAAAATCGTAAATCCCCCTCCGGAAGTTCCTACAAAAGCAAAATGGTTGGGATTGGGAATGTCGGCCCCTTCAACCCTCCATAACAGGCCTTTTGGAGAGTTGCCCCTGATCATGATCTGGTTCGAATTGACCCCTGCATTGGATGCAACCCCCGCAAAATTGGAGGCGGCCCTCATGGGGTCATCAACCGAGCCGGCATACCGCCTGCTCTCTTCCACATTGAAAGAACGGGCGCTCACCATAGCCATGGCATTAAGAGCCCTGTCCTTATCAACACCGGCTTTTACCTCGACTTCTTTTTCGGTGATCGCCATTTCTTCCAGTTCTATTGTGAGTACGGTTTGCTTGCCCGAAGAAATCAGGATCTCGGGAATGATCGCTGTTTTATAGCCTAGGAAACTGGCCTGCAGATTATGCCTTCCAACCGGAACATTCTCAATCCTGAAACTCCCGTCGGCATTGGTCACGGCCCCAAGAAGGGGATCACTATGCAAAACGACCACATGCGCCCCTTCCAGACCTGCCTTTGCCTCAAGGTCAATTACTTTGCCGCGTACAACCTGAGTGGGGATCTGGGAAAAGGACATCAGGAAGCATAAACATAAAAATGAAACGGCAATGATCCGCGACAGAACATTCATAGATTAAGGAAATTCACCGGGTAAGATTATCGGATATCTCCAAGAAAAACATTCCACACTTTAACTGTGTCCCTGCCGAAAATTTTCTCCCGCTTAACGGTAAAGATATCGATAGTTTTAGTCTGGACCAAAGTGTTTTTTTTCTCCCTGTTGCCGGCTCCTGTGAACCTTAAAGTAAAATCCAGCTGCCCCGAATATACAGTGTCAGATTCACGCTGAAGCGGTTCTTTAACCCTTATCGAATCGAATTCAACCTCCTTCAGTGATGCAGGCATATGGTTCCCGTTGAGGAAAAGTGAATGGGCCATCTCGCCTGCCTTGTCCCTGAATGACTTGCCGGCCGAACTGTCATTCATGATCTTCAGATAATCGGCCAGGTCGTTCAGCTTTGATTTTGCAGTGACTTCGAAGGCCCTGAGAGACGCCTGGTCAAGATTCCCGCTCCCGAAAACCGAAGTTATACTGTCCCTGGACCTGGCAGCATCAGATTCCTCATGCAAACTCGAATCCTGCTCATTGTCGTTACAACCCTTTGCACTACAAAGGAAGTAAATGATGACCAGGGGCAATATTCTGAAAAACCTTCTCATGACGGTAATTTAACCCTGAACCTTAATACTATGATCTTCCCGTCTCTCATCTTCGTGTCAAGCACTTCTATATTCTTCAGGCTTCCCGATGGCATGGTCAGCTTATCAATGAATTCCTGCTTGTTCAGGAGTTCCATTCCGGAAGCTGCTTTGTTTATTCCGTAAAGCTGGTATATCATCGCTTCGTCGGCAATCATGCCCTCCAGGTTTTTTCTTCGTTTACCCCAGTCATCGACCTTCATCTGCGAAAAATAATGTATCATCAATGCATAATCATTCGCATGAAGACTTACTGCCTCGTTCGCATTCATTTTTTTAACAATGCGGGTAATGGTGTCGCTCTGGTAATAGGGCCCTGAAACAACCAGCTTTACCTTGCTCTTATCGGTTTTAAGGAAAAAATATCCCTCAGCATTACTGAACCCTACGACCGGCGACTCACCTTCGGTTAAAACCTTAACTTCTATTCTTGTATTGGTAATAGGCTCCCTGGTGTCGGCATCGTAAAAACTGAATTTATATTCCCTGGTATTGAACAGTTTGAACACTCCGAAAAAGAGTAATACAATAATAAGTGCGGCCGCGGGAATAGTGATAAAATACCTGTTTGCCGCTAAAGCGGATGGCTTCGCTGCCTCAGGCATGGCAGGTTGTTCCGCCTGAGATGCTTCGATAAGATCCTTGTTCTTAAAAACGAAGTCATCCCAGTTTGCATAACCGGCATATTTGCTCAGGAGATTTAATACATCTATTCTTGGCATGGATTTGCTTACCGATTTCATATGGGTGTAGAACCACTTTTCACTGATGTGGGCATTTACAACCTTAAGCAGTTCTTCCTGGAAATCGGTTATCTCCTGTCCCTTCCATTCCGAAATAGAAGGATTAATACCCGGATATGATTGCTGCATCATGGCTACAATCTTTTTTTTCAGTTCATCGAAATATCTTCGATCGCTCCGGGACAAAGTTCCTCTCTTTTATAAGTTATTGTATGTAAAACTCTTGTAAAACATTTTACAGGAGTTTTACAGGAGTATTTCCAGCGATCCCGGGAAACCGGGACTAATTTCGCAGCATCAAAATACCCCAGGGTATTGTCAAACCAAAAATATGAAAAAGAACAAATGGAATCAAATTTAACAATCAATAAAAAGGAGAAACAAAGCATGAGAACAAAAAACAAAACCATCTTTTCTGCAGTAATTGCAGTTACCCTGTTGATATTCACAATGATTTCAACACCGGCTTTGGCCCAGAAAAAATCCACAACCATTAAGATCGGAACTTACGATTCGAGGGTTATAGTCTTCGCCTGGTCAAGAACCGATGCCCTGAAACAGTACATGATGAAAATAGGACAGAAGACTGATTCTGCAACGAAAGCTCATGATTCGGCAAGAATTAAGGAGCTCGGCGTTGAGGGGATGTCGTACCAGCATCTGCTCCACCAGATGGTTTTCAGTACAGGATCTGTTGCATCGGTTATGACGGTTATTAAAGACAAGCTTCCGGAACTGGCAAAAAAAGAAGGAGTCAGTATTATTGTGAGCAAATATGAACTCAATTACAATGATCCCTCGTTTGAGATTGTTGACCTTACAAAACAGGTGGCGGCGCTTTTTCAACCCAAAGAGAATATTGATAAAATGGCCGGGGAAATAGCAGGCCAGGCGCCAATTCCTATTGAAGAGATGGGGATTGAAACCGAGATGCTTGACGGCTATTGCAAAATGTTTGGTAAAAAGTAAAAATGAAGGAATAAAACTCATAACTCATCACTATTCACTGTTCACTATTCACTATTCACTATTTATTATATTTGTTTCAACCTTAAAACCAAAAACCATGTTAGAACAATTGCATAATCATATAACAAAGGAACTGGAGCAGAATACCAAAACCGATACGATCTTTATTCTGACCTCCATAGTTCTTAACCTGATCACCCTCGCCGTGAATTCGGGAATGATAGAAAAATCACGTACGGAACAATCAGCGCTTATGGTGATGTTCATTTTCGTTGTTCTCATTATTGTTGTGAACCTTGTCGTGATTATCGGGCTCTTAAAAGGCCGGCAGACCAGGGTAAAGCTTACCAACGGACTTATTCAGATGTACCGTGACCAGAATGTTTCCAAGTATTACGATGAAACCCTGCTTGGAAACTATAATGTGAGGTATAACCTGTTCCTCATGGTAGTGGTATGCACGGGCCTGATCGCATCTGTTGTTCCATTCATAATGAGATGAAAATCATGAAAACTTCAAGCATAAAAAAGCATTTTTTATCCCTGCTTGATCCGGCACGCCGCTGGTTTACCCTGATATTTTTACTTCTATCCATAATCCTGGTCATTGCCTCACAAGTTATTGGCACGACAGATAATCCCCTTGGAATTGCAGCGCTTCTCGGCGGAATGGTCAGTTTGTTTTTTGCTTTTACTAATCCATGGAGAAATGCAACAAACTATGCAATAATGGCAGGGGTATGCCTTGGTCTGATCGCGCTCACTTTTCTGGCAATCATGGTGCTTTCGGCCTTGCACAAAACCGAATATCTCAGCGAAGGCATTGTCATGGGTTTTACCGGCCTTATCTGCCTGCCGGGGATAGTCGCGGGAGCTGCAGGGTCTGTTTTTTGGGCAATCAGGAAAAGTTAATCGGAAGTTTTAATTGAAACTGCTTACGGTAATGCCGGGATTATTTAATTCCCGGCATAACCGTAAAGATTTTAATTACTCTTGAAACTTCTCGATGCAGTGTTGGGATTATAAGGGGTTCATCTATGTTGTAAGGCCTTTCATCACTCTGCTTTTTTCATAACCTGGTAAGCCATAAGGGCTTTACCGTGCCTGATATAGAGAACCCCATTGTCAATTACAGGGTGCGAGAAATGTTCTTTGGTCCCCTTTGGAATTCTGAAATAACTTACAATTTCCATCTTCCCTTTATCGGGCTTGATCAGGTTGATGATTCCCTTTTGGTTATAATAATACAGGTATTTCCCGTCGGAAATGATATTCCCGCTGCCGCATTTAAGGGAGTCTACAATATTTCCCGTTTTGGAATCCAGGCAAAGCAGTGACTTTTTGCTGTCGGAACAGGTATAAATATTCTCACCATCGACAATGAACCCTCCCATGTAATTATCAATCGTTGGATTTCTCCATACCTGCTTTACCGATTTCCCCTTATCCCCAAGTGCAAGCTTCACGGCCCCGTTCCCGTCGCCGGCTATATAATAAATTGATCCTCCTTCGTACCAAACGGTATTGCTGTGAGTATCGCCGTTGCCGAATTTCCTTTCTGCCGGTGGAGTGTTGACCTGTTCATCAACCCAGAGAAGCTCCCCTGTTTTGGAGTCAATTCCGAGAAGGGAATAAGCTGAAAATACAACAAGGATAGAACGTTCTGCAAATTTTACAAGGAGAGGGGAGTTATAGGCAGTCCTTTCACCCCTTCCTTTACACACCCATATGATCTTTCCTGTGAGCCTGTTGAGGGCAACCACATTCGTGTCTTTCCCACCCGGTGTGAAAAACACCATATTGCCTTCAATCAAAGGAGATTCGGAATGCCCGTGCATTGGCAGCACCCCGTGAAGATCACTGCGCTTAACAAGCCATTTCAATGTTCCTGTTTTCATTTCTATACAGGCCAGGTTCCCCATGCCTGAACTGACATAAATTAAACCTTCATGAATTGTGGGTGTCATGCGAGATCCCGGGAAGCTCCTGGTCCATTCTTTGTCAAATGCAGTCTTCCATAGGATCTTCCCTTTCATGTCAAGTGCAAATAGCCAGGCAGTGGAATCAATCTCTCCGGCAAGGAAAATCTGGTTTTCATGAATAACCGGGGAACCGTAGCCGTTACCAATATCCTCATTGGCCCATTGCAGCACCGGTCCTTCAGGAGGCCAGAAATTTAGTATATTGTTCTCATGGTAGATTCCCTTGCGGTCGGCTCCCCTCCATTGTGAAACCGATTGTGCCATTCCAATGCTGCTTATCAGCAGAAGCAGTGCCAGGAATAAAGAATTCCTGTAATAAACGGTTGTTTGCATAGTTATTCTGAATTTATTTGCTAAGATAAAAATATATTCGGTACCCTCTTACCAGCCTGAATCTGATAACTAATAAACAGCAATAAACAGATGCCTGAAATGAAAATCTCATAAAAAATAATTACATTTAGGGCATGAAGCCTGAAGAAAAATCCAATATCCTGATTGTCGATGACATTGAGCCCAATGTAATCCTGCTGGAAACGACACTGAGGCATTTGAAGGCTAATATCATAAGGGCATATTCAGGGCAGGAAGCCCTTATGAAGATAAAAGGCAAAGAACTTGCCCTTGCACTAATCGATGTGCATATGCCGGAGATGAGCGGGATTGAACTCGCTTCACATATCCTGAGGGACAGGGGCCGAAACCTAATCCCGATCATTTTTATCACGGCTTATCCCTGTAACGATTTCGAGCTTGAAAAAATATACGAAACCGGGATCATCGATTATATTTTCAAACCTGTTCATCCCAAGCTGCTGATCAGTAAAGTCAAAATACTCCTGGAACTCAACAGGCAGAAGCATAAAATTATCGAATCGGAGAAACTTTACCGTATGCTTCTTAATGCTTCCCCCGAAGGTATCATCATAATGGACACTTCGGGTTCCATCAGGGAGATCTCTGCCATGGCCGCCGGCATATTCGACCTCACGAGCAATGAGGATTTTATAGGCAGCAATATAGTAACGCTTTTCCCTCCCGAAGAGCAGCCCAGGCTGCAGGAAGTGATAAGAGATACCTTCGACCAGGGCCCGACACATAACATTGAATTCTCCATTTCTCGCTCCGACCAGGTCCGGCTTACCTGTGAAATAAGCCTGACGCTCATAAAAGACCAGGGTGGGAAACCTACGGCATTAATGGCTGTGATCATGGATATCTCGGGCAGGAAAAAGATACAGCAACAAATGATACATACCGAACGCCTTGCAAGCATTGGTGAAATGGCCACGGGGATAGCCCACGAAATCAACCAGCCATTGAATATTATATCGCTTGGCCTGGAAAACCTTCTTGTTGAAATAAGCAAAATCGACACGGTTGATCCTGACTATTTCCACAATAAAGCAAAATTGATATTCAATAATATTGCCAGGATTACTTATATCATCGATGATGTAAAGACCTTTTCGAGGGTAAACCATGATTTTGCAGTTGTGGAATTTGATATCCAGGATGCAATAAGGAATGCCGTTGCCCTGATAGAAAACCAGTTCAGGAACTCCGGAATAACCCTGACCGTACATTTCGATAAAAATATCCCCTGCGTTCAGGGAGATCCGAATAAGTTCGAACAGGTGATCCTGAACCTTCTTTTAAATTCCCTGGATGCTATTGAAGAGAAGATGGGCATAGTAAAAACTGATTATAAATGGCTTGTTGAAATTAAAACTTCCAGGGACAAGCACTTTCTCCACATCGAAGTGATGGATAACGGAATGGGTATTAAATCGGCCGATCTGGACAAGATCATGCTGCCCTTCCATACAACCAGGAAAGCCGGTAAGGGAACCGGGCTCGGCCTTTCTATTTCTTTCAGGATCATCAAGGAAATGAATGGTGCCATTGATATTGAAAGTGAGTATGCAAGGTGGACCAAAGTGAAGATCAGCCTTCCTATGGAAAATGAAAACAAACATTCAGGGCAAGGAAAGCCCGGCAGGGGAAAGAAGCACCCTTAAAGAAAATATAGCAACATCTATTGCGATAGAAACTTTAACGTTAAGAATGTTATTTGGTAAGCACCAGGATCAGGTACTTCTTTTCGGCAAGAAACGCCGTAGTGTCAATTTTCGAAAACTCCTTCCTCAGTTTTTTATTAAGTGATTCCCTGATCTCATGGGTCAGGTGGTGAAGCCAGGCCATCTTCACAAGCAACTTGTTTTCCAGATAAAATAGAAGAGGATTCACAATTCTTGTGATATACATGTTTACAAATTTCAGGGTCGGTAAAACATTCCTGGTAATGTCTTCCTGGTATATGATCTTCCAACCATGTTCCCCGGCAAGTTTTTCAAAATTCTCAAACCGCCGCCCCGACATCTTTTCATCTCCTGCCTTAATGGAGAAATAATCGCAGATGACCCATCTTCCGCCGGGGATAATAAGCTCATCGGCTTTCGCAAAGCCTTTATTCATGTCGATGTACTGAAACGATTCAGCGTTTAACAGGGTGCCGTACTTCTTGTCGGTCTTTAATTCCTCGAACTTTACATTGTACGCCTGCAATTCAGGATGTTTATTTATTACATACTTCAACTGGTTGATATTAGGCGACAGTACATCCACCTTGAAACCTTTCTTACTTATCAGGTTTGCTATCCCGCCAATACCGCAACCGATGTCAAGGACCGGAAGGGACTTGTCGGCCAGGTGGGAAATAAGTTTCTCTGCGTAATTTATCTGAGCGGTTTCCACATCATGGAAGGATAACTTCTCAGGCTCGATATCTGCATTCTCAAAATATCCATAATGTAACATGTCGTTGGAAAGCATCTCGGAATAAAACCTGAGCTCCTGGTCATGGCTTACTTTACAATATTGTTTTTGTTTGCGGTGGAATTGCAATGCACGAAAAATCCTTACAGGGTTCAGCAGGCTTAGAAAATACGATGTCGGCCTCCTGGGCGATTTTCGCTTATGTTGATCAGATATCTGCATCAATATTCTTGTGTTAGTCCCGAAAAAGGTGGTTGAACAGTATTAAATTACACCAAAAATAAATAAATAAATCAAAATATGCCGGAATTGAAATATTAATGAACCGGATTGTCACAGATTGTTTAATAAAATATGTCTTGACTTCGGCTTAATAATATAGTAATTTTATCAGGTCTCAACCAAATAGTCATTAAATCGTATTATGTATGAAAACATTACGCGTTTATTTCTTTTCAATGGGCCTGTTGATCTGCAGCATACTTCAAGCCCAACCCAGCTATTTCGGGCCGAATTATATTCATGCCAATAGCGGTGCCAATTGTATCGGGGATTTTACAATCCTGAACACCTCAATCATCGGGAACACAGCTACTGATAAACTCATCTTTACCCACGTTTGGGGGCTCGCCGATAACACTCACGAAGAATACATGCCTCACAGCAACGGGTTATGGCATACCGGCGCATCCTGGTCAATCTATGACGAGACCCGGGTGTCGATGGATACTAATTTAGCCTATAATGTGCTGAACTGCAAACAAAACGGAACGGCCTTCACACATACCGTTACCGCTGCAAATTCTGTTCTTAACTGGTCAATCATTGATAATCCCGCACTTAACGGCCATCCGGATGCAGTGTTTTTTATCACCAAGACCTGGGATAACGGGATCTATGATACGGCCCATATAGGTATCTGGTACGAGCAGGCCGTTTCGAAATGGACCGTGTATAATGAAAACAGTTCAGACGCCCTTGCAATTAACAGCACCTATAACATCTTTGTGCCCAGCACCGGAACATCCTATTTTAAACAGGTGGCCACTGATAGCAATTATGTTACCTATATTGATAATCCGCTTACAAACGGGAAACAGAATGTGAAGATCTTTGTTGTACATGATTTTACCACCAGTTCAGGAACCATGGGCTATGTGAATGATGAGATCGGCGTATGGTATGACGGGGCAGGATGGTCTATTTATACCGAAAATCCAAACTCCTACCTGTTCCCGGGCGCAACATTTAATGTTCTTGTGATTGCCGATTGGCCCGTGGGTATAAATGATAAGGGCAACGTATCTGCGAACCTGAAACTGTCTCCAAACCCTTCCAGCGAATATGTGAGGATCTCGCTAAGCAATGAATCCTCGAAAATCAAATCAGTTGAGGTTTCTTCAATGGATGGAAGGAGTATGATGCGGAACGAGTTCGCTTCGTATATTACAATACCTTATGAGCTTAACATAAAATCACTGGCAAGCGGCTTATACCTTGTTAAGGTGATGACGGATGAGGGGCTGCTAACGGCCAGGCTCAGCGTTGTAAAATAAGATCCCTTTCATCCCCGTCCTTACCAGATTTTGACCCTTAAACTGTCGGGCCTCCACATAGCATCGCCCTGCTTTATATCAAACGCGGTATAAAATTCCGGGATGTTTGCAAGAGGGCCCAGGACCCTGAACCTGGGAGGAGAATGTTCATTGCTTTTTACCTGGTTCGCAATAGCCTCTGGCCTGGTGTTCACCATCCAGGCCAGGCCATATCCAAGAAAGTACCTCTGGTCGGGGCTGAGTCCCGCGATCATTTCCCTGTTTATATACTGGGGGGTCTTTTTGAAGGCTTCATATCCCATGATCACACCCGCCAGGTCGGCAATGTTCTCGCCCTGGGTCAGCTCACCGTTGACATGCAGGCTGTCAACAGCGATAAACTCGTTAAACTGCCTTACAATGAGCTTTGTTCTTGAAAAGAATTTCGTGCTGTCCTCCTTCGTCCACCAGTTATGGATGTTACCGAATTCATCATATTTGCAGCCCTGGTCGTCGAAACCATGGGTGATCTCATGCCCGAAAGTAGACCCGCCTATGATGGAATAAAGCAATGCATCATCGGCCATGGTGCGCTCATAACCAGGAATGATGATATTACAGCCGGGAACAACAATCTCATTATTTGACGGATTATAATAGGCATTGTAAGTCTGTGGTTCCATGTCCCATTCGGTCCTGTCAACCGGTTTGCCGAATTTTGACATGTTGTAGGCAAACTCCCATTTGTTGGCGTTCATTCCGTTTTTTACATAGGAGGAGCGGTCGATCTGCATGGAGCTAAGGTCTTTCCATTTATCAGGATACCCAACCTTTATGATCACAGTGCCAAGCTTTGTAAGTGCTTTCTTTTTTGTAGCTTCACTCATCCAGTCAAGTTTCCTGATCCTTTCAGCATATACTTCCATGATCCGTTTGCCTATTTCCTGAAGTTTCTCCTTTGTGCCTTTCGGCAGATATTCCTCAACATAAACCTGTCCGATGAGCTCCCCGAGGCTCCTGTCGGTTTGCTCCACAACCCTTTCCCACCTGGGCTTCGGTTCCTTTATGCCCCGGAGAACGCTTGAATAAAAACTAAACGACTCAAGAAAGGTTTTATCGTCAAGGAACCTGCTCAGGCTGCCGGCAAGCTGAAACTTGAGATAGTTCTTCCAGTCGTCGAGGGGGAGCGATTTAAGCAGCCCGTTTTCAGCCGCAAGGAATTCAGGTTGTCCGACTACCACCGTGTCAACGGTTTTCAGGCCCGAGTTTTGAGTAAACAGTTCCCAGTCAAAATTCGGCATTGAGGCCCTGAGCCTGGCAAAGGGCATTTTATTGTAATTCTTCAGCGGATCGCGTGTGTCTTCGCGCTTGCGGGAAGCCTTTGCCAGGGCCGTCTCAAGCTTCATGGTATGCTCCGCTGCAAGTTTCGCGGCCTCATCCCGGTATCCCATCAGTTTGAACATATTGGTAAGATGGACGATAAACTTCCCCCTTATCATCACCGCCCTGGGATCATTGTCAAAATAATAATTGCGGTCGGGAAGGCTCAACCCGCCCTGGGCGATAAAAAGCGCATGCTTGCTGCTTAACCTGTCATCCTGCCCAACATTAAACCGGAACAGGGGAGAACCTGCGACGGCATGAACATAGGCAGCTTCAACAACCAGCCCCCTGATGTCCTTTATCGCACTTATCCGGTCAATATCCTCTTTAAGCTCGTCAAGCCCTTTTTTGTTAATCGCAACGCTATCCATTCCCGAAAAAAAGAAATCCCCGATTTTCTGTTTATTGCTGCCTTTTTGGGCCTCTTTAATAGCGGCCGAAGATTCGCAAATAGTCCTTACCTGGGCATTGATCGTGTCCTGTATGAGCTGCCACAACCCGTTTGCCTGCTCACTCGGCGGAATTGGATTTTCCTTGAACCATTTCCCGTTGGCAAACAGGAAAAAGTCATTGCCTGCCTTAACAGTGGAATCAATATGTGAGATCAGCGGATCAACTGCATCTTTTTTGTTTTTCCCTTGATTGCATGATGTAAAAATCACGAGAATGGCGAGGAATGCCATCTTGAAAAAAATCGTTTTCATAAAATATGGGTTTGGATGGCCAAAGATCGGAAATTTCCGGAATTCAGGGTATATTATACTTCAGGGAACAGGGTTAAACAGCTAAAAACACAAAGCGGTTTATTCGTCGTTGAGCTGAATAGGGTAATGGCCGAAGGTCTGAACAGTCTCCGAGATAGTCAGGAGGGTTGCATCGCTTACATGGAAAGGGATCTCCCCTTGATTGTCGGAAAGTATAAAACCTCCTCCCGGCGCGGCTTTCCTGATAAGGTCCTTCACAATATCGACAGTTTTATTTTTGTCCCAGGAACGCATCCCGGTCCCGTCCATATTTCCAAGCACACTTAGTTTTCCCTTGCAGGCCGCTTTCATCATGCCGATATCCTCCTGGGAACCGGCACCAACCATGGAAGTGCCTGTTTTTGCAATATTGCCAACAATCTCAAGTATCCTCCCTGAAGCGAAAAGTGTGGCCGTGGGCCCCTTTATCATGGCAATGGTTTGCCGGGCAATAAGGAATCCGGTCTCAAGGTAAGTCTCACGGGGGATGATGGTGGTTGAAGAAACAGGATCGAAATAACATATTGCCGTGGCCCCTGCTTCCAGCTGCACATTGGCATAATTAATGCAAAACTCCCTGTTAATATCAATCAGCCGGTTAAAAAGGTCAGGCCTGTAATGAATCAATTCAAGGTATTTTTCAAAACCAAGCTGCATGACCGGTAATGAAAAAGGCGACATGACCGCACCGATAATAGGTATTTTATTTCCAACCTCCCGGTTTAACTTTTCAGTCGCTTTAAAAACTTTCTGGAGTGCTTTGCTGGATCTTACATCAGGAAGCTTCAGCTGGCTGATATGCTCTATGTCGCTGATAATTGGTTCCCCTGAAACAGGCGGCCCATCATCGGACCATATCACTTCCCCGCCAAAAGCTTCGCTCTCGACAGGGGCATAAAAGAAGGTATAAATACAATCATTCTGGTATTTTTGCCCCAGGCGGAGTTGCCCTTCAATAATATGTTCGGGACGGGAGAAATACTCCCTTAAGCTTAACCCGAGTTCTTTTGCACCATGCATGCTTAGCAGGAGAAACAAGGGGACCCGGTCAGGCTCCTGGTGCCCAAGTGTTTTAAGAACCCTTTCCAGGGATGTCATTGACATTGCATTCATGAGGCAACTCCTGTCGGTTTATTTTTAAATTCAAAGGTAACAGCCCGGATCATAAAGGGAATATTGATTTATCCCGATGGTTTATTTAATAAAACAGGCTGCAAAGATTACCTTGCAGCCTGTTTTATTAAACCAGGTTTTACTATAGAGGCTCAATATGAAGCTGTATGGTCCCGTCAAGGAACATGCCAATGGTTACGGCAGGTAATGGCCCGTTTATAACCCCATAAACCCTTAAATAAAAACTGGGGTTGGTAAGATAGGGACGGATGTTCACATTGTTTGTTGTGATAATTACCGTCTTGGCATTCGGATCAGTATTGGTCACACTGCCTACCACGTTCTCAGGTGTGAAAGTGGCATTATCGGCAATCGTCGCCCGCATGGAGCTCAGCCAATGAAATGTTGAATCGGCGGGCTGTTCAATGGTAACTGCAAGGTAAGTAAACGTAGTGCTGTTGATGATTCCTGATGACAAACCATAAACACTCAGGATACTGTCAAGATTTACAGTCACATGCTCTGAGAACAGGATAACTTCCGAACCTGATTTTAAATTCGTTGCTGTATAGGTGAAATGGGTGCGCGGAAGCTTCATCGATACGTCTACAGCGGTAAGTTCCTTAATCTTGCTGCAGGACGAAAGATAGATAAGAGGGATCGCAAGCAAAATTGCTAATGAAATATAAACGCGTGTTTTCATATGGGATAGTTTTAATTTAAAAAAATAATGTAAGGACAAAGATAAGTAAAACAATTCGTGAAAGCAAATTATTTTACCGAATGGTGACGCCTGCCGTTCTTGTAAGCAACAATAAATGCATCCTTTATACCGTGTTTCTTCATCCTCTCTTTTAATGCATTGGCACAATCGAGGTCTGCGCATTTGCCCACCACGAAGCGTTCCACGCTGCCTTCCTTTTCAAGCCGTACTTCTTCGGCGATATGATAATGCTGTTTGATCCATGCAGCCGAATACCTGTGGCTGTCAAAAGCAAACACCTGTACTGAATAACAGAACACCTCCCTCGACTTAACATTCGCTTTGGACACGGGCTCCTCTTTGTGATATTCCATCCTTGGGGGAGGTATCACCATCGGTTTCACTTCAGGCGGGGGAGAATATTCCACAGGGGGGGGAGGGGAATAAACAGGGTACGAAATGGGATAATCAGATGGCTGAAGCTGTGCCGTTTTACGGGGTTTGCTGCCCGGGCCCTTCGCCAGGCCCGTGCCCAGGTTGAACGAAAGATTCAGTGCAATATAATGAACGGCATCGTAAGGATAACCTCCCGTGGAATTATCAAGTTTGTCGGAAAAATATGTCTTATAGCTGTATTCAAGCCCGATATTTATCCTGTTTCCAATACGGTAGTAAAACCCCAGGCCCGCCGGGATTACTAATGATGCATTGAAATTTGAAAGGGGGTTGTCATACTGCATGGAATCATAATTGTAAACCTTATTTGTAAGTTTGGAATACCAGCCTGCATAACCCAGGCCCAGGCTGCCATATATGAAAAACTTCCTTTTTAAACTTGGCTTGAAAAACAGGTTGGAAAAATTGACAATCAAGTGCAGGTCACCCTCCAATATGATCCCGGTAAAGGAATCCTCAACCTGCAGCCCGCTTTTTTCGTAATACTTGATACCACCGTTAAGTATCCCGCTGTAAAGGGAAATCCGAAACCCGAAAACATTCGAAAAATAATACTGTCCGTAAAGGCTTGCAGCCATTCCCGTAGAACGCTTGAGGTTGAAATTACCTACATTCAGATCCCCGTGATAAATGGCCGGGCCGAAGGTAAACCCGAACTGCCCGGTATTGGAAAGCACTGAATTATAATTGGAAATATCATGCTTCACCTGGGCATGTCCTGCCAGGCTGAATGTTAAAAGGATCAAGACCAGGGTAAGACCCGGGCTGAATTTCATAACTCCCGATTAATTACCCTGTAAATGTAAAGCCAATTAAACCCTGACTTATTCCACGATCAGTTTTTTTGTCAACAACCTGTTGTCAGTTGTTATCCTGGGGGGATCCATGCCTGTGCCCTCTCCGAAACCCGCGGGAAAATCAATAAACAGCGACAATCCTGCAGCAAATGCACATAAACCTTAAATTTCACAAAGTATTGTCATTCGGGTATGAACGTACGGTAAGCCCTGGTCTTAATCCAAAATAAAGGAAAGGATCTAAGATAAATAATACCTTTGTTAAACCAAGCACCCAATATTTAACTTACTCGCAATGCCTTACACAACATATAAACGCAAAGAAATCTATTACACTGATCATGGCAAAGGGGATCCTATAGTCCTGCTGCACGGATTCACAGAAGACCTCAGGATATGGAAGCAATTTTCGGCCCGCCTTTCAAAAAATTACAGGGTAGTATGCATCGACCTGCCCGGTCATGGTAAAAGTGAATGCCTCTCCGAAGTTCATACTATGGAAATCCTGGCTGATTCAGTATCGGCAGTCATCAAGCACCTAAAGCTGAAAAAATCCCTTCTTATCGGCCACTCCATGGGAGGATATGTAAGCCTGGCCTTTGCGTCAAAACATCCGGGCAGGCTTAAAGGCTTCGGGCTGTTTCATTCCCATTGCTTCGCCGATACGCCCGAAGATAAGAAAAACAGGACCCGCACTATTGAAGTTGTGAAAAAGGACCGCTTCGGGTTTCTGTCAATGTTTATCCCCGGGCTGTTCCCTGAGGAATCGCGCAAGAAATTCAGCAGGGAAATCGACTTCCTGATGTGGTGCGCCAGGGAGATCCCCCGTGAAGGTATAGTTGCAGCCCTTAAAGGAATGCTCGAACGTAAGGACCAGACAGCCCTTCTGAAATCAACTAAACTCCCGGTGCTGTTTATCCTGGGGCTGAAAGACTCGAAAGCACCGGCATTAAAACTCTGGGATATGATCTCATTGCCTGCTGTAAGCGAAACCCTGATCCTGCGTGACTGCGGACATATGGGGTACATTGAAGCCCCTGAAGTTACCCTGAAGACAATTAAGAATTTTGCCAGAAGGGTGTTCTAGAATGTAAACCCAATCCTGAAAAGGAAAATACCCTGGTAAGCGAGAACAGCCTGGGTGTATTCAGTTACAACAGCAGTTACCTTGCCCGGGTCGAACTCAGTTGCATTATAAACCCAGTAATGATTTGTTCCCGAAACGGACCATACCGAATAATCCACTGAAGCATAAATCCCGAGACGCCTGTAAACCCTGGCGTTTACACCTATCTCCAGGTTTGCGAACAAACCGCCCCTGGTATAAGTGTCGTAATTGTAATAATAATTCCAGGCAAAAGGCGGGTAGATCCATGTCATCCACTCGTCCATCTGGGAAGATGGTGTGTTGACCAGTATTTTATATCCCCCCTGCAGGGCGACCACAGGTGTAAACCTGGTCTTAAGCGCGGTATACCTGACTTCGGCAAACACCGGCAAAAACGTAAAATTGGCAGTATAATAACTGTAGGTAGGCAGGTTGCCCAGACGTTCTATTCCTATCCCCCCGCCAACACCAAGGTGGGGATTGAACTTATACCCGAATACAGTCTGCATCCCGCTGAATAAATTCCCCCTCCCGCTTACTATTGCAAAACTCGTGTTATTGTATAACCCTCTCGGCTTTTCCACCAGCCAGCGCTGGAAACCACGTTCGCTTTTCACGCTTTGCAAGGTTGACAGTTCAACCGCTTTGGTGCTGCCGTCGGCCTGTGCAAACACACAGATCCGGGCAAACGCCAGCCAGAATATGAAAACTGTAAGAAGGGAAGAAACTGTTTTGATCATCTCGTCATTAAAAGGACCCCAAAATTACGAAAAACCACGATGCCAGTCACCAGTCACCCCTACATGATCTTCCCGAACGGCTTCACACCGCTGTCAAAGCCGAATGCCACTTCCTTCACCTTCATCTCCTTCTCGAAAATGATAAAAGTATGTTTGTTCAGGAGGTTTTTCGGATCGAGGTTGATCCTCAACTGCTCCCTGTATACTTCCTTAATGGCACTGTATGGGATCCCGGCATGCTGCTTCATGTTCCTGAAATATCGCATCCACGAACTGATCCAGATCAGCGGATAGAAAAACGGGAACAGGGCCAACGACCCTTTGCTCATCCTCATATACCTTATTTCCGCTATCCTGAAGCCGCTCAACCTGGCCAGCACCCTGAGCTTTTGAAGGCCTATCATAAAGATATGCCCGTGATAAAGTTCTTTGCTCAGCGAGCTGTCGGCCATCCAGATATCGTCAATTTCATTCGGCGGCATTTGCTTATGGGTCTCACTCTCGAACAGCAGGTAGCTGAGCTTTGCCGAGAGGTTGGAATAACTTGGCGTGGTGAGCAGCAGCCTCCCGCCCGGCTTCAGCACCCGGTTGATCTCCTTGAAAGTCCGCAGCTGGTCGCTGAAATGCTCTATCCCCTCCTGGCAGGCGACCCAGTCGGCATGCTCATCAGGAACCGGGATGTGATCAGTAATATCGGCCCGTTTGCATTCAAGCCCCTTCAGCATGAAATACTCGGGGAAGAGGTCAAAAGGCTCAACCTCAGCCCCGGCCTCCATCAGGATCTCCGATGTGGCACCGTTCCCGGCGGGGATGTCAATAACTTTCTTCCCGCGTAGTTCGTCCCTGATACCTTCAAGGTACCGCCTGACATAAAATTTCTGGCTCTTTGGGTTTAATATATGCTGGTCTATCATATGATCTATCTTATTTTTAATTTCCGGTCAGTCTCCCTTCCGTACCCCTTGATGATGATGCTGTCGGGAGTAAGGGTGATAAGCCCGAAAGTATTCTGTTTAGTATCAACCATACCCTTGAAATTAACCATGTGGACCCCGTCCTTCCTCACATAATTCCCCGCATGGTAATGCCCGTTGAAATATGCCTTAACGCATGGATACCGCGAAATTAAGGTAAAAACTTCAGTATGGTTGAAAAGCAGATGGTCTTCCTTCCCGAACAAAGGGAAATGGCAGAGTACTATTACCCTCTGCCCTGCCCCCTGGGCTGCCCCAAGCTGAACCTCCAGCCAATGCAACTGGTTCTTCCCAATCCCCCCGTTCCAGGGCATCCCGGTATACTCCAGGTGCATATACGAATCGCCGACCACCTCATTCCTTTCATCTTTCTTTTCCCTGCTCTGGGGAGCCACGTAACTGAGGTCATCGCCGTTCAGAATAATAAAACACCAGTTCCCTATCGTTTTGGTATAAGCGCCTTCCGGGCATACTGCATCCTTCCCCCCTGCCTCACGCCCAAGGCCGATATGATATACCAGGCCTTCCTTGTACCTCTTCTTTATCATGTAATCATGATTTCCCAGCACCAGGTTCAGTGGTGCCTTAAACCTGCTAAAACGGGGAAGCACGCTGTCATAACTGCTGTAATTGTGGTCTATCATATCCCCCAGGTGGAATACGGCATCCAGGGGCAGGCTGTTAAACACTTCAATACAGCTGTCGAGCTTCGCCAGCGTCAGCCGGTACTCCCTTAACCCGCTGGGCTCACAGTTGCAATACTGGCAGTCGGTAAAGATGCCAATCCTTACAGTCCGGGTTTTATCCGGATCTTGTTTGACTGCGGATTGCATCCTGCCGGGAACCGGGCAGAAAAGAAGCAAAGCCGGCAGGACGAACAGGTAAAGTCTCATGCCGGCTTATTATTTGACAAGCCTGCTGAGTGTTCCCGTAGCGGAATTGTATTTGGCAACGATCTGCCAGAAATACCCCGAAGGGTTATGGTTCACGGCCCAGAAGTCATAATTCCCATAAGCCCTGTCGCCGTTAGCATCAAGGGTAGTGTTCCCTGAAGCTCCAAAATAGTTTGATGCTTCCTGCACGAAGGCGAATTTGAAGGTCTCGATCTCGGGCCGGGAGCCTGTGACGAGATAGGTCTTCAGGCCTACCCAAACGGCATCATAAGCTGTTAATGCGTATACCTCCGGGTTCCTCCCTATTACAGCACTTATCCTTTCCTGCAATGGCTGCCACTTGCCCCTCGCTTCTTCATCCAGACCGTAAACCGGGCAGGGCAGGAGATGCGCATAAGCGAATCCGGCTGCCGCGGTATCGGCTATAAGAGAAGCATTTTGCGCAAAAGCGGAACTGCCGTACCATGGTACCTTCTTCAGCTGGGGATAATTCCCGGCTATGGAAAGAATGTTGCTTCCCTCCCCGAACGAACAAAGGTAAACCGCTGCCTGGTCCGGATTAATCGGTCCCAGCAGGTTTCCTACCGAAGTGTTCAGGTGGGCCAGCGTTGCAGAGAAATCGGTAGCCTTGGGATCATACTTCTCGGCCTGGGCAATAGTCCCTCCCTTTGCAGAATAATCACTGGTGGTTGAACCTAAAAGATCGTTTCCCCAAACATCGTTGCGGATAAGAGGGGCAATGGCCCTGATGCTGTCGGCCAGGAGCATGGTAGTCATAGCCTGGCCCTGGATCACGTCGCAGGAAACAAAACGGAAAATATTATCGTCAGGGATGGCCAGGGAAACAGCCACGCTCGACGGGCTTACAATAAGGATCCCGTGCAGATCGGCAAACGGTTTGATCGCCGCAACCTCAGCGCTGCTGTACGGACCGATTACAAGACGGATGCCCCTGTCGCAAAAGATCCTTAACTGCGTAAGGGCCTCGGCAGTATCGGTCTTTGTATCGGCATAGATGATGCTTATTCTAACGTTCTTATTGATGGATGACAGCCAGGTGTTGATATCCTGCTGGGCAAATCCTATCGAAACCTGGGAGCTCTGTCCACTGGAAGCTCCGGAGCCTGTGAGTGAAAGAAGGGCGCCGACGGGGATGGTGGTTATCTCCGGAGGCTGATATCCGCAGTCATCGCACTTTGTACATGAAGTGATAAAGATGATCAACAGTATGATAGTGATGATGTATCTGAGCTTTTTCATTGTAAGTGTTTTTCAGAAGTCGATGGAGACTTATTAAGGGATTCTATTTTTTACAAACTTAACGACTATTGTTCCGGTATTGCACCATAGGATCTAACGAAATCAGGAACAGGCCTGCAAAAAGAATCATGGGTTTCATATCGCTTTGTTTTACTTGCTGTATGGTATTGATGCCGGTGAATCTTTTATGAATACTATATATTGGAAATAATCAGCCGTGTGAAACCCGCTGTCAATATCGTCAACGTAAAGTCCTGAAGACCTGAAAACCGACCCGGGCCGGTCAATGTTGAACAAAGTATAGCCTGCCCCCGATGCTCCCCTGAGGATGTGCCTGGGATCATTGTCAAACCTGATGTTTACAAACTCCTTGTCCTTGGGAAAATGAGTATGACCGGTTTCCCTCAACAGCCAGGCGGGCATCGTCCTGCTGCAGTCGGTATACAACATCATGACGGAGCTGCAGTTTAAAGAGGGAAAATTCTGTTTGATCAGTGAGGCGATCATTTCGCCATGCCGGGAACGTGACAGGTAACAATGTACAGTTCCGAAATAGGCAAAGATCTTTGCCTTCTTCAGATCGAAGGCCCCCAGCCTTGTTTTAAAATTCTCCAGCATCAGGCTGTCCCTTGTTTTACCCCAGTTCGCAGATTGTTTAGCCAGATAAAGATAATTTATATTCCTGACAATATATTGAACAGTTGAATATTTATCCTTCAGCATATCCTGGTATTTGGCCGGGTAAGCCTCCATATCAGCGGCCAGCTTTTTGTATGGGATTTTATAAGAGCCCTGGCCGGCAAGAAACTGGTTGATGAAATCGGCTGTGTCTTTCGGCCGCTCGAATTTCATGAATATACTGCGGATGTACTTATCGGTTTCAACACATTGGTGTTCGATGTCGATACTGACAAATTCAATTCTCTGACCGGGGGGTAACCCCTGGTTGTAACGGTATAATTTCCTGTAAAATTCATAGGCGTCATCATTGCATCCCATGGTCCCTTTGGTTGCAATGAATACGGTCTTGAGGAAGCCCTCGTCCCCGCTTTCAAAATACCGGTTCAGGTAGTACTCCGAAAAATAACCCGATTCAAGCAGGTAATACCTGAACCCTGTTTTCTCATGGATTCGCCGGAACAGTATCCACAAGGCATCATAGGAAAACTGGATAGCATGGGTTTCGCCCACCCAGAAAATATCAGACTTGAAAAATGATGAATCCGCAACAGCATCCCAGGAGGCTGCTGTATCTTTTATGTCGACTGCATTGTTCTTAAGGTACCGGATGTATTCTTTCTTTGACTGGCCGTTAAGTCCTGCAGCTGGAACCGCAGCAATAAAGAGAAAAAGGACCCACAGCCTGAAGTTTATCCTTATCCTGATCACTGGTAATTTCATCCACATAAGTTTTAACCCGGGGCGAATGCAGCCCGGGCAGCCTAGTTTACTTTTTCAGTTCAGCTGCAATGATCCCGGCCATGACTCTGGCCCCGGCTTCATCGGGATGCACCCCGTCGGGAAAGAGTTCAGGCCTTCCCCTCATGGAGTGGTTGAGGTCGATGAGTGTGAAATCATTGGTTTTTTTCAGTTTTAGAATAATGGGAATGACCCCGTGCACAATGGTTGAATCGTCAATGCTCCAGGCCATTTTAAACACCGGAGGAGGCAGGCATACATAGATCCGCGGGCCCGGTTTAAGGGTGCGTATGGTATCGATCATCGCCTGGAAATCTTTCTCGAACCTTTCGGCATTCCAGTTAAAGTTCTTGGAATCGTTGGTCCCGAGCGCAATCACAATCACATCGGGAACAGAGGTAAGCACATTGTAAAAATCCTTGCATTTCCAGTAGGGGAGGTCGCTTTGTTTTAACATGGTCGCCCCGCTCCGCCCGCAGTTAATGACATGGTAACCCGGGCCCAGTATCTGCCCCAGCACCACCGGGTAAGCGGTCCTGCTCTGATCGTTCATCCCTGCGCCTTCGGTAATGCTGTCGCCGACGCAGACAACCCTGGTATCACGTCTGCAGGAGGGAAAAAACAATCCGCAGACACAAATAAAAAAAAGAAATGCAGTTCTCATCGGATTTGGGTTAATATTAATTTATTTTCCCTTTTCGCTAAAATGCTTTTTGAAAAACAGCAGCTGGTATTCAACCGCATTGGCCCAGTATTCCCACGTATGCGCCCCGGGCCTTTGAACATAATCATGGGGTATTTTCATCCCCAGGAGTTTTTTATGCAAAGTTTCATTGACCTGGTAAAAGAAATCATCGGTCCCGCACTCTATCATCAGGGCAACAGGTATAGAGGGGTAATGATCAAACAGGTTCACCACACTCATATTTTTCCAGTTAAGGCTGTCGGTGACCGGATCTCCTATCCTTTTCGCAATATCCCATTCTTTGGGAAATGGCCTGAGGTCAACGCCACCGCTCATTGATCCTGCGACACCAAAAATATCGGAATGTTTCAGCGCCAGGTATAAGGCCCCGTGCCCGCCCATGCTCAAGCCGGTTATGGCCCTGTGATTGCGGTCGGGGATGGTCCTGTAATGGCTGTCGATATAATTAACTACTTCCCTGCTGACGTATGTTTCATATTTAAAAGTTGAATCAACGGGGCTGTCAAAATACCAGCTGCTGAACCCACCGTCGGGGCAAACGATGATCATTTGCATCTCGTCGGCATAGGTTTTAATTTCCGGGACTACTTTTACCCATGTATTGTAGCAACCGCTGTAACCATGGACCAGGTAAACAACCGGGAAACTCAGCCGGGTGTTTTTATAGGTTTCAGGTGTGATGACAACACATTTTATATCCTTTCTCATGCAGGAGCTATAGACTGAGCTGGTGTCGACCGATGCGGCAAAAAGAGTATTGAATGTAAGGCAGGCGGCCAGCAGGAATAAGGTCTTTTTCATGGTCTGGTTAAATTCAGGTCGGAATATGAATCAGTCTTTATTAAAGGATTTGATGATCAGGGCTGCAATGAAAGATTCAAGGATACTTAAGGGAACCGCGTATAACAGCATGCCATAGGGTAACACTCCCAGGTTCCCGATAACAACCCACATCATAACAAATGCAAAAAACCATGAAAGGAAGGTTGTTTGTACCAGGTTGAATTTTTTTGCAATAATAAACACGGCGACAGCAAAGAAAAGTGACCATAACCCCCATACAGCCCCATTGACCGGCTCCGAAGGAAAAGTAAGTCCGATTGTCTGGTAATGTTGTGTCCAAAATGATTTGACAAAGAATTCATTTCTTAAAAATTCAGAAACGCTGATCCAGACCGTTGCCAAAAGGACCGGGAAGAGGGTTTTTTTTACAAATTTCATATTGTATATTTTGTTTGCCGGGTATACAATTGAATTAACAGGATGCAATACGGTATGCCTTCCCTGCTGGTTCTTATTTTATTTCACTTATTTCTGCATATTTTTGACTGTGAAGCTTGTTTTCATCTCCATCTTCGGCCCGCTCTTCAATAAGTTCCGATACTTCAGCAGTATGAAATGATATAACAACCCAGTTTTCATCATTGACAATCCCCTGGTGCCAAACATTGACCGGAATTGAGATCCATCTTTTTTCAAGGTCCCCGTTAAAATCACTGTCGAGTAAATTTGATTCCCATTTTAAACCAGATTTTGTTTGAAAATCGCCATTGCCCAGGTACGACATCATCCTTTGAATACTGTTTGGATGTCGTTCTGCCCCCGTGGTTGCATTTTTCCTCAAAATGAAAACCCAGCTGGATTTGATTTCCGGGGGTAATTTCTGTTTATACATAGTTAAAGGGATTGGTTCCCAGGCCATCATTGCAAGAGGGTCCTTTTGAAGGGTTTGCTCAACCCTTTGAATCAAACCAATCATATGTTGTCTGATGTTGACTTCCTTCACAGCAGTATCAAGCAATTCGAGCATCATTCTTTCCTTATAATCCATCGTATTCTCAATTTTCCGGTAACTATTCCACTATGCCCGGCGGGCAAACACAGTAAAGGTAAACTTTTTGCCAAACAACACTGATAAGCCCGGTAACTATTTACCGGCTCGTTAGCAGCAGCTAAATTCATTTTAAGCAATCAGTGATATATTTCGAACTTTTTCCATGCGAAGCTCTTATCGCCAAGGTATTTAATTAGATAGATGCCGTCAGGAACGGAACGGATATCAATTTTTTCACCTTTGAAATTCGGATTATTATAAAGGACCTGGCCTGTAAAAGTAAAAATCTGAACTCTTTGACTTGAAGAAAATTTATTTGCGCTGACTAAAATATAATTTGAGGCCGGGTCTGGTGAAACAGAAATTAAATTGTCATTTTGAACTTCGTTTATTCCTTCCCAATAATCATGAAATAAGAAGTCATCAATGATCCACCCTTCTTTATTAGTTTGAATGTTGTCACTTATAAAAGTAAACCTGAAAAGTAAGGTGTCGGAATAACACACAGCATAAGTAAGCGGACTCAGCTCCTCTGAATAATGGGTCCAGCTGTTCTTTCTCCCGCTTAAGACAGGTTTTTGAGAGAGCCAGTAGAATCCATAAACCGTGTCCTGAGTCATTAAATTAATCCAGCTTGCACCATGATCAATCGAAGCTTCTATCGTTCCATAATCAGACAGGGAGTCAGTGTTAATTTTAAAATAGAAGTCCAATAAAAGCGATTCATTCCCGCCCCAGGGCCCCTGCCTTACATGTGTAATGACAAATCTGGAAGTGTCATTTACAGGATATGGGTTCAAAGTGTCGGTCATGATGGCATGCGTTGGAGAATGCGCACTGTTAAACATTGTTTTATGTGGTATTCCGATCTGCCAGACGTTGTTGGGATTGGAAGCCGTATCAATAAAAATACGTTCAACCGGCGAGGGATCCTCGAAAGTAATTTCCCATATGAACTGCCCGAATGAAGGCGACGCCATAATGGCCAGCGGGATCAAAATGAATAACTTTTTCATGGTTTTATCTTTTTAATACCATTTACAAATGACGATCTGTTATTCTTTTATAAACATTCTCATATGATATTCGTTCCGGCTAAAAATCTTTATCATATAAATGCCCTTGCAAAGGCTGGAAATATTGATAGGCTCATAGTTTTTATACATCATATGCTGAAGACATGACTGTCCCAGGATATCATATACCGAAACATCCATCTTTTCTGTAAAATTATTCATTGATACGGTAATAATACCGGAAGCGGGATTTGGATAGATATTGATTTCATGTGGTGACCTGGTATCCCTGATGCCTTCGGTATGGTCTATCAGCTGGATGTCATCGAGCATCCACCCATCCTGGTTTGTCTGGATGCCGTCACTTATGAATGTGAATCTGTAATAAAGGGTATCAGTCACATAATAACCCGGAATAAATGCAGTAAATTCTTTCCACTGATATATTCTTCCTGTAAGGACCGGCCGTGGGGTGATCCAGTATCCGTCGGGGATCACTGTGTCGGATAAGGCGTTGAGCCATGTTGTGCCATGATCCAATGAAAACTCTATCCTCCCGAAATCCCTGAGGGTATCGCTGTCAAACTTATAAACAGCCCCGATCACAGGTGCACACTCACAATAAGCAGGTGGGATAAGTTTAATGATGAAGCTCGAGGTATTATTAACAGGATATGGTCCGGAAGAGTCGGTGAGTATGGCCTTCGGGGAAGAATAGGCGCTGTCAAACACTGTTTTTGAAGGTATGGATACCTGCCAGATATTGTTGGAAGAGGGAATGCTGACATTGTAATACGATGCCTCCCAGCATGGGTTATATTCAAAATTGACAGTACAGGTAATGAAAGGATTTTGTCCTTTTGCAAAATTCGATGTGATTATCACGATTATAAAAACCAGAAATGTTTTTTTCATTTTCCCCTCCTTTTTACCGGTGGTTATCGCTTTAAAACTCTACCGAAAGTATTTTAAAACTGCAAGAAGTAAAGGCAACGCCATTGTAAAGTAACAATAAATCAGCATTAAAGTCATTTACTGCATGTTTCACTCAGGCAATCATTTTGTTAATAAATCTTCAATAATCCTGATCGAATCAGCTATGCATTTCTCACAAATTATTTCATTAAGCTTATTTTCCTGAAAAAACTGTTGTCCTTCTAGGGTCTTTAAATCACATTTTAACAATGACTTACAGTCCAATACCCCATGGATTGATTTAAATCTGCTGCTAAATTTCTGAATCATGGAATAGGTTTCATCTTTTTTGTCCTTGTTATCTGCATACTTTTCAGAATTATAAATGCCTAGAACCATAAATGATCCGGTAACGGCTCCGCATGTTTCCTGGAGCCTTCCCATTCCGCCGCCAAATCCACATGAAATGCTTAAAGCTAAGTTATTGTCAAAATTTAAATCATCTGAGTAAGACTTTAATACAGCCTGGGCACAATTTAATCCTGATTTGAAATAGACAATCGCTTGATTTATTTTTAATTCCATCTTTCCTGGCTTTTCTTTTAAACATTCTTATAAAATCCTTTTTGAATTTATTCTTTCAGTCCTTTACTAAATTCAATCAGTTCGATCGGCGCCCCGTTATGTTCTATCATTACAACCCTGACCCCTTCACTTGGTGAATTCGTTTCGGTAATTATATTGAATTTGTGTTTTTTCAGCTCCATATCTATATCGTCTACTTCAAAAGCAATGTGGGGTACATTTTTTATCAACTCAGGGACCTTGCTATCCTCTTCAAATCTCATCCATTCTATTCCATAGGGGCTTTCCTCAAATCCAGCTAAAGCTATTTTGAACTCCGCCAGGTATTTTTCATTGTTAATATTTTCTTTTGTTGGTATCCCCATATGATGATATTTCCATCCCCATTGCCCTGTTGCCAGTGGTTGTTCATTATCTCTCCTCATAATTTTAATGTTGGCGTTCGATAGGTTCCAATTACGCTATCTCGTTCATTTTTTAAATAATATACTGAATCAGATCCGGATTTATTTTCACAGGCGGAAAATCCAAGGATACAAATAAATAAAACAACCTTTTTCATAACGAAAGTATTGCTCCTTGTAGTAACGGTTTATGAACGGCAGTTATATTTTCTTCAATAATGTGTTTCGGTTAATTGATAATGTTTGTCCTTGTTTCCTTTTATATAAAATCGTTAGAATAATTGCAACTGCAATTGTCAATCCTCTAAAGATATTAGAGTTTATATTCCCTAAAGCATTGTCACTAATATTGAATAAAATCCAGGATAAGTTCATCAGGGTGTGCATAAAAACAGGAACCCATAAGTTGTAATCCCATTCAACAAAAAGCCAGGCAAAGAATATCGCCCCCATAAATGTAGTAATAAAGATTCCGGTCATTGTGGAAATGTCTCGACTTTGATATAAATGTGCAGCCGCAAATACCAAAGCTCCTATAATGATTGATGGAAGAAATCCAAGCTTTGTATTCCTGAAAATTTGACCGAATAAGAACCCCCTGAAATAAAGTTCCTCAAAAAATCCGGCGAAAATAGTACCTGCAATCAATTTGGAGATGATAATTTCCTGGTTGAATTTATAAAAAATATGCCCACCTATAAACATTGGAAGGGTGAATATAATAGCAAGTACAAGTCCTCGCAAGATATTTTTTGACAGCCCTAAATTATTAAGAATATTATAGTTGTTATTAATAAAGTATGTCCCTATAAATAACGGGACACCAATAAAGATATATGTAATGAAATAGCTGAAAAGCCTGTAATTAAAGAGCACGTCGATAATTTGCATTATTTTTCCGAAGTTCTCAGATGCTATGTAATACAACAGAAAACAAATTAGCGTAATAAGTGTGTTTCTAGTCGTTCTGTTCATTGTTTTAAAATAATATTAGTATTTCCAGTGAGCAGTTTTATATGACAACCATCCTGTGTGATCAAGTAATTCTCCTCTACAACTATTGCAGAACCAATTAATCCAAAAAATTTAAAATCAGTTTCCGTGTTTTCACCTATCATGTCTTTTTGGGAATCGGAAAATAGCAGGTACATCCCCTTTATTTTATTCAAACTATCTGTCTTTCCTGTTATTTTTTTCTTCGTAGAAACAATCTCAGTATAAGTTGAATCAAGTAATACAGCTTTCCCTGAACTGTCAGTAACCGTAATATAAATTTCACGGTACTCCATCGTACACAGTTTATTCCTGTTACATGAAACCAAAAGCACAAGGAGCAAAAGTACAGGAAGGAAACCAGCTCTTATATCATGTGAATTTCTCATAGAACCGATGGTAATCGGGGTTTTTACAGGTTTGGGGCAAACACTCTGCCCGCAACAGCAGTAATGGCAGATCCCTTGTTAAGTAACAAAACCATAATTCTGCACTAGTTGCGGGCTGGTAAGAGGCTGGCAATATTGATTTATTCCGCCTGCCTTTTGTATTGGCATCATGTTCATTCTTAAAATATTGTCGTTTTCTTGTAATCCATATAAGAAGGAAATCTTTCAATCAATTCTTTTTCCTCCAAATATCTCCAAAATAATACGTTCGCAATAAAGATAAGAGAAAGTAATGATGAAAAAACTGCTCCAAAAAAAATCGGGAACCCTATTAACCAAAGGATAAAGCCTAAATACATAGGATGTCTGATTTTTGAATAGATCCCTTTGGTTATAAGATCCCCTTCATAACTTTCTAATGTTTTGATTGTGAGTAACCCTGTTAAGAATACAATTACCCCTGTGACGGTTACCAGCATGCCCAAAATCCTTACAATTCCAGGTGTGGGAATTTTATATGCATCAAAGCCGCATAACGCAAACCATGACATCCATAATAACATCATGTTTGAAAAAACTATGATAAAAGTAAATTGATCAGGTTTCAATTTATTTTTATGTTTTAATATTTCATAAACCGACCTGACAGCATGTGTAACTGTGCAAACAATGACTAATGTATAAAATATGTTGCAATTCATAATTTATTCTTTAAATTGTTATTGCCCGCTATTATATTACAAAATTAAGTTTGCTTCCTCTTTGCTTTTGTAAAAGGAATTAACATGGGTACTTCTTTTTGATATTTAATGTATTTTTCCCCGAACTCCAGAACCAGCTTTTTCTCCTCAAGTATAGTCCCTATGATAATATAAACCGTTAACACTGCGTTCACAACAATATCAGCCATCTTATGTGTTTGACTCCATAAGTAAACGATCAATGCGAAATACATCGGATGCCTCATTATGCCTAATAATCCACTTTTCTTAAGTTCATCGGACTCGTTTGTTTTCTTGACTTTTCCAAAATTTATAATCTGGCGAACCCCAAAAAAAGATAAAGGATCATAGTCAAAGAAAAAAGCCCAGAAGAACATTATTAATGAACCGGAAATTAGCAAATATCGTAAGATATTCAGGACCGGTCCATAGATGATGATTTCTTTATTATCCAATTGGGCAGTATAATTAATTAAAGGAATTAGCAAGAACAATGAAATCAATATATAGAGAACCCTGTAGAATGCATAATATTTCTTTAATAACCGATTCATCAGATTTGAGAATCCTATACTTATCAGGTAACTGTGAAGTGCACAGTATCCTGCCCACATTGATGCTATAATTAAATATTTCATTTGACAGTCCCCTTCATTGTTTGATCACTGGTCTTGCTTCAGTTATAAAGCTGCAGCGACATGGCTTTAGCCCCACGGCTGTTTTAATTAATTTATTCTGATTGAATTGTGCAAAACGGCCCGTCATGGGTAGTTTAGAATCTTCTTAGTTATCCATTTATTTTCCAGATCGATTACTGATAAAAAATATATCCCGGCTGATAAATTCTCAATTTTAAGATTGTAAGGTATATTTTCCTCCTTTAGAAAAACAATATTTCCAAGCAAATCTGTCACCTGGATTTTTTTTACCATTTTTGGCTGGTCAACTTCGATGTTCAAGATTCCATTTGAAGGATTAGGGTAGGCCTTGATCAGTTCATTACTTTTTAATACAGGATTAATTTGGGTAATAATATCACAATTGGTTGTTGTATCGGGATAAATTGTATTAAAGTTCTGACGGAAACAACTTATTGATATATCAGGATAGTCAGCACCCTGACCAGGGGATTTTTCAATCAAGCCATAAGTAGATCCCACTCCTTCAATAAGTGAAATTTGATAAGAAAGGTTAATATTCCATCTCTTTCTATAATTGTTTCCAACTAAAACCGAATCAACTGAAATTACTACATCCTTTTGATCCCCATAAGTTTCAATAAAACCTTTAACAGTGTCGCCTGGCAGCAGTGTAAAATCATATAAAAGCTGCTCGGTAAGCTCGGATGGTGGAATAATATAAACCTTTCTGTTTACGGTGTCTTGTCGAATTGCGCCTTTATATCCAGCGTAAATTAGATTGGCCTTTGATTTCCCCGATGTTTGAATATATGGGGTATTTAGTTTATGGTATTGCTGGCTGTTTATCAATGTATCTCCTGAAATTTCAATAGAATACAATGCCTCATAAGTACCAGGCCATCCAAATACCCGAAAATCGATATTCCATTGGGCATTGCTGTCGGGAAAGGGATGGTAATTTTCAGTCTGGGCATTTGAATTACTGTTCCAAAGAATGAGCAGAAAGAAAAATAGCTTTTTCATTGTTCAAGATTTTAGTTCAACCTTAATGGTGGGCCGCTATAGGCAGCTAAGGCGTAACCATTGCTAAGCAATATTGTGATTGGTTTTAATTTTTCTCTTGTCATAATCGGAACTCAATGTACCCACCTGTTAATTTAGCTCCATATCAATCCTGTGCATCATCTCATTGCATTTGCTGATTATACCTGTCATATCTGTCGTTAAGCTCCCCGATCCGTTTGACAATGGAATAGGCTTTTCGCGAGTGTTTTATGATTTCGTTTCCAGCCATGTTTATTTTTTATTTTGATTTGACAATTGTAAATATAAATCGTATAAGTCATCTTTAGGTTCATGCTTTTGGAAAGAAGTTATTTCTTCCCGGGTATTCATCCATCTGTATAACCATGAAACCCCCCAGGGCTTGTAGTATTTATCTTCTTGTTTATATACGTCATCTTGTAATGCTTCATCCAAACTTATAAAAGTATATCTTTTCTTTTTTAACTCATTTATTAACTTAGGTAAATAATTGCCATTTAAGATGTTATCATGGCACAGGTATACTTGTTTAATTCGTCTTCCGTATATCTTTAATGCAAGGGAGTCAAAAAAATCAAAATATTCAATAGTTTTTAAAATATAACTTTCAGCAATTTCATTAGCTTTAAGGGTATCTTTTTTCTCCAGATAATAGTTATAAATATAACTGATCATCCAGTCGGAGCTCTCCACAGTATAAGGAGCTATCGTATAATTCCTGGAAGAAAGGTATTTTTCCATATCCTGGTGTTGAATGCTGTCTTTACCTAAGTCATTATATGGGAATCGAAAATACTTTAATGATTTTCTATGCTTCAGGGCTAACTCATGTAAATTATTTTCACCTTTCCCAACATCAATTTTGAACGAATCTATCCCCACGCTTGAATACCTCGAATGCGAATAAGTATGGTTCCCTAACGTAATGTAATCTCTTTTTATCCATTGGTTCAGCAATGAAAAATTTTTCTCGACGGAATCATTGCGAAAGACATTTCCTCCATTAATAAAAATAGTAATCGGAATTTTAAGCGAATCTAATTTATTTAAAAGGATGGATTTGAAACTTCCCATCTGGTAATTAGATGTATTCGGAACATCATCTATTGTTATTGCTACAGACGATTGTCCGTTGGCGAAATAAGACAGGCTTACCAGGATAAGTAATGATATCAGTTGATGTATTAACTGTTTTTTCATGTCAAACGGGCAACCGGCAAACCCGACGGCGGTGTTTTTTTTTCTGAGAAACATTTTTCAGCTTTTTTGCGGGTATAGGTTTGTTAACACTTAAGCGCCTTTGTTTGTCTGTTATTTGGTTGTCTTGCTTCCAAGTTGTTTGCCTATTCTTTCATATTCGATGTCATTCGGTTCCCAAAGTTCTATCTTGTTACCTTCCAAATCAAGGATGTGGGCAAATTTTCCATATTCGACTGTTTCAATGCTGTCGATCACCGTGACTCCGTTTTGCTTCAGGTCTTCTACAAGTGCTTCTATGTTTTCAACCCTGAAATTTATCATAAAGTCTCTTGTCGAAGGCTCAAAATATTTCGTTGTTTCTTTAAAAGGACTCCATTGTGTAAATCCTTTTTTAGTGCTGTCAGCACCCTGGTACCATTCAAAAACTGCCCCATACTTGTTTGTGTTTAAACCAAGGTTTTGTTGATACCATTCTCTTACCTTTTTGGGGTCTTTACACTTAAAGAAGATGCCGCCTATACCTGTTACTTTTTTCATTTTCGTTTGTTCGTCAGAATGATTTGCACATATAGTCTTTAAAGCGAAACCGGAACAGAATGATGCCGCAATAACTAATATTGATAATGATATCTTTTTCATTTTCTAATTCCAAATTTAAGGCCTAGTTACTGTATGTTACAGAATATGAAAGCTCTTCAGAAGCATTTATCAAATATTGGAAGTCATAATAACGGCTCCCTTTTGATTTGAAGGTGTATGTGGTCCTGATCCAGACCTGGACCCCGAACAGGCTTGCACAATCCTTTATATTCTTTTTCATTGAACCATTTCGTTCGTACCAATGACCTGACCATACCGGGGGGCCAGGTATTTCTTCGTCGGGTGCTGCCGGGCAATAACCCATAAAAACTTGTGAAGGAATTGTTGTGATGTTACCCGTAATATGAATATTGGCAGTTGCGTAGTCCCGTTTACAAGGATAGTTAAAATAAGCCCAAAGGGTTATAACTGCATTGGATCCCGATGTATCGTAGGTCATCCGGTATAGTGAAGAATCCTTGATGGAAAACCGCCCGTTAAGCGCCCAGGGAATGATGGTTTGACCACTGCAGGGATCCTGATTTTCATCAGCTGTTTTATGGCAGGCTGTTATTGAAAACAGAAGAAATACAGAAATGTATAAAAACAGCTTATTCTTCACTTGCATGATTTTATTGCTTTTCCAAACGGCATTATCTCCATTGATTTCCTGAGGATTCATCGATATTGACTGCGGATGACGTCTCGTTGTGTGCATGGTTTAACCATGTTAAACGCAAAAAGTATAATTACTCATGGTGATACATCATTCAAATTATTGATGAGATCAGGCCTCCTGTTATACTGCATCCAATCACATAAATAATATTTATTAAAACATGAATGTTTTTATTATTTACATGGTTTCGGAATTTGATCTTACTTTCTAAAATCATTACAAGCCAAAAGCAAAAAAAAATCAATGTTACCGGGAAGAAAACGACTTTATGAAACATAATGTAAAACAGCGGCATTATCCATATGTCATGTAAAAATAGACCGCTGAACAGAAATGTAAATAAAGACGAAATCCCGCCATTGAGCTTCTTTGAAATAGGCCTGTTAACATTTTTTGATAGTAAGTATCCAAATAATGGATTCCAATTTCTCCAGAAGAGCTTAAAAGATTTTGATTGAAATGACCTCCTTATAGATAAATGAAGCAGCCCGAGAGCACCAGATGTCCCAAGGATCCTTGTAATATAGTTTTCGGCAGTCATGGCAATGTTCAATCTTACAAAGATTCACTGCTGTTTTAATTTGCCTAAACGGCTTGTTGTTTTAAACATCAATAATCCGACGATTGCCGTAGACATAATTAATGAAAAAATCCAATCGTACCAATGAAAGAATTGGAGGGCTGTAAGGAAAGTTATTGTGCCAAGAGGCAAAAGTAAAACAGAATTAGTAATTAAACCGGGATTATAGATAGGCTTTTTGGGTTGAAAAATTATTGTATGCATCAGATTGTTAATCGTCAATTCAAACAGGATCATGGAGAAACCAACCCAGGGCGCAATATTGGCAAGAATGGCGCCGATTATAACCGCCGGCCAGGCAATAAGAATGTTTACCTGGAATACATAACCTTCATCAAGTGGGTAATTGGGATCGGTTTTGGAACCAAAGGGAGTTTTTAAATTGAAAAATTCTTTAAAACTTAATGGTGATAAAACATATTCTTCACATTCGTGGATCATTAAAAAGGGCAAATGAAGCCATAAAAGAAATTGATAATAAGGCATGGAATTTCTATAATAAATTAGAATGACCAGCAATACCGGGGCAATAAACAAGTTTGCGCTTTGCCAGAACCGATTAACTTTTTGCATATCCATAAAACCTCCTTTTAAGAATGTGAAATTAGTAAAATATGAATTGTCAAAGTGACGGCCGCTTCGCCTGAGGCCTGGCCATAAAAAGCATGGAAGGCAGAACATTTAACAATCAGCATTGTGTTATTTTTATTGATGTTGCAGGCTTTTCAGGAGCCGTTATTTATTTTTAATAATACTTTTTGAATTTCATTATGGTTCTCAAATTTTGAATTGAAATACTTTAATGCCTCATCACAGTTGTCATTTACATCCACTTTAACGTTATTACCGGGTTTTTTCGAATCACTCAACGCTCCTTTAACACCTCCTGCGATCCCTCCTCCGTTATAATTATCGGTTTCCGTAGAGTAATTTATATTCCAATACAATACGATATCTCCTATATAATAGATTTTACTTTCTTTTATTTCTATTGTAAGATAATTATCCGGGAGGTTTAAGTGGTAGCTCTTATATTGAAGTAATGCGATAAAATGTTTTCCAATGGGCACTTTCATGTAAATATAATTATTCTCATCCGGCCAAACTGCCCATTTGGCCCATAGCCGTTCATCAAATAAGAAGTTCCATTTATTACCCAAATATGAGTTGCCATTGTTAATTTGAATTTTTGCAATAATTATAGCTTCATCAGGTTTGAGATCTAAATTCTTTATTCTTCCTGTTCCACTGAAAAATAGCAGAAAAAGACTGCTTAATAATATGATTCTTAAAAATTCATTTAATTTCATGGTTGTAAGTGGTTTAGGTTATATAATGCCACCTGAAACTTTGCCTGCATCAGCTTAAACGGGAACTTCAACAGGCATGACAGGGTGTTGATAACCATCTTTTCTTTTGTGCGGACTTAACTATAACAACATCAAGTTTCATTTAATAAAGGTACGGAACTTCTTGTTTTAATGATAACACTCACATATTATTGATTAGCGCATTTATTTATCCTCAATTTATACTAATTCCTTTTAATTGGGCATGGCATGTGGCCCGTAAATGTATCACGGTATCGCCTTTGCCAGGCAACAATGCACTAGCTTTGTTAAGGTTTCAAACCTGTTCGCAGCCGATCAGTCCTCATCATTCTTTACAATTCTCATCAGGATAAATTTAGGAAAATAAATGGTCTGATTTTCAGCTAATTCACTAAAATCAAAACTGTTGACATTGTAAGTAATGTATATTCCTTTACCGGGTAATTCAGGATGAGCTTTTGCAGCATACATGAATGGACTTTTTACACCAGGGTACTCTGGTGTATAAAACATAAAAGGCTCTGTCCACTTACCCTGCAAACTATCTGACATTCTTATGCCAATCTTCCCTTCACCAAATCCAAATGATTGAATTTGGATATATTTTTTAAGTGAGGAGTCATAATGAACTGAATATTCCGTGCCCCCGATAAATAAAGGTTCAGGAACAGGTTTCAGGGTCTTTCTCTCTGCCCATTTCCCATTTATCCACCATTCAGGGTTTGCTAAATTTCCTGTGTATGCTTCGTCTAATTTCCATCGCAATAAATACACTTCGTGAGTAGCAGGTTCAACGGCTCCGTATGCATAAAGATATTTTTCGTCTTTAAGAACTGCGGATGAACCTACAATAAAACCGTAGGTCTCTTGACCCTCAATGTATTGCATTTTCCATTTGGAGGGTTCTTCGTGCGGATTTGAAATAAGAACTGCATACCAGCCAAAAGCTTCAAAACCAATTCCTGTTTTTATGCGATGTTCTTTCAATAGAAAAATTATAAGGCTTGAATACTTCATCTTGTTTTTATTAGATGGCTGCTTTTACCCGGCCATCTAATGCATCTAATATGATATCATAAGTCAGACCATTTATTGTAAAATCTTCTATGGTATTATCAATTACGTTATCAGCTCCCACGTTGTTCACCATTTCAAAATTGGATGAACTGCAAACTCCCGTAATTTCTGCCCCAAACACTTTGGCTATTTGTAAAGCTGCCGTACCTAATTCGGTACCAAATATTGATTTTTTGGGTTTAGTTAAACCAATAAAAATTTTGCAAAATATTGTTTACCGTTTCGCTGCGTAATATCCACTATTCCTTCAAAAACAGCATATACCCTTATCAGTAGCTCGTTGTTTTTCGTAACCAGTTTTTCCACCTCTTTGCTTTGAAGAACTTCCGATGACCCATATTTTTCACAGACAAGGCTTTCATTTGTTTCATCATTTTAAATTTATTTTTTATTGTAATACTATCTATTTCCTAATGATGCACAACGCACCGGAAGCTAAGCGCAGCTATGTGAAAACTTTGCTTTCAACATTACCGTTGGCTTTGTTGCGGTTAGCTGCATCTTATCATACATTTTATTCTTTGTAAATGAGTTTATAACCTCCCCAATCTCCATTAAAATAGCCATTTGTTATTATTTCCCTTGTTTTGACAAATAAACCTGTTATTGTTACAGCCCAATTTTCAATAGTTTCCTGAGCGTAATATAAATCGGGATGTTTCTGTTCTTTAGAAATACTGAATTGGTATTCCTTTGTTGTAACCTTGAGATCCTTTTCTATTTCTGCAAATTTTTCTTTGGTATCAATTTTAAAACCTGAAATGTATTTGTAATCAATTATTTCACCATCCTGCTTATATAAATCCAAATACAACTCTAATTCTATTTGATCACCGTTTTCATAGATATCTTTTGCAATTAATAATAGTATAAGTTCACTTGAATATTTTAAATTAATTATGCATCTAAATTTACAATTAGTCGAATCTTTTAATAATTCGGAAAGCAGATAACCTTGATAGATTGATGAGATTTCTTTATATTCTTTTGTGTTATAAGTCGCTAATCCGAAAATTGTTTTTCTGTCAAGGTTCAAAGGGGTTGATTTGTCATGAAAGAGATTTGTAAATTCATTAAAAGGTTTCGTTATGTCATTAGATTGGGCATTTAAGGGAAAATGGATAACGATAAGGTTGAAAAACAGAAGAAAATATTTCATGTCCTATGTTTTGTAATGCACGCAAAGCCCGCATACAGCCACAGTGAGGGATTTACTTGTTGTTTCTTTTCTTTTCCTTTATCGCGTATTGGTTTGGTGAATGGCTGCCACCGAAACCTATCCGCATTAGTCGGCTGACGGCCCGTTAGGGCACGTTTTACCTTCTTTACTCTTGCAAACAGGTATTTATAAGAATCCTACCACGATACTTTTTTGGAGTTAAGTCAATTCCGTTCTTAATCATCAATACTTCCATCCAAATGCCTGAACCATAATATTTTGTTGTAAATGAAACCTTATTTTCTTTTTGCAATTCACCGGAAATATACCTTTCAATCTTCATAGTAGCTTGTTCTCCATTACCTTTTCGGAATTCTCCAAAAACAATAAGCGTTTCCGAATCAAACCCCTTAGGTTTTTTACATCTGATGATTTCTCCAGTGTTCAAATCAAAGACAAAATCAGTCAACTCGTATGTCGAAATTGAAAAATGATCTTGATTATCAATAAATCCAAAGTCTTCAATGCACCAACCCGTATACCATATCGACATGGAAATATTGCAAGTATCACCTATCAAATCCTTTAATTTAAAAGTTTGTGCCAAAATTCCATTAGTAAAAATCCATAAAGCTTTTCTATCTGCAATTATGTGTCCTTCCATGAAATCATCAATCACAACAATCTTTTGTCCATTATTTGAAGCAAATAATGTCATGCTTGTAAACCCTTGGTCTTGGAATTTGTATTTTACCGAGCCTGATTTATCGGTAAGAATCCATTTGCTCTTTTTATATTGAACTGAATATTCTTTGTTTTTACTTTCAAATCTTGTTTGAATCCTTTGCTCATCTGCAAAACAGTCAGTTAGAAAAAGTAAACTAATCAATATGATTATAAAATTTTGCATCATTGGTGTACCATGTCCCATAAAATACGCTGTTCGCGGCTGTTTTTATTTTCACCCGAACTATCCTACTTTAATTGAATTAAGAAAACGATTATCGCTTATAAGAGAAAGCGTTAATTGTACAGGTTTAATATTTTTATCTTTCTTGTCAATATTTATGAAAATAAGTAATAAAACTATTCCTACAATACTTATAGACGTTATTGCAACTATTAAATGCATTCTTGAATTGACTGCCAAATATTTCAGGTGCGAGAATTTCAAATTTATTTTTGGAATTTGGATTATCAGTATTTATAAATCTCTATGTTCATCTAATTGTATTATGCAATTTTAAAGTTGCCGCTAGCGCTCCGCCGCTAAAAGCAGAAAAGGCAGGGCCTTTGAGAAGCAACAATACGTATGTTTTGTTACGGTTAGCGGCATGTTAGAGCACGTTATTCATATTTTATTAATTATCCATTTATCCTTTAGAGACATACGAATGGCCTGATATCCTTCTTTTAAATTAAATAAGTCTTTTATACTTGGATCTAAATCAAGAATTTCTTCAAGAGAAACCAATTTTGCAACTTTTTCAAATTCAATAAATTCATCATCACTAAAAAATTCCCAAGCGCCATCCTCTTTGTAATGTGAGACCTTTGTAATTACTTTATTTTCATTAAGTACAAATTTGGTTGTGAATACAGCAGTATTCAAAGAGGTTTTAAACCCATAATTATTTCTTTTTAATTTTTCACTACGTACTGGCATTCCGAAGAGATTAAAGTTTTAAAAGGCTTTTGTATTTCTATAATGTACCCCAATCTTAGGGCAGCGATCCGGTGTTTTTTAAGTTGATTCTT
>JBAXIO010000016.1:0-91648 GCA_037138335.1 Bacteroidota bacterium
GTACTGCTACATCAAGCGGAAGAGTATGTCGTCGCCGATCTTTTCTAAAATCCCGTTCCTAACCGAACGGGATTTTTTTTTGCCCCTCCCGGCCGAAATACTTAACTTTACCGACGAATCTGTTATTCCCATGCGGGCACTGAAATTCATTGCATTCCTTTCGTTACTCCTCCTACTCGACTGCACAGCCCATGCTTTAGTGTTACCGTCAGATTCCACCAGCCTTACCAAAAAATTAAAAAAACAGAAAGTTGTCCGTGACTCTACCATAGTTTCGTTTTTTTACAATGATTTCGAGAAAATAGGCCAGCTCAACACCCATGCCTACGACACCGCGCTTGCAGGGTTCCAGGATTATGACCCCCTGCACAAAAAAGACAGGTTCGTTGCCAACCTGGGAAATATAGGATCCAACTACAAAAGCCTTATCCCCTACCCTTTCATGAGAGCAAGCGGATGGGACTACGGTATCCACTCCTTTGACGCATATCTTTACCTGAACGATAGCGTAAGGTATTTTAAGATATTTAAAACATTCACAGAAGTATCTTATTTCCAGGGATCCAAAAAAGAGAACACCTTTCATGCCATCTTCAGCCGGAACCTGTACCGCAGCCTTAACCTTGGGTTTGATTTCCATGTGATGAACGCCCCTGGAGCATATCTCAGACAGAGAACCAACGAAATCAACTTCGTATTAACACTGCAGTATATCACAAAAGACAAACGGTATGGGTTTATCACAAACTTTATCTTTAACCGTATCCTGAACCTGGAGAACGGCGGAATTGTCAGAGACAGCCTGTTCGAGCAAAGCATCGAAAAAAACCGCCAGACAATCACCGTAAACCTCCAGTCAGCTCAAAACAGGATGAAGGAATCGGGTTTCTATACCAAACATTATTTTAACCTTTCCAGGCATGCAAAAGATGAAAAAGATACGGCATTCCTCAATAACAGCCATATGGACCTGGGGCGGTTGACCTACGCATTTTATTTTAACCGCCAGGTACAGAATTATATTGATAGTCGTGCCGATTCAGGGTACTATGAGAATACGTTTTTCAACGGCAATACAAGGGATTCAATTACAACCGACAGGATAGTAAATGAATTAACCTGGTCAAACCCTACCTTCAGAAAAGATAAAAAACTCAGGCTGCTCCAGCTTGAAGCCGGGATAAAGCAACAATACATTCATCTTTCATACAGGAAGGACAGCGCAAACCTTCAACACAAGTATTTTATACAATACATACCTAAAGTGGCTTTATATTTCCAGCCGTTTTCAAGCCTGCTGCTGGAAGCCCACGGAGATTATGTATTAGGTGACTACAATGAGGGAGACTTCAGCCTGAGGGTAAATCTAAGCACTATACTTGGGAAACAGGATAAAAACGGTGGTACTATCACCTTGTCGGGAATATATTCTTACCAGCAACCAGGTTGGTTTTACAACCACTATGTCAGCAACAATTTCATCTGGAATAATACCTTTAACAAACAGGGACTGATTTCCGGGGGTTTTGATTATAAATACAAGTTCCTGAATGCCGGTTTTAATTTTAACCGTATCACGAATTATGTTTACCTTGACTCCAGCGGACATCCGGATCAATTTAAAAATGAGTTCGGCTACCTGTATGCCTATTTCAATACCGACGTTAACCTTTGGAGATTTAAAATCCGTACCCAACTGGCATACCAGACTGTGCAGGGAACTAACGTCCTCCGGCTTCCGGCATTCATGGGAAATCTCAGCATCTATTACTCACAGCCCCTGTTTAAAGGAGCCGCCCTCTTGCAGCCAGGCCTGAGTTTTGATTATAATACCCTGTACTACGCTGATGGTTACATGCCTGCTCTCAGGTCTTATTACCTCCAGGACAACAAACAGATCGGCAACTATTTGTACATGGACGTGTTTATTAATATCAAGATCCAGAGGGCAAGATTTTTTGTGGCTTACACAAACTGGGGTTCATTCCTGGAAGGAAGGAATTACTGGGCCACTCCTCATTATCCGAACCAGGATGCTTCATTTAAATTCGGCATAAGCTGGAGGTTTCACGATTAACCATGAGCCATCATGAGGCCAGGGCGTGAAATTATAATGAAACAAATAAATTAAGGAGTATTGCCTGCAGGAATTAATCCTAATCTTCAAGACAAATTCAAACCATGAGACGGCTTACTGACCGGGCTGATCTGAGCTTTACCTGATAATTTCTTTATAACTTATTTAGAATAATTCTTGACACGAGATGATTTATGCTGTATCTTTGCGTTTAATTAGTCTAATTTAAATTTTGACAAGTTTATGAAAACGAAAATATACCTTTTCTCTGTCCTCATACTAATGGCAGGAATATTCACCGCTCAAAAAGCCAACGCCACCCTTTACCAGGTGATGGTAGGCAATTTTTTCTTCAACCCGTCGAGCCTGAACGTTAATGTAGGTGATACTGTAAAGTGGGTCTGGTCATCCGGTTCCCATACCACGACATCATCTTCAATCCCGGGAGGAGCCGCAGCATGGGATCAGCTGATCACTTCATCAAACACCACATTTTCCTACAAGGTAACGGTTGCCGGCACCTACAATTATGTATGCACACCGCATGCTGCCATGGGCATGATAGCTTCCTTTACAGCCTCTGATGCCGGCAGCACCCTTTCAGTTACCCCGGGGAACCGGGATGTTACCGCGTCGGCAGGAAGTACGAGTTTCACAGTGAGTTCAAATGCAAGCTGGAACGCGAATTGCAATGTACTTTGGTGTACCTGTACCCCTTCGGGAACCGGGAATGGTACGATCAATATAACCTACAGTGCCAACACTTCGATTATCCAGCGTATTTCCAGCATAACAGTGACTGCATCAGGGGCACCTGATCAAATCGTCACAGTAACCCAGGCCGGGGCAACCCCTACCCTCATCGTTTTGCCCCCCTCCCAGAATGTCGGCCAGGCCGCAGGCAGCGCCAACTATAGTGTATCATCAAATTCAGGATGGTCATGCACCAGTGATCAAACCTGGTGCACTGTGACTCCCTCCGGGACCGGGAATGGCAATATCACGGCTAATTACACTGCAAATACAACAGGCAGCCAGCGCACCGCTATGATCACTGTCAGCGTGAGCGGGCTTCCCGACCAGATGGTTGACCTGATCCAGGATGCGGCACTGGGTGTTGCAAACCAGGCAGCAGAAACATTTACAATTTATCCAAACCCGGTGAAATCAAAACTGACCATAGTGTCGGAGTCCTTAGCGACATCCGCCGACGAAGCTAATATTTATAATATGAACAGTATCAGAGTAATGGGACCCATAAGAATCTCAGGAAGCCCTGCTGTCATAGACCTGGGTGATTTACCCGAAGGGCTTTATTTCATTAGGATAGGCAAAGACGGGAATGGGAAAGTGCAGAAATTTGTTAAAACCTTTTAGGGCAATTTTCCTTCAAGGTATTTAAGCCAGGGAGCGGAGCGGTCTTTTTCAGTTTGATAGCAAGCCATTTTCCCTGAGTACATAACTGCAATACAATAGTTTGCATGATTACAACCGGAGAGAGAAATTTCTCCGGTTTTTATTTTGTTGATAAGTGCCGGGTCATGAATAAGTGCGCGGGCAATCTGGACAAATTCGAAACCCTCGCCCAGTACCTTTTCGATACCGGTTTTAGAAACCAAACCTCCAACATATACCAATGGCAGTTTTACCGATTTCCTGATTTGTAATGCATCTTTAAGAAAATAGGTTTCGGTAAAGGGTTCCGGTTTGATTAACAGGTTCCCAAACCACCTGACGAATGGTTTCATCCATTTCTCATGCATATAATGTGCCATGATTTTTACCGGCATCCGCCCTCTCATGACATACATCGGTGCCCTGCTTACGAAGCCTCCGCTCAGTACAAGAGCATGGACACCAATATTCTCAAGGGTGCGGGCGACTTCAATCGATTCGTCGAGTTCCATCCCCCCCCTGAATCCATCGCGAAGGTTCATTTTTACAAGGACTGCCATATCGGCCCCGGCCGCTTCCATGACCGCCGAAATCACCTCTTTCATAAAGCGGCTCCTGTTCTGGAATGAACCCCCGTATTCGTCTTTCCGCTTGTTGGTGTATGGTGAGAGGAACTGGCTTATAAGGTATCCATGGCCTGCGTGCACCTCCACCGCATCAAAACCGCTTTCCCTTGCAAGTTTTACAGCCTGCCCGAAATCAGTGACCACACTTAGAATCTCACTTTTCTTCATAGCCCTGGGCCAGGTTGGTCCGTACAGGTTGAATTTCCCCGATGGGGATAAACATTTTATGCTGACAGAGGTTTTAGCCATCTGGCCGCAGTGGCCAATCTGAATGGCCGCTGCAGCTCCCGCCTTGTGAACGGCATCGGTAAGGGATCGGAGCCCGGGCACGGCTTCCTTTCTAAGCCATAGCTGGTGTTCAAATGAAAGCCCGCTTTGAGAAACAGCGGCATAGGCCACCGTGGTCATTCCAATCCCCCCAACGGCAACAGCTTGGTGATAGTTCAACAAATCATCAGAAACCATATGCCCGGGGCACATTCCTTCAAAGGCGGCCGAGCGGATTGATCGGTTCCGGAGTGTGAGGGGGCCAAGCCGGCAAGGTGTAAACAAAAGTTCGGTCATCGGTAGTAAATGAGTTAATTTTTCAGAACTTTGAGAAACTTAATTCCCAGGCCTGCGAAGTTATAAAAAACCAAATAAGTATATGAAACCAATCCGTTTCTCAATTTTCATCGTTCTTGTACTGCTTTCAGGATGCCTTAATGCCCAGCAAATAAAGAAGAATCCGTACAATCTGAATATCATTTCAAGCACGGAAGCCTATTCAGCGCTGGTGGCGAAGGACAGCCTGAAACGACTTGTTGACCTGCAGAAAGTTGTGCAAGGGATAGTGCCTGACATACGATATGCAACGAGTAATAATTTTACCCACAAAAAGGTTTATACCTTGGCCCGCGCTTTTGCGCGGCTGAAGGTGGCCAGGGCGCTTGCCATAGCAGAGCATGAATTATCCCAACAGGGCCTTGGGCTCAAAGTTTTCGACGCATACAGGCCATATGCCGCAACATTGCTTTTCTGGGACATCATACACGACACGGCATATGTTGCTTCCCCGGTCACCGGGTCGAGGCATAACCGGGGATGTGCCGTGGACGTGACCCTGGTTGAACTGAAAACAGGGAAGGAACTTGTTATGCCCACACCTTTTGATGATTTCAGCATCCGGGCAAGCGCCACTTATCAGCAGATCCCAGAAGATGCAAAGAAAAACAGGCAGCTTCTGATACAAACCATGTCAAAATACGGTTTCTCAGTCTACCCGAGCGAGTGGTGGCATTATGATTTTAAGGGCTGGAAAGATTTCGAGCTCATGGACCTTTCCTTTGAGGAGCTCGACAGTATTAATAAGTAAAGGGATTATCAGATCATCCCCCTTTGTTTCCTGATTTCCTCGTAGGCTGCACTTATCTTCTGAAATTTTTCAGTAGCAGCGCGTTTTATATCGTCACCAAGCTGTGCGACCATATCGGGATGGTGTTTTTTAGCCATCTCGCGAAAGGCTTTCTTTACCTCTTCATTACTGGCATCGGGGGTAATTTCAAGCACCGTATAGGCCCAGTTGGTATCTTTCACAAACATGGCCCTTACCGAAGTAAAATCCTGGTTGCTGATGCCCATGTACCCAGATATTGTTTCAATTACCGAAACTTCGTCGGGATGATATTCCCCATCTGCGGCGGCAATACCGAAGAGGTAATGAAGAAGGGTGAGTTTGGATGAATAATCCATATACTGTCCTACCTGGGAACTTACTTCCTGTACCTGGATATCCTGTTTCAGTATTTCACGGAGCATCAGCATAAGGCGTGAACCTTCTTCTTCTCCAAACTGGCGGATGAAAAAGCTCCGTACATAATCGAGCTCCGATTTAACAATCTTATTATCGGCCTTCATGACTGCGGCTGATAACACTAACAGGCTCATAGAAAAATCGCCCCTGGGGGTTCCCCGGTAGGCATAAGTGCCTTTATTCATCCCTTCGAACATGGAACCCAGGGCAAACCCGAGTATCCCCCCTATTGGCCCGCCGAATACCCAGCCCAGCCCGCCGCCGACCCATTTGCTATAGCCCCCCGAAGAAGGAGACTGAAAAGGCCCCTGGCTGGGAGAAGGGGCATCGGCCGGGCGGTCAGGGCCGCTACCGCCCGGTGCACGGGCGGAGCTGCCTGGTTTTTTGCGCATGGTAAAAACAGCATAGATAACTATTGCAAGAATGATAATAGCGATCAGCTTTGACATACACTGTAATTTAGTGACTGGTGAATGGTGAATAGTGACTGGTGAATAGTTGGTGCTGAATAGTGACCCATGAACAGTGATGGGTGACTGGTGGCTCGTGCCTCATGGCTTGTGAATCTTACTGAAAGCTTCTTATTTAATATTTTCCGAAACGGGGAGGCCGAATTCCTCTGTCATTTTAATCCCCAGGGCTTCCAGGGCATTAAGAACAGGTTCATAAATTTCAGGTATAACCGGTATATGAACCCCTTTTTCACGGATCTCCCCTTTAAGGATCATTTCAACACCAATGGCTGCAGGAAGCGCAACAGTACGGGCAATGGAAGTGTCGGTTGAAGGAGAACCGAAGTCAAGCATGCGTGAACGCACCACTTCCTTTCGACCATCGGAATAAGCAGCCAGGAAAGTATGCTGAAGGACCACCATATCCCTTTCGTTTTCTGCCAGACCCATTTTTTCGATCATCAGATCAGAAACAACTTCAAAAGTGCTGTCGGTCATCCGGTTCATGGGTTTGTCGTCAAACAATCCCAGCCATTCCAATGAATCAAGGGCATAAGAGTCGACAGGAATACCCAGGCAGCAGGCAACGTCAAAGCGTATATTCCTGTTAGCGATTCCGGGTTTATAGCCCAGGTTCTTTATTTGTTTCCCGAGCAGGTCGGCGTAGCTCATCCCCGACATGTCGCATTTCTCATAGGAAATAAGGCCAAGCTGTTTAATAATATTCAGGCTTTCGCACCATCCTTTAAATCGGAAGGTGCCGCGGTAAACGGTCTGGGCTTCAGGTATGCCATAAATATCCCGGTAAGCCAGTGAATCACGGTTGGGATACACTTCAAGGCGCCCGATTTCCGGGAAATCAACTTCAAAAGGATCATTGAACAATTCTTTCGTAGGGACGCTGACTATTTTACCGTGTTGAAGGAAAAGCGCATCATTATTACCGGCCATAACGACCCCTTTGGGGCTCCAAGAGAACTTGTACCTGAATGGATTATCAGCGGCTTCCGGAGCTGGAAGAGCCCCGCAGATGCTGTAGAATTCAAGGACTGCCCCTTCTTTGGCGTGAATTTGGTCGATGATCCGCATGGCCGACATGTGGTCAATACCGGGGTCAAGCCCGATCTCATTCAAGATGATAATTCCCGCTTCCTTTGCCTGTGAATCGAGTTGACGCATTTCGGGTTTCACATAGGAAGTTGTCACCATATTCTTTTTATGGGCTATGCAGTGAAGTGCCACCATAACGTGAAATGTATATGGAAGAATGCTTACTGTAAGGTCATGTGAAGCAATTAAAGAATCCAGTGCGGGTTCATCTGTAGCTTCCCAGCTCACGGCTTTGCCGGAAGGATGGTTATTGATCATAGCCGAAGCCCGGTCGGGAGTGTTGGAGGCAACAGTAACCGAATATCCTTTCGAAAGGAGGTGTTTAACTATTGGCCTGGCTACCAGCCCGGCTCCGAGGATGAGTACTTTTTGAGACATCTGAGTTTTATTTTAGTGAATGGTAAATGGTGACTTGTGACTATTCACCGTTCACCGTTAATTGATCACTGATCACCGTTCACTTGTTTCTAAAATCTATACGTTTATAAATTCTTCAAGGTATTTGAACTCCGGCGTTAATTCTCCCTTATGAAGGATAAGCCCTTTTTTTATTGCACGGGGGAGGTCAAGATCTTCGAACGCCTCATCAAAATCGGCATCGGCGATAGGTTTGACAAAATTAACAAGCGCATCGGCAAAGCCGTCGGATGAGTCCCTTGGCAACTCTGCGGGGAGGATATCCACTGCCATCACCAGCATCCCATCGCCACTATTTCCCGGGGCGGCAGTATGAGATACAGGATCATATACAAAAACCGGGTCGGAGATTATTGTCGGATGCAGAGTGCACTCTACGGATCCTTCAACATCGCAGCTGATGTCGCCGATAACGGTAAGTTTGGGACGCCCGATGGAAAAAAGCTTTTCAAGATACTCTTTAGTAACCAGTTTGGGGTAACGCTTGTCCCAGTAAATGCAATTTATAAGAACCGAAAGGTAAGGGATGTACTGCTCGAATTTGCTGCGGAAATCCTGGGGATTATGCATGTATTCATGCAGGTCAAAGGGATGCCCGTGTATATTTTCATACAAATCCTCTTCCCTGAAAACAACCTTGTATACAATATTGTTCGGAACATGTTCCCGATTATGGAGATCCAGCAATTTTTCAGCCGATATCTCTTTTACGGGGAGCAATCCGCAGATCTCCTGGGCACCCTGTGAAACATTGCCGTAACCCGTGAAACCAATAACAAACGGGCGGAATTTAGGATTGATCCCATTCTCGGCAATCAGTTCACCAACATAGGAAATAGCATCCTTGGCTTCTTTAATCGAAGTATATTGATGAGCCTGGTTGATTTTGAGCAGCTCTGTATTGTAACCAAAATCCTTCAGGCGCAGGCCCAGCGACCAGAATGAATTGATCATGCCTGCCATGCCCGCATACCGCCCGAAAAAAATCAGGCGTTTGCCCTGTTCATCAACAATCTTTTCATATTCGATCAAGTTGCATTTTAGCTCCATCATGCGCTTGAGCATGGGCATATTGTGTTTCTGCCCCTTGATGACATGGGAGAAAAACACATAGGTTTTCTCCGGTTCGAAATAATGTTCAGGGATCTCTTTTACCCCGAAAATAACCGAGCAGTCGTTCAGGTTATCACAGATGGCAGCACCTGCATTAATATATTCAGTATCGGTGAAAATTCTTTTTGAAGAAGATTCAACTACGATATCAAGCTTTTTCTGCTTAACAAGACGTGCAACATGTTTTGGTGTAAGCGGGGCACGACGTTCATGTTCGTACTTATCCTCGTGCCTGATGCCGATGTAGTTACTCATAGTAGGATAGTTAAGGAATTCACAGCAAAAGTACGAAAAGCCCGCGAGAAAGCAAGGGCAGGTATCTGAAATCCTTTGCCAGCTAACAGATGCATATTATCAGATGGCCGATGTATGATGCATGATGTTAATAAAATTCTTTGCAGGCAAAAAAGTAATGAAGTAATTTTAAAACAAAAAAAACATCATGAGGCATTATTTTGTTTTATGTATGGTCCTGTTTTGCCTGGTGTGCAAGGCGCAGTCTGCAGCCGATTTTTTTAACGATAAGGCGGGACAGGTTACTTGGCTTGGGATAGATTATTCCCATGTCAAGCTCGTGGGTGAATTCACCCAGTTCAAGGATGCCGGGCCAATAAGCGCGCTTGAAATACGCGATAAATATTTCCCCGCATGGAACTCCCTGGTGCTTACCGAAGCAAGCAAATATGATTTCAAAGGGATGTTCATGTTATCAGGCCTGTTACCCGACATCAGCATGGTAACAGCGCTGAATGCAAAAACAGATGCAGATAAGATCAGGGACGGAACGGTCAACAAATTCACCTGTGAAGACATCAGGGATTTTGTGAAACAATATGATCTGCAGGACAAGGAAGGGTTGGCGATAGTATTGATTGCGGATGTGCTGAACAAGGGAAGTGAAACGGCGACTTATTTTGTAGCGGTATTCAACATGAAAACCAGGGATTTGCTGCTGTGCGAGCCGGTAACAGAGAAAGCCGGCGGCATAGGGACCAGGAATTACTGGGGAGGCTCATTGTATAACCTTGTAAAGGACGGGAAGAAGAATTTATACTGGACCTGGAAGGGGAAGTACGATAAATAGATTCACGATTTACAATTTACAATTTACGATTTACAAATGTGGCAGTCGGTTAAAAAGATATCAAAGGTCATTTTATATATTTTCCTGGCATTTATTGCCACCTCGACTTTTTGTTCCCTTTTATACAAATTTGTAAATCCTCCAATCACTCCTTTGATGGTGATACGCCTGGCGGAGCAGAATTTCTCGGGGCAGGCTTTGAAATTAAAAAAGGACTGGGTCCCCATCGACAGCATCTCTACATGGCTGCAACTTGCCGTAGTTGCCTCGGAAGACAACCGTTTTCTTGAACATCACGGTTTCGACCTGGAAGCCATTGACAAAGCCAAGGAATACAACAAAGCTCACAAAGGCATGAAGATCCGGGGGGCGAGCACAATATCGCAGCAGACTGCTAAAAATGTTTTCCTCTGGCCCCAGCGTTCCTGGCTGAGAAAAGGCCTGGAAGTTTATTTCACTTTCCTCATCGAAGTGATCTGGGGTAAAAAACGGATCATGGAAGTTTACCTTAACGTGGTTGAGACAGGAAAAGGGATTTTTGGAGCCGAGGAGGCCTCGGTAACTTATTTCAACAAGCATGCCATCTCGCTTAGCCGTTCCGAATCAGCAATGATTGCTGCACTCCTTCCGAACCCGCAACGATGGGACCCCAGGTTTCCCACACCTTATCTACGGTCGCGGCAGGAGTGGATATTGTGGAACATGGAGAACATAGGCAAGCTCGAATATTAGAGGCTTTCCGGGGGTAAAATACAGGAGCTGAACGGAGACTCATCCGCTGACATTAAATTGCAATGAATTTTCCCTGAGAATTAATTCTTTAAGTCGAAATTTGTTGTAATTTTGCCGGTTCAAATTTTGTGCTAAAAAATCCTTTTTTAAAACTATAAAATTATGGCTAAATCATTGAAAGAAAAGAAGTACGTGTACTACTTCGGCGGCAAGAAAGCCGAAGGCGATTCCGACATGAAGAATCTGCTTGGCGGCAAGGGAGCGAATCTTGCCGAAATGGTGAACATCGGACTGCCTGTTCCTGCAGGTTTCACCCTCTCCACTGAAGTATGCACCGCTTACTATGACAACAAGAGAAACTACCCGAAGGAATTGAAAAAACAGGTACTCGACTCACTGAAAAGGACCGAGAAGGAAATGGGCGCCATTTTCGGCGACAAAAACAACCCGCTGCTGGTTTCTGTTCGTTCGGGCGCCCGCGCATCCATGCCCGGCATGATGGAAACAGTGCTTAACGTTGGCCTGAACGACATTACCAGGGAAGCCCTGATCAAAAAGACAAAGAACCCAAGGTTCGTTTATGATTCCCAGCGCCGCCTCATCCAGATGTATTCTGATGTGGTTATGGAGAAAGCAGCAGGCATTGAACCTAAGGAAGGTATGGGTGTAAGGGTACAGCTCGAGCGCGAACTTCACAAGATGAAGGAAGCCAGGAATGCAAAGAGCGATACCGACCTCACATCCGATGATCTGAAGAAGCTTATTGAAATATACAAGAAGAAAGTCAGGGAAGTCCTTGGAAAACCTTTCCCCGAAGATGCCATGGAGCAGTTATGGGGAGCAGTGGGAGCCGTATTCCAGAGCTGGAACGGGAAGCGCGCAATTTCATACCGCCGTTTCGAAGGCATTCCCGATTCATGGGGAACTGCAGTAAATGTTCAGTCGATGGTATTCGGAAACATGGGCGACACTTCAGCAACAGGAGTGGCTTTCACCCGTAACCCCGCAACCGGTGAGAATTATTTCTATGGCGAATGGCTGCCAAACGCTCAGGGTGAAGACGTTGTTGCAGGTATCCGTACACCGAACCCCATCAATGAAGTTGGCAAGAACGAGCACACCCGCCACCTTCCTTCCCTGGAAACTTCGATGAAAGTTGTATATAAAGAACTTGATACTATCCAGAAGAAACTTGAGAAGCATTACCGCAATATGCTTGATATCGAGTTCACCATCCAGGATGGGAAACTTTATATGCTGCAGTGCCGTGTCGGGAAACGCAATGGCCCGGCTGCCGTAAAGATGGCACTTGATATGTATGGCGAGAAACTGATCACCAGGGAAGAAGCTGTTTTACGTGTTGAGCCTTCACAGCTTGACGAACTCCTGCACCCTGTGCTTGACCCCGCCGCAGAAAAGAAGGTAAAACCAATTGCAAAAGGCCTGCCTGCAGGCCCGGGAGGCGCTTCCGGCCAGATCGTGTTCACTTCTGAAGAAGCTGTGGCATGGGCAAAGAAAGGCAAGACCGTGATCCTCGTTCGTGAAGAAACAAATCCCGAAGACATTGAAGGGATGCGTTCTGCACAGGCTATCCTTACTGCCCGTGGTGGTATGACCTCCCATGCAGCCCTCGTGGCACGCGGATGGGGCAAATGCTGCATCGTCGGAGCAGGCACTCTTAAAATTGAAGCTTCCAAAAAGACATTGAAAGTTGACAATATCACCCTGAAAGAAGGTGATTATATTTCACTCAACGGATCAAAGGGCTACATCTACAATGGCGCCATCAATATGATCAAGGCCGCCGAAGAGAACCCCGATTTCCAGAAGTTCATGAAACTCTGCGATGCAACACGTACCATGAAGGTACGTACCAATGCCGACACTCCTGACGATGCCGCAAAGGCACGCGCTTTCGGAGCCGAAGGCATCGGTCTGTTCCGCACAGAGCATATGTTCTATGGAAAGAATGCCGAGAAGCCATTGTTCATCCTTCGCAAAATGATCGCTTCCAAATCAGTAGAAGAAAGGCGCAAGGCTTTGAACGAACTTTTCCCATTTGTTAAGGAAGACATCAAACAGACGATGGCTGCAATGGACGGGTATCCTGTTACCATCCGTACACTGGACCCCCCCCTGCATGAATTCATTCCCCAGAATCCTGAAGGCCGCAAGCAGATTGCCGACAGCCTGAAGATCTCGATGGAGGAGTTCGACAAGCGTGCAAATGCCTTGCATGAGACCAATCCCATGATGGGTCACCGCGGCGTTCGCCTTGGGATCACATATCCCGAGATCACCGAGATGCAAGTAAGGGCTATTTTCGAAGCCACAGCCGAACTGATGAAGGAAAAGAAAAAACCTTTCCCCGAGATCATGATCCCTGTAACCTGCGTGGATACCGAGTTGAAAGACCAGTATGCAATCATTGAAACTGTTTACAAGGAAGTATTGGCCAAGTTCAAGATGAAGGCAATCCCTCACATGATCGGCACCATGATAGAGATCCCCAGGGCGGCACTGACTGCCGACAAGATCGCGAACATTGCGCAGTTCTTCTCATTTGGGACCAACGACCTTACCCAGATGAGTTTCGGATTCAGCCGCGACGATATCGGCAGTTTCCTTCCCGAATACCTCGACAAAAAAGTTCTTCCTGTTGACCCCTTCAACGTACTTGACCGCGAAGGCGTAGGCCAGCTGATGAAGATCGCCGTTGACAAAGGGCGCAGTGCCCGCAAAGACCTTAAGATCGGTATCTGCGGAGAACATGGAGGAGAGCCTTCATCGGTTGAATTCTGCTACCAGCTTGGATTCAGCTATGTAAGCTGTTCACCTTTCCGCGTTCCAATTGCACGTCTTGCAGCAGCCCATGCCTACATCAAGGATATGAAGGCAAAAGCAGCAGTAAAACCCGCTGCAAAGGCAAAGAAGGTAAAGAAAGCCCCCGCAAAACCAGTTAAAAAGCTTGGCGGGAAAAAATAACCTTTAGACTACCATAATGCAAAAACGGCCGCCCGGTTTCCCGGGCGGCCGTTTTGTTTCAGGAAAAGAGATTCAGCCTACTTTTTCTTAGGAGCTGCATCTTTCTTACAGCAGGCCGGCAGTTTTGCATAAGCTGTTTTGTCTGCAGCAACATTATCGGCATCATATCCAAGCTTTGAAAGAGCCTTGCGAAGGTCGTCGGGAGTTGTTTTAGTCGGGGCATAGGTAATGGTGACGATTTTGGTCTCCACGTCCAACACCACGTTCTTCACCCCCTTCTCAAAAGCCATTCCCTTTTCAATGCGGTCTTTGCACATATCGCAAACAGCAGAGGTCTTTATTTTTATCGTTTCGGTCTTTTTATCCTGGCCGAAAGATGTTGCGGATGCCAGAATAAAGATACACAGCATCATGCTGCTCAGAATTTTCATTTTTGTTTTCATGGTTTTTATTGTTTATGGTTTATGTTTTTATTTTACGGGATGCAAGATGCAAGTCATCCAGTCATCCAGCTATCCAGTCATCCAGTCATCCAGTCATCCAGTCATCCAGTCATCCAGTTATCCAGTCATCAAGTCATCCAGTCATCCAGCTATCCAGTCATCCAGTCATTCAGCATCCTACTTTATCGTCAGCCTGATCCCTGCATACCCTGTGATCCCGACCACTGGCCCCCAGGCCATGGAAGCGTCAAAGTGCGTATGATAGGGCTTGAAATACTCGACAATAGGATCATCCTGCCTTATATTCAGCAGGTTCTCCCCTCCTATGTAGATCTCAAAGTTCCTGAATTTTTTTGTAACCTGGGCAAGCATATTGAACCAAACCGGAGATTTTTCAGGAAGCATAAGCACCGCCGGCATCTTCTTCGTATCAGGTATGCGGGAAGGACCGTTCAGCTGTGTGGTAAAATCGAACTTCCACTTATCGAAGCGGGTGGCGTAGCTGAGCGTAAGCAGTGCTTTATACTGGTTTACCAGGGCTTTCTGCCTGAGCTGGTTCCCTTCGGTCACTTTCACATCATTGTAACGGAAAGCGGCCAAAACTGTAAATTGTTTTACCGGCTGGAAGCTGAACTGTGCCTGGGCCACGTTTGCATAAGACGAACCATTGAGGTTGTAAAAGAACACTGCGGTCGGCAGGCTGTCCTGGTCCACCACGACCTGCTTTACAAACCGGGTGCTGTAACCGTCAATTGTGAACTCGGCTTTACGGCTGAAGAGATTAAAGTCCCAGGTAAGACTGAGCCCGAAGTTCCATGCTTCTTCATTCGAGAGGCCGGGAGCAAAATAAAGGACCCTCTGGCTGATCAGCATAGGGGAGTTTTCTGCCAGCAGGTTGGGCGAACGGTAACCTTTTCCTACCGATCCGCGAAGCGCGAGGCCTTTGGCCAGCGTGACCCTCATATGCAGCCTGGGAGTGAACAGGAATCCCCAGCGGTTGTTGTAGTCGCCTCGTACACCGGCAATCAGTGTGAACTTATCTTTCAGGTTGAAGGTATATTCCATAAAACCACCTGCAGCCCATTCGGAACGGTCCATCGTATAGGTTTGAACGGAATCGTTGACCAGGGTGAACTTATCGGCATAAGTCGGGCTGATCGTATCGGGCAGGTATTGATACCGGTATGCAAGCCTTGTCTGCACGAAATTCTCCGAATAAGTGTCGATAAAATAACTCCCCCCGGCTGTGATCTTATGCTTCTCGCCATTGAACTGGGCCGTATAGATCAGGTTTGAATTGAAATTCTGCTCATGCCCATGATAAAGGTTGATGCCGTAAAAAGCATCCTGTTCGTGGTTGATGAACGAGAGTATCAATCCCAGGCTTGACTGGGACTTCCCTTTAAAGAAAACCCCGTTCTTCCAGAATGCCTCGAAGCGGTTGGTCTTCACCCCTATTCCATACTTCTTGGAATCGTTGGTGATCCCTGTCGTATCGGTATTCCAGGAGCTTTTCACAAAATCCATCTGGCCCCCGTTGCGTTCCTCATACAGGTATTTGACCCCGAGCCTCGACACCCATTTACCTGGATTTATGAAATCCCAGCGGTTGAACACGTTGATATTGGTAAGCTTCGGCAAATCCATAAACCCGTCGCCATTCCTGTCAAACGGGAACCTGAAGTCATCGGCATGGACCAGCAGGGATGTACTCAGTTTGTCGTTGATCTTCACAGAACCGTTCGCATTTGCTTCAAAGCGCAGATTGCTGTTACCGTAAAGGTTCAGATAAAATTTTTCGCTGTTCTCCGGTTTTTTGTACTCAACGTTGATCTGCCCGGTAATGGATTCATAACCCTGAACAACAGATGAGGTGCCTTTAGCCACCTGGATTGATTCCATCCAGGGGCCCGGGACATAATTCAGGCCATAAGGCGTGGCCAGCCCGCGTATGAGCGGTACATTTTCAGCCATGATCTGGCTGTAAATGCCGCTCAACCCGAGCAGCTGGATCTGCCTTGCGCCCGAAACGGCATCGCTGTATGAAACGTCGACCGAAGCATTCGTTTCAAAACTTTCGGCCAGGTTGCAGCAGGCTGCCCTTTGCAGCTCGCCTATGTTAATGACCGTGGTAGCCTGGGTCTTCATTTTGGAGACATAGGAATTATCCTGCCTCGCCTTGATTTCAACCTCCGATAACTCACGGTCCCCTGCATGCATTTCAATTTCAAGTTTTGACCTGTCTTTAGGCACAACGATAGTGTCATGGCGGTATCCCAGCAGGCTGACGACCAGCTTCGCATTTCCGCTCCCTGCTTTTGAAAGACGGAATTTCCCGTTCTCGTCGGTAAACGTCCCTTTCGTTGTCCCCGCCCAATATACATTGGCCCCTGGAAGCGCTCCTTTTTGTCCGCCTGCGGTTTTCTCAAAAACGAAACCCGTGACAGCCTGTGAGAGAGCTGCAGGAATGAAGAAGGAAGAAAGCAGTAAAAGAGTAAGTATTTTTGTTAATGCTGGTATTTTCATCGATTTGTTTTAACTGATTATTACTGTGACTGCGGATGTAGTGAAGGGAACCCCCAGGGGTCACCCGCTCTCAAGGCCGGTCAGGCAATTCAGGAATCAACAAAATACAATGAAAAGTCCAGCCCGGTCTCAGCAATGGAGAAATGAAGGGCATGGAATTTTAGTCTGATGGAAGGAAATAATACGCTCACGGCCTGTCAAAGGCGGTCCCGTATCAGTATAAAAAGAAATATTCTGAAATTCGACGGCTTTCCCTGACGGCAGTTCTCCAGGTAAAAAACAGTCGGAAGCCGGCGGACTGATTAACCTGGTTATCATCGCCTGGGCCCTGGTAGACTGAAAATCCGCCTTAAAATAAAGCCTTATTGTTTTGCAGCAATCCGGGGCATCTAGATCCTCTTTACCTGCATCCCCGGCCCGGGGCTGTGAAACAGTTTCCTGTGAACAGCAGCAGGAAGCGATTTGCCCTGTAAGTTCAGGAAACATCTTTACACTTGACTTATTGCTTGATGAACAACGATGCTCCTTAGCTGAAATCCCCAGCATCCCTGCCAAAAGTGGCAGAAGGAGCACCAGGGAAACCAGGTTTCTGAACATCGACCTTATCCGCATAAAGATTTCATTAATTTGATAATCAATTGCAAAATTAATAAATACTTGCATCGTTCCCGGTTATATTCATATTTTTGATAAACAAAATGGTATTACCCCGTCAAAAATCCAACGTCATGAAGAAGCTGAATCTAGCATTATTTGCATGTCTTTTGCTCATTTTTGCCTGTCAAAAAAACTCATCCGACAACAAAATAGACCTCAGTACTCCCTGGAAGTTCCATAGCGGGGATGACCCGGCATGGGCAGGGGCCTCATTTGATGATTCCAGGTGGGAGCTGATCAACCCTACCGACATTTGGGAAAACCAGGGCTACAAGAACCTTGACGGGTTTGCCTGGTACCGCAAAAGGGTGGTAATTCCCCACAGCATGATTGATAATGCGTTTATTAAAGACAGCATACAGTTGAAGCTGGGGAAGATAGACGATTACGACCAGGTGTTCCTGAACGGTGAACTTTTAGGGGAAAACGGGAAGACTGTTCCGGTTAAAACCGATGCCAGACCCGATTTTTTCAAAGGACAGACCCGCTGGGATGTCGACAGGAGATATGTTCTGGCTGTAAATGATCCCCGCCTGCATTGGGACCAGGAGAATGTCATAGTGGTAAGGGCTTATGACCAGGGTGGTGCGGGCGGCATGTTCTCTAAACCATTCGAGATTACCATGGTTGATTTGCCCGACCATATAAAATTTGATTTCAGCCAGTCGGGCTATAAGTTTGTCGGAGATACCCTGATCAGCAAGCAGTTTGCCATTTACAACATTTCCCAAAAAGAAGAGTTCCATGGAGTGCTTACCATCAATGCTGACCGCTGCGATAATGGCAGCCAGTTATTCAGGCAGGAAACAGTGCTTAACATGCCCCCTGGAATACGCACGGTTTTCACCGTCAATATCATCAAAGACTTTTCGGTGCCTGCTATAATTTATTTCAGTTACCGGGAGACCTCTTCGGGGAAGGAAGTCAGGGAACAGCTGGAGATGCCCTATATCCTTACTCCTAAACCTGGGAAGGCACCGAGGATTAACGGGGCATCGGTATTCGGAGTGAGGCCCTGGTCCCCGTTTCTTTACAAAATTGCAGCGACCGGTGAGCCGCCGCTGGCTTACAGTACTGAAGGCCTGCCTGAGGGTCTGCGCCTGAATCCAGGCAATGGCATGATTACCGGCGCCCTCTCAAAAAAAGGGGAATATACGGTTAAGATCAAAGTTGCCAATATACTTGGGACTGCAGTTAGGGATTTTACCATAAAATGCGGCGACCTGATTTCCCTCACGCCTCCTCTCGGATGGAACAGCTGGAATGTTTGGGGGCTGAGCGTGAGCGACAAAAAAGTGAGACAGGCCGGTGATGCGTTTGTTTCAAGCGGGCTCATTAACCATGGCTGGACTTATATCAATATAGACGATGGCTGGGAGGACACCCATGACAAAAGCGGGAATATCCTGCCGAATTCCAAGTTCCCGAATATGAAAGAAATGTGCAATTACATCCATTCCCTCGGCCTGAAAATAGGGATATACTCCTCCCCCGGCCCGAAAACCTGCGGGGGGTATGAAGGCAGTTACAGTTTTGAGGAAAAAGATGCCCAGCATTATGCCGAGTGGGGAATCGACTACCTGAAGTATGACTGGTGTTCTTACGGGGGGATCGCTCCCAATCCGACCGATCATCAGTTGAAATTCCCTTACCGTGAAATGCGGAAGTATATTCGCAAAGTAAACCGTGATATCCATCACAGCCTTTGCCAGTATGGCATGGGTGATGTTTGGAAATGGGGGAATGAAGTGGATGGAAATTCCTGGAGGACCACCGGCGACATTGAAGACAACTGGGAAAGCCTTTCAGGTATAGGGTTCTCACAGGATAAATGTTCACTGTTGTCTGCCCCGGGGCATTGGAACGATCCCGATATGCTTGTTGTCGGCTGGGTCGGCTGGGGGCCAAACCTGCATTATACAAGGCTGACACCTAATGAACAATACACTCACATCAGTTTATGGTCGCTATTGGCAGCCCCTCTGCTGATAGGCTGCGACCTGAATCAGCTTGACGATTTCACTCTGAACCTCCTGACCAATGACGAAGTGATTGCCATAAACCAGGATCCTTTGGGAAAAGGGGCAACCCAGGCATGGAAGTCATCGGAATACCAGATCTGGGAGAAGGACCTGGCCGACGGCTCAAAAGCAATCGGTTTGTTCAATCTTACCGGAAATGCGATTCCAGCCGACGTGAAACTTGACGACCTGGGAATAAAAGGGAAATGGATGATGCGTGATGTATGGCCTCAGAAGGACCTGGGGCTTGTTCAGGACCATTTCGAAATGAAAGTGCTGCCTCATGGGGCAAGGCTGCTGGTACTTAGGAAGAAGTGACTAGTCAGCAGTCACCGGTCATTTTTCGGCAGTTGGCAGTTGGCAGTCACTTTTCGGCAGCTACCGCTCACTTAACCTGTTCTATTGCCCAGCTTAATGCGTCCTTGATCATATCGATGGGAGGCATTTCTATGAAGCCGTTATCCATTAAGGAGCGGGTCATATTACGGGAGTGTTCTATATCTTTCTTTGCCTTATCGAAAGCCTCCTGCCATGTCATGGTCACACGTGCCACACCATCTGCAATAGCCTGCATGGCAACATCGGCGGCTTCATGGGGGAACACTCCTGCCTCTTCCATGTTGGGAACAATATCTTCAGGGTTAATCCCTCTTCTCTCGGCATAATCGGCCAGGGAGTGGGCCGCACGAATGGCCATGGCATCGGTGATCTTTCGGGCCCTGACTAATAAGGCTCCTTTAAGAATGCCAGGGAATCCGGTTGAATTGTTTACCTGGTTGGGAAAGTCGCCCCGACCTGTAGCAACGATAAATGCACCTTCTTCCTTTGCGGCATAAGGGTAAATTTCAGGGACGGGGTTGGCACAGCAGAATACAATGGAGTTCTGTGCCATACTATGGATCCATGGCCTCTTTATGACATCAGGCCCCGGTGTGGAAAGCGAGATAAGGATATCGGCATTTTTCATAGCTTCTTCCATCGTTGCGATCTTGCCCGGGTTCGTCGACTGGCATAATTCCCATTTGCGGTAGAACCGCTTATCAGCTTCGATATCAGTACGGCCATTATGAAGTGACCCCTTGGTATCAAACATGACCATTTTAGCCGGGTCGGCCCCGTCGGTGATGAGCAGGCGGGCAATGGTAGTATTCGAAGCGCCCGCTCCGTGCAACACTATCCTGACATCCCCGATTTTCTTTTTTGCCAGTTTCAGGGAATTGATAACTCCTGCCAGTGTGACACAAGCGGTTCCCTGGGCATCATCATGCCATACCGGGATCTCACATTCCTCCCTTAATACATCGAGCACCCTGAAACAGTTAGGCTGGGAGATGTCCTCAAGGTTGATGGCGCCGAAACTATGCTGTACCATTTTCACGAACTGGATGATCTTTTCAGGGTCGTTCCTGCCATTTTCATCCTTGCTGTCAATGCATAATGCGACCCCATCGACGCCTCCGAGGTATTTCATAAGGAAGGCCTTGCCTTCCATAACCCCCAGGCCGCCTGACGGGTGGCAATCGCCGTCGCCCAGGACCCTGGTTGAATCGCTGACTACGGCTACCAGGTTGCCCCGGTTTGTGAGCTCAAATGAACAGTCATTGCAGTCCCTGATATTCGTGGAAACTTTTGACACGCCAGGAGTATACCATACATTGAACCAGTTAAATCCGACAACGGGTGCCTTCGGCACTGTCTGGATCTTACCGGAATAAAAACAATGTGCTTCCTGCGCAAGCTTTTTCAGAAACACCGTTTTGCCTTTGGCAATCTGCTCCTGGGTGAAATTGTCGGGGAACACTTCATTAAGATTTTCAAGGTTCAGGCTGATATCTTTCATAAAAATGTTTTTTGTAAAAATAAATAAATATTTGTGTACCTTTGGTGATTAATTAATTAAAATTAGTTTTTATGTCTACAGGTAAAGTTAAATTCTTCAATGAAAGAAAAGGTTTTGGGTTTATCGTTGATGACTCTAACCAGCAGGAAATTTTCGTACACGTCAGTGGTTTGATCGACAAGATTAAGCAGGATGATGTCGTTTCTTTTGATGTAACAGAAGATAAAAGAGGTAAAAAAGCAATCAATGTAAAAAGGGGATAAACCTTACTTACCTTGAATGCATAAAAAAAAGCCGTCCTGATCAGACGGCTTTTTTTATTCTACCTTATGGCTCCTGATTATTTACTGAGCATGACCGGCATGACCAGCATAAGAATATCCTCATTCTTGTTCTCTATGTTGGCAGGAAGCAGCAGGCCTGCACGGTTGGGTCCCGACATTTCCATTCTCACCTCGTCGGCGTCAACATTCCCAAGCATTTCCATGAGAAATTTCGAATTAAAACCGATCTCAAGATCTTCCCCGTCATATGAGCACGTAAGCCTTTCCTTTCCTTCGTTTGAAAAATCAACATCTTCGGCAGTAAGAAGTAGTTCTTTGCCGGTAATTTTAAACCTTACCTGGTGGGTCGACTGGTTGGCGTAAATTGAAACGCGCTTGATGGAGTTAAGCAGCGACATCCTGTCGACAACCATATGATTGGGGTTGTCTTTAGGTATCACAGCCTCGTAATTCGGGTATTTCCCATCGATGAGCCGGCATATCAGGCTGATATTCAAAAAAGAGAAGAAAGCGTTGGTTCGGTTGTATTCCAGTGTCACTTCATTATCCTGGGCTGAAAGAATGTTTTTCAGAAGGTTTAGAGGTTTCTTCGGAAGGATGAACGCGGCGGAAGATCCGGCTTTAACATCGAGGCGTGTATACCTGACCAGCTTATGTGCATCGGTAGCCACAAAAGTGATCTCATCGGATGAAAGCTGACAGAACACTCCTGAGAGAACCAGCCTGAGCTCATCATTGCCCGTGGCAAAGATGGTTTTAGTTATGGCTTTGGACAATACTCCTGAGGGGATCCTGACCGTCGTTGGGTCTTCCAGTGGAGGTGTTCTCGGATATTCATCGCTCCTGTGCCCGCTAAGTTTATATTTGCCTTCCCCGGCTGAAATCTCAACCAACAGGGTCCCAAGGTCAATTGAAAAGGATACAGGGATATCGGGAAGGGTTTTAAGGGTATCCACCAGAATTTTGGCAGGAATTGCAACTGATCCATCAGCCTCCGATTTGTCAGGTTTAACGGTAACGCTCATCGTAGTCTCTAAATCAGAGGTTGTAACCGTAAGCAGATCTTCCTTAAGGTCAAATAAAAAATCATCAAGGATAGGCAGGGTGTTATTGCTGTTGATCACGCCAATGACCGCTTGCAGGTTTTTCAGGAGCAAGGAACTGGAAATGATGAATTTCATACTATCTTAGTTTTTTGAATATGGGTGTAAATATACAGATTTTAATTTTTTACGGCAAGGTGGGGGGGCTTCAAATTATTACTTTTTACCACCACCTTTGAAATTGAATTTGTTTTCTTTTCCTTTCACCAGCCGTACGATGTTTTCACGATGTGTAAAAAGGACGAAAACAGCGACGAAAACAGAAAGAACAACCAGGCCGGGATGATGCTCCCCGGTAACAAACACAACAATGAAAGGGAAGGCAGAAGCTGCGATACATGACGCAAGAGAAACAAATCGTGTGATCGCAAGTATTGCAATAAAGATGCCCAGAACAACAAGGAGGGCAAATGGGAAAAGCGCTATGCCTACCCCGGCCATAGTACCAACACCCTTGCCTCCCCGGAAGCCCGCGAATACAGGGAAAACATGGCCCAGGGCGGCGGCTACCGCTGCCCCGATCTCAATATAAACCAGCTGGTCAGGCGTCAACCCCTGGTCGGGGAAGAGGCTTGTAAGGAATACAGCAAGCCAGCCTTTGAACACATCGAATAAAAGGACCGGCACGCCTGCTTTATAGCCAAGGACACGGATCACGTTCGTCGCCCCTGCATTCCCGCTGCCGTGCTGCCTTACATCAATCCCGTAAATGGCTTTGCCAATCCAGACTGCCGAAGGGATCGAGCCCAGCAGATATGCAATCAAAACCTGTATCAGGATCAGAATCATCGCAGCAAAGTTAACTATTCATCGGCTTTTTCAAATTTTCTCAGAAAATCTCTTTTTTTCCGTTCGGTGGATATGGTGTAGGTGAATCCTTTGGCTTGTTTATCTGCTTTTTTCTGCTCGGCTTTTGATTTGCGTGCGTTTATGATCTTATCATTAAAAGTGAGATCTGATGAAAGGGCCTGGAGAATATTGTTCCTGAAATTGAAAAAATACCAGTCCTGCCCGGTCAGCTGAAGATAGAAAGTAAATTCATCCCCGTTCCTTTTTTTTGTAAACTCCATTTGCCCGCTGACATAGCGATACACCTGGTTTTTGCCAATGGTAGCTATCCCTATCGGGCCTGACGAAAGCCAGGACCTGGATGTAGTATCCCAATGAAGGTTGATGTCGCCAAAGAACATTGTTTTTTCAAGTTCTTCGGGGAATTTGCGAAGCCGTCCCGTAAGTGAAATTTCATTTTTAAAGCGTTCTAGTTCTTTGGGATCCAATACCAGTTTCAGTGCTTCATTAAACGGAGTCTGATCTATTGTAAGGCCTTTAAGATTGGTACTGACCAGGGCACTGCTGAGATTTTGCATGGCCTCATCCGAAAAAGGAAAATCCATCGACAGGGAGATATGGGCGTGGGTGGAATCAATAAGAAGATAATGGTCCATGGTGCCGTAAGCTGCCATGTTCAGCGCCCCCCCGTTAACACCCAGCATCAGTTTGCCGTCGCCTCTCATCCTGCAAAGGGTCTGGTTAAATGAAATAAAGTTGCCCGGGAGCGAAAGATCCCTGAGTTTCGCCGTGTCGGCTATCCTGAACTCGGTAGCCGGCACATTATATGTCATCATCCCGGAGGCAAACACCATGGCGGAATCACTAAAACTGCTCCTTCGGATAAAAAAGGCAGGGTATATCGAAGCTTCCGAAGGAGAGAAAGCCAGGGTGAGGGCCATTTTTTCGCCCAGCATGTTTGTGGGTTGAGGGGCAAGGGGGATCATGATCTTCCTCGGGTTGATATCGGCTGCGAACTTTATCCACTCGGGTTTGAGCTTGTGAAAACACTCGGAAACTGCCTTGAACCCCCCGTCGAAAAAGAGGTCCTTTTTTGAAGCATTAACTGTAACATCTCCCCTGAACTGGAATTCAGGACTGAGCTTAAAGTAAGCTGAATCGGGGACAATGCCGTTAGCTATGGTTTGTTCGCTTGAATCAACTTTTATTCCCGTGAAATCAATCTTTTCACGCAAGCCATCCCTGTCAATGTAATCCAGTGACCCCCTGCCAGTATACCTTTTCCTGGAAGCAATAGAAACCTCCGCCTGGTAAAACTGGTGGTATCTCGTTTTTGTATTGGCAATGATAATGGCGTGGGTAAGAGTCTGCATTTGCGCATCCCTGAATATTTTAACACTCCCTGAATCAGGAAAAACCGCTGCATCGGCAACCTTGATGATCCTTACATCCTCGGCATTAATGACATTGGTTCGCAGGTTATACCTTGCGCGGGCTGCAAAGAACTTCAGTGAGTCCTGGAGGGGGTGAACTGAAATAAATTCAGAGCCTGTGTAACCTACGTCGATAAGCTGGGAAAGGCTGAGAGAATCAGGGATGGACTTCCTGCTCTGCTCATTTGCAAGGGAGATTTCCTCGTTATCTATCATCCAGTCAAAACGGTCCATGGAACAAACGTATTTGTTCAAAGGGAATTCGACTTTTGAAATTCCGACATTGGAACGGAATTCCCCCCTCCTCTTATCAAAATCGAAATGTGTCTGATAATTTTTTGTCGAAATGGTCAGGTCGTTCAGGTCGTACGATTTGATGCGGAAGTTTGCGATGAGAGCATCAAAAGTCCTGCGCTTGAATTTAAACCCTTTTGAATCCATTACCGCATCTTTGATCTTCACAGTGCCGTTACCGCTGAGCAGGGCGGGTGTAAGTGCAAGCCAGCCTGCGAATGTTGACTGCTCATTGTACATATGCATATCCTTTTGCACTGTCTTCACCACCATTGAATCCTTGTAAGGCATCCAGAACTGATTTACCGAATCGGCTGTCACCGCAGGGTATTCCACATCGGCAAGCTGTTCGGTCATAGAGAAATTCTTTGTGAATGCATTAAGGGAATCAGGCAGGAACAGGAAAGACCCTGAATGAGCAGTTGAATTCAGGTACAGCAAGGTGCCGTCACCCCTTAAGCCCTGTTCGCTAAGGTCAACCTTCGCTATAAAAGTACCCTTGCCCCCATATACCGGAAGACCGGAAGGACCTGTATCTTTCTCAAATCCAAGGGAATAGTCGGGGCGGACTTTTAGGGGCTGTACAATCTGCGGAAAAATCCCGGCAGAAGTCAGTTCGCCGCCGAAATTAAGGCTGTCGGTATGAACCACGTCAAGACTCCGGATGGTAAATGGGTTTACATCAAAGAAAAACTTATCCTTGGCATACACGCCTTTCTGGATGTACTTTTTATCCCAATGAACTTTGGCGATTTTATTATTGTAAAAGATGGGGTAATCCTTAAGTGATTTTAAACCGGCTTTATTGTCAGGCTCATCAATATCGATATGCCCTTCAAGGTCCTGTAAAGAGGTTTTGACCTTTATTACAGGGAACCTTCCTTTCTTAGGATCCCAGGTTTTACTTTGGACGTAAAACTCCATGGTATCAATGTTGGGGAGGTTAAGCCTGAATTTATTGTATTCAAACGAAAATCCCTTGCCTTTAAAATCAAAGAAACCAGCTCTTACCAGGCCATTAAAAGCCATATCCATGTCTTTCTTCAGGCGCAGGCTGTCGCCTTGAGGGTAAATCGCGACATGCTGTGAATCACTTATATAAACACTGTTTACCCCCTGTATTTTGAGATCGAAATTTCCCAGGTCAAGAATTGCATTACTTGCATTTGTAACGCTGGAGTTAAAGAAGATCTCGTCATAGTCGGATTTTCCATCCCTGGCCTTGACATAATTAGTAAGCTTGTCTTTAACCCTTGCAACTTTATCTTCGTAATCATAGACCAAAAAGCCGCGGTCGGCAAGTTTTAGCAACTGGGCCTCGATTTGTTCCTGGGGTTTTTGCATATATAAGGTAAGCTCTTCGAGATTGACCTCCCTTGTTTTCTTTTTTTCGGTATAAGACCTGATTACGTTTAGTATATTTATTTCATCCATGCCCTGCAGGCGGTCATAACGGTTCCTGGAATAATAATTTGAGGACTCGAAAATTGCGTTGCTTTGCTTATTAGGGCCGGGCATCATATTGAAATTCAATTTCGGGCTGTCGAGTTTCCACTGGGCCTGTTCACAGTAGATCTCTATTTTATGCCATGAATCAAACCAGGGCGTAATGGAATTCAGCCTTACATCTTTTGTAAATGAAAGTTCCTTCAGTGAATCAAAATATTTCATTTCCAATCCAGGGTGGAAAATGGAATCGGTTTCATGATAAATGGAGATGGAGGCCGATGTTGCATTGATTTTTTTTGGGTGGATCACAAACGAAGGGGATTTGATAAGGATAAAATCCTCGCCTCCTTTCCTTACGATGATCTTTGCATCCTGTTTATGGGCACCGGAGCCAATCACCCTGGCACCTTCCATTGCAAAGCCTCCAATGTAATCCATGCTGTTAAACAGGTTTTTAATGCTGATCTCTTTATCGTAGGAATAGAAACGCGGATAAGAGGCCTTTGTCTCATCAACATCCACCAGCACCTTTTCAACAAGCCGGCCCATGATAGGGGAAGAAAAATACTTTTTATTGTACAGACGGGCTGAATCAGCAGTAAGTTTTGTAAACCTTACCTGGACCTGGTAACGGTCCAGTTCGGCAAAAACCTGTTCAGGTCCTATTCCAACCCTTCGCCAGTCAACCCTGCCTTCATGACCTATCCAACGGAGCGATAAAGGGAAAAAGACCCCCTTTGTTCCGTAGATCACCATAGAATCCTTGTTGACACTGCATATAAGATCTCCCTTTGAAAATTCAATTACGGGAACAGTATCAAGCCTTATTGTGAAACTTGAAGGGCTGAGCTTCCATTGAGTGGATTGGGATTTAAACATCAGGCCCTCATCAAAAAGCGTAGTGGTGACATCCAGGAAAGCATTGAAATTTCTGGAACTCTTTTCCGAGATCAGCTGTTTAAGTATGGCCGACCAGGGTGTAAAAACAGACCAGGGTTGGTGAGAATCAACGAAAACATTAAGGGCTTTAATATAATTGAAGAAATCGGGGAAAGTGCGGACTTTCTTTTTAAGCATCTCGTTACAGAGGGAATAAATAAATTTCTTCCTTGGCGGGTCAAAATCTTCCCGGTTCCATTTCTGAACGAAACTTTCCATAACAGGCTGGACCAGTTTCCGGTCGTTTTCTGAAAGGCCAAATAACAATCCGTTAAGCTCACCAATAAATTTGGTTGAATCCCCTGTAAACCTGGTCGTTTTCTGGTTCTGCGAAAACACGGTAAAGGCGGGTAACAGAAGGGCAATTAAAAGAAGGACTAAATAAAACAGTTTGCCTTTCAACATTTCATAAACTTTACCACGGCCCAATGATTCAGGTTATCCGCCTGTACTTGCTTCATCCCAAAGGATCCCGCCATTTCTTTAATGAGCCCGAGATCATCTTCGTAAAAGCCGCTGAGTATGAGCATGCCTCCTTTTTCAAGGCAGTTATGATAAACATTCATATCACGCAGCAATACATTACGGTTGATATTTGCGAAGATAAAACCGAATTCTCCCTCGGGGATGGCTGCTGCATTCCCATGAATGACAAGCATGCCAGGTACATTGTTCCTGGCTGCATTTTCACTGGCGTTCAGGTATGACCATTCGTCATTGTCTATGGCAACAATATGTTTTGCCCCCAGTTTTGCAGCAATAATACCAAGCACCCCTGTGCCGGTTCCCATGTCGAGCACCCTGCAGCCATCGAAATTCAACGGCAGTATAGATTCAATCATGAGGCGGGTAGTTTCGTGATGAGCTGTGCCAAACGACATTTTCGGTTCTATCACCAGGTCCAGTTCAGAAGCCGGGTCGGGTTCATGAAAAGGAGCACGGATAAAACAGCGGCCTATTTTTACAGGCTGGTAAGCCGATTCCCATAATGCATTCCAGTTTTGTTCAGCTACCTTTTCAACCTTATACATGAAGCCCAGTTTCGCGGCGCTGCTTTCGAGAAAATTGGCAACAAGCATGACATCGAAGGCATCAAGGGGGATAAAACCCGAAAAGGCACCATCGCGTTCCTCAGTAAAGCTTTCGAATCCCAGGTCGCTCAAGCCGGCAGTCAGTATCCCGGCATTCTCCCCCGAGATTCCGCTAACGCTAACTTCTATGTATTCCATCAGAGTGCATCAACGATTGCAAGAAAATCGACGGCTTTAAGAGAGGCTCCGCCTATAAGTCCGCCATCCACGTCGGGGTTGCTGAAAAGTTCCTTTGCGTTTTTGGCATTGCAACTCCCGCCGTAAAGGATTGTTATATCATCGGCAATTTTTTTGGAATACTTTTTCCCGATCAGGCCGCGGATGAAAGCATGCATTTCCTGGGCCTGTTCAGGTGTGGCATTCACGCCGGTGCCAATGGCCCATACCGGTTCATAGGCAACGACTACTTTCGCCATTTCATTCTTTTTCAGATGGAACAGGGATTCGTTAAGCTGTTTCTCAACTACTTTGAAATGCTTTTTAGCTTCGCGTTCCGGCAGGACCTCGCCGCAGCAAAAGATTGGTATAATATCATGTTTCAGCAGTCCATCCAGTTTACCGGCAAGGAACTCATTACTTTCGGCAAAATATTTCCTCCTTTCGGAATGACCGATGATGCAATATTCCACTTCCATTGATTTCAGCATTGGCGGACTCACTTCCCCTGTATAGGCACCGCTGTCGTCAGGATAAACATTCTGGGCCCCAACGGAGAACTTTGCGTCCTTAGCGATGTCTGTGGCAAGTTCAAGGTAAGGGAAGGGAGGGCAAAGAACAACCGCTTTATTATCAAGCTTACGTGTATCCATTGCTTCTGCCACCTGGGCAACCAGTTCTTCTGCCTCCAGGAAGGTTTTGTTCATTTTCCAGTTCCCTGCAACGATTTTTGTTCTCATTTGTTTGTTTATTTAAGTTCTAAATTTCTTATTTATAATCCTGTCGCTCGTATGGATGCAACGCTGCTGCGTCGTTCATCAAGCCATTAATCTTACCCTGGGATCGATTACCCCGTAAAGGATATCCGCCAATATATTAATTAAAATAAGTATTACCGAAATAAATAATACAGCTCCCATAATCACGGGGAAGTCATATTTATCCAATGCGTTCACAATCACAAGTCCTATTCCCTTCCAGTCAAAAATATATTCTACAAACACGGCGCCTGCCAGGAGGGATGCCAGCCAGCCCGTTGCAGCGGTAACAACGGGATTAAGGGCATTTTTCAGGGCATGTTTAAAGATGATCCTTCGGGGGCTGAGCCCCTTTGCTTTTGCAGTGCGGATGTAGTCCTGCGATAACACTTCTAGCAGGGAGTTACGCGTTAGCTCCACGATAATGGCAAGCGGCCTGATGCCAAGAGTCAGTGCAGGGAGGATGAGGTTTTGCAGATCAAGGTATTCCCCCCTGCCAAGGTCATCTACCGAATAAAGGCTGCCCGCCATATTCAGATGTGTAATATGGGCCAGCACAAAAGCAAAAATCCATGCATTAAGAATAGCGGCAAAGAATGACGGGAGCGACATTCCCAGAACAGAAAACACGAGCGAAACACGGTCGATAAAAGAATTTTTGTTCAATGCGCAGATTATACCCAGGCCAATACCTGCCAAGAGTGCAAAAGCCATGGCGACCATGGCGAGAATAAACGTGTTGATAAAACTTTCCACTAACAATTCCGAAACATTCCTTCGGGTTTGGTAGCTTTGCCTGAGGCAGGGGTATTTAACCGCCACTATGTATTTTTTCGAAGCAAGGGAAAAAACAGGAATGCCGTATTTCTGTGTCTCGTAATTGAAGCTCCCACCCGGCTGGTTGACAGTATGGAATGAGAGCGGGCTGAGGTCATTGAGGTAAGCGGCAAACTGGATATACAGCGGTTTGTCGGTTCCCAGCTCTTTTTTCACCGCAGCGACCGAAGCGCTGTCGGCCCTTTGCCCAAGCATCATGCGGGCCGGGTCGCCGGGAAGGATATTGAACAGGAAAAAAATAACAACAACCACCCCTAACAGAACCAGGATCCCATAGCCAAGCCGCTGAAAAATAAATTTTATCATTTAAAATATTTCTCCCTGACCCGGTCCCATTCAGGAAAGTCCCTGAAAGCCCATTTATCGACCACAACGCCGTCTTTCAGGAGGATCAACCCGGGATTCGACCTGACCATGGTTTTAAGCACCACGTCGTCGGCATTATAGAATTCAAATGCAGTGCCGTGAGCCAGGCGGAATTTACGTACGTCGGCGGGCGTGGATGAGGTGATGCAAATAAACGATTTGCCTTCGGCCCTGACTTTTTTATAGAAGGGAAGTATCCTGAGGATCGCATCTGAATTTGTTTCAGGCAGGTTATATATCACCAGCAGGAACTGGTAATCGGGATTCTTCATAATGGAGGCTGTGACATCATTCCCCTGCATATCTTCAACCAGCAGGCTGGCTGCCCTTTCTGCATTGGGATCCTCCACTCTCTGGCTGTCGAACACCCATTGCGACATCCATACCGTATCGTTCCACGGATAATTGGAAGCCAGGTACTCCTGCTTCTCTCCGGTTTTTTTATTTTTATATGTCACGAAGAATTTAACAGGGAGGTTTTCAGTTTTACCCACCTTATTCCCCTTTCCCCAGGCCATGAAATCTCTGAGGGGAAGATGTCTGGCGCTGTATACCGACATCCATGCGAACGCGATTGCAAAGACCGAGAGCAGTAATACATCAAAGGCTGCAGGCAGGGCTGAACGGAATTTTTTTCGCCAGAGAAAAACAGGGACCACGAAGAGATTCAGTACCAGGTTCTTCAGGAAGGTCTGCATGTTCGTGAGTTTAATGGCATCACCAAAACAGCCGCAATCGGGTACCAGGTTCCATATTGCATCTATGAATGTGAGCACTGTAAAGTATGTCATTACGAGAAGAAGGAGCCAGGCTGTTTTTTTTATCCAAAGGTTCAGCAACAGGCTCACCCCTAGGGTAAATTCAAGCATGCACATAAAGATCGCAACAGGCAGGGCAAAATGGCCCGCCCAAGGGATGCCGAAAGCAATAAAATAATCTTCTATTCGGAATGCAGTGCCAAGGGGGTCAACCCCTTTTACAAAACCACTGAAAACGAATACCAGTCCGATAAGTATACGGAAGCTGTTTCTAAGAACTTTCATACTCTAATCTGATCAGGGCGAATATCGCATAATTAATAATATCGTAATAGTTTGCATCCAGGCCCTCTGAAATGAACGTCCTGCCCTTATTATCCTCAATCATTTTGATGCGCAGGAGTTTCATCAGGATGATGTCGTTAAGGGAACTGATCCTCATGTTTCTCCAGGCTTCTCCGTAATCATGATTTTTGTTTAACATCAGGTCGCGGGCCGCATAAATATACGTATTGTAAAAACGTTCAGCCTCGCCGGCATCCAGTTCGAGCCGGTCGCCCGTCCCAAGTTCGAGCTGGATCAGGGCCATCACCGAATAGTTGACGATTCCAATGTACTCCGGTTTCACTCCCTCATCGACCTTTTGAACCCCTTTATCGTCAATGCTTCGGATCCTCTGGGCTTTGATATAAATCTGGTCTGTGATGGATGTGGTTCTCAGGATGCGCCAGGCAGTACCGTAATCCTTCGTTTTTGCAAGAAAAATCTCACGGCAGGTGCTGATTATATGTTCAAATTCCCTTTCTGTATTCTGATTTAAACTCATATGTATACTGATGAGGTTTGCCAGCAGACCCTGAATCACTCCCAAATGCAAGGAGCGATCCTGATGCCTGCTGCAGTTTTAGACGGACTAAATTACAAAAAAAACGCTAACGGGAGTAAATAAAGCCGGGCAGGAATTATGAAAAGAAGCTAACAATGGTCGTGACAGGCATGATGGCGTGATGATCATGGTGAATTTCCATAACTTTGCAAAAAAGAATTCTTTGAGAGTTATAAACTGCAACGGCAAACTTCTTGACCTGGCGGTACCGGCCGTTATGGGCATCCTGAATATTACACCCGATTCATTTTTTGACGGTGGGAAGTACCTGTCGGCCGGCTCCCGGCTGAAGCAGGTTGAACGCATGCTGGATGAGGGAGCCCGGATAATCGACATAGGTGCAGTTTCAACCCGGCCCGGTGCGGCTGAGCCAGGCCATAAAGGAGAACTGGAGAGGCTGCTGCCTTCATTGAAAGCCATCAGGCAAAATTTCCCTTCTGTTATCCTGTCGGTAGATACTTACAGGCCGCTGATTGCCAGGGCTGCCGTTGAAGAGGGCGCCGATATGATCAACGATATTTACGGGGGAAGGTTTGAACCCGGGATGATGGAGGAAATAGCATCCCTGAAAGTTCCCTATATAATCATGCACATGAAAGGAGACCCTCTGAATATGCAGGAAGATCCGTCCTATTCAGATGTTGTGGCCGAGGTATGCTATTTCTTCGAAAAACAAATCGCAGAAGCCAGGCTGAAAGGGGTAAAAGGGATCATCCTTGATCCCGGGTTCGGGTTTGGCAAGTCAGTTGAACACAATTACCGGCTCCTCTCGGGCCTTGAGAGGCTCATCTCACTTGAAATGCCTGTTATGGTTGGGCTGTCCCGAAAATCGATGATCTATAAGGTGCTTGCCGGTAGCCCCGAAGATGCCCTTAACGGCACAACGGTGCTCCAGTCCATCGCCCTTATGAAAGGAGCCTGCATACTCAGGTCGCATGATGTTAAAGAAGCGGTGGAAGCAGTTAAACTGCTTGAAACCCTGAAAAAATATTCCAACGAACAGTAAAACCAAAGCATGATGTTCCAGCTCTTATCAATAAACGGATTGTTCAATTTCAGGATTGTCGACCTGGTCGATATAGTTCTTTTCGCCATCCTGTTATACGAGGTATACAATCTTGTGAAAGGGACAGCTGCGATCAGGATCTTCATCGGCATTATTGCGGTTTATCTCATATGGAAAGTTGTCAAAGCTTTTCAGATGCAGCTATTGAGTGAGATCTTCGGACAGTTCATCAGTGTGGGCGTAATTGCGCTGGTTGTGGTGTTCCAGCCGGAGATCAGGCAATTCCTGCTCATGCTTGGGAACACGAGGATAATCCATAACCGCAGCCGCAGGTTCCTGTTCTGGAAAATCAAGTTAAACGACCCGTTTGTGGCCAGTATTGACGCGATAGTCATGGCCTGCCAGAAAATGGCCGAGAACAAGACCGGTTCCCTGATCGTCATTGCCAGGGAAAGCCAGCTCAGTCCCTTCGTTGAGACAGGACAGATAGTCGATTCCAGGATATCGGAGATCATGCTTGAATCGATCTTCTTCAGGAACGGGCCGCTTCACGACGGGGCTGTTGTGATCGCCGGTGACACTATCAAGGCGGCCCGCTGCATTCTCCCGGTCTCAAAACAAAGCTCTATCCCCTCATGGTATGGTTTGAGGCACAGGGCTGCCATTGGCCTTACCGAAAAATCGGATGCCATTGCAATTGTCACCTCCGAGGAGAGGGGAACTATCTCATACAGTATAGATGGGAAAATGGCAGAGAGGGTAAGTGCTGCTGAATTATCTGATTTCCTTGTAAAGACCTTTATAAAATAACCTTATCTCCTTTTTCTTCCTGCTTTTTTAAGGGAATCAGCTGCCCTGGCGCTGTCGGCCAGTTTCCTCTGTTCAAACTCCCTGACCATCTGGTCGGGAGTCTTGCCCAGGTTGTTCAGGGCATTCTGGGCGTCATCGGCAAAATCATTCCTGGGATATTTTTCGATGAAGAGTATATATAATTCCTGGGCCTTATCGAGGTTCTTCATCAGATTTTCATAGACGTAAGCTGTAAAGAAAAGGCAGATAGCCGCCCTGGGGTCATTGGGATATGCGAAACGGTATTTGTCGAACATTTCTATCGCGGCTTTACCATTTCCAGAGTTCATATAAAGGCTGCCGGCTTTGAAAATAAATTTCTGAGTCATTGAATCGGCCGGGAAATCTTTTATAAAATACGAATACAATGCAAGGAGACTGTCGGTGGCCTCTTTGTCCATTGAGGTAGCCTTGGGTGAAAACAGCCTTGATTCGGCTGCATTTATCCTGCCTATTTCTTTTGAGCGGGAAGGGCCGCAGGAGATCATTGTTATAAGCAGCAGCGGCAATAGGAGTATGTTTGCTTTCATGGGATAATTATTTTTTTCGTTTCTTGAGCTGAGGGAAGAGCATTTTGTATGACGTATCTACGTTGCCCCTGGAAATATCGTTAAGTTTTCTGTTTAACAAAACCCTTTTCAGGGAGTTTATCCGGTCGACCATCAGGATGCCTTCAATATGGTCGTATTCATGTTGTATTACCCTGGCTATGATACCCTCGAACCTCTGGTCGTAAGGTTTAAAATCCTCATCAACCCATTTCATCCAGATCGCAGGTTTCCTAAGGATATCTTCCCTCATTCCGGGAAAACTCAGGCAGCCTTCATTGAAAGTCCATTCTTCACCTTCTTCCCTGTATATTTCAGCATTTATGAAGAGTTTTTTAAAGCCGGCAACTTCGGGGTGGTCTTTGACAAACGGAGAAGCGTCAATAGCAAACAGGCGGATGGACCGGTTTACCTGGGGTGCAGCCAGCCCGACCCCATCGGCCTGGTACATGGTTTCCCAGAAGTCGGTGATAAATTGATCAAGGTCGGGATAATCGGGGCCTATTTCCTGGGCTTTTTTCTTCAACACAGGATGCCCGTATGCGACAACAGGTAGTATCATGAATGTTTTAATTCTTTTTTATTGCTTTCTGATTCCATGAATGACTGGAGGATGATCGTCGCACTTACAGAGTCGACAAGGCTTTTGTCGCGACGCGCCATCTTCTTCAGCCCCGATTCGAGTATGACCCTTCCGGCAATAAGAGAAGTAAAGCGTTCATCCATTCTTTCAACCCTTATACCAGGGAATGCCCTTGCAAGTTGTTTTACAAAAGGTTCTATAAACCTTGACGATTCAGAAGGGGAATTATCCATTCGTTTTGGCTCCCCCACCACAAAACACTCAACGGGATTAGCCGAAATATAATTTTTCAGGTACTCCAGGAGTTTCATTGTTGGTAAAGTGCCCAGGGCCGTAGCTATGATCTTAAGCTCGTCAGTAACTGCGAGCCCGCTGCGTTTTTGGCCATAATCGATTGCGAGAATCCTTCCCATGTCTGTCTCCGTTGCAAAGGTACAAATTATTTATTTTGTACATTTGAACCCAAATATTGCCTTAACATGTACGATCAGCTCCGTTCTTTAATCGAACTAGCCTGGGAGAAACGGGAACTCCTCAGCAGGCCCGAAACCCAGAAAGCGATACGTGAGGTGATCCGCCTCCTTGACAAGGGAGCGGTACGCATAGCAGAGCCCCTGATTGAAGGCTGGATCATCAACGAATGGGTCAAGAAAGCGGTGATCCTGTATTTCCCCATACAAAAGATGTCGGTTACCGAGGCCGGGCCGCTTGAATTCTATGACAAGATCCCCCTTAAAAAAGGATACAAGTCCCTGGGCATAAGGGTAGTTCCCCATGCCGTTGCGCGGTTTGGCTCTTTTATTTCAGAAGGTGTGGTTCTCATGCCTTCCTATATAAATATTGGCGCATACATTGACCATGGCAGCATGGTTGATACCTGGGCCACGGTAGGGTCTTGCGCACAAGTCGGTAAGAACGTCCATCTGAGCGGCGGGGTCGGACTGGGAGGGGTCCTTGAGCCTGTCCAGGCCGCACCGGTGATCATAGAGGACGGTTGTTTCATAGGGTCCAGGTGCATTATTGTTGAAGGAGTGCGGATTGGGAAAGAAGCCGTTCTAGGGGCCAATGTGGTACTCACCTCATCAACCCGTATCATCGATGTATCGGGGAGCAAGCCCGTCGAACACAAGGGTATGGTGCCCCCAAGGTCGGTAGTCATCCCGGGGAGTTTCGAAAAAACTTTTCCGGCAGGTAAATTCCAGGTTAGCTGTGCTCTCATCATAGGGAAACGCAAAGCTTCGACTGACCTAAAAACCTCCCTGAACCAGGCCTTGAGGGATTTTAATGTAAGTGCGTGAGCAAGAGTGAACGGTGAACAGTGAACAGTAATAAGTGACTAGTCACCAGTAACCATTCACCAGTCACTAAACAAGAAAAGGGGAGTAAATTGAAAATACTGGTTATCCAAACTGCCTCCATAGGTGATGTGATCCTTGCAACCCCGGTAAACGAAGGTTTACATCACGCATACCCATCCGCAGAAATAGATTTAATGGTAAAAAAGGGGATGGAGGGTTTATTTAAGGGTCATCCTTATATCCGCCGTCTCATTTTATGGGACAAGTCAGAAAAATACAAGGATTTCCTGAGGATACTGATGGATGTAAGGAAATCAAGATATGACCTTGTTGTTAACATGCAGAGGTTTGCCCTTACCGGTTTGCTTACGGCATTTTCAGGGGCATCGGACACCATTGGTTTCAGTAAAAATCCATTTTCATTTCTTTTTTCAAAACGGGTCCCGCATCTCATAGGGAAAGGAGTACACGAAGTCGAGCGGAATATCTCCCTCATCAGGTCTGTGACACCTGCGGGGCAAAGGGCCCTGGGGTTCGGAAGCGTACCCAGGCCGAAACTTTACCCCTCCCCTTCCGATGAGGCAAGGGTTTTGCCTTATAAAACCAGGCCTTATGTGACCATTTCACCGGCTTCGTTGTGGTATACGAAGCAATACCCGGCCGAGAAATGGGTGGAACTGATCCGAACACTGCAACCAGGGCTCCAGGTTTACCTCCTTGGATCAGTTTCGGATATCACGCTTTGTGAAGAGATCAGGGATTCATCAGCTAATGAGGCAATACAGGTCCTTGCCGGCAATCTCAGCCTGCTTGAATCGGCAGCGCTGATGAAAGAGGCCCTGTTAAATTTTACCAACGACTCGGCGCCCATGCACCTTGCATCGGCTGTAAATGCTGCTGTTGCCGTAGTCTATTGCAGCACCATCCCCGAATTTGGTTTCGGGCCTCTTTCTGAACGAAATTGGATCATCCAGACCAGGGAGGAGCTTAAGTGCCGTCCATGCGGACTGCATGGAAGAAAAGAATGCCCGCTTCAGCATTTTAAGTGCGCAAACGGCATCAGTCCCGGCCAGTTTCCATCAAGGCTTTAATTTGATCCGAAATTATAGGTAATTTTGTTCCCCGTTAACATCATGTAAATTGCACGACGAAGCGTTTAAACAGGAATTGATGTCTTGCCTGGGAACTTTGAACTCAGGAGGGTCCATACTATATCCCACCGACACCATCTGGGGCATCGGCTGCGATGCAACAAGGGAAGATGCTGTGCGTAAAATATACAGGATCAAAAAACGCATGAGTAGCAAAAGCCTGATCCTCCTTCTCGACAGTCCGAATAAACTTTCTCTTTACGTTGAATCTGTCCCGTTGATCACCTGGGACCTGTTAAAGAACGTCACTTCCCCTCTTACCATTATTTACCCCAGGGGCAGGAACCTGGCCCCGAATGTACTTGCCGAAGACGGCTCCGTGGCAATACGAATTGCCGATCATGAATTTTGCAGGGAGATGATCAGGCAATTCGGGAAGCCCATTGTTTCCACTTCTGCGAATTTATCAGGGTCATCAAATCCCCTGAATTTTGCCGATATCAACCCGCTTATACTCGGGCAGGTTGATTACACTGTGGGCCTGTATCATGACAGCATTTCATCCCTGAAGCCTTCCCGCATAATCAAGCTATACGAAAACGGGGAATTCAGCGTTATTAGACAATAATTTCCCGGAGCCTGATGAAGTATTTTTACATTAGTTTTTTATTGTTACTGCTGATATCGCAGGGGACTTATGCCCTGCCCGACAATGCAAAAAAAAATACTATTTCGGGCAAGGTCACCGATAAAAGCGATGGGGAATCGCTGGTTGGTGCAACTGTATTTGTCAAAGAATTGAAAACGGGAACCACCACCGACCAGTACGGAAGGTTTTCGCTTACTTTGCCTGAAGGGACCTACAACTTTGTCTTTTCATTCATTGGGTATACCCCTGCCACCCTGGAGATCCCTCTTGATAAGGACATCAGCCTGAAAATGGAACTTGCCACGGAACAGAAAGAACTGCAGGAAGTGGTTGTGAGGAGCGACAGGAACGACCAGAACGTGGTCAAGCCCCAGATGAGCGTATTCAAGATGGATATTCACACAATCCAGAAGATCCCGGCCCTTATGGGTGAAGTGGATGTGATCAAGGCTATCCAGCTGCTCCCCGGGGTCCAGAGCGTCAGTGAAGGATCCAGTGGGTACAGCGTCAGGGGGGGGGCGCCTGACCAGAACCTCATCCTGCTTGATGAAGCCACGGTATACAATGCATCCCATCTCATGGGGTTTTTCTCGGTGTTCAATAATGATGCGGTCAAGGATGTCAAATTATACAAGGGTGATATACCCGCGAATTACGGAGGCAGGCTTGCATCAGTTCTGGATGTCAGGATGGACGAAGGAAACTCAAAAGGATATGAGGTCAACGGGGGTATTGGTATCATTTCCAGCAGGATTACCATAGAGGGCCCGATAAAAAAAGAAAGGTGTTCATTTATTGTTTCCGGGAGACGTACTTATGCCGATCTTTTTCTTCCGCTTTCGTCCAATAAAGCACTTCAGAATAACCATCTGTATTTTTACGACCTGAATGCCAAGATAAATTATGTTATAAACGAAAACAATACCGTCTATTTATCGGGTTACTTCGGGAGGGATGTTTTCAGCAACCAGTTCTCAAAAATGAGGTGGGGCAATGGTACCGGTACATTCCGCTGGAACCACGTATTTTCAAAAAAACTATTTTTCAACCTGACCAGCCTCTATAGCGACTACCGTTATCTGCTCGGGACCCCTGATGGGAATTCAAACTCTTTCGAGTGGAATGCCAACCTCAGGGACCTGGGAATAAAAGGCGATTTTTCATGGTATATCAATCCGAAAAACACCCTTCGTTTCGGGGGCGCTGTGACCTACCATATGATAAATCCGGGGACGGCAACCGGTATCGGGAGCGAAACGGTATTCAGCAGCATCCAGGTTCCGAAGAATTATTCCATTGAATCGGGCCTTTATGCCACGAATGAACAAAAGATAGGACCCCATCTTGTTGCAACCTACGGGCTCAGGCTTTCACTGTTCCAGAATATCGGACCGGGAACCGTTTTTCATTACACAACCAACCATGTCGCTATTGATTCCACGGTATACAAAGCCGGGATTGTTTACAACACTTATGGGGGCATAGAGCCCAGGCTGGGATTGATGTATGACTTCAACGGGAAATCTTCGGTAAAAGCAAGCTATGCTCGTACTTACCAGTATCTCCAGCTTGCCCAGAATTCATCGGCAGGCACCCCGCTTGACATTTGGTTCCCTGCCAGCCCGAATATAAAACCCCAGGTCGGCGACCAGGTAGCCCTTGGTTATTTCAGGAATTTCCGCCATAATACTATAGAGACATCCGTAGAAGTATACTATAAGTGGATGCAGAATGTTATAGATTTTAAGAACTTCGCACAACTGCTGCTCGTCGACACGCTTGAAGGCCAGGTAAGAACCGGCAGAGGATATTCATATGGCATTGAATTTCTCGTAAGGCTTAACGAAAAGATAGTCAGCGGATGGGTCAGCTATACTTACTCCCGGTCATTCCGCATGATCCCTGAAATTCAGGATAACCCTTATCCTGCCCCCTACGACAAGCCCAATAATATCAGTGTGGTGTTGAATTTCCAGGTATCGAAACGCTGGAGCATCAGCGCCAACTGGGTTTATGCAACCGGGGCGCCGGTGACTTTCCCAACCGGAAGGGCTACCATCGCAGGCAAGGTTATCCCCATATATTCCGAACGCAATGCATACCGCTACCAGGATTACCACCGTCTTGACCTGTCGGTAACCTTTTCGTCGAAGCAAAAGCCCAACCGGAGGTTTTCATGGGACCTGAATTTCTCGGTTTACAATGCATATAACCGCCACAACACCTGGTCCATCAATTTCGTACAGGACAACGTCGATCCGAATGTCACCTACGCCGAGAAGATTTACCTTTTCGGGGTCATCCCTTCAGTAACATTTAATTTTCACTTCAAACATGAATAAGCTCCTCTTAAGCCTGCTCATCCTTTTATTGATCGCCGGATGTACCGAGAGGATCAATGTGAACCTCGATAATTCCTATATCAGGCTGGTGGTTGACGGCGGCATTACGAACGACAGTATGCAGCAGAGCGTCAGCCTCAGCAAATCGGCAAGCTATTTTTACAACCAGCCGCCTCCTATGATAAGCCATGCAATGGTTACTGTAAGCGATGGCTCATTCCTCGATACACTTGTGGAAGAACTGCCCGACAATCCGGGAATTTACACCCTGCCAAAAAATTTCAGGGGCGTGATTGGTAAAACATACGGCCTGGATATCAAACTACCCGAAGTCATAGGTAACAGTGCCGAATACTCTTCTGCATGCAAGATCATGAAAGTTGCCCGGCTTGATTCCATCAAGGCCGAGTTTAATCCTGACCTTGGGAAGAACGGGCACTGGCTGGTCAAGATATATGCACAGGAACCCGGCGATGAAATAAACTTTTACCTGCTTAAATATTACCGTAACGGAGTGCTGATGACTGACTCTATCCAGAAATGGTCAACCTCCGATGACAAGTATTTCAACGGAAGCTATATCAAGGGGCTTACAGCCTTTTACATCAACAACGGCCATCCATGGGAAACCCTTCATCCGGGCGACACCCTGATCGTTCAGATGAGCGGCATCACCAGGGAATACTATGATTTCATCCAGGAGGTACAGCAGGCCGGTTACCAGATCCCATTTTTCTCGGGACCTCCCGCCAACGTGGAAGGCAACATCAGCGGCGGCGGGGTGGGATTTTTCACGGCTTACTCCAATTCTTTCGCCAAACTCATTATCCCGGCAAAGTAATTGTTAAGGGATAGCCTGTAAGATTATCTTTTCTGTTCAAGTAATTTGTATTTTCGTATGATAAATAAACTGAATTCATTTATCATGGACTCATCACTTTTTGCAATATCCCCTGTTGACGGAAGATACAGGAAAATAACCGAAAAACTGGCGTCATATTTTTCAGAGGCGGCCATAATCCAGTACCGTGTCATCGTCGAGATCGAATACTTTATTGCCCTCTGCAAACTTCCTTTGCCGGAGCTGAAAAGCATTGACAGGAAAGCCTTTCCCAAACTGAGACGCATCGGCGCCCGGTTCAGCAATACCGACGTTGTCCGTGTCAAGGACATTGAAAGGGAGACCAACCACGATGTGAAAGCTATAGAGTATTTTCTTAAAGAGAAATTCAGGGAGCTGGGGTTGTCGGAATATTCTGAATTCGTCCACTTCGGGCTTACTTCCCAGGATGTGAACAACACGGCCTTCCCCATGGCCACCAGGGATGCATTTGTTGAAGTTTACCTGCCATTGCTGGAAGAGGTTTTTAATATACTTTACGCCCGTTCCCAGGAGTGGAAGGACGTGGCGATGATGGCCCATACTCATGGGCAACCGGCCTCTCCCACCACTGTAGGCAAAGAACTTTTTGTTTTTACCGAAAGGCTCGGGGTGCAGATTGCCATGCTGGGGTCGCTCAGGTTTGAAGGTAAATTTGGAGGGGCAACCGGGAATTTTAACGCCCATCATGTTGCCTACCCCGATATAGACTGGAACGGTTTTGCCGATGATTTCCTGGAAAAGTCTTTTGGCCTCAGTAGGCAGAAAACAACAACCCAGATCGAACATTACGATAACCTGGCTGCTCTTTTCGACAACCTGAAACGGATCAATACCATACTTATAGACCTTGACCGGGATGTATGGGCTTATATTTCCATGGAATATTTCAGGCAGAAAGTCAAGAAGGGTGAAACCGGTTCATCCACCATGCCGCATAAAGTAAATCCCATAGATTTCGAAAACTCCGAAGGGAACCTGGGCATTGCCAATACATTATATGAATACCTGTCGGCCAAGCTTCCCATAAGCCGTCTGCAGAGGGACCTTACCGATTCCACCGTGATCAGGAATATCGGCATGCCTTTTGCACACTCGGTCATCGGGTTTAAATCCCTGCTGAAAGGGCTCGACAAGTTGATACTTAACGAAACCAAACTGCAGATTGACCTCAATAACAACTGGGCCGTGGTTTCCGAGGCAATACAGACCATACTCAGGCGCGAAAAATATCCCAATCCTTACGAAGCTCTTAAAGACCTTACCAGGGGAAACCGGCAGGTGACCCAGGCCGTGCTTCATGAATTTATCGACGACCTTTCTGTAAGCAAAAAGGTAAAAAACGAACTGAAAAAGATCAGCCCGGGGAACTATACCGGGATTATATCTTTCTGAGATGAAGGTCAGCGGATTCACCTTTGTAAGGAATGCCATCAAGTTCGACTACCCCGTTGCAGAGGCAATCCGTTCCATTCTGCCCGTTTGTGACGAATTTATTGTGGCAGCAGGCAATTCGGATGATGCAACCAGGGAACTTATCGCTTCCATTGAGCCGTCAAAGATCCGCATCATCGACAGCGTTTGGGACGACAATCTCAGGGAGGGCGGCAGCGTACTTGCAATAGAGACGAATAAAGCGCTGGATGCCGTTTCTGACGATACCGACTGGGCTTTTTATATTCAGGCGGATGAAGTGGTCCATGAAAACTTCCTGCCAGCGATACGGGACGGGATGGAAAGATGGAAAGATGATGCCAGGGTTGAAGGCCTTCTCTTTAACTACCTGCATTTTTTCGGATCGTATGATTATGTAGCTGCTTCCCGTGACTGGTACCGCCGCGAGGTGAGGATCATCAGGAAACGTCAGGGAATAAGGTCATACAGGGATGCCCAGGGGTTCCGCAACCAGGGCCGCAAGCTGAATGTAAAACTTCTGGATGCCTGGGTTTACCATTATGGCTGGGTAAAACCACCGGGCTCACAGCAGGCCAAGCAGGAATCCTTCCACAAACACTGGCATGACGATGAATGGGTCCAAAACAACATCCCGCCGGCAGGTGAATTCGATTATAACATCATCAGCGGCCTGAAGAAATTCGAAGGGAGCCATCCGCAAGTAATCAAAAAAAGGATTTCATCCTTAAACTGGGAGTTCAGGCCCGATCCTGGCAAAAACAAGCTGCCGCCCGTTCAGAAGGTATTGCAAACAATCGAAGACCTCGTTGACTGGCGCATAGGGGAATACAAAAACTACAGGATAATTTAAGCTGGCTTTTCGTATATTTGCACAAAATAATACTTTATGGATCTCACTAAGATTGTATCTATCTCAGGCAAAAGCGGTTTGTTTAAAGTCGTTTCCCAGGGCAAGAATGCGGTGATCGTTGAGTCTCTTTCCGACCAGAAACGGATACCTGCTTTCGGCCATGAGAAAATGAGCTCCCTGGAGGAGATCAGCGTTTTCACAACAGGCGAGGATCGTCAATTGAAAGAGGTGTTCAAGGCGTTTAATGAGAAACTGGAAGGTAAGGCAGGCATCGACCCGAAAGCAGATAATGCAGCCCTGCTTAAATTCTTCAAGGAGATGGTTCCCGATTTTGACGAGGAAAGGGTTTATGTGTCGGACATCCGCAAGATGGTGAGCTGGTACAATACCCTGCAGGCCCAGAACCTGCTTGATTTCACGGAGCCTGAAGAAGAAAAAGCAGGGGAAGCAAATACTGAACCGGCCGAAGTGAAAGCTGAGGAAGTTTCTGAGGTGAAAACAGAGGAAACTGCAACAGCGGCAAAACCTGAAAAAAAAGCACCAAAGAAAAGAAAGACCGAATAATTTTGTAATATTGGATATTGAAAAACAATTTCTATGAAAGCCATATTTAGAAGCAGTTTGCTGGTGCTAGCAGTAATAGTTTTCAGCCTTACGGCCACAGCCGGGAAAAAACTCGTCCGCTTCACGGTTTCCGAACCCGATGCAAAGATCTTTGTCGACGGAAAACTTATGGGATCAGGCCAGCTTGAAATTACTATTCCTTCATATGCCTGTGTAAACGTCAAAGTTGAAAAAATGGGTTATCTCATCGGCCTTATAGAATTTTGCAATAAGCCCGATTACAGCGCCCCTCCCAAAACATATTTTTACCAGATGGAGAAAGATGATGCTTATGATGCATCAGAGGCCACCGACGTCGCCAATGTCGACATCGAGATCAAAACAACAAAAAAAGAAGATGATGCATGGAAACTCCTGAGCCAGATCATCACCACCTACTTCGATGTGATTGAAGTCACCGATAAAAACACCGGGTACCTGCGTACGGCATGGGTAGTTCAAACATTCAAGCAGAAGACCATACGTACAAGGATCATTGTCAAGCTGGCCTCCACCGATCCCCTGGCCTATAAGATCAAACTGGTTAGCGAAGTTGCCGATGCAAGCCGGGTTAGCGTAAAGAGCGATGAACTTTTCAAGGAATGGGACCGCATACTGAGGAAATTCAGGGAGGTCATTCGCGAGGCACAGACCAGGCTCGGCAATTAAATGCCCATTACTCCGGCCAATGAAAAAGTTTGCACATGATTTTCAAGTTGTAGGCAACAGCCGGCTCAATACACGACATTTTGTTTTAGAACTCAAGGCTCCTTTTCCATTGCCCGTGATACTACCGGGGCAATTTGTACAGGTGCTTGTTCATAATTCCCCTTCAACTTTTCTCAGGCGGCCATTCTCAATCCACTTCGTTGATTACGCCAGGAACACACTGAAGCTGCTTGTCCAGGTCAAGGGCGAAGGAACCAGGCATATGGGGATGCTTGCTCCCGGTGATACGCTCAATCTTGTATACCCCCTGGGAAATTCATTTTCGGTTCCTGCCAGTCATAAGGTATTGCTTGTAGGCGGCGGGGCGGGTGTTGCACCCCTGATGTTTATGGGCGACTTTCTTAATCAGAAAAGCATAAGGCCTGATTTTCTGGTAGGATTCAGGTCGGCGGATGAGGTATCCCAGGTCGAAGAATATTCAAAGTACGGCAAGGTTTATCTCAGCACCGATGACGGGAGCATGGGAGAAAAAGGCTTCGTTACCCAAAATCCGGTTTTCAACCAGTCTCCCCTGCCCTACGATCGCATTTACTGCTGCGGACCCGATGCCATGATGCATGCCGTTGCAAATATCGCCGCTGAGAAAGGAGTTGCCTGCGAAGTATCTCTCGAGAATTACATGGCATGCGGTTACGGGGTTTGCCTCTGCTGCATAACACAGACTGATAAAGGGAATGAAAGGGTTTGCATAGAAGGACCGGTTTTCGATGCAGCAAGATTAAAATGGCAATCCAATGGCTGACCTGAATATAAACATAGCAGGCATGCAGTTCAAGAACCCGGTGACGACCGCCAGCGGCTGTTTCGGGTACGGGGAGGAGTTCAGGGACTTTTACGACCTGGGATTGCTCGGCGGCATTTTCGTCAAGGCCGTTACAGGCTCCAACCGCGACGGCAACAAATACCCCAGGATGGCCGAGACCCCTTCGGGCATGCTCAATTCGGTTGGACTTCAGAACAAAGGCGTTGATCATTTCTGTGAGTTCATGTATCCCAGGCTAAGGAATTTCAACACTCAAATAATTGTCAATGTTTCCGGCTCAACCATTGAAGAATATGTAAAGGTTGCCGAAAGGATCAATGAACTTGAAGGCATCCCGGCAATAGAACTGAATATTTCCTGCCCCAATGTAAAAGAAGGAGGCATGGCATTCGGCGTCGTCCCCTCCACTGCAACCGAAGTCACAAGGGCCGTGCGCGATGTTTATAAAAAAGTGCTGATGGTGAAACTTTCCCCCAATGTCACCAGCATCACTGAGATGGCCAAAGCCGTGGTTGACGGGGGCGCCGATGTTCTTACCCTGATCAACACCCTGCTTGGTATGGCTATCAATGCAGAAACTCAAAGACCGGTGATCTCAACCGTTACCGGCGGATTATCAGGCCCGGCAATTAAACCTGTTGCCCTCAGGATGGTATGGCAGGTTTTCAAAGCTGTGGACGTCCCCATAGTGGGATTAGGCGGGATCATGAATGCAACAGATGCAATCGAATTCATGCTGGCCGGGGCATCGGTGATCCAGGTTGGGACCGCAAACTTCATAGACCCCATGGCCGCCCCTAAAATCGTGGAGGGCATCAACGAATACCTCGACCGGCACAACATAGCTTCCGCCAGGGAAATCATAGGCGCACTGAAGGTCTGCTAAAAAATATTCACTTCCTTCTCAAGCCCGATCCCGAATTTTTTCAGTACTGATTTAATGATCTTTTCGGCCAGGGCGAGCATCTCCCGGCCGCTGGCATTTCCATAGTTCACCAGCACCAAGGGCTGGTTCTCATGCACCCCTGCGTCTCCGTATCGCTTGCCTTTAAAGCCGCATTGTTCGATAAGCCAGGCCCCGGGGATCTTGACCTCCTCCCCGCTCCTGAAGGAAGGCATAGCGGGAAACTCCCTGGTCAAACGGGCATGCTCATCGGCAGAAACAACAGGATTCATAAAGAAACTGCCGGCGTTTCCGAGAACTGATGGATCGGGCAGTTTGCCGCTGCGGATCTTAATGATTATATCTCTGACTGCGGATATCGTTACGTCTTTGACCCCGGCCTTGTCTAGTTCCCTGCGGATGTCACCGTAATCAAGCTTCAGAACAGGCTGTTTATCAAGTTTAAGGCAAAGGCTGGTGATCACAAAACGGCCTTTCCCCTGGTTTTTAAAGATGCTGCTGCGGTATCCGAATTCACAGTCGGCCGGCCTGAAAGCCCTGTAATGCTGTGCGACAACATCGGCTACCTCCACCGAATACAGTACATCTTTTAGCTCGACACCATAGGCCCCTATGTTCTGAACTGGGCTGGTACCGGCATTTCCGGGGATAAGGGAAAGGTTCTCTATACCACCCCAGCCATTGTCCACAGCATATTTCACCACATCGTCCCAGGCCTCACCGGCAGCAATTTTTAGATAAACATGCTTTTCGTCCTCCATAAGTTTCACTATGCCTTTGCTCCGGATGCAGGCCACGCTGCCTTCGAAATTTTTTGTAAAAAGCACGTTGCTACCGCCTCCGAGGACGAGGAACGGCATACGTTCTTCGGTAAGGGCGCTGAAAAAAGCAGCAATGTCATTATCGGAATGAAGCTCGGCGAAATACCTTGCCTTGACGTCAATTCCAAAGGTGTTGTATGGTTTCAGGGAGATGTTCTCAAGTACTTGCATACATCAAAAGTAAAAAAATTAACTTTGCTATGTAAACCCGCGATCAACAACATCATGCAGAAAGCCATTGTTTCGGTTACCAACGACCTGACTACCGACCAGAGGGTACACCGCACTTGCGTGGCGCTCGGGAAAGCCGGCTTCGAGGTGCTGCTGGTTGGAAGACTGAGGAAGAGCAGCTTACCGCTTGCCCCCCGCCCCTATGGCATGCACCGGATGAAACTGAGTTTCGACAAAGGCCCCTGGTTTTACGCCAACTATAATCTGCGTTTGTTTTTCTTCCTTATGGGGCATCATACCGACCTCATTGTTTCCAATGACCTCGATACATTGGCAGGATGCTATACTGCTGCAAGATGGAAAAGGCTCTTCGGGGGGAAAGCCAGCTTGCTGCACGATTGCCATGAATATTTCAGGGGTGTGCCCGAACTGGTAGGGCGTAAACTCACGACCCGTATCTGGAAAACCATTGAGGATTATATATTCCCAAAACTTAAGGCAGTTATAGCGGTGAACCAGAGTATCGCGAGGCTCTACGAACAGGAATACAGCCTGCCGGTCACTGTGATCAGGAACGTCCCTTTCAGGCGTGAAGCCATGAATGCTGCAGACAAGTCGAAGTTCGGCATTGAACCCGGTGATAAAGTGATCCTTTACCAGGGTTCCGTGAATGTCGACCGCGGGCTGGAGGAAGCCATCCAGGCGATGAAATTCCTGAGGACCGATGCAAAGCTTGTCATCGCCGGCACCGGCGATGTGTTTGAACAGATCAAACAGTTTGCCGCCGAACAAAATGTGAAAGGGAAAATCATATTCCTTGGGCAGCTGCCTTTCCAGGAGCTCCATCCCATTACCCTGATGGCCGATTTAGGACTTTCGATCGAGAAAGATGTCAGCCTTAACTACCACTACGCCCTGCCGAATAAATTCATGGATTATATCCAGGCCGGGGTGCCTGTGCTCATATCGCCTTTCCCCGAGATGAAAGCCGTTGTTGACAGGTATTTCATCGGGGAAACAATAGAAAACCACGATCCCCGCTACCTGGCCGGCCGTTTCGATGCCATGCTGATGAATACCGAAAGGCTTGAACTTTACAGGCAGAACCTCAGGAGGGCGGCCGATGACCTTTGCTGGGAAAATGAAGAGAAAACGCTGATGGGTGTTTTGGAAAACCTGAAAGCAAACTGATGGAACAACACCTTCATATCGTGTCATTCGACATTCCCTACCCTCCCGATTACGGGGGTGTGATCGATGTATATTACAAGATCAAAACCCTTAGCGAGGCCGGGGTGAAGATACACCTTCACTGTTTTGAATATAACCGCAAGCCTGAAAAGAAACTTGAAGACCTATGCGCCAGCGTTAACTATTACCCAAGGCAAAACGGGCTGAAAACACATCTGAGCTTCAAGCCCTATATCGTCGGGAGCAGGGTGTCGGCTGAACTCGAGAAGAACCTGTTAAAAGACAAGTATCCCATATTATTTGAGGGGCTCCACACCTGCCATTTCCTTAAAGATAAAAAGTTCTCGAAACGAATAAAAATATACCGCGAAAGCAATATCGAGCATCAGTATTATTTCCACCTCTACAAGGCCGAAAAGGCCCTTGAGAAGAAACTGTTTTTCCTGGTCGAAAGCCTCCGGCTGAGGAATTTCCAGAAATATCTTAAGCATGCCGACTTCATGCTTGTAGTTTCAGAAGAGGACAGGAAGTACCTGAAGAAGGTATTTCCATCGAAGCATATTTTCTATATGCCCAGTTTTCATAAGGAAGACGGGATTTTTATGAAGGATGGCAGGGGAAGCTTTGCCCTGTATCATGGCAAACTCAGCGTACCCGAGAACGAACAGGCCGCCAGGTACCTGATTACCGAGGTATGGGATCCATCCATGCCCGAGCTGGTGGTAGCCGGGCAGAACCCTTCGCCTTCGCTCAGCATGCTGGCGAAAGGGAGAGCGAACATCCGCATACTGCCAAACCCATCAGAAGAAAAGATGTTTGAACTGATCAGGGAGGCCCAAATGCATATCATGGTCACGTTCCAGCCCACAGGGCTTAAGCTGAAACTTCTGAATGCCCTGTATAACGGCAGGTTCTGTATCGTAAACTCCCAGATGGTGGCAGGCACCAACCTTTCCCCTCTGTGTATGATAGCCAACAGCCCCGGAGAGATAAGGGAAAAGGCCATGAGCTGCTTTGACGAAGAATTCACGGAAGAGATGATACAGGCCCGGCTCATGCACCTTGAAGCTAACTATTCGAATAAAAAAAATTGCAAAGAATTATTGAATTTATTAACTTTACATCATGAAAAAAATATTAGTCCCCGTTGATTTTTCTCAGCATACCGACATCACATGCCAGTATGCCATTGAGCTTGCTTCCACCTATGGAGCCGAACTGAAACTGTTCCATACCTATTTTGACCAGATCATCCTCACCGATACCAGTTTCCCCGATACCCTCGACATGACTACCCTGTATAACGAACAGCTGATGAGGGAGATCTTCAAGCAGTCGGAGGCGAGCATGAAAGAACTTCACGAAAAACTTGAGGCCCGCATCAGGGAGAAGAACATTGATAACATTACTATCACTACCCATGTAAGCGGAGGCGAGGTGGAACATGAACTCATTGAGATCTACAATGAATTCAAGCCCGATATGATAGTAATCGGCACAACCGGGAAAGGCAACAACCTGAATGTATGGGGTAAAGTCTCAACTTTTATTATCGATCATGTAAAAGTCCCGGTTTTCACGATTCCTGTTATGAAAGGCTTTAAAAGCTTTGAAAATGTGATGTTCGCCGCAGATCTTTCCGACGGGAACCGACACTCGCTTGAAACTTTACTGGATCTTTTCAAGCCATTTAAAAACCAGGTGCATGCGGTGCATTTCTGCCATACCTCAAAACTTTCCGAAGCCGGGGTGAAGATGAAAGAGCTGCAGTCGGGGTTTTCAAAGGAAATTGCTGAAGGAAGGCTGCATTTCAACCTGATCGAGATCGAGGGGGAAAACCAGGAGACCATAGACCAGTTCGTGAAAGGCAAGCTTATAAACCTCATCGCATTCCAGCCGCATAAGCGTTCACTGGTGTACATGGTATTTACCCGGAATATTACAAAGAAGAACCTCTTTGCCACTAATGTTCCTTTGCTCGCGCTCCCTGTAGGGAAGCATTAATCGAGCCTTACCAGCTTAAAATTCTCATACTGATATACCGACCAGTGCCGGTTCTCGAAACCGTTGGCTGTATTATTGCCTGCTCTGCGGAACTCAAAACTGGTCTGGGAAGTTGGCAGCCGGAAATCCTTTATGCAGGAAGGAAACTGTTTCCCGAATTTCATCAGGGCCGAAAGGAAATAATAAGCTATGTCGAATCCCTGGAAAGCAAGAGGTTCCGGGTCGGCTTTATAATTTACCTGGTAATTCCGTACCAGCTTTTTCACCCCTGCAACTGAATAATCTACAAAGTACGGTGTAACCAGGTGGGTATTCAGCCCATTGAGGAAATCAGTTTCAAGACCCTCCAGCTTCTCCCAATCGGTAAGCCCTACAAGGCTCAGGTTATAATCGTTACGGAGTTCATAGAACCTGCGCATGAGGTCAAGGGCATAGGCATTATTATCGGCAAAGGCAACCAGTACATTCTCCTTACCCTTTGAAAGCCTGCCAATAGCGACATCCTGTCCTTCGGCCAGGATCACATTGAGATTTCTTGCCAAACATTCTTTTTTCAGTTTATCGGCTATGTCCTTATCCCTGAACTGCCCGTTCCTGATAATAATGACCTGGCCGCGGTACATGCTTTTCTGCATAAAATCGGCCAGGCTTTCCAGCTGGGAGTTCTTAGACGGGTTGACCTTGAAAACCATTTCATTATTAAGGACGACATCGCTGCGCTCACTCAGGGGATTTACGATAGGGATATTATTCTCAAGGGCAAATTTTGCAACAAGCTGGAAGTTCTTATTAAACAGCAGGCCTATGATCAGGTCGGCCGACTTAAGTTCCGGTTTCTTCAGCAGTTTCTGTGTTACCAGAGTATCCTTACCTACATCGTAAACATGGATTGTTACATGAAGCCCTTGTTTTTGGAGAGAATCCACAGCCAGCCTGAAGCCTTCATAAAACGGCAGGTATTTGAGGGAGTTCCAGTTCTCGATAGCCTCCTCCGTAGACGTTTCGGGGTTTATTGCCTCAACTTCCTCCAGGTAAAGGGGCAGCATAAGCACCACATTGTACGGTTTATTCCTGTTTGCAGTATCGGAGCCGCATGGGAGAGCTTTAGTTGAGGGATCCGGGATCCGGGATGCGGGAATCGGGGTCACGGCAGAAGGCTTCTGGTTGGCGGTTTCAGGTTTCCCTTTCAAAGTTTCCGGTTTTACGGAGGGTTCCTCTTTTTTCCGGAGGGGGAATGGGATCAGGAGTTTCTGGTCGGCTTTCAGGCCTTCCTTTATAATCGGATTCTCAGCAATGATATCATTTACCTCCACGCCGTATGCTTTGGAGATCATATACAGGGTTTGTCCTTTTTTTACCACATGAACGTAAAACGACTTCCCATCTTTTTGTTCAACAACTACCGAATGAATGGCTTTGAGCTGGTCCTGATATGTTTGGGCCTGCAAACAGGGCAAGGTTGAGAGAAGCGCTAAGAAACAGAAAAGACGGTACATTGATTCAAATTTTAATGAGGGATAGCTGGATAACTGGATATCCGGTTACCTAATCGCCCAGTTATCTGTTATTATTCCCATTCTATCGTTGCCGGGGGTTTTGACGAAATGTCGTACACCACCCTGTTCACCCCTTTGACTTTGTTTATTATGTCGTTGCTCACCTTGGCAAGGAATTCATGAGGGAGATGGGCCCAGTCGGCCGTCATCCCGTCGGTAGAAGTCACTGCCCGCAAAGCGACCACATTTTCATATGTCCTCTCATCTCCCATCACGCCTACCGACTGTACCGGGAGCAGTACTGCAAAAGCCTGCCATACCTTGTGGTATAGATCGTATTTACGCAGCCCTGCAATATAAATATCATCCACATCCTGCAACAGCCGGATCTTTTCCCTGGTAAGGTCGCCCAAGATACGAACAGCCAGGCCGGGGCCGGGGAAGGGATGGCGGTTGATAAATTCCGGGTCCAGCCCCAGGGTAAGTCCGACCTTGCGGACCTCGTCCTTGAACAGGAAATTCAGGGGCTCGACAATCTTCAGTTTCATATACTCAGGCAGCCCCCCTACATTATGATGCGATTTTATGGTAGCCGATGGCCCTTTAACAGAGCGGGATTCGATCACATCGGGGTAGATGGTCCCCTGGGCCAGCCAGGCAATTCCCTGTATCTTATGGGCTTCCTGGTCAAAGACGTCGATAAAGGTCTTGCCGATGATTTTGCGTTTCTTTTCGGGATCGGCGACACCTTGCAGGGCATCGAGGAACTGGTCCCTGGCATCGACGCCGATAACGTTCAGCTCAAGTTTTTTGTAGCGTTCCATGACCTTGGCGAATTCATCCTTTCGCAGCAAGCCGTTATCGACAAAAATGCAATACAGGTTTTTACCGATTGCCCTGTTAAGCAGCATGGCCGTGACGGATGAATCGACCCCGCCGCTTAAACCAAGTACTACCTTATCGTTCCCTAGTTTTGCTTTAAGTTCCTTTACCGTTGATTCAACAAACAACTCGGGGGTCCAGTCCTGTTTACATCCGCAGATATTAACAACAAAATTCTTCAGTAAATGCAAACCTTCGGGGGTATGATAAACCTCCGGGTGGAACTGGATCCCGTATGTTTCCTCCCCTTCGATCTTGAATGCAGCATATTCCACATCCGAAGTGGAACCGGTGATCTTAAAGGAAGCCGGGGCCTTCAGGATGGTATCGGCATGCGACATCCAGACCTGGGTACCGGTTGACATTCCCCTTAACAGGCGGCAGCGCTGGTCGATGAAACCCAGGTTTGCACGGCCGTATTCGCGGATTTTAGAAGGTGCGACCTCCCCGCCCGAGGAGTGGACAAGGTACTGGGCTCCGTAACAGACGCCAAGTACAGGCAGCTTTCCTTTGATCCCTGCCAGATCGGGGAACGGGGCATTTTGATCCCTTACCGAAAACGGACTGCCAGAAAGGATCACCCCTTTGAGTCCGCTGAGGTCCTTTGGGTAATTATTATATGGATGGATATCACAAAATACGTTCAGTTCCCTGACCCTGCGGGCAATAAGCTGGGTGTACTGGGATCCGAAATCGAGAATTAAAATGGTTTCCTGCATACTGCAAAAATAGCAAGAAATATGTATGGAAAACAGGCCGAATTACTAAAGCTACTATCTGCTGGCATTCCTGCCCAAAAGTGATTTGAGCAGGGAAGAGGGCAACACTGAACTTTTCGCAGGCATGGGGTCAGGGGCGCCATTCCATAATTCAGCAACTCCCATCACAATAAACAGCTGACGGAAGTTGCCACGGGCAGCAGCATAATCAAATTCCAGCCTGTATTCGACGGAAGCCGGAACAGATTTATCAGTCTGGCTGATAAGATTTCCATTGGCATTGTAGGCATAGTCGGATGTGCCGGTCGGATACCAGGTGCTGTTCGTGTAAAATGACCTGGAAGCCTTGATGAGGCTGGTTCCTGAATAATCATAGGTAGTTTTGTGACGATCCAAACTGTCGAGTGCGAACCTCATCTCACTTACAATAAGGTTATTCTGCCATGTATACGAGGTGGTTGTTTGCAGGCTGCCGGTACCCGAGTACATCACTATCTTCTGCAATTGTCCCTGGGGGTTGTATGTGTAGGCAGCCCTGGAATAGAGCTCCCATAATCCATTCTGCATGGAGTATGACTTCTCCTCGCTTACCTGGCCGTTCAGGTAGGTATCGGTGTAGCGTACCTGGTAAGTGGTCATACCGGCCGAATCATAATTTTTAATTATCCGTTCCGACGGCATGCTGCCGGTATAGCTATTCACAACTGCGTCCTCATTGATGAGCCATGTTCCGTTGTTGTTCATGAATACCGAGACCTTTGAAATATTTCCCCCATTGTATTCAATTGTGATCTTCCCATCAGCTGTTGCTTTTGTGCCCCGCATATAGGCGAGGATCTCCATCAGCTGGCTCCCTGAATATGAAAAGTCATCACTGTTTTGCAACACATTATTTGCATAATCTCTTTCCTGGATGATCCTGTAACCGTTCGAGGGGTTATCGCCTGAACTTTCTGATTTCTTTTTACACGAAAATATCAAAGCAAGACTGCCGATGAGCAGAAACCCCATGATCAGTTTTAATTTTCCCATAGCCCTTAGTTTACCGTAAATATATGAAATATCAGGTCTACCTTGTCAGTACAGCCTCATACCGGCCCTGGTTCCCCACCCCATCGGTCACCACAAGAAGAAAATTGTTTTTGCCTTTCGCCATATGCTCATCAATGAAGTAGGTCAGCAGGTTATTCTTGGCATCGTAGTCCATGAGTATCCATTTTCCGTTCATTGTGCCCCGCCAGGATTTAATGCCCGAGAGGTTATCGCTGATCTTCATCATAATGCTCCCCTGCCCCCGGAGATTTTTACCCGTTTTCACATTCACCGGCCGTATCACCGGCGGTTCAGTATCCACGGCTATGCTGTAATCGCCGAAATCACGGATTTGCGTCTTTAAAAAGCCTTTCTCCCATACCCCGCCTTTTGCATAGAACCTGTGACCGGGCTCCACGGCAACAATAAGTGCTTTATCCATCAGTTCCTTAGGAAGGTTCGTCGGTTTAACCGACAGGCTGCAATATACATGCAATGGGGTGTCTTCATTCTGCAGCCTGTGGAGGTGTGCGTAAGTGCCCGGCACCTGGGGTTCGGAGGAATATTCAAAATCCAGGTCCTCGTAAAGGGCCTCTTTCGGGATGTCCAGAACAACATCATTCCTGGTAAAATGATTGTCTTCAGTACAATGCATCATCTGGACACCTTTCCCTGTTTTGTTTTCGGGACGCCGCCCTGAAGGCGGATGGCTTCTCACCCAGAAAACAAGCCGGGAACTGTTGCTGTAAAGATCGGTCACTGTATACACGATCTTATGGGCCCTGTTATCGGTAAAGCTCACAATTCCCCGGTTTTTCACTTTTCCGTATATGTCATTTTTATTATTGGGCGCCACATAAGATCTCTGGATCTTCCGGTTGCCGTGTATCAGCAGGGGATAATCCACCAGGCTGTTCACATATCTCGTATTTGCAAAAGCGAACTTTTCAAGGTGGTGGGAATACACCTGTTCGTTGTCGACCGTCAGGGAAAGCGAAGGAACCCCGTTCTTCATGCCTGAATTGTCCGAAAAATCGGTTGTTTCAAGACCGAAGATAATGTTCCCGCTGACGTTCACTGTATCGGGACTTTTTAGGGAGTAGCTGTTGCCGCCGCCTGTAACCCCGAACATCAGCGCTTTATCAGCAGAATTCACAAGGGCCGAGGCGTCAAAAGGATAGATCTTGACTGCCGTGATCTTCGGGGGGGTGTTATCGGGCACATCAAAACCGAATTCCAACGGGTTGATCACCTCCTGGCTCCCCGATTCCCTCACTTCGAAGTGAAGGTGGGGTCCCGCCGAAGCGCCTGCATTGCCTGAAAGAGCGATAACTTCTCCTTTCTTCACTTTTAATAATCCTTTGGGAACTTCCATATCCAGTGCAAACGATTCCTGGCTGTACTGCTGCCTGGAGATCCAGCTTCCGATAGCCCCGTTAAAATGGAGAAGGTGCCCGTAAACCGTGGTGTAACCGTTGGCATGGGCGATATACAATGCCTTGCCGAAACCCGAAGGGGACACAAACACCCTGGCCACATAACCGTCGGCCACGGCGTAAACGGGCAAGCCGGTTTTTCCACCTGTACGTATATCGATGCCTGAATGGAAATGGTTCTTCCTCAGTTCCCCGAAAGATCCGGCGAGGGAGATAGGAATATCTACCGGTGAGCGAAAGTAATGCTGGGGATACTTGTCGGCGCCAACAGGCAGGTTTCCCGGTAACAGTAGCATCCAGGAGAGTATTGAAAACAGTATAAGCTTGGTCATTTTTTATCGTGATGGCGTTATATTCATTATGATCACGATAAAATTACGCCCTTTCGAAACCCCTGAAGATTGATGATCCCGTTTGTTATTGATTGATTTATGAACAGCCTATCGTACCGGTAAAAACGAAAACTTATTTGAATACAGCATCATCTGGGAGGCAAAATCATCGGGATACGAAATTTGCACATCAACGATTGAATCACCCTTGATCACAGGTTCGAATGAAGGATTGATAAAGCCCGTATATGGCGCGATGTTCAGTTTTTTATACCTTTCGAGGACCTCTCTATGCAGATCCTGGTCAACGTTCACGGCATAGGTCTCTATCAGGTCCCTCGCAGCCTTGTAGTCTCCCTCGGAAGTTATTCTCTGGATCTCCTTCAGCAGGAGGCCAAAAAGTGTGCGAAGAGCCTGGTAATCGTTCACCCTGAAATAAGTCTTTCCTTTGATGCTGAACCTCTCAACGATGTTTTTATCCTTTCCTTTTTCATACACCCAATGGGCAATGAGAGAGCGGTCGCGCATATGGGATTCTTCGATATTCTTGCCCGGTTTGATCCTGACCAGCTGGGTCATCAGCCCGTTCCGTATGAACCCATCGTACTCTGCCTCCCCTGCCTTCAGGGATTTAAGCAGTCCCAGTTCCTCCATTTTAGGGTCCAGTATGTAATACAGGGCAAAGAGATCGGCCCGGGCTTCTTCTATGGAGGAATGGTAGTTCTTCAGCATATCATGGGTAACACCCGGCTTGAGCTGTCCCGAGGCATGCCCGAGGCATTCGTGCATGTCGGTTGTAAGGCTTGAAGCGGCATAGCCGTATTCCCTGATTTTGGAAACCTCATCCGGCGAAGCCGCAAATTCTTCAAGGAATCCATTGCCAAGGGAAGCCTGGTCATAAGCATAAGTGATGTTATCCATGGTAACCGACTTGGAACCGTATTCTGAACGGATCCAGTTGGCATTGGGCAGGTTTATCCCAATCGGCGTAGTCGGGTCGCACTCTCCACCCAGCTGGGCCACAGTGATCACTTTGGCTGTAATGCCTTTCACTTCCTTCTTTTTATACTGCGGATCAGTTGGCGAGTTAGACTCAAAGTAAAGGGCGTTGTCACTAATGATCTTTGTGCGTTTTGTGGCTTCGAGGTCCTTGAAATTCACCACGGCTTCCCATCCGGCTTTCTTAGCCATGGGGTCGCCGTATGATTCGATAAATCCGTTCACGAAATCGACCAGTGCACCAATATCCTTTACCCATAGCACATTGTACTCATCCCAGGCGACAAGGCTGCCGGTCTTGTAGTATTCTATCAGTTTTCCCACCGAGGCTTTCTGTTCAGGAGTTTCGGCAAAAGGCAGGGCCTTCTCAAGCCAGTAAACGATCTTTTCTATAGAGGGGGAATATAATCCGCCCACCTTCCAGGTCAGCTCTTTAATGGTCCCATTCTCCCTTACAAGCTTAGAATTCAATCCGTATGAAACCCTGGTATCCTTTTTTGCTTTGGCATCGGCTTCCTTCAGTCGTGCATAATACTCCTCGGCCTCCTTCTGGTTAACCCCGTCGTAGAAGTTGCATGCCGAAGCAAGCACCAGGTCTTTCGAAGGGTCAAGGGAAACCCGTTTTGGCGCAACCGAGGGATCAAAGATGATCTTTACCATCTCAGCAGTGAACTGTTCAAGTGACTGTTTGCTTGCCAGCGGGAGCCTCTCTGCACCCTCGGCTTTCAGGGCCGAGACAAAGAAATCTCTTGAAAACTCAGGCTGGGTCTTATCGGTGGAATAATGATGGTGAAGCCCGTTATTGAACCAAAATTCTTTCAGGTACAGTGTAAAACCGATAAAGTCGGCGGATGAGCGGTCCCCTTTAAAATCAGCATACACCGCCTCGCAAGTCTTACGCACAAGCAGGTTGTACCTGCAGTTCTGGTCGTAAGTGATATCCCTGCCGCAAAGCGCAGCCTGGCTGAGGTAATAAATGAGCTTTTTCTGTTTCAGGTCCAGGGTTTCGAAACCGGGAACCTGGTACCTGAGGATCTTCGAATCTCCGAATTGTTCGGTGAGGTATTTAAATTTATCCCCGCCGGGGTTTTCTACGGTTTTTTGTCCGCCGCAGGACATGCAACTTGCTGCAATGCTCATGATAACAATAATTCTAAGAGGTTTCATATGACTGATAATATTAATACCTTTGAATGAGGAAATGCAAAAATACGCATTCTGACGATGAGGAAATTCCTTCTTTTTTTTATTCTGATGATCATTGTGGTGGCGGTTGTGGTCGTTTCCATACCGGCCCTTAGGACCCTTATTTTAAACCGGGGCCTCCGGAACCAGGCGCTTTCAATGGTGCAATCAGGGTCTTCCCCCGGGGAGGCTGTTTACCAGGAAGAAGTTCGCCGGCCTTCAGGGAAAAAGTTTACAGAACCGGGAATTGAAAGGATCAAATCAGACCTGATCGGGAAACAGGTCCCGGGCTGGAGTTTCGACAATCTCTCTGAATTCAGGCAGGCAGCGATCAGCAGTATTGCCCGCACCGATACAAGGATAGATTTCAGGCTCGACCTGCACATGCTGCCCATCAATACCAGGGATGAAACACAGTATGACATCCAGGCGTTTGCCATCTATCTCATGGGAGATGATGGCTGGAACCTCGACAAACTGGAAGAGGTCTTCATTGCCTTCGATGTTACTATCCCGGCGGGAAGGTGGGTTACCATAGCTTCCGTTCCCGGTTGCAGCCTGCATCCCGATACGCGGAACAGCCTGGCGTGGACCACAAAAAGCTGGGATTATGAGATCTTAAGCGGGCCCTCGGCAGGCGACATTGCTCTGCCTGTTGCCAGCAGTTACGATGTGAAAGCCAGGGGGAAACATCCCGTGAAGATCAGGCTTACTTTCAGGCCGGGGACTGAGTGACCTGACCAGTTTTTTAAATCATCATTATGAGACAATCTGTTTACCTGATACTTTTATTCATGGTTGTTAATGCTGCACAATCCCGGAACCCGGCGAATCCCAGGCTCATCGTCCGCGGAGATGATATGGGTACATCCCATTCAAGCAACCTGGCCTGCATTGAATGTTTTAAGGATGGCATAGAGACCTCGGTGGAGGTCATGGTCATAGCCCCCTGGTTCCCTGAAGCTGCGCGACTGCTTAAAGAAAATCCGGGTATTGACGTTGGCCTGCACCTTGTAATAACAAGTGAGTGGGACAATATCAAATGGAGGCCCCTCACTCATTGCCCCAGCCTCACCGATCCAAACGGGTATTTCTTTCCCCAGCTCTGGCCCAATCCGAATTATCCGGGCCTGGCTTTGAAAGAAAACAACTGGAAACCCGCGGAGATAGAACAGGAGTTCCGAGCCCAGATCGAACTGGCCCTTAAAAACATTCCAGGGCTCAGCCATATCTCGGGCCATATGGGCGCCACCGATTTTGACAAAAGGGTCTCTGCCATAGTAAACCGGCTGGCCGATGAGTATAACCTGGCTGACGTGAGCAACGATCCCCTCTCAAGGTTCGGTATACTGGAGCTGGGATACGGGGGTAAACATACCACGGCAGCGGAAAAAGTAAATGGATTCAGTACCATGCTCGACAGCCTTGAAGCCGGCAAGACATACGTGTTCATTGACCACCCGGCATATGACAATGCAGAAATGCAGGCGCAGCATCATATTGGATATGAGAATGTGAGTGCCGACCGCCAGGGGGTAACTGAACTTTTTACCAGCAGCAGGATCAAAGAACTGATCCGACAGAAAAATATCGAACTGGTCAGCTATAATGATGTGACCAAAGCCCTTCCCAGGGCCAATCCCAAAGAAGAGAACCTAAACGCAAAAGGCATCAGCGATTACCTTGGAGCCGTGAAGACAAGCGGGCAGGACCTTCACAGCCTGATGGTGCTGCGCCACGGCAAGGTAGTGGTTGAAACCTGGACGGGAGACAACGGGCCCCGCAAGCCACATATCATGAACTCGGTGAGCAAGACTTTTACTGCCACGGCAATAGCTTTTACCGTAGCGGAAAACCGGCTGAAGCTAAGCGATAAAGTGGTCTCATTTTTTCCCAATGACCTGCCCCCGAATGTTTCTCCCTTCCTGGCTGAGCTCCGGGTTTGCGACCTGCTGACCATGAGTGTCGGCCATGCAAAAGACCCTACAGATAAAATCAGGAAGCAGGAAGGTAGCTGGGAACGCATGTTCCTCGAAGAACCCATTGAATATAAGCCCGGGTCAAAATTTGTATACAACAGCATGGCCTCCTACATGCTTTCGGCCATAGTGCAGAAAGTCACGGGTGAAAAGCTGGCCGATTACCTGTACCCGCGCTTGTTCCGGCCTTTGGGCATAACAGGGGTGGAATGGAAAACCAGCCCGACCGGAATTAACACGGGGGGGTGGGGACTCTTCATTAAAACCGAGGACATGGCTAAGATGGGGCAGTTCATGCTGCAGAAAGGGCGTTGGAAAGGCCGCCAGCTACTGCCTGAAGCATGGTTTGAAGAGGCCACAAAAGCAAAGATAAACCAGGCTGCGCAGTGGATGTCACCCGATGCCAAGCCTGCTGAGAGCGACTGGCTACAGGGGTATTGTTACCAGCTCTGGCGATGCCGCCACAACGCTTATCGCGCCGACGGCGCCGACGGCCAGTTCATCATCGTACTTCCTGATAAAGATGCCGTCATCGTAACAACAGCCAAAATAAGCGATATGCAGGCTGAGATCAACCTGATATGGGATTATATACTGCCTGCATTGGAAAAGTGATTATTGCGGCCACCCGGTTTTAATCGTCCCGTTCCTGATACCGCTAATCACGTTATTCAGTGCTACTTTAATGCTGTCGGGGATCTGTGAGTTGAAATTATGAAAAGGGGCTATCCCCACCCCTCCGTTATCGAGAGTGCCGTGTACAATAGTCCCCCCTGAAAAATGATTGTAATAGAAACTCCGTACCAGGCCGTATGTCATATTACCAAGGCCTTTCATACAGGAAGTCAGCAAGACAGGGCCAATTGCCGGGATTGAATAAAACTGGTCCACATCCACGCCCATGGCATATTTCCCGGCTTCTTTCACTTTATACAGGGCCCCGTTGCCTGTTATTCCTCCAAAAGCGAAAATAGTACTTACGTTTTGCTTAAGGAGGCTGTCGGCCAGCCTTACACCCTGCAGCGAATCATTAAAAGAAGTGGCAAAATACCCCAGTACGCCAACATTCTTTTGATAAATGCTGTCGAAGTATGCTACTCCATGGGTATAACTTACCGAGAACTGGCGGATCTCAGGGATATCCACCCCCGCCACAAATCCGGCAACAGGGGTTGACTGGTTTTGTTTAAAGGCCCAGTAGGCCGCAAGAAAACCACAGGGAAATGAACTTTGGTCAACGTCGAATACCGCACACTGGAGGTTGGCCGGAGGCGAAGCCATGGAATAGTCGATTATGATGAAATCAGTTTTCGGATTTGCCGCAGCGGCAGCAATAGTCGCCTGAGCTGCATCGTAGCTCGAAGTGATGATAAGGTTATAGCCGTTGGCGATAAAATAATTGATATTCGCTGCAAAATCGGCAGCTGTCGGGGTTTCGCGCGCCTGGCACAGTATGGGGAAATCGTAGGCTATTTGCTGCAAGCCGGCAAGGATGGCATGGTTAAACCCGGCGTCGTTGAACCCGGTAATGCCTCCTACAAGCCCTACCTTTAAAATACTCTGGGGAACCGGATCCTTCACTTTAAGGCAGGATGTCATCACCGTGACACAAACAAGAATGACACAGGATAGCAAAATAATATACTTTTTCATATTCGATTTTGCATTTATTTGAGATTGTAAAATTACGTATAATTGCAACGTTGAATGATCCGGAGTCTTTACGATTTATAGATAGACGATGAAAACATTTAGGTCAAAAGTGGATACCTGGCTGCTGGCCACACTGATCATCTTACTTGGAGGTACCGCATCACTCATGGCTTATGAAAGGATATGGTTCATGATGGTTTCCATTATGCTTATTGCAGGGTTCATAAGCTACATGCTGTTCAACACCATCTATAGAATCTCCGGTAAAACCCTTATCATCAGGAGCGGTTTCCTTTCAAGGCAAACGATTGAGATCGGAAGTATTACGAGGATCTCCGAATCAAACGACATCATTACTTCCCCGGCCGCGTCACTCGACAGGCTGGAGATCATTTACGGCAAGCGCAAACGTATCCTTGTTTCCCCCAGGGACAAAACCGGGTTCATAAAAGAACTCAGCCTGGTAAACCCGGGAATTGAAGTCCGCATGAAGAAAAAATAAATTGATCTGTGGCTGCGGATGACATCCGCCGTAAACTGAACGTATTTCCGCTTTGCGCTGTTCAGGCTATTCGCTCATCCTCCTCTGACAAGGCAAAAAAAAAGGCCCGGAAAACCGAGCCCTTTTTTTAATAAGTAATTTAAGAATTACTTCTTGGCTTTCTTAGCAGGTTTTGCAGCCTTAGCAGGTTTAATCAGGTGTTTCTTAACTGAATCCTGATGTGCAATTGAATCAGCTACTTTTTTCTGAGCAGCCTGAACTTTAGCGATTGAATCAGCAATTCTCTGCTGTTCAGCCTGAACCTTAGCCATTGAATCGGCAACCTTGGTTGAGTCAGCAATTCTCTTTGCTTCGATTTCTTTTGCGCTTGGGCCGCATGAGGTCATGAACCCTACAGCAGCGATAACTAATACTAATGCAAGTTTTTTCATTTGTTTATTGATTTTTTAAATTCGGCTGCAAAGATATATAGAATATTTTAACAAATTTTAACTTTTAACAAAAAAAAATAAAAAAAATGCGTTTTGTTGAATTTTTATACACTTTTACTAAGAATTTATCACTTAAAACAGGAATAAGATGCCATTAATGCATCATCCTTGCATAATTTTCATCAACTTTATTACAATCACAACGACCCTCATATACCTTACGATTTTTCCCGTTCTTTGCATAATGCCTCTCTATCTCGCCTCGATAAATTCGGGAAGCAACGGAAACTGTTATTATATAGGTAATGAAACAGAGGCCGTGCTCATCGATGCCGGTATTTCCTGCCGTGAAACCGAGCACAGGATGGCCAGGCTGGGATTAAACATTAAGAAAGTCAGGGCCATTTTTATCACCCACGAGCATACCGACCATACAAGGGGTGTTGAAGTTCTTTCACGCAAGCACGGTATTATAGTATACATAACAGCCGCAACCCATAGGAGCAGCCGCCTGATGCTTTCCCCCGAACTGTACAGGAACTTTAGCTCGGGCGACCTGGTAGGGATAGGGGACCTTAAGGTATTTCCCTTCCCCAAGCAGCACGATGCCTGCGAGCCCCATAGTTTTACTGTAAGCTACGGGGGGGTCACAGCAGGGGTATTTACTGATATCGGATCGGGCTGCGAGCACGTACTGCATCATTTTGCACAATGTAATGCCGCCTTCCTGGAAGCCAATTACGATGAGAAGATGCTTGAAAACGGCCGTTACCCCCTTCATCTGAAACGCCGCATCCGCTCATTGAAAGGCCACCTCTCGAACGGGCAGGCCCTGGAAATCTTTACCAGGCACAGGTCCCCTCAGATGAAACTCCTGCTGCTTTCCCACCTTTCGGCCGAAAACAACCATCCCCAGCTGGCGTACAATGTATTCCACGCTCATGCAAACGGGACAAAGATCGTTGTAGCATCACGGCATGTAGAAAGCGAAGTGTATATGATATCGTAATGAGGTTACCAGCTAATCGCTTTATATCGCAACAGGCTGAGGAATATACATAAATTCGCCTGAGGCACACTTACTTCTCCTTTGCAATCGCCTTTTCCAGGTCTTCATCAATACCTTTGGCAGTAAGCAGGTCCTGTTTCTTTTCGGGGTAGAACGAAGCCGGGAGTATCTGAATATTCATAGCCAGGAGCAGGTGGTCTACGATGATCAACAACAGGGTCCCTATAAACGGGAGGGGAATAAGCATAAAAGGCACCACAACCCCTGTCCCCCTGAGGATATCTATCATCTGGTGCTTAAACTGTTTTTTCTCGGCCCGGCTTATCTTTTCCTTGCGTATGTATTTGGTAAGGACGGCAAACGCTTCCCTGGTTTCCACAGCCTCGCCCTTAAAACCGGCCGAATACCTTGATGCCTCCCCCATGAATGCCCTGGCATAACGGGTAATTTCATCCCTTACCCCGGGCAGGGTAAAAATACGGAGGAAATAATTGATCATCCCCCGCCGGAACGCAATCAGCCTGTAAGTATTCTTTTTCACCTTAATTATACCCGGGAATAATATCCGCAGGCTTAATATGATCCTTCAATGTCAGTAAGTATTTTCCGAAGTTACAGGAATTAATCGTATCTTGGTGAAATAACGAAGAAATACAATCTACACGGAAAATCGAAAAATGAAAAAAACCACGCTGGAATACAGGATGATGCTTGAACATAACCGCTTAAAGATACCCAATGCAAAATTAGAAACCGGCTCAGTAACGGGCTTGTTTCCCATTATTCTCGATGGTGGAAGAACCACAATATTCATTTCGGACCTTACCAAGGAAGCCGAAACTAGAGAGCGCTATAATTTACGAAGGGACAGCCGGCTTAATATATTCACCAAGAAACCCAAAGTTTAATTTCATTCCCTTTTTATTGGCTGATTGCCAATGACTCTGAACAAGCATATCCCTGGAACACAGGTATGACTGTTAAATCTTCTCAAATTTAACAGTCGTGTTATTCTCAAGTTTTATCATGTAAACCCCCGGAGCAAAAGTGTTTGTGGGAACAACCGTCTTTTCAAGCAGGTTCCCTTTGAATACCACCTGTCCTTCCTGGTTTACTATGTCAAACCTGATAATTTGCCTGTTATCTTTTAATTCAACAGTTAATTCATTCCTGGCAGGATTAGGATAAACCCTGATCACAGCCTGGTTTGCCGCAGCGACTATGCCAACGTTTGTGACCGAGATGATGTTGGACGGCTGGGAACTGCATACATCCAGGATGACAACAACATAATAATCCCCGTTTATTGTAACCGTATAATTTTTCCCGTTTGCGCCAATGATAGCACCACTCTGGTTATACCACTGGTTGCCTGATGCCGCGCTGGAAGTCAGGATAAATCCGTTCTGGCTGATTGAAGGGGTGGGAGGTGTCACCGGTTGGGGGTTGATCACAACATCCGCCGAGGGAAGCGAAATGCAGCCGGAAGTTCCGTCAGCTACGAGAAAATTATAGGTTCCGGGAAAAATTGCGGAAATAATTGTACTTGTTCCGGTTCCAGAGTATCCTCCGGGGTACAGGGTCCACGTTCCCGACGCAGGTAACCCGCTTAGCATCACGCTGCCCGTTTCCCAGGTACATGTTGGCTGGGTGATAATTCCTACTAAAGGGGCAGGAGGTGGCTGTGGCAGGGCATCGATGAGCACATTGTCTGAAGGCAGTGAAGTGCAGCCTGAAGTTCCATCGGTCACAGTGAAATTGTACGATCCCGGTGAGAGGCCCGTGACGGTGGCCGTGGTGCCTGTTCCGGTATACCCGCCCGGGTTAACCGTCCATGTACCGCTTGAAGGCAGTCCCGATAATGCCACGCTGCCGCCAGGGACGGTGCATGTGGGCTGGGTTATCTGGCCTATAACGGGCGCTGCCGGCAGTGTGCATAAAACATATACCGGCGTTTCCCATAGCCCCCTTCCGAAGGTTGCAGCTCTTAATATGCTGTTTTGCGGATTGGAAGCATAGTAGATCTCAATTTCGCCAATTTTTACATTCGGCAAGCCTGTATTGTATGGGATCCAGTTATCGGTCCCCTTTTTAAAATAAACACCAAGTTCGGTGCCTGCATACAACTGGACTTCGCTGACCGATTGTTTATTCTGGACTATGGCGTAGGCCGGAATCGGAGGTAAACCGCCGGAAATATTGGTCCAGGTAGTCCCTCCGTTAGTTGACTCATATACTTTATAGGCATTGTAACCGCTCAATGTAACCCAGAGGGTGTTCTCATCATTGTTTTTTACAGCTATATATGTTATACTGCCGGAGCCCACAGGCAAGGTCCCGGTAATTTCAGCCCAGGAAGCCCCTCCATTGGTTGTCGACCATATTTTATACGGAGAGGCAACATACAACACCTGGGGGTTTGAGACTGCAATAGCCATGGAACGGATCTTATCGGAATTGTTCATGGTGGATATCTTGGTCCAGATGGTCCCCCTGTTGGTTGTTTTCCAGATGTCGGCGTATCCGGCATACAGTACCTGGGGGTTTGACGGGTCTATAATATAGGGTGTCACCCATGCCCCGCTTCCTGCGCCGGAAGGCTGGATATTTGTTGATGAACCCCAATGGTTCATGGTCAGGGAGATCTGCCCGTTAACATAAGTGCCATACTGAATATTTACGTTTGAATAATCAATCAGGCATTCCATTCCGTCACCGCCTTTGACATCACTCCAGCTTCCACCCGAGAGTAGTTTTGTCCCATTATCCTGCAAACCGGTAATTGTTTCATTTGCAACTGTTTGAGAGACACCGAGTTTATACATTTGGCTGATCACGATCCCGTTAGTTTTATTAGTCCAGCCTGTTCCGCTATTTGTCGAAAGGTAGATACCTCCATCGTTGGTTTCGAATAAATCGCCGTTGGGCCTGAAAGCCAGATTATGTTTATCGGCATGGACTGCCGGCACACCATCCCCCCACCAATGGTTGACAATAGACCAGGAGGTCCCACCGTTGGTTGATCGCCATGTATTTACACCTCCCACCAGAAGGGTATTTGCATCTGAGGGTGAAACGGCAAGGCATAAATCATACCAGCCTTGCCCCCCCGAATCACCCCCATTGGAATTCCATCCAAGCAGGTTCATGGTAGTACCCGCAAAAACCTGGGTATATGATGCGCCACTGTTTGCAGATATATATATAGCATAAAGTCCGCTGGCTGAATTTGCCGCTACTGCATAAACCAGGGCCGGTGAATTCGGAGAAACACCGAGCTCAATCCTGTAAGCACCTGCATCGCTGAAAGCCTGGGTCCATGTTGATCCTCCGTTGGAAGAGACATAGATTCTGCCATTGGTGGTTGAGCCATACAGAATGTTGAAATTCCCCGGCTGATATTCCATATCAATAAAATTGGTAGAAGTAAGCAGGGTATTCCACGATGATCCCCCGTTTGCAGTCTTATAAACACCATTTGTAGTAGCGGCAAGAATGGTCTGATTATTACCGGGGTCCAGCAATAAACGGTTCACCATTTTATTATCCGGGAGAAGGTAGGTAAGCCCGGTTGTATTCCATGTTGCCCCGCCGTTTGTCGACTTCAGCACGCCAATACTGCGGTTGTCCCAATGATCCCTGTCGCCGGTGGCGATATAAATGGTATTTGTAGTTGCATAATCTGTAGGGATAACGATATCGCTAACGGCAAGTGCATCGAGGGAACTGGTAAGACAGGTCCAGCTTGACCCGTTATTCGTGGTAACCCATAAGCCACCGGAAGCTGCACCAATCCAATATGTATTAATATCGGAAGGGTGAAAGGCGATGCAGTTGATACGGCCTATTCCTGCATAGCCGCCGGGAGTGCTGCTTGTCCCAAGGCAGGTCCAGTTAGCAGGGGTTTCCGGCCTGTTTGGGAAATTTGAGATCAGGTACTGATCATAGACTTCCTGGGCGGTCTGTGCCGGGAATTCACCTGTTGCCGGGTTGATTTGGGTTTCCATTTCATATTCCCAGCGTTTAAACTGTTTCCAGCCAACAGCTTTCTTCTGAACCCCATTTTCAGTATACACTCCATTGTCAACATTAAAAGGCGCCCAGTATTCATTGAATGCAGACCGGTAATCATAAAAAGTCAGCTGCCCTTTAGATTTGTTCCCGGGCAAATTTTTCAACCAGGCCTGTGGATACAACATGGAAGTAAAAACCACAAATACTGACAGCAGAAAGATCTTTTTCATAACTTTATTTTTTGAATATGCGGCTGGAGAGGAAGAAGGGGTGTTACAGCCCGGCTTAAATAAACGCATCATAACAGCCCCTCAAATTTATAAAAAATTAGCGAAATGCCGGTCACAGGCTGAAACCTTTTTGCGTTTTATTCATCTAATTGAAAAACCCTTAACAATGTCCCTCCTGAGAGTAATCCTTTGTATCCTATTCCCCCCCCTGGCTGTCATCGACAAAGGTTGCGGCTCGGTATTGCTGGTATTCATACTCACCTGCTGCGGCTGGGTCCCCGGTGTCATTGCAGCCCTGCTGATAGTGACAAGGAGCTGAAACTTTCCTATCTTTATCCTCTGGTTTTCAGATCCGCTACCGGGGGCAATAACAGATAAACTGAACATGCAAAATAGAATTCTTAAAGCCGTTTTTCCGGGTAAATACATCCAGGGTCAACACGCCCTTGAGCAGTTACCCTTACTGGTTAAACTTTTAGGCAGCAAAGGCTTGGTATTAGCTTCACCAACAGCCAAACATAAGATTCTTCCTTCTTACTCTTTTATGACTGCGGATGACATTCTCCGAGTCGAAGAATTCGGGGGTGAATGCTGTGAATCGGAACTGAAGCGTACAGGTCGTATTATCAGCAGGAATAAGATCGATATCCTCATCGGCATGGGAGGAGGCAAGGTCATCGACACGGCAAAGATAGCCGCCGACCGGGCCGGGATCCCGGTGATCATTGTTCCGACCATTGCATCCACCGATGCACCTTGCAGCGGCTGTGCCGTTATTTATTCCGACCAGGGGGTATTCGAAACAGTATATTATCAGAAGATGAACCCGCAGGTGGTGCTGGTCGATATGAATGTGATTGCCATGGCACCCAGCCGCTTCCTGGTCTCCGGCATGGGTGATGCCCTTGCTACCTGGTTCGAAGCCCGGTCCTGCGACCGCACCCACTCTCCCAATGAATGCGGGGGATACAGCACCATGGCCGGTTTAAGTCTTGCAAAACTCTGTTATGAAACGCTTTTGCTCTATGGGAAGTCTGCAAAAACCGACAATGAGAATCATTGTATTACACCGGCCCTGAGCCGTATTGTGGAAGCCAACATTCTCCTGAGCGGTTTAGGCTTTGAGAGTTCGGGGCTTGCGGCAGCCCATTCGGTGCATAACGGGCTGACCGCCCTGGCAGAAACCCATGCATTCTATCACGGAGAGAAAGTTGCCTTTGGCGTTCTGACCGGCCTGCACCTGAACGGCGCCCCGGCTGAGGAAACTGACACAGTGTATGCGTTCTGCGAAAAAATCGGCTTGCCTACAACGCTCAATGACATCGGCCTCAGGAAGATCAGCAGGACCAGGCTGATGCAGGCAGCTGAGAAAGCCTGTGCACCGGCCGAGGGCATACATCACGAGCCCCTGGATATTACCCCTGAGAAAGTGCTTGAAGCCATGATCGCTGCCGATGCCATGGGAAAAAGCAGGAAAAAAACAGGCTAATGAGCGGCAACCTGGCGGGCCGTAAAATACAATCACTAATTTCGCCATTTCAAACCGGTAATAAAGCGAAGCTATAATATATAACCCATATGGAACTAAGCGGAAAAATTATAAAAATACTTCCCCTGCAAACCGGCACCGGGAAAAACGGAGTGTGGAAGAAACAGGATTTCATTGTTGAAACCCCGGGTCAGATCACCAGGAAAGTCTGCTTCTCCCTCTGGGGTGAAAAGATAGACCAGGCCAGGCTGAATGAAGGGGAACAATTCGAGATCTCATTTGATCTTGAAAGCCGGGAATATAACGGCCGGTGGTATACCGAAGCCAAAGCCTGGAAGGCAGTGAGAAAAGAAAGATCATCTTCTAGCCAGGAAGTCCCTCCTCCCGAATACATGAATGAACCCAATATCATGCCGGCCGACGACCTGCCGTTCTGAGTTCAATGCTAACGATTCAGGGTTTACTATTTCTTCTGAGCCTGCCTGAACGATTCACCGAGGCGTTCCAGGCCTTTTGAACAGTCGCGGCCGGGAATGTATGCTTCGATGAGGATCAGCTTGTCTTTTTCGGCAATGACTGTTTTCACGGCTTGTTCGAGTTCTTCTTCGGTGGTAACCCTGAGGCCGATCACAAAGGATGAGTTGTCGAAGATTCCGGGAAGTTTGGAATACTGCCACATCTGTATGTCGTTATAGGGTCCGTCTTCATGGAGGCGGCGTTCGATGAGGTAGCCGTCGTTGTTGATGACCACTATGACTGCAGGGCAGCGCTGGCGGGCAAGGGTGGAAACCTCCTGGGCCGTCATCTGGAAGGCCCCGTCGCCGGTAAGGACAAGCGGGCGTTTCCCGGGCCGTGCCAGGGAAACTCCGAGGGCTGCGGGAGTGCAAAAACCAATAGAGCAATAATAATCCTGTACAATGAAATTCTCGGCTTCTTCTATATGGAATTCGGGGCTTGCACAAAAGGCATCGCCCGGTTCAGCCAGGAGGATCACCTGGTCATTGAGATAAAAATTAATGCATTCGTACAAGCGCTTGGCGGTAAGTTCACATGCAGGTTCCGGAACAAAAGGACGTTTGGGTATATAGGATTCGGCCGGATGTGATGCCAGGTAAGAGCGTTGTTTTACTTTCAGGGTAAGTTCCCTGATGAAGTCCCACAACTGTACATTCTGGTAGAAATGGCTGCCTATGCGCACCTGTCCGCCCCCTGCAGTGATGATCCTGCGGTTGTCGAGATTCATGCTGAACAGCCCGGTAGCCAGGTCGGTCATCCAGACCCCGAGCGAAACCAGGCAGTCAGATTCTTCCACCTGCCCGCGAACAGCAGGCCGGCTCCAGCCCCCCTGGTAGATACCGACAAACTGGGGATGGAGTTCAGGGAGCACCGATTTGCTGCTGAGCATGGTGGCAAAAGGAACCTCGGATGTCTCAACCAGCCTGAGAGCCTCAGCCCCCAGTGCATAGCGCATCAGTTCAACGCCCGCAAGTATCATCGGGTGTTCAGCTTTATTGATCAGGTCGGCGGCTTCAGCCACGCATTCGGCAAGACTTTCGGGGTTTGAAGCCGGCATAACGGCTGTAAGAACACCCACCGGTTCCCGGCATGCAGCCCTGGTCATGTCGGCCGGCAATTCCAGGTAAGCCGGCAGCTTCAGGGAAATACAGTTCCTTAACACCCTGTCGATCTCATCGGGAGCTTTTACCGCATCGGTGAGGATTGCCGCATCAGCCGTAATTGTTTTAAAGATATCAAGCTGAAGATAGTAATTGGAAACCAGGTGATGGACCATGGCTCCTGCTTCCCTCCGCCTTGCAGGGGGGGCGCCGTTGATCACGATCACAGGCACATGTTCGGCATAGGCTCCCGCCACCGCATTCATGATACTCAGTCCGCCCACACCGTAAGTGACAACAGCTGCGCCGGCCCCGTTCAGGCGGGCATAACCGTCGGCGGCGTACCCGGCATTCAGTTCGTTACAGTTACCCACCCATTGAAGAGGACTGGCCACCAGTTCATCCAGGAAATCAAGAGTATAATCGCCCGGGACCCCGAAAACATGCTTTACCCCTATCTCCTGCAAACGCCTGAGCAGGTACTTCGAAACCGTGTATTGTTCACTCATACTACCTTGTTTTATTGATGAAACGTAATGGGGAAGTTCTGACCAGAACAAATATAATTATAATATCCGGGATAAATCATCCGCCAACATCTTAAAAAAAATCGGTGAAACACCTAAAATAATCGTTGTATAATTAAACTTTTAGTTGACAAACTATATTTTTAGTTGTATCTTTGTTGTCTGGATGCCGGGTACTGGGTACTGGAAACCAGAGACCGGAAACCAGAAACCAGGTCCAAAAAAAATAACGGATATGAAAACAAACGAAAACCACCAGGCACCAATCCGTGAACTCACTAAGGCTGAGGAGCAGGTGATGCAGATCCTATGGGACCTGGGCAAAGGCATGGCATCACAGGTGCTTGAAAAGTTTGATGAGCCGAAGCCAGCATACAACACGGTTTCAACCATCATCAGGATACTCGAGCAGAAAGGGTTTGTTGATCATAAAGCCTACGGCCGCACCCACGAGTACTTCCCCCTGGTAAGTAAAAAAGATTACACACGCATGTATTTCAGCAATTTCATCTCGAATTATTTCGGGAATTCTTACCAGTCGCTGGTGTCCTTTTTTGCAAAGGACAACAGGATCAGCCTGGATGAGCTGGAGGATATCCGGCAGACCATAGAATCGGAGATAAGGAAACAAAAAAAATCAAAATAAGATGAATGCAATTCTGATATACCTGCTTGAATCAGCGCTCTGTATCAGTCTTCTGTATACAGTCTACTGGCTCTTCCTTCGCCGCGACACTTTTTTCATGATGAACAGGATGTACTTAATGGGGACGGTAGGGTTTTCGATTTTGCTTCCCCTTATCCCGATTCACTGGCATCCTTCGGGAGCGGCAGCCACCTTTGTTTACATGCTGGAACCGGTGCTGATCACACCCGGCAAAATAGAACAAGCCGCAGGGAGCCATTTTCAATGGTTTGACATTGCCGCGATAGTGTATTTCACCGGCCTGATCATTTTCCTGCTGAGGTTCATTGTTCAGATGCTGCAGCTGTTCTTCATTGTCAGGCGCAATGGCACTGAACGAAGGCATGGCATGCGTATTGTGTTTGTCGACCGAGGTTACTCCCCCTTCTCTTTTTTCAACCTGGTCTTCATCAACGAAAAGAACGTCCCTGCCGAAAAGCTGGATGCCATTCTTACACATGAGTGTGTTCATGTGAGGCAGCGCCACACAGTGGATCTCATCCTTGCCGAGATCCTTATCATTATACAATGGTTCAACCCTTTTGCCTGGTTCACAGGAAGGGAATTTAAAACCATACACGAATTCCTGGCCGATGAAGGTGTTATCAAAGCCGGCATCAGCCGTTCAGAATACCAGCAAATGATCCTGGATGAAACCATGGGCATACAGGTGAATGGGCTGACCAATAATTTCAATGTTTCACTAATTAAAAAACGTATTCTTATGATCTCAAAAGTAAAATCAGGGAAGTTGTCCGTCAGCAAAATACTGCTTGCGGTTCCCGCAGTATTGCTCCTGGCCTTCCTGTTTTCAGCAACCTCTTACGGAAAGGTTTCCGGGCCCCAGGACCATAAAACCAAAACTGTGCCGCCAACCCCGCCAGCACCGCCTCCACCTCCACCGGCCCCATCAGGGAAAATCTATGACAAAGCTGATGTCGAACCCGCATACCCCGGAGGATTCGCGGCTTTGGGCGACTTCATCCTGAAGAATCTCAAGTACCCTGAAGCCGCAATCAAGAACAAAACCCAGGGCAAGGTCCTTTTAAGTTTTGTAGTCTGGAGCGACGGTTCCGTGGGAAATGTTAAGGTAAAACAGGGAATCGGCAGCGGTTGCGATGAAGAGGCAATACGCGTGGTAAAGCTGATGCCGAACTGGAAACCCGGGCAGCAGGATGGCAAGAATGTGAACGTGTCGTTCTTCCTTCCTATCAACTTCGCACTTGAAAAGGACAAGAAAGACCAGCCAAAGAAGTAGGCTTACTGGTGCGAGAATATCCAAAGTGAACCTTCAAAGAATGCGATAGGGGCTACCCTCTGGTGGATAGTCCCTTTTGCGGGATCGGGAGTGAGTGCAGGAAATTCATAATACACTACATTCAACAACCCCATATCATCGAAGCGTTTACGCACCGACTGGTAATTTGAAAAAGGCACACAGTCGTCGTTTACACAATGCCAGAGGTACATCAGTGATTTCGGGGTCCATCCTGTATATGAGTTATTCGCCGAAAAGATATTGAACGCGAGGCTGTTTTGGTTTCTCAGGGTATCTATAAAAGCATCGGTAAAGATCTCTTTCAGCACCTTACTGGCAGGCATATAGGAATTTACCACACTGTCGCTGTAAAACCCGGTGGAGTATTTAGGAAGGTTGGTCAGGTAAGGTTCTTTCAGGACCACGTTATATGTGTAGGAATTCGGATAGATCGCATTATACCCTGCAATGGTCATGGGAAGGAAGTATGGCTGGGGGAAAGCACTGTCGGCCAGCATGACCGGCAGCATGGCCCCGGTGAGGTCGTAAGGCCCTTCCATGCAAACCACCCCTTTCAGTGTTACATTCCTTGCCTCGAGTTCACGCTGGGCTGCCATCGTAACAAATCCCCCTTCGGAATAACCCATCAGGAACACCTGTCCGTTCCAGGTCACGTACTGACTGGCAGTACTCCCAAGTGAAGCGATAGCCCCCTGTACCATGTCGGCAGTAGCAACGGCAAGCCTGTCCCTCACGCAGAAGGGATGCATCTCGCTTACATCCTGACCCATGCCCTGGTAATCGGGCATAATAATGATCCAGCCGTAAACAGAGGCCATTATATTTGCAAGCAGGGCCTCGGGGTAGCTTTTATATTCCTCCCAGCTTGCATTCTTCCAACCCGAAGGAGCAAGTTTTTTCATGATCTGGGTAGCATGGTTGAATGATAATATGGGGGCGCTGATCTTCCCTGAATATTTATAGGGATATACAAGAAGCCCGCTCAGTGAGATCTTCTTCCCCTGGTTGTCGGTTGAACTATAGGTCACCACCTCATTGGCGATGAGGTAAGGTGCTCCGGTCACCCCGTGTTTGTTCACCTCGGTAAGGAAGTCATGGTAATCGAATTCGTCATAATCGGGAAAAAGGGCCAGCTTGTTGCTGATATCCTGCATAGTGTATGTGGTGTGGTCCACTGTCTGCAGCCCGTTGTTACCGACAGGAGTGTCATCCCCTTTTGATTTGGAACAGGAGTTTGTAAGCAGGATGCCTGCACCCATAAGCAGTATGAACAGAATCGCTTTCATCATACGACCGGTTCCTGGTTGTTTCCCTGTAAATTGATCCATATGGCCTCCTTTTTATTTACCCTAAAATTTCCTGCCGCATGCGGCAGGAACCGGGCCCGGGACATGCCCGGGGTTAATACTATAAAACACCTGCAACAGTTCAGTAATACATAAGACTCAAATATAATGAAAAAGGTTGTAAAGAGGATAGGTTTTTTTTAGCTGGCAGGTTGCCGTAACTCCTCCCGCCTCCCTGCGTCTAAAACAAAAAAGTCCCAACCATGTCACTCTGGAGAGTCATTCTTTGCATCATATTCCCGCCACTGGCAGTTATCGATAAAGGCTGCGGTTCGATCCTGCTTGTTTTCATCCTTACATGCTGCGGTTGGTTGCCGGGCGTTATCGCTGCCCTGCTTATTACAACAAGAAGCTGAATTGCGGAATCACAATTTTATTTACTTTTATGAATAAAATCCTGATGAACCATTAAATTTCCAAGCTATGAAAAAAGTGACTTCAATTTTTATGATCCTGTTTGTTTTCGCTGTTCTTACACCAGGTCTGTTGTTTGCACAGAACACCGAAAAGAAGAACACGAACCAGTCGGAGAAAGTGAAGAAGTGCGATAGCCTCTGGTATTATGGAATTGATCTTTCGCACGTGAGAGTCACCGATGGGGCAAAGATTTCACGCAGTATTAAATATTCATCTGTATATCCTTCCGCCTGGGTCGCTTTTGTTGAAAAAGAGTTGCCGCCATATACCACAGTGCAGCCCGAGTTGCAAAAAAAAGTGTTTTATTATGTGCAGGATGAAGTTCAGAACCATACACAGAAAGTAAGCCCCAATTTTATTATCGGGACCAATTACTCCTTCCCTGTCGACACCCTGATCAAAGCTGTAAAATCATATAAGCTTAGCAGGAGCTCGGGGATCGGGCTTGTGATCATCCCCGAAAATTTTAATAAAAACTATGAATCCGCATCGTCTTGGATCACTTTTTTCGATATCGGCACCCGGGAACTTCTTTGGACAGTCAAGGTCACAGGGGCATGTCAGCATATGGGATACACAGCCCACTGGGGTTCGGGCATAGTAGAGGGGTTTAAGAGTTTCATCAATTCATCGTACTGAGAAGAGCAGGTACTGGGTAATGGGCACCGGGCAATGGGACCAAGCACCCAGAACCCAGGAACCATTAAGGCATTTCTGTTCCTTTTGCAGCAATGTAGATCTTATACCATTGCTCCAGGCTCATTTCGACCGACAGGGCATTGACCGCATACCTTATACGTTCCATTTTCCCGGAACCAACCACAGGGATTATCGTGGCAGGATGTTTAAGAAGCCAGGCATAGATAACAGTATCAACCTGGGCGATATCAAGTTCTTCAGCGACTTCCTTAAGGGCTTTCGATACCCGGTATGCCTTATCATCTCCGGGATCCATCAGCCTTCCGCCTGCGAGAGGTGACCAGGCCATAGGCATTATCTTTTCCTTCATGAAGAAGTCCATGTTCCCGTTCTCAAAATGTACGAGGCAGTATGGAGAGATCTCCACCTGGTTGGTAAGGAGTTTTTCTTCCGTGAATGAATTCAGGGTTTCGTACTCTGCCGGGCTGAAATTTGAAACCCCGAAATGCAACACTTTACCATCCCGCTTTAGGACCGAAAATGCTTTTGCCGCTTCTTCAGGATCAAAAAACGGGGCCGGGCGGTGAAGGAGGAGAAGATCTACATGATCGGTTCCAAAGTTTGATAATGAGTTGTTGACCGAGTTCACTATATGCTTAAAGCTGTAATCGTAATGTTTCACCCTCAGGCCGGGATTCTTATCCGATACCAGTTTTATCCCGCATTTCGTGATGATCTCTATTTCGTTCCTCAGGCTCTTTTTAAGGCGGATGACATCCCCCAGTATAGCTTCGCAGCTGTAATTTCCATAGATATCGGCATGATCAAAAGTGGTCACGCCCATTGCAACCAGCTCTTCCATGAAGCTTAACAGTTCCCTTGGCGACAGGTTCCAGCCGTTCATCCGCATTTGTCCGTGAACGATACGCGACAAGCCGAAATCGTTGGTGAGTTTTACTTTATTCATTTCAGGTAATATTAACAAACAATTCAGGGATCTTTACAGCAAATTTATTCATTTGCTCTGTCACTGCCCATTGCGTCATAACGCCCGTGAGAAATAGTTCTCCAGTTCCACTAGCGTCCCGCCGGCAGTATGAAGGTCTTTCAGGACAAGCCCTTCCCCGAGCAGCACTATACGGTTACATATCTCAGTCACATGTGTGAGGTCATGGCTTGAGATGAGCATGGTAGTGCCACGTTCGGCATTGATCTTTTTCAGCAGGCGCTTGAGCATGATCTGCGAAGAAGGATCCAGGTGGGCGAATGGTTCATCGAGGATGACAACCTCAGGATCTCCCATCAGGGCGGCGATGATCCCGGTCTTGTTCCTGTTTCCCTGTGAGAGACTGCGGATGGGCTTTTTCCCGTGATACAGGTCATCGGCACCAAAACCCTCGAGTGATTGATAAAACCGGGAGAAGTCATCCGCAGACCAGGAATGTAATCCTCCGATGAACGAAAAGTATTCAGAAGGGCTCAGGTAATCGATGAGGAAGCCTTCGTCGAGATATGACCCGGTGATCTTTTTCCAGTCCTCCTGCCGGCTCACCGGCATATTCCTGATGAAGACCTCACCGGTAGTTGCCGCGATCAGGTCGAGGATCAGCCTGAACATCGTCGTTTTGCCTGCCCCGTTATTGCCAACCAGTCCGAAGATCTCCCCATCCCCTATTTCCAGAAAAGGAATATCAAGGGCTTTGGTTTTATTATACAGCTTTTGCAGTTCAGTGATTCGTATCATGATTTATCTTGTTCTGAAACCGTTAAGAATTTTATATTTCCGGGTGTTGAACTGCCTTACGATCTGGCGGATGAAAAATTCTGAAAAGATCATCCCGGCAACACCCGCAAGCCCGATGACCATGATCCCCATATCGGGGTTTCCCATGAACGAAAAAGGCAGCCAGATCAATACCGGAAGGCCGAGGAGAGGGATGGCCAGTAAAAAATGTATGAAATTTGCGCCTTCATAATTGAAGAAAGCCCCCTTGCCCAGGTCGATCCTCCGGGTATTGTAAGTCCCCAGAAACAATATAATAAAACTGTTAATGCCCGAATTATACAGAAATGCCGCAAGGTTAATGAGAGCGATCTTATACCCGTAATAGCAATAAGGCAGGGTGATCAGGAAGGAAAGGCTGTTGACCATGAAGAAGAACCAGTATTTCCCCCTGAAGTAATCATGCATTTTCAGTCCGCAAGTGCAGATCTTGTCGAAGCTGCAACTTTCCCAGGCCATGATCAGCTGACCGTGCTGTATCATTAAGATTCCTGTTATCAATAATCCCACGAAAATAAACATCCCCATTCCCGGCGGATGTGCATGAGGCGGGTATATCATCATTCCGTATAGCAGGAAAAAAACACCCATAATCAGGTAGGTACGGGGCCTGTTGTTCCGCAGGGTCAGTTTGATCTCCATCAGGGCCAGCCGTCCTGTGATCCCGAATGCATCGAACACCCCGCTTCCTTTTCCCGAGAACAGCATCCTCTCCTTTTTCGTATCCGCCTCAATATAGCGGTTAACATTGAGAAAATACCAGGCGGCCGAATATGCGATGATGACTGCCAGAAGTGGTATGGAGAGCAGGAAGGGATGGCCGGCGATACCGAGCATGGAGGTTGCAAACAACCCTGAAATGGAATATGCCGACCTTACATCAGCCAGGATAAGCAACCCGGCGGCAGCCAGGAGAATAAATGAAATAAACGGTTTAAGGAGGAAGGCCTTCTTTAGCAGGAAAGCCAGGTAATTATTCGCAAACACAAACAGGATTATCGCTGCAAGCCAGGATGCGGTATAAAGCCATGCCGAATGGGGCAGCATCGTTTTAAATACAAACGGGAGCAGTATCAGAAGGGGGATGAAATTGAACAGGCTCAGGGCCGATTTGACGAGCAAGAAATTAAACAGGGATGATCTCCTCACCGGGAGGTGCATGTATGGCGAAATGGAAAGGGCCGGAACCGGTTGCAGGAAAAAACGAAGAATAATATCCGCAATAAAATAATAAAACAAAACCAGAGAAAACCCCCAGGCAGGGTCATCATCGGGGAAGGCCGACCCAATGATGCGCCCCATAAAAACCCCCAGTATGACCAGGTTGATAGCAACATACAAAAACATGATTGCCAGGAGAATCCTGATCAGCAAGCCTTTCTCCCAGTAGGAGGACCGTACTGTCTCCTTCCACTGGTGGGAGACCAGTAACTGAAATAACGGAGGCGATACCTTCATTATTCCAGGTTGCGTTTAAAGAAATACCGGCTGATGAAAATCCCCTGTCCGTTGTTTTCGGCGGGGCTCCGGGTGCCCGTCAGTACTTTGTCGAATTCCCATCCCTGGCTTCCCGGGCCGTTGATTTCCATTGTAACAGAGATATTCAGGTTAATCTTTTTCATGAATTACATTTTCAGTAAGATACTGGTTCAAACATAAGATTTCGAAAGGGTTGATGTATATTAGGACATAACTCATTCCTAAATCCCCATTTCACAATTCAGATCATAAGGGTAAAAAAGAAGGTGGCTCCTTTTCCGGTTTCACTTTCTGCCCAGATTCTACCATCATGTTTTTGTATAATCCGCATTACCGTTGCCAGGCCAACACCGGTTCCTGTAAATTGTTCTGCGGTATGCAATCGCTGGAATGGCCTGAACAATTTTTCATAAAGGTTCATATCAAAACCGATCCCGTTATCGTGAAGGAAAATGACAGCTTTGCCATCCTGATCGAGGCGGCCGAACTGAATGGATGGATTTGTTGTTTTGCCTGTATATTTCCATGCATTATCCAGCAGGTTCTGGATGACAATCCTTAGAAGGTGGCGATCGCCCGTCACCCTGACCTCCGGTTGTATTATAATTTCAACTTCCCGCTGGGGATCAGTTTCCCTTATGGTTTTAAAAACTTCCTGTACTAGTTCACTTAAATCAAACCCCTCTTTAATTAACTCTTTGCGTGTAATCCTGGATAAGTTAAGAATATCCTCAATCAGTTGATTCATCTCCTGTGAAGAGTTCTCAATACGGGCAATGAAATCCTTCCCGGTTTCATCTAAAAGGGAAGAATAATCTTCAAGCAAAGCCCTGCTCATCCCTTTAATTCTCCTCGCAGGTGCACGTAGATCATGAGACACAGAATAGGAGAAGGATTCAAGCTCGGAGTAAGCAGCCTCCAGTTCAGCCGTCCTGGAGATTACCTTTTGCTCCAGTTCATCGGCAAATTGTTTTACCTCCAGCTGGGCCTTTTTCCTGATCTGAATTTCCTCAAGGAGCTCTTTTGTCCGTTCCGAAACAAGGACCTCAAGCTCTTTTTCCCTGATCTGCCGGATGCGGTATTTAAATATGAAAACCAGAACGGCCAGGATCAGGATGATTACTATAAGTATGAAGTAGTTGATATAGGTTCTTTGCTTTCCTACCTTTAAGGACTCTATTACATTCTCCTTTTTGAGTATCTCTATCTGGTTCTCTTTCTTTTCAGTTTCATATTTAGCCTGGAGATCGATCATTTGTCTTTGGCTTTCAGAATTGAGCAGGCTGTCTTTGAATTTGCCTGCCTCAAGACTATAATAAAGAGCCTTTTGGAAATCCTTGTGTTCTGTGTATATCATTCTCAGGCTGTCGCAAAGCGCTTTTTTAAGTTCAATATCAGTGCTGATCCCCATTGCTTTTTCTTTATACTGAATTGCTTTGGTATAATCTCCTGACGTCCTGTAGATCTCCGCGATATTTGCATAAGAATAAGCAATTCCTTCCAGGTTATTCAATTCCTCTTCAAACCTGAGCGATTTACGCTGATAAATTAACGCCCTGGAGATATCCCCCTTTTTAAGGTAAATGTTTGCCATATTACAAAACATGTTCGCAATACCTTTTTTATCATTGAGTTTCTGGTATATGGCAAGCGCCCTTTTATAACAAGCCATGGCCTTAGCCTCACCCTGTGCATCAACATACAAGTATAATATGCCGATATTATTCAGGTTGAGAGCAATCCCATATTGATCACCACTGATGCTGTCTATCTCAAAAGAACGCTTATAATATTTAAGTGCTTTTTTATAATCGTGCATATTGTGATATAAATGAGCCAGTGAATAAACCGCAGCTGATATCCTTTCCTTATCTCCTATCTCTTCTGCAACAGTCAAACTTTTCAGATGAAATTCGAGCGCTTCGTTATAGTTGTTCAAAAGCCTGTAAGAGACTCCTGTAGCATTCAGGCAATATGCCTCAGCCTTTCGATCATGCCGGTCCTGGTTTAATTTGGTCGCCTGCTTATACCATGCTATGGCATTCTGGAAATCATTCAGCCCCCAGTAAGCCTCGGCAATATTTTTCATTGCCTCGCTTTCTTCCTTAAGCAATGATTTTGTTTGAGAAAGGCGCAGGGCTTCCTCTGCTGCTTTTCTGGCCTGGTAAAACCGATTGTGGTTGCAGTAAAAAACCGACAGTGCATTCAGGGTATCGGCCTGTTCTTTGTCTGACATACCTGAGATTGCCCGCATGATGCTGTCGGTACGATCGGTTTGCCCCGGGGCAATTACAGTATAAAAACAGGAAAGAAAAAGGAGATAATATGAAAGTTTTAGTCTCATATTTAACAGGCTTCAGGTAATTTAACCTTGATACACCCCCGGGATTAATGGCAACTCCGGTAAGATATAACAATACAGTATATAAGATCAAATATAGGGAAGAAAAGTCCATTTGCAACACAAACTGCATGTTTAGATGATTATAATGTTAATTATATGTTAAGAATGAGGGGCCTTAAGAATATTTCCATGATTATGGTGTTTAATAGTAAATGGAAGATAATAACATTCCGTAAACCATCAATACTAATAAAAAAATGAAAGCAACTCACAATGTTTCAACCAACGATATCTTTGATAACAGGTTGAGCGTTTCGAACCATACACGCAGAGTTCCAAAAGCCAAAACTGCAACGGGCTCTTTGACAGGCAAGTATCCAATCATCCTTAATGACGGCAGAACGATCATATACGTCACCGATAAAAGCAGGGAAGAAGAGATAAGGTCAAAGTATGCACTGAAAAAGTTCTTATGAATAGTATTTTTGCTGCCGTTGATATTGTTTGACTGAGGTCAGATGTTCTCAATCAAGGTTGATCTTGTAAACCAGTATTTCATTATCAACCAGGACTTTTACAAAATACATTCCTCTTAGCCTTGTTGACAGGTCCAGGTTTATGCTGTGTTTAAAGGTTGTTGTCTGAATATTTTTGCCTTCAATGGTATAAAGATCAAGGACAGCATACTCGTCCTTTGATTTTTCCAATGAAACCGTCACCAGGCCGTGCGTCGGGTTTGGAAAGATCCTGACAGCTTTTCCCATATTCCCGGCCTGGTTAATTCCAATCGTTTCTTTTACAAGAATCCCCATGGTGGTGGAAGTTGAAGCACCGGCCGTGTCGGTGGCTTTCAGATTGACATAGAGGTTTCCGAGGGAGACAGGCGTCCCTGAAAATGTGGCTGTGATCGTATCAAAAGTCAGCCAGGAAGGTAAAGGGTTTCCATTGAGGAGTTTTGCGCTGTAGGTAAGAGTGTTGTTCCCGTCGTCATCTATAAAAGTAGTGTCGGGGATAGTGTAAACAAACAGCTGGTTAAGTACGGCCGTCGGTGAAGGGACAGGGGTTTTAACATAAGGGATGAAATTGGTGTATTTCAGGCTGTCGATAAAACCCGACGACACCCAGTACATGTCGCTGTTACTCCCGTAAGTCATATACAGGCCGTCGTGGGTGATATCCCCTGCTGTTTCATCGTCAGGGGTATTGATGACATTCCCCAGGTTCTTTGGATTAGTCCAGCTGCCATCCGTTTTCCGATATGCAATGTACAGATCATGCTGTCCGTAACCACCGTCTCTGATCGATTTGAATATCATATAAGTCTCCCCCGGTGAAACATAGGGGTCCCCCCAGGTCTGGGTTCCCACGTAGTTGATTGGGTTCTTAAGTATGACCCTGCTTTGATATACGCCATTGCTGTACTGGCTCCTGCAGATGTATCCTATTTCACTTGAAAAATAGATGGATGAATCTCCCACAATACAGGGATGATACTGGTATGACTCGGAATTCGGCGGGTTGCCCAGGCTGACCGGGCTGCTCCAGTTTTCACCCTGCTTTTCGGAGTAGCAGAGATCTACAATCCCGTTATGATTGAGCGCATTTGATGCAAACAGGTACAGGCGGTTGCCGTTGTATGCAAAAAAAGGCTCCCCTGTAGCCCTGCCGAACGAGAACGGGACGGTATCAGGCGTGCTCCAGTGGTTGTTTGAATAAGTTGAATACATGGTATAAGGGGTTCCCGGATTGGGATATTTTTCGATAAAGAAAAACACCGATGTCCCATCGGGGGAAAAGGTGATTACTGCTTCTTTCCGGTTCGGTAAAGAAACAATGCCCGGCGCAAATACCTTGGGTACGCTGCCCGGAGGGGTCTGCCCGAAGTAAAGGCTGTCGGGAGGGATTAACCGGGCCTGGGCAATGCTTCCGAAGATAAGAAGCAAAATGGTTGTCAGAATGGATGTTTTCATTGGATAAATCTGTTTATTGTTGTTTCTTTCAATGCAAAATAAGCATGGAAATTAACCGGAATCGACCTGTTGCGTGTAAACGGACTGTTTCAGGGGAAATTTGCGGTCTATTGAATGCAAATTTTTCTGATTGTTGTTTCATCATCGATAAACAGCTTAAGGATACAGATCCCTTTAGGGCAGCCGGTTAAATCGAGGCATACATCCTTTTGGAAGGTACTTGTCAGGATGACTTTACCCTGCAGATTGCATATCTCTGCTCTCGCAGTTTTATTTGGCATTGAACTTAAAGATATGTTTATCAGTCCGTTTGTCGGATTAGGATAGATCAAAACACCTTCAGGCTGGCCTTTTACCTGGTCAATTGAAACGTGATCTGTTACCGTGATTTTAAAGCTTGTTGAAGCAGATGCCCCGGCAGTGTCAGTGGCTGTTATTTTGATATTCAGAATTTCGACTGCGGTTGGCGTGCCCGAAAACGTTGCCGTGATGGTATCGAAAGACAGCCATGAGGGTAAAGGGTTTCCATTCAGAAGTTTGGCACTGTATGTGAGTGTATTGTTGCCATCGTCATCGATAAAGGTGGTGTCGGGGATGGTATAAATAAACACCTGGTTGAACACAGTCGTTTGGGATGGGATAAGATTTTTAACATAAGGGATAAAATTAGTATGTTTCAGACTATCGATAAAACCTGATCCCACCCAATAAATATCATTATTCGACACATAGGTCATATATAAATTATCGTCGGTGATTTCACTTCCGCATTCAGAGGTGGATGTATTTATTTTACTTCCCAGGTTTTTTGGGTTAGTCCATGAGCCGTCACTTTTTTTGTAGGCGATATATAAATCAGTGCCCCCGAAACCGCCGGGCCTGGAAGAATTGAAAATAAAATAGCTCTCGTCAGGCGCTACAAAAGGATTGCCCCATGCCTGGTTTGGATCGTTGAACAGGGCCGGCAATATAATCCTTGGAGTGTAGGCTCCATTCTGGAATTTAGAATAACAGATCAATCCCACAGAGTTTTCGAAATAAATCGAACTGTCTGCCACAACACAGGGATGGTACTCATCCTGGACGGTATTCAGGGGTGTTCCAAGGTTAATGGGTTCGCTCCATACCGAACCATTTTTCACACTATAACACAGATCTGCCCCTCCAACGGGATTGGGTGGATTATAAGCGTAATAATATACTCTTTGTCCGCCGGGCGAATAAATCGCTTCCTCAGCCGACCTGGTTGTTGAAAAAGAAACGGTAGCGGGACCTGTCCAATGGTTATTTTCATATTTCATGATCATGGTGCGCTTATTTGGCCAGTTCCCTAAGGCGAACAGCATTTCATCCCCGGCCGGCGAGATGGAAATGCCATATTCAACTCTTCCGGGTACTGATATAATGCCCGGGGCAAAAATCCTGGGTGTGCTACCCGGAGGTGTTTGTCCAAAGTACAAACTGTCGGGTGGAATTGTTTGAGAGGATGCCATAAATCCAAACAAAAGGAAAAGGACTAAGGTAATTGCTGCTTTTTTCATAATGGGTGTGTTTTTTTGTGAATCAGCTGCAAATTGAGCTAAAAGAAACACCCAAATCGACCTGCTACAGGTAAATGGACTATTTTCTTGCTTTTATTTCCTTTTTGAATTGACCGCTATCGGTCTTTTGTATCTGTTTGTTTTTTCAATATTCTTCTCAATTGCTCTATATGATTTCTTCCTTCCAAATAGTCCGGATTCAATTCTGTTGATTTCTCATAGTTAATCAATGCTAAATCCTCTTCTTTGTTTTTCAAATAGGCAGCGGCCAAAGTGCTATAAGCACTCCAGGAATCAGGCGATATTTTTACACTGATTCTAAAAACACCGATGGCTGCACTGTAGTTATTCTTTTCAATCCAGGAATTTCCAATTTCATTAATCTTGTTTGCAAATATGCGGATCAGCTTAATATTTTTTTTGAAAAGTGTACTTGTGACATTATTATACCTTATTGAATCACTTAGGATATCTTCACTTTTATATAAATCCAGAGAACTATTTATTGCATTATAGTTATTCAAAAAGTCCTGCCCTTTTTTATTCTCCGGAAATAAATCAGGAATGACCAGACTGTAGTCCTTCATTTTAAGTTCCTGATTTAAATTGAATTTCACAACATGTGTATAATCCCTAAAAAAGTACAGATAAATTGTACCTTCCTTTAGATCATAAATGCTAGTATACATGGTGCCTGCACCCCAATTTCTTTCCTGATGCATGGTATCCATAACGGATGAGCAAAAACTGATGCTGGTGTCCTTTTTACTTTCCAATAATCTCTTTCCTTTATGATAAATCGGGATGTTTATTTCATTTTCATCTTTTACCTGTGATGGATAAAAGTTTGAGAGAACGTAGGATTGATTATTTCCGGTAATTAACGAATCTCCTTCAACAACAAGATATTTTCCTGTTTTATCAATGAATAAAAACATGGATGTCTCCAAGCCATGCAAATTATATTGAATTAAATATTTTTTTACATCCTCAACAAGGGTGCATTTTTTCATTATATCCTTCAAAAAATTCACATCGAGGCTCTTTTTCCCCAAGGTGTCATTAATTGCTAAATAATCCATCGAGAACCCGTCAAATACAAGGCCTGCCTGGTTCATTCCTCCTTGAGGCCAAAAATCATCATATCCTACATATACAGCCCCGTATTCATTAACCTTCCCTTGTTCAAACCAAATTCGGGAATTGGGATTCCAGTAATCTTCATTATTGCCAACCATTGTTTTGCCGAACACGGTTAATTTGAACATACTACAACCAAATGAGGCTTGGATTAAACTAAAAACCAAAATTAATACAGTAAAAATCGTCACTATTATTTTCCTGTCTTTCATGAAACCTGGTTTGTTAATATGATGATGTTTTATAAAGCTTTATATTTCTGTAGGTGGATGGCTTACTGCCAAAATTTACGACTTCCCCGTTAGGGATGTAAAACATTCCCGGTTTGAATTCATTAAGAACACAATCCTGCCCGTCACCTATAAAATGCAATCTGCCGTTATTCATCTTAACGATATAAAACCGCTCTGCCCTGCCAAATCTTTTCCTGATATATGTTCCTTCGTATTGCCGCCAACTATCTTTTTCCGGTCCTTTTTGATCATATTTGCTTTCACTTATATTCCATTGCATGCCATCATAAGGTCTGGTCACCGATACCGCCTTCCCATTGACATCAACATTGAAACGATACAGGTAAACCCCTGATACGAATTCAACAGGAGTAACGGGCTTAAGCGGCACAAACGAAGTACCAGAAACATAGCCGAAAACGCTGTCTTTTATGAGAAATTTCATATCATCGTTTGTACCATTATAATTTCCTTCCAGATTATCAGGTAAGAAGCGGGGACCAACAGAAACGGCAGTCACATGCCGGTTCAACCAGTCAGATGGACCTTCATTTTTCTTACCTGTTACAAATTCAACTATTTTTAAGAGTATATATTCTGTAAACGGTTTATGGATTACCTGTTCCAGGCAATAAGCCGCGAGTTCAATCCCGAGATTTGAATATTCGGCATGTTCACCTGTACGAAACCTGAGCCAGGTTTGAGAAATGCTTTGAATATGGCTTTCATAGGAAGGAGAATAAGGATCAGCATTATTTCCAACAGGAGCATCATGCGTCAAGCCTGAGGTCATACTTATGAGATGACGGATTGTGATCTCCGACATCGGATCACCGGCGAATCTTGATTGGATTGTGAATCCCGGCAAATAATTCTTTATAGGCACATCGAAATTTAAAAGCCCCTGTTGTTCGGCTATCATGAGGCCGGTTACGGTTACCGGTTTTGAAACGGAGAGTATGCCAAAGATTGTGTTTGTATCAACTCTTGCTGTTCGCAATTTATCCCTGTACCCAAAGCCTTCAGCCATCAATATTTTGTCGCGGCTCACGATGGCAACTGCAATTCCGGGCAGGTAAACTTCCTTTTTCAGAATCGAATTTACTTTTGTCCTTGTGTCGAGGATCAGCTGTTCAATCTGGTAATTGGTGATCCCTTTTTGAAGAGCTCCAATTACCTGTGAGTTCGAATACTCAAACGATAAAAGGATAATTAAAAGAATTAAGCATCCGTTTTTTTGTGAGTTCATTTCAATGTTTTTAATAATTCCTGAAGGCACACAAAATTTATTCATAGTTCCGGGTGACTGACCGGCGGGATTTCAAATTTAATCGTTACTCTGATCAAACACGTATTGAATTATTTCAGTTTTTTACCCTCATAGGGAATTTCAATATAGTTTTTATATACAGACTTTATGTACCAGTCTTTTGTTCCTAATTTTTTGCACATTTCAACTCCGGCTTTATAACTTTGAACAGCTTCCCCTCGCATTCCAAGCATATCGTAGCAAAAACCAAGATTCCGAAAATAAAATGCTTTGACAAACCATTGACTCCCTTCAGGTATTTCATCCAGTCTGTTCTCAATAGCTTTTAATTTTACAATGGATTTTTTGTAATTACCTTGAAGAAATTCCACCCATGCATAATTAAACTCGAGATAAGCTGATTTAGGATTTTCTGCTTCCCATTGATGTAATATTGGTATCGCCTTCCTTACATTCTCTTTTGGAATAATATCAGGGTCATCGTCCATTCCTTCCCCATGAAGCAACGAAATAAGCGCTCCGTCGTACATCATATCAATTGCTTGTTTATCTGTAACGTCGTAATAGTTTCTTGCAAGATTTTTTTCGATAAAATCTGTAATGTTCTTACTTGGCTTTTCTTCCCTAAGCGGTAAAATATCCTTTAATTTGAGTAATTTTAAATCAGTTCTCTTTGCTAATTCAATGTCAAAATAGTGCTTATGCTCGGCACCTGTCAAAATAATAATTCTTTTGTTATTATTCTCCGCAACGGCAATATTTATTAATTCAAGCATTTTACTATTGCGCGTTTGATAAGATAAGTTCATGGGGCCATCACCAAAAACAGCCATATTAATTGCATACATTTCCCTGATATAATCATTATATTCCTCTCCGTTAAAAAACTGATATCCTTGCTTATTTTCATTCCAAACACTGTCAAGGCTGCCATATTTTTTATAAAAGTCCTGCATTATTTCATTTGACTTTTCCAATTCATAATATTGTTTTTCTTTTAATTTGTACTCTTCGGTTTTCACATACTTATCTCTTGCTGCCCTATTGTCTACCGGGGGCCACCAATCAATCGGATAAACTTTTGCTGAGTGTTCAGTCCCATATATTGTAGCTAACATCATTTCCTTGAGGTAAGAGCTCTTCCGAAAATAGCTTTCCGGAATTTCCACACAAATTGCATCAGGCTGAAAAGTAGATAAAATCTTCAGTATATCTGTATACGTATAATTCTTATTGCTTTCATGATTGCCGTGAATTGTAGCAACAACAAGAACTTTTGTGGAATCAGCCGGTTGCATAGCAATACCAGGTGAGCTTAAAAAAAGCCCAAAGATTAATATACCTGCAAAGACCGTTTGAATTTTTGAAATCATTTTAACTCCTTTCTTTTTGACTATTTAAATAATTTATAGTTTACCGTAACTTGCTAAATTTCTTCTTCATGGCACTATTGATTTTCAAGAAAACTGAGAGCGGTTTCAAGTACCCTGTCTCTTCCTGTGCCTGAGCCGCAGTTATTGAAGCGACAAATATTATAGCTGACACTAATTTTTTCATTTTGCTAATTCTTGAATTAAAAGACTAATTTCCAATAAGTTAATCCGATGGTGATATGTTATAAAGATGGAAAACGCTCCACCGTCGATTGAACATAGTAAATCCAATTTTCTTCGGGAATCGTTTCGTCTATGTAAAAATCAGGCTGTAAGCCGATATCGTCAATGGGGAAATCGGGTATCCTGAAACTGGCAGTCATTGTATAGATCAATTGATAAAGGCCATTCGGAAAATCGACAATGTGGATATTCGAAAAGTCCAAAGCCCCGGAAGTTGGTCTTCCGAAGACTTTTACTTTACTGCTTTGCTTCACCTGGTATAAAAAACTTTCATCGGTACTTCCGTTATACTGGTTACAAATAATAGCCACTTTGCGAGGCAAGGAAGTGGGAGCGTATGAACTGTCGACCGAAACATTGGAACTGTCCCAGGTGATGAAAGTCCCTATGTTTTGCCTCATCTTCGAAGCAATCCTCCAACAACGGTTCGCACCGGCAGTATCGGAAATGCCTTTTGCATATTCCTCGTACCCCTGTGCATTCAGTTCGGTTGCCAGGTATTTCATATCAACTGTTCTGATGGGCTGTGTATATATATAGGGCAGCAGGCCAAAAAAGGAATAATCACTGCCACCAGTACCATTCCGGATATCGATGATCAGGTTTGGAGTAGTCTTGATCAAGCTGTCATTGCTGTGGAGCAGGCTATCGATAGAAACTTTTTGACTGTAATTGAAAGACGGTATCCTCAGGTATAATGTTTTTTTGCTCAAGCTATTTATAAACGGGGACCTGGCATTGCGCAGCTTCAGGAACAGTTCATCCTTTTGTGTAAAACTGCTGGCTGGAAAATCCTTCAGCCAGATAGTGTTCATCATTAACAATATATTCCCTGATTTACCCACCATTCTTGCATTTTCATTCTTTTTGGAATGATCGCGCATGGAATACACCACCGAAAAAGCAGAATCCTTATTCATCGTAAACACAGCTTTCTTCTGTTTCGGGAGCCAGTAAACACTGTCGGCCTTTATGATAAAGGCAACAAATTGGTTGTCCTTCCCGGGGGATTGCATGATCCCGATTGAATAGTTATTGCTTTTCCAGATCCCTTCAATGGCATTCAGTTTGCCCTGCCTCTTCTGCAGGTACTCCCTGAACTGTTCTTTTGAAAAATCAATAACTTCTTCATTTTTATACAGTACCCTGATGGAATCCTTTGAATGATCCGACAATGCAGGGGATTGCGCATTCCAGCCGAACCCGTTTTTTGGGAAAGCGCCTATATGGCCTTTGCGAAAAAAAGACAACCACTTGTTCAATA
>JBAXIO010000017.1:0-86227 GCA_037138335.1 Bacteroidota bacterium
TTCATGTAATTATTTGTAATTGATTAAATATCAACATACTATTAATTATAAGAAAATAAATAGCACATATATTTGTACATCAGATAGATATTATAAGACAAACTCAATCAACATTTGTTATTTGCCCAGAAATTTGTTGGCCCTGTTCTGGGCATTGTCACGGATGTTGAAATAGTAAAAAGGATAATCAAAACTATGGTAAACTCCCTTACCAAAAGGTTTTGTAAATTTATAAAGTTGGTTTGAGTCGGCGCTTGTACAGATCAGCACCCCTTTATTTATATCGACCCTGGCATCAGCGTATTGAGGTACCGGTTGAAATTTCAATGTCACCGAATCAGGCATGATGGAACCCATACCCTCTGCAGTCGTTGCTTCTGACTCGGTTCTTGTCCATGTAACCGGATTGATCACCAGGCCCACTATATTTGATACGACCGGATTGTGTGGCGGGACAACACTTGGAGCCTGGGTATTATAAGAAATGATTACGCCGGTGTCATCGGGTCCGGTTGCAAATTTTAAATGCGGATTACTTGCCAGGTATGCTGAAGTAACCGGATAGCCAATTATATAGGCCGCAATCATCCGATGATAAATAACGGGATTGTCTTTCAGGTATCCTGAAAGCAAGTGGATCAGAACATTTGATCCTTGAGAATGACCGGCCAAAATGAAAGGGCGACCATTATTGTAATGCTGAATATAGTAATCAAAGGCGGCAACCGCATCTGATGTTGGTATACCGCCTATGACTTTTTCCCGCTGATCTTCCGGCAAACTTAAAGTATAATTTGCATCGGCTTGCCGGTAGTAGGGCGCGAAAACATTAGCAAAAGTTTCAAAAGCTGTTGCCTGGCGTTCAAATACCGGGAGTGCACCAGCCAACATGGAAGGATTGTCAATGTTACATATATTCGGATCTGTTGAATCAACCTTTTCCCAGCAAGTCGGATAAAGATAAAAAACATCTACATCCATGACCGGGGCAGGCAATGATAGCCAATGCACAGCTTTTGAGTAATCAGTTGCCATGGTAACCGGTTGCTGAACGTCAGCTTTCATGCAACTATAGCAAAGTATTGTTACCACTCCTATTAGCAGGTATTGATAAACCCAAATTATGTTTTTAATGAACATGCGGTCTAAGTAAATGGAAATTATATAGTTATTTCTTTTTGGATACAGCATTTTATCCAGGAATATTGGATTATCATTCAGGTTCTATCTTTTTTATGATGTTTTCATTTCACCGGGAATACAATATCGGTTTCAATTTTAGCCGGATCTTTTTCTGTCATGGGATCCGTTACATAAATTTCCCAGGGCCCGCCGGCCATCTTAAGTTCTGCTTCGCTCACGTACTGGTGTAAATATTTATAGGTATCAGCCGTTTTGTCGTAAGGCCCGAAATAATAAGCAACCACGGCATTCATGGCAGGTAAATTTTCAACCCTTGCCCTGCCTTTGCCTTTTTCGGCTTTTTCGACAGTGACTCCCATGTCAAAAACTCCATTCAATGTAACAGTATCATATTTGACATAGATTGCAAACGGAGGGCCTGTACATTTCAGCTTCCCGGCTTTGACAAATCCCATCAACTCACCGAAGCCCTTTCCCATTATCTTTGCATAAGTCTTCGGTCCTGCCGAATCCCTGATCAGGATTGCAATCCGGGCCGGCATGGATTTTTCTTCAATCCTGGGCCATGATGCCCTGGCTTCGCAAACATTCTTCAGCTTTTTAAGACCTTTTGCGAAATCAGGCCCCATCATTTTGTCCATCATAAGCCCAAAATACCTGTTTACAGGGTTATATCCCAGGTCCCCCTGGTCGATCCATGAAACTTTGCAGGAGTCGCCGGTCTTTTCTATGGTAATTTTTCCTTTGGACTGGTATTTCCCCTTATCAAATGAGAGATCATAAGCCAGCAGTTGTGAGGGAGTGTATTCTGTTGCAGTCATCTGCCCGCTGCCCAGTATTTTACCTTCCCATTTCCAAATGGTTCCTACCTGCCCTTCTTTTCCGATTAGTTCAAAAACGGCCGTAGTATCAATGGTTCTTGTCCATGGAACCCATAATTTCCATTTGTTGAAATTAGCGGTAATATCATAGATCAGCTCAGGTTTTCCCTTAATATAAACCGACCGTTCAACTTTGTAAGTTTTTGGCAAAACATAGGAAACCAGAACCACTACAAGAATGATAGCCAGTATCCAGATAACGACTTTTTTAAACGTTTTCATAAGTTTAATTTTTTTTTTGATTGTTACGTAAAATTAGTCTAAAAAACACTAAAATAATCAAGGCCTGTTTTAAATTGCTATTTTTGCACGCAAACTTAAATCCACACGATGAAAATTGCAGTTACCGGTGCCAACGGGCATGTCGGATATAATCTCTGTAAGTCATTGCTTGACAAAGGCTTCCGGGTAAACGCCCTGACCCATAAACATACCGAGGCGATCAGCAAACTTGACCTGGCCCTCATCAAGGGTGATTTACTGGATAAGTCGTCTTTGCTTGAACTGATGGATGGAGTTGAAGTGGTCTTTCACCTTGCCGCCCAGATATCAATAACCGGTGACCCTTCAGGATCGGTTTACAGGAACAATGCCGAAGGGACAAGGAACATGCTGTCGGCAGCCAAAGACAGGAATATCAAACGGTTTATCCATTTCAGCTCCATACATGCTTTTTGCCAGGATCCCCAGGAGAATGCACTTAATGAAAGCCGTCCCCTTGTTGGCGCGGAGGCTTTTGCTTATGACCGCAGCAAGGCTGACGGTGAGCGAGCGGTAATGGAAGCAGCCCGAAATGGCATGGATGCCATAGTGCTTAGTCCGACCGCGATCATCGGTCCTGCTGACCCGGAGCCCGGGCTCACGGGAAAAGCTGTATTACAGCTGATAAATCACAAGATCCCGGCCCTTGTCCCCGGTGGATATAACTGGATCGATGTAAGGGATGTCGTAAGCACAGCAATATCTGCAATCGAAAAAGCCAGGCCTGGACAAAAATACCTTGTGGCAGGCAAATGGCACAGTGTGCAGGAGCTTTCGGGTTATGTAAGCAAACATTCAGGTATCAAAACTGTTCAAACTGTCCTCCCTTTCTGGTCGGCAAAGCTTGGTCTTCCATTCATTACCTTGTACAGCAAGATTACCGGTTCAGAACCTTTATATACCAGCGAATCCCTTGAAATAATAGCGAAGGGAAACAGGCTGATCGACAATTCCAAATCAAGGAATGAACTTGGACTTGATCCCCGTCCGCTTGACGAAACTATCCGCGACCTTTACGAATGGTTCAAAAACAATAATTATTTAAGCAAATAACCGATGATTTCAGTTCCAGCTTTTTATTTTATCGTCTACCTGTGGATTGCAATAGCCCTTGTGAGCTTTCCTTTTATTATCAGGACGGTTGCCCCGTACGGACGTCATACCACTTCCTCCTGGGGAGCAATGATCAGTAACCGCTGGGGGTGGATCATCATGGAAGCCCCTGCCCTTCTCGTTTTTGTTGTTTTTTTCTTTCTGGGCTCCCCTACCCACAATGCTCCGACCTGGATATTCTTCGGTTTGTATTCCATTCATTATATCAACCGTGACATAATTTTTCCTTTCAGGCTTAGGACTAAAGGAAAGAAAATGCCTTTGGCCATTATGTTCATGGCTATCTTTTTTAACCTGGTTAATGGTTTTATAAACGGGTATTATCTCGGCAACCTGGCCGACGAGCATACTGTTGCGTGGCTGCAGGACCCGAGGTTTCTTGGCGGGATTATTGTTTTCCTGGCAGGGATGTTCATCAATATGCAAGCCGATAATATCCTGATCCATTTAAGAAAACCCGGTGAGACGGGATATGTCATACCTCGCGGGGGCTTTTTCAGATTTATTTCCTGTCCAAACCATTTTGGAGAAATTGTAGAATGGTTTGGTTATGCATTAATGACATGGAGTTCGCCCGGACTTGCTTTTGCAGTATGGACTCTTGTCAACCTGCTGCCCAGGGCCCTGCATCATCATCGCTGGTACCAGGCTACATTCCCCGATTATCCTTCCGAAAGGAAAGCCGTTCTCCCCTACTTGCTCTAAAATAGTTACTGGTGAATGGTTAGCAGTGACTAGTGAATTGTGACTTGTGACTGGTAACTCATGGCTCATGGCTCATGGCTTATGGCTCATGCCTCATGCCTCATGGCTTATGGCTCATGGCCCATGCCTCACGGCTAGTTAATAAAAACCGAAGCGGAACCCGTCTGGCCGATGGATTCCGCTTCACGTTTTCCGGGAACCGTGGTTCACGGGAACGCCAGGTAAAGGTTATTATAACCTGCTTGCGACAGGCCTTTTATCGTTTGCCTGAGGAACAAATATAAAATCTGCGTCGGGGCAGTATCAATTTTTCGGGAAGTTTTATACTAACAGGAAATCAACAGGCTTTATTAACAAAATGTTAATAAATACATGCTTCTAATCATCTAATTACCAGATAGTTGAAAAAAAGAAAAACGGAGGTGTTAATAAAATGTTGAAAAGCTGTTGATTACTCTATCGTTACGATCAATCCGCGGTTTGTCATTTCCGATTTCATGGGGGTAAGGATATCGGTAGCCCCGTTTCTGACCGGGCAACGTCCTTTCATATGAGCGATAAGGGCACATTGTTCTGCCTGTTCCTGATTATGTTTGCACACTTCAACCAGGGTTTCAATGACGAAGTCAAAAGTGTTTACATCATCATTATATAAGATAAGATCCAGGATATTCTCCTGCTGCTCATGTGCATGATTCGAAGGATCTATTTTTTCTTTTGTCATAATAAAGAAATTCCGTTACAATATTAATAATAATATTGTAACCAAGGGATCCATCAGTTATTTTTGCAGTCAGGATGAAAAATCTTCATCATTATACCGGTAAACTCTCAGAGCGGTTAAGGCAACCGCTCCCGGGACTTGATTCCCAGCTGCTCATGGCAAGCAGGAAGCGGATGAAATTTCCATTCAGGACAGCTATCCTTTCTTCAGCAAGACCCAGCGGTGTACTCATCCTGCTTTATCCTTACAAGGAGGATATTTATTTTGTACTGATGAAGCGGCCTGATTATACAGGTGTTCATTCAGGCCAGATAAGCCTTCCCGGCGGGAAATTTGAGAAAACCGACAGGGACCTAATTGAGACTGCAGTGAGGGAAGCAAAGGAGGAGGTAGGGATAGATCCATCCGCAGTAAACATACTTGGAACATTAACTCCTTTATACATCCCTCCCAGTAATTATATTGTAACGCCTGTGGTTGCCTGTTCTGACAGCCGGCCTGAATTTAAAAAAGAGCCGAGGGAAGTTGATGAAATCATAGAAGTAAGCCTGGCCGATTTCCTCAATGATAAGCATATGCAGACCAAACGGATAAAGTTGTTCATAGGGTTTTCGGCTGATTTTCCCTGCTACTATATTGACAGGAACATTATATGGGGAGCTACTGCAATGATGCTTAGCGAGTTCAGGGTAATATTAAAAGAATTGGGCTGAATTACTTCTTTGAAGAAGGTGTAAAGCAGAAAGATCCCGGGATCCGGCCTGCAGTATAGGACCCAAGGACCTGGCCGTTGGCCTGGCTGCATCTGAAAACTTTTCCCGATTGCACGTAATCAATGGCATCGCTTACAAACACCTGTCCGGTCAACGGATGGATGCCAAGGCCGTAAAACAAATGTCCGTTGGCAGGGATAAGAGCAGTTGCCGGAAGTTCGTTCGCACCGGCCGCCATCTGGTAAACCCCGTTATAAATAAAGTATAAGGTGTCCCGGGTCGGGTTCATGCAAAGACGGCTTGGAACGCCCTGCTGAACCGGGAAAGTAAAGGTTTTATCTACTATGTTCAGGGCCGGATCAATTCTCTGCAGTGTTGGCGCTTCATAATTATCATATCCGCCAGTACAGATAACCCATATTTTATTTTTACGGTCCACAGTGATGCTTACCGGCTCCTTACCTAAAAGAAGGCTATCAACAATCACATCAGTTTTAGTGTCTATTATATAAATCTGGGATTTGCGGTCGGCAGTCGGAACATTAAAACTCCCGATACAGGTAACGTACATGAACTGCCCGAAACGAACAAGGCTTTCGGTCCAGTAAGGCGTTGAAATGGTTTTAACAACTGCAAGAGTTTTAAGGTCAACAATTGAAATATTCCTTCTCATGTTTGTGACATACGCCTTAGTAGTATCAACAAATTCAATATACCTGGGTGAACTGAACCCTGTAACTGATTTTATGGTTTTAAAATCCTTTAAGGAAACTACTTCGATCCTGTCACTGTTGTTGACAATAATATAACCCTTATCCCCTGAAATTTTCATTGATTGTGCAACATCCCCAAGTCCCCTGCTGTTGGCTGTCTTGAAAATATCCTGGTACGCCAGTCCGCTTTTATTATCGATGTAAGTAACGGATGCGTTGGCCCAGTTGTAATTACCTTCATTAACAATAAAGACCCCGTTATTGTAAACAACTTTAGATGTGTCGGTGGGAGGATTTACAGGAGGAGTGGTGACTTCACGAATAGGTTCCTTAGAACAAGCTGAAAGGAAATACATAATCAGACCCGTAAGCATCATCAACTTATAGCCTGATTTCCCTGTATGTATGTTAGCCCTTTTTATTACCTTATTTTTTAAATTCAAATCTCACGGTTAATGAATAATTCCTTCCTGGCATCGGCCAGTTCTTTACACTTTGGTAGTCAACATCAAAAAGGTTATTGACTTTCACCTGTAAAGATATAGCAAAAGTATGCAAATTGAATGACTTGCCAAAAATAATATTCGACAATGAATATGCAGGCATATATGCTTGATTGTTAGGCGTTGTGTATCTTTTATTAACAAAAGTAAGATTGTACCCCAGGATGAAATTCCAGCAATTGAGGTTCAGTGTCCCGTTATATGTACTTTCTGGAATATATATGAGTTGTTTGCCGAGGGACAGGTCTTCGGGCGAGTTTGTCTTCTCGTATGTTGACCTGCAAAAAGTGAGGTTGTTTGATGATGTGATCTGCAGTTTACCAACCTTCCATTTCAGGTTCAGGCTGGCTTCGATCCCCCTGGCGTTCACTTCACTTACGTTCTGGGGTTGCCATACAGAAGGATTGTAAGGGAGAGGGCTCCATACGATCATGTCATGCATCCAGGAATAATATCCCGAAACAGATGTTTCAATAAAGAATTTCCCGCTCAGGGAAGGATAATTGTATGTAATGCCTCCTTCAATTACGTTATCGTATTCAGGTTTCAGGTCAGGGTTTCCCCAGTATTCCCAAAACAGGTCATTCAGGGTCGGGTAACGGTAATTCCGGGCAACATTTGCATTCAGGTAGAGGTTTATTTTATTCAGTGGTTTGTATTCGAGACCAAGGGATGGGACGAAGGGCATGAATGCCCCGTCAAGATAATCTTCGCGCAGGATCAGCTGGGATTTGACATGGTCGTTGAACTTGTATGCCACTTCAAGATACAGCCCGAGTATGTTTCTTGTTTTTACACCTGAATATGAATCAGATTTTACATAATCGTAAGTAAAATCGACACCCGGCCTGATCGTAAGGTTTTTCACCCCCATCCAGGAAAACCTGGCTGATGAGAATGATGTATAACAGTTATGGTCATTATTAATTAACATACTGTCGTTCCTGTAGTTCATGAACTGGTTGACCAGTGAAGTCTTCAAGGAGAGATTCCACGATCTTTCCACCAGCTTATACTCAAGAATGGATCTCAGGGTTTTATTCAGCATTTTCTGAGGGTAGTATGTCGTACTTCCCTCGACAACAGGAGGAACGTCCCTGTTGTCATAGCTGTACCAAACACGGGCCGTAAAAAGATGTTTGTCTTTCAGTTTCCAGAATGCCTCTTCGGTGAGGCTATACTGCAAAACGTTTGCATTGCTCTGAATTACTTTTTCGCCCGTGAAATCATCGTTGTAAGGAAAATTATTTACAGCCGAAGAGTAATTCATACGGGTATGGGACTGAAATGATGAAGTACCTGCAATGGCCCCTGCTTCGGTTGTGTAATTGTCGAAGCTCGCGACAGTCTGGGCTATTGTTGCGTGTATCCTGTTGTTCCAATCGGGATTTGTGACAAGGTTTACAACGCCTCCAAAAGCCCCGCTGGTTTTGGTAAGGCCGGAAGCCCCGTACAGAACTTCAATCTCGTCAAAAGCGGAGACAGGGATCTGTGAAAAGTCAGATTGGCCAAGCATGGGATTGCTCAGGCTGATTCCATTCCAATCCACTTGGGTATGATTGGCCGGGGTCCCCCTGAATGAGCTGGTGGCAAGGCTTCCCGGGCTGTATGATTTTATAAAGATTGTCGATATCTGTGACAGAACGGTCGAAAGATCGGCATCACGGTATGGCAGGAGGATCAGCGAGTCAAACTTTACTTTTTTATACCCGTTGTTGTCGGGAATCAGGTTGGCCCTGACTTCTGTTTCTTTCAGCTGCAAAGTATCCTTGAAAGATTGGGCATTTAAATTGCATGGATCCTGAAGAAGAAAGAAAAAGTGAATCCCGCCGAAAAGAAAGTATTTTATGAAAGTATTAATATTTCAGCAGTTTTTTTGTTAAACGCCAGGAGGTTCCGGAAGAAGTGAAATTTACAAAGTAAATTCCTGAAGGGATGTGTGAGATATCAACATGGGTAGAAACAGAGAATGAGGACTGTATCAATATTCTTCCGGTCTGGTCGGTAATCTCATAATGAAGCGGCACTGATGTCCCGGTAAAGAACCCAGCCTCGACAGAGCAGGGGTTCGGTATTATACTGATAACCGGCGCAGTCAACTCCCTGTTATCGGAAGTAGGGGCATTTTGCACCAGGCCTACGCCATCAAGGTCAAATCCCCCTGTATCAAAGGGAGTTGGCCAGGGATCATTTATTTTATGATCCTGGGAATCATAGCGTGAATAGCTATCCTGAAGGTCTCCCACAACATCAATAATCCTGATATGGGTTATATGATGAATGTTAACAGCTGCACTGTCTTTAAGCTGGTTCAGGTCAAACGGGGTCCCGTAAAACAAGCGGTATTTCCCGGCAAGATTATTGATCTTTCTTGTATCTACCGTATCAAAAGCGCCAACCTGCTGCAGGGTCTGAGTAAGCGACACGGAGGGGAAACGTACAAAATTCACACCGTCGGAACTCACTTCCACGTATGCAAGTTCAAGGAACCCGTCACTGAAAGAGTTTTCAAAAACAGCGAAGTCCCAGCCTATATGATCTGAAATTATTGTATCAAAAGTAAGTGTTGCGATGCCTCCGTCACCCAGGCTGAGAACAAGACCATCGGGTTTGCCGGTCGACATATACACATTTCCATAGGAAGCCCTGTTAGAGTTGCTATAAACAAAATTCGTATCGGCGATATCAACAAACCCCCTGCTCACCGTACAGTTTGTTGCCCAGGCATAAAAAACAGAACTGTCTTTGCTGATTGCGGTAGTACCTGTAAAACCCGGAGGCGGTGCATACTGACCAAATGAAGAATCAGTGATCAGGATCAGTGAGATTACTGCCCAAAGTAATTTCAATTGCTGCTTCATGGAGCGAAGATACAAATTCTCCATACAAGAGGATAAGAAACCATTGAATCCTTATATTTCTTACCTTTGACAAATCAATTATCAAGCATGAATTTCAGATTTTCCGGGCCCAGGGGGCTCTTATTGATAATCATATCCGCCGGATTGTGCCTGGTATTTCTACTTGGAGCCTGCTCAGGGAATAAATATTCCTGCGAAGCCAATCATTCCAGGAATTACCATAAAATCAAGAAGAATAAAAGCAACTACAACCTTCTTTACAGCCCGAAATCGAGACCTGTCCCAAAAGACTACATGCTTAAAAACGGCAGGTAGCCCTCCCCTGCGGTTCATTTGTCAGATTTGTTTCAGTAGAAGTTTTGGGCCCCCGGATAATACAGGGTTCCCTTCGCTTTTTCAGGAGATACAGTGAAATATACCATTACTGATTCTGCACAAAGCACCCCGCCGTGATCGAATATTTTTACCGAAATGTCGGCCAGGTTCCTTCTCATCCTCAGGAGGGATGCACGAATCGTTAATGTTCCCCTGTCAACATAAAGTGGTTTGATATACCTGACCTCAGCTTTTGATGTGACCCCGGCTGACTTTAACCTGACATACACAAACCAGCTTGCGATCTCGTCCATCAGCGTTGCCTGTATACCCCCGTGAAGTATGGTATGATATCCCTGGAAATGTTTTTTTGGTTCCCAGTAAGAAACAATTTCCTCTCCATCTTCAAAAAACTTCATCTGGAGGCCAATGGAATTACCGGGTGAACAACCAAAACAATTGTACCCTTCCAGCGACACAAATGGATTGCGAAGTTCCTTCATCAGGAATTATTTTGGTGCATTCCCTGCTTTAAACTTGGTGGTTTTAACAGCCTTCCCGGTCTCATCATATTCAACCCAAGGTCCATCTTTCAGGCCGTTTACGTATTTCCCGGTGATTTTGAGTTTGCCATTCCTGTAAAACTCCTTATACTCCCCGGTAAGTTCGTTCTTTGTATAATTCGACAATATCTGTACAGTGTCGTTATCGTAAAACGTCTTCTGCACACCTTCAAAATTTCCGGCTTTATAACTGTATTCGGCCATGAGCCTTCCGTTTTTATTAAACCAGCGTGAAGAACCATTTTTCTGATTGTCACCGTAATATGATTCTTCCTGCATCTTACCGGTTTCATAATACAAGCGGTAAACCCCGTTTTTCAGCCCTTTCTGATAATTTGTTTCTGAAATCGGGAAATCACCCACTTGTGAATACACTATCTGCGGCCCGTTAAGCACTCCAAGCTGATAAGATTCATATAAGGTGACCTTTCCCCTGCGATCGATCTGAACTGAAGGACCGTCTTTCAACCCATTCTTATAATATTCAAGTTTGGCAATGAAGTTGTTGGCATAAAACCCCACCCAGTTGCCGTCTTTTATGTTCTGCTTATAAAATCCCTTGTTTGTGACATCCCCTGATTTCTCTTCCCAGTAGCCGGATTTCATCCCTGAGACATCTAATCTATTAATAGTATCCGAAGCTTTAATTAGGGGTTTTACCTGTGACCTAAGCATGATTGGGATCAGAAACAGGAATGTGACAGCGATAAGGACGTACTTTTTCATATTGCTTTATTTTGGGGTTCTTTCTTCTTGTAATTTTAATAATTGCAGCAAATTTAAATTTATTTCCTTCTTAATCCAAGCTTCTTCAAGGGGTCTGCGTACAGATCAAAACTCTCGGCCGATGTAATGCTTACATCCGAAAACGTACCCGGTTTTAATTTATTGCCGGCAGCAGGGATAAGAACTTCATTATCAATCTCAGGGGAATCGCCCTCGGAACGGGCAATATAATAATCCCCTTCCCTGCGGTCGATAAGCACCCTGAGGTTGGAGCCAAGCAGGCCCAGGTTTTTATTCAGCGAGATCCCCTCCTGCACCTGCATGATCTCTTCAAGCCTTTCCTGCATGATTTTCCTGTTTACGTCATCCCGGAGTTTGAAAGCAGGTGTGCCTTCTTCATGCGAATATGCAAATACACCCAGCCGGTCAAACCCGGTCTCGCGAACAAATTCAAGCAATTCGCGGTATTCCAGGTCTGTTTCCCCCGGGTATCCTACGATGAAACTGCTTCTGAGGATAACACCGGGGATCTCCTTCCTGATGGTTTCTACAAGTTTACGGGTTTTAGCCGATGAAAGCCCCCGCTTCATTGACCTCAGTATCCTATTATTAATATGTTGCAGGGGGATGTCAATATACCTGCAGATATTTTTATGTTCCCTGAACACCTGTAAAAGATCATGAGGGAACCCATGAGGGTAAGCATAATGCAGCCTGATCCAGCCGTTTTCATTGATTTTTGCAAGATCCCCGAGAAGGCCGGCAATCTTCCTGCTGCCGTAAAGGTCAAGACCGTAATATGTGGTATCCTGCGAAATAACAATAAGTTCTTTGACCCCATTGTCAACAAGTCCTTTTGCTTCTTTCAGTATGTCGGCGGATGACCTTGATACATGGCCCCCGCGTATCCCCGGGATTGCGCAGAACGAACATTTACGGTCACATCCTTCTGCGATTTTCAGATAGGCATAATGTGAAGGTGTGGAGATCATTCTTTCGCCGAGAAGGCGCTTGTTATAATGTGCACCAAGGTCCCCGACAATAGTTTTCAGTTCGTTGACCCCATAAAAAGCATCGACCTCCGGTATGTCCTTCCTGAGCTGCTCCCTGTAACGTTCTGAGAGGCAGCCCATGACAAAGACATGTTTAAGCTTACCTTCCGTTTTTGCCTGCACGTATCCGAGGATGGTTTCGACCGATTCCTGTTTGGCATCCCCTATAAATCCGCAGGTATTGATGACCATGGTATCAATGCCTTTTATGGAGGAAGGATCGAAGGAGATTTTTACCTTGCTTGCATCAAGCTGTTTCTGAAGGAGCTCCGAATCTATGAGATTCTTGGCACAACCAAGGGAAACAATACCAACAGTATGGGGCCGGGATCTGGTTTTCAACCGGGATAGGATTAATTAAAAAGACTGTCAACAAATTCAACCCTGTTAAAGATCTGGAGGTGTTCCAGTTTTTCCCCAACCCCAATATACTTTACAGGAATTTTAAACTGGTCGGATATTCCTATCACAACGCCGCCTTTTGCGGTTCCGTCAAGCTTTGTAAGGCAAAGGGCGTTCACTTCGGTTGCTGCGGTAAATTGTTTCGCCTGTTCAAAGGCGTTCTGTCCCGTAGATGCATCCAAAACCAGGAGGACTTCATGCGGTGCATCAGGAATAAGTTTCTGAACCACTTTCCTGATCTTTGAAAGCTCGTTCATGAGGTTGATTTTATTATGGAGGCGACCTGCGGTGTCGATGATCACCACATCGATGTTCCTCGCGATGGCCGAATTCACTGTATCGTAAGCAACCGAGGCGGGATCCGCACCCATTCCCTGGTCGATGATCGGTACATCCACCCTGGCGGCCCATATCTTAAGCTGGTCAACTGCAGCAGCCCTGAACGTATCGGCCGCTCCCAGCAGGACCGATTTTCCTGCTTTTTTAAAGTGGTAGGCAAGTTTTCCAATGGTCGTTGTTTTGCCTACACCATTCACTCCAACAACCAGTATTACATATGGTTTCGAAGGGAGAGGGAAATCAAATCCTTTTTGGTCCTCAATGGAATTTTCCAGCAGCAGGCCGGCGATCTCCTCCTTGAGGATAATATTCAATTCACCGGTGCCAAGGTATTTGTCGCGGGCAACCCTGTTCTGTATGCGTTCCACTATCCTGACCGTTGTCTCAACCCCTACATCCGAAGTCACCAGGATCTCCTCCAGGTTATCCAGCACTTCGTCGTCAACCTTTGATTTGCCTGCAACAGCCTTTGATATCCTTGTAAAGATGCTGGCCTTGGTCTTTTCAAGCCCTTTGTCGAGGTCTTCTTTTTTATCCTTGCTCAGGAAACTGAACAGTCCCATGGTTTGGGTTTATATAAAAAAAGCTTTTTTCGGGTGAAAAAAGCTTTCCTTGTTTGAAAAAAATCGTTTAATCGAGCTTTCCTGCCAGGAAGTCTTTCACCTGGTCGTTGGGAACCATAGCTTCCTTGAAAACGTAAGCTCCGGTTTTCTTGGAACGAACCATGCGGATCACTTTAGTGTAATCTTTACCGGTTGTAGAACCTTTAAATGAAGCAACTACTTTCTTTGCCATAATACAACTTATTTAATTTCTTTATGAACTGTCACTTTTTTGAGGTATGAGTTGTATTTTTTCAACTCAAGTCTTTCAGGTGTGTTCTTTTTGTTTTTCTTGGTGACATAACGCGATATCCCGGGCACACCGCTGGTTTTCTGCTCCGTGCATTCCAGAATCACTTGAATTCTCTGGTCTTTGCTCTTCTTTGCCATGAAAAATTATTCTTAAAAATTAAGGGACTGCAAAAGTACAAACTTTCCCTGAATAAACAAAAATATTTTAATACTTTTAGACTATCAATTAATCCTGAGCTGTTTTATCCAATGCAGATGAACTGGAAATCCTATGTAAACGGCTATCAATCCTTTCTCCGTCTTGAGAAATCCTTATCTCTTAATTCCATCGAAGCATACCTGCATGACGTTGAAAAGCTGATACAATACCTTGAATTCAGCAGCAACAAGTCAGGGCCAGGGCAGGTCACGCTGAAAGACCTCCAGGAATTTCTGAAATGGATCACCGGTTTAGGAATGACAGCCACTTCGCAAGCCCGGATTGTGTCAGGGCTGAAAGGTTTTTATAAATACCTTTTACTCGAGAATATTATCAATAAAGATCCGACCGAACTACTTGAATCACCCAAAACCGGCCGCAAGCTGCCTGTATTCCTGTCGGTAGCTGAAATAAACGCATTGACCGGGGTTATCGATCTCAGCACCCCCGAAGGAAAGCGCAATAAGGCAATCCTCGAGGTAATGTATGGCTGCGGATTACGTGTTTCGGAAGTGGTCGGACTCAGGATAACGAACCTGTATTTCAGCGAAGGGTTTATTAAGGTGGTAGGAAAAGGAAATAAGGAAAGGCTTGTCCCGCTGGGATCCCTTGCCATGAACGAGATTGTTCACTATTTGAGAGAGGTCAGGACCGGGATCCCTGTAAAGCCGGGCAACGACGATATTGTATTCCTGAACCGCAGGGGATCAAAGCTGAGCAGGGTCATGATCTTTACCATTATCAAAGCTCTTGCGACGAAGGCGGGTATAAAGAAAAATATCAGTCCGCATACATTCCGGCATTCCTTTGCAACCCACCTGGTTGAAGGCGGGGCCGACCTGAGGGCGGTCCAGGAGATGCTGGGCCATGAGTCCATCACCACCACCGAGATCTATACCCATCTTGACAGGGAGTACCTGAGGAGCACCATTATACAATTCCATCCCAGGAGCTGAGCGCTCGTATAATTTATTTAAACGGCGAATCGGGCTCCTTGGCCATATGGTTGTATACCATCCCGTCCATAAACTTCGGGAAGAACTTGTTAAGGAGGACTGTGAGTTTTCCCATGGTCGTGAGGACTATCCTGTCGCGGCGTTTTTCTATGGCGTCGCAGATATGCGAAGCTACCGTTTCGGCAGGCATGAGTTTACTTTCGTCAAGGGGTGTCTCACCCTGGGAAGAACCGTCTTTCGACAGGGCTACATTGCGGATGTTACTGGCTGTGAAGCCCGGACAGGCGATAAGGACATGAAGTCCCTTTTTCATGTTTTCTATGCGGATGACTTCGAGGAGCCCGTGCATGGCAAATTTCGAGGCTGAATACCCAGTGCGGCCAGGAAGGCCTTTATAACCGGCTACTGAAGAAACACCTGCAAGCGAGCCTTTGGTTTTCAGCAGGTATGGCAGGGCGAATTTGGAACAGTAGACTGTACCCCAGAAATTTGTATCCATGATCCGGCGGATCACGTCAACATCCAAATCTTCAAACAAGGCCCTCATTGAAATTCCTGCATTGTTGATGAGTACATCGATACGGCCGAATTTTTGCACGGCAGCTTCGATCAGGCGCCGGCAATCGTCTTCATGGGTCACGTCGGCCTGAACCGTAAGAAAGTCGGAAGTGTTCCATGATGAAGTGAATTCTTCCAGCAGCCCGGTCCTCCTTGCCGCCAAAACGACTTTGGCTCCCCTGTTATGGGCTTCGATGGCCAGGGCCCTTCCTATCCCGGAAGAGGCTCCGGTTATGATGCTGACTTTGTTAAGCATGGGTTAAAGTTTGGAGCAAAGATAGGAAATGGAATTACGAATTACGATTTTCGAATTTATCCTGTATCCTGCATCCTGCATCTTGTAACGGGAAATTAAGTAATTTCGTAAAAAAACTAAGATGACCGAAAGGGAACTGTTCTACCGTTACCTGGGTTTGCCTGCATTCGGCCCTATGGCGCTTGACATTGTGAAAGCCGAAGGGGTTTATTTGTATGACCGGGGCGGAAAGGATTATATCGACCTTGTTTCCGGGATATCGGTCAGCAATGTGGGGCACAGGCATCCGCAGGTACTTGAAGCCATTCGTCAGCAGCTCGATGCATACTTATATGTTAATGTATACGGGGAGTTCATTCATTCGCCCCAGGTGAAACTGGCTGAAAAACTGGTGAGCCTCCTCCCCTCTTTACTGGATTCAGTGTATTTTGTGAATTCAGGAACCGAGGCAATAGAAGGAGCCATGAAGCTGGCCAAGCGTTTCACCGGCCGCTCTGGGATTATTGCCTTTAAAAATGCCTACCATGGCTCGACCCAGGGTTCCCTGAGTATACTGGGGAATGAAAAGATGAAACAGGCTTTCCGTCCCCTGTTGCCGGATGTAAGTTTCCTTGAATTCAACAATTTCAGTGATCTTGAAAAGATAACCCGGCACACTGCCTGTGTCGTCACAGAAACCACCCAGTCGGAGGCCGGGCTGATCCTTCCAGCCGACGGTTTCATGTTTCAATTACGTAAACGATGTAATGAAACAGGCACACTGCTTGTTATTGATGATGTTCAGATGGGTTTCGGCCGGACCGGCAGTTTTTTCAGTTTCGAACCTTACGGGATAGTGCCGGATATACTGGTCCTGGCCAAAGCCCTTGGTGCCGGCATGCCCCTGGGAGCCTTCATAGCCCCTAAAAATATTATGGAAAGCCTGGCGTTTAATCCTGAACTGGGGCATATAACCACCTTCGGGGGCCACCCGGTAAGCTGTGCAGCCGCCATAGCGGGGATAGACGTCCTCCTGGGAGGCCAACATCCGCAGGCCGCTGAGGAGAAAGGAATACTCATTGAGGGTATGCTCTCTGAAGCCCTTCAAAAAGGGTTAATCTCAGGTATCCGGCGTAAAGGCCTGGCGCATGGGATAGACCTTGCCGATGTCTCCAAACGCAAAGTTTTCCTGGATTCCTGTCTTGACCATGGAGTTCTAATTGATTACTATCTTTTTAAACCTGCAACTTTCAGGATCGCACCTCCTCTTGTTATCAGCGGGGAGGAGATCAATGAAGGGATGGGCAGGCTCTTGAAGGCGTTGGCTTCAACTTACCTGGGAGTTTAATTGATTTTTGCAATCCCCAGATTGCCGCTTTGTGAGCCGGACACAATGCTGATAAAATAGTATCCAGAGGGTATGCCTGAACCGGAAAGGCTTGCGTGATGGGCTCCCTTATCCTGGTAAGATGAAACAATAGTTTTTACTGTTCTTCCGCTGACATCGAAAAGCGATATGGTTACAAAATTATTTTCAGGCAAATAATAATCAATTGTTGCATTTTCCCTGAGCGGGCAGGGATGTGCCGAAATCTGGATGCCTGAATTCCCGGGTGGTATGTCAGAGATGCCTATTGTGGAAGGGGTTATTGTGCTGAAATATACATCCTCCTCAAAGTTGAGTGTATTGGTCCAGGCAAGATATGCCTTGCTGTTATCGGAGGCCATTGAAATATAATCTCCCATTTTTGCCTGTTGAGGCCACCCTATACGGGAGTCGAAAAGAGGCGACAGTTTCTGGTTCAACGACCAGCTTATTCCCTGGTTCAGGGAGTAGGAATAGTAAAGGGCCGATAACAGCGAACCCGGTGGTGAGTCGCGTGTATCGAGCCAGACCGCATCTATTCTCCCGTTTGGCGCCACCGACATGGTCCCGAACCATTGGTAGCTATCGGTTCCCGGGTCATCGTTTACTCTCACAGGTGCGCTCCAGGTAAGGCCTCCGTCGGTGCTGCGGGTGAACATCACATCGGCTGAATCACTGTTGGAGTATCTCGCAACAGTTGATAAAAGGTAAACATTATCGTTAGCAGGGCCGCCTGAATGGTCTACGGCAATACTGATCTGTCCCGACAAACCTCCCGGATTAACAAGCTGTCCGTAGGTTACCTGCCCGTCGAGGTCAACCATCGACATATGCCATTCAGGAATTGAATCGGGATACTGGGCGGCTGTCGATTTTAAAACTATTATCCCGTAAAAATCGGTCCGTCCTGTGGTGTATACTTCCCCGTTATTGCCAATAGCCATTGTCCCCCAGTAAGGGTTTCCGGGGATGTCGGTGCAATTCTCAAAGGTAGCCCCGTTATCGGTTGAACGGATGAAGGAGCCCTGGCAGGAAGTGAAAGATTCATTCCAGTCGGAATATACATTCCCTGTCCCGGGTCCGCCGCTGCGGTCGATGACCATCCATTGCTTGTCTCCGCCAAATGCATCTATGCCTGAATCCCAGGAAGATCCCCCATTGTCGCTTTTAAAAACTTTGCAATAATAACTGCCTCCATCGGAAGTCAGGCTGTTGTAATACACATATCCAAGGTCATCTCCATCAAGCACCGGGTCGCTTCTGAAGGTCCCGGGCGTGATAACACCCGGAAAAGTCCAGGTGAGCCCGCCATCACCGGAATACGCGTAGCCCGCCTGCCTGAAATTACTGAGGACATTGTCAAATTGGCGCCAGCCAATAGCAATGTGCTGGGGATCGGTGGTATTGATACTCATGGAAGGTTCATTTGCCGCATCACCTGATATGTTGTCACCATTTGCATCCACATTGACCTGAACCATCGTAAAACCGGTGCTTTTCAGGCGGGGGGCAGTTGTGTGCGGGGCTGACCGGGGTGACATATATGGCTGATCCTGCACCTCATGGTGCAACCGGCCTATTGATCTCGCATTATCGTTTCCCTGCTGGGAAAAAGAATAAAATGGGGTGAGAAGCATCAAGGCCACAAACACTCTCCTATAAATGGATTTTGATTTCATGATGTGAAGGTAGGCAAAATTAGGCGGCGCCGGCCCTTTATATAAAGTGTTTATTTCGAAACAGATTTAAAACAGTATTTCCCCGACTTAATTATTACTTTTGTTTACTGCTGTTTTCACAGGCAGAAATAAACAATGTTATTTAAACCAATATTGACCACGAAGTATGAAAACAATAAAATTTTTGCTGATCATCGCTGCTTTCTGTGCTTTCCAGGCTGCCCAGGCACAAAAATCCGAATATAAGGTATTGAAAAACATATCCCTTGAAGGTGATGCCGGCTGGGATTACCTGTTAGCAGATGATGCGACCCAGAGGCTATACGTATCCCACGGGACCATGGTACAGGTACTGGACATTAAAACAGAGAAACTGATTGGTACCATTACAGGTACACCCGGAGTTCACGGGATAGCCATCGCGATAGAGTTTGGCAAAGGATTCATCACGGCCGGCCGGCTGGACTCGGTAGTCGTTTTTGATCTTAAAACCCTGCAGGTGACAGCAAAGATCAAGACCGATAAAAACCCGGATGCTGTGTTATATGACCCATACAGCAAAAGGATATTTACTTTTAACGGGCGAGGCAGTTCAGTAACTGCCATTGATGCCAAAACGAATGAAGTTGCAGGCACTATGCCGGTTTCCGGTAAACCTGAAGCCGCAGTTTCTGACGGAAAGGGCAATATCTTTGTAAATATCGAAGACAAATCCAACATCACGAAATTTGATGCAAAGTCCCTAAAGATTCAAGCGGAATGGCCGCTGGATCCGGGCAAGGAGCCTTCGGGCCTGGCAATAGACCTGAAGACAAACAGGTTGTTTTCAGCCTGCGGAGATTCCAAGACCATAGTGGTAATGGATTGTACAAACGGCAAGATCATTGCCTCCCTCCCTATGGGTGACGGATGCGACGGCCTGGTTTTTATCAAAGAGGACCAAAACATAGCAGCTTCATGCGGAGAAGGAGTGCTGACGGTAGTTCACCAGAAAAGCCCGAAAGATTACATCGTGGTCCAGACTTTACCAACCCGGAAAAGTGCAAGGACCATTACATACAGTGAAGCTGAGAACAAGATATACATGTCTTCAGCTGATGTGACCATGGAAAATAACCACAGAAAGATGACCCCGGGAAGTTTCCAGGTTGTTGTGGTAGGAAAGTAAACCCTGTTCAATGCCTGTTTATCTTCTTCCCGAGGAGCCGGTCTTTCCACCTCCCTCTGAAGCTGAACCGGACGGATTATTGGCTATAGGCGGTGATCTGTCCGCTGCAAGGCTGCTTAAAGCCTATGCTGATGGCATATTCCCCTGGTTCAGGGATGAGGAAGATATTTTCTGGTTCTCCCCCGACCCGAGGATGGTTTTATTCCCTGGTGAAATGAAGGTTTCCGAATCTCTCAAACGCCTGATCAGGAGCCGTAAATTCGAGATCAGGGCCGACAGTTCGTTTCAGCAGGTTATTGAAGCCTGTGCCGAAGCGCCCCGTGATGGACAGGAGGGTACCTGGATTGACGGGGATTTTATCGAGGCGTATGCCAGGCTTCACAAACTTGGCTTTGCCCATTCATTTGAAGCATACCTCAATGGCGAACTTGCGGGCGGGTTATATGGGGTTTCGATAGGACGTGCCTTTTTTGGTGAAAGCATGTTTCACAAAGCAAACGACGCATCCAAGGTAGCTTTCTATTATATGGTAGAGAAAATAAAAACCTGGCAGTTTCATTTCATCGACTGCCAGGTTGAGACTGATCTCTTAAAACGCTTGGGGGCGCGCCAGGTTCCCAGGACCGAATACCTGGAAAGACTGGCGTCAGCCACTGAATTCCCGACCCATCAAGGTGCCTGGGCTTTACAGGCCTAGCTTCTTCCTGATCTCCCCGGGAATGGCATTCTTATTAACCATGATATCCATGGTTTTAAGCATCACATATGCTTCTGATGCATAAAAATACCCTTTGTACTTGTGGTCATCCAGCCCCCAGGAATTTTTTACTATATAATATTTATTTCCATTCTGGTCTTTGGCGATACCCGTGATCTGCATCCCATGGTCATCGGTTGTCTGGTAGTTGTCAAACTCAAGCTGGCGCAATTCCTGGGTGATCTTTTTCTCGGGAACGGGTTTGTCAAATTTATATAACAGCTTGTCTTTTTCAGCATCGGTCATCTTTGCCCATTTTGCCTGCTCCAAGCCGGCAAGCTCGGGGGTGTTTTTATCGGGGACGACGGCAACCCCGTTCTTCCAGGAGAAGCCCTTTTCGCTTACATCGGCACCCCAGACCACGGTATAACCGTTTTCTATTGAATTGTCGATGATAGCGATCAGGTCGTTTACAGGTACATTATAATCCCCTTCCATGAGCCAGTTATCGGGCACTTCCAGGACGAATTTGGAATAAAAAGGATGGTGGGTGTATGATGTAAGTTCAACATAATCGTCGGCATTCAGGCCCATCATACCTGCAAAAGTCTGAGGGGTATAAGTCTTTCCTTTATAGGTAAATGAGGCAGGTGCCTTGCCAAGGTATGCATCCAGGATACCTTCGAACCCTGCATGCCATACCGGGGTGAGTTTTTTGTTCGGATTTTTAACAACGGCATCCACATAGGCTGAAAGCACTGCATCCATCTCGCCGTGAACTGGAAGTTTTTCGCCAATGGTAAGGCCGTTGAAAGCTTCTTCGGGAACCATACCGTAATTCTTCAGTACATAAGTTACGTCGTGGGCAGCGCCGCCGCCCCCAAAATTATGTTTGCCTTCAAAACGCACATAGATATTTGCTTTATCGGCATAACACTGGCGAACGCAATACATTTCGGAAAGGTCAAATGTGTCTTTCCCTGTTCGCAGCAGTTCTGATTCAAGGAATGAAATGGCTGAATAACTCCAGCAGGTCCCCGAACGGTTCTGGTTCTTGACACTTGTTGCCGGTAATTGCTTTACTACTGTGAACTGGTAGGCAGAGTCGGCTTTCTTTTCTTTATCCTGGGCAAAACCTGTTGCCGCAAGGAACAGTAACGGGAGGAGAATGAGTGCGGGTTGTTTCATGAGATATACTTTGTTAGGTTGACTGGCGCCAAAAATACTGACATTCCCCTCTCACTCACAAACTAATCGGTGAAGAAGGCGTTTTTGCCGATGATATCACCTGGAACTATTCAAAAGGATGTTCCCTTTTGAAGTCAGGCTGGTAATGAGCCGTGCTCTCGATTCCCTGTATCCATCCATTGTCGAGGCCAAGAAGTTCCATTTCGTCTAAAACTATCCCGTATTCTTCACGGGAAAGCCCCCTGCCCAGAAATGGGTGGCCAATTACCCCCGGGGTCGGGTAGTATTGCGACATCAGGGAAATGTGCAGTTTGGGTGAAATTTCCTCAGCGATATACCTTAACACCTGCAGGCTGTTCTGAACCTGGCCGGGGAGAACGAGATGACGGATCACGATTCCTGATTCGGCCACACCATTAGCCGAAAGATGAAGAACAGATCCTTTCTGCCTGTACATCTCCCGTATCGCAGCTGTAGCTGTTTCAGGGTAGTCACCGGCCTTTGACAGGGACTTTGCAAGCAGGGGGTCCATATATTTAAAATCAGGCAGGTACACATCAATAATTCCTTCGAGGGAGCGCAATGTGCTTGCTTTATCGTAGCCATTGGTATTGTATACCCAGCGGGGAGAATAGCCGCTTTCTTTAACAGCCTGGATTATAATCTTCATCTGGGGAATGAAATGGGAAGGCGAAACAAAACCTACCATTCCGATTCCCCGGTCCAGGATAGATGTCACTTCAGCAACAATTTGAGAAAGTTCCATCCTGGATGAGGCCCTTGACCTACCGGTATCGCTGATCTGATGATTCTGGCAATAAATGCACTGAAGGTTGCAGTTTGTGAAAAAAATATTGCAGATTCCCCCAGGGCCCGATATTACTGGTTCCTCGCCTTTGTGGATGCATATCGAAGCAATGTTAAACGAAGCATCGCTGCGGCAAACGCCTGTTGGAGCCTCCAGGCGATCAACATGGCATTCCCGCGGGCATATTGCACAATCCCTTAGTTCTTCAAGCTGTTCCAGCAATTTTTTGGAAAACATCCCGGCACGTTCTTTTTCATAACTTTGATTCCACAAATTTCGACAATTAATTCAATACAGCGCCTGTCGACCTTGGGGGGCGCAGCCAAAATCTAGCGGATGTTCAACAAGTTTGATGATTATAAACATATTATCTGGGACTGGAACGGTACCTTGCTTGACGATGCCTGGCTTTGCGTCGAAGTAATGAACGGCATGCTCGAAAAAAGAGGACTTAAAAGGGTTAGCCTGGATTTTTACCGTTCGGTTTTTACATTCCCGGTAAGGGATTATTACGAAAAGCTGGGTTATGATTTTGACAAAGAACCCTTCGAAGAAGTAGGTATGGAATTTATGGTGCTGTACAACCGGCGCCAGCACGAATGCAAGCTTCATCCCGAAGTTGTGAATGTGCTTGAGGCATTCAAACAGCAGGGCTTCGGGCAATCAATCCTCTCGGCCAGGGAGCAAAACGAACTGCTCACTGAGACTATAAACCTGGGAGTCGACAAATATTTTGACAGGATATACGGCCTGGATGACCATTACGCCCATGGGAAGACGGATGTTGGCTTTCGGCTGATCTCTGACCTCGGCCTGCCCGCATCCTCTTTGCTTTTTATTGGAGATACCAGGCATGACGCCGAAGTTGCCTGTGAAATTGGCATAGATTGCATCCTTATTCCCAACGGGCACCATAGCGAAGAAAGATTAAGGGCTTGCAGCTTCCCTCTGGCCGGAAGCCTGGATGAATTAATCAACAGATTATGATCAACAAACTTTACTTAGCATTATTATTGCCTTGTTCCCTGCTGTGTGTTTCACCGCGAGCCCAGACAATTAAAGGGAAAAGCATTCAAACCCACACTGTAAAACTAAGTAAGGCAGAAGACCGGGCAAAAACAGGCTCTGGGCCGGCGATTGCCTTACTTTCAGATCTGCCTTATGCAGCTTCCGATACCATTATCCGTTCATTGTATTCCTTTCTGAAATCACAACCAAATTCCTCCTGCGATTTCATAAGCGCCGGTGACCTGGCAAAACGACCATCCGCACTCAAAAAATATACTGTTGTTATCTATCAAAAGAATACAAGCGGGCCAATCCCGGCAGAACTGAAGGAAAATAAAACACTCTCAGCTTTTAAAAAATATCTTGACGATGGCGGAGGCCTTCTGCTTTCGGGTTTTGCCATGCATTATCTCAACACGATCGGGCTTGAAGATGTCCAGCCTTCCGACAGCCTGAAACCCTGTATAGACGAAGGCTACGGAAGGAAGCTTGGTTTTCATGCTTTTATAGGACATCCTGTCTTTACGGGATTGAACGGGGGTGCATACATCCTAAGGCCCTTGACCGACCAGAAGGCAGGGCTTTGCGGGTATTTCGGTGATAAGCAACCCGGATCAGGCAAGGTCATTGCTGTTGACTGGGATTATATTTTCCTCAGGGAGGATTCGAAAATAGTGCTGGAATATTCTTCGGGAAAAGGAAAAATTATGGCTGTAGGCGGGTATATGGACTTTTTCCAGCCCAATCTCAACCGTTTGCACATTGAAAAGTTCACGTGGAACTGCATAGAATATCTTACCGGCAGGATTGAGGGACAGGATACACATTACTGGGACTATTCCCCGAACACTGTAACTGAGTGTTCAAACGATTCTTTAAAGAGCCGGGCAAAACCGATCAATCCGGGCAGTTGCTGGTCGGAGCCAGCCGATCCTCTTGCAATGGAATGCAGGTTTTCTTCCAATGATCCCTGGGATGTGGCAGGTGAACGGCTGTTAACGATGGGTACAGGGAATTCGGGGATAGAAGAGGTTTGGGCCCATCCGTTCATGGCTTTCAGGGATTATGAGGTCGGCATAAAATTTGATTATAAAGACACCATATACTGGCTTAAGGACCAGCGTCCTGAAATAATCAGCCATCCCTCCTATTTCTGTCGGCAATACAAGTTCCCAAGGGCCTACCTGAAAGAGATCATTGTTAATGATCCCCTTGAACCGGCAGGGGTGCTGCATTATGAATACAAGGGTGTATACGGGGCCGAATTTTTCATCCGCCTTAAATCCAATCTGCGGATGATGTGGCCCTATTCGGCAAAAGTGACGGGGAGTATCTGCCATGCCTGGCTTGATGATATACAGGCGTTAAAGTTTTCCGACAAACGGGGTATTCTCAATGTATATATCGGTGCAAACAAACCCGCTGTCCAGCATGTTTCGGGCCGGTTTTCTGACTTTGCCATTGATAAAAACTACAAAGCCGCCGGAATTCCTACAAATCAATTCATGGCTGCCGGGTTCCTTCACTACAGGCTTGAAATGAACGATCAGCTTGATGTCATCTATGTGGCAGGTAGTGATGGCAATAAAGAAATAATGCAGTGTTATGAGAAATATTCGGCTTCCCCGGTTGAAATATTTCAGAATTCCATACAACATTCAGTTGATCTTTTTAAAAACAGGGTGATGATCACCTCCCCCGACAGCAATTTTAACAAGGGCTATACATGGGCCCTGGTTTCCGCAGATAAATTTTTTGTAAATACACCCGGCATGGGTAAATCCCTGGTTGCCGGTTATGCGACTACCCGGTATGGATGGGATGGTGCACAAGAGGTTAGCGGAAGGCCGGGATATGCATGGTATTTCGGCCGTGACGGGCAGTGGAGCGGGTTCGCCCTGCTCGCCGCAGGAGATTATGGGAAAGTCAGGTCTGAACTCGAATTCTACCAGAAATACCAGGACCTGAACGGTAAAATACTGCATGAAGCAAGCACCTCGGGCATTGTCCATTACGATGCTTCCGACGCAACCCCATTGTATATCGTACTGGCCGGAAGGTATTTCAGGTACTCAAACGACACCGCATTTTTACGAATGAGCTGGACCCAAATCCGGAAGGCCATCGATTTCTGCTTCTCCACCGATACCGACAAGGACCATCTTATAGAAAATACGAATGTGGGCCATGGATGGGTCGAGGGAGGGGAATTGTACGGGTCTCATGCCACTTTATATATGGCCGGATGCTGGAGCGAGGCTTTAAAGGAGGCTTCCAATATGGCCTCTTTTATGAATGACCCCCAAAGGAACAGGTACAGGGATGAAGCTTCGGTTATAAACACTATCATCAATAAGGACTTCTGGAATCCCGTTTCCTCTTTTTTTAATTATGGAAAGAATGCGGATGGCAGTTTCCGTGCCGAGCCAACGGTACTGCCCGCTGTTCCGATGGGGTTCGGACTGGCAGAGCCGGAGAAGGCGGCTCCTGCATTAAGGCAGTATGCTTCAAATGTTTTTACCACCAACTGGGGAGTAAGGATAATCCGTGACGACAGCCGCTTGTTCAAACCGACAGGTTACCATTACGGCAGTGTTTGGCCGTTGTTCACAGGCTGGGCCTCCCTTGCCGAATACCGCTATGGGAATTCCGTACAGGGCTTTGCCCATATAATGAACAATTTGAATATATACCGGTCATGGGATTTGGGACATGTGCAGGAAGTTTTAAACGGAGCCGTTTACAAACCCTCAGGTGTTTGCTCAAACCAGTGCTGGTCTGAAACCATGGTGCTGGAACCATGTCTGGAAGGCCTCCTTGGACTCGACGCAGACGCCGGAAAAGGCCGGCTGAAAATCGCCCCTGCCCTGCCTGCCGGCTGGGACTCATTGGAAGTCAGGAACATAAGGATTGGAGGCAAATTCATGAGCATGAAGTTTAAACGAAGCGGGAATATGCTCTCCTACAGTTTCGTTTCGGAATACAATGAGCCGGTATTTCTGGAACTTGCCCCCTTATTGCCTGCAGGGACGCAGGTCCTGTCTTGTAAATTGAACGAGCGGGAGCTGCCTTTTACAATAGAAAATACTTCGAAGGGTGTGATTTTAAGGCTTGAATTCAGGACCAAAGGCGCAGACAGGATCAACATTGAGTTCAGGAACGGGATCGCCGTACTGCCCGTATGCCAGGAGCCAAAACCGGGGTACGCATCAGGCGGACTCCGGATTATTGAAAGCGGGCTTAGCGGCAGCGTATATTCTGTTATAACAGAGAATGTTGCAGGCGCCACAGGGGAAATCAGGGTTTGGATAAATACTATGCTCATTGACCATATTGAGAATGGCAGCCTGCTTGGGACAAATGGTAATATTTCCACGATAAGGGTCGTATTCCCCGAACAGGGAAAGACTTACAGCGAGATCCCCGTAAAGATCTATCTGAGATGAGAAAAATATTGTTATTATTATTGCTGTATCCATGTTGCCATGTATCGGGGCAGTTTCTGTCAAAGCTTCAGGCTACAAAGTCCGATGCATTATTTACAACCTATGCCGCACCGCTTTCCCGTTCATCTTATAAACTTGACCAGGGCTACCAGTTTTTAATTAATGATCCCGAAAGCGGGGTTGAGATAATTTCGGCCGACGGGCCTAATTTCGGGCTGGCAATAAGACTTGGAAACGAGACCAGGTTCAGGTTGAAGGAATTATTTAAAGAACCTATTGTAACAACTTCATACAGTGATATATTTAAATATTCTTATTACCCTTTCAAAGACCTTAGGGTTGATGTTTGCTTTGATGTTTATTCTTCAGGTTCAGCCTTTGTGGAATATACCGTATCCAACACTGGAAATTTCACGAGCCAGGTCACGCTTATCCCTTATCATTTTTATCCCTCATATGACAGCATTATCAATTTCAATCATGATAATTTATTTGATGGCTATTATTATCCACTGACTAAAAAGCCTGATTCCTGGATGAAAGAGCACAATATACCGATAAGCACTTCCTTGCAGGCATTCTTAATACCGGGCCTGGAATTCGATTCCCTTCTTGCATTAAATGTTAATGCAGGGGCTGCATCCATTAAGCCTGCCGGACCCGTTGATGCCCTCAGGAGCAGCATTGCTTTAAGAAAGATGGTTTCGCCTGCAATTACCGCGGTTTTCGGGATGAGGACCATTCGCCTCGGGCCGGGGGAATCGACCTGTTTCCGGATGGTTCTTGGCATTGAGGAATCAACAGTAAGAAAGCCGGATGCATTCAGGAAGTTAAAGCCGCTAATGCTTGAGGACCCAGAGAAAATAATACGGGAAGACGAAGCGGAATACAGTAAGATCCCCCTGTTGAAATTTCCATGCCGGGATTATGAAATGCTTTATTGGAGCTGTTTTTCACTGATGAGGCAGTGCATGATGCCTGCCGAGGGAAAATGCAAAACGAATTATTATGTTTTCTCCAGGGAGCCTAAATGGGGATGGGGCTATGGAGGACAGGTGTTCCATGAAAGCCTGAGCATGCTTGCCTATGCCTATATGGATCCGGCAAGTGCAATGAATTCGCAGCGGGTATTCATACAGAGGCAGCAGCCCGATGGGTATATCAACTACCGTACAGGGCCTTACCTTGACGAAACCATCCCGTATGCGAACCAGCTAACCACATCCGCCCCCTGGTTCAACTATATTAACTGGGAAATATACAAGATAAGCAACGACAGGAAGTTTCTCAATGAAGCTTATCTCTCGGGAAAGAAATTTTATACCTGGTTCGTAAGGAACAGGGATTCAAACAGGAACGGGCTGTGCGAGTGGGGTGCCGAAAGTGAACTGGAATCGGTTCGTGATGCGAGGGTTGCCGTTTGGGATAATGTTGGCAGGCCAGGGTGTTTTGAAGGTCCTGATGTTAACTCAATGCTGGTCAGGGAAGCGGTGTCGCTTTCCGGGATGGCAAAAACCCTGGGATTGACAGATGATGCAAAGCTATGGGACAACCTAGCTCGGCAAAGGTCGGCCCTCATTGAACATTTTATGTGGGATACCCTGAGCTGTTTTTATTATAATATAAATAAACTGGACCAGGGCTTCTCTTTCCGTAAAACCAATGATCTCAAGCTTAAGGAAATAATTGGTTTTTTGCCGCTATGGGCAGGCGTCAGCAGTACGAATCATGCAGATCTCCTGATGCGGTCACTGAGGGATCCCATGGAATTTCACAGGCCTTATGGTATCCCTTCCCTTACAGCAAAATCCGACTATTATAATCCGATAGGCTACTGGAACGGACCTGTTTGGGTGCAATGGCAGTACCTGGTTTACCGGGGAATGAAGGATTATGGTTACAAGCAGGATGCTTCGGAACTTATGGGCCGGGTGTTAGATAATATGATATGGCACCTTAAACAGGATCATGTTTTCTGGGAATTCTACAGTGCCGATGAACACCAGGCAGGATGGAATAAAACCTACATATGGGCCGGCATTGCTGCAAGAATGTTAATCGATGAATATTCAGTGAAATGAGAAAGATTTGTTTATTAATCACCCTTTCCCTCCTGGTTTTTACCGGCTTTGGCCAGAATTTCAAGCCGGTTGAGGATTATGTACGGATAGCTGCCCGCTGCGACGATCCGCTGTACACGACTTATGCTGCTTCCATGGCAAGATCCAGGTTATATGGTGACAAGGCTTATAAAATGGATTATTACTCATGCTGCATGCCGGTCAATTATTCGAGTGACCATGCAGGCCGTATATACTGCCTGTGGAAAGTTGACCAGGTTGTGATCGGGAAGATGTCGGAATATTTTAAAAAGCCCGTGGTTGATTTTTCCTTTCCTGATATGGCTATCACTGAATACGAGCCATTCAGGGGAATACATGTGAAAGAAACTTTTATGGTTTATAGTTCGACTATCGCCCTTGTTGACCTGGAAGTGGTCAATACCGATAACATCAACCATGAGGTTTCGGTTTACCCAATGCTGGAAGCAGAAAATGATTCCATGGAGGTAATGAAATTTGATACTGCCTGCAAAGCATATGTTGTTCACCGTTACGAAAGCCCCTACCGTCTTATCAGCAGCCTTAAAACAGAATACGGGTATCCGACAAAGGTGCGCGATATTTATACAGGGTTCCCGGCTCCGTATACTTACGGGGCTTATTTTGGGGACCTTTCCACTTTTTACAATACTATTAAAACAGATTTTTATTCGGAAAAGCGAAGCGATACACTGAACCAGCAGGTCCGGGGACTGTGCAGGTTTGTCGCATTGAATTTTAAAAAACGCCTGGCCGGGGGCCAGAAGGTATCTTTCAGGGTGCTCAGGGGGTTCCAGGGGCAGAATGAGGACCAGGCAGTTCTGGTGAAAGACCTGGAAACCATGAAAACTGCTCTGTTAAAAACATTTTATGAGGATGACCTGATATTGTTTTCAAAAATCCCAAGGATAAATTTCAAAACCAGGGATGAAAAGATTGCATACCTCGGGGCTTTCAACCTGGTGAGGGGATGCATGTACCCGCCTTCAGGCAAGACAAATTACAATTCCTATGCTTTCTCGCGAAACCCCCTTTGGGGCTGGGGACACGGGCACCAGGTATTGCATGAGTCGTTGAGCATGCTGTCATATGTATATATGGATCCCGCCTCGGCTGAGGGATCACAGAGAGTTTACATGGAACAGCAAAGGGAAGACGGTTTTATTGCATACCGTCATGGCCCGAGAGGCCTGCAGGACTACCCGCATAAAAATATGCCTACCACCTCGGCTCCTTTTTTTAACTGGATTAACTGGGAGATATTTAAAGTCAGCAAAGACAGGCAATTTCTTGAGGACGCTTATGCTTCAGGCGTTAAATATACAGGCTGGCTTATTAAAAACAGGGATACAGATCATGACACTACTTTTGAATGGGGCCCATACGGGATTATTGAAAATGTGAGGGACTGGTATAATGCGGTTTTCCAGGTTTCTGCCGAGAGATACCTTGATGTTGATAAGGAAGATATTTCAGATGAACTGGAATGCCTCGACCTGACCCTGATGATGATTAAAGAAGAAAAATCACTTTCAAGGATGGCCGAAGCCCTCGGGAAGAAGGAAGAGGCCGATAAATGGAAAGAAAGTGCCGATGCGGTGGTTAAGCTGGTCAATAAGAGGATGTGGGACGACAGTACGGGGTTTTACTATTCGGTGAATAAAAACAACCATGGCTGGTATTTTATGACCCGGGACCTGCGTAGGCAGGAGATCATAGCATTTCTTGCGCTCTGGGCCGGCGCTGCCCCCGGGGACCGCGCTGAAAAGCTTGTTAAAACGCTTACCGATACTACGAAATTCTGGAGAAGATACGGGGTTCCCACCTTATCGGCCCAGGATCCATGGTACAGTCCGTATGTGGACTACTGCTGCAAATGGAACGGACCGGTTTGGTTGCTTTGGGATTATATGGTGTATGAAGGCCTGAGAGATAACGGCTATACTGAAACAGCCCATCAGCTTGCCGGAAAAATGCTCAATGCAGTTGTAATCCAGCTTAAGAAAAACCACAATTACTGGGAATCTTTCAGCGCCGATAACGAGGTGCTTAATTCACCGCCAAATTATATATGGGATTCCATTATTGCCCGTCTGCTTATTGAAGAATACCAGGGCAGGTAAAATTGCAGGCATTTGGATGATTAAGGTAACTAATTTGCTGAATTTCCGTATAACCATATTGAATCAATTCAAAATGGTTAGGAAATCCCCATATATCCTTTTACTGATCCTGCTTTTATTTGTGATGGCCGGCCATTCCCAGCCATTACAGAAACAGGCGAATTCCATTCCCGGTAATTACAGGATCAGCGAGGAAGAAATGAGGTTATACAGGATGATAAACGATTACCGTACCCGGTACGATCTCCCTCCTATTCCCCTTTCCGTTTCACTCTGTTATGTAGCTTCGGCCCATGTGAAGGATCTGTTCTTCCACCATCCTGACCAGGGTGCCTGCAATTTTCATTCATGGTCAGACAAAGGGCCGTGGAAACCGTTTTGTTATCCGAAGGATGAGAATAAAAAGAATTCGGTATGGGATAAACCCAAGGAATTTACTCCATATAAGGATAAAGGCTATGAAATTGTGTACTGGGAGAATAACCAGGTGGATATAGACAGTATCATCAATTTCTGGAAGTCTGTTGATTATTTTAACGGTTTCCTTATGAATACAGGCAAATGGCAGGGAAATAAGTGGGAAGCCATCGGGATTGGTATTTATGAAAATTATGCCTGTGCCTGGTTTGGACAGGTTCCTGATCCTTACGGCCCCCCAATGCTTGTGGGCGAAAACCCTGCAAAGACTGTATCTTTTGATTCCGGGAGTAAAAAGGAAACCCCTAAAAAAGGTATTCCTGTTGCAGCTGTGGCCCCAAGGTCTAAAGACTCTATAGGAGGCGCAACCGACACTGCAAGGCACTCTGAAGTTAAATACTATATCATAGTAAGGAGCAATGTTCCTTTCAAGGACAGCGCGCAGTTCGTAAAGTTTTATCGTGATAAAGGCTTCCCGTTAAGTAAAAGCCTGTGCAAGGAAGGCAGGGCAAGGATTTCTGTATTCGAGACTTTCGACAGGACTGAAGCCATTGCAAGGCTCAAAAAGATAAAACCGGAATTCAAAGGCGCCTGGCTTCTTAAAAATTAATCCCCGTCTTTTACACAACGGAATCCGACCGTTGCATTCCTGTCAAGGCCTGGTGAAATCAGTAACAGCATTTCAGGATGGCAGGCCGGCACCGGCCCTCCGGTTACGTACCAGATGCTTTGGGTCGGATGATAATAACTTCCCCCCTTTATGATAGTGAAGTAGTAGGCCCCGTTATAATAAACATCGTTGGTCATCTGCCAAACGTTGCCAATCATATCTTCAACTCCGTAAGGACTTGCTCCCCCGGGGAAGGCAGTGACTGCTGTTTCATGGTTAAGGTTAAAATTGCATAGTGTGGAATCGGCTTTGCCGCCCCAAGGAAACTGCCTCATGTCGTTTCCCTGTGCTGCATACTGCCATTCCTGCTCGGTAGGCAGCCTTTTCCCTTTTTGCCTGCAATACGCAGCCGCATCATCGGGGCTGACGAAGACGACCGGTTTATTCCCGTCGGAAAGTTCAGGTAATTTACTGTTCTTCCATTGTTTCAGATAAGATGAAGTGTCGGCCGGCCGGTAATGTGCTGCTTGTATGAAGCGGAGAAAGTCAAGGTTGGTCACAGGGTACCTGTCCATATATAGTTTATTCATCGTTCTCACCACCGTATCGCTGTAATCAGGGAAAAGTATGAAAGGGTCCTGGGACCGTGGATCCCTCTGCGTATAGAACCTGAATTTCCCCTTCGGAATTTCAACCATGCCTTCAGGAACCGTTTTGGAAGGAATAGTGCGTTTAACAGAGGAAACCAGGTGTGGAATGTTTGCTTTGGGCAAAACAACGGCCTCATCCAGAAGTTCATCCTTATCAAAAAGCTGGACTACCAGTTTAGGGCAGGCTTCGCCAAACTTCTCCCGGTAAGCGATATTTCCGCTCCCGGCCGGGAATTCCAATCCTTTGTTACCATAGTTTGGATTTTCACCGAATACCTTCATCTTATCCCCTGTTCCAGAACTGAAAAACAGGGTGTCGCCAATATCCCTGAAATTGATCAGCCGCGGAAAGAGCGCAATGCAGCCTACGTTTCCTTCGCGACGGGTGTTAAGGTCGCTTTTGTCGAAAGGATCGATCTGAACTGTTATACCATTTTTCCCATTGATCTGAAGGGGCTTGACTTCCTGGTTGTTCCAGAGATCGACATAATGCTTTTCTATACCGGGTTCAGGGGCAATGAAGAGTGCCGCATTCCATCCCTGGGGTTTAAGGCTGTATATGGTATAAACAGTCTTATTCCCGGCCTGCCAGCGGTTTATATATACCGAATCGGTAAGGGTTGGAATAAGAGGCATCCATTGATAATTATGAAAGACAGAATTGTTCTCCCTCAATATCCTGGTAGTCCTTCCCATGTAGGCATATTCCTCTTTGATCCAGGAAGGCCTTCCCGGCCTCATTGTATTGATCTCAACGCCGTAGCCGTTGAAAAAAGCGCAGGCCAGTTCCCTGTGCAGCCTGTCATCGGCCAATTGCAGCACCCTGAAAATGGCAAAGTCGGGTTTGATAAATTTATTCAGGTTTAAAGGGGGCGGCATCACCAGGGCATCATGAACCCGGCCCGAAACTATCCCCGGCATATCTTTGGGAACAGCCATCCCCTCACTATACATGATAATACCCGGTTTTACCCTGTCGGCGGCAGCCTGGAGCTCCCTGCTTGATTCCCCTTTGGTGTCAAGCACCACACCGTCGGCATCAGTAGCACGCAGAAGCACTTCCATGCCGTTCAGCTGATCTTCCTGCCGTGTGCCCTCATCCCATGGATTGTATGAAATGAAATACTTCTTCCCTTTGCTATGGGCGAAGGCAGTTTGCTTCTTCAGTTCTTCCAGGCCACCTGGAAGGTCCCTGTACATATCCCACTGGTTCCTCTGATCGAGCCCAAGGCGCGGCCAGGTGGGCCATAAGGTAAAAATGTCAAATCCCCCGTTCAGGTCATCGAATTCGGTAAGCGAAGAATAAAAAGTGAATTTCTTTTTACGGTAATCGTAATATTTGTCATCCCAGGCAAACTGCAGGAGCATCAGGTATTTGCCCCTCATCCACTGCAGGTCAGGCCGTTCAAACATACTGTTATCAAAAGAATTGAGGTCGTATAGAAAATGCTTCTGAAACATTATTCTCAGTCCTTCCTGCCAGTCCCCTGTATGGGTATCAAAGTAAAGGCTGTATTCTGCCCAGCCTGAGGGTTGCAGTGTTACGGCCCAACGGTCAATAGCGGTCTTTTCCTTATCCCTGTTGGTTCGCCTTGCCATGGATGTAACTGAAATGCTGTCGCCGAGCGCCAGGTCAGAGAAGCCCATATGCCAGGCGTTGTCAGGGAGTATAACTCCTACAGGGCCGTAACCGGGACGGAAAAGCAGGGAACGGCATAGGTAATGAGGCCATTCTTTAGTGCCCCCGGCAGTGATATATACCTTACCGGGGCCTTCACCCAAGGGAACGAGGTTTTCTACCGTATGCTTTGCTTTGCCCTGGTTGGTGAACCTTACCAGGTATTTCAAACCCTGTTTACAGTTCTTGTCGGGAGAAATTATGCATCCGAGGGAATCGGCAAGTTTCAAAATTATGCTGTCGTTCCTGAATTCTGCCGCTTGGGATTCCGATCTGTATATGACACTGTCGATAAGCACCGAAAACAAAGGCGTAGGGGAATTCGTTTTAACATCCCTGCCGTTAAGGGTAAACCCATATATATTGACCGGGGCTGTCATGTCAAAATGTACGGCTGATACCTGGGCAGAAACATCGCCGGCCCCGAATGACGCCATCAGCAGGGCTAAAATCACAATGAACGTTTTCATAGGTCAGGAATTCCTTGATGCTTATAAAATCTTACAGTTAAATGTAAACAGTCAATATTCACTGTTCACTAGTCACCATTCACTCTTTTTTTCCCGTATCCCTTACCAATACAGGCGGGACTACCAGGGGCGGATGGGCATCGATCAGCTGCTGCATCTCATGCCTGAGCCTCACATTGGTGTTGATCGCCGAATCATAGGCTTTCCCGTATGAGACACCCTCAGCCATCAGTTTACGTTCAAGCAGTTCAGTTTTGATTGAAAGTTCTGTTTCTTCCGAAGATATTTGTCCGTCGAGCCAGATTTCCCGTGCAGGTATGTAGTGGTAGGCCATATCGTTTCCGCTGAGGCCGAAATCGGGGAAGATCAAGGCACGAACTCTATAGCCGTCAACAACCCACACGCTTATCCCCTCCCTTATTCCCAGTGGTACACGGTAGATACCCCTGAGTACAATGCTATCGGGGATCCCGGGGATTTCCCTTACTTTCGTTGCGTCTTCAGGGCAAACCCTATGCAGTGATGCTTCATGGGCCCTGCATATTGAATCCCAGGATTTTCTCATTTTCAGTTCAAGCATCAGTGAGGAATCATGGGACTTTTCATAGGTCCAGCCGAATTTGGCCATCAGGGCTCTTTCATTCAGTTCATGTGCGAGTGTAAGTTCGAATTCTTCGCAGGATACCGCATGGTCGATCCAGATCTCTCCTTTGGGGTTGAACAGGTAACGTTGTTCGTTCCCTCCATAAAGAAATTCCTTATACACATGTTGCCTGATTTTATAGCCGTCTACGATCCAGATGGCAAAACCCTCTTTCTCACCATAATATGAGCGGTAGACTCCTTCAACTGTCTTGTTTTTATTGCATGAAATCAATATAAAAAGGGCGCATAAACCCAATAAAAGTCTGGTTCTCATAGTTTCAGGATATAATCCCCAAAAATAGGAATATAAAGCTATATTTAGTACTTTTGCATCTACTTCCCTTCACTAAAATGACTATACAGAAACTCGCATATGAATACAGGTTCAAGATTGGATTGGTTCTTGTTTTTGTCCTTCTTGAGAATGTAGCCTGGATTATTGAACCGGGTTATTTCGGCAAACTGCTCGACAGGCTGATCGACTATTTCTATGATCATGAAAAGGTCAATTATTTAAAACCCCTTTTTATCTGGATTTTTATATACCTCCTGAATGTGGTCGGGGGGACAATGCACCGTTTCCTCAGCGGCCGGATCTATTCGAAGATGTTTGCCGACGTCGCCGAGAAAGTCATAATCTTATCGAGAAAGCAGAAAGACCCTGTTTCACGGACGCTGATCAGGGCTGAACTTACAAAAGAGTTCGTTGTATTTTTCAAAGAAAGGTTGCCTGAAGTTTCATGGCAGTTTTGTGCGACATTCGGTGCCATCATTGCCATGTTTTTTTATGACTGGCGGATTGCAGCAGTTTGCCTTATTGTGGTCATCCCCCTGTATGTTTTTTCCCGTTTTTACAGGAGAAACGTGCTGACCTTGCAAAGGAACATCAGGGATACACAGGAAGACCTATATAAGGTTGTTGAGAACAGGAGTACTGCTTCCATCCATGAATTTTACCGCAGCATGGTCGGGCCCCAGTTCAAGATCGCCCGCTGGAATTCATTCAATTACCTTGTTATCAAGCTTATCCTGATGGGTATCTTTATTGTGGTGCTGTTTATCTGTGTTGATGTTGACAATTTCTCAACCGGTAATATTTATTCCATTGTTGCCTATCTGTGGACTTTTATCTCTTCAGCCGAATACCTTCCCGGGCTGATGGAAAGCTATTCCTCGGTTAAGGAACTTGGCCATCGTCTTAAGGAAGAAGACATCTGATCAGCGGTAAAAAAGATCCCTTTGCGCAAAGGCATGTTCATGCTCAAGAAGCCATTTTTTTCGTTTTAATCCGCCGGCATAGCCAACCAGTCGTCCGTTTGTCCCGAGGACCCTGTGGCATGGAATAATGACCGACACAGGATTAGCTCCGTTAGCTCCCCCGACAGCCCTGAAGGCGCTGGCATTCCCTATTCGCCGGGCCAGCTCATGATACGAGATGGTAGTACCGTATGGTATTTTGATAAGCTCGCTCCAGACCCTGAGTTGAAAATCGGATCCTTCAAGGTCAAGGTCTAAGGTGAAGTCTTTCCTTTCGCCGATAAAATATTCATGAAGCTGGTCAACGGCGTCTTTTAATTCATGGGGGATCCTTGGGACCCTCACTTTGAAATCGAGGAAATAAAGGCTCCTTATACCTTTTTCAGAACCGGTCAGTTCAATGAAACCAATTGGGGTCTTAAGGAAAGCCCGTGGCAGGGATTTCATATCATTATGGTTTTTGGGATCTTGATATATATGCAAGGGCCAGCATAATAACACCTAGAATAAGCATCCCTAGCCCTGACCAGAGGTTAATATTAATCCCCATGGAGGGTTTGTAAAGAGCGGCATCAAGCCTGGTGAAAAACCCATAGGCTGTAAGCAGAAGGCCGAAAATTGTGAACATCAGTCCGATAGGAATTTTAATATCTATACCCATAACATCAGTTTTTTTTACCAGAATAAAATTGTTAAAATACTTACAAGTAACAGAACAATAATGGCCAGGGTAGTAGACCTGGTATACCAGGGCACCGCTTCTTCGTTTAGTTTTGGAGTAAGCACATAGACCAGGCCTTTCAATTCATCGTCGGATTTTTTCTGTTTTGTCAGCAGTGAAAGCACCACTGTTACTATTGCGCTGGTAGAACAGGCAAAGATAGCCGTCCAGAAATTCTGTGCCATTTCAACGGGATAGGCATGCAGATGGGCAATCCATCCGCCTTTGACCAGTGTATTGGCTCCTTCGGGAAAAGTCAGTCCGTGATGCATCAGTGCGATGAAAAAGCCGGCAAGCAGGCCTGTAAATGCAGCATGCCCTGTTGCCCTTTTCCAGAACATCCCAAGGAAGATAACAGCAAATAAGGGCGCGTTGACCATTGAGAAGATAGTCTGAAGGAAATCCATGATGTTCCCGAACAAACTCGCCAGGTAGGCAGCGGCAATACTGACCACGACCCCGAATATTGTTGCCATCCTACCTACAAAAAGGTAGTGATTGTCATCGGATACCTTGTCTTTGGTGGTAGGCCTGATGTAACTCTGGTAGATATCGTAGGTCCAGACGGTATTAAAGGCTGAGACATTTCCTGCCATTCCCGACATGAAGGAAGCCAGCAATGCTGTGACGCCCAGGCCAAGCACCCCTGCGGGGAGGTATTGTTTCAGCAGCATAATTATAGTATAGTCGTATATAGGTTGTCCGGCTTCATTCAACGGCAAGGCAAATCCCTTACCCGGGGTATTTGCAAGCACAAGGGCAACAATGCCCGGAACGATAATAAGGAAGGGGATGAACATTTTGGGAATTGCGCCGATCAGTGGGGTATTCCTGGCGGCCGTAGTGGATTTTGCCGACATGGCCCTTTGCACGATAAGGAAATTTGTACACCAGTATCCGAACGATAAAACAAATCCAAGTCCGGCAAATATCCCGTACCATTCAACTCCAAGAGGATTTGCCTTGGCCGTCCCGGTGTATTTCCAGGTCGTGGTCCAGGTATCAGGGGCATAGTGCTGGGGCATATGTGAAACAATTGGTGCAAGGCTTTGCTGAAGACCATGCCATCCGCCAACATCTTTAAGACTTAAAATAACGATAGGCAGTAATCCTACTACGATGATGAAGAACTGAAGGACTTCATTATATATGGCTGATGAAAGTCCGCCAAGATAAGTGTAGGCAAGGACAATTGCGGCAGAAAGGATAAGGCTCAGGTGAAAGTTCCATCCAAGAACTTTCTCCATAAGGATAGCCAGGGCATACATAGAGATACCTGATGCAAGTATTGTCATTACTGCAAAGAGAATGGCATTGAGCCCGCGGGTTTTTTCATCGTACCGCAGTTTGAGGTACTCGGGCACCGACCTGGCTTTTGAGCCATAGTAAAACGGCATCATGAAAATGGCGAGAAAAACCATGGCCGGTATTGCCCCCACCCAGTAGAAATGAGTCGTTAGCATCCCGTACTTCATGCCTGATCCGGTCATTCCCATTACTTCAAGTGCCCCCAGGTTAGTGGAGATAAAGGCCAGTCCTGCAACCCAGGCCGGCATGGAACGACCGGCTTCGAGAAATGCGCTGGCATCTTTCATATAACGTTTGAGAGCCCATCCGATCCCGAGGACAAAGGCGAAATAAATGATCATGACCAAGTAGTCGATCCATGAGAGAATAAATTCTGAATTCATCGATTCCTGTAAATTAATTAATACTAAGAACTGTAAATTTCCCGTTTAGAATCACTCAGGCGTGCAAAGGCACAGAAGAAATTGGAATATCTTTACCGCCCGAATGACATTTCAAAGTTAGAAATTCCTTGAAAACAACTGCTATGATTTTATTTGTAACCATCGTGGTTACAATATACACCCTGGTCAATTATTTAATTTTCATCAGGGCTTTACAGGCCTTTCCTTCCGGTTCCTCCGTAAGACTATGGTTTATTCCTGCCTTCTGGCTGGTTGCGGCAGCTTTTGTGGCAGCAAGGATACTGGAAAGGACAAGCCCGTGTCATTTCACTGAATTCCTCACCTGGGTCGGGAACTTCTGGCTTGCTTTTATGCTGTTCTTTACCCTGATAGTCATCCTCCTCGATATTACCAGGCTACTCAACCATTTCTTCCATTTCCTGCCGGCATTTATTTATACTGATTATCTGAAGACCAAGCAGATCATACTTATCGCCTCTGTTGCCTATACGGTTATCATGGTAACTGCAGGATACATCAATGCCAGGAATCCCAGGGTCAGGGAACTTAACCTTTCTATTGCAAAATCGGGGCATGGAAGAAAATCTCTTACTATCTCCATGGCTTCAGATATCCATCTCGGGACCATTATCCGCAAAGCAAAAGCCAAAGAACTCGTGAGTTTGCTCAATGCACCCAAACCCGACCTGATCCTGCTTGCCGGCGATGTGGTTGATGAAGACCTCGCCCCGGTCATCAAGGATAATATCGGGGAGGCTTTATGTGAACTGAAAGCAGGGATCGGCGTATATGCCATTACCGGGAATCACGAATATATAGGCGGTGCAGGTCCTGCCGTTGAATACCTGGAAAAACACTGTGTTAAAATGCTCAGGGATACCGCACTGCTTGTAAACAACCAGTTTTACATAGTGGGACGTGATGACCGGGATAAACCCCGCTTCACAGGTAAAGCGCGCAAAGAACTTTCGGAAATCATGAAAGATGTTGACCACTCCTACCCGATCATCCTGATGGACCATCAGCCTTTTAATCTTGGCAAAAGTGTGGAAAACGGCGTCGACCTTCAGCTTTCCGGACATACCCATCACGGGCAGATCTGGCCTTTCAATTATATCACGAAGGCCATTTATGAGCTCAGTTGGGGATATAAAAAAATAAAGGATACACATTTTTATGTCTCCTGCGGTTTCGGTACATGGGGGCCGCCGGTAAGGCTTGGCAACCGTCCGGAAGTATTGATAATTCACCTCACATTCAACAATGAATAAACATCAGCTTAACCTCCGTTTGTGGATCGTTTTACCTGCCCTTGCTGCCATTCTCATCATAATAACCATTCTGGGGATTACAATTTTCAAAATGAGAATGGATGTGAAGGCCAGGCCAGTCGTGATTTCGAAGAGAAACTCTGCATACAACATCAAACTCGACAGCCTCGATATCAGCTATGGTAAGGTAGGCAATAACCAGAACCTTTCCGACATCCTTTCGCCTTCTGTCCCGGCCGGCCTTATCGATAAAATCGCTAAAGAAACCGTTGATGTGTTTGATGTCAGAAGGATGCATTCAGGAAATACCATTGCAAGGATCACGTCGAAGGACTCCACGCATCGCACCCTCTATTTCATTTATGAGATAAACAGCATCGAATTTGTGGTGTATGATTTCCGCGACTCATTGCGGGTATACCGTGACAGGAAGAATGTGCACGTAGTAAACAAAACAGCCGGCGGCAGCATTTCAGGTTCACTGTGGAATACCTTTCAGAAACTTGACCTGGATATCAATCTTGCATTGCACCTTTCGGAGGTCTTTGCCTGGACTGTCGATTTTTACGGACTGCAGAACGGTGATGAGTTCAGGGTGATTTATGAGGAAATGTATGTGGATGGCAGGATGATTGGAATAGACAGGATCCTTTCGGCAAGTTTTCTTACAGGCGGCCATGAATATTATGCTTTTCTTTTGGAGGAGAAAGGGAAAAGGGCATATTTTGACGAGAATGGCCAGAGCCTTCAGCGTTCATTTCTCAAAGCCCCTCTAAGGTTTTCCAGGATAAGTTCTCATTTTTCCAATGCAAGGATGCATCCCATACTCAGGATCGTACGTGCCCATTACGGGGTGGATTACGCAGCACCAAGGGGAACCCCGGTTGAGGCTTTGGGTGAAGGAAAAATAACTGAAGCAGGTTGGAAAGGAGGTTATGGCAGGTTTATTGCCATTCGGCATAATTCAGTGTACTCAACAACCTACGCCCACCTTTCGGGGTATGCAAAAAACATCAAACCCGGTGTTCATGTCAGCCAGGGCCAGGTCATAGGGTTTGTCGGCATGAGCGGACTGGCAACAGGCCCCCACCTTGATTTCAGGGTATACAGGAACGGTTCACCTGTTGATCCCCTGCGCCTTGAATCTCCCCCTTCAGACCCGGTGCCGGCTTCATCCATGCCTGTATTCAAAGACCTGGTGTTGCGATGGAAACCCCAACTGGATAAAATAAAGCTTTAGTCTTGCCTGTTTAACAGTCTTTTCCTTGCGGGGCAGAGTTCATTGCTTTCGTACCACCTGCACCTGGGTTTACAGGATAAGCATGCATTGACCGCTTCGCCTTTCTGAACATGCCTTACCCAGAAGGGATCGGCAAGCTGGGGCCTGCCTAATGATACGAAATCAGCCAGCCGGTTCTCAATTAAAAAGTCAGCCCTTTCGGGGGTTTTAATTTCGTTCACGACAATAACAGGGATATTAACATGTTCCCTGACCGATACCCCCGAAAACACTATCCAGTTGAAATCAAAGCCTTTGGGAGGCCTGGGCAGGTTCTGGAGGTTACCCCCGTGAGAAACATGGAGGTAATCAAGGCCGATCGATTCAAGATACACGGCGGTTTTAATTCCGTCCTCAAGGGCGGGAGTGTTTGCCCCCAGCCTGTATCCGAGAATGAATTCAGATCCGCAGTGTTCCCTGATCCCTTTAATGACAGCGGTTGCAAAGCGCATCCTGTTTTCAAAGCTGCCCCCGTATTCATCCGTCCTTTTATTCCATAAGGGATTTGCAAACTGGTTCAGGAGATAGCCGTGAGCCCCATGGAGCTCCACCCCATGAAAACCCGCTTTGAAGGCCCGTTCCGCTCCCCGGATGAATGCATCCGTGATCACTCCGATCTCAACGGCAGTCAATTCGCGGGATGTTGGTTTTTCAGGATCGGCCGATGGACAGAACTGAACAGGAGAAACTGCGGCCGGGGTCACCAGCCCGGCATGGTGAAGCTGAAGAATTGAAACCGCTTCATGCCTTTTCACGACTTCCGTTATCCCACTGAGTCCTGCAACATGTTCGTCACTCCAAACACCAAGCTGGGAGGGTGCCGCCCTGCCATCTTTAAGAACGGCGGTTGCTTCGGTGATGATGATGCCTGCCCCGCTTTCGGCCCTTAAACGGTAATGCTCCAGGTTCTTCGGGCCAACCAGTCCATGATCATCAGAAAATCCGAAACAAACCATCGGCGGAAATACAATCCTGTTTTTTACCCTGTACCCTTTCAGAGGGAAACCTGAGAAGAGTTGCTGAAAATTGTTCTGTTCATTCATAAGCCGTATCAGTCTTTCGTGAACGGATGCTCTTTTTTCCACATTTTCCATATCAGGAAAACAGGGAACAGGCACCAGGGCGCATTTGCGAGAAGGACCAGGGGCAGGTTTTTTGCAGGAGTCGGGCCGAAGATCTCTTCGGAGCAAATGATGAATACATTGGTAAACAAAATCGACATCACTATGAAGGTGGGGATGCGGATCCATTCCTTTCCTTTAATAAAAGCATAAACTGCTGCAAGGTAATACGGCCCGAAAAGTATTACATCGAGCCATATCGTTGCTTTCCACCAGGTAGGCCTGAACCATTGCAGGGGATCGAAACTGGCTCCCCACCAATGGGTCATGTCAACCAGGAAAGGCAATGGCCATATGGGGTAATCGAAATTCGAAGGATCGGCAATTACCAGTTGCTCAAGGTCAACTATGTAGGTTATAAAAAGGAGGTTGATAAGAAAGAAACCTATATATATATAATCGACAGGTCTCTCTTTTAAAGGAATTACATTTCTCATTGATTTGAATTTATTAATTGAACATCCGGAGATTTTTCTTTTTCCTGGCTGTGTCTGCCATCTGTATTGCTATTGAAAGCCTGAACGGGCTGATGTTTGATATAAATGCCCCCAGCATGGTCCCAAAATCGGAATACATGAGCGTACGCGGCTTCATGGCCAGCGCTACCAGGTGCCTTGCGACATCATGCGGATCTTTTGGTTTTGCAAACAGACGGGTTATAAAATTCTGTTTGCTGTTCATCAGGAAATCCTGCTCTACTTCCCCGAGCCTTGATTCAGGTTTTGAATTTGTTTTAATATACCCGGGGAAGTATTCGCTGACCCTGATGCTGCTTCCCTCCCACTCGGCCTGTATGGTGCGGGTCCAGGCCGAAAAAGCCGCCTTGGAACAAACATAGGGTGCATAAAACGGGATCCCCATCATGAACCCCGGTGAACCGACGTTGATAATATGGCCGCCTCCCCTGCCGAGCATATGGGGTATTACGGCCTGGGTAAGAGTTACAGGCCCAAGAAGGTTGGTTGTAAAGGCTTTCATAAGGTCTTCCCTGCTAACATCTTCCGATGCGGAAACAATGATGCTGGCGGCATTATTGATCAGTATATCAACACGGCCGAAGCTGGAAACAGCCTGTGATATTACCATTCGGCAATCTTCTTCGCTTGAAAGATCGGCAGGAAGCACCAGCGTATCTTTCATGGTTGAGGCAATCTCCCCAAGCACTTCAGCCCTTCTTGCAACCAGCACTGTTTTTGCGCCTGCTTTGTTGAAAGCCAGGGCGGCAGCCTTGCCTATGCCGCCTGAAGCGCCGGTAATTATAACTACTTTATCCAGGATTCCCATTATCGGAAAGGAAAATTTAATATGTTTGTTTGGGTTTTCAAAAATAGGGAAAAATGCGACAAATTATAAGTTATGCCTTGCTTCTGTTTTTCAGCTTTTACATAAACGGCTGCAGCTCATCCGGAAGCAGAAAAGAAAAAAAACTAAACGATGTGACAAAAAATTCAGTTATGAAAACCGATTTTGGGAAAACCGGCGGCAAAGATGTGTTTCTTTATACACTGACAAATAAGCATGGCATATGTGTTAAAATCACAAACTACGGCGGAATTATAACCGAAATTCTCATGCCCGATAAATACGGGCAAAGCGGGAATATCGTCCTGGGTTACGATAAGCTTGCATCGTATATTGCCAATAGCCCGTATTTTGGGGCTATCGTCGGGCGCTGTGCAAACCGCATTGCAAACGGGGAGTTCACGATTGAAGGCGTAAAATACCAACTGGCGAGGAATAACGGTAATAATGCCCTCCACGGAGGGATCAGGGGATTTGACAAGGTTGTATGGGAGCCGGTGGAATCCTGCGACACATCCACAGTAAAGCTTGCACTCACTTACCTGAGCCCCGACGGGGAAGAAGGATATCCGGGCAACCTCAAAGCCGAAGTAACTTATTCACTGAATAATCATGATGAACTGTCGATCATTATACAAGCCACGACCGATAAATCTACCCCGGTGAATATCTGCAATCATACCTATTTCAACCTGAACGGGGCAAATTCCGACGTGCTCAGGCATATTCTCACCATACCTGCCGATAAATTTACAGAGGTTAACGACCAGCTTATTCCTACGGGAAGGCTGCCGGAGGTTAAAGGCACACCGATGGATTTCAGTATCCCTGCACCTATAGGAAAGGAAATAGAGAAAGTCAGGGGCGGCTATGACCATAATTATGTGCTGTTGAAAAAAGCCGGGGAGATGTCGATAGCGGCGGTATTGTTTGACCCGGTTTCGGGCCGTGAAGTGAGCATTGAAACCACCCAGCCCGGGGTTCAGTTCTATAGCGGAAATTTCCTTGACGGCAGCATCAGGGGCAATTACGGCAAAGTATACGGGAAACATTACGGTTTATGCCTTGAAACCCAGCATTTCCCCGATTCTCCCAACCAGCCTTCGTTCCCGTCGGTTATCGTCCAACCGGGAATGAAATATTGTGAAAAGACCACACTGAAGTTCTCGGTGATCGAATGAGAAAACCAGGATCATCACACAGATGATCGGGCTTCAGGCAAAATATATTCAGAATTTGCTTGGTACAAATGTCTGCTCCGACATTGGCGGGCGAACATAAGACTTCGATTTTTCAAGCGGTGGCAGTTTGATTTTTTCCCTGGGAACGTCTTTGTATTTGATCTGGCTGAGCAAATGAGTGATACAGTTCAATCTTGCCCTGCGCTTGTCGTCAGCTTCAACCACAAACCATGGGGATTGTTTGGTATCGGTATAGGCAAACATTTCATCCTTGGCCTTGGAGTAATCGACCCACTTCGTTCTTGATAATACATCCATAGGACTGATCTTCCACCTCCTGGTAGGGTCTTCTATCCTCTGGATGAACCTTCTTTCCTGTTCCTTATCGCTCACCGAGAACCAGTATTTGATCAGTGTAATGCCCGAACGGATCAGCATGCCTTCAAAGTTGGGGCATGATCTCAGGAAATCCCAGTATTCGGCTTCATTGCAAAAGCCCATTACCCTTTCTACACCCGCCCTGTTATACCAGCTCCGGTCGAAAAGCACCAATTCGCCTGCAGCGGGTAACTGGTCAACGTAACGCTGGAAATACCACTGGCTTTTTTCTTTTTCGGTAGGGACTCCAAGGGCGACGACCCTGACAACACGGGGGTTAAGGGTTTCGGTTATCCTTTTTATTGTACCGCCTTTTCCTGCTGCATCCCTGCCTTCAAACAGGACCACGGCCCTCAGGCCTTTGAATTTGATCCATTCCTGCAGCTTTACCAGCTCGATCTGAAGTTTGGCAAGTTCTTCCTCGTAGAATTTCTTCTTCAGCTTGCTGTCAGTTTCTTCCTCCTTTTTCAGGATATTGAGGGATTCAGCCTTTTCAGCTTTACGCTTACCTGATTTTTTTTCCTCAGCCAGCACGTCAGCATGCTTGTTTTTTGAACTTTTGTGTCCCATATTTTTAATATTAAAAAGTTTCCATATGTATTTCCCTGGGCCCGCCGGATACCTCTGCTATATAAAATGAAGCGGTAAGACCAGTCCTCTGCTTATAATTTTCTCCAACTTCCCTGATAAAAGTATCCACAACCTCATCCTTAACAATACTCACCGTACACCCTCCGAAACCTGCGCCTGTCATTCTTGATCCAATTACACCGTGAATCTTTTGGGCTTCTTCAACGAGGGTATCCAGTTCCACGCCTGTTACTTCATAATTATCCCTGAGGGATTCATGCGATGCGTTCATCAGGGCGCCAAACTGGAGGATATCGTTTTTATGCAAGGCTGCAACTGCATTTAACACCCTCTGGTTCTCAGAAATAACATGCCTGGCCCTCCTTCTCACCCTCTCGTCTTCAATAACGTCCTGTATCTTGAAAAACTCCATATACCCTATCTCCCCAAGGTGATTAATGCTGAAATGGGGCGATATGGCATCAACAGCTTCCCTGCACTCCCTAACCCTTTCATTGTATTTTGAATCGGCAAGCCCCCTTTGCTTGTTGGTATTGGCAATCACCAGCTTATACCCGTTGAGTATGAACGGCACCCTCTTGTATTCAAGAGTGAGACAATTGAGGAAGATGGCGTGGTCGGCAGATCCCATGCCAACAGCAAACATATCCATGATGCCGCAGTTAAGCCCGATGAATTCGTTCTCGGAACGTTTTGAAAGCATGGCCAGGTCTGTCATTTCAAGAGAAGTCACGTTAAGTACAGAGGCCAGGGCATATGCGGTCACCATTTCAATGGAAGCCGATGAAGACAGTCCTGCACTGTTTGGAATATCGCCCGAGTACAGGATATCGAAACCCGGCAGGTTTATGCCGAGGACTGCAAACTGCTGAAAAATTCCAAGGGGGTAATTGATCCATCTCCCCTGCTGATTTATATACCCGTTTGACTGATCATATTCGGCTTTGTCCTCGAAATTCGTTGAAGCCAGTTTAAGAAGTTTATCGGGTCTTTGCCTTATAAGCAGGTATGTACCGAACTGAAGTGCACAGGGAAGTACGAAACCACCGTTGTAATCGGTATGTTCTCCAATGAGATTGACCCTCCCGGGTGCAAAATAGACCCTAGGGGACTGGTCATTATTCCCGTATAATTCAAAAAACAGCGTTCCAAGTTCGTGAATGTTCATAGCTCTAGTGTTTGAAGTCACCGAAAATACCACAATTTCACAATAATTTGGTAGTTTTGTTACATAATTTTTATCCCGATGATGCAGAAACTGCTCTACCTACTTTTTTTTTGCTCTCTGCTTCATTTCGCCACGGCCGGCATACCACATAATATTGATCTGAATGGATCCTGGGAGTTCCGCCAGGCAGGTACCGCCGCATGGTATCCTGCATCGGTCCCCGGTTGTGTACAGCTCGACTTGCTGAAAAACAGGATTATTCCTGATCCGTTTTATCGTACCAACGAGGATAGCGTTCAGTGGGTTGCCACGAAGGACTGGGAATACCGCAGGGTCTTTTTTGCCGGCCCCGAAATGCTGTCATCGGGGCATATCGACCTGGTATTTGAAGGGCTCGATACCTATGCTAAGGTCTTCCTGAACGATTCCCTGCTGATTGCGACAAACAATATGTTCAGGGAATGGAAAGCTGAGAATATAAAACGAATGCTTAAGCCGGGGAACAACGTGATACGGGTCCTTTTCCTCTCAGTGATAAATCAAAATAATGAGATTTACAGCAAGCTGAATATCAAACTCCCTGGAGATGAGAAAGTAGTTTGCCGCAAGGCTGCCTATAATTTCGGATGGGACTGGGGGCCTAAACTGGTCACAATGGGGCTTTGGAAACCTGTATATCTCAGCATGTACAGAAATATTGAATTGCAGGATGCACGGTTCATTCAGAAAAAACTTAGCGATTCTGCAGCCTTTATGTCGGGAGTTTTTACAATCTATTCTGATACGGCAGTTACTGCCATTATCAGGGTCGATAATGATTCCATTCCTCTTGCCACACATTCCGTTTCTTTAAATAAGGGGAAAAACATCATCCGTCTTGATTTTATAATCCGTAATCCGAAACTCTGGTGGCCTAACGGCATGGGGTCACCATTCCTGTATCCATTGAATTATTATTGTTTTCTTGCGGATGAGATGGTTGGTAAAGGCCGGCGAAAGGTTGGATTGCGGACCATCGAACTTAAACAGGAAAAAGACAGTATTGGTGACAGCTTTACGTTTCTTGTCAATCATATGCCGGTTTTCATAAAAGGCGCAAATTACATTCCCCAGGACAATTTTCCTTCCCGGGTCGCCGATTCAACATACAGGACCCTTCTGGAGGAAGTTAAAAGCCTTAACATGAACATGCTCCGGGTCTGGGGAGGAGGCATCTATGAAAAGGATATCTTTTACGATCTCTGTGATGAATCGGGGATCATGATCTGGCAGGATTTTATGTTTGCCTGCGCTGTTTACCCGGGGAGCAGGGAGTTTTTGCAGAATGCTGATATCGAATCAGCCCAGAATATAGTGCGCCTCCGGAATCATCCCTGCCTTGCCCTTTGGTGCGGGAACAATGAGATCGATGAGGGCTGGAAGAACTGGGGATGGATACAGCAATATAATTATACACCCCTTGACTCCGCCCTGGTCTACCAGGGGTATAAGGACCTTTTTACCGTTGTGCTCAGAAATAATGTGGAACACTTTGATACACTAAGGCCTTATATAGCCTCTTCTCCCCTTTTCGGATGGGGCAGGCCGGAGAGCAGGCGCAGCGGTGACATGCATTACTGGGGCGTCTGGTGGGGGAAGTATCCCTTCTCGGTTTACAAGGAAAATACAGGGCGTTTTATGTCGGAATACGGCTTCCAGGCGTTCCCCGACATAAGCAGTTTAAGGCAGATTGCCAGGCCCGGCGACCTGCAGCCCGGATCTGCTGTGATGAAAGTCCACCAGAAACATCCAACCGGCTATGAGACCATTGACGAATATTTAATACGTGAGTTTAAACGTCCGGCGGATTTTGAATCCTATGCTTATGTTAGCCAGGTACTCCAGGCTGAAGGAATAAAAACCGCTATCGAAGCCCATCGCAGGGCCATGCCAAGGTGCATGGGGACATTATTCTGGCAGTATAATGATTGCTGGCCGGTGGTTTCCTGGTCAGCCAGGGATTATTACGGCTCACCAAAAGCCCTGCATTTTTATTTGCAGAAGGAATTTAACGATATGCTGGTTTCTCCTGTAATTGAGAAAGGAAGGCTAAGGGTATATGTTATTTCCGACCGGTCCTCGGCAACCAGGGGGATTCTGAGAATACGAATCACTGATTTCAATGGAAAGGTGCTCAGGGACAGTTCTCAAAGACTTACCATTGCCAGGCTTACTTCCTCATGCCGCTTCGATGCAGATTCCTCCTCCTTCATGAAAGGTATTGACCCTTGTAAAGTTGTGCTTACAGCTTTATTTATCACTGAAGACGGCGGTCATCAGCAATACAGAAACTCTTATTATTTTGTTCCGGTCAAAGATTTGGCGCTCGAAAAATCTGTTATCACGAAAGAACTGACGGAAATCCCCGGTGGTTATAAGATCACCCTGAGAAGCGGCAAACTTGCGAGGAATGTCTGGCTTTCATCAGATATCACCGGAAAGTTCTTAAAAAATTATGAAGATATCATGCCGGGCGAACCCCTGGAAATCTTCTTTATGACATCATACAAGCATCAGGACCTTCCTGATAAAATCAGGATCCGTTCAATCCGTGACACTTATTAGACTATTTTAATATGAGACAGTTCGTAATCCTGGGAATCCTGATCCTGTCTGTAATCCTGCATTCCTGTAAAGAAGAAAAAAGACCACCTTCAGGTTTCGTCGATCCGTTTATAGGAACAGGCGGCCATGGACATACCTATCCCGGGGTGAGCCTGCCTTTCGGTATGATACAGCTTAGCCCCGATACCCGGCTTGAGGGTTGGGATGGTTGCTCAGCCTATCATAACAGCGATTCGGTGATCTATGGCTTCAGCCATACGCATCTCAGCGGGACAGGCTGTTCCGATTACGGGGACATTCTCATCATGCCGGTCAAAGGCCCGTCAGTGCTGGATAATTACGGATTCCGGTCGGGTTTCAGGAAATCCACCGAAAAAGCCAGTCCAGGGTACTATTCCGTTGAACTTGACAAGCCGGGAGTTAACGCTGAGTTCACTACCACCCTCAGGACAGGGATGCACCGCTATACGTTTAAGGACCCTGCCGGTGCCGCCGTAGTGCTCGACCTCAGGCACCGGGACCTGGTGCTGGATGCAAGTTTGAAAATTTCCGGCCCTGATGAAATAGAAGGAATGCGCACTTCACAGGCATGGGCAGCAAGACAAACCCTTTTTTTTGTAATCAGGTTTTCAAAGCCCATTTCAGCCTCCAGAATACAGTCTGAAGGGAAAGACATCCCCGGCATTCATGAATTGCGCGGTACCGATATCAAAGCTGAGTTCAGTTTCGCTCTGGGCAAAGAGGAGCCCCTGATGCTTAAGATCGGGATTTCAGCCCTCAGTGCCGAAGGCGCAAGGAACAACCTCGAAAAGGAAAATCCCGGCTGGGATTTTAATTTAGTTGAAAGATCGGCGTCCGAAGCCTGGAATAAGGAATTGGGCAAAATCACTGTCGAAGGCGGGAGTGCCGATCAGAAAACCATCTTTTACACTGCCTTATACCATACACAGCTCAGCCCGAATCTATATATGGACGCCGATGGACAGTATCTCGGAAGGGATATGAAATCTCATTCTGCGAAAGGGTTTGATTATTATACCGTGTTTTCTCTCTGGGACACTTACAGGGCGGAGCATCCACTGCTCACCCTGACCGACAGAAAACGTACGAACGACTTTATCAATACGTTTCTAAGGCAGTACCAGGAGAGCGGCAAACTGCCGGTTTGGGAGCTTTCGGCAAATGAAACCGGTTGCATGATTGGATACCATTCGGTACCGGTTATTGCCGACGCATACTTAAAAGGTATAACAGGTTTCGATGCGGAATTGGCTCTGAAGGCGATGAAGAACAGCGCAGAGCAAGATGAACTCGGACTGAAGTACTATAAGACCATAGGATATATTCCCTCCGACGAGGAAGGCGAGTCCGTTTCAAAAACATTAGAGTATGCATACGATGACTGGTGTATTGCCCAAATGGCGAAATCACTGGGAAAAACGTATGATTATAACATATACATACGCCGGGCCCAATACTACAAGAACCTCTATGATCACTCAACCGGGTTCATGCGTGCCAAAGCCAATTCAGGCTGGTTCTCCCCTTTTGACCCGGCGGAAGTTAATTTCAATTACACTGAAGCTAATGCCTGGCAATATAGTTTTTATGTTCCCCAGGACATCAGCGGCTTAATGAACCTGATGGGTGGCAGGGATAGTTTTTCAGTAAAACTTGATTCTATGTTCAATGCATCCTCAGCTACTTCAGGAAGGGAGCAGGCTGATATTTCGGGCATGATTGGCCAGTACGCTCATGGCAATGAACCCAGCCATCATATAGCTTACCTTTACGATTATGCCGGCCAGCCCTGGAAAACACAAAGGCTTATCCACACAATATGCAGCCGGTTGTACAACAATGATCCCGACGGTTTATGCGGCAATGAAGATTGCGGACAAATGAGTGCCTGGTATGTTCTCAGCGCAATGGGTTTTTACCCGGTTGTCCCGGCCTCCGGGGTATATGCTATCGGCAGCCCTCTGTTTTCCAAGGTTTCCATTCATCTTGAGAACGGGAAAACTTTTACCATTGAGGCGAAAAATATCAGCGCGAAAAATTTTTACATCAAGTCTGCAACTCTTAACGGCCAGCCCTATAGTAAATGTTACATTACCCATTCCGATATTATGAACGGAGGTACCTTGTCGTTTACCATGTCGCCAGAACCTGATACCCTTTGGGGAAGCAGGCAGGGTGATTTCCCAGTCTCATCCATCAGCGGGAACCTGATAACTCCTGTGCCGGCAGTGGAAAAAGCTCAAAAAACGTTCATGGACTCAACTTCCCTGGTCTTGTCATGCCCTGTTCCCGGTTCGAAAATATATTTTACACTTGACGGGAAAGAACCAGATGAAAAATCGGCCCTTTATTCAGGAGCTGTCCGTATCGATAAAACCACAAAACTTAAAGCCTTTGCAGCAGCCACTGGATGTGAAAGGAGTTTCGTTATTGAAGCCACATTCATGAAAATTCCAAAAAACAGGAAAATCAATTTGCTGACGAAATATTCAGGGCAGTATTCGGGCGGAGGAGACCTCGCCCTGGTTGATTTCATCAGGGGCGGAAAAAATTTTAAAACAGGCGGCTGGCAGGGTTACGAAGGTGTTGATGTTTCGGCAGTCATAGACCTCGGATCAGTTCAGGCTGTACATGAACTCTCGCTCGGCTGTTACCAGGACCAGGGTGCCTGGATATTCATGCCACTGGAAGTGAAATTTGCGTTTTCACGCGATAATATAACTTATACGGCACTCCCTGTTGTCACAAATACGGTTGATGAAAAAACAAATGGGGCGGTAACCAAAGATTTTACGCTTAAACCTTCAGGGGTTTCGGCAAGGTATATCAAAGTCGTTGCTGTTAACCGTGGTAATTGCCCGGCCTGGCATCCCGGGGCCGGTAAAAAAGCCTGGCTCTTTGTTGATGAAATCCTTATCAGATGAGTAACAGCAAAATTAAAGCCGACCTGATCCTTTTACTTGCTGCGGCGATCTGGGGATTTGCATTTGTGGCCCAGCGTGTGGGGATGGATTATGTTGGTCCGTTTACATATAACGGCATCAGGTTTACTCTCGGGTTACTGGTACTGCTCCCCCTTTTATACAATAAACTCCGCAAAGGCAAACAGCTCTTGAATCCGGGATCCTCAATCGACCGTCGTAAGATCCTTTATGGCTCCATGTTTACCGGGCTGCTGTTATTTACCGGGGTTGCTTTGCAGCAGCTGGGGCTTCAAACGACCACTGCCGGTAAGGCAGGGTTTTTAACTGAACTTTATGTTGTGTTTGTCCCAGTTATAGGTTTGTTCTTCGGGCAGAGGAGCAATTTGTTCATTTGGGCCGGGATGTTTATTTCTGTTACAGGCCTTTATCTGCTATGCATAACCACGGGTTTCAACCTGGGTGCAGGTGATTCCCTCGTACTGATGTGCTCTTTTGTGTTTAGCTTTCATGTGCTGTTCATCGGCTGGCTTTCTCCCCGTATGGATTCCATTTTGCTTGCGGTGATTCAATTTACTATCACTGCAGTGCTGAACCTGGTTGTGGCATTTTCCATTGAAACGGTTAACCTTGCCAAAGTGTTCCAGGCATGGCTCCCTCTCACTTATGGCGGGATATTGTCGGTTGGCGTGGCCTATACGCTTCAGATCATCGCCCAGAAAACAGCCCATCCTGCGTATGTCAGCATCATACTTGGCCTGGAAGCAGTTTTTGCGGTCATCGGAGGAATGATGCTACTGGGAGAGACTATGACAATGCGGATGGTTGGCGGCTGTTTACTGATGCTGGCCGGAACCGTTTTGGTCCAGTTAAAAGGCAAATCCACATGAACCATTTTCATGAGATCCGAAAATTGAAAATATGAAACAGACGTACAGATTTTTATTTATTGCCCTGTCCATGCTGTTGCCATGGCTGGCTGTGGCCCAGGATATGGCATCCCTAACACCTGTAAGCAGCAGCGAACAATTTCGTTTCGATGACTTCTTTTTCAACAAAACCCTTCGCATAGATTATTTCCTGGCAGGGGACAGATCAGGGGAAGGTGTTTTTTTTCGTGAAATGAGGGAGGAACCCAATTACGGCGGGCCTCATAAGAACCTGCTTGCATTAAAGAATACCGGGACATACCGTTACCTGCTAATCGATTCCGCTTCGGGGGAGCTGTTGTTTTCAAAAGGATTCTGCAGCCTGTTCCAGGAGTGGCAGGGAACTCCTGAAGCAAAGGAGATCCGAAGGGCCTTCCCGATGGTAGCGGTAATGCCGTTCCCGAAGAAGACAATGCAATTTGTAATTGAAAAAAGATCCTATGAAACAGGGGTATTCGGAAAATTGTTCGAAATGAAGATAAAGCCGGATGACTATTTTATCCTGAAAGACAGCATCCACAGGTTTAAAACGGAAAGACTGCTGTATTCGGGGGACCCTTCAACCCATGTTGACATAGCCTTTCTTGCTGAAGGGTATACGGAAACAGAAATGCCAAAATTCCTGTCCGACGCCCGTTCCATGGCTGATTATTTCTTATCGGTTGAGCCTTACAGCAATTTTCGTGACAGGTTTAACTTCTATGCAGTGAGTTCTCCTTCCGACGAATCAGGAGTAAGCATACCCGGCAAGGAATTGTACGTAAACACCAGTATTCACAGCAGTTTCTATACGTTTGACATGGATCGTTACCTTACCAGTTTCGATACCAGGTCCATTTATGACATTGCCGCCAATGTTCCGTATGATGCAATTTTTGTGCTTGTCAATTCGAAGCGCTATGGAGGGGGTGGCTTTTATAACCATTACTGTGAAGGGACTGTTGATAACCAGTATTCAAAGATTGTCGCAATTCATGAGTTCGGCCATTCTTTTGCCGGGCTGGCCGATGAATATTACAACTCCGAAGTAAGCTATTCTGACTTTTACAATCTTAAAGTCGAACCATGGGAGGCGAATCTGACAACCAATGTTGATTTTACATCAAAATGGAAGGCAATGGTGACACCAGGATTGCCTTTGCCAACGCCCAGGGAACCCGGGTTCAAGGATGCTACCGGTATGTTTGAAGGCGGAGGGTACGTGGGCAAGGGAATCTACAGCCCGTCAATGGATTGCAGGATGAAATCAAACGAGGCCGGTGGATTTTGCCCCGTTTGCCGGAAAGCAATAGTCAGGATGATCCGGTATTATTCGGGGCTGGAAAAGGAGAGTAATTAAAGTCAACCTTCAGCCGGGTATTACAAAGGCTTTAACATGATAAAAGGACTGGTTTTTGATATAAGGAAATTTACAGTTCACGATGGTCCGGGTATCAGGTGTACTGTTTTTTTTAAAGGATGCCCCTTATCCTGCCGGTGGTGCCACAACCCCGAAAGCCAGTGCGGCTTGCCGGAGACAAGCACGAAATCGGTTTCGCTTGATGGCCGCATATTCACCGAAGAAGAAACGGCAGGTACCTGGATGGAGGTTGATGACATCCTCAAAGAAGTCGCAAAGGACCGGGTCTTTTATGATGAATCGGGAGGCGGCATAACCATCTCGGGCGGCGAACCGGCCAGCCAGCCTGAATTTTTGCTGTCACTGCTGAAAGAGCTTAAGGCCATCGGCCTTCATACAGCTTTGGATACCTGCGGGCATACTGAATGGAAGAACATGATGGCCACTATGGATTATATAGATTTGTATCTTTATGACCTGAAGATAATCGATGAGGGTCTTCACCTGAAATATACGGGGGGGGCGAACAAACTCATCCTTGAGAACCTCAAAAAGCTGGCCGGCCTGGGAAAGAAGATCATTGTGAGGGTGCCGGTGGTTCCGGGGATCAATGATGATGATGAGAGCTTCAGGGCATTGTATTTGTATCTTGAACCCATTGGGAAAGCGCTGAATGAAATAAACCTCCTGCCCTATCATGCGGCAGCAGAAAGTAAATACAAGCGGTTTGGGAAGGAGAACCTCATGAAAGATATAAAGAGCCTGCCGAAGGAAGCTTTGATTAAGAGAAAGGAAGAACTGGAAGCTTTGGGATATGTGGTGAGGATAGGGGGATAACTGGATAGCTGGATCACTGGATCACTGGATCACTGGATGGATAGTAATAAAGAGTTTATATGACCGATAGAATAAAGAGATTGAGGGAGCAGAGCCTCAATGCTGTGAACTGCATAAGTGCCGAACGTGCGGTACTCATTACTGAATTTTACGAATCAGGGATCGACAGGCAGGTTTCTGTGCCGGTATGCAGGGCAATGGGCTTAGACCATATTCTCAGCCATAAAGCCATCTGCATCAACGACGGAGAGCTCATTGTCGGCGAGAGGGGGCCTTCCCCAAAAGCCTGTCCGACTTATCCCGAAATATGCCTGCACAGCCTTGAAGACCTTGAAATTCTTGATACCCGAAAAAAAGTTTCATTTAAGGTCGATGATGAAGTCCGCAGTGTTTATGCCGGTAAAATTATCCCTTTCTGGACAGGGCACAGCAACCGCGAACGGATCATGAACGCTTTGCCTACAGAATGGCTGGCTGCATACAGGGCCGGAGTTTTTACTGAATTCCAGGAACAAAGGGCGCCCGGGCATACCGTGCTGGGAAGCAAGATATACCGCCTTGGCATGAATGATCTTATGAAACAGGTCAGGGAAGAAATTACCAAACTTGATTTCCTTGGTGATGCCTTTGCCTTTGAAAAGAGGGAGGAACTGAAAGCCATGGAGATCGCGGCCAATGCCCTGGTAAAATTTGCGGAACGGTATGCTATGGAACTTGAGAGTCTCGCAAATGAGGAAAACGATGAGTCGAGGAAATCTGAATTGCTGAACATGGCCGCCATAAGCCGCCATGTTCCTGCCGATGCTCCCCGTACCCTGCACGAAGCCCTTCAATATTACTGGTTTGTCCACCTGGCCGTCATCACCGAATTAAACCCGTGGGATTCCTTTAACCCCGGCCGGCTTGACCAGCACCTCCTGCCCTTTTTCAGGAAGGACATTCAGGAAGGCTTGATAACAAGGGATACTGCGGTTGAACTTCTCCAAAACTTCTGGATCAAATTCAACAACCACCCTGCCCCACCGAAAGTCGGGGTTACGGCCCTTGAAAGCAATACATATACCGATTTCTGCCTGATCAACCTGGGTGGTGTAAAACCCGACGGATCGGATGCCGTTAACGAACTTACATATATCCTTCTCGATGTTATCGAGGAAATGAGGCTGCTTCAGCCCAGTTCCATGGTACAGGTAAGCAAAAAAAATCCCGAAAATTTTATCAGGAGAACCCTGCAGATCACAAAAACGGGATTCGGACAGCCTTCTTTTTTTAATACAGATGCTATCATCCAGGAGCTCGTCAGGCAGGGCAAGCAACTTGAAGATGCAAGGAACGGGGGCGCCAGCGGCTGTGTTGAAGCCGGGGCCTTTGGTACCGAAGCCTATATACTTTCGGGCTATTTCAACCTGGTAAAGGTTCTGGAACTTACCCTGAACAACGGGTTCGATAAGCGTACAAATAAGCAGGCAGGTATGAGAACCGGCGATCCCGAACTGTTCATCTCCTTTGAAGAACTGATGAACGCCTTTGAGCAGCAGCTTCAATATCTTACGGCTGTTAAAATGAGGGGAAATAATATGATCCACAGGATCTTTGCTGATTTCATGCCGGTACCTTTCCTGAGCCTGCTCATAGATGACTGCATAACCAACGGCAGGGATTATAATGCAGGAGGTGCAAGATACAATACCACATACATCCAGGGCGTAGGTCTCGGAAGCCTCACCGACTCGCTTACCGCAATCAAATACCATGTCTTTGAAAAGAAGACTATTTCCATGAGCGGCCTGCTCAAGGCTCTTGCAGCTGATTTTGAGAACTTCGAAGAATTCAGGAAGGAACTGGTATACCATACACCCAAATACGGGAATGATGACGATTATGCCGATGACCAGGCCCGGCTTGTATTCCGCATGTTTTTTGATGCCGTCGACGGAAGGCCTACTTCCATAGGAGGAATTCACAGGATCAATATGCTGCCGACGACCTCGCATGTTTACTTTGGCAGCGTTATCGGGGCCCTGCCTGATGGCAGAAAAGCTAAACAGCCCCTTTCGGAAGGGATCTCACCTTTCCAGGGCGCCGATCACAAAGGCCCTACGGCAGTGCTGAAATCGGCTTCCAAGATCGATCACCTTCTCACCGGGGGCACCCTGCTTAACCAGAAATTCGCCCCCTCCTTCTTTGAAGGAGATGAAGCGATCAACAAGCTTACCAGCCTGATACGTGCATATTTCAGAATGGACGGGCACCATATCCAGTTCAATGTTGTGTCAGCGGAAACCCTGAAGGATGCACAAAAACATCCCGAGAAACACAGGGACCTGATTGTACGTGTTGCCGGGTACAGCGATTACTTTAATGACCTGGGGGAAGATCTTCAGAATGAGATTATCAGGAGGACAGAACACGAAGGATTTTAATTTAATCCGGCAGTGGCCGGCAATTCAAAGGATATGAGAAAAATAACCAGAATCGTTTCAGACCTTTTGTCAGCGGCCTGCTTCTTACTGTTCAGCATCCAGGGACTGTCAGCCCAGGATATGTTCATGGGAAATTTCAAGTCGATGACGCATTCGGGCCCCTCGGTAATCATCAAGGCTGGCAATGCGGTCGTCGGGGTCACATACTACTCCCCTGGGATTATCCGCATCAGGATTGACAAGGATCTCAGCGCTTCTGATTTTTCCTATGCCGTGGTTGCAAAACCTTTACCCGGCGGTTTCGATGTCAAGGAGAGTCCTGAAAAGATTATACTTTCCACAGATTCACTAAAGATTGAAATACAGAAGAATCCCATCCGCATACAAATAAAAAATAAAACCGGCAGGGTCCTCTCGGAAGAATATGCCCCGTTTGGCACAGGATGGCAGGGGCCTGAAATCACATGTTACCGCAGGCTTTTTCCCGATGAGAAATTTATCGGGCTGGGTGAAAAAACCGGGAACCTGAACAGGCGCGACAATAAATACGAGATGTGGAACTCCGATGTGCCTGCATATGCTGCCAATGCCGACCCTCTGTATGTAAGCATACCTTTTTTCATTGGCATACACGACAGCCTGACTTACGGGATCTTCCTCGATAATTCTTCCCGTACAAAGTTTGATTTTGCCGCCTCCACCGACAATCGTTTCAGCCGTTTCTCCGTTGCAGAAGGCGAGCTGAATTATTATTTTTTCGGGGCATCCACTGTTGCCGGGATACTTCAAGATTATACCTGGCTGACCGGCCGCACTCCCCTTCCCCCATACTGGAGCCTTGGTTTCCAGCAGTCCAGGTGGAGCTATTATCCTGATACGGAGGTTCTTGATGTAGCCCGGCAATTCAGGGCCAAGAAGATCCCCTGCGATATGATCTATCTCGACATCGACTACATGGATGCCTATAAGATCTTTACCTGGAACCCCAAAGGGTTTGCTGATCCCAAAGCCCTTATCTCGGAACTCAGGGCCATGGGCTTTCATCTTGGAACCATTGTGGATCCGGGGATTAAAGTCGAACCAGGGTATTTTGCCTATGATGAAGGCCTGAAAAATGATTATTTTGTCAAGTACCCCGACGGGGTGAAGTATATCGGGAGCGTTTGGCCCGGGAGGTGCCATTTTCCTGATTTCACCATTGAAGCAGTCAGGCAATGGTGGGGATCATCCTTTAAGCATCTTGTAGATCCCGGTGTTGAAGGGTTCTGGAACGATATGAATGAACCCTCGGCCTGGGGGCAGAATATTCCCGACATTGTTCATTTTGATTTTGACGGGCATGGGGCCAGTATGAAACAAGCCCATAATGTATACGGGCTTAATATGTCGCGCGCGACCTATGAAGGAACAAAAAAACTACTGAACGGCAAACGCCCCTTTGTCCTCACCCGTGCAGGATATGCCGGGATACAGAGATATTCGGCCGTATGGACAGGCGACAACGTTGCAAGCGATGAACACATGCTGTTGTCGGCAAGAATGGTAAACAGCCTGGGGCTTTCGGGTCTCAGCTTCGTAGGACCCGATATGGGAGGCTTTATGGAATCTCCTTCCAAGGAGTTATTCCTGCGCTGGATGTCCATGGGGGTCTATACACCGTTCTTCAGGAACCATGCGGCCAAAGGGACGAACAGGAAAGAACCCTGGTCGCTGGGTGAGGGGGTTGAGGAAACTTCGATTAAGCTTATCTCCCAGCGGTACCGCCTGCTGCCGTATATTTATTCGGCATTTTATACTTCGACTCAAAATGGATTGCCTGTCGCAAGGAGCCTGGCAATAAACTATACTAACGATGAAAAGATCTGGTGGTGGAAATACCAGGAAGAATACCTTTTTGGCGATAACCTTCTGATCGCGCCGGTTTCCAGCACTCAGAACCTGGCCAGGGTCTATCTTCCCGAAGGCGGCTGGTACCGGCTTTCAAGCGGTGATTTTTACAGGGGCAAACAGGAAGTGAATGTTGAAGCCCCCCTTGATGACCTTCCTGTATTTGTGAAAGCATCAGGCATTATCCCGATGCAATCGGTGATCCAGAACACATCTGAAAAACCCTCCGACACCCTGGACCTGCATATTTATGCAGGTAGAAATACCAGTAGTTTTGTTTATTACGAGGATGACGGACAAACCTATAATTATGAGAACGGATCGTATTGCAAACGTGTTATCACGTTTAACCCTGCAGGGAAAACCCTTGTGATCGGAAAGGCCGAGGGGACCTTTATATCGAAATTCACAAAGCTGAAACTTGTATTGCATGCATTCCCCGGTTTATCACGTCTCAGGCTGAACAGCAACGAAATTCCCGTTCAGAAATCGGATCATTTTGTGCAATCAGCTGTAATTTCCATGAATCAGGATGAATTAAACATACATTTTGAGTAAGACATGGTTCCTGGTAATCATCATGTAAGAAAAACACCTTTTGCCTTATATACGGCTTTTTTTACCGCAGGCCTTATTGAAATCCTTTTCCCAAGGCTAAACTGGCAGATAAGTTTCCTTTACCTTGATGCATATTACCTGCGTATACTCACTTTTGCAGGTCTTATAATACTCTCCCTCCTATCGGTTGCTTTTGGTTTGCTGAAGCCGTCGGGGAACAAACGCCGTAAACTTTTAATTGGAATTCTTGTTGTACTCACCGGACTGCTTATTCCACTGATAAACATAAAATCGGTGAACGTTGTTTTGCTTGCCGACCTGTTTTTATTTTCGGGAAGCATGTTTATTCAGATTGCCGGACTTCAGGCGGTGTTTGTACCAGACGATAACACTAAGAATGCACAGAGGATAGTGGCGGTTTACCTTGTTAAGTCGGCAGGGCTCATTGTTGGCCTGCTTATCCCCTCCCTTCTGCCCGGGACAGGAATATATGAAAGCAAACTGCTGCTGTTGTTGTCTGTCCTTATTCTTCTTTTATCACTGGCATTATTGTTCTTTCTCCCCTTCCCCGGGCAGGAAGAGGCAGGGTTGGGAAACCGGGGCAAAAACATCCTGGTAAAGCTTATTTCCGATAAATTTATTTTCCTGGTTCTGGGGGGGCTTATCGTGTATGCCGGGACAGAATACTGCCTGATTGAGATGATCCCATTTTATTTTTCAGAAACATTCGGGATAAAAATTATGCAAACGCTTATTCCCGGGGCAGGCATATTCATGTTTTCTTTTTTTGTGGGGAGATTGGCCTGTTTACTGATCATTGGAAGGATTAAACCTGAAATTGTTTTTCTCCTGAGCAGCCTGTTGTGCATTTTTGGTTTATTTACAATTTTCATAGGGCAAAAATACCTTTCGCTTGCAGCCTCGGTCATGATAGGGCTCGGCGCTTCATGTATTTTTCCGCTGATGATCTACCTGGCTCTTAACCGGATACAGGAAGGAAGGATTGTATTGATTGGATTGATGATTGCGACGATCCCTATCGGTGCATTATTCCCCTCCTTCATGTGGGCGGTAGCAGATTCGGTTTCAATCGCCATAAGTTTTGTTGTTCCTGTCTTCTGCATGTTTTACATTACATGGATTGCAATCATGCAGGTAAGAAGGAGAGGATAATATCAGGCATCATGCTGAGAATCATTATTTAAGATGTTGAAATGAGAAACCTGGTTTTAATTCCCTTGTCATTCATACTGCTGGCTTCAGCCGCCTGCCACAGAGGAGAGCATTTCCTTAAAGATCAAGCATACCGTAAAAAGGTTGATGCCCGGTATGAGAAACAAAAACTTCTCGGGAAAAACCGTTATGAGCAAGTATTCAAAATTTCTGATCAGGAAATGCCCCTGAAAGAAAAGGAAGCCCTGCAATTCCTGCTTGCATATTCTTCCCTGAATGATATCGCCGACTATGATGGGGATTTCTTTTTAAAAAATGTCAGGTCTTCTTTTGCAGCCAGGGATACTTTTTCATGGGGGAAGACCCTGCCTGAGGAACTGTTTCGTCATTTCGTGCTCCCGATAAGGGTGAACAATGAAAACCTTGACACCTCACGCATGGTGTTTCTTGGCGAATTGAAGGACAGGATCAGGAAGATGAGCATGAAAGATGCCGTGATCGAAGTCAACCATTGGTGCCATGAGAAAGTAACCTACAGGGGCAGTGATGACAGGACATCCTCTCCACTAGCCACGGTAAGGACCGCCTACGGACGTTGCGGGGAAGAATCGACATTTACGGTTGCTGCCCTGCGCTCTGTTTGTATCCCGGCCAGGCAATGTTACACTCCACGCTGGGCACATTCCGACGACAACCATGCATGGGTGGAGGTATGGATTGACGGGAAATGGAATTATATCGGAGCCTGTGAACCCGAGCCGGTTCCCGGGGTGGCCTGGTTTACAGCCCCGGCGAAAAGGGCCATGCTTGTCAGCACCAACGTTTTTGGCGATTACGAAGGTCTTGAGGATGTTTTACTTAAAGATGAACGATATACCAGGATCAACATCCTGCCAAACTACGCTGTAACGAAGCGGATCTTTGTTTTGGTGAGGGATACATCGGGAAAACCAGCCGACAGCGCTGCAGTGGAATTTCAGTTGTACAATTACGCCGAGTTCTATCCTTTGCAAAGGACATATACTGATACTAAGGGCTTATGCAGCTTCCAGACCGGATTTGGGGACCTGATCGTTTGGGCTTCTAAAAACGGGAGATATGCTTTCAGGAAAATCACAGTAAAATCAGTCGACACGGTTGCCCTGGAAATATCATTGAAGCCGGGCAGGGAATACTGCCTGCAGGAAGATCTTGTTCCCCCTCCTGAAATCCCGCTTACTTTCGTTTTGCCTGACTCATTGAAAACTGCCAACACCAAAAGGCTTGATTTTGAAGATAAACTAAGGTCGGCTTATGAAGCAACATTCATAGACAGCTCAAAATCATACAGGATTGCCGCAACATTAAAACTGGATCCCGATACGCTTTGGCAATTCCTCAGGGAAAGCCGCGGCAATTACAGGACGATTATCGATTTTGCAGGCTCGGCCAGCAAATCCGGAAGGAACCTGCTGTTTCCCCTTCTTTCCGTCATCTCTTTAAAAGACATGAGGGATGTAACTTTTGAGGTGTTGATGGACAATATAAATTATACTGTTTGCCCCGGCAGCGCTGGAAAGGACAGGGATATATTTTATAAATACCTCTTAAATCCCCGGGTGGACAATGAATGGTTAAGGCCTTATAAATCATATCTGTTTAAATGCTTTGACGGAAGTTTCAGGGCTAAGGCCGCAACTGATCCTGCCATACTTGCTGAATGGGTTAAAACGAATATTCAAACAGACAATAAAGCGAATTACAGCAAGGCTCCCCTCTCGCCTATCGGGGTTTATGAATTGAAAGTCGCTGACCCCCATTCCAGGGATATCTTCTTTGTGGCAGCATGCAGAAGCCTTGGTGTTGCTGCCCGACTGGAGCCCGGCACACGCCTTCCCCAGTATTATTTCAACAATGCCTGGCATGATGTGCAATTTGATCCCAAAACACCCTCGCCCGGCGACAGGTTCAGGCTCCTCCTGGATTCGGATCCGAAGAATAACCGAAGGCCTGAATATTTTATCCATTTCACACTGGAAAAATTTGAAGATGGCTTTTTCAGGTCCCTTGATTATGAGACTGACCCCCGCCTTGGAAGTTTCCCCTGTGAACTTGACCTGGCGCAAGGCTATTACCTCATGGTGACCGGGAACCGGCTTAAGGACGGAACCGTGCTTTCAAGCCTCTCTTTCTTCAACCTAAACCCGGGAAAGGAAATTAAACAGCAGATCAGCCTTCGCAAAGAACCGGCCCCTTCGGTTCTAGGGAAGATGGATCCTAAGACCCTCTTATCTGTTCTGCCCCAGGCTGGCCCTTTTGTTATGGGAAACCTGGTTTTGGCCTGGATGGAGCCCGGTAAAGAGCCCACCAGGCATTTGATCGCCGATCTGAAAGCAAAAAAGAAGGAACTGGAAAAGAAGAACATCAGGTTGTTTTTCCTGTTCAGGGATGATAAAGAAGAAACCGATTTTATCAAAGAGGTGTCAGCTGACATGCCTTCAGGTTCCTCATGCATGGTATCGCCGGTTCAACTCATAAAACTTATTTCAGACAATACCGGCATGGGAACTGTCGCTTCTTTCCCCCTCGTCACGGTAATCAATTTTAAAGGCGAGGTTTTATATCTTTCGCAGGGTTACCGTATCGGTATCAGCGACGATCTTATAAAATTGCTCCATTGATAGCACGTTAAAGGGTATAGAAGATGCGATACTGGCAAACACGAAACGGAACTCAGGTTGAACGGCTTCTTTGGGGCTGGTCCAACGTATACCTCGTTTCATTCGACGGGCATGACGTCATGGTTGATACAGGCCCTGCAACCTTCTCGGGACTACTTCTTAAACGACTTGAAGTAATCGGTCTCAAACAGCTGGATGCCATCGTGTTAACACATACACATTTTGATCATACAGGCAGCGCAGCTATATTGAAGGAGAAGTACAAAATGCCTGTCATCGTTCACCGCTCTGAGGCAGGTTTCCTCGAATCAGGCCTCAGCCCGCTCCCACATGGTAATATGCCTGTTACAAGATTTTTATATAACCTTGGTGCTCCCAGGGTTGAGCATAAGTTCAAAGTCAGTGGTGTTCCAGGTGATGTGCTGGCGGATGACATTCTCGATTTAACAGTCTTTGGAATCAATGCAAGGCTTGTTCATACACCCGGGCACAGCATGGGCTCATGCAGCATGATCATCGACGACCAGCTTGCGATAACCGGCGACACCTGCGTTTCACTCTTTCCGGGCAGGGCATTTCCTCCCTGGGCTGACGATGCAGCCAGCCTGTTAAAGAGCTGGAAAACACTTCTCGATACAGGATGTGAATTGTTCCTGCCCGGGCATCATTGGACGATTTCAAGGGAAACTCTGGCGAAAGAATACGAACGCGTTTCTGAAAAGGGTGTCAGAGGCGCTGGGTCTCGATAACGGGATAACCCTTTACCCCTGCCCTGTAAAAGCTGGTAAACCTTAGCTTATAATATAACCCGCTGGCATTCGTAATTATATATGCCCGGTTAGTCTTCACGGTATAGGCATCGGCCGTAAAACTATATACTTTCCAGTCATATCCTATTGCATCGAGGGCGCTGGTATAATTCAAGGTCCTTGCCAGGCTTAAGTCGATTGAAGAAAAGGGATGAACAGTATCTACAGCCACCCTGACCCCAATGGAGTTTGAAAGAACACCTGTGACAAGGTAAGGATATGCAGCGCCGGCATCGGTAAAGAGCAGGGTCGTATATTGCGTAAATAAAAGGTCATACCTGGTTTTATGAGGTTCCAGCGGCAGAACCATACCCCCGGCCCGAATCCCAAAATACATATAATTGACTGATTGGTCTTTCGGGACCGAGGCCCGGCTTATGCTCCCTCCATTGATACCGGTATACCTGAAGTAATAAATTCCGTGTTTAAGGCTGTCGAAAACAACCTGCCTTAATCCAAGGTGAATACCTGCAGTATCCCTGCCAAGGTCAAGCGCCCAAACATGGCCGTTGGATATGGTATCCCCCCTGACAATAACAAACCACTGCCCTGTGGCGATGGAATCAGGATCCCCGTCTGATTTGTCGAATTTCCACCTGGCACCTGAAGTATCTATGGCACCCCCGAATGACTGCATGCCCATATCGGCAATCCGCATGAAATCGGCGGTATTGAGAATAATATGGTAACCTGAAGGGCTGCAGTCAAAACCCAGGTCGCTTGCTGTTCGTTCATTGGTGGAAGTAACCAGGCCGGAATCCAGCCTGAAATAGACCTGGTATTTATAGGACGCCGTCATTGCAATGGTGTCGACCAGCACATTACCCCTTTCAGGAAGAGGCACTATGGAATCCTTTTTAAAACAGGAATTCAGGGTGCAGGCCAGGGCCACGATCAATATGGGGAAAGGCAGTCTTGTCATTTGTATTTATTAAAAGTGAAGCCGAATTTTACAAAGAAGGTCCTTCCCCAGCCGATGTTCATCGCATCCCCTCCCGAGCCATGGGTCCCAACCATGCCACTTGCAGGAACCGTCGTAACATTGAACATGTTCTTAACCCCTGCCGAAAGCCTTATACGGTTCTCCCAGAAGCTTTTGGCTGCAGTGATATCCATCAGATTATATGGGTCCACATATCCCCAGTCAAGGTTTTTATCGTTAAACACAACCTGGGGTGCCATTCCTGTGTACTTGTAAAACAACGAAAAAGTGAGCTCCGGCCTTGCTATGGTATAGCTTGCCGTTAAACTCAGTTCAGTGAGCCATCGCATGGGGCCGGGCGAGGTTCCTTCATCCAGGCTTCCGGTAACTCCCGTTTCAGAAACCGACAATTGAAGCCTGAGTGCCGGGTACAGGCTGAACCCAAGTCCGGCTGAGCCTCCCGTGGTCTTGAATTTACTGAGATTAACATAAGTATACTGAGTTGGTGTAACACCTGTAGGGGCCAGAAGAATGACATTATTTATCAGGTTATAAAACCCGCCGAGCTCAAGATTAAAGACTGTCTTTTTCTTTTCTGACATCAGGTTTATACCCAGGGTGAAGTTATTCGACTGCTCTGCTTTAAGATCCGGGTTACCTATAACATCATGGTTTACATCCTGGAAGTTCAGGTAAAGTTCTTTTATATCAGGAGCCCTGAATCCCCTCGCATATGAAAACCTGAGGTTCCATTCCGGCGACATGTCCCATTTAGTGCTCAGGGCATATACGACAGGGGCATCATACTTTGTATTGTAAATAAACCGGACCCCAGGCTGAATCGACAGCGATTTGACCGGCTCATACTTAAGGCTGAAGAATGCAGCATAGTCGCCTATCTGCTGGCTGTGCCCGAGAATCCTCTTCCCGGTACCTGTTTCATAGTCGAGGTCAATTCCGGTCTGGTAATTGATTTTATGCCCTACGTTGTTTGCCGCAAACGCTCCCCTCCCGGTCCATGACACTATGGATGAGGTATCGCGTCCATCGGAATTGGTTATCGGGATCTTTTCAAGTGTTGTCAGCTCCATATCGTATTGCTGCTTCCGCCTCTCATAAAAAGAATAGGATGCCATCAGGTTAATGAATTTGCTGCGGGGCAGTTTGACCGATGCTTCGGCCCTGCCTGAATACCTGATAGTAGTAAAATAGTTGTCAAGTGCGTTTATATAGTAAACAGGCTGCAATGCCCCTTTGTCTTCCAGCAATTCATTGAAATAATCGCCTCCCAGCTTAAGTTTCAGCATACCCGATGTATAAGTATAGTATCCGTCGAAGAAGTACTGCCTCCTTGGCTTAAAAGCCTTGGACCGGCTGGTGTCGGTTGATGAGTAGCCCGGTGAGAAATTTCTTCCTCCGTCTATCATAAAACCATGCTTCCTGAGACAGGCCGACACAGTGGCGTCAAAATTGAAGACTCCAACCGTTTCATAATAAGTGTTTGCCGTTGTGTTTAGAAGGGAAGTCTTATTTTCTTTTGTAATCAGGTTAATAACACCGGCAAGGGCATTACTCCCATAGATGACCGACATGGGGCCTTCAATAAGTTCAACATGGTCAACATTGTTTAGGTTGATCTGGTTCAGGTCGAAATTCCCGTTCATCCTGCCGATCATTGGAACCCCATCCTGCAGGAATTTGACATTCTGGCCTGATAAGCCCTGTATTTTAAGACTGGTCCCGAGAACGCCGTCCTGGGTGACCTGCATGCCCGACTGGTTTCTGAGCAAATCAGCCATATTTGTCGCAGCCTGCATCTCGATTTGCCTGGAATTTATGACTTCAATAAGGTAAATCGACTTGTCGGCTTTTTCTGGTGTATACTGGGCTGTAACTACTATTTCATTCATTCTCATTGTTGATGGTTCAAGGCGGATCTCGAGAGATTGCCCGGGGCGTATAGTGTCTTTACAGCTTAGATACCCCATAAAACTAATGACAATCTTTGAAGGCTCCTGAACCTCGTTTGTAACTGTTCCCTCAATAGAGGTCAGGGTATACAGTGATTTCTTTGTTTTGAGCCCTTCGAAACATACATGGGCGTATGCAATCGGCTCGGAATTCTTCTTGTCGATGACCTTAATAAACGCCTTCTGGCCATTAGCTTGTGCTATGGCCAGAAGGCTGATTATTAATCCAATCAGGAGGCTGAAAGGGCCTTTTCCCATATTAACGGGTGATGATCACTTTCGTAACTGCTTTCGTTGCTGCAGTTGAAGCAGTCACGAAATACACACCAGGGGTCAGCCCGGCAACATCAAGCGTAAACAGGTTAAGGCCCTCCATGAGCCTGCAAGGATGATCTGCACCAAGTTGTCTGCCCGACAGATCTGAAAGAACGATATGGATTTCGTCGCCGGTATTGCCGGAAACGAGAAGATGCATGGTTGTTGTGACCGGGTTGGGATATACTTTAACTGATAACCCGGACCGGTTCATTTCACTTATTCCGAAAGAGAGAGCTTTCTGCTTCGTGAAATTTATAACACCGGAAGTGCTTCCGGCAAAGTTTGTAAAATAAAGCTTGTAAATATCCTTGTTGGCCTGTCGTATAAAATAAACCAGGGAATCAACGATAGTGTAAGTGTATGTCTGGTTATTCAGTTCCTTCCAGTCGTAGCCGACAGAAGATCTTAAAGAATCCCAGGAATTGACCTCATAATCATTGTAAGAGAGTGGAACAGGCTGAAATTTCTTGCTTTTGATCCCCTGGTTATTCAAAACCCCGGTGACAGGGTAAGGAGTCCCGTTAGGCTGGATTGATATGTATCGAGTAAACACAATATCCCAATCAGCCAGGCTGGGCTGAAAATCAACTCTCCGGTTTGTTTCAAAAGAGAATCCGACAAAATCGGTACCCAGATCACCAGCCAGGTTCAACGTGTCGGTGTGCTCACCAGTGCCGTCAATATTTGCAAAGCGGAAATGATAAATATCCTGTACCGAACGTTTGTTTTCTATCCACAGCTTTTTAAAGCTGCCATTACTGAGTTTTATGATAAACAAAGAGTCTGCAACGAGGTCATGGGTCACATCATTGTATATTGCCCAGCCGTAATCGGGATGGCTCTTGGCATTGCGGGAAAAGGCCCCGTTTTCCCAGTTATTGGGGTCATTAAACATCCGGGCCCAACTGTATAAACCGGCTGTATCCATGGTGGCCCATCCGCTGGTATCCGATTTGGGGTAAGTGTACAAAACAACACCCATCCCGTCATTGGTAAGGATGCTGGAACTGAATTTCTTTGTCCTGAAGGCAATGTCCCAGGAATTACGGGGCGAAGACAGTATTTTTCCATTGGCCATGCTGTAATAAATCTCATTGGCATAGGATGCTCCCATAGTGACCGTGTCATTAACCAATGAACCCTGCGCCCTGATTGAATTGTTAAAAAGAAAAGATGAGGAACTAATTATAAGTACTGCAAAAAAGTAAATGCTCTTTTTCATTTTAAAATTATATTAAGCTTAAAAACTGGAATTGGAATCTTAATGCTGTTGACTGCGGATGAGATCTCCCGGTTGACAGCCTGCTATTCACCGGCTAACAAGACGCAACCCTGGCATTACAATGTCAGGCAGGCATGAAAAGCGGGTGAAACAGGATTAAGAAAGAGGCGGAGCCCTGAGACCGGAAGCAGCGAGATGTTCAAAACCCGGTCCCTTATAACAAAGGTCAATGGTGATAAAACCAGCTGTCCCGGAGCTATGGCGGAAAATTTCGACCGGCAGGATTGCCGATGAAAGGGTTGGGAATTTTTGAGGAAGATTGCTTTTAATCACAAGGTTCCCGTTTGAAAGGATCTTGGTGGCTTTTTCAACATCACGTTTGATCCCAACGAACTGGGGGATCAGGGGTTTTCCCCAAATCTTATACTGGTGGAAATTGATGATGGACCCGAAAACAATGATAGCAATAGCCAGGCTGTGGAACAGGATTGAAAGAATTTTAATATTCCGGCGGCTGGCTGGCATCTATTGATAATTATTTAACAGGCCGCAAAGCTAATTAAAAAAATAAATACAAAATCTCCTCTGATGATAAAAACTTATAAACACTTTATGAAAAAATGAATTTCAGGATACGTCATATGATGGTTCATAAATATTTGCATTGGAATTTTCATGTTTCAGATAGGATTCTATCTTTGCACTTTAAAATTATTCAAGTCTTTTTTTATCAATCTTCTTCACATGAATAAAATCCGGACTTTCCTGAGATATGTAGCAGATTATCTTAAGTTTGGTGAGTTTTATTTTTTGTTGACCTCTATCCTGTATGTTATAAACGGGAAAGCAAATCCGCCAAAACGTATTTATAAAAGCAGCCTGGGTACATTCGAAACACGCAAGGGTACGCTTGATTTCCAGTTCCTGAATTTTGCATATGAATGGAATGTGAAAAGGTTTGTTCTGCAGCATTACCGCGATTATAACCTTTTCTTTGATATCGGGGCAAATGTGGGAACATACAGCTTCCTGCTTGCGCGAAAAGGGATCCCATGCCATGCGTTTGAGCCTATTAAAGAAAATTGTGAATCCATCGTCCGGAATATTGAAAGGAATGGTCTTAAAGAGATGATCACCGCCCATCAGTATGGACTTGGTTCAAAAACATCCGAAGAAGATTTTATTTTTGAATCCAGGAATACCGGCGCATCACATCTCGCTTCAATTCATACCGATTATGTCGAAACCAGGGGAGAGACCTGGACTATTGTGAAAGCTGAGATCAAAACCCTTGATTCAGTATTATCAACCATTAAATACACCGATGAAGATAAGATCCTGATTAAGATCGATGCCGAAGGCATGGAGATCGATGTTCTCCTGGGTGGCAGGGAGTTTATAAAGAAACATCCGCACTTTCTGATCGTGATGGAATCGAAGCATTCGGGCGCCTTACGGATAAAAGAGTACCTGAAAACGGTTGGGAATTTTATCTATCTCGAGGTTGATACCGAGAACCTGGCGATAATGAAATAACCCGGGTCTTTTTACCCAGTTTTCCCTCTTTTAGCTAAATTAAACAGGATTGCAGGATAATAGGTCTATATGCTCATGCCGTTAAAGGAATTTGAAATATCAACCGGTCAAGGGCAGGCGTTTCATGCCTGCGAATGGTCCCCGGCAGGAGTACCCAAGGCAATGATCCTGCTAATCCATGGTTTGAGTGACCATGCCGGCAGGTACCATCATGTGGGATTTTATTTTGCATCATCCGGTTACGTATTGATTATACCTGACCTTCGCGGGCATGGAAAGTCTTTCGGTAAGAGAGGCCATTTCGCTTCATATAAAACGATCATGGATGATATCAGCCTGTTCATAAAAGAAGCAGGAACCCGGCATCCTCGTTTACCTCTTGTTTTATATGGCCACAGCATGGGCGGGAACCTTGTGTTAAACTACCTCATCAGGTACAGACCAAACGTGGCCGGCGCTGTCGTTACAAGCCCCTGGCTGAAATTGACGCTCAAACCACCATGGTACAAAGTCATGCTGGCAAGGCTGGTAAACATGGTATTCCCTTCAATGACCCAGGCGGATGGATTGAATCCATATTATTTAAGCCACGACATTGAAGTTGCAAGGGCCTATATTGCCGACCCTCTGGTTCACAGCCGGATATCGGTAAGGACCTTTCTTGAGATTTCAAATGCAGGTGAATATGCTCTATCCAATGCCGGCAAAGTTGACTGTCCACTCCTGTTGATGCATGGGACAGATGATTCCCTGACTTCTTTTTCAGCCAGCCGGGAATTTTCAGGCAAAGTGACTGCCCCTCATACCTTCAAGGCCTGGGACGGGTTTTTCCACGAACTCCATAATGAAACCGGGAAAGAAGCCTTACTTGGTTTTATAAAGGAATGGATTGACTCGGTGACTAGCTGAAGGTCCAGGCACTCTGATTTATCCGTCGAGTATTCTTTAACAAGGTTATATCAGCCATTGTATGTACATTTGTGTGCACAAAAAAAAAGCCACCTACATTCTTATCTGTAAGTGGCTGTTTTTCAGTGACCCCGACAGGATTCAAACCTGTAACCTTCTGATCCGTAGTCATAATTTTACGACTTTTTTATTTTTTGTAGAATTTTTAAAAATATTGTATTAATCAGTAATACAAGCTATTAAAACAATGTTGTTAATAATATTACAAATCAACTTTTGTGATATTTCGTATATTTGCTTGAAAAATGCTTGAAAAATATTCCTGTTATGAAAGCAATCCAAAATCCAACCGTTTTATTAGTTCTCGGGAAAAAAGCAACAAAAGACGGACGTTACCCAATCTATCTTCGGGTAATCTATCAACGGAAATCCTGGCAGGCAGTAATGAAATATCCGTCAAGGGATGAACCTGAAATGGCTGGTTTGGCCGGGAAATCAATCCAACTGTCAAAGAAAGATTTTGACAATGCAATGAGTATAAAACCTAATGGCGTTAAAAACAAGATCATTAACACAATCTTTTCCGGATTCAAAACAAAGGGCGATGATGTAATTAAAAATCTTAAGCCTTTCACGTTTGAAGGCTTTGAAACTGAATATTTTTCCAAACCCAAGGATAAAGATGATCTGTTTTCGGCATTGGAAGTCGCAGCTGGGAATATCAGGAAGGACGGACGCATAAGTACTGCTGTTGCCTATGAATGCACTCTAAGGTCTCTGAAAGAGTTTACAGCCAAAGAAAAATTCCCTTTCGAGAATGTCACAGTAAAGTTTCTGAAAGATTACGAAGGTTGGATGCTCACCCCCAAAGTGATTGAATGGAAAACAAAATCGGGCAAGACCAAATCCCGCACGAAAGTGAACGGACGTACCACCGTCGGTATCTATCTCCGGAATGTCCGCACGGTGTTTAACCTGGTTAAGCCGGTAGGCGTGCTTTATCCCTTTGGAAAGTCAAAGCAAGGACTCTATTCCATCCCCAAAGGCAAGAACACCAAAAAGGCCTTAACCCAGGCCGATGTTGCGAAGATCGCCTCCTACCCTGCCGCCAAAGGAACCATTGAGCAAATGAGCCGCGATTACTGGCTGTTCAGTTATCTCTGCAACGGCATCAACATAAAAGACATGGCCCGCCTGAAGTACGCGAATATCAAGGGGGAAAAGATCACCCTGATCAGGGCAAAAACGGCCGAATCGGTCGATGAGGAAACAACCATCGATATCATGATTACCAAACAAATCGGCCGAATTATCGACCTCCACGGCAATAAACCCGGAACCAGCGATCAGTATATATTTCCCATCCTTACCAAAGACATGACTCCCGTCGATGAATACCGGGCCATTCAGCAGGCGGTGCAAACGATCAATAAAAACATGACGAACATCTGCAATGAGCTTAAGATCGCCCGGGCAACTACCTACACCGCCCGGCACAGCTTTGCCACGGTATTAAAACGATCAGGAGCCTCGGTCGAGTTTATCAGTGAATCCCTGGGTCATCGAAATAAGCAAACTACTCAGAATTACCTGGCCAATTTCGAGGATGAAGAAAAGAAGAAATGGGCCAATATGTTACTGCCCGAAACCGATATTTAAGAATTCCCGTTAAAACCTTCCATCCGTCTTCCGGCGATTAACAACCTTTCATATGTTAATAACCCTACCAAAGTGGTTATCTCCAATACGGTAATGATTATTTTTTAGGGTGCTATATTGTTGAAAACATAAAGAAGAATAATTTTTATCAACAGATAGTCCTCGATCTTTCATTATAATTTTGTTTGTTTCCCCTTTTCATGGGGTTGGTCACCTTGGCCGGAATAAACAAATCCATTCTTGTTATGAAGGTCGCTGAATATGTACCCAGGTATGGGTTACTGCTGAATCTTGATCATACCATATCGGTCCAGGACAAGAAACTGCCGGTAAAGGATCTGTTGAAAAACTATCCCGATCTTGAATTGACCGACGATCACGTTGAACAGCTTAACACCATTGATCTTTCTTCTTTATATAACGGGCTTAATCAGATCTTTGTCAATGAGGAAATTATTATTGCGATCCTGCAGAACCTTCTCGATGCCTACATTCATCGGGGCGGTGATTCCATAACCTGGCTTTCGGCTACATTTCAACGCTTTCATGAAAACCCTCAGTATTTCAGTCCTGAATTAAGGCGGATTATTGAAGGCTACCTTGTGAAAATGATGCACAACCTCACTTTCCCTGCTACGGCTCCTTCCACTGGTTATCTCAATCCCAAATCCTTAAGCTCCTATGCGATCAGGAAAAAGAAGCCTGCCTTTAACACACTTCTTGAAGCGTTTAATAACGTATCAGACTATCAGCAGGTCATGGGCCAGCTTCAAAAGAAAAACTATTGCACGGCCAATGGCACCTGGCAGGACTACAAATCAGGATGGAAGTTGATCATTATAGCCTTAGTAAAATGGCTTGCCATTCAAGGCTATTGCAGGAAAACAAAGTTCACGACATCCGAAATCCAGTCTATATGTATGAACACATTCAAAACTGAAAAGATCAGCTTCTCCACAATTACTCATGTCCACCCTTCTCCAGCTGAATTCTCCTACCTGTTCGAGGAATTAAAGAATACCATTTCTGTTTCACTTTTTGCAATAATGGCCCTTTTGTGCGATTTTGCCTGGATTGCCTAAATCGCCTGAATTGCCTGAATTGCCGATTTCCTGAATTCCCTTATATCTCTTCCCTGGCCTGTCTCTTTTACCTAATTAGTTGATACATAGGCATTAGCCAATTTTGCCTGAATTGCCTAAATTGCCTAATTTGCCGTTCGGCAATTTAGGCGACGGCAATTTGGATTATTCGCTTTTTTTTGTATTTTATTTGCAGCTGGTTTTTAAATCAAATCAGCTATGCACGATCTCATCCTCTCCCCCCTTTCATTAAAAGACCTTGAAACCCTCATCTACAACCAGGTCCGTAAAGCCTTAAAAGAATCCCTTCCCACCTCCAACGATCCGGTCAAGGATGAACTCCTTACCATTGAATCGGCAGCCGAATTGCTATCCGTTACCGTGCCAACGGTTTATGGTTACGTTCATCAGCGCGCCATTCCCTGCATGAAACGCCGGGGCCGCCTGTATTTCTCAAAGGTGGAACTCCTGGCCTGGGTTAAATCGGCAAGGCGTTCCACGGTCGATGAAATCAAAGCCAACGCCCTCGCCAGCCTCGTCCGGTAATCCCGTCAACCTCTAATTCCCAATCCCCAATTCATGACCCCATGAAAATCCATCTCCATAAACTAATCCTCACGAACTTCAAAGGCATCAGGGAGCTTGCCATTGAATTCGGCGCCGTTACCAACATCCACGGCGAAAACGGAACTGGCAAATCCACAATCTTCGATGCCTTTACCTGGCTTTTATTCGGTAAAGATTCCCGCGATGCTAAGGATTTTAACATCAAAACCCTGGATGAAACCGGCAGGGCAATTCCCATGCTTGAACATTCTGTTGAAGGGATATTGTCTGCGGATGGCATTTCAATGAACCTTAAACGGATATACCAGGAAAAGTGGACCCGCCGGCGTGGCGCTGAGCAATCGGAGCTTACAGGTCACGAAACCCTGTTCTGGTGGAATGGAGTCCCCCTGCAGGCTGGTGAGTACAAGTCAAAGATTGACGGTCTCATCAATGAAGGTTTGTTTAAGCTGCTCACATCGGCTCTGTATTTCAATACTATGAAGTGGCAGGATCGTCGCCAGGTATTGATCCTGATTGCCGGTGAGATCAGCGATAAGGAAGTGCTGGGCAAAATGGATAAGGCCCAGGTAAAGGATATTACCGCCATTCTCAATTCCGGTAAGGGCCTGGCCGATTTCCGTAAGGAGATTGTGGTTCGTAAAAAGAAGTTGGGCGATGAGTTAAAGACCATTCCTTCCCGTATCGATGAAGTTACCAAGGGATTGCCCGAACCGGTCGACTTCGCAGCTGTCAGAGTTGATATTTCCCGAAAACAGGCTGCCTTGCTCGATGTAGAGAATACGATCACCGACCAGGTCACGGCTTACAAGCAGAAGGCAGAAGAGATCCAGGCCATCCAGAACCAGGTGTTCAAACTCCGCGAAACCATGAATTCAATGCAGTTCGAAGAGAAATCAAGGCTGCAGAAGGCCCGGAATGAACAATTGCTGAGGCTCAACGATCTGAAGCAAAAGCATTCTGCTTTCTCTCGCCAGTTGAAAGATGAGCAGCATGCACTCGATGTTTTAATACAATCCAAGTCGTCCATCGAATCCGAGATCAATGAACTCAGGGCCGAATGGACCGCGGTCAGTATGGCAGAATTGGTTTTTAAGGAGGATGAATTTGTTTGTCCCCTCTGCAAACGGGAACTGGATCCAGAAAGCATTGCCGAAAAGTCGGCCCAAATGATTCAGGCCTTCACTGAAAATAATTCAAAACGGCTGGCGGATATCACATCCCGGGGCCGCCGGCTTTCTGTAACATTTGGCGAAATCACGGCAGATGTCGAAACTACCAATGCCAAAATCCATAAACTTTCAGCATCACTTGAATCACTTTCCAAACAACTCTCCGAATCCGAAACTCTGCCAGCTCCCCGGGACCCTGATCCTGACTCCATTCCTCAGATCGTTGAAATCCGCCAGCAGATTGCAAAACTTGAACTGCAGATCCTCGAAACTCCGAAGCTCAACCTCGAATCCCTCAAACAGCAAAAATCCCGGCTCCAGTCTCAAATCTACAACCTTCAGGTCACCCTGGGACATCTCGATGTGATCAAGCGCGGCAAAACCCGTATCAACGAACTCCTGGCCCTTGAAAAATCCCTCGCTTCCCAAATCAGCAACCTCGAAAAGCAGGAATTCGCCATGGATGCCTATACCCGCTCCCGCATGGATATGGTTGAAGCCCGGGTCAACGGCAAATTCAGTCTCGTCAAATTCAGGATGTTCAACACCCTCATCAACGGTGGCATAGAAGAAGCCTGTGATTGCATGGTCCAGGGCGTACCCTATGCCGACGTCAACAGCGCCGGCAAGATCCAGGCCGGCATCGACATCATCAACACCCTGAGCAAACACTACAACATCACCGCCCCCATCTGGATCGACAACCGGGAATCTGTGAATATCATCCCTTCCACCCAATCCCAACTCATAAACCTCATCGTCAGCACCGACAAAACATTGATAATCAAATAAAAACACTTCGACATTCAATATTCAATATTCGATATTCGACATTCAAAAAAACCACATCCCATGTCAACAGAAAACTCAATCAAAAGATTCGAACAGCCTCTGGTCGAAAAAGTCCTCACCAAGGTAAACAGCCTAAAAGAAATCGGCGGAATCGCCCTTCCTCCCGATTACAGCGCCGAAAATGCACTCCGCTCGGCCTGGTTGATTCTGCAGGATATGAAAGACAAGGCCAACCTCCCGGTCCTTCAGTCATCGACTCCTGATTCCATTGCGAATTCATTGTTCAATATGGTCGTTCAGGGCCTCAACCCGGCAAAGCGCCAGTGCAGCTTCATCGTATACGGCAACAAATTAACCATGCAGCGCGAATACGCCGGAAGCATTGCCCTGGCTCGCAGGTACAGTTCCATGAAGAATATTTATGCAGGGGTCATTTACAAAGGCGATGTATTTGAATATGCAATCGATACCACCACCGGTATGAAGCAGATCACTTCTCATGCCCAGCGTATGGAAAACCTCGACGATGCAAAGATCATCGGAGCATATGCCGTGATAACCTTTGACGACGGATCCGTCAATACCGAAATCATGACCATGGCTCAGATTCAGAAGTCATGGGAACAGGGTCCCACCAAAGGCAAAAGCCCGGCCCATACCAATTTCCCAGGTGAGATGGCAAAGAAGACGGTGATCAACCGGGCTTGTAAACTGCTGATTGCTGCCAGCGATGATTCTGTGCTCATGGAACCTGGTGAAGATGGACGAATCGGCCGGGTAAAAGCCGAAATCGAAGCCGAAGCCAACCAGGGAGCCCTTATCGACATCCCCGAAGAGGAACCCGTCGAGGCCATCATTGAGACTCTTGATCCACCTCCACCAGCCACACCCCTAAAACCCGAGGCCAAGTGTGAGTGGAAAAAAGAAGTTTCACCTAAAGAACCTGGTTTCTGATGACACTCAAAGTCCTTGGCAGCGAATCCTCTGGCAACTGCTATCTCCTCGAATCCTTTTTCGAGATTATCATCCTCGAGGCCGGTATTAGCTTCCATGAAGTCAAAAAAGCCCTTAATTATGATCTGCGGAAGGTCTCCGCCTGTTTCATCACCCATTCTCATGGTGATCATTGCAAGTATGCCGCTGATTATATGAAGGCCGGCATCGATATCTTCACCTCAGCCGAAACCATTCAGACCGCGGGCTTATCAGGCCATCGGGTCCATCCCATCCAGGCCTGCTCCATGATCCGGATCGGGGAATTTAAAATCATTCCCTTCCTGGTTCCCCATGGCGTTCCTACCCTGGGCTTCCTCATCAGCCATCCTTACTCAGGCTCCATCCTCTTTGTTACCGATGCAGCCTGCATCCCCAATAAATTCAATTGTCTCAACCACATCCTCATCGAAGCCAATTACCAGGATGATATCTTAACCAGCGACCGGGCCCTGGGCAAACACATGAGCCTGGCTACCTGCATGGAATTCCTGCAGGCAAATGATATGAGGCAGGTCAGGAATATCGTCCTTTTGCATCTTAGTAGTGCCAATTCCGATGCAATAATGTTTTCAAAATCAGTCCAGCCAAAAGCCCCCAACGCATCCGTATGGGTAGCCGACAAAGGCCTTGAAGTGTATTTATCAAAATATCCCTTTTAAACCTAACCAATCAAACCTTCAATCCCTCAACCCATGTCCGACAAATTCGAAACAAAAGAAGGCACCTTCAGCCTCATCAAAGTGTATCCCGAAAACAAGAAAAAAGAAACCTCCCCCGATTTCTTCGGCGAAGCAAAGTTCAAAGGAGTTGAACTCCGCTTATCCGCCTGGGCCCGGCTCACCGACTCCGGCAAGATCAGGATCACCGGTTACATCGAAGAAAAACAAATCCAGAACCAGGACAAACCAACCGACGCCCAACTGAATGATTATCTAATGACTCCCGCGATGAAATCAGCCCAGGCCAGCCCTGAATCATCCGGCCCGGTTTCATTCCAACCGCCCGAAGATGACCTTCCATTTTAATTTCAATCTAATCCCTCATCCCTAATGCCTAACCCCTTGCAAAATATCGCCGAAGACTATCTGCTCGCGGGATTATCGGTAATTCCGGTAAGCTCCGACAAAAGGGCAACACTGAAATGGGAGAAGTATCAGAAGGCCCTGCCCGATTTTGAGGATTGTGATCAACTGTTTTTACAGGCATGGGGACTGGCCCTCATTTCTGGCTCTGTTTCAGGCGGATTGGAGGTCATGGATTTCGATGCGCATGAGAAGGATATCGATGCGATCTATAACCACTTCATTTCAGATGAAGGAGTAAAATGTATCCTGTCCCGCTATGATCCTCCTATCGAGCGTTCACCCCGGGGCGGATATCATATACTTTATCGGTACGAGACCAGTATCTATGAAGGCAACCGCAAATTGGCAAACTGGCCCACTGGAGAATCCATGATCGAAACCCGGGGCGAAGGCGGCTATACCATGGTCTGTCCCTCCCCAAACTACACCATCCTCAGCGGATCAATCAATTCCATCCCAACAATCACCCAGGACGAACGCAACTACCTGATAACCTTTGCCAAAACCTTCACCCACGCCCTTCCTCACGTCCTCCCTCACGATTTTCCTAACGATCTTCCTCACGTCCTTCCTCACGATCTTCATTTCGACAACACCGACCCCGTGAGCTACTTCAACTGGAACTGCTCCGCTTATGCTAAAAAACTCCTTGAGGATAAAGGCTGGGTAAAACTTCGGACTGATGAAACTGAAGACATCGAGTACTGGAAACGCCCGGGCAAGCAGGGCAATGAGCATTCAGCCACATGGGGCAAAAAGCACAACTCCTTGTATGTATTCAGCTCTTCTGCTCCACCTTTTCTCAACGGATGTTACTATTCACCCTTTCAGATCCTCGTCCGCCTAAGGTTTAACGATTCGTACAATGCAGCCATTTCCTGGATCCAACAGAAGTATTTTGATGAAGAGGTCCCATATATCAGGATCGGAGTCGACTATTTCAAGAAAATTAAAAAGACCGACCGCTTCGGGATCAGCCGCACCGAGCTTAAACCATGGAAGATTGATGCAATCAAGCAGGATCACGGCAAGGCAATTCTCGACAGAATAGCCCGCTTCGACGATTTTACTATCCTTCCCGACAACCTGAATTATTCCCCCATAGTCAATAATTGTTATAATCTGTATCGTTCTTTCACACATAAGCCAACGCTTGGCAGCTGGGACTGGACCGAAGTTCTGATCCGGCATATTTTCGGCGAACAATATGACCTTGGACTAAGGTATCTGCAGATCCTATATCTCCATCCCGATCGCCTGATGCCCATCCTGGTCATGGTTAGCCGCGAACGGCAAACCGGCAAGACCACCTTTGTAAACTGGCTCAGCATGATATTTGGCGACAACATGGCAACCATCTCCCCCGACGATCTCATCAATGGCTTCAATTCAACCTATGCAAGCAGCAATATCATAGCCGTCGAAGAAACCCTCATTGAAAAAGCCATTACCGTTGAGAAAGTCAAATCCATGGCAACACAGAAGTTTATCTCCGTAAACCAGAAATTCGTCAGCCAATACCGCATGCCATTCTTCGGTAAAATCATCCTTACGTCCAATAATGAAGATAAGTTCGCCCGTATCGACGAAGAAGAAATCAGGTTTTTCATTCGTAAAGTCAGCATTCCGTCCATCACCAACCACAACATCGAGGCCGACATGGTCAAAGAAATTCCGGCCTTCCTTCACTACCTCACCACCTTGCCTCCGGTCGACTTCTCCAGGGACCGCTCTGGCTTCACCCCGGCCGAATTGTCAAACAGTTCGCTACTCGACGTTAAAAAGGAATCAAAATCCAGCCTGTATAAAGCCATGGTCATGTTGTTCGAAGATTTGTTCCTGAATGAACTTTGGGCCCAGGATGAATTCTACGCCGACGTCAAATCCATTAAGAGCAAGTTCTTTTTCAACGATTCCAAAATTGATCTGCCTTACATCAGAACCGTTCTTAAGAATGATTTTAACCTTACTCCGGTAGCCAACCCGATTTATTTCAATCCATTTGTTAATGAACCGCCCAAAACAGCAAGGCCATATCTGATAAAGAAAAGCATGCTTAAAATCGAAAACCTGAAAAACCCCGCCGATGAACTTCCATTTTAAAACCTTACAATCTTACAATCCAAGGGCAGGAAGAAAATTTTTGTGAGATTTTTTGTAAGTGCTTATATATCTGTATACTAATATATTATATTATTTTCTTACAAAATAAAAGTAATAATAGGAATCTATAAGGATTACAGAATAGGAAGTAAAAATAAAAAATATAATAGGTTCGCCCAAAAGTCTGTAATAATGTTAGGATGATGTAAACAAATAAATATCAACATGTTAACCTCTTAACAAAGAAATTCACGTTTGTAATTGTTAGAAAAAATGCCAACCCCCATCCATATCCTCAACGAAATGAACCGAGCATACCTCAGGAATAAATATCCCGATATCCCTCCCGAATACCTCCATTGTAAACCCATCAAAGCCAACTCCGCCAACGAACTCACCAAAGCCGTCATCAAATTCATCCGCCTCACCGGCGGCCAGGCCGAAAGAATCTCCGTAACTGGCCGGACCATCAGCACCCAAAAAACCTATACCGACATCCTCGGCCACCGCAAAACGATCGGATCAGTCAAATACATCCCCTCAGCCATGACCAAAGGCTCCGCCGACATCTCCGCTACAATCCAGGGCAAATCCATAAAGATCGAAATCAAATGGGGCCACGACCGTCAAAGCCAAGCCCAAGCGAAATATCAAGCGGAAATTGAAAAAGCAGGAGGTATATACCTCATCGTCCACACATTTGATGAGTTTTATGAATGGTATTGCGCTTGCTGCCTGCAATCTATCTGATTTTCCATTCATGGTCATAGCGCTATTTTACAGAATAATCCTAATTGTATTCTAAGTATTTGGGCTTTGTAGATCAGAAAACAAATGAATGCTGTATATTTGTTAAACTGATCACAATCTTGAGGCTTTATTCTTTAAATAATTTGATTAAAACCTCGGCAAATGTATTTATCGTTCTTACACATAATTAAGATCTTGCGTTGCTAATATTTCTCTCATAGAAAACCGCCAATTTTCAAGTAAGCAGAGGAATAGTCATAGTGAGCGCACCCAATGGGTGTGTTCCTTTTGCTATTTCGGTTGCTTACGGGTGCTTGGCGGTACCTCTATGAGCTGAAATAAGGCGGAGGTTCACGCCCTTTTTCACTTTTGAACGAAGTGTTCTTGATTTTTTATAATCAAGTTACCGAATTAAGTCTCATCAGTTCTTCCTCTAGAGTGGTAACAATTAGTAATTCTTTGATTTGTAACCTATCTTTACAAGGAATTACATGTTAAACCAATCTCGGACTCACCAAAATCCATTCCCATGTCCCCCCATAAACCAAAATCCCCCTTACCTGTCAAAGAAAAATCCTTAGCTAAATCCGATAATAACCAGTTTCCTATAGTGGGTATCGGAGCCTCGGCAGGCGGACTGGAATCATTGGAGCTATTCTTCGGTAACATGCCCAATAACAGTGGAATGGCTTTCGTGGTCATTCAGCACCTCGACCCGAATCATCCTGGTATTATGCCTGAATTGTTGCAGCGGATCAACCCCATGAAGGTCTTCCAGGCAAGCGACAGGCTCAAAGTGAAACCGAACTGTGTGTATGTAATCCCACCCAACAAGAGCCTCTCGATACTCAATGGCGCATTGCACCTGTTCGCCCCGGTGGAAACAAGGGGACTGCGGTTGCCTGTTGATATTTTCTTCCGCTCTTTGGCCGACGACAGGCAGGAACAAAGTATTGGCATCATTCTCTCGGGCATGGGTTCCGATGGCAGCCTGGGGCTGAAAGCCATCAAGGAAAAAAACGGGATTGTACTGGTTCAGTCTCCCGACTCGGCAAAATTTGATGGCATGCCCCGCAGCGCCACCGAAGCCGTAATTGCTGATATTATTGCTCCTGCCGATGAATTACCTGCCAAACTGATCGATTTTCTTAAATATGTTCCGGCATTAAAAACCGATCCTGAAATAGATGGTAAAACCCAAAGCAACATCGAAAAAATAGTCATCCTGCTGCGGGAGCAATCGGGACACGATTTTTCACAATATAAAAAAACCACCCTGTTTCGCCGAATTGAACGGCGAAAAGGTGTTCACCAGATCAACAATATACAAAACTATGTCCGCTTTTTGCAGGAAAATCCAAAAGAAGTTGATATCCTTTTCAAAGAGCTGCTCATCGGCGTTACAAGCTTCTTCCGCGATGCAGAGGTCTGGGCAAAACTGAAAGAAACCATTCTTCCTGCCCTGATGAGTGAACTGCCCGACGGATATGTGCTGCGTGCCTGGGTAACGGCCTGTTCGACCGGCGAAGAGGCCTATTCACTGGCTATTGTTTTCCAGGAAGCGCTTGAAAAAAGCAGGAAACACCGAAACCTTACATTACAGATCTTCGCCACCGATATTGACCATGACTCCATTGAGATCGCCCGCAAGGGATATTATTCGAAAAATATCGCTGCCGATGTTTCGCCCGAACGGTTAAGCCGCTTCTTTAAAGTTGAAGGGGAAGGTTACAGCGTGGTCACCTCTATCCGTGAAATGGTGGTTTTCGCACCTCAGAATGTGATCAAAGACCCGCCATTTACAAAACTCGATATACTCACATGCCGTAATCTGCTGATATATCTGGAACCCGAATTGCAGAAGAAAGTGATCACATTGTTTAATTACAGTCTGAACCAGGGTGGGATCATGTTGCTCGGTACAGCCGAAACCCTTGGAAAATATTCTGAGGGATTTGATGAGGTGGATACCCGGTTGAAATTCTTCAAACGCACAGTAACCCCTGCCTTACATGAGCTCATTGATTTCCCGAGTTCCTTTGCCCGCGCCAAAAGAGTGGCGCCAAAGGAGATACCACCTGCAACAGTTACTGAGAATATACAAACCCTTACCGAACAGATCATGCTCCAGCGCTTTGCTCCTGCAAGTGTTCTGGTAAACGACAAAGGCGACATCCTCTTTATTACCGGCCGCATCGGAAAATATCTCGAACCGCCAGCCGGCAAAATGAACGTGAATATTCATGCCATGGCACGCGAAGGATTGCGTGAAGTCCTGCCGAACGCCTTCCGCAAAGCGATGCAAAGCTTTGACCCGGTAATTGTACGCAATATCAAAGTGGGTATCAACGGGGGAACCCAGTATATAGATATTACCGTTCAGCGCATCGAAAGCCCCCATCCGATAAGAGGGAATATCATCGTCGTTTTTACCGATGTGGTCGCGGTTAATCCAGACCCGGCGAATTTGGCAACCGGAAAGCGAAAGTCAACCGGCCAGGTAAAGGATTTGACAATGAAATTGCAGCGGAGTTGTGAAGATTTGCAAAGCACGCGCGAAGAGATGCAGACGTCGCAGGAAGAGCTCAAATCGACGAATGAGGAACTGCAATCAACCAATGAAGAGTTGCAGTCAACCAACGAAGAACTCACTACTTCCAAGGAAGAGATGCAGAGTCTGAACGAAGAGCTGCAAACGGTGAATGTAGAACTGCAGAGCAAGATCGGTGATTTCGTTCTTGCAAATAACGACATGAAGAACCTGCTCAACAGCACCGAGATCGCTACCCTGTTCCTCGACAGGGAATTGAACGTTCGCAGGTTTACCGACTCGATAACAGAAATCATCAAACTGCGTAAAACCGATATTGGCAGGCCTTTTACCGAACTGGCTTCCAACTTGCTTTACGCTGAAATTGATCTCGTGGCGTTACAGGTACTCCAGACCCTGATCCCTGTTGAAACGGCAATCACTACGCTCGATGGCAGGTGGTTCACGGTGAGGATCATGCCTTACCGTACGCTCGATGAACGCATCGACGGACTGGTTATTACCTTCAACGAGATAACCATAGCAAAGAAGCTTGAACTGGAGGTGAAAATAACCAATGATGCCCTTGCCATTTCAGAAA
>JBAXIO010000018.1:0-82220 GCA_037138335.1 Bacteroidota bacterium
AAGGTCGGTAAAATGAATCGGCACAGGGTGATCAATTTGGTCGGCATATCCAGTTTATTCTCATTGGGATGATGAATCTTTGTCGTGGCGACTTCGGAATCCTGAAGCAAAATACTATCGTGATAACTTAACAATCATTGCTAAAACTGACATCCCTGGAATTTTTGCTCAAATGCAAAAATGTAAAGAAACATTACCGGATAAAACAGGTTCAAATTATAAAAAATCACCTTTCAAACTGTGGATAGGATTGGCGAATACAAAACGAATTACTGGGCTGTTTGTATCAATGCCGGAAAAGTTAAAACCATCCCCACTAAATTTACTTTTTAAAGATTTATCAGGTGATATTCCTCCGTTTGGGAAAGACAATATATTTTTTGAACTTATTGATTTTGATGCATTTTAATACTCCAAATCGCATATTAATTTTCAAATGTCATCTCATTTCCCATAGTATTTATATTTACCTTCTTTCTCTACGAAGATTTCAAACGGAGGTAAATCCTTCTCTTTTCTAATTTTCTTCCTTATAAAAAGGGTCTTCCAGGTTTCGTATTGTATCAGTTGCTGGGTTCTTTGAAAAGATTTGACCTGTTATGTTATCTGTTAATAACTTGTTCTTTTTATTAACGAATGAGTGAATGTATTTTTCTGTTGTTGATAAGTATTTATGACCAAGATTTGACTTTAAATCATTTAAATTCATTCCGACATTATCATATTCAAGCATTAAAGTTGTATATGTATGACGCGACATATGAAAATATACATTTTTTTTAATCTTTGCGTCCCTTGCTATCTTTTTAATAATGGATGTTATTGAATGTCTATTGGCGACAATATCCTTTTGTTGCTCATCAGTTAGTCTATTATTAGCCGGATTCCATTCACTAAATAATTTATCATTCAAGAAAGGATAAAGAAAAACAATCTTGTGATAGTTCGATAGATAATCAATGATTTCCAGAAAACACTTATATTGTTCTTTTTCAAGTTCAAAATATTCATTGTTGTATTGCTCATTCAATAATTTCATCTTTTCATCTGTTTCTTTTACTAGTTTTTCAATCGCATTATTTCTTTCATCAGGTTCATCATTTAACAAGTCGTTTATCCAGTTTAATTTTGTATCTAATAGTTCCTGATATCCTTTTCTATTTTTGATAAAGTCATTGATTATATCTGTCATCCTTGTATTATTCTCTTTGAATGAACTAAAAATAAGATCTATTCTGCTGTCATTTGTAAAGATATTTTGACCTATCCTAATTAATTGTGGTTCAATGATATGGAGCAGGTCAATATTTAAAGTTATAAAGACATTGGACTTGGTTTTAAATTGTAGTTTGTTAATATGAACAATTTTTTCTGTTACGAAAAAATCCGCCATTCGCAATGTCATAATGTCGCTAATTCTTAAACCTTGTCCTAAACAACTAAAAATGAAAGCCTGTTTCACATCTTCTAATTTAAACCTTATAAAATGTTTAGTATGCTTGTCTGTTCGCCATTCAATTGGTTTGTATTCAAATAATTTCTTTAATTCTGAAATTTCTAAACTTTTTCTATCTGTATTAGAATGTTTAATTTTTTCTGCTACTTGTTTGAAAGGGTCTTTTACATAAACATATTGTTCATTACTTTTCAACATTGTTCTAATTTGTGATAAAATCACCAGAATTGTATTATTCACTCTGTTTGGAGTGATGTAGTTCGTAAAATCAATCACCAAATCAGTTGTTATCATTTCAAATGATATATCCTCCCAGTTAAATTGTTCTTTTAAGAACTTTTTGAATAAATTTAGATGACTTGTTAATGTAATTCTTGTTTGCTGATTAAGATGTTGTTTAATCTTTTTTTCAATATGGCTAACAACAGATAAATTTTGCTTTTGATATTCAACAAACCGATAATTGCGAACTTTTTCTTCAATGATGTTATTATACTCAATGTGGTCCGGATTTGAAGTTCTAATTCGCTGCGTTGAAGGGTTAAAATCTTTCTTTGGAACTTTAATTTTCAAGGATATTACTTTTCTTTTGTTCAGTTGAGTCAAGAGAAGCTTGATATAACCTGTTTTGGACCCTTTTTGTCCTTTCCAGATGACTTGAACATTTGATAATACATTCTTTTTCATTTCACCAAACCTTTGGAATGATTAAAATATCTAAATTGCTGTCGTTTTATCTGACGAATATAAAAAAAATAAGATGAATTTGAGACGATATTTCATATTTATTTTATATTTAATTGATAATCAATTAAGCTTTTTTACCACTTTCCGTATCATCCTGAAAAAATAGCAGGATGGCCGGGATCTACCTGCATATCCCTTTCTGTAAAAGCAAATGCCCGTATTGCAATTTTTTTTCCGTGGCTTCCCTCGGCTCGAAAGATTTGCTGCTGGAGGCTTTGCATAAGGAGATCAACATTCAAAGTGAATACCTGGGCAGGCAAAAGATATGTACGGTTTATTTCGGAGGAGGGACGCCTTCACTTCTAGCCCCTTCCGAAACCGGTCATATCATAGAAAAGATCCATTCAGTTTTTTCAGTTGAAGAAACTGCCGAGTTCACCCTGGAAGCCAATCCCGATGATGTCACGGCCCACAAGCTGCAGGAGTGGAGAGAAGCCGGAATAAACAGGCTCAGTATCGGAATCCAGTCCTTTGCAGATGAAGACCTGAAGTACCTGGGCCGGGTACATAACGGAGCCCAGGCTGAAGCATCCCTGCAACTTGCGCTGGATCATGGTTTTTCTAACCTGTCGGCCGATTTCATATACGGAATGCCTACCCTTTCTGACCCTGTATTTGCCCTCAACCTGGAAAAAGCCGTTCGTCTTGGCATCCCTCACATTTCGGCCTATGCACTGACCAGGGAATCCAAAACAGCCCTGGATGTTATGATAAGGAAAAACCAGGCCGAGGGGCCCGACGAGGACAGGTCGGTATCGCAATTCCGCTTGCTGATGGAATACCTCGGTTCCAATGATTACCAGCACTACGAGATCTCCAACTTCTGCCTTCCCGGCATGTACTCGAAACATAATTCGTCCTATTGGAAAGGTAACCATTATCTCGGCCTGGGCCCTTCGGCCCATTCCTTTAACGGTGCTTCAAGGCAATGGAACCTCAGCGGAATAAGCCGGTATGCCGCTCTTATTCAAGCTGGCAGGCCCCATTTTGAAAATGAATTTCTTTCGCCCGCCCAGAAATACAACGAGTATGTGATGGTCTCCGTAAGGACGATGTGGGGGACCAGTATTGCACATATCAGGAAAGAATTCGGCACAGGCCCTGAACAATATTTCAGAAACCAGGCCTTGAAATTCCTTGCCGGCGGAGACATCCTGGAACGGGAAGGAATTTTTACTTTAAGCGATAAAGGAAAACTGTTTGCCGATAAAATCAGTTCAGCCCTTTTTCTGGATATTGATTAATATTGCTGTTCGTAAAACTCCCTTCCATGAAAAAAATTTATACGCTAATTTTTGCCTTTGCTCTGATCTTTTCCAATCTTACTGCCGTAAAAGCAGGGAATTTCATCAGCCCTGAGGAATTTTTCGGTTTCAAACCGGGAACCGACCGCAAACTCTTTAATTATGAGAAACTGATCGATTACCTGAAACTGCTGGAACAATCCTGCCCCCGCGTAAAACTGGCGCAGATCGGCAAATCCCCCATGGGGAAACCTATGTATGTTGTGTGCATCTCATCCGCCGACAACATTGCAAATCTTGATAAACTGAAGGAGATCAACCGCCAGCTGGCCCTTAACCCGGATCTTTCCGGGGAAGCGATAGCGAAAATGTCGGCAGAAGGAAAAGTCTTTGTTCTGGCTACCCTGTCGATGCATTCCAACGAGGTGGCTCCTTCACAGTCGCTGCCGTTGATTGCCTGGGACCTGGCCACTACAAACGATCCCGGGAAGCTGAAGTCACTGAACGAGGTGGTATATATGGCCGTTCCCTGTCATAACCCCGATGGAATGGATATGGTTGTGGAGAATTACCTGAAATACCTCGGGACTGAATTTGAAGGATGTACCCTTCCCAGGGTATACCATAAATATGCAGGCCATGACAACAACCGCGATTTTATCTCCCTTACCCAGGAAGATACCCGGGCTATCGACGGTTTATACAGCAAGGATTGGTTCCCGCAGGTGATGGTCGAAAAACACCAGATGGGTTCCGAAGGGGTGAGGTATTTCATCCCCCCTCCGCATGACCCCATCGCCGAAAACGTAGATGCCGGCATCTGGAACTGGATAGGCGTATTCGGTTCCAATCTCATGAATGATATGACTGCGGATGGCCTTAAGGGAATAAGCCAGAATTATCTCTTTGATGACTACTGGCCGGGTTCAACCGAAACCTGTATCTGGAAAAATGTGATCGGGTTCCTTACCGAAGCTGCAAGTGTGCATGTTGCAAGCCCCATCTATTGCGAAGAAAATGAACTGGAGACCGGGGGCAAAGGGCTTTCTGAATACAAGAAAAGCATCAACTTCCCCGAACCCTGGAAAGGGGGCTGGTGGAGGCTTGGCGATATCGTCAACCTTGAAACCTCTTCTACCTACTCCATACTGAAAACTGCAGCTGCAAACAGGGCAGCAATCCTTCAGTTCCGGAATTTCATGTGCAGGAACGAGGTTAAAAAAGGCATGACCGTGGCGCCATATTATTATATTATGCCTGCTTCCCAGCACGACCGGAGTGAACTGGTTGCCCTTGTAAACCTGCTTATGGAGCACGGAATATCAACATACCTCCTGCAGGATAACATCCTTATTAACGGCCAGTCCGTCGCGAAAGGGAGCATCGTGGTGCCGCTTGCACAGCCTTTCCGCTCCCTTATCAAGGAGATCCTTGAAAAGCAGAAATATCCCGTGCGCCATTATACCCCCGATGGGGAAGTTATGAAACCCTACGATATTGCCAGCTGGTCGCTGCCCCTTCACCGGGGAGTGAATTGTTTTGAGGTCGATTCCCTTATCCCCGATCTCGCATCCCGGATAAAGCTTATCAATGAACCGTTCAGGCTAAGCAGCCCCATGCCGGAGAACTATGCTGCAGCATGCTTCCCCGCCGGGAATAATGAAAGTTTTAAAGCGGTCTTCATGGCCAGGTCAGCAGGCCTCGAAGTAACCCGCAATGCAAAGGGTGACTTTTTTATCAAACGCGACGGGGGAAAGACCCCAAAACTCGACAGCCTGGTTAAGCTGATGGGGGTTTCTCCCCAGTTCCTTTCCACCGGTTCTGATATCCCTTCAAAACAGGTAAAAATTGCCAGGATTGCCCTTGTTGAAACATTTATGCATGATATGGATGCAGGCTGGACCCGGTTTGTTTTCGATATATATGGCGTACCATTTAAGGTATTGCGTCCCGGGGAATTTGAAAAAACCGATTTCACCAGGGACTTCGACCTTGTGATATTCCCCGATAATGAGAAATCCATTCTCATGGAAGGGAAAAATGAATCTGACGGCCAAACCTATCCTACATCTTACCCTCCTGAATTCACCAAAGGCATTGGTAAGAAAGGGATGGCCAGGCTCATCGACTTCTTTAACCAGGGCGGGAGGATCCTTTCCTGGGGGAGTTCAACAGAACTGTTTACCGGCCTGCTGAGTACAAAAGCAAGTGATTCAGGCAGGGAATTCCGCCTGCCGGTAAGGGACATCTCCAAACGCCTTGCAAAAGATGGCCTGTTCTGCCCGGGCTCCTTTGTCAGCATGGACCTGGTGACCGATAATCCCATCACCCTGGGGATGCCTGCCACCACCGGCATTTTCTTCCGCGGGGAACCTGTGTTTTCAACATCCATTCCCGCTTTTGATATGGACCGCAGGGTGATCGGGAAATTCCCTGAAGACAATATCCTGTTAAGCGGTTACTGCGAAAAACCCGAAAAAATCGCCGACAAATCGGTGATGGTATGGTTGAAAAAAGGGAAAGGCGAATTAGTGCTTTACGGGTTTAGCCCCCAGTTCAGGGCTTCGACCCAGGCTACCTACAAATTGCTGTTCAACCCGCTTCTGATGCCCTAGGCTGCAAAGCAAAATTAATTTGTAAGCCTGAGCATGGTGCCCAGGGGAAGTTTTCTTGAACTCCTGTCGGGGAAAAAGAGCTCGGCCGTTTCAGTGTTAATGCCAGTTTTAAACTGTGTCCTCACCAGGTTCTCGGCTATCAGGGCAGAGAAACCCATGGAATACAGGCTGAAGATCATAAAACTGCCGGTTGGCATAAGAATTTCGCTGCAATACGATATCATCTCGTCAATACTGTCCTGCAACATCCATTTTTCGCCTTCCGGGCCCCGACCGTATGCAGGAGGGTCAAGGATTATCCCGTTGTATTTATTCCCTCTTTTTGCTTCCCTGCGGATGAATTTCAAGGCATCTTCGGCAACCCAGCGGATCCCGTCGAATTTCGACAGATCCATGATCTCTTTTGCCCAGGTCAGGGTGGGTTTTGAGGAATCGACATGGACCACATCGGCTCCGGCTGCTTTGGCTGCAAGCGAAGCGCCGCCGGTATATGCGAAAAGATTAAGTACCCTGAAGTCCTGCCCGCGTGCCTGCCCGGAAATGAAATCATAAATAAATTCCCAGTTTACCGCCTGCTCGGGGAAAACCCCAATATGCCCGAAGGACGTCAGGCCAAGGCGGAACCTGAGGTTCATGCCATTGTAATTAAAAGCTATCACCCATTGATCGGGCATCTTTTTATATTTGACCCACTCCCCTTTTTCAGGGTTCTCAGATCTTGCCTGGTCCATTCCTTTCTGCCTCCGGTACCTGGCATGGGCGGTCGTTTCCCACTCGCTTTCAGGCAGGGCTTTTTTCCATACGGCCTGGGGCTCGGGACGGGCCAGTATGAATTGCCCGAACCTCTCCAGTTTTTCCAGTCCGCCGGTATCTATCAGTTCGTAATCCTTCCAGGAATGTGGGGTGAGAAATTCCATGATCATCCGCCGAGCAGGCGTTTTACGATTTCCGAGATCATCTTGTTATCGGCCCTTCCGGCAAATTCCTTACCCGCCATACCCATCACTTTGCCCATGTCTTTCATCGAAGCGGCCCCGGCCTGGGTAATGATCTGTCTGATCTTTTCTTCAACCTCATCCTGGCTGAGCTGCTGCGGCAGGTATGCTTCAATGATTGAGGCTTCGAAGATTTCCTTTTTTGCAAGGTCCTCCCGTTTCCCGGCCGTATAAACTTCAGCCGATTCCTTCCTTTGCTTTACCAGTTTCTGCAGGATCCTCAATTCGGCCGCCTCATCCATGGCCCCTGTCCCGCTTTCCTTTGATTTCTCAAGCAGAATTGCTGCCTTAACAGCACGGACAGCTTCCAGCTTTTCAGGTTCCCTGGCAAGCATGGCTGCCTTGATGTCGCTGTTGATCTTTTCTTCCAAACTCATAATCAATCCTTTTCGTTTTCGGGCTTAACCCATTTGTTTTCTCGTTCTTTTGCCTGCTTCTCCCAAACAGGGATGACAGTTTTAATGAATTCCTGCTTTTCATTGTATAAAGCATCCATCTGCAAACCTATGAATTTTTGAGCTTTCTCTTTTGTTGCAATATCGGGATACGATATCTCAGAATTTTTACCATATTTATATAGTATCCTTGTCAGCTCTATCCTGGCCTCCTTGGCTTCATTGATAGCCAGGCCTGTGATCCTCGAAACTTCAACGGGTGAATGGAATGAAGCTCCGTGGCTTGCCGCAGAATAATCCCAGTACCATTGCGCGTTCCTGATATGCTTCAACCCGGCTTCCATTTCCTTGTCATTGGCACCTGCATCCCAGGCAGCTTTTGCCTCGATATGGGCCTTGACGAGTTCAACCTCGGCCATGTCCCTGATCTGTTTTACCTTGTCCTGCCGTTCATATACATTATCCCTCAGGGTTTTTTCGCTTTCCCTGTGGCATACCTGGCAGGTATTCGAAATATTTGCCAGCGGACTGGTGATCTTATGGCTTGTGAACTTCTGCCCGCCTTCCTTGATATACGGCATATGGCAGTCGGCACACGCCACACCCCGTTCTGCATGGATCCCGGTGAGATAGATCTCGTAATCGGGATGCTGGGCCTTTAGCATGGGGGCCCTGCTGAGCTGGTGGGTGAAATCCGAAAAACCGGTTTCATTATAATACTTCAGGGCCGAATCGGCAGAGGTTCCGTATTTCCACGGGAAAGTCAGGTATGCTACATCAGGTGCATCGGGCCTGTGCTTATCGAAATAATATTCAACATGGCATTGCGCACAAACCAGCGAACGCATCTCCTGGTGGGTCGCCTTGCTGATGTCTTTGCCCATAGCTTTAAACGCTTCGATCAAAGCCGGCCTGGTTATCCTCAGGTCCATGGTCCCGGGGTCATGGCAATCAGCACAACCTATATAATTGACGATCTCGTTTCCTTTGGATGCCCACTTCCCTTTGTAAAACTCCTTTGGGCCCGTCTTTTCCATCAAACGCGGCACATCCGGGCTTTTGCATGTCCAGCATGTAGCCGGCTGGGGACCATCATCCGGCCCTTTAGGGGCGCCGGTCCTCAGGGTGTTCCTGATGTCGGTGATTGCATAATAATGCCCCCGTCCCTGGCTGTAATCTTTTGAAAAAGCATAACCGGCCCAAAGGACTACCATGCGGGGATCCCTTGCAAGCATGTCGATGAACACACTGCCATTGTATTTGCTGGCAAAACCGGTATCGGCTGTTTGAATATAACTCTGGTATTCCCTGGGGAAATTTTCTCCCCATAGCGAATTCCTCGGCTCATACTCGTCAAGCTTAATTTTTGGCTTATACACGTATTCCGATTCGGCCTTGCGCTGTGTAATGGAAGAAGCCAGCAGTCCGAGTAAAAATACGATGAGCATCGTGGCAAAAAACAGCAACCAGTTTTTCCAGGGTTTTCTTTTTGGAACAGTTTCCATATGCTTTTAACTATTGGTTTATTTCTTTTTTCTGATGGCGGATGGCATCCTACCTCTTTTCTTCCTCCTCGTCTTCATCCCTTTCAGTCCGGCTTTTGATCTTTGTTTTTACCAGGGCATTGGGGGTTGAAGAAAGGCCGTTAACCCGTTTGTGAGGGGTTTCCCGGTGGCAATCCAGGCAAGTCCTGTCTTTAAGGTAATTATGAAAATTCGGTTGTACCGAATATATGAACCCGGTTCCCACAGTTTTTTCGTGGCAGCGGATGCAATTTGCCTGCACCGCCTTAAGCCCTGCTTCCCTGATGTAGATCACCTGGGGTTCGCTCCTCAAAGTGAAAATAGTGGCATGCCGTAACCCGTCTTCCGCCTTGAAAAGATATTTTTCAAACACATTCCCATGGGGCACATGGCAGTCATTGCATGTTGCAGTATTCCGGTGGGAACTGTGGGCCCAGTCGAAGAACTGGGGATTCATCACATGGCAGTTAATGCAGGTTTCAGGATTGTCGCCCAGGTAGGATGGGGCTCTCGATATATAGATCGCATACGCGGCAAGTCCGAAGAAAATTCCCAGTAAAACGATCACCGGTTTCAACCAGTCTTCCGGGGGAAGAAATTTCTGAACAAACTGTTTCATATACGACCTTTTCAGCGTCCTGTTAATCGGCTAACAAAGCTAATCAGATCCTAAGGATTTTCAAAAAAAAAGAGGCTGCCCCAAAATCAGGGGACAGCCTCTTTTAGAAATGATTGAATTTTTAGTGTTTCAGAATGAGTTTCTGGGTTACTTCCATATCCTCATTGGAAACTTTTATAACGTAGGATCCTTCAGGAGAACTTGAAAGATCAAACTTCAATTCAGGTTTATCCCAGCAAACACGGTACAGAATGGTTTTTCCATTCATATCCATAACGCTTACATTCAGGGATGTGAATTTCAGGTCACCAACATCCACCCTGAAAGAACCCTTCGAAGGGTTCGGGATGATGCGTATAGTTTGTGTATTATGTTCCTGCACTGCAACTGTCGATTGGGCCTGTGTCACAGTAACCACCTGGGGTGAAAGGCCGGAGACGGTCACGGTAACTCTCGCTACCCTGGAAACATGATACGGGTTTTCAAGGTATGTAGCGTTGATAGTGCCGTTCCCTGTACCTCCTGATGTCACGTTAAGCCATGCTGAATCGCTTACGGCCGTCCAGGTTGAATTGGAAGTAACCGTGAAAGTCGTAGCTCCGGCCGGATAAGTAACATTCCGGTTCGAAGGGGCAACTGCTAAAGTCGGGGCCAGGCCGGCCTGGCTTACAGTAACAACAACAGGCGACAATCCGGGAACAGTAACTGTAATATTTGCCAGCCTTCCGCTGATGTTCGTATTTTCAGCATAGGTTGCGATGATCGTTCCGTTTCCTGTACCTCCGGAAGTTACAGAACACCAGGATTGATCTGAAACTGCTGACCAGCTGGTATTCGAAGTAACACTGAAGGTTGTAGTCCCGGTTGGGGAAGCAGGCACATTCTGATTAGAAGGCAGAACTGAGATTGAGAGCGGGGCCGGATCCTGAGTCAGGGTAACGGCTACTGATGGAAGACCGGTGGAAGTTGCGGTGATGGTAGCCGTTCTGACAACGGGATCAGGATTCACTGTATATGTTGCTGTAAGTATTCCGTTCCCTGTACCTGAAGGAGTCACGGTACACCAGCTGACGTTGCTGCTTGCAGCCCAGCTGGTATTAGATGTTACTGTATAATCGATAGAACTTGCAGGTGAATAAGCCACATATTGGGCCGGGGGCGTTACCGTGAGAAAACCTGTACCGGCAGCCTGGGTAACAGTCACAGTGATAGGAGAAAGGGAGGCTACGGTTACTGTAACATTAGCGACCCTGGGGCTTAGTGTTGGATTGAATGCGTAATTTGCCGTAATGGTTCCGTTGCCGGTGCCCGAAGGTGTAACGGTACACCATGACTGATCAGAAATAACGGTCCAGGCGGTATTGGAAGTTACAGTAAAACTAGTATTTCCTGCGGGACTTGCTGGTACGTTTTGATTTGCAGGAGTCACGCTGAGAGTGGCTGGAACTCCTGTCTGGGTAACGGTAACTGTAGCTGTAGGAGCCGATGTTCCGGTCACGGTGATGGTGGCAACCCTTGTTCCAACCCCGGCATATGCCGTATAATTGGCTGTGATTGAGCCGTTACCTGTACCTGATGGTGTAACGGTGCACCAGCTCTGGTTACTGGAGGCATTCCATGTTGTATTGGAGGTTACGGTAAATGCAGTGGAACCTGCCGCTGAACTAACATTCTGGTTAGGCGGTGTTACCGAAAGTGTATTTGCAGTACTGCCGGTTACCGATATATTATCAATACCCCACCACCATCCGTAAGAACCTGTATAATTCCATCTGAATTGAACCTGGGCCTGTCCTGAGGCTCCGGCAATAACCTGGCTGAAAGCTATAGGATTAGTTGCTGATGTTGTAGTAAAGGTCTGAATGGTCGTCCAGGTTGTTCCTCCGTTGATGCTGTAAGACAGGGTCCCTGTTTCAGCGGAATATTCCTTGAAATAGTGACTGAAGGCCAGGGTGATATTGGTTAACCCTGTACAGTTAATAACAGGAGAAATAAGATCTGCGTTCTGGCTGTTTCCGGAAGCATAACCATCGCTGTTCAGGAATGCATAATTCCCGGTTAAGATTGGCGCATCTGTTCCTGTAATTGTTCCGAATTGCCATACCTGGCCATTCCCCTGGTGGTCAACCTGTGACCAGCAGCTGGGAAGCGTTGTCCCAGTGAAATTTTCAGTGAACGGCAGTGAATAAATACCGCAAAGGGTGGTAAAGGTCAGGTCATCACCGTAAACGGTTCCGTTAGTGTTTGTTGCATAGGCCCTCACATGATACAGTGTGCTGGAGGTGAGTGGTGTGATGGAACTGGTGAATGTTCCAAGGCCCCCGCCGTCAGTGGTATGGCTGCCTGCGATGGTCGGGTTGGCTGATGTGCCCCAGCAAACTCCCCTTGCTGTTACAGTTACACCGCCGTCGGAAACAACAGTACCTCCGCCAGTGGCTGAGGTAAGGGTAATGGCCGACGGAGTTGTTGTTGTTACAGCTGCGGCTCCGGTTGTAAAGCTCATGTCGTTGCCGGTGGTGGTTCCTTCGCTGTTCGTCCCTACAAGGCGGAAATGATAGGTTATCCCTCCGCTGAGGCCCGAAATGGGTGCACTTACGGGTACCGCGCTGCTCCCTGAACCTGCAGATGCTGGGGTTGTACTATTGCCGTAAGAAACCGATGTTCCCCATTCGAAATGATAGGTGGCGGTCAGTCCATTGGGGTTTATTGTTCCGTTTAAGGTTGCAGCGGTTGCTGTAACTCCGGTCGCTGCTGTCGTAATAATTGCCGGGTTATTGCTGAATTTAAAGGAGGCGATACGGGTATGCCAGGGCCAGGTGCTGGCCCAGGTCACGTAATATTCGGTGGTATAATAGAATGTATTATCATCGGAAGGATCAACCGACATCATGGAATAATCACCCCAGCGACCATAAGTAGAGTATTGCTGGGAAGCTGTGCCGGTCATCGCTGTTTGCTCTGCAATGGTCATTTGGCCAGGAGGATCAGCAGCACGACGCCCGGTATATCTGATAGAAGGGTATGTTGTAGTCGCATCAGAAACTGAATACCCAATGGCTATATCACCCTGGGCGTTCATAGCGGCGCTGCCCATCCAGCGGCATGAGGCATCAGGGGAATAAGTCCCCTGCTGGTAAATAGTCCATGCGCCACTGCCCGGTCTCCTTAATTCATACCACCTGATCCCGGCCACACCGCTACCGACATTCACTGTATGGCATGTCACCATTGACTGGTAAGAACCAAAATTCCGGTATTGTAAACGGAACATCAAACGGTCCGACATGGATTCAAGCATTAAGGATGTTCCCGGCTGGGGAATACAACGACCGCGGCTTGCAGAACAGAAATACGAGCTGAACGCAGCCGGTGTCAAGTTTGAAGTTTCAGTAATGGTTGAATTGGTCCATGTAGTCCAGTCGGTAATAAAAGACCATACTTTTAATTGCGATCCGGTGAAAAATGTAAAATAGTTAGGTTCGCCGGCAGGGGCAGTCGGGCCGTCCCAGTCGGAAGGGAGCATAATGCCGCCTGCAGATGAACAATTCTTATAAATAAAACCGGCCGTGGGGTCCCCGCTCAGCATTTTGCTGCGCTGCCAAACGCAGGCTGCAGCACCGCTGGCCCCGGTAAACTGGTTGACCGACATATAATAACCATCCCACCATACTCCGAATTTGGGATAATCGGGCATAATAGTACCAAAATTATAAACGTACCTGTACCAGGTACCTGCAGGATCATTTGTTGTTGAAATGGCAACAAGAACAGCCTGCTGGCTGGAAGACGGCAAAGCAAACTGCGAAATCATCCAGCGGTCGGCCTGCTGGTCATACAGAACAATAGGGTCCCCGTCATTTCTTCCTGCCCAGGGTGAACCTAATGCGGTCCAGATCACACTTAACTGTGCCGGTCCATATATGGGGGTGGGTGAACCTGTTTTGGGATAAACAGCCCAACGAGAATTGACGACTTGCACATATTGGTTCAGGCCAACATCTCCCTGGGTGTCGGGAGGCATATAACCGTCAATATTGCCGATCCCGTCAATATTTACGATAGGTCCGCTGGTCAGAGGCCGGTAAGTGGCGTCCTGTTTCTGCCATACAGGGTCTTCCCTGAAGTTAAAGGGAACAGTTCCTTCCATGTTGCTTACATAGTTAGGCACTTCATGATTTTCTCTTTCCTTACTGTCTTTAGTTGGTTTTAAATTTTTCAAATCCCTCATGGGAGGAGAAATGTCAAAGTAAAGAGGAGTTGAATAATAGGTCTCGATCCCGTCGGGACACTGAATCCGTTTTGTGTTACTGCCCATGTTCTGACTGTATGCCGTATCAGCTATACAGGCCGCCAGGATCAGGGCCACAAAGAATAAAAACTTCTTCATCATCGCTAAATTTTGGTAAATAATTTGGTTTTGGAACTTCTCATCAAGGCACAAATATACATAAATATTCGTGTGACACAACAAGTTTACCATGGCTGCCCGGTAAATTCTCAAATTAAAGTTGAAATTAAAAGTAGTTTGTTATGTTTTCAATCCCATATTTCTTCCAGTACTTCCCCCTGCAGGCTGATTAAGGCTTTTTTTATCGGGATATTCCGCTTTGCATTTCCCCTGGCCAATTTTGCCATTTGGAGCAAGCCCCCGCAACATGGAACTTCCATCATGACAACCGTCAGCGAATTGATCTGCGTTTCATCGATCATGCATCCTAACTTTTCAATATAGGATTCCTTGTTACTGTCAAGTTTCGGACAGGCAATTGCGAGTGATTTGCCCTTTAAATAGCGTGAATGAAAATTTCCCATAGCAAATGCAGCGCAATCTGCTGCAAGAACAACATCCGCATTCCTGAAATACGATGCCCGGGGATTCAGGAGGTGTAACTGAACAGGCCATTGCTTAAGCTCCGATTGAACATTTTCAATAACGGTCATTGCAGGTTTGTCTTCTGAAACAACTAATTCTCGAGCCCTGAAATCCATTGCCATTGATCCCTGACAGCCATGAGCTGCAGGAAGATCAAACGGCTCAGCTTCCCTTTCAACTATCTCTATGGCACCTTCAGGGCAATGGCCAATGCAATCCCCCAGGCCGTCGCATGACAGATCGCTGATGAGGCGGGCTTTGCCGTCAATGATCCGCAGGGCTCCCTCGTGGCAATTCGGGATACAGTTGCCGCAACCATTGCATTTTTCTTCGTTTATCCGGATGATCTTTCGTAACATGATTTTATTTGCGTATTTGAGTATTTGTATGCCTCTTTATGATGAAAAAAATTAAATCAGGTAAGCGCTTAGTGTTTGATCCTGAAGAAAATTCCTGAATTCAGATGTGAGTTTGTTGATCACATTCCCCATCAGGCAACGATCAAAATTGCATATTTCATAAGCAAGGGGGCAATCGGTCAATTCTATCGGGCCTTCAATAGCCTGGTATATGTCAAGCAGGGTAAGGTCTTTGGGGTCTTTTTTCATTGTAAATCCTCCGGAAGGCCCTCTTGCCGATCTCAACAGGTCGCTTTTTACAAGCCGCTGTAAGACTTTTGCAATATGATTTTTGGAAAATCCTGTAAACTCAGCAATTTTCACAGCATTAATCCCTTCGGCATTCCGTGAAATTAAAACCATGCTGTGAATTGCAATTGAAGCAGCTTCGGATAACGCGAAAATCTTGGACATAAAATATTTGTGGTACTTGAATGCGCAAATTTAAAAAGATTTTCCTTACCCAATTTATTCCTGAAAAAATTTTTCAATAATCCTTTGCCTGTTTTTTCTTGATCCACTCTTTTCGAACCCGGAAAATTGAATATGCCGGTTTGTCGATTTACTTTATGAATTATTTGTACCTTCGGCATATGATACGCCAGTTAACAAGCCTTCAAAATCCATTTATAAAAGACGTTCTTCTGCTCAGGGAGAAATCCAGGGAAAGAAAAACCCGGGAACTTTTTATCATTGAAGGGATACGTGAATTCAACCTGGCCGTTTCGGGAGGTTTTCTGATCCAGGCTGTTGCGTTTTGCCCCGACCTGCTGCCGGCAGAAGAGGTGACCAAATTGTCGGGATACTCTTTCCTTTCTAATCTTTTCGAAGTATCCAGGCAGGTGTATAACCGCATTGCCTTCAGGCAGGACGCCGAAGGGGTTATTGCTCTTTCCAGGCCCCGCCTTTATGGATTAAACGATCTCATCCTCCCTCCCAGCCCGCTTATACTGATACTGGAGTCGGTTGAAAAGCCAGGTAACCTGGGCGCTGTGCTGCGAACTGCCGACGCTGCAAATATTGATGCCGTCATCATCTGCGATCCCCTTACCGATGTTTACAACCCGAATACCGTACGTTCGAGCATAGGCTGCATTTTCACCGTACCTTTATCGGTAAGCACAACCCAGGATACTATTGCCTGGCTGCACTCCAGGGGTATAAAATCGTATGCCACTTCACTGGGGGCTGATTTATTTTATCATACCCTTGATTTCAGGGGTCCAACGGCCTTTGTAATGGGAACCGAATCTACCGGCCTCAGCGAATTGTGGCTCACAAAAGCCGATCATGCGATCAAGATTCCGATGGGTGGAAAAATTGATTCCATGAATGTCTCCGTTTCTGCAGCCATTGTTGTTTTTGAGGCAAGGCGCCAGCGGAATTTCAATTCCTGATGCCTTATTTGTATTTTTCATGTTCCGGTTTTAAAACCAGGAACCCCCTTGGAAGATCACTGTGAAATTCAAGCCATTCGTCTGTTTTTGGGTGCCGTATCTTCAAAAAACAACCATGAAGCCGTATCCTGCGTTCCCACTTTGCATCCGCGCCATATTTCCTGTCTCCTGTCACCGGGTGCCCCATATCTGAAAGCTGAACCCTTATCTGGTTTTTTCGCCCTGTAACAAGATGAAGTTCTATCAGAGTATGTTTTTCCAGTATTTTAAGCACTTCCCAGCCGGTTTCGGCATATTTTGCCCCTTCCCGTTCCCTGCCTGAATGAACTTTAAATTCAGGGCCATCCGATAACCAGCTCCTGGCAACACCGCTTGCAGTTTCGAGGATCCCTTCCACCAGGGCACGGTATTTTTTTGTAAAATCATGCCAGTTCTCTTTCAGTTTATCCTGGGCTTCTTCAGTTTTGGCAAACAGCAGCAAACCCGAAACCTCCCTGTCAAGCCGGTGAACCACAAATAGCTCCGACCTGCTTTTTGAAGCCGAACTGAGATACTCTTTCAGCTCCTTGTATGCTGAAGAACCGCTGAGCCCTTTCTCACCGTAAGTAAGCATCCCGGCCGGCTTGTCGATTACAATCAGCTGGGGATCCTCATAAATGATCCTGAAAGGGGCATGGGCCCTTACCACAACACTATGCCGCCTGTATGTGACCTCGTCATCCTGGTGAAGGACAGCAACAGGATTTTTAACAGTTTTACCGTTTACTCCTATACTGCCGTGAGAGATCATTTTTTTAAGGCTTGTTTTCGATGACTGCGGATATTGCGCTGCCAGGAAATCAAGCAGGGTTGATTCTGTTTTCACGATGAATTTTTCGGCCTGGCTTAACATGATAGTGAAATTAAAATGAAAGGGTTCCCTCCTGATTGCCGGTCTGCAGCCTGAACTTCGCAAAAACCGGATTATGGTCGGAGTTCGCGAATCCCTTATCCGCAGTAAAACAATTTAACACCGTTACATTAGGAGAAATTACAAAGAAGTCAATTATTGTAGTCCCGGTCTTCCCTTTCTGATAAGGGGCATCGAGGTTGCGGTTCGTTGGCAATAACGGGTCATAAACAGCCTTCCATCCCGGCATGAAATTATCATCCAGTGAATATTGAATTGAAAATGTTTTGTCGCCTGAATTTATCTTCTTCTGATCGAATTCCTTAGGGTTCATGTTCCAGTCGCCGCCGATGACAATATAGTTTCCCTTCTGGTATTCCCTCTGAAGGTAAGCCTGGAGGATGTCGAGTTCTTTCCTTCGTAATTCCCCGGTTTCATCGTAGGCCGAATTGTGAAGGTTTACCAGTATCAGCTGTTTGCCCCCGCAAACAGTAAATGTAGAGCAAATGAAACAACGCTTAAGCCATAACAATCGTTTAGGCCAGTAAAAATAGGCATCGTATGCATGGCGCTCATTGCTTTCGGGAGTGTATCTTGAGAATGTACAAAGGCCTGCTATTACTTTTCCTATCGGTTCCGAAAAAGGAACAGGGATAAATTTAACTACGTAATTCAGGGCAAAAGCGCTGCAATATTCAGGCAATACAGCTTCTAAGCCGCTTTGCTGATCCAGGCGGTAGGTCCTTTTACAATCCCTGTCGGCTTCCTGTATATACATGAAGTCGATCGTGTCACTCGATTTCAGCTCCCTGCAAATACCCTGAAAACATTTTTCCATTTCAGCCTTGCCCGAACGCACCATACTCCCTCCATCGAAAAAATAGTCCATCCCGCAGCCCAGTCCGGCATAGCCAATATTCCAGGTAAGAAATGAAAAATCGGTTTTATCTGCCTGCAGGGGCTTGCCTTTCCCGTTTACAGGCACAGGTTCAATCAGGGCCGGTTTATATTCGGTAAACTGAAGGAAAAACAATAAACCAATCAGTACAAGGGACGGTAAACCCGCCACAATCCCTATCGAGTAAATCATTATCCTTTTCATTTGCTGCTAATTATCCTGATTACATCTGATAATCTGAGGGTTAATTCGTACCGAAATTAAGTATCTTTTTTGTATTTTTACACGATTATATAATATTTCAGGGATGCCGCTGCTGGGATCGATTATTAAAAAAGCTTACGAGTTACGCCGATTCCCGATTGACATAAAAAATATTGATCCTGTAGGCGAGCAAAAAAAAGTCCTGAAAAGACTGCTGGCCAAAGCCCAGGGAACTGCATTCGGCGAGCATTACAGGTTCCAGGACATCCTTGCATCTTCAGACATCCCGCACAGATTTCGGGAGAGCATTCCGGTCCATGATTATAATTCCATGTTCCGTTCCTGGTGGTACAGGAGCCTTAACGGTGAATCCTATGTTACCTGGCCTGGCCGGGTTAAATATTTCGCACTGACTTCGGGCACTGCCGATGCCTCCTCAAAACAGATCCCGGTAACCAGCGATATGCTTTGGGCCATTCGTAAAGCCAGTATACGGCTGCTCGTAAGCACAACAAAATATGACTTCCCGGATGAGTTTTATGAAAAGGGGATACTAATGATTGGAGGGAGCACCCACCTGCAATATAACGGGACTTATTACCAGGGAGATGTTTCGGGTATCACCGCTAAAACCATTCCATTCTGGTTCCAGCATTTCTACAAGCCCGGAAACAGTATCTCAAGGGAGACCGAATGGCAGGTAAAACTTAACGAGATAGTACGTAACGCCTCCAGCTGGGATATCGGCATTGTGGCAGGTGTTCCGGCCTGGATCCAGATCATACTTGAACGGATAATTTCAGAATACAAACTCAGGAACATTCATGAGATCTGGCCAAATTTCGGTGCTTATGTCCATAGCGGGGTTTCTTTTGAACCTTATGTGAACAGCTTCCTGCCTTTGCTTGGAAAGCCGATAGTATACAACGAATCCTATCTCGCCTCGGAAGGGTATATTGCATATCAATTCCCCGAAAGCAGAAATGCGATGGGAATGATAACCGATAACGGGATATACTATGAATTCATTCCTTACACCTCCGCAAATTTCGACGAAGACGGGAACCTTAAAGATAATACGGAATCACTGAGCCTTGAGGAAGTCACCGAAGGCCGTGAATATGCCCTCCTGCTTTCAAGTTGTGCAGGCGCCTGGAGGTACCTCATAGGTGATACGATTAAATTTACAAATACAAAAACCTGCGAGATACAACTTACGGGCAGGACTAAGAATTTTCTGAGTTTATGCGGTGAACATCTGTCTCAGGATAATATGAACAGGGCGGTAAAGATGCTCCAGGATGAAATGAATATTAAAATCAACGAGTTTACGGTTTGCGGCATCCGTCACGGATCCCTGTTCGGCCATAAATGGTACCTGGGAACCGATTCTTCAGCCGATCCTGTCGCCATTGCGAACAAACTGGATGATTGCCTTAAGGTCCTCAACGACGATTATCGTGTTGAAAGGCTTGAAGCTATAAAAGAGATTCAGGCAGAAATTGTACCTTTGCAGGCTTTCTATGACTGGATGAAAATCCAGGGAAAAGAAGGAGGGGCTCATAAATTTCCCCGCGTACTGAAAAACCAGCAACTTAAATCCTGGGAAGAACATCTTAGAAATTATGGTTGTTAACAGCCTTGCAATATTCCACCCTCTTTTTGAGGGTATGATCCTTGGGATTACCGTTGCCATAACGCTTGGGCCTGCTCTTTTTGCACTTCTTCAAACGAGCGTTAAGCATGGCGTTAAAACCGGCATTTTTCTCGCGCTTGGAATTTTTGCCAGCGACCTGGCCCTGGTCATTGGTTTTTATTTCGGGGCTTCCCAGATTGTAAATGACAAATTTTATCATCTTATCCTTGGAGTTATCGGGGGTGCCATAATGACTATTTTCGGCATCTATACCTTCCTGAAGAAGATCCCGATGACCGAGCAGGTTGAGGCGATTAATGAAATAAAGGTCAAGAAACCAGGGCTCCTTCCATATTTTTTCAAAGGATTTGTGATCAACCTTGCAAATCCTTTTCTCTGGGTATTCTGGATCACTTCCATGCTGGCAATTAATGCAACTTACGGGGGCGACCAGAGAGCTGTTGCTCTTTTCTTTACCGGGACCTTGTTCATGGTCCTCACAACCGACATACTGAAATGCGTCCTTGCCAACAGGATTAAAATCCTTGGTAACCCCCAGGTGAAATTATGGCTGAACAGGATTGTAGGCTTGCTTTTCATGATCATCGGTTCATTCATCATTGCAGGGTCCCTGTTCGAATATTACCGTGGAATTCAAATACATATGCCTTAATTCACTACTAAACTCCTAATCCATCACTATCAATTACAACATGAAAAAAATGATCTTTGCGGCACTTGGTTTACTGATGTGGACATTGCCTGTTATAGCCGACAACCCTCCCGAAGAGGGAATGTGGTTACCGCTTCTTCTCGACCGCCTCAATTATGTTGATATGCAAAAAATGGGGCTTCACCTCACCGCCGGGGAACTTTATAATATCAACCACTCAAGCCTGAAAGACGCAATTGTAGGCCTTTCGGCAAACGGGGGCGGACAGGGCTTTTTCTGCACTGCTGAAGTTGTTTCAGACCAGGGGCTGATCTTCACAAATCACCATTGCGGCTTTAATGCAGTTCAAAGCCATAGCACCACCGAACATGATTATCTCACAAACGGGTTCTGGGCCATGAATAAAAGCGAGGAACTCCCAAATGAAAGGATGTGCGCTTCTTTCCTTGTTCGGGTTGAAAATATTACCGACTCCATTATCCCTTTTCTCGCGGATACTTTAAAAGAGCTTGACAGGCAGGCTAAGATTCGCAACATCAGCAATAAGTTTAAGAAGAAAGCTGAAGAAGACGGGAAATTTGATGCAGCCGTGCAATCTTTCTTTTCAGGCAATGAATACTACCTTTTTGTATATAAAACATACCGGGACGTAAGGCTTGTTGGCGCCCCCCCCTCGTCAATCGGAAAGTTTGGCGGGGATACCGACAACTGGATGTGGCCAAGGCATACAGGCGATTTTACAATCTTCCGTATTTATGGTGACTCAACGGGAAACCCTTCGAAATACTCAAAAAACAATGTTCCCATTAAGGCTTCATACCATTTGCCGATAAGTCTTAAAGGCATTAAGAAAAACGATTTCGCGATGATCTGGGGTTATCCTGCCAGGACCTCGCGATATCTTACTTCCTACGGTATTGAGTTCAACCTCTCTGTTCAATACCCTTCACTCATTGCTATCTATGGCAAGAACCTGGAAGTGATGAAAGCAAGAATGGATGTTGACAAGGCCGTGAAAATCGCATATGCCGGGAATTACGCACAAGTTGCCAATACCTGGAAAAATTACATCGGCCAGTCTAAAATGTTGAAGCGTAACCATGTCGAAGTCAAAAAGAAAGAAATTGAAACTGCTTTCGTTGCCTGGTACAGCAAGGACCCTGCCCGCCAAAAGAAATACGGGCATGTTCTGGATGACCTGAAACAAGGGTACGCTGCCATGATAAAAGCAGCCATCCCCATGTATTACTCGAGCATGGGTGCATCGGCCCTCGATATCCTGCAGATAGCAGGTAAAGCTTCTGCAATAGAAGAGGCTTATGTGAAGAAGGATAAAGCTGCCCTTGCCAAAGCCGTGGAAGCATATAAATCGACTGTTCCGTCACTTTTTAAAGGGAAAGACCAGCTCATTGAAAAAAATAAACTTTTTGAGATGCTTACCTTATATTTCCAGAATGTACTGGCTTCCGAACAGCCTGCGATCTTCAGTGAAATTTCAAAGGAATACGGCAATGATTTAAAGGCTTATGCCGAAATGGTCTATTCCACTTCTATTTTTGCCTCAACCGAAAAGCTGAATAAATTCCTGGATAAACCAAACCGGAAAACTCTGGAAAAAGATCCGGCATGGAAGCTGTCCAGGTCGGTAAGTGAAACCTCGGCGAGGTATTCCAATGCCATGACTTCCCTGAGAAATGCCGTTGCATCGGGCAACCGGGTGTTTATTGCAGGGATACGGGAAATGGATCCTGACAAAAAATTCTATTCTGATGCCAATTCAACCATGCGCATGAGTTATGGGAAAGTGCTAGACTACTTCCCGGCCGATGCAGTACACTATGATTATATTACCACCTTGTCAGGAGTAATGCAAAAGGAAGATCCCGATAACGAAGAGTTCATCGTCGAGAAGAAACTGAAGGACCTCTACCAGCAGAAAGATTACGGCAGGTATGGTCAGGACGGCGAAATGATCGTTTGCTTTCTTACCACCAACGATATAACCGGAGGTAATTCGGGAAGCCCGGTCATCAATGCCGACGGACAGCTGATCGGGCTGGCCTTCGACGGGAACTGGGAGGCAATGAGCGGAGATATTATGTTTGAACCCGATCTGCAAAGAACCATCAATGTGGATATACGCTATGTGCTGTTCATCATAGATAAATTTGCAGGTGCAACAAACCTCATAAATGAACTTACCCTGATTCAATAAATTATCGTTTTCAATTGATGTTGTAACGTTCCCCGGTACGGAGTTTCCCTCAATACCGGGGATTTTTTCGCAGGTTGATCCAGAATTTTCAGCGATGGATTAAGCGGCTTTATCGACAGAATCAACCTCATTGCAGATTAGGCCTGAAATTATAATCCTATAGCAAAATATTTTCCTATATTAGCGCTGATTTTCAATTGTATCGGATGAAACTTAAATACAAAATACTAATCCATGTGGTCTTCTGGTTATACATTTTCAACCAGGCCGTTTTCCCTTATTTTTTAAATAAGGAAGTCCCTTACCTGGTAAAAGACCTGATCATCCATATGCTGACCGGGATGGTTACCTTTTACGGGTTTTATTTTTCATATAAATATCTATTCCGGTTTGAAAAGAAAGTGTACAGTGTATTTATAGGCCTGTTCCTTGCAGCACTGCTCCTGGCATGCAGAATTGGAATGGAGTACCCGTACTGGAAGTACATCGTAGGCTATGATATGACTAAAATGCCTTTGAGCAAGGAGTGGGTTTTCAACGATATCAGGCTGGTCATGATATTTTTCATTTACAGCGTACTCATCCGCCTGGCAATAAACTGGTATGAGAATCAGAAACTCCAGGCCGATTTCATCAACCAGAAACAGATCAGCGAACTCGCCTTGCTCAGATCACAGGTCAACCCGCATTTCTTTTTCAACACCCTGAATAATATTTATTCACTAGTTTACCAGAAATCGGATGATGCGCCTGAGGCTTTAATGAAGCTGTCGTCCATTATGAGGTATATGCTTTATGACGCCACCACCGACAAAGTGCTTCTTGAAAAAGAAATTGAGTACCTCAAGAGCTTCATTGAACTTGAGAAACTCAGGTTGAGGAATAAAGATTACGTTACCCTTCAAATCAACGGAACTGCCGAAGGAATTACCATTGCACCAATGCTCCTGATCCCTTTTGTTGAGAATGCATTCAAACATGCCAGCCGCACTGTTCCGTCACCGGGAATCATGGTCAGTATTGATATCCTTCCCCTTGAAATAATATTTCAGGTGAAAAATTTCATACGTAAAAATCAGCAGGCGCCAAAAGACCAGCAGGGAGGTATCGGGCTAATCAATATACGCCGCAGGCTGGAATTGTTGTACCCCCAGAAATACAGCCTCGACATAACAACTACTGAAGATTTATTTGTTGTTAAATTAATAATTCGAAACTGATGCAGATAGATTGTATTGCTATAGACGATGAGCCCCTTGCATTGGACATCATAAAGGATTATTGTTCAAAAGTGTCTTTTCTTAATCTTTTGAAAACCTTCGACAATGCCGTGGATTCTATCGAATTTATCCGCTCTGGTAAGGTTAGCCTCATATTTCTCGATATCCAGATGGAAGAACTGTCGGGGATTCAACTTCTCAATTCCCTTCAGAATCCGCCTTTTGTGATCTTCACTACAGCCTATGAAAATTATGCCATCCAGGGATTTGAACTGGATGTGGTGGATTACATGCTGAAACCTATTTCCTTCGCCAGGTTTTTAAAAGGGGTGAATAAGGTTTATGAGCGTATGCAATTGGAAAACAACGTGCGCGAAAAACCAGCCCCGGCTGATATTAAAGGTCCTGCGCAATCATATTTCTTCGTAAAAACAGAAACACGCATGGAAAGGATAGAATGTCCCGATGTTTTATATGTGGAAGGCATGGGCGACTATTGGAGAATCGTGACAAAAACGAGAAGGATAATGACCCTCATGAATTCCAAAAAACTTGAAGAAGTTCTCCACGAACCTTTATTCTGCAGGGTTCATAAATCTTTTTTCGTAGCCCTCGACAAGATAGAATCAATCGAAAGAAACCGAATCAAGATCTTTGATAAATATATTCCTGTGAGCGAAACGTTCCGCAAGAACTTCTTTGACCTTATCGAAAAGAACAAGCTTGCCTGAGCTATTTCCGGAATCTTTCAAGAAGGGACTGGTCGTGGAACTCCTTTGCCAATCCTTCAATCGTACTGAACGGCACTTCAAAAAGATCAAGTATCATCAGGGCGTCAAGACAGTTGTTAAACAGCGGGTCGACGTTGAATCCCAGCACTTCGGCATTAACACTGAGATATTTTTTTAACAGAACGGGGGTTTTATACTTCCGGTCAAAATCATTGATAAAAGAATCAAGCCTTCCCACATCTTTTTCGGTATACCTGAGAAAGAGATCTTTTTCAATTATCCTGCCGGGCTTTTCAACAAAAGGGTTCCTGGCTCTTATATATCCGGCAAATTCGGAATTAAAGTAGTTCGCCTTCAGAAATTCCACACAGAGTGTTTTTGAAAAGGTCCTGAACTCATTGCTTATACTTACAGGCCCGATCAGGTAACGGTAGTTGGGATTTTTCAGCAGAAGGTAAAGGATCCCTTTCCATAATAAAAACAGTGAAAGAGGTTTTTTCTGGTATTCCTTAATGATGAATGAGCGGCCGAGTTCCAGGGAAACATTGAGTATTGGCGAGAATTTCCTGTTTATCCTGAAGAGGCTCGTAATATAAAAGCCCTTGAGACCATAATTTGTGAGTATATGGTTTCCCTTGCCAACACGGTACCCCCCCACGAGTTGTTTCTCGCTTTGATCCCAGATAAAAAGCTGTTCAAAATACGGATCATACTGGTCTGTATCCAGGCTTTTATTGGTTCCTTCACCTACCTCCCGGTATGTCTTTTCCCTTCTCCTGCCAAGTTCCTTCAGGATATGAGGGATTTTCAAAGACGGGACGCAAAAAACCAAATTTTCTTTAATTCTGAACAGCAAGTGTTCAACGCCGATCTGATCTATTTCTTTCAGGATATGCTCATCGGGAACCTGGTCAATCAATGGTTCGGGGGAGTGGATAATGATCTGGTAATTATTATTTTTTCTCGATTCTTCGGTCAACCCCAGTACATACGTTTTCATCCGAAGGAACCTGCCGTAGTCTGCAATGTCTTTAAATTCCTTTTGTTCATCAACGGTAACAGGGGTCCCTATTCTTATTCCGATTTCCTTACCTTCCTTATTGAATATTTCCGAAGGAAGTTTGACCGTTCTGAGGACGGGATGGATAAAACCAAGAATATTGAACAGAATGCTGTTGTGACCTGTAAAATAAACAGGAACAACAGGGACCCCGGCTTTTTTAATGAACTTCAGCATGGAATGCTGCCACTCCCTGTCGGTTATGGAATGGTGTGAGAGCTTATAGCTGCTCACCTCCCCGGCCGGGAAGAACCCCATCGGGCGGCCGCCTGAAAGGTGGGTAATCGCATCCTTCAGTCCCCCGAAACTGGATTTAACGTCTTTGTGGGTTTCAAATGGGTTCACCCCAATGAAATAGTTCTGCAATGGAGCAATCTGCGTAAGTAAGAAATTCACAAGGACCTTATAATCGGGTCTCTGTTTCGTTATCATGGAGATCAGGATCAACCCGTCTATCCCTCCATAGGCGTGGTTTGAGATGGTGATGAAACTGCCTTCCTTCGGAATATTATCAAGGTCAGTTTCAGGTACTTTATATTTTATACTTATGTCTTCGAGTATTTTATCGGTAAACAGCTGGGGGGGGAGATGAATATTGCTGCTGTATGTTTTATTAACCAGGTCCAGCTTCAGAACGCTGAACAGGATCCTGGCGAGTCGTTCCCCTCCTAAAATCTGAAGGGTTTTACTGGCTTTGACCAGGTCTTTTGAAGATACAAGTTCCATGTCAAAGGATGATGTAGTCCATTTGTTTCCTTGATAGGTCTATCTTTTTCACCCTGATCCTAACCGGGTCACCAAGTTTGTAAACATTACCATGCCTCTGCCCGATCACCCGGAAGTTCTCCTCGTCAAGGTAATAAAAATCATCCTCCAGGTCCCTCAGCTTGACCATCCCTTCACATTTGGTCCCGATGATCTCGGCAAAGATGCCCCATTTGCTTACTCCTGAAATCAGAGCGTCAAATTCCTGCCCGATCTTATCAAGCATATATTCGGCCTGTTTGTACTTCACGGAAGCCCTCTCGGCATCGGCTGCCCGTTTTTCCATATCCGATGCATGCTCGCACTGAAGTTCATATTCTACGGCAGGGACCGATGGTTTATTGTCAAGGTAGTCCTGGAAAAGCCGGTGAACGATCAGGTCGGGGTAACGCCTTATCGGTGATGTAAAATGCGTATAATAAGGAAATGCAAGTCCGTAATGCCCTATGTTTTTTGTAGTATAAAATGCCTTCGCCATGGTCCTGATGGCAACACTTTCAACCATGTTTTCAGCGCCGGTGCCCTTGATATCATGAAACAGCTGATTAAAGGAATGTGCCATTGATTTTTTTGTGGACAGTTTAAGTGAAAAGCCCAGCCTTTCAACCAGCTGTGTAAATACCTCCAGTTTCTCCGGATTTGGCTTGTCATGGACCCGGTAAACAAAAGTTTTCGGCTGAACATTTGGTTTTTGCCTGCCCACCCATTCCGCAACTTTCCTGTTGGCAAGCAGCATGAAGTCTTCGATCAGCTTGTTTGCATCTTTCATCTCCCTGATGTAAATACTCAAAGGGCGCCCTTTGTCGTCAAGCCTGAACCTGACTTCCTGGGTCTCAAAATTAAAGGAGCCCTTTTTGAAGCGTTCCTCCCTGAGTTTTAATGCAAGCCCGTTAAGGGTCCCGATTTCACCGGCATATTCGCCTTTCCCTGATTCAATGATGGCCTGCACTTCTTCATAGGCAAATCTCCGGCATGAATGGATTACCGTTTTACCAAACCATTCATTGAAGATCTTTCCATTTTCGTCAAACTCGAAAACTGCTGAAAAGCAGAACCTGTCCTTGTTTGGTTGAAGCGAACAAAGCTGGTTCGACAAACGTTCCGGCAGCATGGGAATGGTTCGGTGGACCATGTAAACCGAAGTTCCTCTTTCAAAAGCTTCCTTGTCAATTTCAGATCCCTTCCGCACATAATAAGAGACATCCGCTATATGAACCCCAACCTCCCAATGGCCGTTTACCAGCTTGTTCAGTGAAACGGCATCATCAAAATCTTTTGCATCCTCGGGATCAATCGTTATTGTAAATACTTTTCTGAAATCCCTTCTTTTGCTTAGCTCCTCCTGCGGAAGTGCTTCAGGAATCTTTTCAGCTTCAGCTTCGGTTTTTGCGGAAAACGAAAGGGGGAAATCGTATTCGGCCAGGATAGCCTGCATTTCCACGTGATTGTCGCCGGGTTTCCCCAGGATCTGTATTACCTTGCCAAATGGATTCTTTGCATGTTCAGGCCAATCGGTGATCACCGCAACAACCTTTTCCCCGTTTTTTGCCCCCTTAAGGTCGGGTTTCTGGATGAGGATCTCAACCGGCACAGACGGGTTATCGGGTATGAGAAAGGCAAAATTCTTACTGGCTTCGATAATCCCGACAAATTGCCGTTTATGCCGTTTCACGATCTCGGTGACTTGCCCGTCTCTCTTATGCCCTTTCCGCATGGGAAACAGGCTGACTTTAACTGTGTCGCCATGAAGTGCATGATGCGTGTTTTCCGCCGCAACAAAAACATCCTCAGAGCCGTCTTCAGGTATGATATAAGCCTTGCCGGTCTGCTTCATATCGACCCTTCCGGTGACTTCCCGGCTCATCCCTTTTTGAAACCGTTCGCTTTCAGTATTGATCTGGTATTTCCCGCGCTTCGATTCCACAAGTTCTTTCCCCATAAACAACCTTTCAACAACAAGCCTGACCATATCCTTGCTTGTACGGTCATTCAGCCCAAGCCGGGCCGACACCTGCTTGTAATTAAAACTGCTGAAGGGATTCTGCTGAAAAACGCCGATCACCTGTTTGATGATGTTGCTGCTATTGGCTGTATTTCCAATGGATGGTTTTTTCCCCATACTTCTGAATTTATTAAAATGAACTACCTGAGAAACTCCGGATGCGGAATCGCTTCAATCAATGAGGTTGTGTATGTGCTGTGTGGGTGGTCAAAGATCCTGTCGGCATCACCCGTCTCAATGATTTTGCCACTGTTCATAACAATGATCCTGTCCGACATATACCGCACAACCGAAAGGTCATGTGATATAAAGATATAGGTTAAGCCGAGTTCCTTTTTCAGGTCGTTGAGCAGGTTGAGCACCTGGGCCTGCACTGAAACATCCAAAGCAGATACCGACTCATCACATATAAGGAGTTGCGGCTCCACTGCAAGGGCCCTGGCAATACAGATGCGCTGGCGCTGGCCTCCCGAGAATTCATGAGGGTACCTGTTGGCGTGTTCAGGCAGAAGCCCAACCTTCCCAAGTAATTCCCTGACTTTCGCTTTCCGCAATGTATCATTGTCGTGAAGGCGGTGAACTTTCATTGGTTCCAGTATGGCGGCACCTGCCGTAAGCCTTGGGTTCAGCGAGGAATAGGGATCCTGAAATATGATCTGCAGATGCTTGCGCAGTGATTTCAGCCTGTCTTTGGTAATACGGGTTATTTCCTCGTTCCGGAAAAGGATCTTTCCGGAATCGGGCGGCACCAGCTCAAGAACAACTCTTGCGAGGGTGGTTTTTCCGCTTCCCGATTCCCCGACAATTCCAAGGGTTTCCCCCTGAAAAACGTCAAAGCTGACCTTGTCAACCGCCCTTGTTCCCGGAAACTGTTTTATAAGATCCCTCACTTTGAGAACAGGTTCTGATTTGTATAATTGAAGCAGTCGTTCCGACCGCTCTTCCGCACCAATGACTTCGACAGAAGTTTTTCCCCCGCCTTCAATAAAATCAGATACCGTGGGCAGTCTTCTCAACCTGGCATTAAGCGGCGGCCTGCAGGCGAGTAAGCCTTGAGTGTACGGGTGCCCGGGATTATTAAATATTTGCGAGACACTTCCCTGTTCAACGATTTTCCCTTTATACATCACCATGACCCTGTCGGCAAAACCTGAAACAAGGCCCAGGTCATGAGTAATGAACAAAATCCCCATTTTTCGGGTTCTCTGAAGTTTTTTTAAAAGCTGCAGGATTTTCTTTTGGACTGTGACATCCAGCGCTGTTGTTGGTTCATCGGCAATAAGCAACGAAGGATTGCAAGCTACAGCCATCGCGATCATAATTCTTTGTTTTTGACCGCCCGATAACTGGTGGGGATAAGACCTGAAAATGCGATCGGGCTGGGGCAGTTTGACTTCCCTGAACAGTTCGAGGGTCGCCATCACGGCTTTCGTTTTGGAGATGTCAAAATGCGATCGGATAACTTCGCAAACCTGGTCCCCGCAGGTAAAAACCGGGTTCAGTGAGGTCATCGGCTCCTGGAAAACAATTGCAATCTCTTTTCCCCTGATGCCCGCCATCTCATTTTCAGAGGCTTTTTGCAGGTTAATTTCACGCTTGTCTTTTGTGAAAAAAATCATCCTTCCGGCTTCGACCTTGCCGGGGGGATCCGGAATAAGCTTCATTACCGATAATGCCGTGACCGATTTCCCGGATCCGGATTCTCCAACAATTGCAAGTGTTTCTGAGGGATGCATTTCAAAGGATATGCCATCAACGGCAACAGTAGTCTCTTTCCCCTGGCGAAAACTGACTTTTAGGTCATTTATTTCCAGGATCCCCGTCGGCCTTGTTCCATCCATATTTTTTTGGTTAAAAGAGAAAACCATATCAAACCTACGTCAATTTTTGAAAAATCCGGCCAGATGTTAATAAAGTTTTCTGTATCACTTTTTCCCGGCCGGGGGATTAAGCAATATGTGGGGAGATGATTTTATCGGGCTTATCTATCCAAGGATCTGCTGCGGTTGCGGCAATTCCCTCTGGAAACACGAACATGTATTATGCGATACATGCAGTTATCACTTGCCCCGCACAAATTTCCATCTTCAAAGCGACAACCCGGTAAGCCGGATCTTCTGGGGCCGTGTCGATATCCTTTCGGCCACGTCATATTTGCTTTTTAATAAAGGCAGTAAGGTTCAGGCCCTGGTACATGCATTGAAATACAAGGGCCGAAAGGATATCGGGATTTTCCTGGGTGAAGAATTCGGGAAAATACTCAGGGATTGCCTTCCCTTTTCTTCTTCCGGAATTATTATCCCCGTACCTCTCCATAGAAAAAAATACCTGAAAAGAGGATACAATCAGAGTGAGCAGTTTGCCATAGGACTTTCTTCGTCCATGGGCATTCCCTGCACAACGCTGTTACTTTTGCGAAAAAATGAAACGGAGACCCAGACTCATAAATCACGCTTTTTACGATGGAAAAACGTGAATGACATTTTCTACCTTAAAGACCCCGCCAAACTTGCAGGTTTAAAAATCCTTCTGGTAGATGATGTGGTAACCACAGGCGCAACACTGGAGGCCTGTATTTCTAAATTGTCAACCATCCCCTCGGTGAGCATTTCCGTTGCTACGATTGCTTATGCGAAGCCATAATGGGTGCTAAAATCTATGGGCTACGATGACGGCCTTCTTTACTTTGGAATGTTTGCCGCTAATACTTATACTTTCGGCAAAAACAACATAATATCCCATGCCTGCAATAAGGTTATTGTCGCCTGTACCATCCCACAGGAACAGGGAGTTTTCGGAAACCGTTGATGAACCGGCTATGATTTTTACAAGGTTTCCCTTAATGTCAAAGATCCTCAACGAAAGCAGGGTCCCCGCCTCTACATTATTGACTTTTATAAACAACAGATCATCCTTCCCGTCATCATCAGGGGAAAAAACGGGGCTGCTTAACTGCAGGTCCAAACCGTTACCGGGATCAATCATATAATGTGAATTATCATAACCGGGGCTGGCAAAACCTGATGTCTCGGAAGCTGACTGCCAGTTTGCCATGCAGTTTGAAGGGACCCGTGGATCCAGCCGTTCGAGGGACACACCGAGGGTACTGGAAAGAAATGGCAGATGCATGCTTTCATTGTACGACATTGCGTCTATCACCATGGAATCCGCCGCCGATTGAAGCATTATATATCCGCTGTCGGAATTCATTGAAGGAAAATGCTCCAGGCCGGCAACTTTGCCTGGGGAAGGAACAAAGTACCTCGAACACAGCTTTGCTGAATCGGCGGAAACAACATAATAATCCATCGGGGCCAGAAACCGTTCCCCGCTGCATAGCCGCCCGGGCTGAGCAGATGTGTTCCCGCCCCCGGAATTACTTACCAACAATGTATTTAAACTGATAATCTTTGTTGAACAGTTGTAAAATTCAATGAACCTTGAACCTGAAGCATCAGGATGGAACAATACTTCATTGATCACCATGTCACCGGGCCGGCATGGGCCCGGAATATAATAACATATAAAAACCGATGTATCCGCCAGGTAATTGTTCGAAAAGTCAGAAATATTCTGTATCCTGAGGCTGTCACAAAAATATTCATTTTTACCCTGATTTATTTTGATAAATAATATCTCCGGCTCTTCCTTTAAAATATATGCTTCAATGAGTTTTTCAGGATTGTTTTTAAGCGAATATTTTATATCACTGTGGAGGCATGAAGAATCTATTAATTCGTTGAACATTATCCGTATCGTCAAACTGTCGGAAAAACCATATGAAATTATCTTCGGGGGAAGAGTATCAAGAAGAATTCTGCCGGCATAAAAATCATCGAAACATATTTTTGCTGAATTACTGGAAGTGTACCTGCAAAATACTCCCAGCCATTCGGAGGGGGCCGCTCCTGTGTCGGTGAAATTTCCATATCTGCTGAATTGCCTGCCCCCTGTGCTGTCGGCAAACAGATCCCAGAATCCGCCTGAGTCCCTGCGGACTTTGATCCTGAAGACATTCATGGATTTATTGGTCCTGAGAAATGGAAATCCGAACAGCAAACTGTGCATGTTCCCATTTTGCCTGCAGAGCAGTATGCTGTCGCCGGATCCGCCTATCTGCAAATACACAGCATTTATTAATCCTTTCAGGTCCGGCGAATCGGAACCCAGATATACCCTTGCATAATTGTTCAGGGAGGTGTTGAAAGAAATTTTGACCCAGAAAGACCACTCCATTGCCGGAAGCGTTAAGCTCCGGGTTGAAAGGCAGGAAGTATCTGATCCGGTTGAGTTAAGCTTGAGCTGATGCTCTGAATTTACTGTAAAAGCTGAAGTATCCCCTGTCCAGGATGGATCCGAAGTGAAATCACCATCGGTGAAATCATCGTTTACCTGAGCTTTTATGGCTATTGGAAAGAAAAAAAGGCAGCACAAAATGAATTTCATGGTCAGTAGTTTAAATAATAACAGTATTCTGTCTTCCATTAATCCGTCAAAAACCTGAAAGTGATATACTGGGGCAGAAATTGTTGTGTTATCTTTGTTGCAATTTTAACCATATGGAACTTGCTGTAGTAGGTGCAACCGGGCTGGTCGGGAGGGAGATCATCAGGGTGCTTGAAGAAAGAAATATCCGTCCGGGGAATTTTTACCCCGTGGCTTCTTCAAAATCAATAGGCTCCTTCATTGAATTCAACGGTAAGCAGTATACGGTAACCGGTCATGATGAAGTCATCGCCCTCCAACCAGGGATTGCCATTTTCAGTGCCGGGGCCGGAGCTTCAAAAGAATGGGCGCCAAAGTACGCGGCGGCCGGCATCACAGTGATCGATAATTCTTCGGCCTGGAGAATGGATCCCGACATTCCTCTGATCGTTCCTGAGATAAACGCAGGTATCCTGAAAAAATCACATAAAATCATTGCCAATCCAAACTGCTCGACAATCCAGCTGGTCATGGTTTTGGCCCCGCTTCACCGGAAATACCGTATAAAAAGAATCGTTGCCGCCACCTACCAGTCGGTAACCGGTACCGGTATACGTGCAGTGCGGCAGCTTGAGAATGAACGCCGGGGGATCAAGGGCCCCATGGCCTATCCCCACCCGATTGATCTTAACCTGTTTCCCCATGGGGGTAATTTCCTCCCAAACGGTTACACAACCGAAGAGGAAAAGCTGGTCAGGGAAACACAGAAGATCCTCGGCGACAATTCGATCAGGATCACGGCCACAATAGCAAGGGTCCCTGTGATTGGAGGCCATTCGGAAGCAGTTAACATTGAATTTGAAAGCGATTTTGTGCTTGAGGATGTTTTTCGCCTGCTTGAAACCACCCAGGGTGTTATTGTCCAGGACAATCCTTCTCAAAACCTTTACCCCATGCCTCTTTTTTCAAAAGGGAAAGATGATGTTTTTGTTGGCAGGATAAGGCGGGATGAAAGCCAGCCAAATTCCCTCAACTTATGGGTGGTTGCCGATAACCTGAGGAAGGGAGCGGCAACAAACGCAGTCCAGATTGCAGAGTATATTTCAGATAATCAGAATCTGCCAGATTGATTTTCCTCAATAATTCAATTGATAAAAAGTGAGTGAATTTTTGTTTTTTGTCAATTCTTTTCCTACTTTTGTCAAATCAACATAATGCATCATGTTGATTTTTAATGAACTGACTGAATTTTACGTATCATTATCAAAGCTTATAACGTAAAATCCGGGGCTCGGTTCGACTTTACGGAGAAAGAATGAACGGAAAACCTGTGTTTTTTTCAAACTGTGCAGACTGCAACTGCAAATCCTCCATTTTTAAAAGCCTGACGGCTGACGAACTTGAACTTATAAATAAAGGCAGATTCCATGTTGCATACAAAGCAGGTGAGATCATGTTCAAGCAGGGGACCCCTTCTTCACATTTTATTTGCGTTACTTCAGGCCTGGCCAAAATCTACATCGAGGGTTACGGTAAAAACCTCATTCTCTCCCTGGTCAAACCTGTGGATTATATCTTTGGACCCGGGGTCTACATCGACAACAAACATTATTACTCAGCATCAGCTGTTGAAGATTCAACTGCCTGCCTCGTAGATACCAATATATTTAAGAAGCTCATCCGTGCAAATGCTGATTTTGCGGAGGACTTTATAAAACGTCTTTCAAACCAGACATTGTTTAATTTTGAACAGGTGATCAGCCTGACGCAAAAACAAATGCACGGGCGCATTGCCGATGCCTTATTTTACCTTTCCGAGAAAATATACTGTGCAAACCCTTTCAATATGACGATCTCCCGCCAGGACCTTGCCGATATTTCAGGGATGTCGAAGGAAAGTGCCATCAGGATACTTAAGGAATTCAAGGAAGAAGGCATCCTTTCGGTAGATGGGAACCTGTTTGACATACTAAATATCAAGCAACTAAAACAGATCAGCGAGACCGGCTGAGAAAAATTTCATTAAACAGATGATATCGACCTATATAACCATTGACATATATCAATGAAGTATTGAGGCATATCATTTCGTTCAGAAACAAATCTCACCCACCTGTTAAGTTTATCACAGATTAAGTTCGATATTTTTGTCGTGCAAGATTATTGCACCATTGTCTGCTATCATAAATGCATTTATTAATTAACAAAAACTGAAAGAATATGAAAAAATTACTCATGTTAGTTCTATCGGGAATCATGGTTATGGCAGTTTCCGGTCTTATTTTTATCGGTTGTACCAAGGAAGGCCCCCAGGGTCCTGCTGGTGCCAACGGAACAAATGGAAAGGATGCCAACGCAACCTGCACCCTTTGCCATAATTTCGGGGATACCGTAATTGTAAAAATATTCCAGTATGACGCTTCGAGGCATGCTTCCGCAAGCACAATTATCGAAGCTGCACGTTCTGGTTGCTCGGGCTGCCACAGCCATGAAGGATTCCTTGAAAAACTTCAGACAGGTTCCAGTGTAACTCAGGCATATAATGATGCTGCTCCTATCAATTGCCGCACCTGTCATACAATTCACAGCACTTATACCCCGGCCGACTGGGCGCTGAGAAACGTTGAGCCTGTTCATCCTTATATTGACTCAACTTCTTCCATCGACCTTACAGTTACTATTCCCGGTGGTACAGATGGCACCTCAAACCTTTGCGGCAAATGCCACCAGGCAAGATTGAATTCTCCCTGGGTCACCAATCCTAAAGGCACCGACTCATTATCGGTAACCAGCACCCGCTGGGGACCGCACCATGGGCCACAATTCCTTATGCTTGCCGGTAAAGGCGCTTTTGAAATGGGATCTTCCGCTTTTGGAACCTCAAATCACAAAACCAATGCAACCTGCCGTAACTGCCATATGGGCCCCGCCCAGGGCGAAGCCGTTGGCGGCCACACCCTCACCATGAGCAGTGCCGAAACAGGTGACAACGTTGCAGCTTGCAGGCCTTGTCATTCATCCATCGGAACAACTTTTAACCTTAACGGAAGGCAAAGTGAAATTGAAGCTTTGTTCCAGACCCTCAAGGTTAAACTGGCCCAGAAGAATGTTCTCGACACGAACACTGGCATCCTCAAAGGACCCATCAGTGCAACCAAACCCAAGAAATTCACCCAGATCCAGCTTTCGGTATACTGGAACTGGTGCATGGTCGATGCTGACCGCAGTATGGGCGTACACAATTATGTTTATACAAGGGATATGCTGAATGCAGGCATTGCCTACATGAACACATTACCGTAGTCCTTGTGTACTGTATCAAAAAAGGCTTCAGGAAAAGCAATCCTGAAGCCTTTTTTCATAAAAGTTAAAAATTTCCAAATTCATATTATTAACCACAAACATTGAAAAATGAAAAAGTTAATTAACCTTTTATCTGTTGTTCTGGTACTTTATACTTTGGTGGCCTGCGAATACGCCAAAATATATCCGGACGTCCCCTCGCCCAGTACCCCGGTCCTTTACGCAACTCAAATTCAGCCGATTTTTAACGGCGGTTGTACATGCCACAGAACAGGGGGTCCGGTTCCCGACCTCGCTGCAGGAAGTTCTTACGAGAGCCTGATGAGCAATAACCTCGTTGTTGCCGGGAATGCCGGTTCAAGCGTATTGTATCAGAAAGTATCCACCGGATCTATGTCGTCATACTGCGATGCAACCCAGGCCGGGCTTATCAAGAACTGGATCAACCAAGGTGCGTTAAACAATTAAGTACTAACATGAATAAAACATTTACTATGACAATCAAAAAGGTTTTCCTCAGCATATTGTTATTTTTCTCGGGTCTTGTTGTGGCTTTCTCACAGGAAGCAGCGGATTCTGCTTCGGCCCAGCCTGCTAAAAAACCCCTGGAAAAAAGTCCGTTTGAAAGCGGGATCTTCATGGATTACCAAACCGTTAACGTTACACCCGCCAAAACCCTTGAATTCATTCTCCAGCACCGTTTCGGAAACATTCAGAGCGGGATCAAGGACATTTATGGTTTATGGGGCGCATCGAATATCAGGCTTGGTCTTAATTTTACCCCAATTAAAAATCTTATGATCGGTATTGGGACCACTAAAAATTATATGGTCCAGGACCTCCAGGTGAAATATACCTTTTTGCATCAGCGAAAAGGTGGTTGCCCTCTCACCATAGCATACTATGGAGATCTCGGCCTTGATACCAAAACAAGCAATACCGGGTACGGAATGGATTACAAATTTTCTGACCGGTTTTCATGGTACCATGAATTCATGTTTGCCCGCCGGTTCTGCAAAATGTTCTCAATGCAGGTTGGCCTGTCTTACTCACATTTTAACAAAGTCGATACAACGGTTACAAATGGCGTAGCTCCAACAAACGATGTTGCTTCCTTTTCATTACTTGGCCGACTGAAAGTCAGCCCTCAATCATCTGTCATCCTGTCATTCGAACAACCCATCGTTGTCAACTACGACCCGGCTTTTGTAGTGAAATCTCCCAATCATTGGCTTTCGATCAAAAGCGGAGTTGCCCCTTACCAAAACGTTAGCCTTGGATGGGAAATCTCCACAAGCACCCATACTTTCCAGATCTTCATGTCTTGTGCCAACGGCATTGTGCCCCAGTACGTCACAGCCAAGAATAACACGGGCAGCTTCTGGAACGGGTATATCCTTTTTGGCTTTAACCTCACACGTTTGTGGAGCTTCTAACCTTAATCTGAAACCTTATTAATAAACAAATACAATTATGAAAACAACACAGAAAATTATTACAATCGTGATCACTATGGTGATTGCTGTTTTCTTCATCGCAGGTAATACCAATGCTCAGGCTAAAAAACCCTGGGATATTCCTGCTGCTGCAAAATCTGCAAAAAGTACTGTAAACCTTAAGGATGCAGGTACAATCAGTAATGGAAAAGACCTTTGGGCAAAACATTGCAAATCATGCCACGGCAGCAAAGGCCTCGGCGACGGGCCCAAGGCCGCTTCACTGAAAACCAATCCAGGTGACTTCACAGCTGCTGCTTTCCAGGGACAGTCTGACGGAGATTTGTTTTTCGAGACAAGCAAAGGTCGTGATGAAATGCCTGCTTATGAAAAGAAAATCCCCGAAGCCAATGACCGTTGGGCTTTGGTTGCATTCATGCGTACACTGAAAAAATAATCAGTTCGATGTAATTACATAATATAATGGGTGTTTGCTGTAATTATCAGTAAACACCCATTTATTTTAAGCCGTTGAATTTTCACCATTAATAACTGTTCCCTGCTATGATATACAGAGCAAATATCCGTCCTGCATGGGTTGTACTTGTTCTTTTACTCTGCTTTGCCATTGCATTTGCCCTTGCGAAACATTCCGATTCGTCGGCCGATGCAAAACAAACAGACAAACATGAAGTTCAGGAAAAAATTGATATGACAAAGTTCAAAAACTCCGAGACGAATGAACAATGTCTGAAGTGTCATGGCCAGTCGAAATACACTTACGAAAATGCTGAGTCTAAAAAAATGGTTAATAAAAGAATGTACTCGGAGCTAATTATCAAACGGGATGAATTTTACGTTTCTAATCACAAGGGTTTCAAATGTACTGATTGCCATTCTGAAGAATACGGCACCTTCCCTCATTCGGGAAACCTGCGTATGGAATCAAAGGCCAACTGCCTCGATTGCCATGGCGGAGATGAAAAATATGCCAAATTTCAATTCGAAAAAATCGATTCGAATTTCATGGCCAGCGTTCATTCCCAAAAACACAGCACTGATTTTACCTGCTGGATGTGCCATAATCCACATACCTATAAGATCAATGCAAGGACGAATGAAAACCTGAAAGAAACAATTACTTATGATAACCTGATCTGCCTTAGTTGCCACAGTGATATCACCAAATATGAATTGCTTACAAACAAAGAGAAACCGAATATTCTGGTCAAACACGAATGGCTCCCCAACCAGGCATCGCATTTTACCAATGTACGTTGTATTGAGTGCCATGCCCAGAATAAAGACACACTCATTGTTGCCCATCAGATAGTACCAAAAAACCTGGCTGTAAAAAAATGTGAATCATGCCATGCAAAAAATTCAATCCTTTATGCTTCCCTCTTTAAATACCAGATACAGGAAAACATTAAAACAAAAGGATGGTTTAAAGGCTTGTTCCTAAGTGAAACATCAACAATAGGCCCCGACCAGAACAATACGCTCAATATCATCAGCCTTGCGCTTTTTGCGCTTACCTTACTTGTAATCCTGATTCATGCTGTTATACGCATCCAAAAATCTCACTGACCATGGAAAATCATAATGAACCATTATACCTGTACCCGGTCTGGATCAGATTGTGGCATATCCTGAATGCCCTGTTTTGCCTCACATTGATCATAACCGGCCTGAGCATCCAGTTCTCAAATCCGACCATAATGGTCAAATTCAGGGCCGCCGTGGCTATTCATAATGTAGCGGGAGTTCTTTTGTCATTTAATTATATTCTCTTTTTTGTCGGCAACCTGTTTACGAAAAACGGTTCCTATTATGTGTTTGAGGTCAATGGCTTCTTTTCCCGTCTGAAAACCCAGTTTCACCACTACACTATCGGCGTTTTCAAGAAGGAAGCGGCTCCTTTCCCGGTTACTTTAGAGTCGAAATTCAATCCCCTTCAGCAGTTTTCTTATGTGGCCGTTATGTACGTAATACTTCCCTTGGTTATTCTCTCAGGCTTAGGATTATTATATCCCGAAATTACCGTGAACAGCCTTATAGGGATCAGCGGACTGGATTATACAGACCTGTTGCATCTTTTCTGCGGATTCATGGTGACTATCTTCATGTGTATTCATATTTATTTCTGCACTTTCGGTAAAACAGCTATAAGTAATTTTAAAAGCATTATTAACGGATATCATTGAACCCTTTATAATATTCATTGATCGTGGAAGAAGAACTGAACAACAAAAAGAATTCCAGGCGGCAGTTCCTGAAAAAGGGCTTACTGGCCGGGGCAGCAGCAGCGGCAGGCGGAGGCATGCTGAAAGCATATTCCGAAACACCAGGCAGCGGAGAAAAGGTAAAAGTCATGACAACCAATGGCGAGATCATGGAAGTTGATAAGGCTATGCTGAAACTTCCGCGGGTTTCCGTGGAAGAATCTCACCTTGGGATTCCCGGAAAGAAATTCGTTATGGTGATAGACCTGGCAAAGTGCAAAAATGCCCGCAAATGCGTTCAGGCCTGCCAGCGAGCCCATCATCTTCCAAAAAGCCAGGAGTTTATGAAGGTTTACCTTCTGCAGGATTCCGAAAAAACATCGCCTTACTGGTTCCCCAAGCCCTGTTTCCATTGCGACAACCCCTTATGTGTTAGCGTTTGCCCGGTAGGAGCCACATTCAAGCGCAGAGATGGCATTGTATTGATTGATAATAACCGCTGCATCGGATGTAAATTCTGTATGACAGGGTGCCCTTATTCGACGAGGGTGTTTGCATGGAAACATTATCCTGAATTTGACGAGGACAAAGAACCTTACTCGCCCGAAGCCAGCAGCCCGGGCAAGGAAGGCACTGTTTCCAAATGTGATTTCTGCCCCGATCTGATCCGTGTAGGGAAAGTACCCTATTGCGTTTCGGCATGCCCAATGGGGGTTATTTATTTTGGTGATGTGGATGAGGATACTGTTACCAATGGTACGGAAACCTTTCAGTTCAGTGAATTGATTCGCGACCGTGCCGGATACCGCTACCTCGAGGTTCTCGGAACAAGGCCCTGTGTATATTATCTTCCGCCCGTTGACCGCCAGTTCCCTGTAGATCGTGGATTTAATGATCTGGACGAGAGTGTTAAAAACAGATATTTGAATACGCCTTACGCAAAAAAACATAAGCTGTAGCCATGGAAAATAATGAAAAAACCATGCTGAAGGAGTTTGCTCCTCAGATTGAAAGAACAGGCATCCAGGGTTATGCATGGATAGTTTTCCTGCTTGCCGTAATCGGGTTAGGTCTTTATGCTTTCATCCAGCAGGTCACCAAAGGCCATGTTGTGACCGGGATGCGGGATAATGTTGTATGGGGCATTTACATTGTAAACTTCATTTTTTTTATGGGTGTCAGCTATGCCGGCGCCCTTATTTCGGGCACCTTGCACCTCTTTAAAACTGCATGGAGAAAGCCTATTATAAGAATGGCTGAATTTATTACCGTCATCTCCCTTCTGATTGGCCCATGTTATATCCTGCTGTGTATCGGAAGGCTCGACAAACTCCATTATCTTATACTTCACGGGAGGATACAGTCTCCGATCACCTGGGACGTCATTGCGATCTCAACAGATATCTTCGGCTGTTTTATTTTTCTGTACCTGGCCATTTTAAGAGACATTGCAAACATGAGGGACTTTGAAGAACTTCAGCTCCCCAAATGGAGAAAAAAGCTTTATAAAACACTCTCGCTGGGATATACCGGCACCGAGGAGCAAAAGAAAAGACTCCAGAGGGCAACAGATATTATGGCAACCATGGTCATCGCTATCGCGATCATTGTATACTCTGTTTTGGCATGGATCTTCAGTGTGACTCTTCAGCCCGGCTGGCATAGTACGATTTTTGGCCCCTATTTCGTCATCGCGGCGGTTTACTCGGGAAGTGCCGTACTCATTCTTGCAATGTGGTTTTTCAGAAAAGTTTACCATCTCGAACAATATATAACTAAGCAGCATTTTGTGTCGGTAGGACTGATAATGCTTGTTCTGGCGGCATTTTTCGGTTATTTCACTTTCAGTGATTACCTTACGAAATGGTATGGCTCCGAGAAAAACGACGAACTTCTTATCCAGCTTCTTTTTAAGGAATTCTACTGGCCATTTATTATCTCAAACTATGTCGGTGTATTACTGCCATTAATTGTTGTAGGTATTGCAAAATTCCGCACGATTCCGAACATCACGCTGACTGCCGTGGTTGTTATCATTGCACTCTGGTTAAACCGGTACCTCATCGTTGTTCCAACCCTTCAGTCTCCTTACCTTCCGATTCAGGACAGCAGGATCGAATGGAGCATTTATTCGTCAACCTGGGTTGAATGGAGCCTCACAGCTGCAGGCATAGCGCTTTTCTGCCTGCTCTTCACACTGGCCTCCAAATTCATCCCTATTGTCAGTGTTGGAGGCAATACACAGGAAGCCAAACCGGAAGACGTTTTAGTATAAATCCGTTCATCCAAGGAAATCATGAAAAGAAATTTATACAAAATTCTCACCCTGGCAGTGATCACGATACTGTTCGTCCCCTCACTGATGCAGGCCCAGGCTAAAGGTGACAGCAGCGCTGTTCAGGAGTCCCGCCTGACGTTTTCCTATTTATGTACTTCCAACGATTCCATTTGCCTTACGGCAAACATTTTCGTCAAAAGAGAGAGCGACACATACGGGCTGATGGGTGCTAAGATCGATTTTTATTCCACCCAGGATGATAAGCTCGTTCTCCTGGGAACTGCAGTTGCCGACCAGGACGGGAATGCATCTCTCAATGTCGTAATCAATAAACTGCATCCGGGGAAAGACGGCATGATCAGCTATACCGCCAAATTTGGCGGCACTCCAAAATACAATTCAGCGTCGGCAACTTTCAGCGCCGAACCGGCCAGGTTGCGATTGACCTTCAATGTACAGGATTCCATCCGTTACCTGAACGTCATCGGCACCCGCAAAGACGCCAAAGGACAGGAAGTCGCCCTGCCGAAAGAAACAGTGATCCTGTATGTTCCCCGCCTGTTCAGTTTACTGAAAATAGGAGAAGTTGCACTTGATGAACAGGGAAAAGGAAGCTTAGAATTTCCCGCGGATATTGTGGGTGATACACTGGGCAATCTTAAAATTATTGCAAAAATAGAGGAAAACGAAAAGTACGGATTTGTCCAGGGGACTTCAAGCATAAACTGGGGCGTGCCAAAGCAGTATTACAAGGCGGAAGTACCTTCCCGCGAACTATGGACCCCTATAGCTCCTTTATGGATGATCATTACCCTGATCATCATGCTTGCGGGGGTATGGGCCCATTATTTCTATGCTGTGTGGGAACTTTTCATGATTAAAAAGGCGAGCAAAAAAGATCAGCCCCCAATCTAGTTTAAGCTCTTTTTACGTAGCTTTGAACCCGATGAATTCCGGGTACAAATTATCATCTTCTTCAAAACCCCTGAAGGTCGGCAAGACTAAACAAGCCAGGCAATCCTTAAAGGAAAGCAGTATCCGTGGGATTGTTGTTCACGGCAAACATTTAGGGAGCAGCCTTGGTTTCCCCACCGCCAATATTATCCCCCCAAAAGAACATCCGCCGGTAATCCCTAACGGAGTATACCTGGTGAGCGTGATGCTGAGGGAGAAAGAGTTTTTCGGTTTATGTAATATAGGTTACCGCCCCACAATTGGCGGAACTCATCTTGTTATCGAAGTCAATATTCTTGATTTTTCAGATGATATTTACGGTGAGGAGATTTCGATCAGGGTCATCAGGGCTATCAGGAAGGAAAAAAAATTCAGAGATCTTGAACAGCTGGTTAACCAGATCAAACTTGATAAGGCGAAGGCAGTAAAGTTTCTCTCAGCGTTGAATAAGAATGAGTGAGGCCCGGTAAATCCCTTCGGTTTCCATCCGTGGATTAAGATTCTCAATCTCAACTTTAAGGATCCCTTTCCGGGAACAATAGAGGTTCCTTTTAAGGACCAAACGCGTAAGGCAGGTATCACCGTTTAATGTCCCTGTAAATGAACCATTTTTATTCTTAACCTGCAAAAGGTATTCTTTAATTCGTTCTTCCCCCGAAGGTGTGTCAAGGACCATATTCAAGGGAAACTCATCATAGGCAAATGTTCTTGACAACCGCAGTTCAAGAACAACATCATAAGATTTTCCCATTTCGTTTATTGGAAATTCATATTTCAGGATATTGTACCTCTGCCAGGATTGCCCCGGGAAGGAAATACTTTTTTCCGAGGGTTTTTCGTGAATGCACCCCGTCATTAAAATAATTGCGATCAACAACCAATGCAAAAATGGTTTTTTCTGTTCAGAATGATGTTGCGTCATATTGAAGCGGGATGGTTATCGTAAAGACTGCTCCGTCTTTTCCTGGTACAAATTTAACATCCCCTCCCATACTTCTGATTATTCCCCTGACAATTGCCAGGCCTAAACCGGCCCCGCCTGATTTAGTAGTGAAGTTGGGAAGGAAAATCTTTTCTGCAATTTCGTCAGTAATTCCTTTTCCGTTATCTTCTATGCCAATACTATACTGATTTTCATGCTTTTGAACTGAAATATTAACAAGGCCTTTTCCCTTTGTACCGATAGCCTGAGTCGCATTGTTCAGGAGATTTGTGAAAATCCTTACAATCTGCTTTTTATCTCCATAGATAAAGGCAGATTCTTCGGATGAGGTCAGTACTATTTGAATATTCTCATGGCCAATATACAATGATATCACCGAGTTTATGATTTCAATGAGATCAAGTTTTTCAGTAAACGGCAGGGGCATTTTAGCGAAATCTGAAAATTCTGTGGCAATAACAGAAAGTGAGTCAATCTGCTCAGTCATTATCTTCGTAAACCGCTGTAGCCTCAGGTTAAAATCTTCCGCTTTGTCATTCCATACCTTACTCAGATGCTGAACGCTAAGTTTCATTGGCGTCAGAGGATTCTTTATCTCATGCGCAACCTGTCTTGCCATTTCCCTCCATGCACTCTCCCGTTCCGATTTGGCCAGCTGATCGGCGCTGAATGCCAGTTCGTCGATCAATCGATTATACTCCTCAACCAGCCGCCCGATTTCATCATGGTTGTTCCAATGGATTTTTTCATTGCGCTTCCCAAGTTTAAAGTCCTCCATCCTGCTGACCAGTATACCAAGAGGAGCTGAAAGATAACGGGAAATGGCAACCGAGATAAATGCGCTTATCAGGATGAATAAAATGTACAGATTCATAAAGGCAATAAGAAAATCATTGATCTCCTTTTTCAGATCTTCCTGCCGGGAGAAAAAGGGTAAATTAACATACGCCAATAACTCATTTTTATCATTATATAACGGGAAGTAAGCTGAAGAATAATTATACGCTCCAATCTTTTCATCCTGGAAGAAAGCCGACTGTCGGTTCTTTTTAAGATCGGCATAGGCCAGTGGATTTATTCTTCTCGAGATAAGTCCTTCATCAAAAATCTGGGGCCGGCTCGATAACATCATAAGTCCCGTTGAGGAATACATGTTAACATCGGTATAAAACATGCCCGACAGCCGTTGAAGGTCTTCTTCAACCAGGGTATTATCGAGTTTTTCAAGTTTATCCTTATCCCCGTATTTATCCTGCATTTCTGTCATAACCGACAAAGTCCGTTCACTGAAGGAATCCATGTTTTTTATGTTGTTAAGCCTTATCAGAAAGTACAACAGAAGGCCTCCCAGTATTAGAAAAGAAACAACAATGATGCCTACGTTAGCAATTTGAAACCGGTTTTTTAATGTTATAAAAGAAAACTCATGAAACATGTCGGGTTTGAAAACCAGGTTTAACACCAGGGTCAGGAGGGAAAAGAATATAAAAAGGTAGGATACCGGAGATATCAGTTCAAGAAAGCCATCGTTCTTCTTGCTTAACACAAGAATTCTTGATTTGTCCATTTTGTATTTGTAATGATCCGTTCCTCCCGATGTAAAGAAGGTACTGTAAGCTGAAGAATTCACAAGGTCATTATACCTCATGGGATAAGAAAATTTACCTGTTTTATAAACCAGCGCCCCTCCCTGGTACATTGCATAAGAGTAGTTACTGAGGTCAGGTAAATTCATAATCCTCCTGTCGATAAGCAATTCAGGATAGCCCAAATCCTTGACAGGGGTTTTTGCGTTAAATTCAATATAGATCTTTCCTGCCGGCAATTTACTTCCGCCAGTCGAATCTATTGGTCCGAGCACAGCCAGGTATGTCTCTATTCCGGTACCATAATCAATAAAAAACAAGTTTGGGTTTGCAGTTCTTTCGCCAGCTTTTAAACAAACCTGGTGAAAATATTGTTCGCAATCATAAACATATCCCCTTGGCTGGATCCTTAACATTTTACCGGGAGAACAAACCGTTATCTGTATGGTGAATCTGTTCCAGTAATCCCTGATATAATTCGTCTTGATATATTTTACCAGGGCCTCTTCCTGTGTGGCCTCGTAATCCCTGACCATTGAGTGGATTGTTGAATCATTCAGCAGCTTCCTCTCCAATGAATTGTAAAGAAGTTCAGTAACAGGGTTCTTTTCCGTTGCCAGCTTAAGCGCAATAAGTTTTCGTTCCTCCCTTTCCCTGTTATAATTGGCATTGTTTAACACAACCGAAACAAGTAATGCCATCCAGACCACGGGTAATATAATATTCTTAAACGGGCTGCTCCCCGGTTTTTCTATGAAAAAAAACAAAAGCACAAATAGAAAAACTGCGAAGAGCGTTGCAAGGATAATGGCCATGGCGATGTCCCACCAGTACAGGTTCAATATAAGATCTCCCGCGGCGGCAAAGGCAATAACAAGTATCCTGGCGCGGGGACTGCCGAAACCTGTGAAAGACCCTGCAGTTTTTGAAAACAGGTAAAAGCTTAATGAAAGACAATAAACGATAATCAGGCCCGTAAGACTCTGGGGCCCGATTTTCGAGATGTCCTTCAGGTCCATTGAAAAAGAAGAATTATTTACAAGATCAACCAGCCTTAGACAAAGAATAATATATATTGCTAAAATGAATGCAACAGCTGCCGCCGACTTAAACAATATACTCCCATGCCGCAGCCCTGAAAATGATCTTTCTCTGAACAACTTGCGAAATGCTACATAGGCGATCATCACGGCAATAAGGCTATTTAACAAATAATCACCGGCTGATGGCAGGAGTGCTGAAGAAGAATAATACAAGGGTGAAAAGAAAGTTGTAGTATACAGGACATGCGGAAAATTTAAAAAGCCCTGAAGGATCCGAATTAACATCACACCTGCTGCAAAGAAAACTACGAAAAGCAGCGGCCTGTTTTTAAACCATCCAACGAATGAACAGGAATAATAGATAGCCAGGTAAAACGAAAATATGGATAAAAAGAAAAGCAAGCAGAGCAACACGATCCAATTGTCATATGAAGGTACAAAGCCTGAAAAATCGAGTGAAAACAAAGGCCTGCCTTCCTGGGAAAACACCTCATTCCCCTTTTTTGCCGGTGTTATTCCGAGTCCGCCCGGAGCATTGAAATCGTTTTGAAATGAATTTTCAATGTATTCATTTTCGAAGGAGTACTCATGTTTTACAAGGATCAGTCCGACTGTTTTGGTATTTCCGGTTTTATTAATAATAATATAATACCAGCCATTGGCTAATTTTTGCAAACAGTCTTCATTACCTAACTGAGAATTTGATAATTCGTCAACAGAATTATCCGACCAATAAACCAGGTGATCGTTTTCATAATATTGAATGGCGAACCCCTCATTTGGAATATCGGGAATATGTTTTTCATGATTTCGAAATTCCAAAGATTGCTCAAGGTCCTTATTCTTATATGTAAATAATTTTAATGTCTTTTTTACCTGGAGTTCTTTTTTCAAAATCACCTGCTGCACCCTTGAAGTGATTTTTTCCTGGCTATTTCTTTTTTTCAGATAAAATTCGGTCGAGATAAGGCTAATTAAAAAAATAACCGCCAAAAGGAAGGGAATAATCGTATAAAGAATTGACTTTCTGTCAGATAAAATAGGCTTCATTAGGCTGTCTATAAAACGTTATTTTCCCCCGGAGGGGATATTGCCCCAGAAAGGATTATCGTTTGTCTGTGAGCTTAAAATTAAGAAATTTCCGGGTATAGGATGTATATATGGCTGGAATATCCCGTTTCCGGATTTTTGGCTTTACTATTCGAAATTGCGCCGTTCACAAATGCCCTGGATAAATTGCTTTTCCTGCTTTTATATTTTTCACTAAGTAATGAAATATAAAATGAATCGAGGATCTGAGGGAGAGTTTTCACAATTTTCATTTGATGCAGTCGGGCGAAATACTGAAAAGATGTTTTATTGAAATGGTAAAGATGTCTCGGAAGGTCATATGCTGCCCAAAATTTCCCATACTTTAACGCATCCCATGAATTACAATTAGGCAATGCAATAATCAATACCCCCCCGGGCGCTAAGAATTTATTTATTGCCTCCATGCTTTCATTCAAATCATGAATATGCTCTAATACATGCCATAAGGTGATACAATCGAACTTCAGGTTCTTAGGAGCAAAATCGGTAATCTTTTCCCTCACATCAAGACTATAATTTGCAGCCGCAGCTTCCCTGGGCTTTCTGTTTAATTCTACCCCGAAGGCATTAAGTTTTTGCTCCTTACAGTAATTGAGAAACTCCCCTGTGCCGCAACCGATATCCAGAATGTTCTTTCCTTTTATAAACCTGTTTACAACTGAGAATTTTTTCTTCAGCATAAATTTCCTGGCATAAGTATAAACCAGGGTAAGGAGCTCTTTTTTGCTTGTATCGTGGGAGATGTATTCTGTTGAATCATAGTACCTGATGCTGTTTTGGATATCAGGCCTGGGATTGGTAAATCTGAGCCCGCAATTATTACATTCAGCAATTTCAAATTCTTCCTGTGAAAGAAAATAATCCTGGCTTTTAAGGGATAATTTTAGCCAAGTTGAGTTGCATGACGGGCAATTATTTAATAATTCCATAGTTACAGTTCCACGTGAAACAATGTCTATTTTCGTAAAAATACAATGAGAACAGAAACATCCGATGGGGAAACACCACTTATCCTTGATGCCTGTCCAATAGTTTCTGGTTTAATTTTCGACAATTTCTCCCTGGCTTCCAATGAAAGTGAGAGTATTGTGTTGTAATTGATTTTCTTTGGAATTACCAAATCTTCAAATTTCCCCAGTTTTTCTGCAACTTCTTTTTCTTTTTCTATATATGATTTGTATTTAATAAGCAGCTCGGCTTCTTCAACTTCTTCAACAACGACATCTCCAAAAGTGTCAATCAGATTACCGATTTTTTTTACATCCCGGTAAAGATCCATCAATTTTATCTGGGGCCTTTGTATTATTGTTTCAATTTTATTCTTTTGCCTGATTGCCGATAATTCACGCCCCCGTAAATAGGGATTAATCTCTTCCGGAGTAATCGATTCTTTCTTTAATGCTTTTTCAATCTGCCTTATTTTTTCATATTTCTTATTCACACGGCTCAACCTGGATTCATCAGCCAATCCGATATTAAAGGACCTTTCGGTCAACCTGTAATCAGCATTATCCTGCCTTAATAATATCCTGTATTCCGCCCTTGAAGTAAACATGCGATAAGGTTCCTCAGTTCCTTTTGTTATAAGGTCATCGATAAGCACTCCTATGTATGCCTCTGATCTTTTTAAAACTAATGAGGCTTCCTTTCTTACTTTTAAATGCGCGTTTATTCCTGCCATAAAACCTTGCGCCGCAGCCTCCTCATATCCTGTTGTACCGTTAATCTGTCCTGCTAAAAACAGATTTTCCACGGCCTTTGTCTCAAGATTAAAATTCAATTGAGAGGGGGGGAAATAATCATATTCTATTGCATACCCGGGCCTGAAAAACTTTGCATTTTTAAACCCGGCAACTTTCCGTAAAGCCCGGAACTGAATTTCTTCGGGCAATGATGATGAAAACCCGTTAACATAATATTCGATCGTATTCCAGCCCTCCGGTTCAATAAATAGCTGATGCTGCTCCTTCGTGGAAAATCTTTCAATTTTATCTTCAATTGACGGACAATATCGCGGCCCCCTTCCTTTTATCCTACCGGTAAAAAGCGGTGAGCTCCCAAAACCTTCCTTCAGGATATCGTGGACTTCAGGGCTTGTATAGGTCAGAAAACAGCTTTTTTGTTTTAGCAATTTCTTTGTTTCGGTATAAGAAAACTTCCCGGGGATCTCATCACCTTTCTGTTCTGTCATTTTTGAAAAGTCAAGGGTTCTGCCATCCACTCTTGCAGGTGTCCCGGTTTTCATCCTACTTGACTTTATCCCGATCCCGTTAAGGTTTTCTGTTAGATCCCTTGCAGGTCTCTCCCCTATCCTGCCCCCCGACAATTGCTTTGTTCCTATATGAATAAGCCCGTTCAAAAAGGTTCCATTAGAGAGCACAACTGTCTTTGAAAAAAATTCCAAACCCAATTGTGTTTTTACTCCAATTGCCTTACTGCCCTTAACAATTACTGATGTCACGGCGTCCTGCCAGAAATCAAGGTTCTTCAATCCTTCCAGGATCGATCTCCACTCAATAGAAAACAACACCCTGTCATTCTGTGCCCTGGGGCTCCACATGGCCGGACCTTTTGATAAATTCAGCATCCTGAATTGTATCATTGTATTGTCACTTACAATGCCGGTATACCCGCCCATCGCATCGATCTCCCGAACAATCTGTCCTTTTGCTACGCCACCGATTGAAGGATTACATGACATCTGTGCCAAATTAGTCATGCTCATAGTAATTAAAAGGACCTTGGAGCCCATATTGGCAGCAGCGGCAGCAGCCTCGCATCCTGCATGGCCCCCACCTACAACAATAACATCATATTTCATTGAATTTCCCAACCCCACTTTTGCCTTTCTGGAAAAAATATTCATTTATGTTTCACGTGAAACATATACTTTGTACATAAATTAATACCGGTTAAATTTACATCCAACACCTCTGCTAAAATAAAACCGCGTTGAATAAAAAAATGATCAACGCGGTGACAACTGGTAACAAAACATTAACAATCAGCGTATTTGCTTAAATATTTATTTTCAAGCCTGGTCATCCTTCGTTTTTCATTGCTTGAAGTGTCATCATATCCCATCAAATGTAATACCCCATGAATTAGTACCCTTCTTAATTCATTTTCAAAACCCACCTTGTATTTTTCAGCATTTTCATTCACTCTTTCAATGCTGATATAAACATCTCCACTGATTATCAGCTCCTCCTCTGATAGGGAAAAGGTAATAATATCCGTGTATGTATTCGTATTTAAATATTTTAAATTAAATTTCAATAAATTCTCATCGTTTGTCAAAATAAAGTTTATCTCCCCTGTAATGCATCCTTCTTCGTGAACAACAGTTTCTATCCATTTACGAATCCTGATCCTGTCCCTGACAAGAAATTTGCATCCATGACTGAAAAACTGAATATTCTTATTCATTGTCTTTCTTCACAGCTGTTGATTTTTTTACCCAGTAATCCTTAAGCTGATTGATCCTTAAAAGCGATTTCTCATAATTCATACTGGATACATAGAAAGTTAACGTAATTGATTCGCCCTTTACTGAGATCGTCACTTCGTCGGCCAGGGCCTTTATAATAAATATTTCTCTCCTGAGCTTATGCTTTCTCACTTCCTGCTCCAGGAAATGTTCGTTCTCACTGGAAAGGTCAGGTCCGTCAAATTTCAATTTAAAGGTAAACCCTTTGATGGTTTTTTGAAAAGTGACAATCAGTGAAGATTCCTTTTCCTCACCTGAAATCGAAATCAGAATATTGGCCGCTTCGGTAGAAGCCAGTAAAATGTTCCCGAAATATTCATTATTGATATTATGGTAATCGCAGATTTCCTCAATAAACCTCTCGATCTTATAAACTTCTTTCTTACCGCTTATGGTGATCTCCCTGTAATCGTTTTTCATATCAGTTCCCTATTTTTAAAAAATATTCAGAAGCCTTAGTCTTATAATAATAGTTTACCGGCGCAGGTGCAAAATTAATAACATCTTTTCCTCCGCTCTTACTTCTCTTATACTCTAAATTCGCATTAGGGTTACTTATTGCTCGGGTTTTCGCTTCAGTGGCTTCTCTTTGTTCCTGCTTCTCCCTTTGTTGTTCTGCTTTCTCCGATTCAAGCATCCTGGTAACGATCTTTTCCTGCCTGTTGAATGTTTCCTGTGAAATTCTCCTGTTTAATATATCCTGTTCATTCTTCTCCAGATCTTCTATGACAGAATTCAGTAATTCATCTCCCTTGCTGCCACTTTCCTTCAACCCGTTCTCATAATCCTGCAGCGCCTGCCTTATGGCTTCCTGCTGGGCAACCATCTGGCCAATCTCCTTGTTCAGGCTTTCTTCCTCACCCCTGGATCCCTGCTTGCCCTTTTTTGCATTATTAAGGCTTTGTTTCATTTTTTCAAGGCGGCTTTTCATTTCCTGTTGGACCTGCCTCATGGAATTTAAACTCTTCTTTCCGCCCTGTTTGCTCGGTTTTTTGCATGCTTTGGTTCCGGCCTTCATTTTCATGTTGTCTACCTGGGCATCCATTTGTTTCAACACTTCATCCAGCAATAAAGATAGATCATTTATTCCTGTCATGGCATACTGTTGCCTTGCCATTGCATCAGGCAATAATCTCTCACCAAGCGAAACTTCCGAAAATGACAGATTTTCCTTAACCATACTAACTTCTTTTATGATTATACTTTTCAGCATAACCTCTCTCCTGGAAATTTTATTTAAGGTGTCCTCCAGGTTTTTAAATTTATCCCTGATTGCCTTTTGGTCTTCAATGAGTTGCAGGTATTTCGGATCATTTCTATTAATAAACGAAGTCCTTAGGAGAAGCTCTTCCTGCTGAAACGACAATTGATTTAAATTCTGCAATAAGAGTTTCAAAGCTTCAGCATCTTCCTCCTGAGATTCCTCTTCCGACGATTCCTGCATCTGGTCAATCTTATCGGCAAGTTCTTTCATCTCCTGCGATGTCTTCTTTTGGCTCTTTGATGCGTCGTCCATTTTGCCCGACTTCATCAATTGCTCATTTGCATCAAGTTGCTTTGAGATTTCCTGCCTGTCAGTTTCAGTGCTCATCAAGTCAGGTGCATTCTCCATCTCTTTGCCCTGCTTATCAAGCTCGTCAAATTTTTTACTGATTGTGTCAAACTTTTTTTGAATCTCTTTCTGGCCATCGGCCAGCTCTGCACTGCTCTTTTTTTGCTCCCTGGTTCTCTCTGCCATCTTCTTTTGCTCTTCAGAAAGGGCTTTCAGGTCGCTTGAGTTCTGTTCAAGCTTCCTTTCAAATTCTATCTGTTTGAACAGTTGCAAATTACGATCCAGTTCCTTTTCCAGCTCCACGTTCATTTGCTTCATCCTGGGCAACAAATTGCTCAATTTTTCCTTGTCCATTTGATTAAGCAAATCCTTCATTTCCTTCATGGTCTTTTTCATCTCCTCTGTAAGAAGCTGATTAGTCAGATCATTCAGCTTCCTCTGCTTTTCAACTATGCGTTCGCTTGTTTTCAGGTATTCATTTTCATTCCTGATGTTTTCTTCATTCTTCTTCTTAAAATCAGACACCTGCTTCTGGATCCTTTCATTTGCTTTAAGAACTTCTTCCAGCTTCCTTTTTTCCTTCCACGATACATCATTCTGGTCGACCATTCTCTTGTTAATCTCCTCGAGAGATTTCGAAATGTCTTTCGACTCCCTGATGCTTTGATTCAATTCCCTTTTTAAATTCTCTTCATTCTTTTCAGTCGTTTCAGCCATTTGTTCCAGGGATGGAATTTCGAAGGTCATGGGCATTGTTTTAGCTGATTTCGGGCCCCGGATGCCGTCATTATCCCAAATCTCGAAATAATATGAGTACTTATCGCCCGGCTTTATTTCTATATCGGCAAGCTCCAGGGCATAATAATAAACCTGTGAAGGGCTGTTTTTGTCGATTTTTAAATTCTCCGTTTTCTTTAAACTGAAAACACTGTCGGGTTGGCCTTTTCCCATAAGGTAAAAAACCAGCTTTGTAAATCCGTAATCGTCTTTTATCGTCCCCTGTAAAAACAATTTGCTCGTGCTGGCCGAGTCCCTTGTTTCCTTAAGGCTGATTTCGGGGAAAGCGTCCTTTATCACTGTAATTGAATATTTCAGGGAATCAGATTTCCTTATATAGCTGTTCTCCTGGAAGATGGAATAAGCAACTGATTCAAAAACGCGTTTTGAACAGGAAAACACATTGGAAGCCTTTTTTTCAAGATTAATCTCTTCGGACGGCATCTTAAATTTTACCGCAGAAACATCACGGGTATAAATATTCCAGGTAATTAATGTGCCTTCAGGAATGATAAAGTCCCCGATGTTATTCAGGGTTTCTGTAGGCTTTCCTGTATATTCCGGGTAGTCGCAGCGCGCCTCAAAATTTAAAATGATCGGCTTTGGATATACAGAGATGGTATACTCTTCGGTTTCCTTGTCATCGGCAACCATAGTGAACCTGGTGTCTGACTGCAGGGATTTGAAAGAAAAAGTATAGTAAACCAGGTTTTCACGTTTCATTGTAAACGTTGATCCTCCTGTTTTTAAAAGTACTTCATCGGGAATTTCATCTCCTTTGACTTCAACCCTCAGGGTAAAATCATCCTGCTGCATTGCTTTAAGTTCTTTATTCAGGATAACCAGCCTGAACAGGGCAGGAGGGGAGAACCTGGAGTTGTATTTTATAAGCCTTAATGCAGGATCCGAAACAATACCCGGAGAAATAAGTAACAGTAAAAATAAAATGAATAAAGGGGGCAGGGCGTATTTCAGGTACCTCAGGTTTTTTCTCAGGTTGATCACGGCCGTGAAAGGAACTGGTTTCAACTTCCTGATCCTTTGATCAATGCTGGCTATAATCAGGTCGATGTTCCCGGGCAGTTCGCCTTTCTGGTCCATCAGCTGAAGGGTATTAAGCAGCTTATCCCTGATCTCACTGAAATGATCACCAATCATAGAGGCTGCCTGTTCCCGGCTTAATATTTTCCCAACCCGCAGAAATTTCAGAAGTGGTCGTAATACAAGCACTCCAAGTAAGATCACCGCGGTTGAAATGTAAAAGTATACAAGGATGATGCGGGCCAGGGAGGGAAAATAACTGAAATACTCCAGAAGGATTTCCAGAAGGAACAGAGCAACAAGCACGGCAAGGCTGATCAATGCCCCCCTGATAATCCTGTTTTTATAGTATTTCCTGGTAAACTCGTTGAGTTTACTGATCAGGATATTGTCTTCCTCCATTAAGCTTTATCTTGTCCCCTTTTACTTCCCTTATCAGGGATTATCCACTGCGACATCAGCATTAACGATAAGCCCGGGGGATTTATGGTGCAAAGTTACGAAAATGCGTACCTTACAGTATATAACCTTAACTTTGCTTTCCCAAAACCTAATTACAGAATGGAAACTTCAGGAATACGGGTTCGTTTTGCTCCAAGCCCGACAGGACCCTTGCATCTTGGCGGTGTTCGTACGGCCTTATACAATTATCTGTTTGCCCGTAAATTCAATGGCAGTTTTATTCTCAGGATTGAAGATACTGACCAGAACAGGTTTGTTCCCGGTGCCGAGGAATATATCATTAAATCCCTGCAATGGTGCGGGCTGGAATTTGATGAGGGTGTAATGCAGGGAGGCCCTTATGCTCCCTACCGCCAGTCGGAAAGATCGGGGATTTATAAAGACTATGTCAACATACTCCTTGAGAAGAACCATGCTTACCTTGCTTTCGACACTGCTGCTGATTTAGAAGATGCAAGGACTAAACTATCGCAAGGCCATGATCAGTTCCAATACGGGATCAAGACCAGGATGCAGATGAAAAACAGTCTTTCAATGACTGCGGATGAGGTCAGGTCGAGGATTGACAGGGGAGACCGCTATGTGATCCGCATACTGATTCCCGAAAATCAAATGGTTGTTTTCCATGACCTGATCAGGGGAGAGGTCAATGTGCACACCGATACCCTCGACGATAAAGTCCTTTTTAAATCCGACGGTTTGCCTACTTACCATCTTGCAAACGTTGTTGATGACTACTTAATGAATATCTCACATGTGATCAGGGGAGAAGAATGGCTTCCATCGGCTCCCATGCATCTGCTGTTATACAGGTTTTTCGGATGGGAAGACAGTATGCCCCGGTTTGCCCATCTTCCGCTTATCCTGAAACCCGACGGCAACGGAAAACTCAGCAAAAGGGACGGCGACAGGCTGGGGTTCCCTGTTTTTCCCATGGAATGGGAAGATCCTTCAACCCATGAAATATCGCACGGATACAGGGAAGACGGTTATCTTCCCCACGCATTCATCAACATGCTTGCCTTACTCGGCTGGAACCCCGGCACCGAGCAGGAAATCTTTTCCATTAAAGAACTTACAGAGGCATTTTCCCTTGACCGGATAAACAAATCGGGAGCAAAGTTCGATCCTCCGAAAGCAAAGTGGTTCAATCATAAATATGTTCAGTTAACACCCGATACTGAGTTATTTTCTTATCTGGAACCATCCTTGCAGGCAAAAGGTATTATAGTCGATCCTGAATATGTTTTTCAAGTGATCTCACTGATCAAAGAAAGGGTTGAATTGTTACCCGACCTCTGGAAAAATTCAGCTTTGTTCTTCCTGGCCCCTGAATCTTATGACCAACAGGTCAAACAAAAGATTTGGCAGGAGGGGACGGCTGCCCTTCTTCAGGAGTTTGCAGCAGCTGTAAACAACCTCGAGGTTTTCGATAAAGACACCCTGCACAGCCTTGTCCAGGAATTTACAACCGGCAAGAATGTTAAAATGGGACAGCTTATGAACCCGTTACGTTTGCTGGTAGTAGGCTCAAACCAGGGCCCGGGCATGATGGACATTGCCGCTTTGTTAGGTAAAAAAGAATTGCTGGCAAGAATTACAACAGGATTAAATAAAATCTGAATCTTTTCACATTTCAAGGCAAAACCACAATAAAAAACCCCAACTAACTGATTGTATGTTAATTGGGGTTTTTTGTTGTCCGACTAGGAATCGAACCTAGACTCTTCTGCTCCAGAGGCAGACGTGTTGCCAGTTACACCATCGGACAATGAGGCTGCAAAATTACTACTCTTGCAGCAAAAATTCAAATTTATTTGGTTTTTTCTTTAACCCTGCCGTCCCTTAAAGGCACTATGCAGTTAAACACAAGGTTTTCGGGAGATGAATCATAGTCAACATTATAGTATCCCAGGCGCTCGAATTGATATTTTTGCAAGGGTGCAGCATCCCTGACCGAAGGCTCCAAATAGCCTGTCCTGATTTGCAGGGAATCGGGATTCAGATAGTCCTTGTAGGTTTTCCCTTCTTCGGCATTATCGGGGTTTTCAACCATGAAAAGCCTGTCGTAAACCCTGATTTCAGCTTTTACTGCATGCCGTAACGAAACCCAGTGGAGTGTTCCTTTAACTTTTCGGTTGCTCTGGGGCATCCCGCTTTTTGTTTCAGGGTCGTATGTACAGTGAATTTCCAGTATCTGTCCGTTTTGGGGGTCCCTTACCACCGATTCACACTTTATGATATACGCAGAGCGTAATCTCACTTCCCTCCCGGGGGCAAGCCTGAAGAATTTACCAGGAGGATCTTCCATGAAGTCTTCCTGTTCAATATATAATTCCTTTGAAAAGGGAACTTTCCTGTTCCCTGCGGAAGGATCTTCGGGGTTATTCACAGCTTCCATTTCTTCGACAAGGTCATCGGGATAGTTGTCAAGGACAATTTTCAAGGGGTTAAGAACACCCATGACCCTTGAAGCCCTTTTATTCAGGTCTTCCCTTATGCAAAACTCCAGGAGGTTAATATCAATAACATTATCCCTCTTGGCCACACCGATGATTTCGGCAAAGTTCCTGATAGATTCGGGGGTATAGCCCCTTCTGCGCAAGCCGCATATCGTCGGCATCCGGGGATCATCCCATCCGCTTACATACTTATCCTGGACAAGCTCCAAAAGCTTTCTTTTGCTCATCACGGTAAAGCTTAGGTTCAGGCGGGCAAACTCGATCTGGCGGGGAGCATAGATACCGATCTCCTGGATCAGCCAGTCATAAAAGGGCCTGTGGACCTCGAACTCCAGGGTACATATTGAGTGTGTGATCTTTTCAATGGAATCTGACTGCCCGTGGGCGAAATCGTACATGGGATAAATACACCACATATCTCCGGTACGGTGATGTGAAGTATGAATGATACGGTATATGATGGGATCACGCATATGCATGTTTGGTGATGCCATGTCAATTTTGGCCCTCAGGACCCTGGCCCCGTCGGGAAATTCCCCGGCCCGCATACGCGCAAACAAATCCAGGTTTTCGCCAACCGTCCTGTTCCTGAACGGGCTTTCTTTTCCCGGACGGGTAGGAGTGCCCCTGGTCTCACTTATCTCCTCTGCGCTCATGTCGCATACATAGGCCTTCCCTTTGCGTATCAGGATCAGCGCAAACTCATAAAGCTGTTCAAAATAGTCGGAGGCGTAAAATTCCCTGTCTTCCCAGTCAAAACCCAGCCAACGAACATCCTCCTTGATGGAATCAACATATTCCACGTCTTCCTTTACCGGATTGGTATCGTCGAAACGCAGGTTTGTCTTCCCGTTGTATTTATTTCCCAACCCGAAATTAAGGCAGATCGATTTGGCATGCCCGATATGCAGGTATCCGTTAGGCTCAGGAGGAAACCGGGTATGCACCCTGCTTTCATTCTTGCCTGCCCTTAGGTCTTCCTCTATTATTTCCTCAATAAAATTCAGCGATCGGGCCGGGATTTCCTCTTTCTTTAAATTCTCTTCCATTATATTGTCCGTATTATTTCTTCCGCTTTGCGAAAGAGCCTGCAAAGCTACTGAAAAATAGGAAAATCGTAGAGAATTGCACTGATTTTAATAATTTAGCAGGCTGTCGGAGCATGTTAATAATCTGAATAATACTATGGGTAAAATAAGTTTGGATGGAATGGAGTTTTTCGCTTATCACGGTTGTTTTAAGGAAGAACAGTTGATAGGGACAAGGTTTATTGTCGACCTGAGTGTTGAAACCGATACAACGGCAGCGGAGCTGAGCGACCATCTGCAGGATACAGTAAATTATGTGACCCTTTACAATGCCGTGAAAACCGAAATGGAGCAAAAGTCCCATCTTCTTGAGCATGTGTCAGCTCGTATCATCCATTCCCTGGGTACTAAGTTTCCCGTTATTACCGGCCTTGAGCTTAAAGTTTCCAAACTGAACCCGCCGGTAGGAGGGAAGATGAAGCAGATCAGTTTCAGCACTTCCTGGAACCGCAAATGAAACAGGCTGCCCCGCTTATGACATATGAAACAGGAATTCATTCGTAAATCGTACTTCGTAAATCGCAAATCTTTTTTACCTTTGCACTCCCTTATCAACAGGGTATCGTGGCCGAGTGGCTAGGCAGAGGTCTGCAAAACCTCGTACAGCGGTTCGACTCCGCTCGATACCTCAGGATAAAAAGGCTGTTCCGGGTTCCGAAACAGCCTTTTTTTATTTTTCCCTGGGATAAAGAAGATATTCGCTGATCATAACGAGAAGAAGGGTAAACGTGCCGCTCAATATCATTCTGAAAAAAGTCCTGAAAAATTCGGCAAAGCGGAAAGCTTCCAGGTAAAACAGAACAAAATGATGGACCAGGATAAGGCTTATGGAATAATAAAGGAACCATTTCAGCCCCTGGTTTTTAAGGGAGGGGTAGTTTCCGACAAGAGAATCGGGGCCGGATGAGATCCACCGGATAACAAACGGACGGGCATAGGCCATGGCAAGGCAGGCCGAAATATTCAGGCCGGGCGTATTGCTGAAAATATCCACCCCTGCGCCCAATAAAAACGCGAGTAAGAGCAATAAGCCCCCCGGAATTTCAAAAGGGAGAAGAAGAATAAAATAAATGTAAAAATAAGGATTGATAAATCCTCCAAGATAAATGTTGTCCAGGATAAATACCTGGAGCAGGATAAGCAGGAAGAACCTCAAAATGTTATAAAATATCACTTTTGATGTCGTCATTGCCCCGGGCTTATTCGCTTTTAAATGTTGCTTTAAGGTCTTCTTTTTCTTTTCTCATCAGGTCCAGGACGATTTCCACAAATCCAAGACTATTGAAGTCGGTGCTAAACAATAAGGTGGCTGAATTAAAATTCTCATCATCGGCAACGTTGAAATCACTGATTGTCCCAATGAGGATCCCTTCAGGGAAAATATCCGAATTACCGCTGGTAATAATTGTATCGCCCTTTTTCATGTCAACATGTTTCGGAATTTCTTTAACTGTCCCGTACCTGTAATTTCCACCGGGCCATTCAACATTCACAAGCTGGTTGTTTTTTTTGAATTTACCCGATATTTTACTGTCTTTGTTCAGCATCGACATGATCCAGCTGAAATGGGGCGAAACGCTGACCACCTGTCCAACAATTCGGTTTCCGATAATGACACCCATATGGTTTTTCACTCCCTGCAGGCTGCCTTTACTGATCATCAGGAAGTTATTTCTCATGTTCGTGGTATTGCTGATGACCTTTGCGCTTATATACCTGTATTGAAGCAGGTATACGGTATCGTTCCTGTAAAAGGAATAGGCGTCGGATTTGTAATAGGCATCAGGCAGGCGGGAATGCAGTTTGGCCATTTCCTCGACCATGGTCTGGTTGGTCTTCCTGAGGGAAAAATATTCAGAAATATTTCTGAACGTGCTGTTTAAAGCTCCGGTAAGGTTGCCAAAAATATTATATACCGCCGTATTCTGGTATTCGTTGAAATTAACAAGCAGGCTCAACGATACCGTTTCCAGCAGCAGAAATAATAATATGAAATAGTTTGTGCGGAGAAAGACCAGTAAATTCCGCATATAAACTGTTTACTTTATCAGGAAGGTGAATTTGTCGAAGTTTTTAAGTGCAATGCCGGTACCCCTGGCAACAGCACGTAAAGGATCTTCGGCAACATGTACCTTCAATTTGGTTTTCAGATGTATTCGCTTGTCGAGCCCCCTTAACAACGCACCTCCCCCTGTGAGATAGATCCCTGTTTCGAAAATATCCGAAGCCAGTTCCGGAGGGGTCATTTCCAGGGCGTTAAGAACCGCAGCTTCAATTTTTGCCACAGATTTATCCAGGGCATGAGCTATTTCGGCATGGTTCACGATAACTTCCTTTGGGATTCCCGAAAGCAGGTCACGGCCGTGCACCGCGTAATCAGGAGGAGGGTTGTCGATGTCGACCAGGGCAGCCCCGACTTCTATTTTTATCCTTTCTGCCGTACGCTCTCCTACATTGATATTATGCTGCTTTCTCATGTATTCCTCAATATCGGAATTGAATTCATCACCGGCAATGCGGATGGATTTGCTGTTAACAATACCCCCAAGTGCAATAACGGCTATTTCGCTGGTTCCTCCACCGATGTCAATCACCATGTTGCCAATTGGCTCAAGAACATCAATGCCTATGCCGATTGCTGCAGCCATAGGCTCATGTATAAGCCTCACTTCTTTAGCTCCCGCCTGTTCTGCCGAATCCTTGACAGCTCGTTCTTCAACTTCGGTAATGCCTGAAGGAATACAAATGACCATTTTCATTGCAGGGGGAAACCAGGATTTACCTATCTGTATCATCTTGATCATTTCCCTGATCATATGCTCTGCAGCCTGGAAATCGGCAATAACCCCGCCCCTTAACGGGCGGATAGTCTTGATGTTCTCATGGGTCTTGCCATGCATCATCTGTGCCTTTTTCCCAACAGCAATGATCTTTCCCGAACTCCGTTCAATGGCGACAATGGAAGGTTCGTCAACTACAACCTTGTCGTTATAAATTATTACCGTATTGGCTGTACCAAGATCGATAGCAATTTCCTTAGTAAATAATCCCATTTTGCTTTAATGTTTAAAGTGGCGTATGCCTGTAAATACCATGGCCATATCATGATCATCGCAGAACTTCACCGAATCGGCATCCCGGATCGACCCCCCGGGCTGAATTACAGCCGAGATCCCTGCTTCATGAGCGATCTCAACCGAATCGGCAAAGGGGAAAAATGCATCTGAAGCCATTACAGCCCCATTCGTATCAAATCCAAAGGTTGCTGCTTTTAGAATTGCCTGTTTCATGGCATCAACGCGTGAAGTCTGCCCCATGCCGCAGCCTATAAGCTGTTTGTTTTTCGATATGACTATAGTATTTGATTTCAGGTGTTTAACTATTTTATTTGCAAATAACAGTTCCGAGGTTTCTGCAACAGAAGGCCTCTTTTTTGTAACAAACTGAAAGTCGGTTTCTGTCTCCGCTTGAAGGTCTTTGTCCTGCTCGAGAACACCGTTAAGGACCGATTTAAACTGGCTGGAACTGAATGATAACGGATTTGATCGCAAAATTATTCTATTTTTCTTTGATTTTAAGACTTCCAGGGCATTCTTTTCGTATTCCGGCGCCAGGAGGATTTCAAAAAACAGTTTGTTCAATTCACCGGCCGTTTCCATATCTATCTTCCTGTTTGCAATCACAATGCCGCCGTATGCCGATAATCCGTCGCATGCAAGGGCATCGAGATAGGCGTCTTTGATACTGTCCCTGCATGCCACCCCGCAAGGGTTGGTGTGTTTTATAACAGCAACGGCGGGTTCCCGGAATTCCGCAATAAGGTTAATTGCAGCGTCTATGTCAACCAGGTTGTTATAAGAAAGTGCTTTCCCGTGAATTTGCTCAAAGTTCTCCTGCAGTGAACCGTAAAATGAGCCTTTTTGGTGAGGGTTCTCCCCATATCTCATGGGGGTCGATATAATATGGCTTTGTTTGAAGGCGGCGATTTTTTCTTTCCGGTTGAAATAATTGAAAATCTGCGTGTCATAATGCGAGGAGACATTAAACGCCTGGGCTGCCAAATAACGCCTTTCTTCAGCATTTGAGAAACCGTTGTTCTCCTCAAGCAATTTCATAAGGGTCTTGTAATGGTCGGCTGAAGGGATAACAACCACATGACGGTAATTTTTTGCCGCAGCCCTGATAAGAGAAATTCCGCCAATATCGATCTTCTCAATGATCTCTTCCTCGTTATCAGTGCCGGCAACAGTTTTTTCAAAAGGATACAGGTCTACGATCACAAGGTCAACCGACGGGATATCATAATGCTCAACATCCTTCACATCCGAGAGGGAGTCCCTTCTCCAGAGTATGCCCCCGAAAACTTTGGGATGAAGTGTTTTTACGCGTCCGCCTAAAATAGAAGGGTAAGAAGTTACCGCCTCAATGGACGTTGCCGCAATACCCTTGCCTAAAAGGAAATCATATGTTCCCCCGGTAGAATAAATACGGACGTTATGCGATTCCAGGATTTTCGCAATCTCTTCAATCCCGTCCTTTGAATAGACCGAGATCAGTGCAGAAGTAATTTTAATTTGATCAATCATAGGTATATCTGTAACTCCAAGAGGATTTTTTCGTCTAAAATCAATAAATTCAATTTCCTGCAATGTTATGAAAAATAGCGGGATTTTGCAATAAAAAAGGCTTAGTTTTTAAGGATTTACGTATCTTTACAATCTGTGAAACAATTTAAGGCATACCTTATTTTTCTCCGGCTCTTCAGGGAAAGTTACATTTTTGCCTTACAGGCAATTATAGTTAACAAAGTCAGGACTATTTTATCCTTACTCGGAATCACAATCGGTATTTTCTGCGTGATATCGGTGTTTACGGTTTTCGATTCCATGGAATCAGCCATAAGGAAAAGCATCGCATCCCTGGGCAGCAATGTTCTGTATGTACAAAAATGGCCGTGGTCAATGGGCTCCGATTACCCCTGGTGGAAATACTACCAGAGACCCGAGGCTACGCTGGACGATCTGCGTGAGATAGAAAAACGCAGCAGTCTTGCCGAAAATTCTGCTTTCTTCTCCCAGGTCACCAAAACAGTTAAATACCGCAGCAACTATGTTGAAAACGTAGGAATAATGGGTGTTTCCCTCGATTTTGACAAGGTCTGGAAATTCGAAATTGCCAGTGGAAGGTATTTCTCGCCCAACGAGGCAGCCAGCGGACGTCCTATAGCCCTGATAGGAGCGGATATTGCAAGCGGTCTGTTTCCGTACCAGGAACCCATTGGTCAGAAAATTAAAATCTTCGGCAGGAATATCGAGATCGTGGGGGTAATGAAAAAAGAAGGTGAGGATTTTTTCGGCAACAGTAATGACAAGGTCGTCTACCTGCCTGTTAATTATTTTAAAACTCTGGTCGACCTAAAAGAAACAGGTACCACTATTGCCGTAAAAGCAAAGCCCCTGGTTTCTAATGCCGAAATTAAAGATGAGCTCACGGGCATCATGCGCTCGATTAGAAAAATCAAGCCTTCGGCTGAAGACAATTTTGCCATCAATGAAACGGATATCATTGCCAAAGGCTTTGACAGTCTCTTTGCCGTTATTGCAATGGTAGGATGGATCATCGGAGGGTTCTCACTACTGGTGGGAGGTTTCGGCATCGCCAATATCATGTTCGTTTCAGTCAAGGAACGAACAAGCATTATAGGCATCCAGAAAGCCCTGGGAGCGAAAAACTATTTCATTTTGCTCCAATTTCTGTTCGAAGCGATTTTCCTTTCCATAATCGGTGGTATAGTTGGGCTTCTTATCATCCTGATCATGACCGTGGTCGTTTCCAGCACCACAAGTTTCCACCTTATCCTTACCCAGGGAAATATTCTCCTTGGAGTAGGCGTCTCTGCAATAATAGGACTGATTTCAGGAATTATACCTGCTTTTTCAGCCTCAAGGCTGGATCCTGTGGAGGCGATGAGGACAAATATGTAACTGGATCAGAAAGGCCAGAACTGGTTATCGTTCCAAATCCTCTCCTTAAGCTCATTATCAATGTCATTCAGGATTTTTAAATGACCCTTTTCCCAATCGGCAAGCCATTGGAATAATGCCTTTTCATTCGGGTCATCTGTCTTTGCAGCCTGGGTTGAATAAACTTCAACAGCCCTCTTTTCAAAATCTATGGCGGCAGAAATAGCAGCAGCTTCAAATCCCGCAGCAGAGATCTTTTGTTTTAATTCCTCACTTAAAATGAGATTCGCAAACTCCTCATGCATGAGATCGCCCAGGTTGACATAAGCGAATTTATGCTCTTTCTCCACATTAAGAAACTGGTCGGTAAGAAACTTGACATGCTTTGTTTCTTCATCGGCCATTACAAGAAAAATATGCCTGATTTCAGGGTCAGCTGTATTCTCCGCAACTTTCGAATAAAAGGCAAAACCTCTCTTTTCCATGAGGATTGCCATTTTCAGGATGTCAATAGTTTTATTGGTTTCCATAGTTTAAATTTATTTGCTGCACAATTCCATTAATACTCCTTTTGTTGACTTCGGATGAAGAAACCCTATGTTCAGGCCCTCTGCCCCCTTGCGCGATTGCTTGTCGATAAGCTCAATCCCCGCATCCTTTGCCTCATTCAGCGAAGTATCCGCATTTTCTACTGCAAAAGCTATATGATGGAACCCTTCGCCCTTCTTTTCAAGGAATTTCCCAATAGGGCCTTCGGGATCGGTACTTTCAAGTAATTCTATCTTGGTCTGGCCTATCATGAAAAAAGCCGTCTTAACCTTCTGCTCTTTTACTTCCTCAACCGAATAACATTTGGTCCCCAGTATCTTCTCGTAAAATTGAATACCCTCATCAAGGCTTTTAACCGCTATCCCAATATGCTCGATATGTGTTGGTTTCATAATCGTGTAGTACTATGTTTTGTTAATCAATTAACACTATACGGCAAAAATACAGGGATTTTTGGAATTCCCAATGGTCATTTTGTCAGTTGATGACAGAATTTCTTTACTGTACTATGTCTCCCGGGAATTATTTCATTCCCTTTTTGAAACCTTCGTCAGCAGCAGCCCCGGAACGAATAACCGTGCTTCCTCAAGAAAAATATTTTCCTGGTTTTGTAATATGGCATAATAATTGTTTTAATTTTGGACCGTTTTAGTCTAATAGTCGATTTTTAACTTAAAGTACAGATATTATGGTAAATAAAGATGAAATCCGGGAGTCGGTCCTGAACGTGGCCCAGGAAATATTCACCAGGTTTGGTTTTCATAAGACCACTATGGATGATATCGCCAGGGGAATGGGAAAGGGGAAAAGTTCTATTTACTATTATTTCAGCAGCAAGGAAGATATTTTCAGGGCTGTAGTCGAAAAAGAGCTGAGCGATCTCAGGAATAAAATCATTTCCTCGGTGTCGGATGCAAAAGGCCCTAAAGAAAAACTTAAGGCCTATGTAATTGAAAGGATGCAGGGGCTGAGAAACCTTGTAAACCTGTTCAATGTTCTGAGGACTGAATTCATAACCCAGAGGGATTTTACCGATCAAATCCGTATGAAGACTGATGAAGAAGAGATCAACATCATCAGGGGGATTCTCGATGAAGGTGTTTTGGACGGGATCTTCCATCTCGAAGATACCTTTCTTACTGCCATTGCCATTGTAACCGCCCTGAAAGGAATGGAAGTTCCTCTTGTTGTCTCGCAGGTTAACAAGGAGAATCACCTTGAAATGACCTTAGACCGTCTACTTGACGTATTGTTCTATGGAATTCTTAAAAGATAAGTCTCCGAATGCAAATTTTTCAAATCATGAAATCCAAAATAAATAGCTTGTTGTTTGCCCTAGCCCTGATAACGGGACCGGTTACCACGCTTGTTGCTTCAGGGCCGGTGGTTGTGAGGAAACTGTCATTTGAGCAGGCGCTTGAGGTTACATACCAGAACAGCCATGTGCTTAAGCAGGTCAATTACCTTCAGAAGCAGAAAGACCAGGAGCGCTTGTCAGCCAAGGGCTTATATTTTCCAACAATAGGAATTACCGCATCGGCTGTAATCATGTCGGATCCAATCACGTTAGACCTTAACCCAGTAAAGGATGCCATCACCCCCTTGTATAAAACACTCGGAAGTTACGGGAAATTCGGCGATGTCGCCGGGCTGCCCGATGATGTTGCAACCCAGGTCATCAGGCAGAAACTGAACGCAGGCCTCAATGAGATCCAGAATCAGGACTGGAACCAGGTGATCCAGAAACAGCAATTTGCAGTGGTTGCAGCCAACCTCCAATGGCCTGTATTTACCGGTGGTAAAATACTGATAGCCAACAGGTCGGCAGAAATCCAGAAAAACGATGTGAGTGCTGTTTCACGTCAGAAGGAAGGCGAACTCATGAGCGAGCTTGTCGAAAGGTATTACGGGCTCTGCCTTGCGACGGCAGTTGTACAGGTGCGTACCGATGTATTCAGCGGGCTGCAGCAGCACCTCCGGGATGCACAAAAACTTGAACAACAGGGAATGATTTCAAATGCCGACCTTCTTCATGCAAAGGTTTTCAATGCCCAGGCAGGTAGAGAATTAAGCAAGGCCCTGCAGAATTCAGATATCGTATACCAGGCCCTGAGCAATACCATGGCGATAGCCGACAGTTCTAAAATAGAACCTGCATCCGGCTTGTTTTATCTTGACTCCATTGAGCCCGAGACGTATTTTGTAAACCTTTCACTGAGCAAGAATCCCTTGCTGAGCCAGATTGAGACTAAGAAACAGCTGTCGGTCCAGAAATACAAAGCTGAAAAAGCAGAATTTTTTCCGACCATAGCTTTACAGGGAACATATGATATTGTAAATAAAGATCTTTCGACATATATCCCCGATTGGGAAGTTGGAATCGGCCTGAAGTGGACCATTTTTGACGGTGTTGCCCGTCTTGGAAAAGTCAAGGCGGCTTCAATGCAGACAAAACAGGTGGAAGAATTTGGAATTAAAGCCCGGGGCGATGTGGCAACCATGATCAACAAACTATACCACGAGCTGAACATGTACCGTGAACAGCTGGCCGAGCTTGAAATGGCCAGGCAATATGCAGAAGAATATTTAAGGGCGCGGGAAAAAGAGTTTCACGAAGATATGACTAATTCGTCCCAGGTGATCGATGCGAAGCTGGCCCTGGCCCAGGTCAGGACAGAACGCCTCCTGGCAATGTACAATTATGACCTTACCCTGGCAAGGCTGCTTGAATATTCAGGTGTTCCAGGTGATTTCCCTTCCTATTCGAAAAGAACCGGTACCAAATCCGAAAGCAATTAATGATTATTAAAAAGAAAAATACTGACGTCATGAATAAAAAAGGCATAATACTTGCATCTGTCGGCACGGGGCTCCTGCTCTTCCTTGTGATTTTTTCAATTATTGTTATAAATCATCCCAGTCCGCTTGAGGTCCAGGGTGAAATTGACGCAACACAGGTAAGGGTGGCCTCCAAGATTGTGGGCCGGCTCGACAGCCTCCCTGTGCATAAAGGAGATGCCGTTTTAAAAGGACAGCTCCTGTTTACATTAAAAAGCCCGGAAATAGGGGCAAGGCTCGACCAGGCCAATGCCGCATTGCTGGGGGCCCGGGCGCAGAACGACAAAGCCAACACCGGTGCGGAAATTGAAGACATCGAAGCAGCAAAAAACATGTATATGAAAGCCCTGGCTGCTTCCGACCTTGCACAGAAAACCTATGACAGGATCAATAACCTTTATAAAGACGGTGTGGTGCCTGCCCAGAAAAAAGACGAAGCTGAAACTCAGCTGAAAGCTGCTGTTGAAACGGCGAATGCCGCCAAAGAAACCTGGAATAAAGCAAAAAAAGGTACCCGTATTGAAGACAAGAAAACAGCAAGGGCTATGGTGTCAAGGGCGCAGGGGGCCATCGAAGAAGTCAGAAGTTATCTAAGCGAAACAAGCATTACGTCGCCTGTCGACGGGGAAGTGTCGGATATCATCGCCGAATCAGGAGAACTGGTGTCGGCAGGTTATCCGGTACTCACCATAGTAAACCTCAGGGACTGTTGGGCAACTTTCAATTTGCGTGAAGATCTGCTTGCTTCGGTAAGGATGGGCAGTGTTTTCAGTGCAAGGGTCCCTGCACTTGGAAACAAGGAAATCAAACTGAAAGTTACTTACATCCATCCGCTGGGGAATTTCGCAACCTGGAATGCCACGAAGACTTCAGGGGATTTTGACATGAAGACCTTTGAAGTCCACGCAAGGCCCGGTCAGGCAGTTGAAGGGCTCCGTCCCGGCATGAGCGTCCTGGTCGACTGGAAAGCAGTGAAAGACAATTCAGGAAAATGAAAACCTTCGGGAATAACCGGTTTGCAAACGTTATCGGAAGAGAGTTAAAAAGGATCATTTCTGATAAAGTCTACCTTTTCATAGGGCTCATTGCGCCTGTAGTGGGCTTTGGCATAATTATCTGGATATTCTCCGCCGGTGTCCCAAGAAAGCTGCCTGTGGCAATCGTTGACATGGACCATACTTCCCTTTCCCGCCAAATCATCAGGTCGGTTGATGCAACATCCATAGCCAGTTCAAACAGACGCTATTCAGATCTTAATCAGGCTTCAAAAGCAATGGTTTCAGGCGAAGTTGAGGCGGTGATCTGCATTCCTCAATATACTGAACGAAACATTATTCGCGGACAGGGCGCTCCGGTTGCAGTTTATGTGAATAACGCATATCTCATCAAAGCAGGCCTTCTCAAAAGCGGGATACAAAAAGCCCTTGCAACCCTCTCGACAGGAATAAAGGTCAGGTCAATGATGATGGGCGGTGAGAATGAGAAACAAGCCTTATCAAAAGTTATGCCTGTACGGCTAAGACCGGTTTTACTATTTAATCCTTATACCAGCTACGAATACTACCTTACATTGCTGCTTTTACCGGTCTTGCTCACAGTCTTTGTACTTTTTGGAACCATTTATGCAATCGGCACGGAACTTCAATATGGTACCGGGCCAGAATGGTTTAATGCATCAGGCAACAACCTGATTATCGCTATCACAGGGAAATTTTTACCCTACACCGCAATCTTTTATACGCAAGCCCTTGCAATGAACCTGCTGTTTTTCAGCGTACTGGGACTGCCACTAAAGGGCCACCTGGGTTTAATCCTTACATCGGAACTGCTTATGATACTGGCTTACCAGGGTATGGCTGTTCTTTTTGTTTCGGTGATGAAAAACATGAGGCTGGCTTTATCCGTTGCAAGCGCCTATACCATGCTGGCAGTAACGTTTGCAGGGCTTACCTTTCCCTTGTTCGGAATGCCGGTAATTGCACAGATTTTCAGCAGGGTATTTCCATTTACATACTGGCTGGATCTGTTTGCCGGTCAGACCCTTAGAGGGGAGCCTGCTTCAAATGCAATCAAACAATTGCTGTTTATCAGTATATTCATCACGGCCGGGGCCTTGTTCACACCACGTCTCAGGTATATTCTAAACACCCGGAAGTACTGGGGAAAAATCTGAGGGTATCATGATTAGGACTATTCAGAAAAGCCTTTCAAATTTTAGCCGGACCGTAATTTCCGAGATCCGTGAATCATTTATGGATGCAGGGACGGTATTGATCTTTATCGTTGCTGTCATTGTGTACCCGATGCTTTATTCAGTCGGGTACATCAATCAAACCATAAGGGATATCCCGGTGGCGGTTATCGACCAGGACAATTCCTCCTTAAGCCGTCAATATACGAGGATGCTTGATGCCACCGAGCAGCTCTCAGTAAATTCCAGGCCGGTCAGTTTAAAAGAGGCCGAGCAATTGTTTTTTCAGGGAACTATTCATGGGGTGGTGCTCATTCCTGCAAATTTCGAAAAGGAAATACTAAGCCGGCGGCAGGCCGACGTCACCGTTTACTGTGATGCCGGGAAATTCTTTGTCTACAAACAGGTATTTACCGCATCCTCTTATGCCACAGGAACATTAAATGCCGGGGCGGAAATAAAATCACTTCTTTCGCAGGGCCGTTCCTGGGATGATGCGTTCAACCGTTTTGAAGGGCTTAATGCCCAATTCTTTGAACTATACAATCCTTCATCAGGTTATTGTACATTCATCGTACCGGGTATATTGATTATTGTCATTCAGCAATCCCTGCTTGTGGGCATCGGTCTGCTCTTCGGGAAAAACAATGAACGAAGGAAATTCACCGATCAGGGAAAAGCAATTCCGTCGGTGTTTGGTAATCTCGGGTCGATCCTCGGAAAAGCCACCGCTTATGTAACTCTTTACCTTGGAACTACCCTGGTGACCCTGGTCTTGCTTTACCATTGGCTATCCTTCCCTGAAAAAGGGAATTACTGGCCTGTTTACCTGTTGCTGATACCTTTCCTGTATACAGTTTCTTTCCTGGGGATTGCTATTGGCTGCTGGTTTAAGAAGAGGGTCCATGCGCTGATGTTCATAGTGTTTGCTTCTCCAATGGTATTTTTCCTTACGGGTGTGGCATGGCCTGTAGAATCACTGCCTCCCTTATTAAAATTGCTGGCATTTGCATTTCCCACAACGCCTATGATCCCTGCATTTATTAAACTCAGGCTGATCGGCGGAGGAATAAATTCTGTATTTCATGAATGGACAGTCCTCATGGTACAACTGCTTGTCTATCTAATTCTGGCCCTTGTATCATACCGGTTTGCAATGAAATCAAATAATAAGCCTGTTAAGGCAGAAGCTATATAATGAATTAAGGCACAGGATCGAAATGGTTTTTGGTTAATACAACGTTCTTTTATACCTTGATCCTGTGTCTTTTTTTCAAATCTCATCGTATCTTTACCCCTGTTCTATGCTGTTTGCATGAAAAACATGGAGAGTGTCTTCTCGGTATGTAAGCTTAAAATCGGCCAGACTGTTTATGTTTTGCCTTCGGAGGTGCCATTATTGCTTGCCAAAGAAGCTGTTCTGGTGGATATAAGGAGCGATCTGGAAACCGGGATCAAGGCTTTTGGAGTGGAGAATGTGGTGTACCTTCCCTATTATGAATTTGATGAAAAATGGGAATCGCTGCCGCTGAACCGACCGCTTATTTTTGCCGATGCTGTTGGCCTCCACAGCAAAGAGGCTGCGGAGAAAATGTCAGGGAAGGGTTATCATGAAGCTGCCAGCCTCAGCGGGGGAATTGCAGATTGGGAAAAAGACGGAATGCCTATGAAGGCAGGGAAATACCAACCCCTGAACGGCCCGTGCGCCTGCATGATCAGGCCGCACGAAAGAAAATAAACCTTGCGAAATTTATTTCTATAAAACGGAATTTTATACGAAGTAGTTGGGCCTGTAATTTGATGGGCTGTAAATATGTATTGAAGCCGCACGTTTATCAGAATGGTTGAAGATTTCATGTAAAATCTCATTACCTTCTTTGTAGGCAATTCCGTCGGTCGGGAGTATACTGCTACTTATGAATTCAGGTTTTACGGATAATTTGTAAACGTTTTCGGTCACTTCGCTTTGCATTACCCTTACCAGGCAGCCATTGACCGGATGGTCATGAACAGGACATCCCTGTTTAACCTCCCAGCAAAGTACAAGCAATTCAAGCTGATCATTCATTTTAACCAGGTTCCTGGCATAATGATCGGCTTTATAAATTTCATATTGTTTCCAATCGTCCCCTGAATAACCGGCTAAGACCGGCCCCAGGTCTTTTAATTTTTTTCCGCTTCTTAAAGCCGTATCAAGAGCGCTGAATAATTCATCGAGTGTTTTCATCCATTCTTTATTTCGTTGCAAAATTACTTGTACAGTCCTGATTATTATGTGTTATTTAATTCTCTAAAAAGTGAAATTTTGCAGACTTTTCGATTTTTTGCCTGTCATAAAAAAAACCTTCGCTGCACCAGGCTTATAGTGTTACGAAGGTTTTCAGTGGAGTATAGGGGAGTCGAACCCCTGACCTTTAGACTGCCAGTCTAACGCTCTAGCCAACTGAGCTAATACCCCCTTGGGGCTGCAAAAGTAAAAAAATTTTTACTTTGCAGCTACATTTGTTATACCACATTACATGAAACGAATATTTGCCGCAGTAAAAACAGAGCCCGGAGGGGACTTCATCAGATCTTACCTTGAGCTTAGATCCAGGCTCGTTACAGAGCCCATCAAATGGGTTGAAGAACAGAATATCCACATCACAATTAAATTTTTCGGGGAAACCGAAGAAAGCCTGATTCCTGCCATTTCTGAAACTCTTGGCAGGATTGCAAAAGATTGCCCTGTTATGACCTTTAAGCTGAAGGGAATCGGTCTTTTCGGCAGCAGGTATCAACCAAGGGTTGTTTGGGCCGGGATTGATCCGCCGGATCCTTTGGCAAGCCTGATGCAAACTACTCAACAAGAGATGGAAAAGCACGGATTTAAAACCGACCGCCAGAACATCGTACCCCATCTGACACTGGGCAGAATAAAATTTATAAAGGACAAGCTGTTGTTCCAGGATGTGATTGATTCATACAGGGAAATTCATTCGGATCCCATTAAAATAAAGGAATGTATATTATATGAAAGTATTTTGCTCAGGGAAGGTCCACGGTATGTTTCATTAAAGAAATTCCCTTTTGGAAAATAAAAATGGCCGGTCTTAAATTAAAACCGGCCATAAAAACCTGATGAGCAAAGATCCAAAAATTGAATTAGGTTTTATCTGTTCCTTTAAATCGGTTGGCTATGATATAATAGATCATCAATGCAATACCTCCGAACAAACAGATCATGGAAAAGAAAGCAGCTTCTTCTTCCATGCTGGTGGAACTTGAAATAATTTTTCCTGCGATAATGCCAAGGCCGATGCCAATAAATATCATACCCCATTTAAGGGAACCTAGAATATTGCCTTTCGCATCAAGGTTTGAGGCATTTCCTCCGCTTTTGATCAGGCTCATCCGTTCTTTGTGCCTGAGCGCGATATACACAATGCCAAAAACCATGGCAAAGACTGTAATCGGTACAATAACTTCTGCGTTCATATCCGTGTGTGTTTAGGGTTTTGTGTGTATTATGACCCTTTGACGCAGATGTTTTTATTAAGTTACAGCTGAAAATCAGTGAACAATGAACTTTGATGTAAAAGAAACGTTCCCGTTATACAGCCTCAGATACAGGATCCCTTTGGGGAAACTGCCTGCATCAATGGTATAAGTATTGTTGCCGTGACTTAACACAAGGCTGCTGCGATACACTACTTCGCCCAACAGATTAAAAACCTCAACTTCAAAATAAGTTTCATGTCCGTTGAAATGGAGGAACAGTTTTTCTGATACGGGATTTGGTGAGATCTGAATCCCTCGTACATTTTTATATTCTTCATACCCGATACAGGTCTTTGCAATAACCTGTTTGATAGAAGCCTGACCATTCCCGCAACTATTAATCCCGAATGCAGTAACAGGCCCCGACAAGGCATTCGTTCCAAATTCAACCGTGATCCTGTTTGTATGCTGCCCCGACGTAATGACGGCGCCCTGGGGTAAGGTCCATCCATAAGAAGATGCATCGGGAAGGGGGGTAATTGAATAGTTGTAATTTTGATGCTCTAAACAAACAGTATCGGGGCCTAAAATTGTGCCGGCAACTGAAGGCAGGGAATCCAGGCTTACCATCTTTGAAACCGGGGGCCCTGTCCCGCATGAATTATTTCCCGAAACACTGATATCTCCAGCCTTCATACCCCATTTTACAACCACTGCAGGCGTTCCGTCACCGCTCAGAATGAAAGCATCAGAGGGGACTGCCCAGGAATAATGAAGTGCATGGAAAACAGTATCAATACTATAACTTCCTGTATCTGACTGACATATATAAGCAGGCCCATCTATTGACAACGGAGCGGAAGGAATGGGGGTGATGTTAACCATAAGTACACCGGGGATACTGGTTCCGCAATTATTGCCAATAATAACAGAAACCGTCCCGGAAGGATTTCCCCATTTGATCTGAATTGACGGTGTGTTCTGACCCGATTGAATTACCGCCCCTGAAGGGACCGTCCATGAATAAGAAGTGGCTCCGATAAATTCATTAATATAATAATTACAACTTGAGCCGGAACAAGCAGCAGCCGGTCCGTAAACAGCCGAAGGAGGCGGGGGAACGGTTTCCACATAGACCAGGATGCTGTCTGCAGCGGTATTCGAAAGCTGGTCGGTGACCACCAAATGATACATTGTACTGACAAGAGGAGATGCCTGGGGATTCGGGCTCAGGGGATTCGACAAACCGGTTGACGGAAACCAGAAATAAGTAAAGGGACCCTGTCCGCCTTCAAGGCTTACCGACAACTGGGAAAATTGTCCCTGGCATATCGTATCCGGAACGGCATGGGCTTCTGCGATAAGAGGTGTTTGCCCTGACAAGTTAACCGACATTGCCGAAAGGAAAAACAGAAGCGTTGCAATTTTCATAAATAAACCAATTCCAGGTGCTCACACTACTACAAAATTACAAAAAAAGGAAGGGTTTCAATAGGTTTTGCAAATATCCCCGGCATCTTTTTATCGCACTACAATAAAGCATGTTATATTTGTATAGGGTTTGTAACCTGAAACGGGTATTAACGTCTAAACTCCACATGAAATACCAGGACGACAATTTCTATATTGAGAGGGTATTGAATGGTGATTCTTCTTCATATGCTGCCCTGGTTTCTAAACACAAGAACCTGGTATTTTCGATCGCTCTTAAAGTATTGAATAACCGTGAGGATGCTGAAGAAATTGCCCAGGATGCGTTTGTAAAGGCTTATCACTCGTTAAAGTCATTTGAGAAAAAATCAAAATTTTCAACCTGGCTTTATCGGATAGTTTACAATGCAGCCATCTCCAGAACCAGAAAAAGGGTGCTGGATACAACTCCGATGGATAATTATGTGATTAATAATTATTCCGAAGAGGACATGAGACCGGGAGTTGACGAGGTAGATAAAAATGAACAGCAGGTCTTGCTTGGAAAAGCAATGAAAAACCTGTCGGATGAGGATAATCTGCTGATCACTTTATTCTACCACGGAAGCAATTCGATTGAAGAAATAAGCAGCATTACGGGCTTATCTGCTTCAAATGTCAAAGTACGGCTGCACCGGATCAGAAAAAAACTGTACGATGATATGAAAACAATGATGGAACATCGATTGAATTGAATTTTTTAATTACACGGATATGGATACTGATGATTTGGTAAATGATGATTTTCTGTCGGATCTTCTTCGGAAGATGCCACTGGAAAGTCCTTCTGATGAGTTTATTAATAAAGTGATGGCCGGGATAGAACCCGTTCCCGTGGCGGTTAAAGAAAAACAGCCCTATTTTTTATGGGTCAAATCATCCATACCTTTTATCGGCCTGGGAATATTCGTATTGCTAATCCTTTTTTCGTCTGACATCCCTTATCTTAATCTCAATTTTGGAAGGGATTATTTTTCAATGATTTTCATCAAAGCGTTCCGGCCTTTTATCGTTTCAATGAAAACCCTGCTTTCGTCAAAAATCATTACTTATTCTTTGCTGATTGGAGTCTCGGCCGGGTTTCTGTTCATTATCGATAAATTATTCTCACGCAGGTTTGCTGCATGAATTCATTTAACTAATGATCCCAGGCCAGATACAACAAGCCTTGTCTGCGTTTTTTCAGCAGCAACAACATGCTGATTTTCAAATTCTTTCATCAAGACCACTTGGGGGCGGTTCTATCAATGAGGTACACTTGCTGATAACTACCCTTGGGTCATTCTGCCTGAAGTACAATAACAATGCTTCATTTCCAAAGATGTTTGAGACTGAAGCCAGGGGCCTTGAGCTCCTGTCAGGGGCCGGGGCAATAAGGGTCCCAAAGGTCATTTTTCAAGACGACCTTTCTGATTATTCATTTATTCTTCTGGAGTTTATCAATTCGGCAAACCAAACGAATACGTTCTTTAAGGATTTTGCGCACAGCCTTGCCCGTCTTCACAGGAGCAAAAGCGAATTATACGGCCTGGATTATAATAATTATATGGGCTCACTTTCCCAAAACAATTGTTATCATACCGACTGGGTGGATTTTTTTGTTGAGGAGAGGCTGGATAAACAGGTTAAACTTGCTCTGCATAAAGGTTTGCTGGACCAATCAGGAGAAAGGCTTTTTGAAAAACTGTACCTGCGGCTTTCGGAACTTCTTCCTGAAGAGCCGGCCTGCCTGGTCCACGGCGATCTGTGGAGCGGGAATTTCATCGTATCGGAAAATGGGAAAGCCTGCCTGATCGATCCGGCTGTTTATTATGGCAACCGGGAGGTTGATCTTGCCATGTCAACCCTGTTCGGGGGCTTCAGCCCTGAATTCTACAATTCATACGATGAAGAATACCCGCTGATACCGGGTTGGAAAGAGAGGCTAGACCTGTATAATCTGTATCCCCTGCTGATCCACCTTAATCTTTTTGGAAGCAGTTACCTCGGATCAATTTTGAGTATTTTGCGAAGATTCTGATCTTTCCTTCCAGAGTTCTTTAAAGCTTTTTGGGGCAACTTTTGGCAATACCCTCCTGGGCCCCCATAATTTTTTCCCAAACCTGTTGATCAGGCGGTTTTTAAGTTTACTTCCCGGTTTGTCGAGCATCCAACGGTGCATCATGACCACTTTCCAGCCTGTATTTACCTGTCGCCAGAAAAATGAGATATGCTTCTTTGAGACTGCTTCAGCCCGGTTGTGAAGTAAAAGTTCATGCAAAGGGATTTTAACAGGGCAGACCTCGGTACATTTTCCGCACAGGCTGGAGGCGAAACTAAGATGGTGATATTCCCTGAACCCTTTAAAATGAGGTGATATCACCGAACCAATGGGACCGGAATAGGTGGCGCCATAAGTATATCCTCCAACGCTCTTGTAAACAGGGCACCCATTCAGGCATGCACCGCAGCGGATGCAGGATAAAGCCCTCCTTTGTTCCTTTAATTTCAGAACATCAGTGCGGTGGTTATCAAGCAGGATCACGTACATCTCTTCCGGTCCGTCGATTTCCCATTCTGTTTTCGGACCCAGCAATATATTATTATAAACCGTAATATGCTGGCCTGTTCCGTGATGGGCCAGGAGAGGAAGGAATAGATCAAGGTCATCAAGTGATGGGATGATCTTTTCAATCCCGACGATAGCTATATGTATGCGGGGAAATGCAATGGACAGCAAACCGTTCCCTTCGTTCTCGGTAAGCACAACGGCACCCATATCGGCAACAAGGAAGTTTCCCCCGGTTATTCCCACATCGGCCCTGATAAACTCCTTGCGCAACTTGTCCCGCACAAACAAAGTTATTTCTTCGGGTTTGCTGTTTTCAGGCATGCCGAATTTCTCATGAAAGAGCTGGGCTACATCTTCTTTGGATTTGTGCATGGCCGGAGTAACGATATGGTAAGGTTTTTCTCCGGCTACCTGAACAATAAACTCTCCCAGGTCGGTTTCAAAAACCTCCCTTTTGTTCTTCTCAAGAACTTCGTTGATCTCTATTTCTTCGGAGATCATCGACTTTTGTTTAACTATAACCTGGGCTTTTGCTTTTTTTATAATATTCAGGATCTCTTTTTGAGCTTCTTTTTCACCTGTAGCCCATATGACCTTGCCGCCCCTGCGTTCAAAATTATTCTCGAATTCAACCAGGTATTTATCCAGGTTGTTGATAACCTTGTACTTAATATTCGCAGCCTTTCTTTTTGCCAGTTCAAGATTTGCAAACTGGCTTAACCCCCGGGCTACGGCAGCATCATATTTACCTATGTTAAAATTCAAACGCCGCCTCTGCTCTTTATCAAAAGCCCGTTTTTTTGCATCTTCAATAAATTTATGATGTGCCTGGTTCATCCTTTGATTTATAAGATTTGGGATATTTTTTCGACTCTCCTCAAATGCCTTCCGCCTTCAAAATCAGTATCAAGAAAGATCTCTACAAACCTGAGCGCCTGTTCGGAACTTATATACCTTGCAGGCAATGAAATAATATTTGCATCATTATGCTGGCGGGCAAGCTTTGTGATCTCTTCATTCCAACACACGGCAGCCCGTACATTCCTGTATTTATTGGCCACCATTGCAACACCGTTGCCACTTCCGCAGATTATGATCCCTTTTTGAATTTCATTCCTGTTTACAGCGTCAGCTAGCGGATGTATAGGGTCGGGGTAATCCATACTTTCTTCCGAACCTGTACCAAAATCAATTACAGTATATCGCCGTTTATCCAGGTAATCCTTTAAATACTCCTTAAATTTATACCCTGCATGATCAGATCCAATTGCAATCTTTTTCTGAGAATCAAGCATTGTTAATTGTTTTTTTACAAAAGTAATCATAATGAAATCAAAATGAAGTAAAAGCAAAAATTATGAAGTTTTATCTGCCTTAAGATCAAAATTTTAAAATTTACACATACGATTGTTGACAACTGAGTATTTTTGTTTCAAACTTTTACTAAAATAATGAGGTTTTAGAATTTTTCCTGGTTTTTCGTTTATAACTGAAAGTTAGCAGGTGTTTATCATTTTGTGTTAACATGATTTTTCAATAAAACTATCATGTTTTTATTCACCTTCAAAGAAATTGACAATTGTTAAAAAACAAAACAAAGCACTGTAATACAATAAACTATACTTAAACATGTTTAGATAACACTGTTAATTCAATGTTGATTTTCGATTATCCTAATTTTTAGCGATTTTTTAATCAACCGTTTCAACAGCTATTATAAATAACAATAAAAAGAATCTTTATTATTAATATGAAAACTATATCAGATCAAAATATTACCGATAAAATTTTAAAATTAAAAAAAGATAAAAATGCCGTTATCCTGGCTCATTATTACCAGGTACCTGAAATACAGGATATTGCCGATTTTATTGGTGACAGCCTTCAACTTTCTCAAAATGCTAAAGATACTGATGCTGATATTATTGTGTTCGCCGGCGTTCATTTTATGGCAGAAACTGCTAAAATTTTAAATCCGAATAAAAAAGTCCTGCTGCCCGATCTTGAAGCAGGTTGTTCTTTGGCTGATTCATGTCCTCCCGACAAGTTTAAAAAATTTAAGGAAGAACATCCCTTGCATAAAGTTATTTCTTACATAAATTGCTCCGCCCAGATCAAAGTATTGTCAGATGTTATCTGTACTTCGAGCAATGCGGTAAAAATTGTTGAATCATTTCCTAAAGATCAGAAGCTTATTTTTGCACCCGACAGAAACCTGGGCGGTTATATTAACCAGCTCACGGGAAGGAATATGGTGTTATGGAACGGAAGTTGCGAGGTTCATGATATTATCAAGGCGGAAGAGGTTATCCGGTTAAAAAAGGAGCACCCTGAAGCGAAGCTGCTTGCACATCCCGAATGCAAGGATGTTATTCTTCAACTGGCTGATTTTATAGGTTCTACTACAGCCTTATTGACTTTTTCAATAAAAGACAAAGCTACTAAGTTCATCGTGGCCACCGAAACAGGTATTTTACACCAGATGAAAAAGTCGTCACCCGGCAAGGAATTCATCATTGTACCCACCGATGAGAAATGTTCCTGCAATGATTGTCCTTATATGAAGCTCAATACGCTCGAAAAGCTGTACCTTAGCATGAAGAATGAAAAACCGGAAATCAGCCTGCCTGCCGAATTGATAGAAGCAGCCAGAAAGCCGATACTTAAAATGCTGGAACTTTCTTCATAATCAAATAGATGAATCGATTTCTGAACTTTTTTTCCTGCCTTACGCTTGCGTTTTTTATTGTGCTGGTTCTTCCTGCGCATGCGCAGAAAAAAGATACTGTGCTAAAAGACGGCTACCAGAAATTTACTTATCCCGGCGGCAAGCTTTCAACCGAAGGGCTCATCAGGGATGGCAAGCCCGACGGATACTGGAAATCATATCATGAAAACGGAAAATTAAAGTCAGAAGGAAACCGTAAGGATTTTGAAATAGATTCCCTATGGAAGTTTTATAATGAGGAAGGCAAGCTCATCCTGGAAATAAACTATAAAAAAGGGAAAAAGAACGGGATAAGAACCAGTTATCTCGACAAAGAAACGATAAGGGAAAACTACAGGAATGATATTAAAGACGGGTACACCAGGTATTATTACCCTGACGGGGCATTAAAACTTGAGATCCCCTTTGTTAAGGGCGTGGAACAGGGTTTTGGTAAAGAATATGCTGCTGACGGAACGATTATTACGCTTACGGAATATAAAAAAGGGTTTATGGTAGATCGTCTCAGGATCAACCGCAGGGACAAGAACAACCTGAAACAGGGTAAATGGTTTTTATTTTATGAAACCGGTAACATCAGGCAGGAGGGCAATTACCTTGACGATAAAAAAGACGGGTATTTCAAGGATTATACAGAAACCGGTGATCTACTGAAGATCAGCAAATATTTAATGGGTGAACTTCAGCCCGAGGCAGAGGAAATAGCAAAACTTAAAGTAAAGAACGAATACTATCCCGACGGGAAGCTGAAAGTATCAGCGATGTACCGTAACGAGAGCCCTGAAGGCATATGGAGGGAATACAAACCCGACGGAACCATTGAGAAATCGCTCATGTATCATAACGGTATTATTACAGGGGAAGGCAATGTGCTGGATGACGGCAATAAGGACGGGCCCTGGAAGGAATTCTTTGCAGATGGGACTTTGAAATCCGAAGGCAATTATACAGACGGGAAGCCTGTTGGAGATTGGAAATACTTTCATTTAAACGGCAAGGCTGAACAGATCGGCAAATTCAATAAACAGGGAAAACCCGAAGGCAAATGGAAATGGTTTTATGAAGACGGTAAATTACTCAGGGAAGAGAATTACCATAATGGGTTAAGGGACGGGCTGCTGAGTGAATACGACGAAGAAGGGACCTTGATCCAGGAAGGGGAGTTTGTAAACGGAGAAGAGGACGGGCCATGGTTCTACCTTACGGGCAATGATTATGTAAAAGGAACTTATAGGGACGGATTGCGCACGGGTGTGTGGTATACTTACTCCCTGGTGAGGAATGCTGAAAAAACCGATTCACTTCTGATGTTTAAAGGCAATTTTATTGACGACCTGCCCGACGGTAAGCATATCTGGTTTTGGGATAACGGGAAGGTGCATGACGAAGGGCTTTTTGTGATGGGGAAGAAAGAAGGCGAATGGGTGATCAATAATTCAGACGGCACACTTTTTCTTGTTATCACTTTCAAAGACGGAGTTGAAATCCGGTTTGATGGTGTCAGGATAAAACCCCCGTTCGGGACGGAGGAATAAATTCATTCCGGTGGAATTGCCGGTTATTAAATTTACAAAGATGGAAAAGAGAACACCAGGGCAGGGGGGCAGGACTGCAGGAAAACCCAGAACAGAACGCAGACCGAGAAATGAAGGTAAGGTAAAAAGGGAAACCCCTGAAAGAAGGCCCGAAAGACGGGATAAACCCGAGGAGAAGCCCTGGGCCGAACGCCGTCCCAAAA
>JBAXIO010000019.1:0-78867 GCA_037138335.1 Bacteroidota bacterium
GGAAACGGGAAACGGGAAACGGGAAACGGGAAACCGTATCCCTGCTCCCCACTACCTGCTCCCCATTCCCTGCTCCCCGCTCCCCATTCCCCGCTCCCCGCTCACGCAACCTTTCCCCCCTCACTGCTGTCTAATAGAAAAACTTCCAAAAAATGCGCATACCTGAAAACAAAGAGACCCAGGTCAGTGAACTTGTACAGAAAATAAGAAGAGAAGCAGGGATCTGCCGCGACAACGTATGCAATGAGCTAATTTTCAAGGGCATATATCCGACCCTGCTCCGCTCCTCCTGCGAGCATGAATTCATTGAGACCTACATCCTGATCAGGCTGTTTGTCACATGCATTGATCCCTCGCCGGTAAATCCGCTGGTAAAAGACGACAACATGATTTTACAGATCATTCTTGAAGCCTCAAAACATCTCGGTTCCACCCCCGAAATGACGAACCGGATCACCGAAAAAGTAGAAGAAGCAATGCAGGATGCATTGGACGGCAATGGCCCGAATGAATTAACCCCCGGCGAAGTGATCACAGGTATCTACAGCCTGAGGGTTTATCATTTATCGGCGGATGAGGATGCGGCTTACTCTGGTCTTCATTATCCTTCACAAGCCGAACTCAGCAGCATCAACTACTATTGCGACCTCATTATCAGCCAGAGCAACATCAATCCCGTTTTCTTCAAAGGCAACGCCAGGTTTTCGGAGAATTAAAAACCTGTGAATTATTCTCTCCGGCGGGAAGGGCCTGATCTATTTCAGGTTTCTCAGGATGGAATTATCTTTCAGATACGAACCTAAGTCGGTGAACGGAAGTTTCCACACAAAGGAGATGTCCATAGCCTCGATCACATGCGGAAACGCAAAGTAATTATCAATTACAATAGTGAGGGCGCCATGTTTCAAATAATAAATTTCAAATAAATTGTCCCCGGGTTCCGAGAGTTTAAATGCATTTTCATAGGTCTCCTTATCCCCGAAAGCATCAATCCATTCCTGTTCCTTATATAGTTTGCGATGATCATCCAGTTCTATCTGAAGCAGGGTTTTCAGTTTGTCTTTTAAGGTGGATAACCTGGACGGGTCAATCTCATTCAGGAACGAAATTTCCTTATTGTTTGTGAGGTCAAACGTATGATAAATCGTTCCTGTCGACAAATAAGGCCCCATATACTCCCAGTCAAATGATGTGCTCAGGATATTTTTTTCGGCAAAGAGATAAACCAGTTTCGGTTTCTTACTGCCCTCACTTTTATATTCTGCCAGCTCATCATTTAAGGTCTTTCCGCCGGATAAGTTAAGCTTTGCGGCATCGGGGATTTTAGCATAGGTTTTAAAGGAAACATCTGTTTTATATAACCTTACGGATGACATTTTCGTGCTGTTCGGCTTATTCCAGGTCCCGCTTACACTATCCCCGAAATCAGTCAGGGTAAACATGCCCGTACAGGCCCCGTCCTTGTTCGTTTCATTAAGCAGTATTTTCTTAGCACTCACTGTTCCCGATAACGGGATGACCCCGCCGTCCTTCTTATAGAAGTAAGCACCCGAAACCGATCCCTCAGTTGCAGGAATGTTCAAATCGGCCCACACAGGCAGGTTCCCGGCAATATAGCCCTCGTAGGATTGGGCTAATGATATCCGCATACAGCCCAGGATGATAACACAGCCCAGGAATAAAATTTTCTTATTCATATACCAACGTTCATGTAAAGGTACGCATTATTAGATTGCCCGCCATTCGTATCACTTTTTCGCTTTCGGCGGATTAAGGTATAAACGGGTCCTGCATAAATTCAGCTAATGAATTCGAAAAATGGTAAAAAATGGGTAAATTTGTAAAAAGATTCAAATGAAGACTAAAGAGATAAAATCCAATAAGAATCTTCAAATCCCATCTGAACGTCTCACTGACAAAGAGCTTTCTAAGCTTGTCAGGGAAGCGGAAAAAGGCCCGTTTTTTTCGCTTGAGGACCATGAAAAACAGATGGCTAAATGGATACGAAAAAACTCCCGGTAATTGTATCTGAAAAATTCCAGGAAGATCAAAAAAATATCTTTAAATACGGTTTTACCACCTTCGGAGAAACTGCTGCAATTCAGTTTTATGAAAATTTAGAAAAGATCATTCATGATCTTGGTAATGAGTATTATATGTATCCTGAATGCAGGTTCCTCCCATCAAAATTGAGAATCTACCGAAACATTATTTTAGAATCATACCTGATAATTTATCGCATAACAACGAACAGGATCGAGGTTTTACGGGCATTCCATTCCTCAATATGTACCACCAATAAGATACGAATGACCCGCAAAATTAAATTCTAGCACATTTGCTCCTAAAAGATGCAAGACATCACCCTATTCAATCGTGAATGGTGAACAGTGAATAGTGAAGGCATGATCTAACAGTCACCTTCACGATTTTCTTAACTTTGACAATCCAATCCACTCTCCATGGAGCCCAGCCCTTTCACCCCCGTCGAAGAAGCCTTCTTCAAAGAATCCGGCATGACCTTTGCATCAGCCCCCATCCCGCATCCCCATTCCCCGTTCCCTGCTCCCCGCTCCCCGTTCCCCGCTCCCTACTCCCCAATCCCCTACCTCGTCACGGAACATTTCCCGAAGCTTGGCTTGCTCACGGCCCTGAGGTTCCTTGAGTGGGTGAACGAAAACCAGGAAGGTGTCATCAGCCTTCCTACGGGGAAAACGCCGGAGTTCTTTATCAAATGGACGCAGTATCTTCTTTCGAACTGGGAGGATAAGAAGGTTCGCGACATAGTAACAAAACACTCTCTGAAAACAAGCCCTAAACCTTCGTTACAGGGCTTGAGTTTTATCCAGATCGATGAATTTTATCCTATTGACCCGGCCCAGCATAACAGTTTTTTCAATTATGTAAATACGTTTTATGTGGGCGGATTAGGTTTGGACAGGAAACGCTGCCTGCTGATCAACTGCGACGAGATCGAGCTGGCGGATGGGAAATCTTACAAAGAGATCTTTCCCGACATGAATATAGACCTCAGCCTGAGGTACAGGGATTGCAGCTCGAGGACCGACAGGCTTAAAAAGGATTCCATTTTCATGATCGATGAGTGGTGTGCCGCTTACGAGGAGAAGATCAGGAAGATGGGGGGAATCGGATTTTTCCTGGGGGGAATAGGTCCCGACGGACATATTGCTTTTAATACCCGGGGGACGGACCATCATTCAACGACCCGCCTCACCTATACCAATTTTGAAACCCAGGCCGTGGCGGCGGCTGACCTGGGCGGGATCTCGGCTTCAAGGAACAGGCCGGTGATCACGATAGGGCTTGAAACCATTACATACAACCCCGACTGTACGGCTATCATTATTGCCGCGGGAGACGCTAAGGCCAGGGTCGTGGCCAACGCCCTGGAAAATGAGCCTTCAAACCTTTACCCCGCTTCGGCCCTGGGCAAGCTGAAGAACTCCAGGTTTTACCTAACCAGCGGGGCGGCAACCAAGTTACGCGATTCAATAAATAAATATTATTTTGACGGACCCTGGAACGAGGCGAAATCACAAAGGGCGGTAACCGAACTCTGTAAACGCATCAACAAATTCGGGCCGAAGCTCGAAGCCGGAGACCTTCTCAACGACACCTATTGCAAGGACATCCCCGGCGATCCCCTTCAAAACGTACTGGGCGTAATTGAAGCGATGAAAAACAAGATCGTGAACGGCACAAAAAAATACAAGAACGAGGTCTTCCTCCATACCGGTCCGCACCACGACGACATCATGCTCGGGATCATGCCGCAGGTTGCCCGTATGTTGCGTGAACCGACCAACCGCCAGAGCTTCGCGATCATGACATCCGGGTTCACCGCAGTAACAAACACCTTCATCACCGAGACCCTGTATGAAACGCTGAGGTTTATCAGGCTCGACAAGATCCAGATGATCCATTATCCCGATTTTTTCACCGAAGGCTACAAGCTCAAATGGGATAAGGACGTGTACCATTACCTCAACAACGTGGCCCTCAACGACACCTTCGAATGCCGCAGGGCCCTCTGTCACAGGCTCGTACGCGCAGTGAACGTAATCTTCGGGATTCGCGATACCGGGCATCTGAAGGCCACCATCGAGAACGTCATCCGCGAGATGAACACATTTTACGACGGACAAAAGAATCCGCCGGAAATACAGAAGCTCAAAGGCATGCTCAGGGAGTTCGAGGAAGAACTTGTATGGGCCCATTTCGGGGTGCAGGTCAAAGACGTTCACCATCTCAGGCTGGGATTTTACACCGGCGATATTTTCACCGAGCAGCCCGAGCGCGCAAGGGATGTAGAGCCCATACTCGGCCTCCTCAGGAGCCTCAAGCCCAGCATTATCAGCCTGGCTCTCGATCCCGAAGGAAGCGGTCCCGACACCCATTACAAAGTCATGCAAGCCATTGCCCAGGCCCTCCGCATACTCAAAGCCGAGAAAGACATTTCGGGCCTCAGGATCTGGGGTTACCGCAACGTTTGGTACCGGTTCCATCCCGGCGAAGTGAACATGTTCATCCCCGTTTCCCTCAACGCCATTTCACTGCTAAGCAGCGCTTTTTCAAACTGTTACATCAGCCAGGTCAATGCCGAATTCCCCAGTTTCGAGCTCGACGGAAAATTCAGCGATCTCGCCACCCGCATCTGGGTGGAACAACTTAAAGAAGTCCAGCTCGTTTTAGGGAAAGATTACTTTTACCAGAACCCCCTGCCCCTCCTCCGCTCCACCCACGGCATCATTTACCTCAAAGAGATGCAGGTCGAGGAGTTTCTCACTTACGCCCGCAAGCTGGAGACAATAACGGAAGGGTGAGCGGGGAGCGGGGAGCGGGGAGCGGGGAACGGGGAGCGGGGAGCGGGGAGCGGGGAGCGGGGAGCGGGGAGCGGGGAACCGGGAGCGGGGAGCGGGGAGCGGGATAACGGGATGCGGAATACCGGATGCAGGATGCGGGGAGCGGGATAACGGGTAAATAAAATTTTTGCAAATGCTTGCGGAACTTCATGACATTACGAAACATTTTAACCAGGCCCTGCTGGCCCGGCAAAAACCTGTTCTGAACGGGATCTCGCTCCAGGTCGCAGAGAACGAATCCCTGGCCATTACAGGTCCGTCGGGTTCCGGGAAAACCACCCTGCTGAATATCCTCGGTACCCTCGACGTCCCTGATTCAGGGCTGGTGATGCTAAACGGGATGAACACAGCCGGCATGAAAGAGCCTGAACTTGCAGCCCTGAGGAACAGGTTTATCGGCTTTGTGTTTCAACTTCATTTTCTGCTGCCCCAGTTGAGCCTTCTTGAGAACGTACTGCTTCCCCTGTTGCCCGTAAAGGACAAGGAAGCGATCAGGGCGGGGCGTGAAAGGGCAGGCAGGCTTATAGAGCGTATGGGATTGCAGGACCTGGTCAACGAAAAGCCTGGCCGGCTTTCGGTAGGTGAGTGCCAGAGGGCGGCTGTTGCCCGCGCCCTGGTGAACAAACCCAGGCTTTTGCTTGCCGACGAACCCACAGGTTCACTGGATGCTGAAACAGCCGCCCTCACAGGGAGGCTGTTGTCGGAACTTCAGAAGGAAGAGAAGCTTTCAATGGTTGTTGTTACCCATTCACAGGAACTTGCAGGCCGGATGGACAAGATATACAAGCTTGGTTCAGGAAAGCTGCTGCCAATTTCAAAAGGATGAATCTTACCCGCCTGGTAATCCGCGATTTCTTCCACTACAGGAAAGCCTTCCTTGCGATCCTTGCAGGAATTTTTATCAGCACGGCGGTACTTACCGGGGCGCTGGTCCTCGGCGATTCGGTAAAATACAGCCTGGAACGTTTTGCGGCTGACCGTCTCGGTAAAATACGGTATGCGATGCATCCCGGGGGAAGATATTTCAGGCAGGCCCTGGCCGCTGGCATCCGCAGTAAAACAGCATGCATCACAGCGCCGGCATTACTGTCGGAAGGCATTGCCGTCAATCAGGAAAATAATAAGAGAATCAACCGTGTACAGATTGTCGGGATCGACGGGCAGTTTACAAAATTCTGGGAGAATGCCCCATGTCCTGATGACCGGTCGGCTGTCCTCAGCAGGAATACAGCCGAAAAGCTCGGGCTAAAACCGGGCGACAACATTCTTCTCAGGATCTCTAAAGGGAGCCTCGCTCCTGCCAATGCCCCTTTTGTGGCCGAAAAAAACCCTGTGCTGGGAATAAGGTTCCGGGTATCGGCCGTGGCAGCCGATGGGAATATGGGATTATTCAGCCTGAATAATAACCAGGCTGCCCCGTTCACGGTTTTTATTTCCCTCGGTAAAATGGCGGGGATCATGGGACTTAAAGGGAAAGCTAACCTTCTCCTGGCCGGGCTGGCAGATAAACCCGGAGCGGTTAATTTTGACAGCCTGCTTCGCCAGGTATGGCAGCCCGAAGATGCAGGGATTGATTTTCACCCGCTCGGGTCAAATGGAAATTTCGAACTTACATCGGGCCGCATTTTTATTGATGACAGCATAGCGGCTGCCGTCAGATCAACCCTGCCTCAAAGTTCCTGCCTGCTGACTTACCTTGTAAACTCCTTCAGGTTTAAGGGCAGATCCACGCCCTATTCCTTTGTCACCGCGGCTTCGCCGGATTTTCCCGGAATGGACCCTGGTAAAGATGGCATCATAATAAATACATGGCTGGCTTCGGACCTTAAAGCGAAAGAAGGCGATTCCCTCAGCCTGAGGTATTTTACAATGGGCCCCGGCCGCAATCTAAGTGAAGACAGTACGGTGTTTGTGGTGCGCAGGATAAGGCCCATGCAAGACCCCATCTGGGATCCTGCCCTGATGCCTGACTTTCCCGGCATGTCGGAAGCCGGGAACTGCCGTGAATGGGAAACCGGTGCTCCTGTCGACCTGAAAAAAATAAGGCAAAAGGATGAAGACTACTGGAACTCTTACCGGGGTACTCCAAAAGCAATTATTTCACTGGCGGCCGGACAGGAACTGTGGGCGAATCCCTTTGGGACCCTTACTTCAATCAGGTTTAAAGCAGGGGTTAAAGAACTTAACACTATAACACCGGCCATCCTTAAGAAACTCAACCCGGCACAACAGGGACTGGCCTTTAAACCCGTTTATCTTGAAGGGATGAGCGCTGCATCGGAATCGACCGATTTTGCAGGTCTTTTCTTAAGCCTTAGTTTCTTCATAATACTTGCAGCCCTTCTTTTGGTTTCCTTGCTTTTTTCGCTGCATCTCCGTAACAGGACAAAGGAGTCGGGGGTTCTTTTCTCTATCGGATTCAGAAAGCAGCAAATTTTCAGGATCCTTTTCTTCGAAGGCCTTGTCCTGTCCATAGCGGGCGGGATATCGGGAGCCTTTGCAGGCCTACTTTATAACCGCCTTATGCTCACAGGCCTTAACACAATCTGGAACGATGCCGTAGGGATCTCAGGGCTGAAGATGAAAATCAGCATGCTTACACTGGTCCTCGGGGCCCTGGCAGGAACTTTTACGGCCTTACCCTTTATGCTCATTGTCCTCAGGCGAAACCTCAGGAAACCTGCATGGATCCAAGTCTCAGCATTACATTTTGACAGCCCGCCTGTCCAAAAAAGGAAACTCCTTCTAAACAGGATTATGGCCATCTTTTTTGTGTCAGGCTCCATCGCATACACTTTTTTTCTCCTGTTTTACCTGAAAACGATCAGCTCCTCCCTCTTCCTTGTTGCCGGTGCCCTGATGCTTGCAGGCGGAGCATTTGCCATGAACTCTTTTCTCCTCGGCAGGTCAGGCTTTCAGAATGAACCTTCATCCGGCATTACAGCCCTGGCATTAAAAAATGCCGGCCTGAGAAGAAACCGCAGTATAACTGTAATAATATTGCTTGCCCTTGGAACTTTCAGCATATTCATAACGGCAGCCAACCGAAAGACCTTTTATGGCCTGGAAGATGATGTGCGTTCCGGTACGGGTGGTTTCAGGTATTGGGCTGAAACCGGCATTCCACTCAGGTATGATCCTGGTTCCCCTTTGGGCATAAAGGAATATGCAATCGGGGATGAATCATGCCTTAAGAATGCATCTGTCACAGCCCTGAAGAAATTGGAGGGCGACGATGCAAGCTGCCTCAATCTGAACAAGGCTCAACTGCCTTCAGTACTCGCCATCCCTCCCGGAGCTTTCAACCGGAAAGGCTCTTTCAGCTTTCTTTCACTTGACAAGGGTATTGACAGAAACCATCCCTGGCTTGCCCTTCAAAAACCCCTTGGACCGGATGTAATTCCTGCATTCGCCGACCAGACCGTGATTACCTGGGGACTGCGGAAAAAAACCGGTGATACCCTGTTTTACACGGGGGAAAATGGTAAAAAGACCGGATTAAAACTAATGGGAGGCCTTGACAATTCAATTTTCCAGGGATACCTGCTGATCTCCGACAGCCTCTTTACCATGCATTTTCCATCCGTAGCGGGATATAAAATTTTTCTTATCGACTGCCCCTCATCCGCAGGTGACAGTATAGTGGAAACACTGGAATCGGTGTTCCGGGATTATGGTATGAACATTATCCCTGCGCGGGAAAAACTCGCATCGTTCAACAAGGTGGAAAACACATACCTTGCTGTTTTCATGCTGCTGGGCACCCTGGGAGTTATACTGGGGACTGTTGGATTGGGGGTTGTTCTCATAAGCAATATGATCGAGAGGAAACATGAACTTTCAGTCTACATTGCATTAGGGTACAACCGTAAATACATTCTGAAACTGGTAATGGCCGAATACCTGATGATCTTTCTTGCCGGGACCGGCCTTGGTGTTGTATCGTCTTTGTGCGGCATTTTTCCTTCACTGCTCTCACCCGCTTGTCAGGCGCCCGGGCTTTTAGCACTTCTGCCTGTCCCTGTTTTACTGCTTAATGGCATGCTCTGGGTTTGGCTCTCAGCCAGAGCAGTCATGACAAGTTTGCGCAAAGAAGGTTTATCAAAAGGCTTGGCAATATAATAGGTCAGCCCACCCGATAAAATAATATCCCTTTCTTTTAGTGTCGAATACCCTGTAATTGCAATGATGGGTATTGTTTCATACCCTGGAAGTTTTCTGAGTTCAGCGGTAGTCTGCAAACCATCCATTTCAGAGCTGAGGTGAATGTCCATCAGCACGACATCATATACCCTGGACTTTGCCATGGTAAGGGCTTCGAACCCGTCATATGCTTTGTCTATTAAAGCTGCATCCTCAAGAAAACGCGCCGTAAGGTCGCAGTTGAGGGGATTGTCTTCAACGATCAGGATATTTGGGATTAATTCAGGCCAAACTTCCGCCTTTTGTCCTTTATGCAATATCTCACCCAGTTTCACAGATCTTTCACTTTCGCCCTGCTTTTCTCCGCTTTCGGGAATAGGGAACCTCAGGATAAAAGTCGAACCCTGGCCCAGCTTGCTTTCAACACTTATTTCCCCATCCATCAGCTCAACAAACTGTTTGCACAAGGTCAGTCCAAGACCGGTACCTTCAAATATCCTGCCCAGACCTTCACTGGCCTGCCTGAATGGCTCAAAAATGATTTTCATCTGTCCTTCCGAGATCCCGATTCCGGTATCCATAATGCGGATCACTGCTTGTTCTTTCCCATGATATACTTCCTTGTCAACTGAAGCAGATACCATGCCTGTACCGGTAAATTTAAGAGCATTATCAAGGAGGTGATGAATGATATTATTTAAAAGGCCCGAATCCAGCTTTAATTGCAGATCACTTTCAGGGCATGGAATAAGTTCAATATGCTTTTTCCTTGCGAGGTCGTTGAAGTTCTGAATAAGGTTATTGACTGAATCGCTTAAATTTACCCCGGTCAATTCCAAGGAGGTCCTGTCCGATTCGAGAGCTGCAAGATCCAGAATGGAGTTAAGAGTAGCCATCAGCCTTTTCCCCGATGATAAGATATAATCGGCCATTTCAATGTTCTCGGGATCGGATTGCTGATCTTTCAGGAGACTGGCAAACCCGAGGATCCCATTCATTGGCGTCCTTAACTCATGACTTATATTAAGCAGCAAACAGGATTTAAGCTGGCTGAGTTCTTCGGCTTTTTCTATTGAATCCTTAAGCTCCTTTTCCATCTTTTTCCTGAGCGAAATATCTCTTGCAATCCCCCAAAATCCGACCGGGTTACCTTTATCGTCCTTCCTCAGGTAAGAAGTGAGCTCGACCGGAAAAACCTTCCCGTTTTTGCGTTTATATTCCTTCTCATATACACCGGAATATCCGTGCCTGAGGATTTTGCTGTTTACTATTTCCTGTTCCGTTTCATGCCATTGTTCCGGGGTGAGCTGCTGGTAAGAAATTTCCTTTAATTCGCTTAAAGAATATCCCAGCATAAGTTCAAACGCTTTATTACATTCGATGAACCTCCCTTCGATATCGGTCGCCACCCACCCGTCACGGATATTCTCGAACAGCTCCCTCCATCTCCTGTTGCTTTCCTGCAAGGCTTTTTCTTCGATTATTTCTTTTCTGCGGATGGCTGCGTCCCTTAACTCCCTTTCAATAGCAGGGACAAGGCGCCGCAAATTGCCTTTCATCACATAATCGTTCGCGCCCATTTTCATGGCTTTCACTGCCGTACTTTCGCCCATGATCCCGGAAACAAATATGAAGGGGATGTCCAGTTCCATCTTTTTGAATACTTTCAAAGCAACAAGACCACTGAAATCCGGCATTGCATAATCGGAAAGGATCAGGTCCCAGGTATCGTTTTCAAGGGTTTCTGTAAGACCTATCCTGGTATCCACTCTTTTCCAGATAAGCTCATAACCGGCTTTCTGTAATTCATCAATAAGCATCTGGCAGTCTTCAGCCTGGTCTTCAATGAAAAGGGCTTTTAACAGCTTCTTCATAAGGTTAAATATTTTCCGACAATCCTCAGAAGATCGTCCTTCCTCATCGGTTTTGAAATATAATCGTCGCATCCGGCTTTGAAAGACTTTTCGCGGTCATCCGACATTGCATATGCAGTCTGGGCAATGACCGGGATATTCGGTTTGCCGGCCTTCATTTTCTTTGCAACTTCATACCCGCTGATATCTGGGAGCTTGATATCAAGCATCACCATGTTGATCTCAGGGTGCCTGCTAAAAAGTTCCAGGGCTTCTTTCCCGTTCCATGCGTGCAACAGCCTGACAGCGTTCCTTGAAAGCAAAACCTCTAGAAATTCATAATTCTCGGGCTGGTCTTCTACGACCAGGACTGTCGGGTTTACCTGTGTTTTATGAACCGGTATTTTAACGGGGACAGGGCTTTCACTTTTCGCCTTAACGGAATTTAAAGGAATGGTAAAGAAGAAACTGCTTCCTTTACCCGGCTCTGATTCAAGCCATATGTGGCCCCCCATCGCCTGTACATAGCCCCGGGTAATTGATAAGCCCAGCCCGTTGCCTCCCAGGTTCAGGGATATACTTTCATCCAGTTGCCTGAACCGGTCAAAAACCAGTTCTTTGTGTGTGGGTTCTATCCCTATACCGCTGTCCCGAACAAAGAACTGTAGCAGGCCTCCGGTTTTGAAGTACCCGAATTTCACATACCCCGAAGTGGTAAATTTCAAGGCGTTACTTACAAGGTTATCAAGTACCTGCCTGAGTTTGGTTTGATCGGCAGTGACAAGGGAAGCTCCTTCACCGGGTTCGATATTCAAAGTGAAATCAAGGCCTTTTTTTGCCGCCTTGGGAAGGAACGTCCTGAGGATTGAATCCATCATTGCATTGAGATCAAACTCCGAATTGATCAGGTCGATCTGCCCCGCTTCAATTTTTGAAATATCAATCAGGTCATTGATGATATGAAGCAACTGCTCGCAGTTCTCATTGATCACCCTTGTAAATTTCTCAAAGTCTTCTGCGGTTGTATCCTGATCATTGAGCAGGCTTGAAAACCCAATGATACCGTTCATTGGTGTGCGTATCTCATGAGACATGTTTGCCAGGAATGCCGACTTCAGGCGGTCACTTTCCTCTGCCTTTTCCTTTGCCTTGATCAGATCCTTTTCGGCTTGTTTACGATTGGTGATATCCTGTATAACACCCGTTATTTTTGTGATCCGGCCTTTCTCATCCTTTAATAATTCGGCTTTTGAAAAAACATCCCTTATCTCACCGTCGGAAGCACGGTGAATCTGAAATTCCACATGATATCCATCGATCCCATCCAAAAGATCCTTAATCGCGGCATTAAGCCCGGCCCTGTAAGCGGGGAGAACCTGCGATTGAATAAGATCCAGGGGAAGAACAGGTGATGTGTACTCCAGCCCGTAAATCCGGAAGGACTCTTCAGATGCCCACATGGTTTTATTCCCCGGGTCCAGTTCCCAGTTGCCAACATGGGCAATTTCCTGGGCCTTTTGCAGCCGGAGTTCACTTTCCTTTAAGGCATCACCGGTCTTCTTCTGCTGCGTAATATCCAGGATTGAAGAAAGCAGGTATTTCTTTCCACCTACCTTAATGACGCTGGTTGAAATAAGGATATCCATTTGGCTACCGTCCTTCATACGGGCGATGGATGGCATCCCGTAAGCTTTTCCTTCCTTTCTTACCTCGTTCAGAAGCTTCTCCCTGTCCTCAGGATGAATAAATAACTTCAGGTCCTCGGAAGTCCGCCCTATTACGTCTTCCCTTGTATAGCCGGTATCCTTCAGGAATAATTCATTGACATCGCAGTACTTCCCGCCATCCAGGGATGTCAGGGTCATAGAAACAGGGCTTCTGTGGAAAATGGCCGAAAATTTATCCTCGCTTTCGAGAAGCATCTGCTTTGCCAGCTTCTGATCGGTGATATCGTGACAGATAACCATATCAGCTTCCTGCCCTTCATAATCAATCTTAGTTCCCTTGGCTTCAATCCAGCCTGTACTTCCATCGTGTAAAAGGATTTTGTATTCAACCTTGGAAGCTTCACCCTCTTTTACCAATGCAAGATCTTTAACCGCATCCTTTAAGGAATCGGGATGCAGGAGTTCTGCCATGTTCCTTCCAATGAATTGGTTGGTTCCCGATTCGGGGTAGCCGAGAATGCGCTGGACCGCCGGGTTGGTATATAAGGTATTGCCATTGAAATCGAGGATTATAAGCCCTTCCATCAGGTTATTGACAAGGGAACGGTATTTTACTTCGCTAGCAATAAGCGCTTTTTGGGATTCTTTATCCAGGAGGTTTTTAAGACCGATCCCGGCGAGCATTTCAGTAAAGCTTTTGATAAAAAATAAGTATGAATCCAGCTGCTGTTTTGACCAAACAGGAACTTCTTTGACCGCATCCAGGTACTCCTGCTCTTCAAATCCATACTTCCTTGCATTTTCCTTGAAAAAATCAATATCAGGTTTCTCAAGAAAAAACTGGCCCGTAAAGAAATTGCCAAGATGCATGCCGTTAATGATAATAGGTGTTGCATTATCTACCAGGCCATGCGGGCATCGGTACGATACCGTTGAATTAGATTCGTCGAGATGGTTGAAAATATACCTGTCGCTTTGTTTGCATTGCTGTTCCGACAATGGGTTCAACCTGTGGAATTTCGTACAGATTGATTGCCAGCCGGTTGAAGTAAGGATATTACCATCAGGATCTACTACGGAGGAAGGGAATGAATAAATCGAGTTGAGTTTATCCTGCAATGATTGAAGCATTGGGATGTCAATCAGGTCCTGCAATTTATAATTCATATTACCAATATTGGGCTGGTCTGAAAAAAAAGGGAAAGTCATGCGCAATCAAAGGTAAATAATTAATTATGAAATGCATCAAGATTATCATGCTGTTATGTGATCATGTTTTTTTCACTACCTTTGCACCCCCAAAACTTAAAACCATAGTCCTGATCCCGCAAGGATGGTTTGTCATTCCTAGCCGGGATTGTTTTTTATCGTCTGCTGACGGGATTACCCAAGTGAATATGAAAGATATAAGAAATATTGCAATCATCGCCCACGTTGACCATGGAAAAACCACCCTGGTCGACCGCATCCTTTACCAGGTGAACCTCTTCAGAGCGAACCAGCAGATGGGCGACCTTATACTCGATTCCAATGACCTGGAACGGGAAAGAGGGATAACCATTTTATCAAAGAACGTATCGGTAAGATATAAAGGCGTAAAGATCAACATCATCGATACCCCCGGCCACTCCGATTTCGGAGGGGAGGTCGAACGTGTCCTCAACATGGCCGACGGTGTTCTGCTGCTGGTCGATGCCTTTGAAGGCCCAATGCCACAGACCAGGTTCGTACTTGACAAAGCACTTGAGCTTGGCAAGATCCCCATCGTTGTGATCAACAAGGTCGACAAGCCCAACTGTTCACCCGACGAGGTCCAGGAAGCAGTTTTTGAACTGATGTTCAGCCTCGATGCCACCGAAGCCCAGCTCAATTTCCCAACGGTCTATGGTTCCTCCAAACAGGGATGGATGAGCGCCGACTGGAGAACGCCAACCACCGACATTTCATTTTTACTTGACACCATCATCAGCCATATTCCTCCCCCTGCCACGGCGCCCGGAACCCTTCAGTTGCAGATCAGCTCTCTGGATTATTCTTCATATGTAGGCCGGATTGCGGTCGGCAGAATATCAAGGGGCTCCGTCAAAGCGGGCGACAGTGTATCTCTCGTAAAAAATGACGGGACAATACTCAAATCAGTCGTCAAGGAACTATACCTTTTTGAAGGACTGAGCAAGGAAAAGGTGAAATACGAAGTTTTCGCCGGCGAGATCTGCGCTGTTCTCGGCCCCGAGAATTTCGATATCGGCGACACCATTGCCGATGCCGAAAACCCTGAAGGGCTTAAAAGGATCAGCGTGGACGAACCGACCATGAGCATGGTGTTTACCATCAACAACTCCCCGTTTGCAGGAAAGGAAGGAATTTACGTGACTTCCAGGCACTTAAGGGACAGACTCTTCCACGAAACCGAAAAGAATCTCGCATTAAGGGTCGAAGAAACAGCTTCCCCCGATACTTTTAATGTATTTGGAAGAGGCATACTCCACCTCGCCATCCTGGTCGAGACCATGAGACGCGAAGGTTATGAGTTCCAGATGGGACAGCCTAAAATCATTACAAGGATGATTGACGGCGTACTTAACGAACCCGTTGAAAACCTCAAGGTACAGGTCCCTGAAGCGTTTTCGGGAAAAGTAATAGAGATAGTCACCAAACGAAGGGGCGAGATTGTCAATATCGAACCCAAGCGCGACCGGATTACAGTTGAATTTAATATTCCCGCAAGAGGGCTCATCGGCATCAGGAACCCTATCCTTACCGCTACCGAAGGTGAAGCCATCATCGGGCACCGTTTAAAAGGCTTTGAACCCTGGAAAGGGGATATGCAGGGGAGGATAAACGGTTCGCTCATTGCAATGGAAAAAGGCCAGGCTATCAGCTATTCCATTGACAAGCTGCAGGACCGTGGGAAATTTTTCATCGAACCAGGTGATGAGATTTACGCCGGACAGGTTATCGGTGAGCATACAAGGGGCAACGACATCCTGATCAATGTGATCAAGACCAAGAAACTTTCCAATATGAGGGCTACCGGAAGCGACGATAAGGCCGTGATTTACCCGGCAGTTAAATTCTCTCTTGAAGAAGCCATGGAATATATACAGGGAGACGAATACGCAGAGGTAACCCCGAAATCGATCAGGATCCGCAAGATCATTCTCGACGAGATAGAACGCAAGCGGGCCGAGAAGAAGTCGTGAACTGGACAGCTGGATGACTGGATATCGGTGCGAAGCGCCTGATCCAGTATCCCGGATCACGTTTATCCGGTATTCGTATCTTTGATCAATTATCAAACATACGGTTATGATTTTTTCAGTTAAAAATTCAGGGATGGGCATTTGTGTGTTCATCCTTTTTTTATTTACGTTAAACGCCCGTCCGCAGGGAATTGCCGGTCCCGTCAAATATACAGACCCTAAACTCCCTTTTGCCGAGAGGGTCAACGATCTTGTTTCCCGGCTGACACTACAGGAGAAAGTCCTCCAGATGCAGAACAGCGCGCCTGCCATTGAAAGGCTGGGCATCCCGGCTTACAACTGGTGGAGTGAATGCCTGCATGGCGTCGCACGTAACGGCATTGCCACGGTTTTTCCCCAGGCTATAGGGATGGCTGCAACATGGGACCCCGGGTTGATCGGGCAAGAAGCTGATGTGGTTTCCACTGAAGCAAGGGCGAAATACTACGAATGTATTGCCCAGGGGAAACGAGGGATCTACCAGGGACTGACTTTCTGGTCGCCAAACATTAATATTTTCAGGGATCCCCGCTGGGGACGGGGGCAGGAGACTTATGGTGAAGACCCGTTCCTGACAAGCCGCATCGGCATTGCTTTTGTGAAAGGCCTGCAGGGAAACGACCCCCGGTATTTCAAGGTCATTGCCACAGCCAAGCATTACGCCGTTCACAGCGGTCCGGAACCCGACAGGCACAGCTTTGACGCCTGGTGCAGCGAAAGGGACCTCTATGAAACTTACCTCCCCGCCTTCGAGGCCCTTGTGCGTTACGGGAAGGCATATTCGGTAATGGGAGCTTACAACCGCTTCTGGAATGAACCCTGCACAGCAAGCGACCTCCTGCTGGATAAGATCCTCAGGAAGAAATGGGGATTCGGGGGTTATGTGACTTCCGACTGCGGGGCGATCTGGGATATTTATAACGGGCATAAGCTTCAGCCCGATTCAGTCAGGGCATCCGTCCTGGGAGTGAAAGCCGGCTGCGACCTGACCTGCGGAGATGAATACGGCAGCCTGGTAAATGCTGTAAAGAAAGGCTACATAAGCGAGGCGGAGATCGACGTTTCGGTGAAACGCCTGTTTACCGCGAGGTTCCGCCTGGGGCTTTTCGATCCCGATTCACTTGTGCCGTATGCAAAAATCAGGCCCTCCGACAATAATACTCCCGATCATGACCGGCTTGCGCTGAAAGTGGCTGAAGAAAGCCTGGTCCTCCTCAAGAATGACAATCACACCCTCCCCTTCGGAAAAAAAATAAAACAGCTGGCTGTCATCGGGCCTTATGCCGACAGGCTTTCGGTGCTCCTGGGCAATTACTGCGGGAAACCTTCAAATCCTGTTACCATCCTGAACGGCATCAGGGAAGCCGCCGGGACCAAAACCGAGGTGCTCTATGCGAAAGGCGTTGACGGACTTGAAGATGCTGCAATCAACTCCCGGGAGAAACAAGTAAGTACTGTTCCTGAACCAACGGCTGCCGAACTGGAAGCCGCAGCTTTGCAGATAGCAGGTAAGGCCGATGCCGTTGTTTTTGTTGGCGGGATCTCCCCTTATCTTGAAGGAGAGGAAATGGATGTGAACATCCCAGGGTTCAGCGGAGGCGACCGCACAAGCCTCGACCTGCCTGCCAATCAAACGAGCATGTTAAAAAAACTGGCATTCCTGGGAAAACCGCTTATCCTCATCCTCACAAACGGCAGCGCACTGGCTGTAAAACGGGAAGCCGAACAGATACAGGCTATAGTAGAAGCATGGTATCCCGGACAACAGGGGGGCAAAGCTGTTGCCGAAGTGTTGTTTGGAAAATACAATCCTGCCGGGCGGTTACCCGTAACATTTTATAAGTCAGCGGATGACCTTCCTAAATTTACCGATTATTCCATGAAAGGCAGAACATACAAATATTTTATCGGGGAACCCATATGGCCTTTTGGTTTTGGGCTCAGCTATTCGAAATTCGCATACCTGGAAGCCGGTGTGGATAAACCGCAATATTCATCCGCCGACACCATAAATCTTAAAGTAAAAGTGAGAAACGAAGGGCCGTTCGACGGGGACGAGGTGGTACAAGTCTATCTGCGGAAGAAGGATTCCCGTTTTGACAGGCCCCTGAAATCCCTCTGCGGCTTTTTGCGTAAAAACATACTGAATGCTTCAACAGAGCTTTTTATCCTTAAAGTTGCGGTGAATGACTTTCGCTTGTTTGACCCCTCCCTGCAGGATTATACCGTTGAGCCCGGGGGATACGATTTACTTATAGGCCCTGATTCCTCAACTCCTTTGCTGACCGCCCATATCGAAGTTAAATAGTATGAGCATGTTCACTCTGCCAGGGTTGCACAACCTGGTAAAACCGCTTTTTGCAGGCTTGCTGTTGCTGGGATCTGCGGCTTCGGCACAGACCGGTACAGAATATCCTCCCCCCGGGAAGCTCAGGGCCGATTCGCCGGCATACCTCTCAGTGCTCGAACGATGGGCCCTGGCAACAGGGAAATCCTCATACAAGAATGATACTGGTCTGATCCTTGCCAATTCCCTCGCTGCAAAATGCATTTTTACTTTACTGAACAACCGCCAGGGACCTGCCGGGGGATTAAAACACGAAGGGGTGTATCCATCGTACAAGGACTTTGCCGGGTTCTGGGCCTGGGACAGCTGGAAGCAGGCCTATGCCCTTGCCGGTATTGCCCCTGAACTTGCAAAGAACAATATTCGTGCTATGTTCGATTACCAGGATTCATCGGGGATGGTAGCCGATTGTATTTTCATCGACAGCACCGAAAACAATTACCGTGACACAAAACCTCCATTGGCAGCATGGGCCGTGGCGGAGATCTTCAGGCAAACCTCCGATACCTGTTTTGCAAGGGAAATGTTCGCCCGGCTGGTGAAATACCATCACTGGTGGTATAAAAACCGCGATCATGACCATAACGGTTTGTGCGAATACGGTTCAACCGACGGTACCCTGCAGGCGGCGCGCTGGGAAAGCGGATGGGATAATGCAGTGCGTTTCGACAGCGCCCGTATGGTGCAGAATAACTCATATGCCTGGAGCATGGACCAGGAAAGTGCAGACCTTAACTCGTATCTTTTTGTTGAAAAGCGCTGCCTTTCATCCCTCGCAACGGCCCTGGGCGAAACCGCCCTTGCCGAAACCCTGGATGAAGAAGCTATTACCTTGGGGAACCTGATCCGCACTATAATGTGGGATGAAAGATCAGGATTTTTCTACGACATTCGCCTGACAACCAAACGAGCTGTCGTTGTGCCTGAACCGAACGGATGGATACCTCTGTGGGCAGGGATTGCATCAGAGGAGCAGGCCCGGCGTATCCGCAACCGGATTATGAGCAGTGAGGAATTCAATACTTTTGTCCCGTTTCCCACTGTGGCTGCCGACAATCCGGGGTTTAACCCTGAAAAAGGTTACTGGCGGGGCCCGGTCTGGCTCGACCAGGCATACTTTGCCATCAAGGGCCTGATGAAATATGGATACGGTGAAGAAGCGGTGCTGCTCATGAATAAACTTTTCAGAAACTGCGAAGGCCTCTCCGATCCTGCCCGGCCCATAAGGGAAAACTACAACCCTCTTACAGGGCAAGGTATGAATGCTGAAAATTTCAGCTGGTCGGCCGCCCATGTTTTGATGATGATTTCAGAAGTAAATCCTCACCTCAGATAATAAATATATAATAAATTAGTGATTGTAGTAAATAATGTTGTATCTTTGCACAAATTATTAAAAATTATAGTATTATGAACAAAGGTGTTGTCAAATTCTTTAACAATAGTAAAGGATTTGGATTTATTAAAGACGAAGAGTCAAACAAAGAGTATTTTGTGCACGCATCAGGCCTTATTGATGAAATCAGGGAAAACGATGAAGTAACTTTCACTCTTCAGGAAGGAAAAAAAGGATTAAATGCAGTAAACGTTAAAATAGCTTAGGCTATACCGTTTGCTATATTTACAGATCTTGAGGCTGTCCCATAAGGGATGGCCTCTTTCTTTTTTATTTGGTCCCGTGATGGAATTTCCCGGGAATATTTAAAATAAATCCCTGAAAATAAAGCAAATGACGCAAAAAATGTGTATCTTGTAGCAAATATTAAAAATTCCCCATTGAAAAATACCAAAAACAGGAAAAATGATGTGCTGGCCAACCGGCTGAGCCTGACAAACCACCGGCTCAATGTACCTCATTTAAAGCTGGAAACCGGATCGGTTCATGATAAATTCCCTATTGTGCTGGACGGTGGAAGAACGGTGATTTTTATCACCGATAAGAGTAAAGAAGCTGAGATCAGGCAGAGATACGCAATGCGCGGGCAACAGATGTAGGTTTACTTCTGGCCTTTATAAGTTAAACTAAGGCAAGGGCAGCTATTTAATTGTTAAGGGCTCCGTTATCAATCCAGCATACAACGCTGTTCTTCTGTGCTGTCGACAATGAACTGCCCTGGGGCATGCTCCCGTCGACAATAGTACTTTTTATCGCAGCTTTATCTGCTGTTATCCCCGAATAATTGGAATATTTCGAATGACATCCCACGCAGGAGCTTTGGATTACTGGCAGCACATTGCTGCTAAAGGATTTTGCAGCGCCGCTGCAATCGGGGGTGTAAGCCGGGCTGGTGGAACTCTTTTTGCAGGAAACCATCAGGAGGGAAAAAACAAGCAAACCAAACACTGCGTTCTTCATTATTTCAATTTGTTTTGTGACAATTACATCAAAAACGAAACTATTCAGTTAAAAGTATCCGTTTAAGGTCATTCCCCGAAAACCCCGGATATCTTCCACGGTTTTAGGAAACTGTTAAAAAGTGGTTTTTCGCATTTTTATGTTTAAATTTGTTAAAGAAAGAAAATTGGTGAAAGCATATTTACTGAATTATGAAAACCCGAAAAATTTATCTTCCTTTTATCCTGGTTTGTTTTCTCACAAGCTGTTTCACCGGTTTCAACCTTGTGTCGGGGCAGGACGGGGATGTGGGGAAAATCAAAGCTGCAGAAGCGAAACGCTTGCTTGCAGAGGGTAATACCAGGTTCGTTTCAGGAAGAACCTTACACCCCCGTCAGGATGCTGTCAGGCGAAAAGAACTTGCCAATGGCCAGCATCCCTTTGCTGTCATACTGGGGTGTTCAGATTCGCGCATAAGCCCTGAAATCCTTTTTGACCAGGGGTTGGGCGATCTTTTCGTTGCAAGGGAAGCCGGTAATATTACCGATGAACATACTATCGGCAGCATCGAATATGCGATTGAACACCTTCATGTTTCGCTGGTTGTAGTACTCGGGCATGAGAAATGCGGCGCTATCGCTGCCGCACGCGATACTGCGGTCACCGCCGGTCATATAAAATCCATCATGGATGCACTCGGGCCGGCCGTTAAAGCCACCAGAGGACAAGATGCCGAAGCCACATGCAGGGCCAATATCAGGAACAATGTAGTTGCCCTGAGAACTTCTGAACCTCTGTTAAAACACCTTGCCGACCGTGGCGAGTTACTCATTCTGGGGGCCTACTATGAACTCAACACCGGTATCGTTACATTCCTTGATGTGAAATGAGGTTTGTTTTCACCTCCTTTATTTCAATTTTCAAGATGCAGGAACTCACAAGCCGTCCCGGAACAGCAGGAGGTTTCGATTATTCCAGGCGTATAATATTTTATCTTTCGTTATGGTGATAATCATTAATTGCCTTAACTTTACTATTTGAAAATGAGGCAGGAATGAATTATCAGGCCAGAACGAGAGCAGAACTCATTGATGAGTTGCGTTTATTGCAAAAAGAGCATGATGACCTGAAATCATCATATGAAAAAGAAATTCTTGAATTGCAAAACAGGGAAGGACTGTATCTTACCATCCTTAATGCCTCTCCCGACGATGTCACGGTAACCGATTTAAAGGGAAAGATCCTGCTGGTTTCGGATTCTGCATTGCATTTGTTTAAAATAGCCCGCAGGGAAGATGTGCTGGGGCGTTCGATGATGGAATATCTTGACCCTGCCGATCGGGAACGTGCCATGTCGAATTTTCTGAATTTGTTCCAGGGGATAGGCTTGGTGCCAACAGAATACAGGGGCCTGAGAACCGATGGAAGCACCTTTGATATAGAAGTAAATGGTGAATTTGTGCGGGATGCCAAAGGGGATCCTGCAAATGTGATATTTGTTGTTCGGGACATCAGCGAACGCAAAGATGCAGAAAAGACCCTGAAAAAATCCCAGATGCTTTTGAAGTCCAGCATCGAAAGTCAGAAGGACACATTCTTTTTTAGTATTGACAGGAATTACAAATACCTTCTTTTCAATAAAGTCCATGCAGATTTAATGAAACTCTTTAATGACAGCGATATTAAAGAAGGGATGAATTTCCTGGAATGCATCAGCTCGGATGAAGCCAGAAAAGCTGCTAAACAAGATTATGATCGTGTTTTTCGAGGGGAATCCTTTTCATCTTTAGGTATATTCAAAGATGCCGAGCCTGTTTATTATGAAGGTTTTTTTAATCCGATTTTAAATGAGAACAATGAGGTGATAGGCGCCTCAACTTTGGGAAGGGATATCACCGGGAGAAAGCAGCAGGAAGAAGTAATCAAACAAAAAAATTCAGCACTGCATTTGCTTAATGCCGAAAAAGACAAATTCCTGTCCATACTTGCCCACGACCTGCGAAGCCCTTTCAGCAGCCTTCTTGGTTTTGCCCAGATGATGGAAGAGGATCTCCCGACCATGGCACCAGACCAGGTTCAAAAGATTGCAGGGAGTATCAGGAGGTCTGCGACCAATCTTTTCATATTGCTCGAAAACCTTTTAGAATGGTCGCGATTGCAGAGAGGTGTAATATCTTTTAACCCATCATCATTTTTATTGAAGCCCTGGCTTCCTGAGAATATGGTGCTGGCTGAGGAAGCGGCAAAGAAAAAAGACATTACCATACATTATGAGATCCCTGATGATTTGCCGGTATACGCAGATGAGAAAATGCTGGGCGGACTGTTTCGCAATTTAGCTTCCAATGCCGTTAAGTTCACACCTAAAGGCGGGCAGGTTTGTGTTGCTGCAAAACTTAGGCCGGACGGATGGGTTGAGATTTTTGTTCAGGATTCGGGTATTGGGATGAGTAAAGAAATGATTGCCGACGTATTCCGGCTTGATAAAGATACCCGGCGAAAGGGAACTGATAAAGAACCAAGTACCGGCCTGGGGTTAATAATCTGCAAGGAATTTGTCGAAAAACACTGCGGTAAACTCTGGATCGAAAGCGAGGCAGGAAAAGGAAGTACGTTTTATTTTAGCCTGCCTGATAAAAAAGATTCATAGTTCAGCATTTCTGTAAGCAATTAAACCTCAATAACGGGCCGGGCTGAATTGAATGGAAAAACCCAGCTCGTGGCCGTCTGGTGAAAAGAAAGGGGTACAATGATTATTGTGTGGGGCCTTTCCTGAACCCTGATTTACTTTCAAAGGAATAGTAGACTGGAGGTGCTTCTTGACGGGGGATTAGTCCTGATGGTTCAGGGTAGTTCCATATCAATTCCGGCACAAATAGGCGTAAAAAAGCCCCGAAACATTGCTGAATCAGGGCTTTAGGGTGATTTGGCAGTGGCATCGACTGGAATCGAACCAGTGACACAAGGATTTTCAGTCCTCTGCTCTACCATCTGAGCTACGACGCCATCTCCCTATTTTGAGAATGGGAGTGCAAAAATAGGAAGTTTTTTTAAATTTCCAATACCTTTGTAAGGATTTACGATTTGACGTCCGTTTGAAGAAGAACGATTTATTATTGTTCCTTCCTGAATCGTAAATGAATTCGTAATTCTAATTATTCGCATTATTGTCAATGTTATTTGTGCTCATTTCGGCTTCGCCGAACGTAAATCGTAAATAAAAGTGTACCTCGTCATTGATCTTGGAAATACCAATAAAAAACTTGCCGTCTTCAGCAAGGGCAGGCTGAAAGACATCAGGATGCTGCCTGAGATTAGTCTCCCGGCAGTCAGATCCCTGGTACAGGAATATCCGCAGATAACACATTGCATCCTTTCATCGGTAACGTCTTATCCGCCTTCAGTAAAAAAATTCCTGGACAAGAGATTCGGCCTGCTTGAGCTTGACGAGCATACGCCCCTGCCTGTCAGGAACCTTTATAAAACCCCGGGAACTCTTGGCAAAGACAGGCTGGCTGCAGCTGTTGCCGGGCACCTGCGCTTTCCCGGATATCCTGTACTGGTTATCACTGCCGGATCGTGTATTACCTGTGACTTCGTTAATTCCCGGGGAGAATACCTGGGAGGCAGTATTTCCCCGGGAATTCAGATGAGATTCAGGGCCCTGAATACTTTTACCGGCAAATTACCGTTGATATCAGGTAAGAAAAGTGCCGATCTTACAGGGACCACAACAAATGAATCCATTTTATCGGGTGTGATCAACGGTACACTGGCCGAATTGGATGGGATAATCTGCCAATATCTTCAGAAAAACAGGAAGTTAAAGGTGATCCTTAGCGGAGGTGATCTTAAATATTTTGATAAGCGGTTAAAAAGTAAGACCTTTGCAGTCCCAAATATAGTAATAGAAGGCTTATATCAAATACTTGAACTGAATGCCGGAACGAATGACTAAAAAATACCTGCTGCTTCCATTGTTCATTCTGTGTATGTATTCAGGTTCGTATGCCCAGATCCGGATTGCCTCCCCATACTCAAGGTTCGGTATCGGCGATCTGAGCGGGAACAACAATGCCTGGAATTTCTCTCTTGGCCAAACCGGCATAGCACTTCGCAGTTCGACTCATATAAATTATACAAACCCTGCATCCTATACGGCTTTCGATTCCCTTTCGTTTGTTTTTGAAGGGGGGTTCACTTCCGAGTCGGTGAAGCTTACTTCAAGGCTTCAAAGCACTTCCCGATCCTATGCTTCCCTTGGCTATCTTACCTTTGGGATCCCCGTGACCAAATGGTGGAAAACAGCTCTCGGGCTTGTCCCTTTCAGTGATGTCGGGTACAATGTTATCAGTCCTGAAGAAAGTAAGACTGCCGGGACCATTCTCAGGCTATACACCGGTTCTGGCGGTGTAAACCGTTTTTTCTGGGGAAACGCATTTAATGTTACGAAGGACTTGTCGGTAGGCGTGAATGTCTCCTACCTCTTCGGGAACATGACAAGGGAAGCAACTGTGTTATTTTACGACTCCCTTCATACCATGAACTATAAAACTGATGCTTATATCAATGTCGGGGATTTTTACTACAGTTTCGGAGCTCAATACAGGATCCGGCTGAAAAGGGAAATGTCGGTCATTGTCGGGGCAGTCTTCGCTCCAACCACCAGCATCACCTCCCATGCCAGCGGAATCGCAAACACCTTCCTTATCAGCTCAAGCGGGGTGGAATATCCAAAAGATACAATTTCCATCCTGGATTCCTATAAAGGGGCGATACTTCTGCCATGGATGGCCGGCGGTGGACTCACATTTCAGAAGACCGATAACTTCATGGTCACTGTCGATTACCGTTATCAGAACTGGAAGTCTTTCAGGGCTTTTGGTTTGAACGATTCCCTTGCAAACAGCTATAAAATATCGGTTGGCGGTGAATTCGTCCCGAATGCCGACAACTACAGCAGTTATTTTTCCAGGATCAGGTACCGGCTTGGCTTTTATTTTGACCGCACCTACTTACAGCTCAGGGGTCGCCAGCTCAATGAATATGGTATCTCTATAGGCTTCGGGCTCCCTTTACGCGGGATGAAGACCATGATGAATATAGGCGGACAATTTGGTTCCCGGGGTACCGTCCAGGGTGACCTTATCAAGGAAACGTACTTTAAATTCGTTCTTGGTTTTTCAATTTATGAACGCTGGTTCCATAAACGGAAGTATTTTTAATGAAGTGAAAGCAGTTATACCTCCACGGCTTATCAGGCTTCTGGCTATTCTTCAGCTGATCCTCCTTATGTTTTCAGCCTGTACCAAAGAAAAAGAAGCAGCTTCAATCAAACTTCACAGCTCGGAAGACCCGTCTATGTCGGCAGTCAATGTTGAGATCCTGTTCAGCGATTCAGGCAAAGTCCAGGCCAGGCTTACGGCACCTCTGCTGAATCAGTACGGGGGAAAAAACCCCAGGATGGACTTCCCCAGGGGGGTCAAACTTGTCATGTACGATTCTATAATGCGGGTTAAATCAACCTTGTCAGCTCTTTACGGGATCAGGTTTGATTTCAAAGGGTATATGGAAGGAAGGGGAAATGTTATCGTAAGGAACGAGCTGAAGAACGAACAACTCAATACCGAACACCTGGTTTGGGATGAACGTAACCACCGCATTTATAATAATGACCCTATAAAGATCATCACACCCGGGAAAATTCTTTACGGCAATGACCTTGAATCGGATGAAACCTTCACCCGTTACAATTTCAAAAACCCTACCGGGCAGATGATGGTGAAGAAAGATTCGGTGTGAGGATTTCCAATTTACGAATTACGAATTACGAATTTTCTTTTGAAGCCGGCCGGAAATTGTGATTTCTAATTATTCGAATCATTGTTGATTTTATTGGTGCTCATTTCGGCTTCGCCTGACGTAAATCGTAATTCTCTTTGCTGTTTTCCAAAAAAATCCTACCTTTGCACTCCTTTTAAAACTAAGAATAATGGCGATTATTGGAACTATCAGAAAGCAATCAGGCCTCGCGGTTATCATTGTAGGTGTGGCTATTGCTGCTTTTGTAATTGGTGATTTCGGAAAGAGAAGGGCAAAAGGGACAAACGACATAGCCGTAGTTAACGGTGAGGAGATCCCTTATACCGATTTTTCCGCAAAAGTTGAAGAATCCCTGGACATGCAAAAAGAAAACCGGGGTAATGAAAAGATTACCGACCAGGAAGCTTTTCAAATCCGTCAGGGTGTTTATGATAACCTGATCAAAGAAGTTATCATGGGTAAGGAATATGATGAGATCGGTCTTGTTGTGTCGCCTGAAGAACTATTTGACCAGGTCCAGGGGAAACAACCTCACAGGTATATTCTCCAGTATTTTAAAGATCCTAAAACCGGGGTTTACGATCCTGCAATCGTATTGAACTACCTGAAACAGCTCGACCAGATGGAACCCAAAGCCAGGAAACAATGGCTGGCTTTTGAAAAAGCCATTAAGGACGACCGCCAGGAGTCGAAATTCACCAACCTGGTATCAAAATCATTTTATATCCCAAAAGCTTTCATCAAGCAGGATTATATCAATAAAAACCGCAGCATGAAGCTCAGGTTCGTTTCTCCGAATCCTATGGATATACCCGACAGCACAATAAAAATAACCGATGCCGATTACCAGGGATTTTATAATGATAACATTCAGTACTTTTATCAGGAAGAACCCTACCGCGATATTGACTTTATTACTTTTGACGTTCTCCCCAGCCAGGCCGACCGTAAAAGGACATCCGAAGACGTTGTCTCACTATATAAAGATTTCCTGGCTTCACCTGATCCAATCACTTTCATGAATGCCAATTCGGATAAAAAATACGATACCGGTTTTGTAAAAAAGGGAGTCCTTGCAGGCCGTTTAGACTCATTGCTTTACGATTCGAAGGTGGGCACCATCGTTCAGCCATTTGAACAAAATAATGTCTGGCTGATGGCCAAGCTCCTCGACATGCAGGACCGTCCCGATACTATGAAAGGCATGCAATGCCTGATTGCCTTCTCAAGCCCTGGTAACGAAGCGATCAAACGGACCAAGGAGCAGGCTAAGGCCAAGACCGACAGCCTTATGGAAATTCTGAAGAAGAAACCCGACATGCTCGCCAGTTTTGCAAGAAATGTTTCCGATTTCGGATCGGCAAAAGATGACGGGGGTGAACTTAAAGCAATTGTTGATGGAAATGCCGGTTATGCATTGTTTTATAATGCCGGATTGAAAATGAAACCCAAAGAAATCAAGGTTCTCGAAACGAGGATTGGTTATGCCATTTTCAGACTTGACGATAAATCAAAACCCGTGAAAAAGATGAGGGTTGCAGTTGTGGCCAGAAATGTTGAGCCCAGTAACCAGACATACCAGGACACTTATACCAAGGCAAGTGCATTTGCAGGCCAGTACAGGACCTCCGAAGCCTTTGACAAGGCATCATCCCAGCAGGGCCTTTCAAAACGCCAGGCTCCTAATTTGAGAGAAGCCGATAACACGGTCATGGGCCTGCCAAATGGAAGAGAAGTTGTTCGCTGGGCTTTCTCTGAGAATACAAAGGTTGGGGACATCTCTCCCGTGTTTGACCTCCAGGGTAAATATATGGTGGCAATACTAAAATCATCAACCCCTAAAGGAGCTATCCCTCTGGATAATATAAAGACCCGTATCGAAGCATCGGTAAGAAGCTACAAGAAAGTGAATCTGGAAGCAGATAAGCTTGCAAAGGTTATGGAAGGCACAAAAGACCTGTATGCTATTGCGGCACAAATGAAGTCAAAAGTTGATACAGCAGTGATCAGCTTTAATGGAATGAACCGCGCCGCGATTGCACGCGATGCCAACGTTGTTGGAATACTCTTCACATCACCTTTTGCTAAACTTCTCGGCCCGCTTAAAGGCCGCTCAGGATCTTATGCTGCAATCATTGACGGTATAAACGATGCCCCTAAGAAAGATGACTATTTTTCTGATATACAGATGCAGAAATCCCTTTTTGAGCAGCGCGCTGCCAGCTCTTTATATCCTGCCCTTCAGAAAATTTCTAAAATCACTGATTCCAGGCTGAGGTTCTATTAGGATTTTTAGATGCAGGATTGGATTCTTGCAGGAATTAACAGGAAAGGCTGCTCAAACAGGGCAGCCTTTCTTATTTTACCGTATCTGAGATAACCACGTTTTGGGCTGTGGATGCCCATTCTTTCTGGCTCTCAGTATAAGCCCTCAGGGTTACAATGTATTTTCCGGGACGGGTGTAGATCTTAACCGGCTCTTTTGCCCAAGAAGTAGAGTCATCCCCAAAGTTCCATACCCAGGCATACGAATTCTCGGAATTATTGATGAACGTGACTTTGCATGGTATTTTAAAACCATTGGTCCCTTTAAATGTGAATGCGGCTATAGGAACTGGTTCATTTTTATAACAGCCTCCGAAAATAATCAGCAGGAAGGCCGGTATCAATATGGCTCGTGAACGTCGCATAAGGCAAATCCGGAATTATTCCGCAAGAATGAGAACCTTGTTGGAGAGAACTTCAATAACCCCTCCGTTGATTTCGAAATACTGCTCCTTTTCGTTTTTATTCTGAAGCTTGACCCTGCCTTTTTTCAGGATTGAGATCAGGGGGGCATGGTCTTTCAGGATTTCAAAGGAACCGTCAATACCGGGCAATTGCACCAGTTCTACCTGGTCGCCGGTAAACAGGGTGGCGTCGGGAGTTATAATATCTACTTTCATGGTTTTCCCTATTTACTCTCGGCCATCAGTCTCTTCCCTTTTTCGATGGCTTCTTCTATTGTTCCAACAAGGTTAAATGCCGATTCGGGATATTCATCAACCATGCCGTCCATAATCATATTGAAGCCTTTGATCGTGTCTTCAATATTGACGAACGCCCCCGGAATACCGGTGAACTGGGTGGCAACATGGAAAGGCTGTGACAGGAACCTCTGGACGCGCCTTGCACGGGCAACTACCAGTTTGTCTTCGTCGGAAAGCTCATCCATACCAAGAATGGCAATAATATCCTGCAGTTCCTTATACCTCTGAAGTATCCTTTTCACCCTTTGTGCTGTGTTATAATGCTCTTCACCGACCACATCCAGTGACAGTATCCTCGAAGTGGAATCAAGGGGGTCAACGGCTGGGTAAATCCCCAATTCGGAAATTTTACGGCTTAAGACCGTAGTGGCATCAAGATGGGCAAAAGTAGTCGCAGGCGCCGGGTCCGTAAGGTCGTCGGCAGGAACGTAAACAGCCTGGACTGAGGTGATGGAGCCCCTTTTGGTTGAGGTGATCCTCTCCTGCATGATCCCCATTTCTGTTGCTAATGTAGGCTGATAACCTACTGCCGAAGGCATGCGTCCGAGCAAAGCCGAGACTTCAGAACCGGCCTGGGTGAACCTGAAAATATTGTCAATGAAGAACAGTATATCACGGCCTCCCGACTTTTCGTCCCCGTCGCGGAAATACTCGGCAACAGTCAAACCCGATAATGCAACACGCGCACGTGCCCCGGGAGGTTCATTCATTTGGCCGAATACAAGTGTAGCCTGGGATTCTGCAAGTTCTTTGCGGTCAACCTTTGAGAGATCCCATCCGCCTTTTTCCATTTCCTCAAGGAACTCCTTCCCATATCGTATTACCCCCGATTCAATCATTTCACGGAGAAGGTCGTTCCCTTCACGGGTACGCTCCCCAACGCCGCCAAACACCGACATCCCGGAATATTTCTTTGCAATATTGTTGATGAGTTCCATGATGATTACCGTCTTGCCAACGCCGGCACCGCCAAACAAACCAATTTTACCACCCTTCGAATACGGTTCTATCAGGTCTATAACCTTGATCCCGGTATACAGAACTTCTTTGGTCGTCGTAAGCTGGTCAAACGCCGGCGGGTCACGGTGAATGGGGTAAGTATGAGCCCTGGAAACATCACCCAGGCCGTCGATAGGATTCCCGATGACATTAAATAACCTTCCTCTGATATCTTCGGTGGCAGGCATTGAAATAGGGCCTCCCCTTTCAACTACGTCCATACCCCTCCGGAGACCATCGGTGGAATCCATGGCAATGGTCCTCATGGTATTCTCCCCTATGTCATACTGGCATTCAAGAACGATCACGTCCCCGTTTTCATTCTTTACCTCAAGAGCATCATAGATATTCGGGAGAGCAACTCCTTCATTAAAAGCCACGTCGATAACGGGGCCGATGATCTGTAATATCTTCCCCTTAATCAGTTCTTTACTTGATACTTTTGCTTGCATATACCTGTGGAAAATTTATACAAACCTAAGCTAATTTGGCGAAATGAACAAGAGCAGAAAGAATAAATCCGCAATTTTAGCGTTTCTGAATTACCCAACCCTAACAAGTTTTATAAAATGCACATTTGCAAGAAGTGGTTGCTTGCCCTGGTTTTTATTCCATTTATGTCATTCGGACAGCGGAATGTCGATGCCATCATCGATACCGTTGAAATGAAGAACGGGACTGTACTGCTGTTTAAAAATTATACCTGGGAATATCTTGAGAACGAACCCGTGATGATGAGTATCGAGGAGGATTCTACCGGGATATTCAGCAACCAGTGGATCAATGACCAAATATTTGCATATAAGATGCAAAGGGACTCCATAAAGGATACCCTTCTGGTACTTGTCGATTCTATCCATCCGTTTCATATGCCGGTATACGGGCACCTTTTCCGTGGCTTTACATACACTCACAAGGGCCTGGATATCAAACTCAACAAGGGTGATACCGTGAGGGCCGCCTTCAATGGCGTGGTTCGTTATGCCAAATACAACCGTGGTGGTTTCGGCAACCTGGTCATCATCAGGCATTATAACGGGCTAGAATCCTATTATGCCCATAATTCAAAACTCCTTGTGCGCGTAAACCAGGTCATGAAAGCAGGGGATCCCATATCCCTCGGCGGTTCCAGCGGCAGAAGCCGAGGCCCCCACTGTCATTTCGAACTGAGGTATAAAGATGTTCCGATGGATGCCTTAAGGGTTATAGATTTCGACAACCAGAAACTTATAACAAGAAGTTTCCCCATCACCAAAAAGGTTTTTTATCCCAACGATTATAATGGAAATGCCGTTTACCACAAGATCAAAAACGGGGATACCCTGGGCCACCTGGCCAGGAAATACCATACCAACGTCAAGGAGATCTGTGCCATGAATAAAATCAAGACGAATTCGAAACTGAAGGTTGGAAGTACGATAAGGGTAAAATAAAATCAGTGAATAGTGACTAGAGACTAGTTAACAGTGACTAAAATCATTCACCAGTCACTTTATTCGGGAATATCTTTCTCTGGAAAACAATCAGCAAAAGCACACCCGTGGTTATCGCCGAGTCGGCAATATTAAAAACGGGTCTGAAAAAGACAAGATCTTCCCCTCCGTAAAAGGGGACCCAGTTGGGGAACCTGGTTTCAATGATCGGAAAATAAAACATGTCAACCACCTTCCCATGCAGGAAAGAAGCGTACCCCCCGCCTTTAGGAAACAGGGTGGAAAGTTGCATATATGAACTTTCATTGAAAATGAGGCCGTAAAAAGCAGAGTCTATAATATTGCCGATAGCTCCTGCAAGTATCAGGGAAATACAAACGATCATCAGGGTCCCTGCCCCCTTTTTCGCTGCAGTTTTAAGCCACCAGAATATGGCTGTGATCGCAATAATGCGGAATATACTCAGGATCAGCTTTCCCCATTGCCCACCCAGTCTCATCCCAAAGGCCATCCCTTCATTTTCTGTAAAATGAAGATAAAACCAATGGCCGATTACAGGATGGCTTTCCCCGAGATAAAACGTTGATTTAATCCAGATTTTGAGGATCTGATCTGCAAGGAGGATCAGAAGTACTATCCAGACGGCTTTTTTCATTCTTCGTGATCCAACAGATCGGTAGTCTGCTTCTGAACAACAGAGGGTGCAGTTTGTACGCGTTTGGCTTCAATGCTCAGGGTGGCATGGGGTACCGAGCGTAAACGGTCTTTGGGAATCAACTTTCCCGTGACCCTGCATATGCCATAGGTCTTGTTCTCTATGCGGATAAGAGCATTTTCAAGGGATTTGATGAATTTTTCCTGGCGTGCGGCAAATTTGCTGTTCTCTTCCTTTGAAAAAACCTGATACCCTTCTTCAAGAACCTTGAAGGTAGGCGAAGTATCGTTGGTATCATGTTCATTCCCCGTTGTGTAGGCATCGGTAAGAAGTTGGAGGTCATTATGGGCCTTCTCAAGCTTCTGAAGAATAATCTGTTTGAACTCATCAAGTTCCTCGTCGGTATACCTTGTTTTTGCTTTCTCCGGTGCTGTTGCTTTTTTCATAGCGCGTCACGTTAATATTCTAAAACAAACAACGACAGAAATCTAGCTCCCTGCCGTTTGCAAATCAATCCACCTTTTGGATGGAAATTTTAGTTTTAATTGTTTCTGTCAGCTCAATCTCATCAATGTCGTTACCTTCTAAATTTCCCGTAACAGTAAATGACTGAGCCAGAATTTCGCTGCAAATATAAGAATTATTCTGATTCACGGCCTCATCCATTTCAGGATGTGACTGTATTTTCACCCTGATCTTATCCGTTACTTCGAATTTTTTATCCTTCCGGAGGTTCTGTATCCGGTTGACCAGTTCCCTTGCAATTCCTTCATTCTTCAGTTCAGGGGTAATATTTGTATCCAGCGCAACAACAAGGGATCCCATTGCCGCTGTATTGTACCCGGGGAGGTCGTCGCTCTGGATCTCGATGTCGCCCAATTCAAAGGTGTATGAATTACCGTTTGCGTACATCCTGGTACAGGTTTTTTTCCTCTCAAAATCAGCTATCTCCGACTGAGTCCAGCCTTTCATGTCTTCGGCTATCATTTTCATGTCCTTGCCGCATTTAGGCCCGAGCTTTTTGAAATCGGGTTTGATCTTTTTGGATAAGATGCCCTCCGTATCGGTTATATATTCGATGCGTTTAACATTAACCTCTGACAGGATCAGGTTCTTTACCGATTCAACCTGCCCTTTCAGTTTTTCATTCAGAACAGGGACAAGTATACGGTTCAGCGGCTGCCTTACCCTGATGTTGGTTTTTTTCCTTATCGAAAGTGCCAGTGAAGAGATTTTCTGTGCCATCTCCATCCTTTCTTCAAGATCTTTATCGATCATTGACAGGCTGGCGGAAGGAAAGTCTGTAAGATGAACAGAATCGGTCTTTTTTCTGCCCGATACCTGATTCAAATCGGTAAACAGCTGTTCGGCAAAGAAAGGTGCTATGGGAGCCATGAGCTGTGACAGGGTCTCAAGACAGGTGTAAAGGGTTTGGTACGCGCTGATTTTGTCTGAAGAATAATTGCCCTTCCAGAAACGGCGCCTGCATAAGCGAACATACCAGTTGCTCAGGTGTTCATCAACAAAATCGGAAATTGCACGGCCTGCCCTTGTAGGTTCATATTCAGTGTAACTTTCATCGACAAAACGGATCAGTGAATTTAATTCCGACAGTATCCACCGGTCAATTTCAGGCCGTTCATTCAGAGGGATCTCGTCGTCGGAATAGCAAAAACCATCAATGTTGGCATAGAGCGCAAAGAAGGTATAGGTATTGTAAAGGGTTCCGAAGAATTTACGCTGTGTTTCGGTAATGCCTTCAATGTCAAATTTCAGGTTATCCCAGGGCTGGGAGTTGGTGATCAGGTACCATCGGGTTGCATCAGGACCGAATTTACTAAGTGTCTCAAAAGGATCCACCGCATTCCCAAGGCGTTTCGACATTTTATTCCCGGCCTTATCAAGCACTAGGCCATTGGAGACGCAGGTCTTATAAGCAACCGAATCAAACAGCATCACCGTGATGGCGTGGAGGGTAAAAAACCAGCCACGGGTCTGGTCAACACCTTCGGCAATAAAATCGGCCGGGAAAAAGCTTTCCAGGCTGCGGCTTGAATCAAAAGGATAATGATATTGTGCATAAGGCATTGCCCCTGAGTCGAACCATACGTCGATAAGATCGGTCTCCCGGTTCATGGGGCGCCCGTCATCGCTTACCAGGATAATATCATCCACAAAGGGGCGATGGAGGTCGAATGTCTGATAATTTGAGTCGGCCAGGTCGCCTTCCTTATATGAAGCCAGGGGATTGGTCTTCATTATACCGGCATTCACCGCCTTCTCAATTTCTTTCCTGAGTTGATTTACCGAGCCAATGCAGATTTCCGTTTTACCGTCTTCGGTTCTCCAGATAGGAAGCGGGGTTCCCCAGAACCTTGAACGGCTGAGATTCCAGTCGACAAGGTTTTCCAGCCAGTTCCCGAATCTTCCTGTGCCTGTTGATTCGGGTTTCCAGTTGATCGTTTTATTGAGGCTGATCATCTTATCCTTATACGCAGTAGTGCGGATAAACCATGAATCAAGCGGATAGTAAAGCACAGGCTTATCGGTACGCCAGCAATGCGGGTATGAATGCTCGTACTTCTCAGATTTGAAAGCCTTGTTCTCATGCTTTAGCTTGACAATAATGTCGATGTCGACAGGCGGGCATTCCTTATTTGAACAGTCATCATCATATTCGACTTTTACATAACGGCCGGCAAACTCGCCCATCTGTTCAGTGAACCTTCCCTGTTTGTCGACAAGGGTAAGAGATCCCAGGCCATACTGTCTTCCAACCCTGAAATCGTCAGCCCCGAAACTTGGCGCGATGTGCACAATGCCTGTACCGTCCTGGGTAGTGACAAAATCCCCGATGACAACCCTGAAAGGATCCCCTTCCTCTGGCCGGGCATAAGGAAGCAGCTGCTCATAGCGCAGGTTTTCGAAATCAGCGCCCTTATATTCGGCAACAACCCTGTAGGGTATGTTCTTCTGGCCTTCATGGTATTCATCCAGTTCAAGCTGGGCATTTTTTTCGGGAAGGTACTGGTGAAGAAGATCCTTCGCCATGATCACCGTTTGTTCACGGAAAGTATATGGATTATATGTCCTTATAAGCAGGTATGTGATATCCTTCCCCACGGCCAGGCCGGTATTCGATGGAAGTGTCCAGGGAGTGGTAGTCCATGCCAGGAAATATACATCACCAAAAAGATCCCTGAAAAGGAACTCCGATTTTTCGTCCTGTATGACTTTAAACTGGGCAACCACGGTGTTGTCTTTGACGGTTTTATAGGCCCCGGGCTGATTAAGTTCATGGGTGCTCAGGCCGGTTCCGGCAGCAGGGGAGTATGGTTGTATGGTGTACCCCTTGTAAAGCAGCCCCTTTTCATAAAGTTTACTCAGGAGGTACCATACCGATTCAATGTATTTATTTTCGTAGGTTATATATGGATCATCGAGATTCAGCCAATAGCCCATCTGTACCGTAAGTTCATCCCAGAGGTCTTTGTATTTCATCACCTCGTTGCGGCATTCTTTATTGTAATCTTCAATGGATATTTTCCTGCCGATGTCTTCTTTGGTTATTCCCAGTTTTTTTTCAACGCCTATCTCAATGGGAAGGCCGTGTGTATCCCAGCCTGCTTTACGGCTGACATAGAAACCTTTCATGGTCTTGTACCTGCAGAAGATATCCTTGATGGTGCGGGCCATAACATGGTGTATCCCGGGAATGCCATTGGCCGAAGGGGGCCCTTCGTAAAAAATATAAGGGGTCCTGCCCCTGGTAAGTTCCAGGCTTTTTTCAAACGTATTATGTTCTTTCCAATATGACTGGATTTCTCTCCCGATTCTTGTCAGGTCCAGGTTCCGGTGTTCAGCGTATTTTGTTTTCATCCTTTAAAAAAAGTGTGCAAAGGTACGTTTTTTTGGGGAAATCGTGATAAAAAAGCAGGAGAAATGATAGAGGATTAGGGATAACTGGATAAGGCGCTGCGCGCCGATAACTGGACATGGCACTTCGCTCCGATGACTTGATTACTGGATATCCAGTGATCCAGCAATCCAGTGATCCAGTTATCCAGTCCTCCAGCTATCCAGCAATCCAGGTTATCCCGGGAAAAGCAGTTTTACCGAAGCCCCGGAACCGGGATTGTTTCTCACTTCGACTTTACCGCCGTGAGCGTCCATAGCCATCTTGGCAAGGCAGAGATCAAGCCCTACATTTTCGTCAATGTGTTCGCCCCCAAGCCCGAAAAGGGAAAACAGGTTTTTCAGGGCCTGCTCGCTGAAACCGGGTCCCTGGTCGGTAATCTCACAGCCTTTATACCCGTTTTCTTCGATCAGCCTGATCCTGATCTCTCCGCCTTCGGGTGAATATTCCACCGCATTCTCGACCACCCCCTGGAAACAGCTCCTGATCAGCTTCTCATTCCCTTCAACCATGGCTTCGGTAAGCAGGGGATCAAGAAGGGTATTTATGCCTTTTTTGCCTGTTTGCAAGACATAATCATTGAGACAAAACTCCAGTATTCTTCCCAGCGAGGCGGGTTTTTTCTGGAGCGGTTTCTCCCTGGCAATTAATTCGGTAAGCTGCAGCACAACGGCAAGGAATTTCTCAAGCCGCATCGAAGAATAAAAAATAAACTCAACGTGCTCCTTTACTTCCGGAGATTCCACTTCATCCTGCAGTATATTTGTAAAACCAAGGATCGCATTCAAGGGTGTGCGCAGCTCGTGGTTGATCATGTGAAGGAAATCGGTCTTGGCTTTATCAAGGGATTTTAAGCTGCTGTATGCCTTTTCCAGTTCCTCGTGAGCCGATCTTAAATCCTCGGTGCGTTCTTCCACTTTCTGTTCCAGCCATGAATTAACCTCCAGCAACTGCTGGCGGCTTGATTTAAGTTCCAGGTGCGTCCTCACCCTGGCAAGCAGTTCGTCAGGAGAGAAAGGTTTTGTGAGGTAATCCACCCCTCCGCTGGTAAACGCTTTGTTAAGACTGGCCGTGTCGGTCTTGGCTGTCAGAAAGATCACGGGAACCAGGCTGTGTTTCGACATACTTTTAATCCTGACACAGGTCTCGTAACCATCCATTTCGGGCATCATAATGTCAAGCAGGATGAGGTCGTAACTTTCAACTTCCAGTATGTTTATCGCCTCCTTGCCGCTGAACGCATAATCAACCTGGTAGTGCTGGGGTGAAAGCAAAGCAGCCAGTACCTTAAGGTTCTTGGGATTATCATCAACAGCCAGTATTTTATAATTTGAGTTCTCCATTTCCGAAAAATAAGCCTGTGAATATCGCTCCTTTTAGCTAATCCCCTGCTCTCCGGCAGACAATTTTATAAACAGCCCCCGGTGAAATTATGAAATGCATGTTATGGTGTTAAAGTATTTTCTATTTTTGAGTAATTTTTCTGCATTATGCAAGGTTCTTCCGCGATCGTATTGGAAACCATTCTCAAGCGCAGAAGCGTCAGGAATTTTACAGCTCAGGTGCCTGACCCCTCTTTGCTGATGACTTTGCTGAAAGCCGCAATGGCAGCACCATCTGCAAGGAACCGCCAGCCATGGGCCTTTATAGCCATTACTGAGCGTCCCATTATGGATTCCCTGGCCGAAGGCCTTCCGTACACCAAAATGCTTTATACAGCAGGTGCCGCTATCGTAGTTTGCGGTGATTCAACAATTGAACTGCAGGCTGGGGCCACTGACCTCTGGTACCAGGATGCTGCAGCAGCATCTCAAAACATCCTTCTTCAGGCTTCTGCCATGGGACTGGGTGCGGTGTGGAGCGCCTTATTCCCCTATGAAGACCGCAGTGCTCATGTTCGAAATATCCTTGGCCTTCCCGCACATATCAGCCCGTTCTCCATAATACCCCTTGGCTACCCTTCGGGAGAGGATCTCCCCAAGGATAAATTTAAGCCTGAAAGGATTCATTGGGAGAAATGGTAAACCACTTGCAATTGAAACCTGCAGGCAACCGTAACAATAAATGCATATCTAATTGATGACACAATGGAAGAATGGATTGAAAAACTGGATGGATCGGTTATAGTTACAGACCTTGGCGGAAAAGTGATCTATGCAAATTCAATGGCAGAGCGCACATTCGTAAAGCCCGGAGAGCTTTCCCTTCTGGGCCGCGACCTCATGGGCTGCCATAACGAGAATTCAAAAAAGATCATCGGCAGGATCATGGATGAGAAGGTTAAAAATGTGTATACAATAGAAAAAAAAGGGAAGAAAAAGTTGATATACCAAACACCATGGATCGTGGATGGGGAGTTGAGGGGGCTGGTTGAATTATCCCTGGAAATTCCTTTTGACATGCCTCACTTTGTGAGGGAATAGGTCATTGGTATGAACCCCGGGTAATTTCCCGGTTACGGATTCAGCTCCAGATTGGAGGGAATTTATAACAGATAGGAAATCCTTTATGAAAAAATTTATTTGTCTTCTGTCACTGATCATAATGCTCTCAGGGGGCTGCATCCGTCATAATATCCTGAAACAGGGGCCCTACCTGGGAGTAATACGGATCGACAGTGCGGAACCCGAAATGGACCTTCCCTTCAATATGATCTATGCCCTGACACCCGACGGACAAAAGGTCATGCAGGTTTCCAATGCAGGCGAGGTCATTATGATCAATGAACTGGCTCTTTCGGGTGATACGGTATTTATGAAATTTCCTGTTTTTACTTCCGAGATAATTGCAATCATCAGGCATGATTCCCTTATCGGCAGATATTATCCGAAAGGGAAGGAAGCCGGCATCTGGTATGCATTTTATGCTGTTCCGGGTGTGACCGACCGTTTCCCATGGGCCAATAAGCCGGCCTCTGCAAACCTTAGCGGACGATGGAAGATCACCGAAAATGCCAACACCCCTGATTCCACGATCATGGTTGGTGAATTCATGCAGGACAGCAACCGAATCACAGGAACGATCCTGAATTCCGGGGGCGACTACCGTTACCTGGAGGGGAAAGTTTCAGGGAACAAATTCATGATCTCGGCAATTGACGGGGCTCACACTTTGATTCTCACGGCCGATGTCTCACCTCAGGGGAAATTGGAGAATGGCCGTTTTATGGGGAGCCCAAAATGGAAAAGCATCTGGACTGCCGAAAGGAATGAATCCATCAAGCTTCCGGGGATGGATGAACTGGTTAAAGTAAAACCCGGTGCCCGCCCTTTTTATTTTGATTTGCCAGACATCAACGGGGATAAAGTCGCGCTTGACGACCCTAAATTCAAAGACAAGGTTATAATTGTGATGGCTATTGGAACCTGGTGCCCAAATTGCCTTGATGAAACTATCTTTTACAGGGATATATACTCGAATTACAGGGAAAAAGGCCTTGAGATAGTCGCTCTGTGTTTTGAAGATAAGACCCTGGAAATTTCAAAACCCGGGATGGAACGCTTTATTGGCCAGACGGGTGCCGGTTATACCTTCGTTTATGCAGGGCCAAGAGGCCGTGAATCCCTTCAATCTGTGTTATTTAACCTTGAGGGCCGCATGGCCTACCCAACTACTTTGTTTATTGACAGGAAAGGTGCGATCCGGAAAGTTGAAACAGGATTTTCAGGCCCGGGAACCGGGCAGCATTACACCGAATTCTGCGATGAAACAAGCAAGTTTATAGAAACTCTGCTGGGGGAAAAACCATAAGAAACTTGAAGGGCGTGATGGCGTGATGATAATCCCGCTATCGCATTATCCCGCTATCTTTTAATACGCCCATTTCAGCCAGATACTTCCCCAGGTGAAGCCTCCTCCGAATGCAGCAAGTATAATATTGTCGCCTTTTTTCAGCCTGTTTTCCCATTCCCAGAGGCATAAGGGTATCGTTCCGCCTGTGGTATTCCCGTAACGCTCGATGTTGATCATTACCTGTTCTGTGCCTACCCCCATGCGCCTGGCGGTTGCATCGATGATGCGAAGGTTTGCCTGGTGGGGCACAAGGTATGATATGTCTTCAGACTTCAGGTTGTTCCTGGCCATGATCTCTGCTGCAACATCCGCCATTTTGGTCACTGCAAACTTGAAAACCGGCTGGCCTTCCTGGAAAACGAAATGTTCTTTGGCATCAATGGTTTCGTAGGATGGGGGTTTTACAGAACCTCCGGCCTTCATATGCAGGTAGAAACGGCCCGAGCCATCCGAATGCATTATAGAATCCATGATACCTATTTCTTCAGTGGTTGGTTCCAGCAAAATAGCCCCCGCTGCATCCCCGAATAATACGCAGGTCTCACGACTTGTATAATCGGTGATTGACGACATCTTATCGGCACCTATCACTATTGCTTTTTTCACTGTGCCTGTTTCAACGTATTTGGATGCGGTAACAAGGGCATATAAAAGGCCTGAACAGGCAGCGTTCATGTCGAACCCAAAAGCATTTTTGATCCCGGTCTTGTCACAGACGATATTTGCAGTTGCAGGGAAAATCATATCCGGGGTAACCGTAGCACAGATTACCATACCGATCTCATCGGGCCTGGTCCCGGTTTTCTCAAGTAACGCTTTTACAGCTTCAGCGGCCATGTCGGAAGTGCCCAGGCCTTCGCCCTTGAGGATGTGACGTTCTTTGATTCCGGTACGGCTCATAATCCATTCGTCGGAAGTATCCACCATGGCTTCCAGTTCCTTATTTGTAAGAATATAAGGCGGGACCCAGCCTTGAATCCCAGTAATTGCCGCTCTGATTCTGGTCATGAAAAAAATGTTAAATATTGTTGATAGTGTACTGCTCCAGGGCATGCTTGATCCTGGATGGAAGATTGGCCTCAATGATCTCCCTTGAAAGAAGGATCATGTTTTTTATTGCAGTACTGTTTGAGATACCATGGCCCACGATGACATTCCCGTTGACTCCCAGGATAGGGGTACCTCCATAAATCTCATAATTGAAACGGTCGAGATAAGAATCTTTGATACCTCGCTTTACAAGCACGCGGTACATGGCTTCAACCTGTTTAAGCACAATGTTGCCGACGAAACCGTCGCATACAATAACATCCACATTGTCCCTGAATAACTCCCGGCCCTCAACGTTTCCAATGAAATTAAAATCTTTTGAATCTTTCATCAGCTGGAAGGCCGACTGGGTTGTAAGGCTTCCTTTTTTTTCTTCGGATCCGATGTTCAGAAGGCCTACCCTGGGGATCTTAACGTGATACACGTGCTCGGCAAACAAGGATCCGAGCAAACCGAACTGGTACATAACGTCGGGTTTGGCATCAGGATTGGTTCCCACATCGATGAGAATCGACATCCCGCCATTTTCCTTCGCTATATATGCAGGGGAACTCGGGCGGATAATTCCCTGAATATTACCAACACTGTATATCGCACCAACAAGCATTGCCCCGCTGCTGCCGGCACTGGCAAAGGACTGGATCTCTTCATGTTTCAGCATGCGGAAACCGGTCGAAATGCTTGAATTCGGCTTGTTGACAAGAGCTTTGGTGGGGCTTTCATCCATCTCAATAAGATCAGGAGCATCCACGATCTCAAACATCGCCGGACTTACATTTTCTTCTTTTAAAAAGGTAAGGATATGATCCTTGTCCCCAATTAAAACAATCTTGTCGGTGGAAGGCAACTCCTTAAGAGCCATAATTGCACCGTGCATAGTGGCATTTGGTGCAAAATCACCTCCCAATACATCTAAGCCGATCTTCATTAGTCAGAATTAGGTTAAACGACTGAATAATTAATCGGTGAATGACCCTGCATGACAGGATTATTCAGCAGCCGACTTTTCAATAGTCTGCTTCCCGCGGTAGTAACCGCATTCAGGACATACCCTGTGATAAAGAACCGGTGCACCGCAATTAGAGCAGAGAGCAAAGGTAGGACTTTCAGCTTTATCATGAGTACGTCTTTTATCCCTGCGCTGATTGGAAATTTTTCGTTTCGGATGTGGCATACAAAATTAGATTTAATAATATTAATAACACTATATTTTTTCCCTGAGCTTATTCAGAACCTCCCATCGCGGGTCAGGAGCATGCGATTCCTTTAACTCTTCAAGTCTCTTCAAAATGTCAGGGTCGCACAGGGTTTTACCCTTGCTGTCAACCCCGTGAACACGGTATACCGGAAGCATAAGACTTACATATTCATAAATGAACTGGCTCAGGTCAAACCTGCTCTCCGATTCCTTTACGATCTGGACATCTTCGCTTTCTTCTTCATTATGGTCACTAAGCTTGACAACCAGGCTTTGCTGACCTTCAATCTTCACTGTAAGCGGATCCCCGCAACGGTCACAGAACACATCGACACTTCCGCGGATATCGAAACGGAAAACGATCATACGGTCTTCCTTCTCCATATCAATATGCACAATCACTTTGCTTCCTGTGACATCATCAAACCGGTAATGATCAAAGAACGATTGATCCAGATCGAAATCAAAACTATATGTCCCAGGTTTCAATCCACTGAACTGGATCTGATATTTTTCCATCTTCTCCACTTCCTTTGAAAAAGCCTGCAAAATTAAAAATTAATTTGGTGACTACCAAACCTGTAATTAGTGATATATTTGTATTTGCACATATAAGACCATAAAATTCAGCCGTATGTTCAATAAGATTATTACCTGGATGATCCCTTTTATGCCGAAGAAACTTGTATGGGTTTTTTCAAAAAAATACATTGCGGGCGAGACCATTGATGATGCCATTAAAGTGAGCAGGGACCTCAATTCCGGTGGAATCAGGATCACCATAGATCTGCTGGGAGAGTTTATAACAAATCTCGAACAGGCAGCTGAAAATAAAAAAGCCTACCTGTCAATTATCGAAAGAGTTGAAAAAGAAAACATAGACGGGAATTATTCCCTGAAACCTACCAGTTTTGGTTTGCTCCTCGACAAGGAACTCTGTTATAAGCACATCAGGGAGATCGTTGCATATGCCGCTTCTTTTAACAATTTTGTGAGGATCGACATGGAAGATTCACCCTGTACCGGCCTTGAGATCGAGCTATTCAGAAAACTGAAGAAGGAATTTCCCGGGAACGTGGGATTGGTTTTACAAGCTTATATGAAACGCACGCTGCAGGACCTGGAAGAAATGAAGGATCTTCATTCCGTTGAAGTGCCTCTGAATTTCAGGCTTTGCAAGGGCATCTATGTTGAACCTGAAGCTATTGCCTATAAGAAGTACCAGGAAATCAACCATCATTACCTGGAGGACCTGGAGTTCATGTTTTCAAACGGTTATTATCCCGGCATAGCCACCCATGACAAGCCGCTCGTTGAAGGAGCATACAAACTGATAGAAAAATACAAAGTGCCCAAACAAGCATACGAATTCCAGATGCTTTACGGTGTAACTCCCGACCTCAGGAAAAATATTGTCGAAAAAGGCCATGCCATGAGGGTTTATGTCCCCTTCGGGAAAGAATGGTTTGGTTATTCCACACGCCGGCTCAAGGAAAACCCCAAAATGGCCTCACATATTATCAAAGCCTTGTTTGTGAGAGGATGATTGAATTTCACTACTTAAACGCCTTCTCCGGCATGCCGTCCCCGCTGAGTTTCAACCTCTCAAAATATGAAGGTGTGGGTTTGCCCTGCAATTTGTCGACATACATTTTCGCAAGGTACTGCCCGAGCATAAAGCCCTGGCCCCTCAGTCCCAGGAATAATCCCAGTTCGGGGTCGATCACCATCCTTGGCTCCACATAGTATCCTGCCCAAATTGCCTGGAACCCAACTGAAGAGAGCTCGGGTATCCAGTTTGTAAATACTTCTGAAGCAATTTCAATAAAATCTTCCGTATTGACTTTTATATTCTTTTCGGCTTCCTGAGCGTCGACTGCAGGGGAAGCACAGCCGATGATCTGCCCGGTTTCGCCCAGCTGCTGCCCGTAGACTGCCGAAAACCCCTTGTATCTCCTCCGGTCGATCAGCATAGGAAGTGGGCTGCCGTTATTCCCCAGCATTGGAAGGCGGCGGGTAATGAATGCCTGGTGTTTTACCGAATAAAGGCCTGTGTCAAAACCAAGGGTTTTGGCGAATTTTCCACCTTCGGGCCCCAATGCATTGATAAAGACCTCAGTCTCATATTCAACATATTCTTTCTGATGGTTTATCACAAGGACCTTGTAATGTCCGTTTTCACGGTTCACATCCACAAGGCGGCAATCTTCTTCCACCTTGCCTCCCTTTTCAATACCTATCCTGCGGATGAGGTCTATGACCCTTCCCGGGGTAGCCTGCCAGCAATTTCTTGTGACCAGGGCCGCTGAATAATTGGTTATGGAAGGATTCATCCTCGGGGAAATTTCCCTCAGAAAATCTCCGGGCCCGACCATGTATGCATCGGACCAGGCCATGGATGCCTCCAGGGCACGGTACATCTGTTCATCATGGGCAAAGGTCACATACAATATGGCCCTGAAATCGATGTTATGGATGGCCTGCAGCTCTTTGAATATTTCAAGGTTATGGTTGGCGATATCGCTTAATTCAGGCACCGAAAAATTCGGACGGCCACCGGCAATGTTCCGCCATGAAGCACCCCGCCCGTAATTCAGCAATACCGGTTCCAGTCCGGCCTCACCCAGGTACCTGAATAAAGAGCTGCCCCCGATGCCGCCTCCGGCAACCAGTGAACGGACCTTTATTCTTCTTGTTTTCTTGCCGTTGATCTCAGTTATGACCTGTTCGTGTGCATTCCTCGGATAAAGCTCTCCCATCGAGACCTGGTTCGAGAGCGGACCACGTGGTGTGGGTTCCCCCACTATGCTGATCCCGGTTCCGGCCAGCCGGGTCTTCAGGCGCTTGATGCAACGCTTTCCGCGACATGCACCCATCCCAAGGCGGGTTGTGTGTTTAACCTCATCCACCGAAATAAACTTCCTGTCGCCTATCACCTCCATGATCTCGCCCAGGGTCACATCATCGCAATGGCAAACGTAGGTGGGTTCCTCCGATTCAAGCTTGTATGGTTTGAACTTAATCGGGTCGGGGTAATCGGGCTTAACAATGAATCCCCTCACCTTCACAAGGTCCCCGCCATGGATGTCTGTTGCCTTCACGCGGGCAATGTTTGTTTTATTCGGTTTGCGCAGGATCTTCTCAACGATCCCCTGCCCGAGTTTGTCGCCGTTATTATCTACCAGGAAGCATTCCGATTTCTCCTGAGCTTCATATTCGATGGGAAGGAAAAGCCAGTCTTTTTTGAAGTTATATCCAAAAATGGCAAGACCGGGACATTGGTAAACACAATCCATGCAACCGGTACATTTGTCAAAATCAATTTCCGGCACTGTGCTGGTGGATGACTTGGTGATGGCCCCGTTAGGGCATGCAAATGCGCAGGGATTACAGGCGAACCCATACAGGCAGTCAATAAGCACAAAGCCTTTTTCGTTCATCCTTTCAACGGCGGGCGTAACCGGCTCAGCGATCACCCTGACGGGATGCTGCTGCGAATCTATATATTCCTTTGACAGGGAAAGAAAAGCATCATAATCGTACCTCTCACCCATCTCCTGGAGTATTTCGTATGCAACCTGCCTGCCGCGAAGTACTGCGCTCGTGCCTTCCCCTATTCGTATTGCATCCCCAGCCCCGAAACACTTCCTGCCAAAGACTTCATTACCCTTGATCAGGAGCTGGTCATCACATACCAGGCCTGTGCAGATGTTGATGGCGTCAATGCCGTCTATAAGTTTTTCAGTACCGGGAACGGGTTTGAAATTTTTACATTCGGCCACCACCGCGCCAACTATCCCGTCGTGATTCCCGTTAGGAATGGCTTTCAGCAGGATATGCGATGTCAGTACCGGGATCCCAAGCCTTCTTACCCTGTTGGCCTGCACAGGGAACCCACCTTCAAAAGGCATGGCCTCGATGATTGCTTTTACCTTTGCACCGGCCTGCATAAGCTGGTAAGAAGTCAGGTAGCCGATATTTCCTGCTCCTACCGTAAGTACATTTTTACCAAGCAGCGTGAATTCGTTATTCATCATTTTCTGAACCACGGCCGCGGTAAACACACCGGGAAGATCGTCATTCTCAAACGTCGGCATGAACGGCACCGCCCCGGATGCCACAACCAGGAACTCACTGTCAACAAAGTAGATCTCGTCGGTAAGAATATTCTTGACTGCAAGCCGGCCTCCTTCCAGGATATCCCATACGGTTGAATTGAGAAATATCCCTTCATGGCTTTCTCCCGCAAGAGTTTTTGCAATGTCGAAACCGCGCATCCCCCCGAATTTCTTTTCCTTTTCAAAGAAAAAGAACTGGTGGGTCTGCATCAGGAACTGTCCGCCAATCTTATCGTTATTATCTATTACAATGCAATCGACCCTGTGATTGTTCAGCTCTTCACGGGCTGCAAGCCCGGCCGGGCCTGAGCCTACAATGACAACAGAAGTCTTGAATACTTTAATGCGTTCGTCTTTTTTTACTTCCACCGGGCTGGGCTCATAATTTGCAGGGATCTCCCTTACTTCCTTCACCCCATCAACCCTGGTAATGCAAATGCGTTTTATCTGCCCGTCGACCAGCATCTCGCAGGCTCCGCATTTTCCGATGCCGCATTCAAGGCTTCTTTCGCGGTTTTTCAGGCTGTGACTGTGAACCGGGTGGCCAGCCTGATGGAGGGCGGCCGCAATAGTGAATCCGTTTTCGCCTGTAACTTCTTTGCCTTCGAACAGGAAGGTCGCTGGCCTGGATTCAGGGATATCGAGAATAGGATGCTTGTCGATTTTATACATAGGTCTGGTAAGTTCGTGTGGAAAATCCCGAGGATCGTGATGGATGTGCTGAATGAGCCGGATGTGATGAAAAAAGCATGTTCATCATCAGAGTGTTTTGAGTTAAACGAGGTTGCAAAATTACACATTTTTTTTTGCGGGACCATCGGCTGTGAAATTTATCACAGGTGAAAATCAAACCCGAATGAAAGCAGGTTTTCCATCCTTATTCCCGGGCTCGCATCTTCATTGTAAAATAACCTGGTTTGCAGACTGGTCTTAAGAAAGCGGTTGATCCTGTATGCAAACAGGTTTTTAAAGGTCATATCGGCTGCGGCTTTCTCACCCTTGAACAGCAGGAGGTCGCAGTTCCACTGGACCTTCTTCATGATAAGCCAGTCGATGATCAGGTGCAGGCTCATTCCGTATTCAAGGGAGCTGGTATGGCCTTTCTCAACTCCGTAAAATAAATCCAACCCGGTTTTATCAAAGATGCCCCGGTCGCGGATGTAAGTAAGTTTAGCTGAACTGATCCCGATATCAAGCATGCCGGCCGGCATCAGATTTATTCCAAATCCTCCCGAAAAATTACAAACCAGTGGAGTGAGAAAGGATGAGTTGATGGTTTTGATAAGCGGGCCTCCCCCGGGGGACTGGGAAACATCCCATGAATCAAATATCCTGGTTGTAAGGATGGAGGAAACTGAAAATTGGATACGTTTTACCACCTCGCAACTCATCCTTGTAGTCAGGGTATTTTCATCGGTCTGAAATTTACTGATGCTGTCGAAATAATATACCAGCCCAAGCGTGTGGACCAGGTCATTCGTAAGGTGGAACCTCCTGGATGAGATCCCGAACCTGTATTTCAGGCTATGGAGGAAGGCCATTTGCCCGGCGGTCTTATTCCCCGTTCCATTAAAGCAGGAATACCCTGAAACCGATATGCTGTAGGAGAGTTCATTGCTAAGCTTGAGCCTGGGTTGAATTTTCTGGATTACCGGCCTGAAGACAAGGGATTTAACGGAATCGTCCCAGCAAAAGTCCTGGGCCGCCAGGCCGGTCGCGAGGAAGCATATCATTATCGACCCAAGCATGAGCCGCTCCCTTCCTGCTTTCATACCCTGATTTTTTCAACATGAATTTATCTTATCAGCGTGTTTTGATCTCGGTTTTAATCATATTGCCTGATGTATTCCAGAAATCAAGGATATCAATATTGACAAGCAATACATTGACCTTCCCGGTTTTTGCCGGCCGGGATTCCAGGGCCGATGCGGCAATCGCGAAGCTCGAGGTATTAAGCTTTCCCATAAATCTTGCCCATAATATCACACAGGTAAAAGAATAATTTGAAGGATCAAGGTCAGCTTTCTCTCCAACCTGCAGTATGTCTTTTTTCAGCCTGTTGAAGGTTGTAAGTGAATCAATGCCATACACCTGGTTGATTTTCAGGTTGCCGGCAAAATCCGTTTCAACTCCCGAGCAGAATGTCGAATCCTGGGTAATGATCCTGTAACCGCCGGAGTTGTAAAATTGTGATCTCCCCGGCAGGTTTTTGTTCTTAAACCAGTCAACCAGGGCTGCAGAATCCCTGAAAACACAGAGGTAATCCTCAAAATCAGGCTTGTATTTTTTCAGGTCGTTTCTGACCGATTCGATGGTTTCTATCTTCGGGCTTCCAACAGTATATTGCCTCATCATTGCCGATTTACAGGCAGCCAGCACCATCATTATCGCAGCAGTGAGAATAAGCAGCTTTTTCATGTTTTTCATATAAAAAGGGCCCGGCTGAGAAAGCCGGACTTTTCAGCCGGATCCTTAATTTTAAAATATTGGGACATGATTCCTGTAATCAAAGACCTGATTATAATGGGAAATCAACGGTATATGTCCCGGCCAGGGCATCATATGCCACCCTGTATGTTCCGGGTTTGATTGTGACAGGGCCTGCAACGCCAAGGAGCCTTGCTACGGGCTCTGAAAAGGTGTAGGGATCTTCAAATGTCACTGATCCTTTCTTGAAATAAGGGAGCGTGGATCCATTTTCATACTTCTGAAGGTCTGCCTCTGAAACCATAAGTTCAAGCTGCTGGGAATCAGAGATTCTTGCCTGTACAGGGCAATAGCCCGGGCCTGATCCTGCAGGCTTATCGGTTCCGAATTCTATGTCGAAGCAGATCCCAAACCCTGTTTTACATTGGGTCTTGGGACGATGGAACGTAATAATGAATTTTACCCAGACCGAAAAAGAAGGTGAGGGACCAGGGTTATAAGTTACAGCATTATTCTTCCCGGCCTGAATGGCTCCGGATAACATAAAAATGCTTAAAACGCATATGGTAACAATTTTTTTCATTGATTTAAGGTTTTAATTTCCAGGCTCCTGATGCGGGGAGCAGATCCGCCGGCCTTGACTTAATACGGGGAGGCCATTATCCCGTTTTATAATAATTACCAGAACACAATTGCTCCAATTTTAACTCGAATCCACAAATCCCCCTTTCTTTTTCTACTTAATCCGCCTTGAACCTGAAAGTGATATGGAATCCGAAAAAAAATATTTAATTCAATAGGAATCATTATTTTAGATGAAACGCTTGGAAATTATCTGAAAAATTTTTAGTATCTTTGCAGCCGGTTTTGAATCAGGATAAAAAATCAAAGGAAAACATGGAAAAAACAAAAGTTCTTTTTGTTACACAGGAAATCACGCCATATCTTAAAGACAGTCACATGGGTATGATCGGGCGTTATCTTCCGCAAGGTATCCAGGAGAAGGGGAGGGAAATCCGCACATTCATGCCCCGTTACGGGAATATCAACGAAAGGCGCAACCAGCTTCATGAAGTCATCCGCTTATCAGGGATGAACCTGATTATCGACGATACGGATCATCCGCTGATTATTAAAGTAGCCTCAATCCAGCAGGCCAGGATGCAGATCTATTTTATCGATAATGAAGATTATTTCCAGAGAAAACATACTTTCTACGACAAAAACAATAAGTTCTTTACCGATAATGACGAAAGGGCGATCTTTTATTCAAGGGGTGTAATCGAAACAGTTAAAAAACTGGGATGGGGCCCCGATATCATCCACTGTCACGGATGGATGACAAGCCTTGTTCCGCTTTATATCAAGAAAGCATATCCCGACAATCCTCTTTTCACAGATACCAGGATAATTATTTCGCTGTATGATGACGATTTCACCGACAGCATGAATAAGAATTTTTCTGAAAAAGTTAAACTTGACGGAATAAATGCCAAAGACCTCAAACACTATAAAACGGCAAACTTCGTTAATCTAATGAAGTCAGCGATAGATTTCTCCGATGGCGTTATTATCGGTTCCCCGTCTGTTAACCCTGAAGTTGTGGATTACCTGAAAAACACAGATAAGCCATTCCTTGAATTCCAGCCGATGGACAGGTATATTGATGCATTTTCCGAATTCTATGACGAGATCCTTGTCGCTGAGCCTGTTTCAGTTGATTAACCACAAGATCCTTAACTGCCTTGAACTCAAAACTTCGCTTTTTTCTTTCATCACTCGGCGTATCATTTCTGATTATCCTGGTTCTTTTTTCGTGTAAAAAAGATCCTTACGAGGTTGGGCTTGACCTCCTTCCACCGGGCGATACTCTCAGGATCAGCACTACCGATACCTGTACTGTAATTGCATACACCCAAAGGGTCGATTCAGTGTATACCAGCAACTGCGCCGAATTGTCTTTAGGCAGCCTGGCCGATCCTGTATTTGGCAATTCAACAATAAGCCTTTACACCCAGTTGCAGCCATCTTCCTCCTCCGTTAGTTTTGGAACGGCCCCTGCTGTTGACTCGCTGATCCTGATGCTTTATTATTCAGGTTATTACGGTGATACAACAACACAGCAAAGGATCAGGGTTTATGAAGTGGCTGAAGATCTCCATATCGACTCGGCATATTATTCGAACAGGAAGATGCAGGTATATCCAAACCTGCTGTCGGAACTCACTTTCAAGCCAAGCCCTAAAGACAGTGTGAAAGTCGGGGGAACCATGTATTCGGCCCATATCAGGATCAACCTCAGCAAGTACACCAATTATTTTGCAAATAAATTGTTATATGGCCCTACCTCGGTGTATTCGACCAATGCAATGTTTAACCTGTTTATGAAAGGCCTTTACATTGAAACCCAGCCTGTGAACTACGGAGGGGCTTACCTGAAGTTCAATATTTCGGAAAGCCTGTCCAAGATGATCCTGTTCTTTCATAACCAGTCGGCCGATTCGCTTAGCTATTCATTCCTTCTGAATGCCGGTTGCGCCAGGCTGCTCCATATCGATCATAATAATTATGTGGATGCCGATCAGAATCTCAAACAGCAGATGGTGAACCATGATACCCTCCTTGGCCAGAACATGCTGTATTTACAGGGTTTTGGAGGAACCAGGATCAAATTCCGCATGCCTTATATCATGAACTTCGCCAAGAACAGGAAGATCGCAATCAATGACGCCCTTCTTATGTTTGACAACGCTTCCACCGATACTACCCTGAGGCCGCCTCCGACCATCATCCTGATCCGCGACAGTTCAGGGTATATGGGTTCAGTCATAGACGAGGCTGAAGGCTCCAGCTATTTTGGCGGAATGTATAATAAAACAACAGGAAGTTATTATTTCAGGCTTACGCGCCACATTCAAAAACTCATCGACGGGTATTATTCCAAGAACAGGGAACTGTATATACAGGTCAATGATCCGACTTCCAGTTCACTTCTCATGAACCGGGTAACGATCAATGGCTATAACCCACTGTTGCCCGGGTCCTATTCATCAAGGTTCAGATTGCAGATAACCTATACCCTGCTTAACTGATCGTGTAAAATTCTTTTTTCTTACCTTTGAAATTAAAATGGTTTTGTTATGTGCGGAATAGTAGCATATGTGGGCCCCAAACCTGCTTATCCCATCCTTATCAAAGGCCTTCACAGGCTTGAATACCGTGGATATGACAGCGCAGGTCTCTGCCTTTTGAATGGCGAGCTGAAGGTATGGAAATGCAAGGGTAAGGTCTCTGAACTTGAAAAATTTATTGAAGGCGAAAATCTCGAAGGGACGATTGGCATGGCCCATACCCGCTGGGCCACGCACGGCGAGCCTAACCAGATTAATGCACACCCTCATTATTCCCAGAGCAAACATCTGTCGATAATCCATAACGGCATCATTGAGAATTACCTGGTACTCCGCAAGGAACTTCAGCAAAGAGGATATACATTTACCAGCGATACCGACACCGAGGTACTGATCCACCTTATCGAAGACATTCAGCAAAATGAACATGTTGAGGTTGAAGAAGCCGTACGCTTAGCCCTGACCCAGGTTATCGGGGCTTACGCCATTGTTGTCCTTTCTCAGGATCATCCCGATAAGATCATTGCAGCACGCAAGGGCAGCCCGATGGTCATAGGTATAGGCGTGGATGAATTTTTTGTCGCCTCAGACGCCACTCCCATTATTGAATACACCAATAATGTGGTTTTCATGAACGATGAGGAAATTGCGATCATTGAACGTCACCAGGAGTTGAAAATGAGGACTATCCGCAACCAGGAAAGGACCCCCTACATCCAGAAGCTTGAAATGAGCCTTACGGCGATTGAGAAAAGCGGGTTTCCGCATTTCATGCTGAAGGAGATCTTTGAACAACCCCGTTCTATCCTGGATTCCATGCGTGGCCGTTTGCACCTCGACCAGGATACGGTGACCCTTGGGGGCATCCGTGATTACCTCCCGAAGATATTGAATGCCGAGCGTATCATTATTACAGCCTGCGGCACATCCTGGCACGCAGGACTGGTAGGCGAATATATTATTGAAGACCTTGCAAGGATACCGGTTGAGGTCGAATATTCGTCGGAATTCCGCTACCGCAACCCGGTGATCAATGAAAAAGATATCATTATCGCCATCTCCCAGTCGGGAGAAACTGCCGACACCCTCGCGGCGATTGAACTCGCCAAATCGAAAGGTGCCACCGTGCTCGGGATCTGCAATGTAGTGGGGTCTTCCATTGCACGTGCAACCCATGCAGGAGTTTACACCCATGCAGGACCTGAGATCGGGGTGGCGTCAACCAAAGCATTTACAGCCCAGGTTGTGGTGTTGACCCTGATAGGGCTTCTGCTGGCTGAAAAGAAAGGTACTGTACCCGAATCGCATCTTCATAAACTCAGGCTTGAGCTTGGGATAATCCCATCAAAAGTGGAAAAGATCCTTGAACGGGCAAACAGGATCAAGGATATTGCAACGATATACAAGGATCGTACGAATGCCCTGTACCTGGGTCGGGGGTATAACTTTCCGGTGGCACTTGAAGGAGCGCTTAAACTGAAAGAAATTTCCTATATCCATGCCGAAGGATATCCTGCCGCCGAAATGAAACATGGCCCCATTGCCCTTATCGACAAGAATATGCCGGTGGTGTTCATTGCCCCGAAACGCGGGATATATGAGAAAGTAATCACGAATATCGAGGAAGTGAGGGCACGCAAGGGAAATATCATCGCCATTATAACCGAAGGCGATGAGAGTGTGAAAAAACTGGCCGATCATTATATCGAGATCCCCGATACCGAGGAGATGCTGATCCCGCTGCTGGCAACCATTCCGCTCCAGCTTTTATCATACTATGTGGCCGTGATGCGCGGCTGCAACGTAGACCAGCCGCGGAATTTAGCGAAATCGGTTACAGTCGAGTAGCAACCGCCGCCCAGTCGACAAGCTTCCAGAAATCAGCTATGTAATCGGGGCGTGCATTGCGTTTGTCAATGTAATAGGCATGTTCCCAAACATCACAGGTAAGGATAGGACTGGCTCCGCCCTTAAGGGGATTGCCGGCATTGCTTTCCTGGACGATTTCCAGCGAGCCGTTTTCTTTCTTTACCAGCCAGGCCCAGCCTGAACCGAACAGAGTAGCGGCCGCATTCGAAAATTTTTCTTTGAAATCTCCGAATGAACCGAAATTCTTATTGATGGCTTCGGCAAGCGCGGCTGTTGGTTCCCCGCCTCCCTGTGGCTTCAGGCAATTCCAGTAAAACGTGTGGTTCCACACCTGGGCTCCGTTGTTGAAAATTCCGCCGGAAGCCTTGCGGATTATGTCTTCAAGGGAAGCATTTTCAAATTCGGTGCCTGGAACCAGCTTATTGAGGTTGTTCACATAAGCCTGGTGGTGCTTGCCGTAATGATATTCAATAGTTGCCTTTGAAATATAAGGTTCCAATGCATCCCATGCATATGGAAGTTTAGGAAGTTCATGTACCATGTTGATTGTTTTTAAAGATTTTCTGATGCAAAGATACGAAGCCCCGGGTTAATTATGAAATTATTTAGAATGATTCTTGACAACTTCCACCGCTTTGATGAAGGCAGGGTCAATGGAATTCAGTATGGGATAAAACCCTTCATTGTCGAGAAGATTCCTGCCAATATACGCTTTTAACAATACTCTTGCCCTGTGGTCACTCTCGGCAAGGTTTTTACCTTCGTGTTTCAATCCTTTCTTCAAGGCATAGGCAAGGAAGTCGGCATACATTTCATCCGAGATATTAAATCCTGATTCGAAGGTATCAACGTTTTTAAAGCGGCTGAGCCGGGGCCTGTATTTGTCGGTGTAGTCGAAGGCCCATTGGTATACCAGGCTCTTATTTACTGCCAGGTTGTAAAATTTAAGGGTTGAGTCCTTTTCAATAGGGATAAAGATATCGGGCATGATCCCTCCCCCTCCGTATACAATCTTTCCCGAAAGGGTTTTAAATTTAAGGGAATCTGGGAACTTGATGCTGTCGGGATGTTCAAGTTCGCCATTCAGGTAACGGTGATAGTAATCGTTGTTATACTTATCCAGGCCTTCTTTATAGGGTTTCTGTATACAGCGGCCGCTGGGCGTATAATAACGTGCCACGGTAAGCCTTACAGCGCTTCCGTCTTTCATATTGAGCTGCTCCTGTACAAGTCCTTTCCCGAAAGAGCGCCTTCCCAGAACGGTCCCCCGGTCATTATCCTGGATAGCCCCGGTCACGATCTCTGCCGCAGAAGCTGAGAACTCATCTATCATCACCAGGAGGTCGCCATGCTCGAACAAGCCCTGGCCGTCGGAGGAATATTCTTCTTTCTCATGATTTGCCCCCCTGGTATAAACAATAAGCCTTCCTTTAGGGAGAAACTCATCTGAAACATCAACGGCTGCAGTAAGGTACCCTCCACCGTTCCCCCTGAGGTCAAGGATAAGTTTCTTCATCCCGCTCTGTTTTAACTGTTCCAGGGCTGTATGGACTTCATCATGGGTGGTAGCCGAGAAATTATTAAGCTTGATATAACCTATCCCCGGCGCAGCCATATAGGCGATGTCCATACTATATGTGGGGATTAAGTCCCTTGTAATTGTATAATCGATAAGGTCTTTCACTCCCCTTCTGAAAATGCTGACGGTAACCTGGGTGCCCTTTGGCCCTTTGAGTTTACGCATTACATCGGTATTGGAGATCTTGATGCCTGCCGCATTTTTTCCATCGATCTTTACGATGCGGTCCCCGGCTTTTATTCCAAGTTTTTCGGATGGTCCGTTTGCAACCGGCAGGATCACGGTTACAGTGTCATTCTCGATACGGAACTGCACCCCTATTCCTTCAAAACTTCCAAGCAAGGGGTCGGTGGCATCGTGAAATTCGGCGGATGTAATATATGTTGAATGGGGATCAAGGCTTTCAAGCAATCCGGTGATTGCCTTCTCCTCGAGCCTGGCCTTCCCTATCGTATCCACATAATTTTTCTGAACATATTGCAGAACCTGGTTCAGCTTGCCGGAACCCTGAATTTTAAAAAGGCCTGTGACCGGTGTATGGCTGTATAACCAAATGCCCAGGAACATCCCTGCTATCATAACAAGGGAAAACCAGAGCGGCATGTAAGGATTTATTTTCTTCTTTTCCATGATAAAAATATTGCCGTCAAAGATACCGAATTCCTGCATGTGCAGGACCGCCTGTAGCGCAATGACTGCTAAATCAGGAAGATCAGGGATGATTTTTCAGTAAGACCAGGATTGATCTTTTCGGGAGGTTCAGTCTTCCCTGAGAACGGGGCATGCAAAGGGCACGCCAACCCTTTCGCCTTCTTTCCGGAGGTCCTCTACAATAGGTTTGATAAGTGGCACGCCATGCTCCTGGTTATATTTTGCATATTCGAATTCTTTTTCGCCTGCAACCATGATTTCATCACGGCCCACGGCCAGCGGTGATTTTTTCAGAAGGTCTATCATGGCATCCATTGATTCCTTGAAGTCAAAAACAGGCCTGAAAGACTCAATGTTTATCGCCATGAAAAAATGAGAAACACCAGTAGGTTCAGGCCTGCCCGGCCCGCCCACATTTGTCAGAAAATTCCCGCCCGAAAGTACTGAACACAGAACCTCGACCAGCAGCGCCAGCCCGTATCCCTTATATCCTGCAGTGATATCCATCCCCCCCAGGGGCAGAAGGGCACCATGGCCCCCCGGCTTGATTTTGGCAGGATCATTGGTAGCCTGCCCCTCTTCATCAATTCCCCATCCTATCGGGATATGTTCATGCTTTTTTTCATAGATCTGGATCTTGCCGTAAGCGACAGCCGAAGTCGCCATGTCGAGAAGATAAGGGTAATGGTCCCCCGAAGGGGCAGCCAAGGCGATGGGATTTGTTCCCACCACTGCCGTCCTGCCGTAAGTCGGTGCTACAAGCGGCTGTGAATTGGTAAGGCTTAAACCTATCATTCCTTCCTCGAGAGCCATCATGGCATAATACCCGGCAATCCCGTAATGGTTGCTGTTACGGACGGTAACGGCGCTGATCCCCGATTTTTTTGCTTTCTCAATGGCAATCCTCATGGCTTTATGGGAAGTTACCTGCCCCAAGCCATTCCCCCCGTCGATCAAAGCGGTGGAAGAAGATTCATTAACAACCTGGTACGGTGTTTTGGGATCAAGCCATCCCTTGCTGATCCGGCTGCCGTAATAAGAGCCGAGGCGCTGCATGCCATGTGATTCAACGCCCCTCACATCCGCGCATATCAGCACCTTGCCAACGATCTTTGCATCCTCGGGAGGCACGCCCAGTTTTGTCATATAGCTGACTACAAAATCCATCAGATCATTCCGGTTAAACCTGAGAGTTGGTTCCATATGTTGCGTATTATTTAATGTAATTTTCAACCACCCATTTAGCAAAAGGGAAACTGCTTGTAAATGCAGGAGAAACAGCATTCAGCACATGAATCGTTTCTTTATCCCCTTCCACCACGAAATCCATGACCAGTTCCAGGGTTTTCATATTCATAAGCTGGGCTCTTATGCCGGGCCTGCTCCATTCGGTAAATCCCGATTTGTCGATATTATGGACCAGCTTTGTCGCCATGCTCACGAAATGCGACTTGTTGTATTTGGCCATCTCTTCAAATGCAAGACTGCGGAAACCGAAAGCATTGCTCATGAAAAGCCGGGCCTCCCAACCCATAATATTGAAAAGCTCCTTCATCCTGAAATTGTCCATCCCCTTGTAATTTTCCCTCCAGAAAGCCGGGATCGAGGTCGGGCCGATTTTAATGATGCCATCCACCGTAACCGTATAATGAACCCCGAGAAAAGGATTTTTCAGATTGGGGACCGGATAAATATTGGTTTTTATCGGTTTGTCCTTTTTCGTGTATTTCAGGTAAATTCCTTTGAAAGGGATAATCGTATAGTCCTGTGAGAACCCGAAATCCTTCGCGATTTTATCGGCGTATAGTCCGGCTGCATTAATAATCCTGCCGGCCGTGATCTGCAGGCCCCCCGTTGTTTCAACAGTATTGGCATCGATCTTCCGCTTATAACCCTCCGAAAAATGAAATTTAACGCCAAGGGACTGCAATTCCTTCCTGAGAAAGACATTGACTTCCGTCGGATCAACCGTTGCGGTATCAGGAGAGTAAAGAGCCACCTGTGTGGTTTTTGCGTTGGCATCGATATCCTTCAGCTCCTGATCGCTGATCACTTTTACATTAACGCCGTTTTTCTTGCCCCTTTTCTCAAGCTCATAGATGCCATCTATCTCCGATTCATTCGTGGCTACCACGACTTTGTGGCATTCATTGATCTTCAGCCCGTTCTTTTTCACATATTCTTTCATCTGAATATTGCCGTCACGGGTGAACTTTGCTTTCAGGGAATCGGCCGAATAATAAAACCCGGCATGAAGTACCCCGCTGTTCCTGCCGCTACTGTGAAATGCGACATCCGGTTCCTTTTCTATGATGACAATTTCAGCCTGCGGAAAACGTGATTTAAGTTCCCTGGCGATAGCGAGTCCTATGATGCCCGCTCCTATGATCAGATAATCTGCTTTTTCACTCATTCGTTATGACTGATGCGCTATCAACAAAATACTCCGTATCTCCCTTCCAGAACAATTTCCCGTTCTTCTCTACATAATGTACAGTGATGAAGTGGCCCTCCATATGGGAAAGCTTCTCTGCAACATCCTTATCAGCAACAGAAAAGAGGAATTTTTCCGATGCAAGGGCAACATTCTGGCTGCTTTTCACGCTGCTCAGGATCATCTCTCCCTCCCAGGTTTTAAAGACTTGACCGCGTTTTGAGAATTTTTGCAATAATCCTGCCCTGTTTCCTTCACTGAAAGTGAAGTAATATTTCCAGTAGATAAAGATTGCAAGAACGACGAACAATATTACAATTGCCCAGGTATAAAACTTTTTAATCTTTGATTTCATGGTTTGTGTATTTAACTACAAACATAAATATTTGCCCTGATAAAACAAATGAGTGAGTGAAATTTTAACCTTTCCGGGCCCTCCGGAATGCGGATGGGAGGTGATTGGTTTATTCTGTATTTTTGCGAATTTCCTGCAGGCTTGCCCTGTACCTTATCTTAAACCATACTGATGATAAACTGTCTTGTAACCGGGGGATCCGGTTTTCTCGGGAAATTTATTATTGCGGAAATGCTTTCACCCGGTTCCCCTCTTCCGCTGAAATCATTGAGGATCTTCGATTCAGCCGATTACACAGGCAAGGCCGATCCCCGGATTGAATTTATCAAAGGGGATATCCTTGACCTTCCATCCCTCATCAATGCCTGCAAGGGCATTGACGTTGTGATTCATTCAGCCGCCATTGTTGACTGGGGCACCCATCTCCCCGAGGTGGTTTATGCCGTGAACACAAAGGGTACGGCCAATATCATTAATGCCTGCAAGGCGGATGGCGTGAAAGCGCTTGTCTTTACGAGCTCCCTCGATGCGGTGTTCGGCGGCAAGCCGCTGGTAAATATAGATGAAAGCATACCATACCCCCCTGAGCATCCGAATATGTATTGCAGGAGCAAATGCGAGGCCGAGAAACTGGTGTCGGAAGCAAACGGGGAAGGGTTGATGACCGTCATACTGAGGCCTGCCGACATCTGGGGCGAGGGTGACCCCTTTCACATCGGTTCACTGTTGGATATGGCTAAAGGCGGGTTCTATGTGAGGATAGGCAACGGCAGTTCAAAGTCACAGCACATATACGCAGGGAACATGGCTGTTGCGCATATCCAGGCTGCCAAAGCCCTGCTTGACGGGAACAACAGCATAAGGGGCCGGGCCTATTTCATAACAGATTCCGGGGGCTGCAATTTCTTTCATTTTTATGATGCCATCGTGGCGGCAGCCGGCTACAGGATATGGCCCGGGATCTGGATCCCCAGGCCCCTGGCTTACGCAATAGGGGCCATGACGGAGTTCTTGGCCATGCTCATCCGCCCGTTTAAAAAAATTAATGTGAAATTCAGCAGGTTCGCAGTGATCTATACCTGCGGTGATTTTACATTCAACGCCGAAAAAGCAGTCAGTGATTTCAACTTCAAACCGAAATACAGCGCTGAGGAAGCGTTCAGCAGGACTGTGGAATATTATAAAAATAAAAAGTGACTGGTGAATCGTGACTGGTGACTGGTGACTAAATACATTCACTAGTCACTGTTCACTGTTAACTAGTCACTAAAACGTAATAACCTTCCCCTGTCCCTGCAGATACTGGGTGAGCACTTCGCCCATGTATTTAACTTCAATCCCCATAGCCCGGATAACAGGGGTAATTCCATACGCTTCGGTGCATCCCCTGCAGGCTTCGACATTGATGCCGCTTTGCTGAACAAAATCCAGTTCCCTCTGAACGTCCTTGTCCTGGGCAAGAAGCCTTGCCGAGGGGCCCCAGATGACCAGGTTGATCTCATCCCACCAGCCCATGCTTTTCGCATCCATAAGGTACACGAAAACCATCCTGATGGCTACATCTTTTTCGCCTGTTGACCAAACAACGGTAAGCTGCTTCATAGAGGAGATTAGTTGAAGCAAATATATTAAAAAATCATTATGATACTGAAGCGGGGGTATTTGTAAACGCACCTCTTTTATGAGGGTGTTTCGTGAAAGCTGCTACAGGTGAACAAACAGGCTCTTAGCGGCTTTGCAAAGATGCGGATGATCATCTATCTGGGCGGCATCCTGAATTCGCCATACAATTGCTTCTCGGTGTATTTCTTTATCCTCGAGAGTTCATCCACTTCAACCTGCTGCTCGGGGGTCACCGATTTCATCATCAGGAACCATTTGAGCTTGGAACCGGCGATGGAGTCCTGTTTCAGCATTGCCTGGTATTCGGTATTCACAACCCAGTAATAATCCTGCCAGCATTTCCGGAGCTGGGCCGAAGGAAGAACATATGAGAAATACTGCGCCAGCAGCCTTCTTGGACCCACTTCCTTGTTTAAAACGATCAGTTCAGTCACATAATGATCGTATTGTTTGGCTTCATTGAGCCCTGCAGCACGATCCCGGAAGCCATAGTCGATTGTGATGGTAACAATAACCAGGGCCACCGATCCGATCAGCCATTTGACAACATCGAAGATCAGTTTCAATTTCTGAAGTTCAGTGATGGATGCAGAGGTTTTGTGGGATTCGGGTTTTAATGTTTTCTCTTCCATAATTATGAGGTTTAAGAATCGTGATGGTCGTTATTGTAGAAAAGCGAAGCAACTTACACAAGCGGCCTTGGGTGAAGCGCAGCAAACCCCAGCCGCGGTATAAGGTTGCGAGCGAAAGCCGTAACAGTGGAATGCATCTAAATCATAGCACATGCAGGACAAATATAAGGAGTATTGGGGCGAAAATCAAGTATTACAATCCTGCAACCAGCTGCTTGAGCGTGGTCTCTGCAACTTTAAGATTGAATTCAAAGTCGTAAAACCTTGCCAGGGAGTTGGCATAACTTTCCTGCGCCTGCCTTACTTCGAGAGCCGTGGTTTGCCCCAGCCTCAGTCGTTCAAGGGATATCCTGAGGTTTTCTTTCGCCAGGGTCAGGTTGTCCTTTTCAATCCCCAGAAGGGTTTTCTGGTCGTCGAAATCGGTAAGCGCTGTCTTCAGCTGGGTATTCACCTGGAGTTTCACGTTATCGAGGTTGTACTGTGATGACTGGAGCTGGATCTTTGCTGCTTTTACCTGTCGTAAGGCATTGCCTGCCTGGTAAACCGGGATGACAAGGCTGCCTCCGACCAGGGGGCCGTAAGTGCGGTTTGTAAGTACGTTGGAAGCGCTGTTATCGCTTTGAAAAAAATTGTAGGCGGCAACAAAGTTCAGTTTCGGGAGCCGGTACGTCTGGAATTCCCCCAGGCTGAGTTTTGCAATATCCACCTGTTTCTGGTATGAAAGCACGCTGGTATTATTCACATACAGCTTGTTCATCAGGTCAACCGGATCGGGCTGGTAATTCAGTGGGATCGTATCAGCCACGTCAAATTCCGTATCCGGGTCGCGTGCGATAACCTGGTTGAGCGCCCGTTTGGAATTCCTGATAACGTTTAGCTGGTTAATCTCTGCTTCCCTGTTTACATTAAGGTCGATCTTTGCCTGCAGCAGGTCGTTTTTATGAGCTATCCCCGCATCATAGCCTTTCTGGAGGATCTTAACCCTTTCAAGGCTGTAGGCCATCACATCACGTATGGCAAGCAGTTGCTGTTTTTGCACCACCACCTGGTAAAAGGCCACATTCACATTATATATCGTTTGCATGACCATGTCGCGGAACTGGATCTCTCCGAGTTTTTCAACCTGGGTGAGCTTGTTCTTGGTGATGAACATTTTGGTCCCGTCAAACAAGGTCCAGTTTAATGCAGCCCCTGCATTTAAAGAATTGGATGAAGCTGAGGATGAGGTGATGGAGCTTCCCGAGGAAAGGTTCATGTATACATTGTTCAGTGAATAGTTGTCGCTTCCTGTTACGCTGATGCTCGGCAGCATTCCGGCGTTGCCGAGCGTGTTGTTGACTTTTGCCACATTGGCATTGTTCCTTGCAACGGACACATCGTAATTGTTCTTGAGGGCAATTCCCACTGCATCATCCACGCCCAGCAGTGATTGGGCTGATAAACCGCCTGCGGTCATCAGCATACTAAACAGTAAAATGAGCTTTTTATTCGGCATGGCCTTCTGAATAATCGGGTATTTTCACTTTGTTGCCCGACATCATGACGTACATTGCCGGGATGACAAAGAGGGTAAGTATCAATGAAAACAGCAGCCCTCCAACCACGACGATCCCCAGGGGGGTGCGGCTTTGAGCGCCTGCGCCCAGGGCGAGGGCGATAGGCATGGCGCCGAAAATCGTCGCCAGGGAGGTCATCAGGATCGGGCGCAGGCGCGCGGCTGCCGCCTCAAACGCCGCTTCGGACTTCGACAGGCCGAGCTTCCTTTTCTGGTTCGCAAACTCCACTATAAGGATACCGTTCTTGGTGACCAGCCCTACAAGCATGATCATCCCGATCTCGGAGAAAATGTTCAGGGTGCTCCCGAAGATGAAGAGTGACAGTAATGCTCCCGTTACGGCCAGAGGCACGGTGATCATAATGATAAGCGGGTCGATGAAACTTTCAAACTGGGCCGAAAGGATCAGATAGATAAGCACCAGGGCCAGCACAAAGGCAAAAGAGGTGTTCGAACTGCTTTCGGCAAAGTCGCGTGATGGCCCGAGCAGGCCGGTATTGAAAGAATCATCGAGAGTTACTTTCGCGATCTTCTTCATGGCCGTAATCCCTTCACCAAGGGTTTTTCCCTGAGCGAGTGAAGCTGAAATCGTTGCCGACTTATACCGGTTAAAGTGGAATAATGTGGGCGGTTCGCTGCTCTCCTGCATCCTTACAAGGTTATCGAGCTGTATAAGCTGCCCCCCATTGCTGCGCACATACATGGATGCTATATCGGCCGGTTTGTTACGGCTCTCGCGATCAAACTGGCCAATAACATAATACTGCTTCTCGTTTCTCAGGAAATAACCGTAACGCTTCCCGCTTAAGGCAAACTGAAGGGTGTTTGAAATGTCGATTGCATTTACTCCAAGATCTGTTGCTTTCATCCTGTCGACAATAATATTGATCTCGGGTTTATTGAATTTCAGGTTCACATCCACGTTGCCGAAAGTCGGGTCTTTCCGGGCCAGGTCAAGGAAGCGTGGAACCACTTCCCTAAGTTTGTCGAAATCCAGGTTCTGCAATACGAACTGCACAGGAAGCTGAGATCCTGCAGAAAGAGAAGTTGATATGGTCTGTTCCTGGATTGGAATGATCCTGGCTTCAGGAAATCCTTTATAAATCTTTACAAGCCTGTCATAGACCTGTTGCTGGGTAGCTTTTCTCTGGTTGGGTTCGACCAGAAAAATATTGATTCCGCCGGTATTGGTGGAAGTGTTGCCGAAGCCTGAACCGGTTCTTGCGAATATCAATCTCGCTTCAGGTACTTTTTTACTTAATGTATCTGAAATCTTATTGACCAGTCTTTCCATATAATCGAAATCCGTGCCTTCAGGTGCAGTGATTGTAGTCCTTAGAATGCTGTGATCTTCGAGTGGCGCCAGCTCCGACCTGATCGATTTAAACAAAACAAATACCAGCAGGAAGCATATCCCCAAAACGGCCAGACTGATCCATTTGCGTTTCATGAACCGGCTTAGAAGCGAACGGTATCCCTTGTCAAGTCCCGCGAAAAACGGTTCCGTCATCTTGTAAAACTTCAGGGACTTGATATCGGCCCTGCCCATCTTCACATTCAGAACCGGTGTCAGTGTAAGGGAGACGAAGGCGGAGATCAGTACTGATCCGGCAAGCACGATCCCGAACTCTCTGAACAACCGTCCTGTAAAACCCGAAAGAAAAATAACCGGAATGAATACGATAGCCAGCGTCAAAGACGTTGCTATGACCACGAAAAGAATTTCCCTGGTCCCGGCAAAAGCCGCCTTGTACTTGTCCATCCCCTGTTCCAGCTTCTTATATATGTTCTCGGTGACTACGATGCCGTCATCAACTACCAGCCCTGTCGCAAGCACGATCGCAAGCAGGCTCAGCACATTAACCGAAAACCCGAAAATATACATCAGGAAAAATGAGCCGATAAGGGATACAGGGATATCGATAAGCGGCCTGAGGGCTATAATAGTATTTCTGAAGAAAAGGAAAACAATTAGCACCACAAGCCCTATGGCAATGAGGATGGTCTCGGCCACATCGGTCACCGACTGCCTCATGAATTTGCTCTTGTCATAACCTACATCCAGTTTCATCCCGGGCGGTAAGTTCTTCTTGATCTCATTGAACCGTTTAAAAAACTCATCCGCAATGGCGATCTGGTTCGATCCCGGCAGGGGGACCAGGGCCAGGGAGATCCCTGTGGCCCCGTTCAGTTTCACCCCGGTTTCATCAACTTCTGCCCCCAAAGATGCTTCACCGATATCGCTAAGCCTGATCAGCTGATCATTCGTTTGTCGTATGATCATATTATTAAAATCATCTTCTGTGGTAAGCCGGCCATAAGTCTTCACAATAAGTTCAGTTGACCTGCCCCTCACCTTGCCGCCGGGAAGGTCTACATTCTCTTTCATCAGGGCCGTGTTAACATCTTCGGCAGTCAGGTTGTAAGCAGCCATTTTCCTGGGATCAAGCCAGAGCCGCATGGCCGGTCTTTTTTGACCGTAAAGCATGACAGAACTTACACCGGGTATGGTCTGCAGTTTTTCCTGCAATACATTCTCGGCATAATCACTGAGCTCCATTGGATTCATGGTCGTGCTCTGAACAGCCACCGTGATAATCGGATCGCTGTTGGCATCGGCTTTCGTGACAACAGGAGGAGCGTCAAGATCCTGAGGAAGTAGCCTTGCCGCCTGGCTGACCTTATCGCGTACGTCGTTGGCTGCCTTCTCAAGGTCGGCGCCTACATTGAATTCCACGGTGATGTTGCTGGACCCTGTCGATGAAGATGATGAAATGGAACGTACCCCTTCAATCCCGTTAATGGACTTTTCTAGCGGTTCGGTGACCTGCGATTCAATAATATCGGAATTTGCACCGGCATAAGTTGTCTGCACATTGATAGTCGGCGGATCAATAGCGGGGTAAAGCCTTACCCCCAGGAATGAAAAACCAACAAATCCGAAGAGCACTATGATAAGGCTCATCACGATGCTGGCAACAGGACGTTTTATAGCGAAATCGGAAATGGTCATATCCCTTATTTTATTTTCGCAAAGGTAAGTTCCATATCAGGCTTGATGAACAGCACGCCGGTGACAACAACCGTATCCCCTGCACTCAGTCCCTTGATGACTTCCAAAGTCCCGGCTTTCCTCACCCCTGTCTGGATAGGGACAAATACCGCTTTCCCGCCCCGGCTTACAATCACGCTCTTGCTCCGTTCTTTCATGATAATGGCCTGGGTGGGGATCATCAAAGCATTGCGGTTCTCGCTCAGCCTGAGCTCTACACTTGCATAAGCCCCGGGTGTAAGTGTCGGCGCATGGGCTTCAACAATTGCCCTTGCCTTCAGGTTACGGGTGTTCAGGTCTATCCCTTCTTCTGTAGCCATGACTTCGGCATCGTACTTTTTCTCATCACCTTCAACCGAGAACCTGACCTTGGTCCCCTTGTGGATCATGGAGCTGTATTTGCCCGGGACCGAGAAGTCAAGTTTAAGCTTGTCCGATTCGCGTATGGTGGCAATGGGCGTTGATTGCGTGACCTGTGCGCCAAGGCTGATGTTGCGTAAACCAATCACGCCGTCGTAAGGCGCCAGAATTGCTGTTTTGGATATCTGTGCTTTTAAAAGGTCAATATCATTCAGGATCGAGGTAACCTGTAATTCCTGCTGATCATATTCCACCTGGCTGATGCCGTCGACCTTCAGCAATTCGGTTTGGCGGTCAAGGATCTGTTTGCCGATCTCATACTGCGTCTGGGCCTTTTTAAGCTGGGCCTGGAGGTCCCCGTCGAAGATCTTCAGCAGCATGGTGCCTTTTTTGACAAGCTGCCCCTCGGGCAGGTTTACCATCACGACCCTTCCGGGCATCTCAGGCATCAGCACAGTTTCCTCAAAGGGTTTCAAAGTGCCTGAAATTCCAATGGTTTCATCAACTACCGACGGGGTGACGACATACCCTTCAATAAAGGAAATAGATGCCGTTTCCTTACCCTGCTTCTTTTTACCCCCTGAACACGAAGCAAAGGAGACAAAAAGAAGTACAAGGAATAAATTCAGTAATGGGCTTTTGCACATATCATTCAATCTAAATTGGTCCCGTGGGTTTTCATCACTCCCGGCAACGGGACTATTATTCTCTGTAAAATTACAAAATCCCGGGGAGCATATCAGCTTAATGGACGTGTATTGTGAATTTATCTATATAAGCCCTGGTTTTACCGATGGAAAACCCTGATCATCTCCTCCTCGTCAGGCTCCCTCATCGCATTGATTAGTTTGCAGCCCTCATAGCGGTTAAGGTCTTCAGGCCAGATCTCACGCTCGAGCACCCTTCCTTCAGCCAGCAGCCTCGAACGGCATGTTCCTTCAAGAAGCGGACGGGCTGGCGTGTACCATTTTGATCCGTCAAAGAAAATAAGGTTGGAAATACTGCTGTCGGTAACCAGCCCGTCTTTGACAATAATGATTTCATCACATTCTCCCCGCATGGCATATAATGCTTCCAGTGCTTTACGGTCGCAAAACTTCATATGGTAATCAAGTGAACCGGCATTTAAAAGCTTCAGGCTCCTGACAGGGTATTTCACATAATGACTGAAGGTAATTTCAATGATATCCTTTTCATAGACCACTTTGCATCTCACCGTCCCTGTCTTCAAGTTTTCAGGAACTTTCAACATCATCTCAAGCAGGCTCACTGGCACCTGGCGCCCGGCGACAGGTGCGTTTCCTGCATACTGCAACCTGAAACCACACTTCAGCATGCGTTCCTCATGCCAGGGCAGATGCAGAGGCTGCCCGTTTTCAATGCGTATTGTCTCAAACAAGCGGTACATATACCTTTGCTATGAGTTCATCATACTCGCTCCGGCAATCGCTCAGGGCGGTTATCCCACCCCCGCTTCTGAAACGCAGAACGCCATCCGCCTTTTCAATAAAACGTATCATCACTGCGGATGAGAAATCCCGTCCATTGAAATACCCGAAAATTCCTGTATAGAATCCACGCCCGTCAGCCTCGGCTTCGTCTATGATCTGTACCGTTCTTTCTTTCGGCGCCCCGCTTACGGAACCTGCAGGCAATAATTTGAAAATGCTTTCCCCGAAATGCTCCATGAAGCCTGCCGGCAGTTTCCCGCTGATCTCCGAACTCATCTGCAATAAGTCCCTGCTGTTTGTCCTGATCCTTTCAATGTAACGGAAACGTTCAACCTTTATATCAGAGGCTATCATGGCCAGGTCATTACGGATGAGGTCCACTATGGTATTATGCTCGAAAAACTCTTTGCGGTCGCCCAGCAACCGGGCTTCCGCATCGGGGATCCCGGCGTCAATCGTCCCTTTCATGGGGTTTGACCTGATCATGCCGTTTTCAATCCTGATGAAGGGTTCGGGCGAAAATACTGTAAAATGGTCCCCGAACAGCAACTTGAATGGCGCATGGCTGAGTTCAAATATTTCGGGGAGGCCCAGGCTGGTCTGCAATGCCGTGGCAAAGGTAAGATTGATAAGGTAGGTATCGCCCCTTTTAAGGTGCCAGCTTACGGTTTCAAATGCATGACGGTAAGTTTCAAAATCCACGGGCCGGGCTGTAAAATTGATTGGCCTTGTGTATCCGGCAGGGTCCGTATTGCATCCTGCATCCCGCATCCTGAATTTTATTCCCTGTTCTTCCGCCTCCGGTAACGTCAGCACAGCCGTGTGAAAGCCTTTAAAATCGGTCACCAGCAGGAAAGGGGTTTTGTTTGCGGCATATTCGTTAATTTTACCGCACGCATCATCCCTCTGCATGAAGATACTGCTGCTCGATAACCATGATTCTTTCACTTTCAACCTTGTCGAACTTCTGAGGAACAACGGCAAAGTTAGCTTTAATGTGATTAAGTCAGATGAACTCCGGCTTACAACAGTTGCTGCTTACGACAGGATCATTTTTTCACCGGGCCCCGGCCTGCCGGGAGAGCAGCCTGCAATGTTCGACATCCTCAGGGAATATGGCGAGACCAGGCATGTTCTCGGTATTTGCCTGGGGCTTCAGGCCCTGGCCTTGTTTTATGGCGGGGATCTGTTTAACCTGCCCACAGTGGTCCACGGACAGCCCCGCAGCCTCGATATCATCCGCCCCGGGCATTATATTTTCAAAGGCATCCCGAATGGGGCTGAGGTCGCACTTTATCATTCCTGGGCTGTTGACGGGGCTTCCCTTCCACCCTGCCTTGAAATCACGGCACTTTCCTCTGATGGTATCATCATGGGCCTGGCGCATAAAAAGTATGATGTCTTCGGATTGCAGTTCCACCCTGAATCGGTCATCACGGTATGGGGGCAGAAAATGATGGACAACTGGATTGCCGGCTGAACAATCGGCCTGGAACAGGGGCTCAGATGGTAAAATAAACCCCCATGGTAATTGAATACATATAATACGGCAGGTAATAGGTCAGCTGGTTGCGGTCATGCTGGAAGTAATATCTCAGGTCCATGGCCAGCCAGCTGAGTATTTTAAAACTCATCATGGTTTCCACCGTAATGCAGGGATAGGGTATGCGGAAGTCAGCCGACCTGCTGTACAGAGGCGTGCCTTCAAAACTGCTGGTAAACGGCTGCTGGTAAAAAATCACCAGGTTCCAGTCGAATACTTTTCCGAAGGTGCTGTAAAATCCAAGGTATGCCGATCCCCTCACCCCGTTCCTCCCGGCGAAACCTTCTCCGTCCTGATCAAGTTGTTTAATATCGGCCTGGATGCTGTTCCACTCCTGGTCTGTCCACCATCCTTCATAATCGGGGGGCAAAAGGTCATAACGGTCCCACTGGTAAAGGAGCCCAAACCCGGCCTGTATCTTGATTTTGGGTTTGTTGAGTATGACAGGGACAGCATAAACCCCCGTCTGCCAGCGTGCATTGATCCCCCTGTCCTCGTCAAACTGGAACTGGGTAAAGGGTTCCAGGGAAATCCTGCTCATCTTGCGGTGCCCACCATCCATCTTATGATTGAAGAAATTGGCGTGCATGAAAATGTAACCGGTATTATTGGTCGAACGGGTCTTCAGGCCCTGGTAATTTACCATGCCGGTGATCTCGTAACGGTCACGCCCATCCATCACAAGACCTGAAGCCGTAGCCGAAAGATAAAGATATTGCAGGGCATCCTCCATGAAATAGAAACCGAGGTAAAGGCTGCCCGTGGGTCTTCCCTGTTTCAGGGTGTCGATGTGCTGCTTGCTGAACATGGAAACCTGGGCCTCCACGACTGAAGAGAAAAGGATTATGGAAAATGCAGATAAAATGCAGAATTTCCGCATAAGGTTAAAGCCAGATCGGGTAAAGTTAAAAACTTTTCCCTTACCAGTGCATGGGCACCTCAATGAGCAGGATGTCCGAATCGGCCGAAGCCCTGATGTCAATCTCTGTTGTTTCGGAAATACCTGCTCCGTCGCGGGTTTCAAGCCTGGTACCGGCAACATCCGCCGAACCGTCAATGATAAAAACATAGGCTCCGTGAGACTTGTCATGCAGCGGGTACGCAATAGTTTTGCCTGCCGATAAGCTGCTCCTCGAAAACCAGGTTCTCTGGTTCAGCAGGAGAGCGCCGGCCTCATCGGGCGATACCAGCCTTTGCCACTCCCCAATCCTTTCTGAAGGGTCGAACGCTTTCTGGTCATACCTTGGGGTGAGATTTTGTTCGGCAGGGAAAACCCAGACCTGGAAAAGCTTTACAGGGATCTTTGGACCGGCATTATATTCGGAATGAAAGATCCCGGTTCCGGCGCTCATCACCTGTACCTCGTTTGGGCCCAGCTGCTGTATATGCCCCATGCTGTCCTTATGCTCCAGCATTCCTTCCGTAACAATGGTTACGATTTCCATATTATCGTGAGGATGCTTGCCGAAACCGCCTCCCCCGGCTATGATATCGTCATTGATCACCCTCAGCGCCCCGAAATGGATCCTTGCAGGATCATGATAGTTGGCAAAACTGAAGGTGTAATGGGTGTCGAGCCAGCCGTAGTTTGTATGGCCACGGCTGCTCCCCCTGTGAATGATGGTTTTCATAAAACCTTACTGGATTACTGAACTTTTGCAAGTTCTACATTGAGTGCGAGCTTTACTTCGTCGGCAACCACCATGCCGCCTGCTTCGGTGATGGCATTCCAGTGGAGGCCGAATTCCTTGCGGCTTAGTTTCCCGCTGAGTTCAAATCCAGCTTTTGTGTTACCATAAGGATCAACCATGATTCCGCCAAAAGAAACTTTCATTTCAATCTGGCGGGTGGTGCCGCGGATGGTCATATCGCCGTTCATCACAAACTCATCATCTCCCGTCTTTTTAAAGGAAGTTGATTTATAAGTGAGCTTCGAATGATTTGCTGCATCGAAAAAATCAGCTGATTTCAGATGGCCGTCACGGTCGCCGACTCCCGTGCTGATGCTGTCGACATCGGCCGAGAATACAACTTCTGCATTGCTCCAGTCGTCTCCGTTCGTAAGTAATATGCCTTCGAATTTTTCGAATTTACCCGACACTGTTGAAATGACAAGGTGTTTTACTTTAAAAAGGATCTCTGAATGATAAGGGTCAACCGCCCATTTTGTTTTTGCTGTTTCCATGATTTTTATTTTTCCCGGAATTTCCCTGATTGCCGTTTTGAACGCTGCCTGGAAAATTCCGCAGGTTAATACTTGATTTATTTCATGCTGCAAAATTACCCCCTCATAAGTTCACCGGGAATGGATAAATCATGGTTTGAATGGGAAAAATCATGGTTCCCGGGATTAATTGAGAAAAAAGGGCTGGATTTTAAGTCTCTTTCGTAAGTTCCTACCCCGAATGGGTCTGCTTAAATTCTATGAGGGACTGGCCGGTCCCTGATTTAAAGAATTTGCTGAAATGGGAAGGGTCTTCAAAACCCAGGGAGAAGGCTGTTTCCTTGCTGCTTTTCCCCGTAAAGACAGCCATGCGTTTGGCTTCAAGCAGGATGCGGTTCAGGATGAAATCCTTGGCCGAAGTGCCTATAGTTGATTTGATCACTTCGTTCAGGTAATTCGGGCTTACATTCAGAGCCCCTGCATAATCCTTTACCTGGTGCCATTGTGAAAAATGCGTCTCCACCATGTTCCTGAACCTCTGCACCATGGCTTTCCCGACTTCAATGTTTTGGGTGTTGGTCCCCGGGAAAAGGCTGCAGTGCCCGTTGCATTCGATCAGGAACAGCTTAAGGTAAGCTCCAATTGTTTCGTATTTCAATTCCCGGTCCGAGGCATAGGATTCTTTGATACGGCCGGCAAACGTGAGCAGGTTCTGCAACATGGGGCCACCTAGCGGCAAGGCCGGGGTCTCGCTGCTGTCGCGAAACAGCCTCAGGTTGGAAATGAAATCCTCCCTTATGCTGTTCTTCAAAAGGAACTCGGGTGTAAACAGTATGACCAGGCCGGTGGTCTCGGGGCCTGAAATGATCTGGTGGACCTGGCTTGGGCTGACAAAGAAAATATGATGGGGTAATATAGGGTACTCCCTGAAATCAATGATATGGCTTCCCGATCCTCCGAAAGGCCAGATAACCGAATAGTAATTATGGCGGTGGGGATCATCGGCTATCCCTTTTTGCCGGTCGGCAATTTCCTCCATGGTCCTGAGTACAAAGGAGGCCGGGACGTCATTATCCAGTAATTCGAGGCTGTAGATTTTATCCTGCACCACGGCAAGGTAATAAATAATTATTTTGTATTTATACCCTGATTTGCATGTTTGTGATTAATTTCACAAAAATTTCATACTTGTTTGTAATTATTATATTTTTGTTTAGACAATCCTTCAAACCCCTCAGCCATGAAAAAAAATCTACTCCTCTTTTTGTGCATGATTTGCGCAGCAAGCCTTGTCTTCTCACAGAAAACCGACAAGGAAATGAAAAAAGAACTTAAGGAAAAAGCAACGAAAGAAGCCCAAAAACAGGCCAAACAATACGCCAAGGACGGGTGGAGGGTATATCCCGGTTCACTGCCCATGGATAAACTTATCGAACAGTCATGGATGAAACAGGTCTCCGAAGATGAAAACGGCAAGCCAAAATACATTACAGCCGACGGGAACGGTGTCGCTGAATCCAAATCAGCTGCCGAAGCCCAGGCTATTGAATTAGGGAAGCTTCAGCTCGCAGGCCTCATCGAAACCAACATTGCTTCGATCATCAACGGCAACCTGGCCAACAGCCAGGCTTCGACCCAGGAAGCAACTTCTGTAACCGAGATCGTCCAGTCGTCGAAAAACGTCATTGCGCAACAACTGGGTTATGTTGACCCTGCCTTTAAGATTTATCGCGATCTCAAAGAAAAGAAAGTTGAAGTGCAGGTAAGGTTGTTTTACGAAACGGCCCAATCGCTTGTGATTGCTAAAAAAGCCATCAAAAAAGAGCTGAAAGAAAAGTTGAAGAAAACCGACGAAGAAGTGAACAAACTTATCGACGCTCCTGCTAAATAATCAGGGTAGCCATGAGCTTAAGGTCGGGTATACCGGTTTTCCTCCTGGTACTGGTCCCGTTGTTAACTTTCGGTCAGAAACCAGAGATACGAACCGTTGAAGGAGAATCCCAGGTGGAATTTCCAGATACAAGGTCCCGGCATGATGTTGAAAAGGAAGCCCTTGAAAAAGCAAGCATCACTGCGCTTGAGCGGGCTTTTGGGACAGTCGTGATCAGGGGGAATTCAACCTACATGAAAAACCTCAATACGGGGAAGGAAACACAGACCAGCGTGGTGTTTAATTCCATCGCAAATACCTATGTTAAAGGTGAGGTTGTCGAGGTCCTTGATCAGAATTTCGAGGAAGTCCAGGGTGTGGCCACCATTGACGGTAAAAAGAAAGCTATAAGGGAGCTTAAATGTACGGCAAAATTCAACGTTCGTGAACTTTCCGATGACGTCCCCGATTTTGAAGCTTTCTCTCTCCAATGTCCCGACCCCGGATGCAGAACGACAAGCTTTAAAGATAAAAGCTCCATTTACCTGTATTTCAAAAGTCCTTACGATGGGTACATTGCCGTTTACCTGGATAACGGGAACACGGCCCAATGTCTTCTTCCATACGCCAGGATGAGCGGGCCCTTTGACAACGGGGTACCCCTTCAGGGCGGGAAAGACTATGTGTTTTTCTCCCGGCAGCCTGCCTTCAGCTACTTCGACAATACCGTTTTTGTTGACGAATATGAGATGTCAACCGAAGACAGCCAGGAACAAGACAGGCTGTTCGTGATATTTTCCCGATCTGCGATTGCCAGTCCCGGCCTGCAGACGGGCCTGGATGACAAGCTGCTTTCGCCTGATGAAAAATCAAGGCAGTACAAAGTTCCAAAATCACTGTATTCTGAAGACTTCCAGAAATGGTTGATAAAGAACAGGACGCATAAATCTGACCTCAGGATAATGACTATCGATATTACGATCCAGAAATAATTGAGCCATGAACAAATTACCATTTGTGAGAATCCTTCTTGCAGTTTTTACTCTTTCCTGCATAGGAATGACCTCATGCAAGAAAAACTTTGAAAGGCTTGTAGCCGTTAAAACAACCTCGATCAGTTCCGTCAATTACCTGGCCCAGGGCGAGGTCATTGACGTGGGCGGACTGTCTCCTGAATACGGCTTTTGTTACGGGAGCGGTTCAAATCCCGATCTCAGCGGACCGAATATCAAACTTGGAACTACCAGCAGCCCAAAGTCTTTTCAAACCACCATGGATCTAAGCCCGGGCACCTATTATGTGCGTGCCTATGCTAAAAGCAGCCAGGGAACAGTTTATGGTGATAACCTGAAGTTTTTTGTTTCGGGAGGCGATGTTGAGTATTATTGGGATAACGGGGTTGCAGATTACGGATGGCGTTGGAATCCCGGTTATGACGGGCATATGGGGAACCTGTTCCCTGTTACTACTTCAGGGACAATCAAATCGGTGAAGATGTATTTTTTCACCGCAGCTGATGCAGGGTACGACCAGTTAAACATGATATTTATCAACCAGAACGGATATGTCATGGACTCAACTTCATACTTCCTCCCCCCGGCTAACGACTGGTATACTATTTCGGGCCTGAATATCCCTTTCAGCGGCAACTTCATGGCTGTAGTACACTGGAATAAAACCGCTTCCCCAACCAACTACCTGGGAATGGACCAGAGCGGGCCCAATGCTTACATGGATCTGGCTTATGAACTCAAGGACGGGGCATGGGTCAAACTTAGTACAAATACCGGGGGGAACATGAAAGCCGGTGTTTTTCTTATCCATGTCACCGCCCAGGTTACAAAAAACAAAAATGGGGTGGCAGAACTTACCGAACTCCTGCCCGGCCCTGGAAAGTTTACCGGGAGCATTCATAACACTCCTGCAAAAAACACCAAGAGTCCTTCTCAAGCCAAGCCATTCACCAAATAATACCTCCAGCCATGAGAAACATCATACTCAAACTGAACCTGATAGTCCTGGCTTTTTTCCTCCTGCAGGGGACTAGCCATGCCCAGACCAAAGCTGAGATCCAGAACATTGATTTTAATGTGGCCGGCGACAGCCTCATCGTTACTTATGATCTTGTTAAAACCAAATTCAGCGAAAAATTCAATGTCGTGCTCGTGGTCAAGACAGTCACCGGGAAAACTTACGATCCCCAGGCTGTGAGCGGCGATGCCGGGGGCAATATTTACGGAGGAAAAGGCAAGCGTATTGTATGGAATATTGCCAAAGACAAAGTGGTGATCAACGATGAAATATTTGTACAGGTACTCGCAACACCCCTTCCTTCCGACATCGCGGCAACTCCTCCTGCCCAGGAACAACCTAAACAAAAACAGGGTGGTGAAAAAGTGTTTTCGAAGGGAGGCGCCATCGCCCTCTCGGCCATCATGCCGGGTCTGGGTATTACCAAACTCCGCGACGGTGGCCCTTACTGGCTCATCGGGCTGGCTGATTACGGGTTGGCGATAGGGGGCGTAGTCCTTAATGTAATGTCTTCCTCAACCTACACCAAGTATAAGGATGCCACTACAGCTTCCGACCGTGATACCTATTACAATAAAGCTGTTTCACAAAATAAAACAGGCAATACACTTCTTTATGCAGCAGGGGGGCTCTGGCTCGTCGACATGATCATAACGGCCGTTATCCCGGCCAAACTTAAATTCGGTTATTCACTGGGTCCCACTTACGACCCGGTCATCAACCAACCCATGTTAACATTTCGTTATCGTATCGGTAAATAACAAGAACGTATGAAACCTTTTATTTCACTGGCTCTTCTTTTAGCCTTAACGATCCTTGGCCAGGGGGCTTCGGCTCAGGTAGTCCAGGGTTCCAGCGGCGTTAAAAAGGTCAAGGTGGGCAAAGCCCCGGTCGTAACACGGACCGTGAAGTCCATGCCCGACCTTGTAATCAAGGAGGAGGTCTTTGCCGATCTCAGCAACAATAATATGATTGACGGTGGCGAAGCAAGTTACATCAATTTCAAGGTCCAGAACCTCGGTACAGGCGGGGCGAAAAATGTCACGGTGAATGTAAGCCTGAAGAATAATGCCATCCGCGGACTGTCCTTTACAAAAAAGCTGGATGTCGGTAATATCGCCCCCGGTGAGATGAGGGATGTCACAATCAATGTCACCGGCGGGATGGATCTCCAGCATGCCCTTGCCGAATTCAAAATAGAAGTCATGGAGGAGCAGGGTTTTGATGCCTACCCTCTCGAAATGAAAATAGAGACACAGCCGTTCCAGCCTCCTTACCTGGTTGTTGCGGATGCAGTTTTCAGCACAGAGTCGGGCGGAAGGCTGAAACTCAATAACCCGATCCAGTTGAAGATACTCCTTCAGAATATCGGCAAAGGAGATGCCAAGGATGTCAACCTGAGCTTTGTCTTCCCTAACCCCGACTGCGTCGTACTTGGTGAAACCGACAAGTTCTCCCTGGGTATACTTAAACCCGGTGAGACCAAGGAGCTTGATTTTATTTTTACGGCAACACGCCGGTACAAGGAACCTACTATCCCGGTTGATGTGAGGATCACCGAAGCCTCAGGCAAATATGCCCACGACAGCACGGTGCGTGTAAAACTCGACCAGGACCTTGTTGCCCAGAACAATGTGGTGATCAACGCCATTGCCACTCCAAGCGTGGCTGTAACCAAAGCCTCACTCTCATCCGAAGTCGATAAAAACATCCCTGAAGATCCCAGGAAAAATACCAGCAGGTTTGCTCTAATCATCGGCAATGAAGAATATTCGAAATACCAGCCGGGGCTAAACACAGAAATGAATGTCGCTTATGCCCGTAACGATGCTTCAGTGTTCCGCGATTATGCAATTAAAACCCTGGGCTTCCCCGAAAGCAACGTATTCCTCCTGCAGGATGCGACTACCGGTGAAATGAACCAGAAACTTGACCTGATCAGCAAACTCGCGGCAAAAACCGGCAGCGATGCCGAATTGCTCTTTTATTATGCAGGGCACGGTCTGCCGGATGAGAACACCCATATTCCCTACCTGATCCCGGTTGATGTAAGCGGCACAAATATTTACCAGGCCATCAAGCTTTCCGACATCTATAAAAAGCTTTCTGAAACAGGAGCCCGCAAGATCAGTGTTTTCCTTGATGCATGTTTTACGGGGGGCGGCAGGGGGAGCGGACTGCTTGCGGCACGGAGTGTGAAGGTTAAACCTACCGAAGAAACCCTCGACGGTAATATTGTTGTTTTTGCAGCTACCAGCGGGGAACAGTCGGCCCTGCCCTATGCAAAGGAAAAACACGGCATGTTCACTTACTATGTATTGAAAAAAATACAGGAAACATCGGGGAATATCTCTTACAAAGACCTCACCGACTATGTGATCAAAAACGTTTCTCTCGAATCCCTCAAAGTGAACCAGAAAGAACAGGATCCTGCAGTGCATATCAGCAATGATGCAAGTGGAACCTGGCAATCGTGGAAACTTAAATAAACAGGAATTGAACCGTTCCCCGGCCTCTTGCTGAACAACAGGCGTCCATTGCAGCGACCAAAAAATCTATTCTTATGGGTAAGCAGTTTTTTATTCTTTTAATTTTCCTGGCCTGCGGCCTGATGTCGAAAGCCCAGGTCGATAAGGAATTCGAGGAGATGAAGAAAGCCCAGGAAAAAGAATTAGGGCAATTCGTCGAAAAGACCCAGGGGGAATTTAACCAGTATGCCGATTCCATCGATAAAGAATTCTCGGATTACCTGAGGAAAAACTGGGCCGAATTCGAAGTCTTTGCAGGGACCAGGCCCGACACCACTCCTAAACCCAAAGCCCTGCCCAAATTCAACCCGGCAGTGGATAAGATCAAGCCGGGCGCCACACCCCGGGAGATCGAAGTTACAATACCCCCTCCCGACCAGGGCATAAACCCTTTGCCTGTTCCGGTTACCCCGTTTGTCGCCAGGGAAGAACCTCCCGACACCACGGCAGCCACGCCTGAACCAGTGGAAAAGAAACCGGAACCTGGAGAGAAAAAACCTCCTGTGGAACCTCCCCCGGATGTGAAAAAGCCACCCTCGGAGCCGGCTCCTTCAGTAAAACCGGTCCCCGCCACTGAACCTGTAATAAAGCCGGTTCCGGCACCTGCAGTGAAACCTTCCGGCGAACCGGTACCTGCGAAAAAACCGGCACCGGGACCTAAAGCAAAACCAGGCTCTGGCAACGATTTTTACGGAGCTAAATTTGCATTTCATTGCGACCCGGAAATGAACGGCAGCCTGCCGGCCCAGATCCACAATACCACCATAGCCGATTTCTGGGACAGGCTCAACAACACATCCTACAGCCCCCTGCTGCAACAGCTGAACGATACCCGCACTGCAATGAACCTGAATGACTGGGGCTTTTTCCTCCTGGTGAAAAAAACATCCGAAGCCATCAATCCCGATAAAAATTATTCAAGGCTCCTGAGCTGGTTCCTCCTAACCAAATCGGGCTACCGCATCCGTGTCGCCTATACCGACAATCAGGTTGCACTGATGTTCCCTTCGTCAAACACACTTTACGATACCAGGTTCTTCATCACCGACAACATTAAATTCTATGCACCGGACTTTAACGAGAACGTGGTGCTGACCTATGCAAAGGATTTTCCCGGGGCAACCAGGAT
>JBAXIO010000020.1:0-71397 GCA_037138335.1 Bacteroidota bacterium
AACGCCGTCCCAAAAGGGAGGACTCAGGCCGTAGCGAACGTCCCGAAAGGCGGGACAAACCCGAAGGCAAGCCCTGGGCCGAACGCCGTCCCAAAAGGGAGGACTCAGGCCGTAGCGAACGTCCCGAAAGGCGGGACAAACCCGAAGGCAAGCCCTGGGCCGAACGCCGTCCCAAAAGGGAAGACACAAGCCGTAGCGATCGTCCCGAAAGGCGGGATAAACCCATATCTAAACCCTGGGAAGATAAAAAGCCCAGGGACTACTCTAAACCAAAATCCTATCGAAAAGAATCCCCGAAAGAAGAGCTGATCAGGCTGAACAAATACATTGCCAATTCGGGAGTGTGTTCCCGTCGCGAAGCCGATAAACTGATAATCGCCGGAGTGGTCAGGGTTAATGGTAAAGTGGTTACTGAACTTGGAAGTAAAGTCTCGCCTGGCGATAAGGTACAATATGAGGAACAAACCATCAGCAAGGAGAGAACAAAATACCTGCTGCTGAATAAACCTAAAGGCTATATCACCACCGTTGACGATCCGGAAAAACGAAAAACCGTAATGAGCCTTATAGAGGGAGCCTGCAAGGAAAGGGTTTACCCGGTTGGCCGTCTCGACAGGAACACAACGGGATTATTGCTATTCACAAACGACGGAGCTATCGCAAAAAAACTGACTCATCCCAAGTACGGAGTAAAGAAAATTTATCATGTTGAACTTGAAACTTCTTTGACAAAAAATGACCTCGAAAAGATCAGGGCAGGACTTGAACTGGAAGATGGGCTTGTTGAAGTGGATAAAATTGAATACATAGAAGATTCCAAATCCAAGAAAGAACTGGGCGTGGAATTGCATTCCGGGAAAAACCGTGTAATCAGGAGGATATTTGAGCACCTGGAATATAAAGTCACCAGGCTTGACAGGGTTTACTATGCCGGGCTGACCAAGAAAAACCTACCCCGCGGCCATTGGCGGATACTCGACGAACAAGAAGTCAATATGTTAAAAATGATAAGATCCTGAACCTCCTTAGCTGAACAGAATGAGCCCGATAAGCATTTTCATTGTGGAAGACGAGCTGTTAATTTCGGCAAGCCTGAAATCGCAGTTACAAAGTTTTGGTTATGAGATACTTGGCTCGAGCACCAAGGGGGAACAATGCATCAGTGAAATAGAACGGCTTTCCCTTAACGGTAAAGAACCTGAAATTGTGCTGATGGATATTCATCTTAGGGGAGAGATCGACGGCATTGAAACGGCGAGAAGGCTGGTAGAGAAATTCAATTGCGCTATCATCTTCCTTACCGGTCAGAGTTCCAAAGAAATATATGACCGTTCCTTTAAGATCAAACCATTCGGTTACCTGCTCAAGCCTATCGATATGGAGCAAACAAAAATGACCATTGAAATAGCTGCCTATCAAAGAAATCTTGAAATTGAAAACCTGGTTTACCAGCAGCAGCTGGAGGTATTGCTTGAAGCAAGAAAGCGTGAAAATGATGAGATCCTGGCTCTTTATCAGACTGTTGTTAATAATTCGATCATCGGCATGGTTATCACCCAGGATGATAAAATTGTATTTGCAAATAAAATGATTGCCGAAATACTTGGTCTCTCGATTGAAGAGCTTAGCAGTTCGGGCGTGCGGGATCTGATAGAATTCGTTCATCCCGACGACAGGATGGCGATGGCTTCAAAGATGCAGGACAGAATTAACGGCCAGGATGTCCCGAATTCAAACAGGTTCAGAATTTTACGCAAGGACGGGACCATCGTTTATATTGAATCGTACGGAAAGCTGATCCAGTTTAAAGGAAAACAGGCCCTGCACCTGACCTATTTTGACATTTCTTCATACCAGGAGATACTTAAATCAAAACCGAGCTAATAATTTTTTTCCAACAAACCATGAGAAACATCCTGATCATTATTTCAATGATATTTTTAGGCATGAATATCCATGCCGGTCCCATCCAGGATCTTATCACGAAATCGGGCGACGCTGTGAAATATCCAAACGATGCCCGCCTGGTTGTGTTCGACAGCACTTTAGTGAACATGCAGGAAAGCGGACTGACGTATGTCGTTATTCACACCCTCTCAAAGGTCCTGAATCCACAGGGGGCGCTTGACCTGAGCGTGATCAAATACGGGTATGATCCCTTATCGGCCTATATTGAATTCCGTAATGTAACTATTTACAGAAAGGACGGCAGTATAAGAAGTATAGATCTGAAAAACGTGATGGATTATCCTGCTCCCGCGCGGGCTATTTATTGGGGGGCAAGGGAAAAAATGATCGCGGTTGGCAGGCTTGATCCGGGCGATGCCGTTGAAGTCGTGCTTTTCAGAAAAGGCTTTACCTATGCTTTATTGCAGGATGATGACGACAAATACATCCCGCCCATGCGCGGCCATTTTTACGACATCGTTGATTTCTATGATAATAATCCGGTCAAAGAGAAAGTTTACCGGCTTGATATTCCGAAATCCAAAACCCTGCAGTTCCAGGTCTACAACGGGGAAGCCCAGGTTTCGTCCTGGATGGAAAAAGACAGAATGATATATACTTTTTCGAAAAAAGAGATGATCCCATTGAAGAGCGAACCAAAAATGGTTGCCCTGTCGGATGTGGCCCCTAAATTATTACTCTCAACCAGTCCCGACTGGAAAACGAAATCGCTTTGGTTTTATAAGGTAAATGAGGATTTTGGAAGTTTTGAATCAAGCCCTGAGATCAAAGCCAAGGTCGGCGAGATCCTGAAAGGGGCAAAAAACGAACTGGATTCCATTGCCAGCCTCACCCACTGGTGTGCCGATGAGATAAGGTATTCGGGTATCTCGATGGGTTGCGGGGAAGGCTTTACGCTTCATAAAGGATCCATGACCTTTACAGATCGTTGCGGGGTTTGCAAAGACAAGGCCGGTATGCTGATCACCATGCTGAGAGCGGCAGGATTTGAATCTTATCCCGCAATGACGATGGCCGGATCCCGTATTGATTACATTCCTGCCGATCAGTTCAACCATTGTGTCAGCGTTGTAAGGCTGCGTAACGGGAAATACAAGCTGCTCGATCCTACCTGGGTGCCATTCATCAGGGAATTATGGTCCAGTGCTGAACAACAGCAGCAATACCTGATGGGTATCCCCGAAGGGGCCGATCTTGGAACGACTGCAGGTTCAGATCCCGCAAACCATTACATTAAAATAGAGGGCAACACCGAGTTGCTCGCCGACGGCAGCCTGAAAGGCAGCTTCGGGATACAGGCCGAAGGACAGAGCGACATTGCCATAAGAGGACTCCTGAAAAATTCCCCTCCCCCGGTTTGGTATCAGAACGTGGAAAAAGAGATCCTCAAGCTTTGGCCCCAGGCCGTTGTAACAAAAATCGAATATACTGATCCTGTGAATTACAGGGAAAGCAACGAAAAGATCAGCATAGAATTCACCATACCGGGTTTTGCTGCAGTAAGCGGAAAAACCCTGTTGTTCACCCCGCTTTCGGCTGCCGAAATATTCAAGGCTTTCCAGGGGCAGCTTGCTTTCGATACTGATCCTGGAGAGAGGAATTATCCTTTTAAGGACCGTTGTTCAAGGCAGGTCAGCATACATGAAACGATAAAACTGCCGTCGGGCTGCAAGGCAGGTAGGGTTCCGGCCTCAACCAGTACCGGGGGAAATTACATCAGCTATAAAGCCGGGTACTCCCTGAACGGGAATATTCTTGAATTTACATCCAAAGCTGTTTTTGGTAAAAGGATATATGAAGCCTCCGACTGGCCTGAATTCAGGGCCGGTGTTGAAGCTCAAAACAAATTTTCGGAAAAAGCAGTGGTTATAGAATTGTAATCCATTAAATATGAGAAAAATACTTTCATTTTTATGTGTATTGTCCTTAGTCTCAGGGCAGGCTGTCATTGCCCAGGACCAGAAGGCCGCTGCTGCAGGCCCGGGTTCTGATGCAGAATACATTACCCTTGTAAAGGAATATACCCTGAATGCCGACGGAAGCATGGATTACCGGTATTTAAAAGAACAAAAACTGCTGACCTACAGGTCATTTCACAATCTTTACGGGGAAACCTTCATTATTTACAGTCCCGGTTTCCAGAAACTTGTAATTAACAACTGTTTTACCGTAATGGCGGATGGTAAAAAGGTGGAGGCTCCGGCCAATTCCTTCAACGAGGTCCTTCCTGCCTTTTCAGCCAATGCCCCTGCATTTAATGCCCTGCGTGAAATGGTGATCACGCATACCGGCCTTGAGAGGGGGGCTGTTGTACACCTTGATTATACATTGCATACTGCCGGAGGCAATGCCCCGGCAATGATGGGAAACGAGCTTCTTGCCGAAAATGAACCGGTCAAAGACCTCACTGTCAGAGTAAGAATACCTCAAAACGGGAAATTATTTTACAAACTCCCCGGCGGGGCTCCGGAGCCCCGGAAGTCCGCCGAAAACAACTTCCAGGTTTTTACCTGGCATCTTCAGGATGTTACGGCGGTTTCGCAGGAAGAATTTCAGAGGGGCTCAGGTGAAGCATATCCCCATTTGCTTTTCAGCACATCAGGAAACAGGAATATGGTTTATGAATCCCTCACAAACCAGCCGGCCTTTGGCATGAAAATCAGCGATGCAATGAAAGCCGGGATCCTGGCTTTAAAAAAGGAAAACCCCGACCTGCTCAGCCTGGCTTTGAAGATCCAGGAAAAAGTGATCAAAGACATCCGCTTGTGGCCTGTTCCCATGCGGTGTTCAGGATACCGCCTTCGCACCGCCGAAGAGTCGTGGAACAGCATGGGGGCCACCCTGCCTGAAAAAGCCATTTTGATGTCGGCCCTGATCGAGGCTGCGGGTATTGAAGCCGACCCGGTTGCAATCATCCGCGAGCCATTCTTTGATGAAAAACTGGGGACACTTTCCGATATTGAAGATTTTGCCGTGCGCATCGATCTGAAGGATGCCGGCGCACAGTATCTTTCGGTGACAGGGACCAACCAGCAGGATTTAAGAAAATTGCTGTCCGATAAAGTTTTTGTTGCACTGGGTCAAGGTGAAAAAGCAGAGTATGAACATTCCGGTTCGGCCAGGCTTTCCATTGCCATGAACGGGACGTTCATTGTTTCTTCGGATCCCAAACTCACAGGGGAGCTGAGCCTTGAAACCGGAGGCGCGGTTAACCCTTTCCTCGGACTCATCCGCGATAAAAACAAAATGAAAACATTTGCAGGCGGCAATATTTCCAAATCGGACCTTAAGGAGATCAAGGTAAGCCAGAGTTCTCCCGAAACATCTTTTCAGACATACACGGTAATGGACGAAACCCCGTTCAGGAAAGATTCGTCATGGTCCTATTTTACAATTCCATATTGTAATGCGGGCATTGAAAGCTGGGGGATGAAAACTCTTTCGGCAAAACGCAGCCAGGATGTCGAAATCCCCTGTTCTGGGGAAGAAAATTATGAATATACCTTAACCTTGCCCGCGGGTTGTGTTTTATTTAACCCGCCAGCAAAAATTGAAATCAACAACAAGGCCGGAAGGTATTTTTTCGAATTGAAGACCGATGGGAGCAAACTCAGTATCAGCCGGAAGATCAGGCTCTCCAGTCGTGTTGTAGGCCCGGAGAATTACAATGATTTCAAGGCATTGATGGATAGCTGGAACAATCCAAGGCTAAGGGAGGTGATTTTAGTGAAGTAAACAGTCACCGGATCACGATCCTGTTCAGCTTGCGGTGAATCTGTATGCTTTTGGCCTTGAGGTCCCTGAACCTTGTCTGGATGATTGTCACATCTTCGGCCGAGTCATTCCCATGGAGTTTCTTTTGCAGGTCGGCGATGATCAGGTCTATTTTCCGGGCTTTGAATGAAAGAAGTGAATAATCGAGGCGGACCAGCAGCTTCTCTTCTTCAATATCAATCATGACATTATGTTTCAACCAGTTTTGGCTGAGCTCGTAAGGAGTGAATATCAGATCGACCGCAGCATAGGCGATTTCCTTTTCCTCGTGCCCCAGGAAGTGTGATCGCTCGGGAACCTGGTCGGCATCCAGTCCGGCCCTGTATTCCTCAAATATAGCCGCATAGACCTTGTTCTCAAATTCAAGTTCATCCCTGCAGATGTCATGGACCATATAATCGGCAACCATTACAGGAACTTTCACCGGGTCGTTATTTTCATCGGTCTGATCGATCTTTACCACATCCGTTCCATAAAGCAGGAGTAAGCGCATGATCTCTTTTTCCTGGCTTTCGGCCGATGAGGTATCGGCTTCGGTAACAGCCTGGCTGGGTGCAATGGCCTGGGGGCCCGGGATATCATAATCCCCTCCCTGTGTGTGGATTTCTTTGTTAAGCCTGTTCCTCCTGAGTTTATTCAGCTCATTGACGAGGACCTGCTCAGGAACTGTCATCATATCGGCGCATTCCCTGATGAAAAGAGTACGCGTGATGGCATCGGGAATCAGGGAAATGGAGGCAACAATATCTTTAATCAGCCCTGCTTTTTTGACCGGGTCGTTTTTTGTTTCTTCCAGCAGCAGCCTGGTCTTAAAACTAATGAAGTTAAGGGCGTTGCCTGAAATGAATTTTTCGGTTTCCGCCGGGTGATGCTTACGGGCGTAGGAATCCGGATCTTCGTTATCGGGGAAGAGCACTATCCTAACATTCATGCCCTGTTCGAGAACCATATCGATGCCACGGAATGAAGCCTTGATGCCCGCCGGGTCGCCATCGTACAATATCGTGATATTCGAAGTATACCTCTGTATCATCCTTACCTGTTCGCTTGTAAGAGAGGTGCCCGAAGAAGCCACTACATTTTCAATTCCCGCCTGGTGAAGGGAGATCACATCGGTATAGCCTTCAACCAGGTAGCAGTTGTCTTTCTGAGCAATAGCAGTCCGAGCAAAATAAATACCATAAAGCGTTTTGCTTTTATTGTAAATATCCGACTCTGGGGAATTGACATATTTTGCATGGGTCTTTTCGGATGAAAGGATACGGCCCCCGAAGCCTAAAGTTCGCCCCGAAGCCGAATGTATGGGAAAGATCACCCGGGAGTGGAAGCGGTCGTAAAGTTTGCCGTCCTTTTCGGTAGCCAGCCCTGTTTTAAGAAGCATTTCCTTTTTATACCCTTCCTGTATGGCGTGTTCGGCAAGCGCGTTCCATTTATCGGGGCTGAAGCCCAGCTGGAATTTCTGTATGATGTCTTCCCTGATGTCCCTTTCCCTGAAGTAAGCCAGCCCGACGGCTTTGCCCTCTTCAGTATTAAACAGTACTGAGGTAAAATATTTCCTTGCGAACTCGTTCAGGTTGAACAGGCTTTCCTTTTCGCTGATCTCCTGGAGTTGTTCGGGGGTCTGTTCCTCCTCTTCTATCTCGATCTGGTATTTTTTGGCCAGGTACCTCAGGGCTTCGGGATAGGTCAGGTGTTCATGCTCCATGATAAAACCGACTCCGTTCCCGGCTTTTCCACAGCCAAAACACTTATATATGCCTTTTGCTGCGGAAACCGTAAAGGAGGGGGTTTTCTCGTTGTGAAAAGGGCAGAGGCCGATCAGGTTCACACCCCTTCGCCTGAGGCTTATGAAATCACCGACAACCTCTTCAATCCTTACGGCTGAGATAATATTATCAATGGTTTCGCGGCTGATCATAAGCAAGTCCAAGTGTATAGCGAAAGTACTAAATCCGGAGCAGAAAATCAGTAATTTTATGCACAAATCATTCACCCGGATGCAGTCGGCCATTCTTAAACCGCTCAGGTATTTTTTCGCCATGGTGTTCCTGCTGTCGACACTGCTGCTGTTTACAGGAATTGTTCCAGCCCTGCCTTCAGTTGTTTTCCGCTGGATTACCTGGCTGCAGTTCGTCCCATCGTTTTTAAGGCCTCAACGGCCCTGGCTGTCGGATCTGCCGGGTTCATGGACGGGCATCATAATCGTAGGAAACAGGGCAAGGCCGCCCCGCCGGCAAACGCCTCACGTCGCAGTTTCCTGCGTAAATCGGCCGGCGGGGCGGCCGCACTTTCTGCCCTGATCATTCCATACCGTTTCCCTTCTTCCTTGAAGGCATCCATTGACCCAATCCCCGTGATGCCCCCGGGAAGCATCAGTCTTAAGCATTACACGTCCCACTGCACGGCCTGCCAGTTGTGTGTTTCTTACTGTCCGACCCATGTTTTACAGCCCACGTTCTTTGAATACGGAACCTCGGGAATCTTCCAGCCGAAACTCGATTTTTCAAAGGCTTTTTGCCGGTATGACTGTGTACGTTGCCTTGAGGTATGCCCCTCCGGAGCAATCCTGCCCCTGGAACTTCAAGAAAAGCAATAGACAAGGATCGGACTGGCGGCTTTTAAGAAGAACCGTAGTGTGGTTGTTTCGGAACATAAAAACTGTGCAAAATGTTCGGATCACTGCCCCACAAAAGCCATAGAAATGCAAGCTTACCTGGGAGACCTGAAAATCCCCAAGATCGGGGAGGAGCTGTGCAATGGCTGCGGCGCCTGTGAGTTTGTTTGCCCGGTAAAGCCTGATAAGGCGATTTATGTTGAAGGCCTGGATCGCCAGGGAAAAATAATCCGGCTTACTGATACCGGATTTCAGATCTCTTATATTGGATGAATTGGTCTTACCGCCCCCTCAGGGGTTCATCTCTATTACATTGTACCTTAACTCCTTAACCCTGAACCTTCCGTAGCAAAACTCCCGGTCGGGATAATGCCAGATGGTTTCACCATAGGTTGGAAGCAAACGGCCGTTGATTTCCCTGTAATCGCTTATCGGCGTTGACCAGGGCAGGCTTTCATAGCTTTTCCCGTCCTTCGACATGAAGCGGTCATCAGAAATAAAATTGACCAGCCGGCCATCTTCGTCGAAAAACAGTTTTGCCGAAACCCTTATCCCTGCATTGGTAAAGGTGGCCCTGACAGTCAGGTCGTCGATAACTTCCCATGCAATTGCAGGACTGATCAGGGATGCAGGCGCCATAAAGCACATATCGTTTAATACGGTGACAGTTTCACCCTGGTCCATCCTGGGCCCGCTTGCATCGGCAACCGTGATCATCCCGGCAAGTTTGATGACCATGGTTGCACTGGCCGATTTATATACATGAAGACCGGTGACCGGCATGCCTTTCATATGGGTGGTAATAAAGAAAAAACGCGAAGGATTTTCAAAAAAGTTGTACTGTTCCGAATGAATGCCAAGCCATTCGTGCTTTTCATCCAGTTTCATTTCACCTTCAAAAACAACATGCACATTCTTCACCTTTTCGTTTCCTGTGCATCCGGTGTAATGTAAATATTTCTGAACAACTGCAGGCAGGTGGGAAATCTCTTTTTCTGAAAGGATACCAGGCTTTTCCCCTGTTTTCAGTGCATCCTGTACTTCAGATGCAAATTGTTTTTTCAAGCTCATACGAAAGCTAATGGTTAATGTGGTAATCAATCAGTTTTTTCCTGTAAACCGTATCATTGGTTGCCGTGTCGACCCAGCATTCAAACACCAGCCCCACGTTCTTTTTAAAGGTTTGCCAAACATAGAGGGAATTTCTAACCAGCGGAACTTTATGATAGGTATAATATCTCTGGATGATAATGGAATCATGGTTACTGTCGACAGTCTTTTGCATGACCTGCCACACCTGGGTATAGGGATCTGATGCCGGGCTGCCCAGGGGCATTTCCCAGGTCGCGCCGGGGGTTTCAGAAAGAACCGGGATCCAGCCGATTTCAACCGCACCGTAAGTGACAAACCTGGCATACTGATTTACTGCCAGTCCGTCAAATGTGGTTAAAGTCATCCCCTTAAAACTAACGTAGTTGTTGCCCGTCCTGCTCACCGATGTGCCGGACCCGGTCTGAAAAATCCAGTATGAGGACGGATAAACCGGAAAGTAAGGCCGGGGGGTTACAGCATTGACCGGGGGTGTTATTTTCCCTGGCATAAGGAACCAGGTTTTCCCCGTATTCAGTGCAAATCCGACAACACCCCCGCTGATACTGTAATATACCCTGGAAAAAAATACGGGGCAATAGGCAGTTAATGCAGGGCCCACGAGTTCATAAACATTTTCAAATGCCCTGGGGCCGATAGCGAGGGTTTTATAAAGTGCTTTGACATAACCACCCGCTTTAAAAGCGGAATCAGGCACATAACTTATCAGGGTGTCAGCCTCAAAACGGAACTCGGCTGAAAAGCCGCAGCTTCCGCTGCTGCCGGTTGTCAGGCCGATATTGAAATACTTTGTTCCCGGGTATCCCAGGAAAGGATCCGAATAATGAAGGTTAAAATAAATATAATCGGAATTTGCAGAAACAAAGCCAGAAGAATTTACCTCGCAGGTATAAAAATTACCTTGGTATCCCGATGGGTTTTGAGGATGTTCATAAACTGATTTCATCATCGAATTCCGGCCGCTGTATTTGAAAACGATGGAATCCCCTTCGGTGCTCTTAAAGATCAAAGTGTCATCGGTAGGGTAGGGCATGATGGCCAGTTCCGATGCCGTAAAGGAAAAGGATCCCAGGCTGCTTCCCGACACGCTGCTTTCTTTCTTTTTACATGAAGCCAGTAAAGAAAAACATAACCCGAGCGACAGGATTACTATAAGGGATCTTCTTTCCATTCTTTGCCTGTTAACACATGCTGCGTAATGAAACCAAGGCTTTTCAGGGTGAACCTGGCTTGTTCAAACAGGTTCGACAGCTCTTCCGGTTTGTGTGCATCAGAACTTACTGTTACCGGTATATTCATTTTAAGGATCTTCTTAAGGATATCGGGACCCGGGAAAAAGGTTTCGGAGCGTTTCTTGTATAAGCCACGGGTATTTACTTCCACTACGGCCCCTGAGGCTGAGATCAGATCCAGGGTTTCGTCTACAAGCCTGATGTACCATGGATCGGTCTCCGAAAAATACCGCCCGCGGTTGTACATTTTTACTTTATCCATGTGCCCGATTATACCGGGTTTATGCTTTGATACCATCTCCTGCAATTGCCTGTAGTAAGCAGTTACAGCCCTGCGGCCATCCCCTCCGAAGATGCCATTTATCCCATCATCATAAATGGAAATATCAGGGCCGTCGATAAACCACAGCCCTTCATGGTTTTCATCACGCACCAGGTGAACCGAGCCGATGGTATAATCAAAATGATATTTCCCACTCAGTTCTTCAAAGGATGCGGTCAGGCCGGGGATGAAATCGATCTCAATACCCAGGAGGATTTCAATTGTTTTTTCTGCGGATGAGAGAGAGGAGTATTTCTTTTGCAGATCCCTGATTGCACGGCAATAAAGCGGGAAGTTCTTTTCCTTAAGGGCAAAAGAATTTTCGAAAGGAACAGGAGAATGGTCACTGAAACCCAATACCGAAAAACCCTGGCGTAAAGCTTCCTCAACATATCTGTCCGGTTCCGAAGAACCGTCTGACCATCGTGTGTGGGTGTGGAGATTGAAATTCAATTTACGATTTAGATTTACATTCGGCGAAGCCGAAATGAGCACCAATAAAATTTACAATAATGCGAATAATTACGTTTGCCGTCACCTTCACTTTCACTAGTCACCAGTCACATTTATCTTATACACTTTATCGGCCCGGCGAAGCATGATATCTATGGGGACGGAACAGAATTCCCCCTTCACTGTTGTTTTTACTTCGTTCAGGTCCACCCGGATCCCGGGCACTGTAAATTCAACAACCCCGGTTGTGGGACCCTGGATATAGATCCTGTCGCCTTTTGAAAGCCTGCCTGATTCCATTTTGATCTCGGCGACTTTCAGTTTTTTAAAATAGTTGGTAACCTTTCCAACATACTCTTTGGTCGTGGTAGCAACAGAACCATGCTGCCCGGCCCATTCCCCAGTTTTCCTGCCAAGGTAATACCCTTCCCAAAAACCACGGTTGTAAACAGTCTTAAGCCTGTTAATCCAGCCCTCGACCTTCTCCTCGCTGTAGGTCCCGTCAAGAACGGCATCCACAGCTTCCCTATAACACGAGACGACGGTTTTCACATACTCGGGGCTGCGGCCGCGGCCTTCGATCTTCAGCAACGATACCCCGGCATTGATTATCTTGTCAAGGAACCCGATTGTACAAAGGTCTTTGGGCGACATGATATATTCATTGTCGACCAGGAGTTCGATCTCACCATCGGAGTCGGTGACTTTATAGGGCCTGCGGCAGGTCTGGTAACAGGCGCCCCGGTTGGCAGAAGCATTGTAATGATCAAGGCTGAGATAGCATTTCCCCGAAACCGCCATACACAAAGCCCCGTGGGCAAAGACTTCCAGTTTAACCAGTTCTCCCGACGGCCCTATGATTTTACGGCGGATGATGGAACGGTGGATTGCCGCCACCTGATTAAGGCTCAGTTCACGGGCGGTCACCATGGTCCCTGAAAACTGCGACCAGTATTTCACTGCTTCCAGGTTGGTGATGTTCGTCTGGGTCGACATATGGACTTCCATTCCCACCGAACGGGCATACTGTATCACTGCATGGTCGGAAGCTATAATCGCATCAATGCCGTTTTTCAGGGCCGAGTCGACCATCTTTTTCATCTCCTTCAGTTCATTGTCGAAGATGACGGTGTTAAGTGTTAAGTAAGTGCGCAGCCCGTGTTTACGGCAGATGCGTGAAATCTTAACCAGGTCACGGCGGCTGAAATTTATAGATGAACGGGCACGCATGTTCAGCACGCCAATGCCGAAATACACAGAATCAGCACCGGCCTGTATTGCTGCCTGCAGTGACTCCCATGTACCTACAGGAGCTGTGATCTCGATGTTGGGCTTGTGCTTCATCGCTACCTGATGATCCTGTTATCCCGTATCCTGTAACTACTTGTTTATATCTTTTTCGAAACTGGCCCTGTCTTCTTTTGAAAGATAAGGACAGTCAAGCATGGCTTTGCGAAGTTCCTTTGCGAACTCTTCGCTGAACTTCTTGTCCGACAGTTTATCCTTGTATTTAGCTTTGAATTCCTGGTAAAGGACAGTCATTTCCACCTCAGCCTGTTTTTCCTTGGCGCGCAACTGTATTACCTTCAGGGAATCCCCGGGATTCACTGCCTTGAGGTTGTTCATGGTTTCAATATTCCTGCACATTGCAACTGCAATGTTTTTAGCATCCTTTTTCAATTCCGCATTGCCGCCGCAGGAAGATAGCACAATAACTGCACTGACGAAAATTATACTTATTAGCTGTTTCATTATGGTTGGTTTTTCGATTTTGGGGAAGCAAATCCAGTTAACAAGTAATCGCAGCGTAGCTGCAGATCAGGCGCTTCGCGCCGATTACTGGATTACTGGATAAGCATTTAGACATTTAACTTTATACTTAGTTCTTTTAACTGTTCTTCTTTGATTGCTGATGGTGAATCTATCATGACATCCCTTCCCGAATTGTTCTTTGGGAAGGCTATGAAATCGCGTATTGAATCACCGCCTCCAAAAATCGTGGACCAGCGGTCGAAGCCAAAAGCTATGCCTCCGTGGGGAGGTGCACCGTATTCAAAGGCGTTCATTAAAAAGCCAAACTGTGCGACGGCATCTTCTTCGGTGAATCCAAGCACCTGGAACATCCTGTGCTGCAAGTCTTTGTTGTGAATCCTGATGGAACCTCCGCCTATTTCGGTTCCGTTGATGACAAGGTCGTAGGCATTGGCCCTGACCTTTGCCGGATCTGTATCCAGCAATGGGACATCTTCAGGTTTGGGTGAAGTAAAAGGATGGTGTTTTGCATAAAACCTGTTTGTTTCTCCGTCCCATTCGAGCAGGGGGAAATCGGTCACCCAGAGGGGCTTGAAATCACCGGTTTTCATCAGTCCGAGCCTGCGACCCATCTCGAGTCTCAGCTCGCATAGTGCTTTCTGTGTTTTCTCTTCCGCCCCGGCCATGATCAGCACCAGGTCGCCGGGTACAGCTCCAAATTCTTTAAGGATAACCGCCAGGTCATCCGCAGTATAAAATTTATCAACAGAAGATTTCACCGAACCATCCGAAGCGTAACGAATATACATCAGTCCGGTGGCGCCAACCTGTGGCCGTTTTACATAATCGGTTAGCTCGTCGAGCTGTTTGCGGGTGTATTCGGCACAGCCTTCCGCCCTGATACCTGCAATAAGCCCGGCTTCGTCAGCTACCTTGAACCCCTTGCCTTTCATAAGACCGGTGAATTCAACAAAGGTCATCCCGAACCTCAGATCGGGCTTGTCGCAACCATACAGTTTCATGGCCTGGTCATACGACATCCGTGGAAAATCAACCATATCCATATTGAGGACCGATTTGAACAGGTGTTTGGCGAGTCCTTCAAAAGTATTCAGTATGTCTTCCTGTGTCACGAACGACATTTCGCAGTCGATCTGTGTAAACTCAGGCTGGCGGTCGGCACGAAGATCCTCGTCCCTGAAACAGCGCACGATCTGGAAATACCGGTCGAACCCGGCTACCATCAATAGCTGTTTGAATGTTTGGGGGGACTGTGGCAATGCGTAGAACTGGCCCGGGTTCATGCGTGAAGGAACCACGAAATCCCTGGCGCCTTCGGGAGTTGATTTGATCAGGTAAGGTGTTTCAATGTCGATGAAGTCTTTGGAATTCAGGTAGTTCCTGGTCTCGATAGACAGCTTGTGCCTTAATTCCAGGTTCTTCCTGTTCGACTGCCTGCGGAGGTCGAGGTAACGGTATTTCATGCGGAGTTCTTCGCCCCCGTCGGTATTGTCTTCGATGGTAAAAGGCGGTATTTTGGAAGAGTTGAGAACAGTGAGTTCTTCAACATTTATCTCGATGTCGCCCGTAGGCATTTTAGGGTTTTTATTGCTTCTTTCGGCAACTGTCCCTTTTGCTTTTATCACGAACTCACGTCCAAGTTTGCGGGCTTCTTCACAAAGAACAGGATTCTTCTCCATGTTGAACACCAGCTGGGTGATCCCGTACCGGTCGCGGAGGTCGATAAAAGTGAGGCCGCCCATTTCCCTTGACCTTTGCACCCATCCGCAGAGGGTCACGACAAGGGAAGAATTTTCAATGCGGAGTTCTCCGCAGGTATGCGTTCGCAGCATAATCTAGGTATTGAATTTGGGCTGCAAAGGTAGGAAAATTCGTGATGTTCATGATGATCGCTTCGCTCTCGTGATGTTGCTTTATTTTTCGACCCTAACCCTTATCCCTTCGCTGTGAGCCGAAAACTCTGGTGCATACATGCACTGTATGGTCGTAATGCCGTTGGAATAATCTCCCGCAGCATTCACTACCAGGGGATATTCGAAAACATAAGTTCCCCTGGGGATGTAATCGAAGAAGAAATCAGTTGAAGCATCGGTTGTGCTCTGGTAATATCCAAGACCATCCTGGTAGCGGTATCCCGATAAAGTACTCCCGGTTTCCTGATCCCGGTTCCCTGATCCCGGTTCAAAGGCTGATGCCCTCTGGTCACGCATATGCACAAACTCCAGTTCCCGGTCTGTCGAAAGAACAATCCTCACCTTCAGCTTATCCCCGGTTTTAAGGCTGCACTGGTCCTTAAGCGCAACAAGGACCGGCCCCGACGGGGTGTTTTTTTCAAGGAAAAGTTTCTTCTCAAGTTTCAGGGATGTCGCAGCAACGGTGATTTTGTCCATATTCTCAAAATACTGCCAGTAAAGGGCCCCCCAGGCCAGTCCGTCGGTTGACTTACTTACCTTCACTTTTCCCATTTCGGGAATGATCTCCTCGCCACTCCAGCTCAGCTGGAAGTACCCTGTTCCGGCCTCCTGGCTGATATCGGGGAGCTTCGACGGATCGATTTTAAGTTTTCCAAGCGAGATCTTTATTCCCGGGTCTGCCGACAGCAGGTCGCTTCCCCTGGCCAGCAAGGCGTAGCAAGCCTCAACTGTGGCCCTGGAACTTGTCCAGGAATGGGTTTGTTTCTGCTTCAGAAGCCAGATCTTCATTTCGTTGACACTGTTGTTATCTTTGCTCACTTCCGCATAGGCTTCGATAAGCAGGGCCTGGGTTTCAACAGGAGCCTGGTGCCAGTAATAGCCTCCTTCCCGGGCCCAGTACATTCCCATTTCGACTGAATGAAGAGCTCTTTCGGAAAGGGATTTCATAATGAGGGCCGAAACATCTTTCTTCCCGAAACGGTCCAGAGCTGTTGCAATCATAGCCTGGGACGAAAGATCTTCTTTGGTCCAGTATTGCGCGGCCTGGGAGAGGTAATAATTCAGGGCTTCCTGGAATTTTGGTGAAAGCGGCTGGCTTTTCAGGAAAGATGAACGAACATACAGGAACTGAATTTCCAGGGCCGAAATATTGTTGTCTTTCAAAGGGGAGGGGTTACGTCTTTTCAGCTCTTCATAACTTTTCCCGAATTCCTCATCAATGAAACGCAAGCCGTTGTTAATCATCTGTTTCATTTCCAGGTTGTTTCCTGAAAGGGATGCTCCAAGGTGGTCAAGGCGGGCCAGCCCCCCTATAATATCCTGGCTCATAAACCTGCTTTCGGGCATGCCTTCGAACCATGTCCAGCCTCCGCCGGGAGTCTGGAGTTTCTGCAGGCGCGTCAGGTTTTTCTCAAGGTTCATTTGAAGGTTGCCGGGATCAAAATACATCCCGAGTCTCCGGCGGTTTTCAGTTTCAGTCTTTGCCTCCATAACCCAGGGAGTCTGCTGCAGCAGCAGGGACTTCAGCTGGGAATTCTTCTCAAGGCCGGAAAGCAGTGCATCCGGCGAAAGGTGTTTCCAGCTTTCAAACACAGCTTTGATCTTCGGGTCAGAGTTCATTATATGGGAGGCAATGCAGTTTGAGTAGAAAGCCCCGAATGTGGAATAAGCGTCTTCGAATTCTTTTTCATTAAGGGCGGGAAGGGCCTGAACGGCATACCAGGCAGGGTTTGAAGCAAATTCAAGGGTGAGGCGGTAATTTTTAAGTGTATTACCAGAGGATGAGGCTATGAGTTTGTCAAAGCTGAAATCAAATGCTCCTTTATCACGAACAGGCAAGGGCAGGGTCTCGGTAACCATCATCCGGTTCGGCAGTACCGGGATGATCTTTTCTTCGCCGTCGCTGAATGCCCCTGATTCGGCTATAATACGGTATTGCAGCAATGAAACCGAAGGGTTTTCGGGTATCAGGATATTCCAGAGAATACCTGTGCTTTCACCCTGCGGTATGGAGATTTCCTGTCGTGAGGGACCCGAAATAAGGCTGTCGAGGGATTTCATTGTGATGCCGTCGAAAAGCTCAATGTGCACCGAAGCCTTCATATCCTGGGTGGAAAGATTCACAACTTTTGCACCGAAGACCAGGTTGTCGCCCTGCCTCACAAAACGCGGTGAATTCGGTATTACCATTAAATCTTTTCGGGTTACAAGTTCTTTCTCAACCATGCCGTAAAGCAGGCCTGAAGTATGTGCAAAACCCTGGAACTTCCATTGTGTAAGGGATTCGGGTGCAGTGAAGCTCAATGACAGCCCTCCGGCCGAATCGGTAACAAGATCAGGATAGAAGAAAGCAGTTTCACGAAAATCCTTCCTCAGCTGGAACCCCGATTTTTCTGCTGGTTGTTTTGGCCTCTCCCCGCCACCTGCATTGATCCCGGATACATTAAGGTCTTCGGGAGGGGGGGGCGCTTCAGGATTCGCATTCATGGACATGGCCATCCCTGATTTTTCCTCCATGACCCCCTGGCGGTCGGTTCGCCCCGATTTGATCATCATGGGATAGGGCCTTGAGCCAAAATAATTTAACCCAAACCAGTTCAGTTCAGGATACTCATGTGTGGCGTAATTGCCCCTTGTTTTTGCTGAGGCAGCAGAACCACTGCGGATAAAATAACCGTTGCCTGTATTCCAGGGATTCGCTCCGTAAAATTTCCCTCCAAGATCAAATGACCAGGTATTTGGTCTGAAAGCATCGAGGGAGGCATCATACATCGATGCCAGGAATTCGGCAGATACAGGCTTGTTTCCCGAATTGCTGATATGGATTTTCCATTGTTCCTTTTCGCCGGGGAGTATCTTGCTCCGAAACGACTCAAACGCAATATTAAGTTTATTGTCGGCATAGGGAACCGAAATCAGCTGGTAATTCTGGTAGATGCGGTTGAGTTTTGAAAACACGAAATTGACCGAAAAATTTCCCCGGTAACTCTCCAAAACAGGTACATCGATCTGCACCTGGGAGTTTGAAACAGTAACCCATTTCCTCGACACAAGGCTATCGCCGATACAGGTCTCAACCATCACTTTAACATCTTTTTCCTTTGAACCGATAAGAAAACCTGCATTTTCGCCTGGCTTTGCTTTTGTTTTAAGGGGTACGAACCAGTTAACGGGGCTGCCGGGGAGTGCTGTTGACCCGGGGTCATACACAGTAAAATAGCGCTTCACGCTTACTTTTTCTCCGAAAGGGTCATCCGCAGACAATAAAATTTGATAAAGACCAGATTTGACGGCTTGTGAGGTCCCTGAATTATCAGTATATGATTTAATATTGATGACTGAATCTGCAGCCAGGTCGATAATCTTATCCACAATGGTTTCCATTGGTTTCCAGGAAGAAGTGTCATTTTCGTTTCCGTAACTGAAAGAGGGAAAAGATTCATGGAAGGCTTTTTCGGTTAGCAGGGAAGTATCGGGTTTATCCCAGCCTCTTTTAAGGAAAACCCTGTCGGGAACACCCAGCCTGGAAACATTCACTGCCAGCTTTACCGGGGTGGGCCTCCCGTTCAGGTTAGTTGCACTAAATTTTAAGAGGCTGTCGGCAGAGGGATTTATTTTTTCGGGGGCATTCACCGATAACAACAAGGACCGGTATCCTGCTTGTACCGATTGCTGTGAGGATTGCGTTTCACCATTGATATCTGTGACGTCAGCTGTAATATTGAAATCAAAAACAGGGTTATTTGACCTGGCAACGGAGAAATCGGGCACCGCGGTAAATGAAATCCTGAATGAGCCGTCGGGGGCTGTTTTCAATATACCATTTGCGATTTCGGTTTCGGCGGATGAGGGGAAGGGCATAAACCATCTTTCCCACCATGGAAAGCGCACATTCCTGACCACCCTGTAAGAAATATTTGCCTGGCCGATGGCATTTCCCGTGTAGGCTTTGGTATTTCCTTTAACGGTAATGGTTTCGTTCAGCTTATAATTGCCTTCCAGGGGGGAGAAACTCACTTCAAATGTAGGGCGTTTGTATTCTTCAACTGAGATTGCAATATTTCCCGATTCGTTGGAAATATACATCTGGCCCGGCATAACATCAACAGGAGCAATGAAGGAACCGTTAAAGGACCCGAAATCATTGGTCGTGAAATTCTGTTCCGAGATTTTACGGCCGTTGACATCTGTAAAATTGACCCTGGTTGATTCGCGGGTGAGAAGCTTCACATGCTCCCCTTTTTTCTCCAATACTATTCCCTTAAAATAAATCGTCTGGCCTGGTCTGTAAATAGCCCTGTCGGTAAAAAATGTCGTTTGCTTTACAGATTTTTCAGGCAACTGAGAAACCGGATACTGGTAAAAGCTTGTTGTCAACAGAACATCATCGCCTTTGGTCAGCCTACAATACAGGTTATTGTTTCTCGCCCCTGCTTCTACAGCGGGAATTATAACGAAACCATCGTTGTCGCTAATTAAGTCATTAATTTTACTTGTTTCCCAATGCCTGTTCGCGTAGTTGTAATTCCTCACCCAGGTTTCTGCTTTTATCCCAGCCGCCGGCAAACCGTTTTCGCGGTTGAAAATGTTCAGGCTGATACTTCCGTTCTTATTTTGCCTGCTGATGTAATTAAGAGCAGAAACCACATAGTCGGAATAAGTGATCAGTTTTGAAGACTTCGAAAACGAAGAATCCGGGCAAACAAGGATAACATAGAAGCCCGGGCCTGCAGGGGGGAGAAGTGTTTCAATGCTGTGGTTCCTGTAATCACCAAAATCGGGAAGAAGCTGATCCCAGCTTGCTATAATTGGCTGTTTTTCGATGAATTCAATTATTTCTTCTTTTTTAACTTTTTCCTTTACCGACTCCCAATCTTCCCTTCCGGTTTTATACAGTCTCAGGAACAGTTTATTAATATTTTTATAGGTGATCAGCGAAAGGGAAAGTTTATCCGGGCAAACGACAGCTTCATTTTTAATTCCTGTTTCCTTGCCAAGGATATTGTCGGCCAGGATGCGGCAGTTTTTCGCACCTTCCGAGGCGGGGAAACGTTTAATTGCGGCTTCACAGATTTCAAGGGCTTTTTTGATGTCGTACCTATGCAGGGCATCGGTTGCTTTGCCTCCTCCCTGCTCACTGTAAAATCCTGCAATCACAAAGGAAATACCAGCCGAAACGGGAGACTCACTAAACCTGTTTTCAAACTTTTTCAAGGCATCCAGGTACAGGCTGTCGGCATTGCACTCACAGGCCTTGTCTTTAACAAACTTCAGGCGTGCAAGTTCGGCCTCAATCAGAGCCGTTGGATTTTTATCATTCTGGTGAAACAAAGCAAGATCCTGGTATATTTTAATGGCCTGCAGTACCTGCGACATAGTATCGCTGGCAGGGAAGGAGAGTTTGATGAATTCATCAGTGGGGGAAAAATATAAAGCATTATTCATTTTGAACCCGGGGGCCGGTTTAATCACGGGCCCATCGGTAGAGATAAAAAAATCAAGCGCCCTGTTGGCCAGGAAATCATAGAGGGTGGGGCGGAAGATGACTGCCTTTTCAAGATCTTTTCCAGGGGATGTTTGACCGGTAAACCCGGATCCGGGAATTTCGATAATTGCCTTGAAATCAGTGATTGGTATTGATTTCAGCAGCTTGTCGTCCTGAAGCGAAGCCAGGTAGTTATTGTAAATTACTTTCATCAGGGTATTCTGGTCCCAGGTTGCCAGGCTGTCGGGCTTCACATCGGCGAGCCGGGTCCTGTCGCTGAAGCGATACCGGTTGTTTTCGTAGTACTTTGAATACACTTCAGCCGAAATCGACTGCAGGATTTGTTTAGAGGGTCCTGCGGCTGTTTTAACTTCATCATCAAGGTCGCGTATGGTCCCGACGAGGAAATCTTCACGGAAGAAGCTGTTCAGCCTGATTTTATAAATGACTGCTTTAATAAACTGGGGGATGTCTTTTCCCGATTTTGAAGACCTGTATATCTTCTCAACAATTTCCATTGCCGATTTCGGCAGGCCTTGGTCTGCAAGGGAGTCAACCTGTTTCCATTCTTTTTGCCAGGAAGGGGAGGGTGTTCCCTTATTTATGGATTTCTGTGCAAAAGTTACCGGGGACAATAGTATAAAACACAATGCCGTCCCGAAAAAAAATGAGCGGGTATTCATAATCCGAATTTTAGTCAATAATACAAAAACGAAAAGAAGAAACAAAGAGTATGCCGGAAATGGTGCTAATTTACCAGCAGTTTCCCGGTGATTTCGCGACCTTCATTATCCACATTGATAATATATATTCCCGGCCTGAGGTTGATATCTATGGCAGCTTTGTTATGATCTTTCAGGGTAAGTTGTTTCATCAGCAGTCCATTATCTCCGAAGATCCTGAGTTCGGAAGAACCGGTTAATCCGTTTAAATCAACATTAAGCAGTCCGCCGAAACAGGGATTGGGATAAATGAAAATTCCCGGTTTACTATCCTGGTTGTTAATGCCAGTGAGGTGAACCAGGAACGCATAAAGCGCAGCGGTTGGTTTTTTGTCGGATCCCCAGCAACTCAGCTGGTACCCGCTCCATGATTTTTCGCCTTCTGGCTCCCAGTATATGACCCCAAGTCCTTTGTCATTGGGAACAGTTTTGACTTTGTTCAGGACAGCTACCAGCATATCATAGGTATTCTGCACCTTCGTAAAATCCCCGCCGACCTCAACCACCATCACTTCTTTGCCGTACCTGCCTGCCATATCGTTGAGGTTGCCGCCAAGTTCGTCTATGGTTTCGGTATAATCGGTCCCAAGCCAGTAGGGGTAGTAGGATGCGCCAATGATATCATACCTCACTGCATACGTTTTGGCATTATCGAAGAAAGTCCTGAACCTTGGGTTATTATTGCCCTGGTCGAGATGGACGATAACTTTAATTGTATTGTCGACGGCCTTTACAGCATCATATCCCTTATTCAGGAGCAGGGCAAGCTGGGGCCAGTTCGAAGTGCTCCCGTCGGGCCAGAGCATGCCTCCCGGTATCTCATTCCCTATCTGGGCCCAATCGGGTTTTACTCCGAGGGATTTCAATGTATCAAGGACCCCGTATGTATGATTATAAACATCGTCAAGCAGCTGGCTGAACGTATGGCCCGACCAGGCTGCAGGCTTGGTTTGTTTGCCTGGATCGGCCCAGGAGTCACTATAGTGAAAATCAATCATGATCCTCATTCCCATATTCTTTGCCCGAATAGCCATCACGGCAACTTCCTTCTTGCTGCAGTGCCCGTTTACTTTATCCGTTGATGGATCCACCCAGACCCTGAGCCGGACTGTATTGATCCCATGGTCTTTCAATATCTGCAGGCATTCTTTTTGGGTGCCCGTGCTGTCGTAGAAGGTATAACCGGTAGCTTCCATCTGCTGCAGCCATCCGATATCCGAACCTTTTACGAATTGCGCATCCACTTCATCCGCAGTCAATAATAAGATAAGGCAGAACACTGCTGTAATTGCTGCCGGGTTTCTCATAATTTCTATGGTTTATACATCATTCAGCGTTCACCAGTCACCATTCACTAGTCATGATTCTTCAACCCCTTGTATTTTACCAGTTCCATTTTCACAGAACCTACGATCACAGCCGATTTGGCGAGGACAGGAATATGGTTGTTATCATCGCTGATCCAAAGGTCCATGGGATAGGGCTGACTGAAAACAGTGCCGGTGACGACCATGGGCTTAAAGTGAAGGCAGTGGAAAGTCCCGAGTTCGGTTGTAACAACTTCCCTGTCGATAAATTTGATCACCGAAAGATAGAGAGAGTCGTCAAGAATGAAATTGATCGGATAGATATCACCAGGTTTCAGGGCTGAAAAATCGAAATTTCTCGCATGGAAATAGGCCGAAATAATATCGTGTGTGCCCACGGGCATTTTCTTGTTTGCCCTGGTGCTTGAATACGATCCCGTCAGCTGGTTGAACTTCACCTCGTCCTTATAGTTGTAGCCCCCTTCACGGGTATCCCTTTTGAACTTCCAGGGTACAAGATATTCTTCGTCAACCCAGCTTTCGAAACGGTCGTTGACTTTGAAAAACAGGTTAAAGGCACCTTTTGATTTTCCTTCCCCGACAATATGGTAGGTTTTCCTTCCCGAAACATCCACCGCCTCGCTGCTGATTTCAAGGCTGCCCATACCTGCGGTTACCTTTCCGGTAATATAGGAATCGTAATAAACTGTAAATGTCAGTTTTTCCCCGTAAGTAAACGATTTGTTAATTACCAGCTTCAGATCCTGTGCAAACAGGTGAACACTGAATAGCGAACAGTTGAACGTGACTGCGAAGAGAAAAAATAAGCGAAGCAAAGTTCGGGCCATGGAGGCTTTATATATTAAACGACTACATTGATGATCTTCTTATGGACCACAATTATTTTTTTCGGGTTCCTGCCTTCAAGCCATTTCGCAGACTCTTCTGCGGCAAGCGCTGCTTTTTGAACTTCCCCGGCCTGCATTTCAACCGGAAGCTCCAGCAGGAAGCGCATTTTGCCATTGAAGGAAACCGGGTATTTAAAGGTGTTTTCGACCAGGTATTCTTCGTTGAGCAAGGGGAAATTTGCCTTTATGATACTTTCGTTATGCCCGGAGGCCTGCCAGAGTTCTTCGGCCAGGTGTGGGGCATAAGGTGAAATCAGGATTAAGAGATCTTCCAAAACAGCGCGCTTGCTGCATTTAAGCTCGCCCAGTTCATTGACGCAAATCATAAATGTGCTCACCGCGGTATTGAATGAAAGACGCTCTATGTCTTCCTGGGTCTTTTTTATTGTTTTATGCAGAATACGAAGTTCGGCTGCTTCGGGAGCTCCATCGCTGAACCTGAAACGGTTTTCCTCGTCATGGTAGAGCCTCCAGAATTTTCTGATGAACCTGAACACACCTTCAATGCCGTTTGTATCCCAGGGTTTTGACTGTTCAAGCGGACCGAGGAACATCTCGTACAACCGAAACGTATCGGCCCCGTAATGCCCGATGAGTTCGTCGGGATTGACAACGTTATACAGTGATTTCGACATTTTTTCCACGGCATATCCGCAGACATACTGATTATCTTCGAGGATGAATTCCGCATCAGCCAGATCGGGCCTCCATTTGCGGAAACCCTGCATATCGAGAATGTCGCTGTTGACCAGGCTCACATCCACATGCATCACGATATGCTCATACTGATCTTTCAGGTTGTGAGAAACAAAGGTATTTGAACCTTTCAGGCGGTATACCAGGCTTGAGCGCCCCTGGATTTTTCCCTGGTTGACAAGCTTTTTAAAAGGTTCCTCACAAACAGTGAGGCCGGTATCATAAAGGAATTTATTCCAAAACCTCGAATAGATCAGGTGGCCGGTGGCGTGTTCATCTCCACCGATATACAGGTCAACATTCTGCCAGTAGTTCACCGCTGTTTTTGAAAAATATTCTTTGGAATTGTGTGGGTCCATGTACCGGAGGTAATACCCGCTGGATCCTGCAAAACCGGGCATGGTGTTTGTTTCAAGAGGGTAGCCCTCTTTTGTTTTCCAGTTTTTTGCCCTGGCCAGGGGAGGTTCGCCTGTTTCGGTTGGGAGGTAGGCATCTATGGGCGGGAGTTCCAATGGCAGATCTGAATCATCGAGCACATAGGGGATACCGTCTTTAAAATACACCGGGAAAGGCTCACCCCAGTATCTTTGCCGGCTGAAGATGGCGTCGCGCAACCTGAAATTCACCATTCCTTTGCCTATTCCCATTTCATTCACCCGTTTGATGACGGCTTTGATGGCTTCTTTCACCTGCATCCCGTTGATGAAGTCTGAATTGATCATGAGACCGTCCTTGGCATCATAAGAGCTTTCGGAGATATCGCCCCCTGCAACCACTTCGGTTATGGGCAACCGAAAGTGTTTTGCAAAATCATAGTCCCTGCTGTCGTGGGCGGGAACCGCCATGATGGCCCCGGTGCCGTAACCTGCAAGTACGTAATCAGCAACCCAGATTGGGCTTGGCTTTCCGTTAAAAGGGTTAAGGCAAAATGCTCCCGTAAACACCCCGCTGATCTTTTTTACTTCCGACATGCGTTCGCGTTCCGAACGGTTTTTAACTTCCCCAATATAGGCCCTGACGGCTTCAATATGGGAAGCAGGGGTGATCTTCTCAATATACTCATGCTCGGGCGAAAGGACCATAAATGTGGAGCCGAATATGGTATCGGGGCGGGTGGTGAAGATATTCAGTTTAAGTTCCGAATCCTGTATCGGGAAATGGATCTCGGCTCCTTCCGAACGGCCTATCCAGTATTTCTGCTGATCTTTCAGGGATTCAGACCATTCGATGTTATCGAGTCCGTCGAGAAGCCGCTGGGCATAAGCTGTAATGCGGAGAAACCATTGCCTCATCATTTTCCGCTCTACCGGGTGGTTTCCGCGCACCGAAAACCCGTTGGCCACTTCGTCATTGGCAAGAACAGTTCCCAATTCGGGGCACCAGTTGACCATGGCTTCAGAAAGATAAGCGAGCCTGTAATTCATGAGGATCTCCTGTTGCTGTTTTTCTGTATAGGAAGCCCAGTCTGCGGCTGTAAAAACACCTTTCCAGCCCTGGCTGAAAGCAGGGTCTCTTTTTGACAGATCATTGTACCAGTTCGGGGTCATGGCAGCGCGAACATCTGCATTCCCTGAAGATTTAAAAATATCGGTAAGGTCGCCTACCGGCCTAGACCTGGCTGCTTCCAGGTCGTACCAATGATTGTATAAACGGATGAACGTCCACTGGGTCCATTTGTAATAATCAGGATCGCAGGTTTTCACTTCCCGGTCCCAGTCATATGAAAACCCTATTTTGTCCATTTGCTCGCGGTACCTGGCTACATTTTTTTCAGTGGTCACAGCGGGATGTGTGCCGGTTTGAATGGCATACTGCTCCGCAGGAAGTCCGTAAGCATCATACCCCATGGGATGAAGAACATTAAAGCCTTTCAGCCTCTTGTATCTTGAATAGATGTCGGATGCTATATAACCCAGAGGATGCCCCACATGCAGCCCTGCCCCGGAAGGGTATGGAAACATATCAAGCACATAAAACTTAGGTTTTGCAGGTTCAATTTCGGTATGGAATGTTTTATTCTCAAGCCAGTATTTCTGCCATTTCTTCTCAATCTCCTGAAAGTTGTATTCCATGATCGTCAGTAAAGTAAACCAGCAAAGGTAGGAAATAGGATATTATGCAGGAAATTTCTATTTTTGGAGTTCAGGGGGAAATCAGCTAATGGCCGAAGAAGAAAGCAAGCGCAGAAAAAGAAGACCTTTACGAATACTGATCCGCATTGTTTCCGGCATAATCCTCCTGCTCGCACTGATGGTGATCAGTGTTTACATAATATTCAATTTCTTCGGGAATAAAATCCTGCGTGAGATGTTGCAGCGTAAGATGTATGCAACCAGCCAGGGGCTTTATACCATAAATTTTTCAGACATCAAGGTCAATATATTTACAAGAAATGTATCGGTTCTCGATTTCAGCCTTACTCCCGACACGGCATTGTATAATAAGCTTAAACTGGAGGGGAAAGCGAAAAAGACCCTGTACAAAATCTCATACAAGGAATTGTTTTTGCACCGTTTGAATTTCAGGCAAATATATCTCAACAGGACAATACAGTTGCGGGAAATGCTGATCGTCAGGCCTGAAATTGTTCTCATGGGTTTTCCTGATACACTCACTTCTAAAAAAGGGAGATTTACAAATGTATATGAAGATGTTTATCCTCTTGCTTCAAAGATCTTCAAGGAAATTCATATAGATTCCATTTACGTTGAGAGGGCAAGACTTAATTCTGACAAGGAGGGCGTCCCCGGAAAGCAATCGATCGGGCAGTATGAATTTTCGGCTGTTCTCCGCGATGTCTCTATTAACCCCTTCAGTTACTACAACCATCAACGGGTGTTTTATTCCCGCGATATAGATTTTATAGTACATAATGTCAGGTATAGTCTAACCGACAGTCTGTATTTCCTGCAAGCCGAGGAAATAGGCTTTAACCTTATGAAGTCCAGATTGTACGGAAAGAACGTGTCACTGCGTCCGAATTTTAATTCTCGAAGATTAAGCCATGCGAGGCAAGGGACTTTTTTCCAGATCGACCTGCCCGACTTTTACATTGAGGGGATCAACCTGTATTCTGCTCTTACTGAAAAGAAAGTTCACCTGAATAAAATAGAGCTGGATTTAGCAAGGCTTAAAATCTTCAACAACACTTCCGAGGAGGCTGTCGCTGCCAGGCTCGATCCGGAACGCCGGCGGAAACGAAAGCCTATCAATAAGGCCGACCTGTACACAATCATGGCAGGGAAACTGAAATCGGTGAAGATTGACACTTTTTTAATTCACGAGGCATCACTTGAATACTTCAGGGATCTGAATGAAGGGAACCCTGAACTCAGGGTGGCAAGAATGGATATCAAAGTGTCGGATTTCAAACTTGATACACTTTCATATAAACAGAAAAGCAGGATTTTCTATGCGAAAGACATTGACCTTAACCTGCATGAAATAATTTTAAGGCTCAGAGACCAGATCCATGTAATGAATGCAGGACATGTTTATATATCCACCCAAAAGAAAATTGTTGACATTGAAGACGCAATGCTTTATTCCGACAAGGAAAGGAACCTGCAAAACCAGGAGAACATAAAAAACACGATTACGGTCTTGCTCCCAGATTTGAAATTTAACAACATCGACCTGCTGAAGGTGTTTCATAAGCAAGACCTGGTTTTCAGCAACCTTGTTGTCGAATCGCCCGATGTTCATTATACAAAATACAAGCCTGCAGTAAAGAAGGACGCCAGGTTCAGGCATCCCCAGGATTTCTTTGATCAATCAAACGAAGATGTAGTCTATAACCTGCTGAAAAAATATCTCAACTCAATCAAAGGTGATTCAATTATCGTTAACCGGGGATTCCTAGGCTTTCATCAGAATACCGGAAATGCCGACCAGAAAATCAGTTCAGGTTCCTTCAACCTGAAGATGTACGATTTTTTGATTGACTCCACCCACGGGATGAACCAGCAGGGGTATTTTTACAGCAAAGATTTCGACCTGGACCTCAGGTCTTTCAACTATACTTCCCCCGACAGCCTCAGGCAGGTTAACATAAGCCGCCTGCATATCGCAACACAGGATTCACTGATCGAGTCAGACAGTATTTCTTTCATCCGGACAATGGAACCGCTGACATCAGAAACCCGCAGGAAATCGAACGTTTCTTTGAAATTCACCCTTGACAACCTGTTCCTCCAGGGATTGAACCATAAAAAGCTTTTCCTGGAAAAAGTGCTCCAGGCAAACCTCGTGATGCTCGACAATCCGCAGCTTAACCTTAAGGCAGGCGACCCGGAAGTTTTCAAACCAGGTAATGAAGATGATAGACTTGCTGTATCCCAGGACCTGGTCAGGTTTTTAAATATAAGCAAACTGGTCATATTAAAAGGAGACCTGGCTTTTGATGGGCTTGAACGCACAAAATCAAGTTATTTTAAATTGAAAGACATTGATTTTTCAATTCAGAACCTTGGTTTGAGGTTACCCGGGAGGGGAAAAATGAACGGCTCCATGCGTTTTGATTCCATCAGCCTGTCGGTCACACCTTTGAAGATGATAATCATGGACAGTGCATACGAAGTGCGATGTAAAAACATAAGCCTGAATTCCTATCCCCTGGATATAGAAGCAAATGATATAAGCATTGAACCATTGAAGCATCTGAATAAAAACTCCAGGGGAAAAACTTTGGTGAGGGCTAAAATTCCAAAGTTAAGCATCAATGATTTTTATTTTGACAAGGCATTGTTTGAAAGGAAATGGATCATCGGAAGCATTGTTGTTACAAAACCCGATTTTGATGTTTCATTTTACAGCAGCAAAGATAAGCAGGTGGGAAAAATCCCTCTCGCACTTCCTTATGTGGAAACTACCGGATCGTTTAGTATCGACAGCATCCAGATTAAAAATGCCAGGGCAAGACTTCATCTTCACGGGGAAGATAAAAGTGTAAAAGATTATACTGTGGATGACCTGCAGGTATCAGTTATGCATTTCCTGTTGGATTCGCTGAACCGGGAAGGGATTCCCGGAATTCCATTATTTAATGCAGCCGATATTTCCTTATCGGCAAAAGGGATGAACTTTATTCTCACGGATAGTCTTTATTCAGCAGGATTTACAAAAATAAGCCTGAGTACCGGTAAGAAAAAACTGATCCTCGACTCATTGTTACTGATACCCAACTTCAGCAGGGCCGAGTTCTATAAAGTATTGGGCTACCAAACGGATATTTTCTCTCTTTCGATCCCGAAAATAGAAGCGCTCAACCTGGATTTTGCGAAATTCATCTCACAGAAATCTATTTATATAAGGTCACTGGTGTTTTCAAGTCCGCATTCCGAAATTTACCGTGATAAAAGAGTAGCGGGCCGCAAACTTGATAAAAAATATTTATTTCAGACCCTGATCAGAAAAATTCCCTTAACCCTCACGGTAGATACGGTAAAATTCAACAATGGATATGCAAGGTATGAGGAACAGACCGGGAATGAACCAGGTCATGTTTTTTTCAGCAGGATGAACGTCGTTGTCACAAATCTTACAAACGACACTGCTGTTCTGAAAAAAAACAGGATCATGGTTATAAACGGCAATTCCCGCCTTATGGACAAAGGTCATGTACAGGGCCATTTCCGTTTTGACCTGGTCAACCCGAGAGATTCAATGTGGTGGTTTGCCACAATTGATTCGGTTGACCTGAAGGAGATCAATCCCATGTTATCAAGACTCGTGCCTGCGAAGATCTCACATGGATTCTTAAACAGGGCAAATATATCCCTTGTATCTGCTAATGATGCTACTGCAGTGGGTAACATCGAGTTGAATTACCGTAACTTGTATATCGAGCTGAATTTGTTTGCCAAGGGATCATTTATAAAACTGAAGAATGAATTATTAACCGATGCCGCCAACGCTTTTTTGCCCGACGACAACCCTGATCAGAATGGAAAAGTAAGGAAAGGAATTATTTATTTTAAAAGGGATACTACAAAAGCCTTCTTTAATTACATATGGAAAAGCACTCTGAGCGGCCTGAAGTCTTCAGTCGGGTTTAATACTGAGGAACAAAAGGAAATAAAAAAGAAACTGACAAGAAAGGCCAGATAAATTTTCTGTAAATTCGCAAAGCTTTTAGAAAGTGCGATTTAAGCAAGATATCATATGGCTTTGCTCCCCCAGGAAGAACGGTATTTTCAGAGAAGGATAGCCACTTCCTATGTAACGACCATGATCAGCACGACCCTTGTCCTTTTTCTGCTGGGGCTCATCGGGCTTATTTTTCTTCATGCTAGCATATTATCAGATTATGTCAAGGAAAACATAGGTTTTTCTATCATGATCAGGGAAGGGGTGAGGGAAGCCGGGATCCTTGAACTAAAAAAAAGGCTTGATCTGGAGCCCTATGTAAAGTCCTCTGAATACATTCCGAAGGAAAGGGCTGCCGATCAGTTGCAGGAGGATCTTGGGGAAGACTTTATAGGTTTCCTGGGATACAACCCTCTGCTGCATAGCATCGACCTGAGGCTTAAAGCATCTTATACCAATGCCGACAGCATCAACCGGATAGAAAAAAAACTGCTTGCCAGGCCCGAGGTGAAAGAAGTTTTTTACCAGAAATCCCTCATCGACATGATCAATAAGAACCTGAATAAAGTCAGCCTTGTGCTGCTGGGTTTCTCGGCAATCATGTTTTTCATTGCCATCGTACTGATCAATAATACGATCCGGCTAGCAATATATTCCAAGCGTTTCCTTATCCGCAGCATGCAACTCGTTGGGGCCACCGAAAGCTTCATCCGCAGGCCGTTTCTTGAAAAGGCTGTTGCCAACGGAATTCTAAGTTCCCTGCTTGCAATAGGAATGCTCGTATTGACACTTTATTTCAGCATTGAACAGTTGCCGGAATTGCTTGCATTACAGGATCCGGTCAGGCTGGTTGTACTGGTTATATTCATCATCGCTCTGGGAATAGGCATCTCCTGGAGTTCCACTTATATGTCGGTCAGGAAGTACCTCCGCATCAAAACCGACCTGCTCTATACCTGATTGTCAGAAAATTTCATAATTTTGTGGGCCTAAATTGAATTTCATGGACAAGAATAAAAAGCCAGTTGCTTCAAAAAAGCCGGCAGAAGCAGCAAAACCTGCACCTGCAGCTAAGCTTGGCGAGTTTGCTTTCGGAAAAGAAAATTACCGCCTGATGCTGATCGGCCTGTTTTTTATCGCATTAGGATTTCTGTTGATGATTGGGGGCGGATCCGATGACCCCAAGGTCTTCAATTATGATCTTTTTAGTTTCCGCCGCATTACCCTTGCGCCTATCCTTATCCTTGCCGGTTATGTGATAGAGATCTTTGCTATCATGAAAAAACCCAAAGATTAATGACGGTTTTACAGGCCATTATCATGGCAATAGTGGAAGGGCTTACCGAGTTTCTTCCCATTTCCAGTACAGGCCATATGGCGCTTACAAGTGCAATCCTGAACATCACTGATAAAGAATTTTCCAATCTTTTCATCGAAACCGTACAGTTCGGGGCGATCATTTCGGTTCTGGTGCTTTATTGGCGCAAATTTTTAAATTTCAAGAGTTTCGATTTTTACCTTAAACTGTTAGTAGCTTTCATCCCGGCGGCGATCGTTGGTGTTTTACTGAAGAAAAGAATCGAAGAGCTGATCCAAAGCCCGTTATTTATTACGATTATCATGTTCCTTGGCGGGTTTATCCTTCTTTTTATCGACAAATGGTTTAAAAATCCGACCATAGAAAAAGAAGAAGATATTACCTATAAAAATTCGCTGATCATTGGCATTTTCCAGCTTCTCGCAGTAGTGTTCCCGGGGTTCAGCCGTTCTGCTGCGACCATCATGGGCGGCATGCAGCAGAAACTTAACAGGACCATGGCCGCTGAGTTCTCTTTTTTCCTGGCTGTTCCCACCTTGGCCGGAGCTTTTGCAAAAGGGTTATGGGACGCATACAGGCACAACCCGGAATTGTTGAACCATCATAATATAAATTTGATAATCCTTGGAAATATCGTAGCGTTCATTGTTGCTGTAATTGCTATTAAAGGGTTTATTTCCTTCCTCATCAAACATGGATTCGTACTCTTTGGGTGGTATCGTATAATCGTAGGATTTCTTCTTCTTGTTTTCCTCCTTACCGGTCATAGTTTAAGCCTGTAGTTATGGGCCTTCAGTTTGAACAGGGAGAGGTTCTCCTGATCAATAAGCCCTACAGATGGACTTCATTTGATGTTGTGGCAAAACTCCGTTCCCTTATCCGTTCACATCAGCAGATAAAGAAGATTAAAATCGGGCATGCAGGCACTTTGGATCCCCTGGCTACAGGCCTTCTTATCATATGTACAGGGAAGTTCACGAAACGGATTGATGAGTTCCAGGGTCTTGAAAAAGAATATACAGGTGTATTCCGAATTGGGGCGACCACTCCTTCTTTCGATCTGGAGAAGGAGATCGACAAGGAGCTGCCCTTTGAACATATAACGGTTGAGCAGATCATGGAGGCCGTCGCAAAACTGAGCGGAACATACGAGCAGGCGCCCCCTGTTTTCTCCGCCAGGAAAATTGCAGGGCGAAGGGCTTATAATTATGCCCGTAACGACCAGGAAGTTGAAATCACGCCCAGGCTTGTCAATGTAAGTGGTTTTGAGATTACCCGGGTAAATTTGCCTTATCTTTGCTTCAGGATTAGCTGCAGCAAAGGAACATACATACGTTCCATTGCCAGGGACCTGGGCGTTCTGCTAGGCTGCGGCGCGCATCTTACGGAGCTTTGCCGTACACGCATAGGGACTTATTTTCTCAGGGATGCATGGGAAATGGAAAACATAAGCCAATCCTTGTTTGCAAACGATGAATTGACAGGTTCATGAAAATGGTATCCTATCCTTTGTTTTCCGATGAGTACTTCATGAATGAAGCGCTAAAAGAAGCCCAGAAAGCGTTTGAAAAAGACGAAGTTCCAGTTGGGGCTGTAATCGTATGCGATAAACGGATAATCGCCCGCGCACACAATCTGACCGAAACCCTGAATGATGTCACGGCCCATGCCGAGATGCAGGCATTCACCTCGGCTGCTGATTTCCTCGGAGGCAAGTACCTGAATGAATGCAATTTGTATGTAACCCTGGAACCTTGTGTCATGTGTGCAGGGGCTTCTTTCTGGACCCGGATCGGCAAGGTAACCTATGGGGCGAGGGATGAGAAAAGGGGATTCACCCTGACAGGGCAGCCGCTTTTGCACCCAAAGACGACAATTGCAGGAGGGATATTAGAACCGGAGTGCAAACGATTACTTAAATCTTTTTTTACCAGGAAGAGGAATAAATAAAAGGTAATGAAACAGAAAATAATCAATGTTGATCTAAAAGTGAACCTTGACCCGCTGATCAATTTCACACAGGGTATTTTTCAGAAAAAAGAGATAAAAATCATTACGGAAGAACTCGCAAGGGTCGCGGGATTTTTGTGGGACAGAAGATGGGCCGAGAGGAATGCCGGCAATATTTCGGTAAACATCACTTCATTGTTTTCGTTAAAGGACCTGGATAAATTTTCAACTTATCCTTTTCTGCCCCTGCCAAGGGAATATGCAGGACTTAAACGGCAGCTCCTTCTTATCACCGCAACAGGTTCGAGGATGAGGGATCTTGCCATGGATCCTTTGGAAGAATTATGCCTGGTGTACATCAGTGATTCGGCTAAGGCATATCATATCATTGCTCCTGAGCGAATAGAGAAAGAACCCATGCCCACCTCGGAACTTCCCACGCATCTTGCTATTCATGAGATGCTGTGCAGGACCAATGCCCCGGAGAAAGCACTGGTCCATTCCCATGTAACAGAACTTATAGCCCTGACGCATAACCCGAAATTTCTCTCCGCCGAATCGCTGACAGGGATACTATGGAAAATGCATCCCGAAACGGTCATATTTCAGCCCAGGGGATACGGGTTTGTTCCTTACACCATTCCGGGTACCGAAAAAATTGCGACGCTGACAGCCCGTTGTTTTGAGAACAACCCTGTAGTGATCTGGGAAAAGCATGGAGCCATGGCTATCGGGAAAACAATTTCGGAAGCCTTTGATGAACTGGATCTGGCTGCAAAGGCTGCTGGTATATTCCTCAGTTGTGCCCGTAACGGATCGGAGCCCGACGGACTGACCGATGTGGAAATCAGTGAGATCAGGCAACATTACTGTTTGTAAAACCAGGATCCGCATCTCCTTTTTCGTTCGCCACACTGATTTCATTTTTCCTCTTTTTTAACTGCAGGTACTTTTTACCCCCGTATGCTGCCCCGATCCCCAGAAGGATGCCCAGACCGCCATCTATAGGGGCACCCGCCGGGCCCTGGTTCCCGCCCATTCCATGTTCTGATGGAGGAGGAGGGGGCCCCGGATCATCACTTAATGCAGTTTTTGCAACTCCCAGCATTAATATGCATCCAACAACAATCAACTTTACCATTATTTTCATAATATCCTTGTTATTTATAAAAGAATAGCTTCTTTGAAACCGTTGACCGGCCTGTGCCCAGGCGTACGATATAATATGCTGGGGCGAGATTAAGCGAGACCCTGCTGATTCCCGGTGGGATGAGTTGTTCCAATACCATTCTTCCCTCCATATCATAGATGGAAAGCATCTCACAACCCATGAAATCTTCCAGCCCAGTTATCCTTAAATCTCCTTTCTCTGAAAACAACCTGATCATTTTCGATGAATCTGGCATGCTGCTACCGGTGGTATTATTGAAATGCAGGAAAAACCTGTCATTCTCACAAGCATGGCGGCTTATGAAAACATAGGTGTCATCCACCCTGAGGTTGACGTTGTGGTTTTCAAGCCTGTCTTCCAGGTAAGCCCCATCTTCGTTTGAAAAAGTTTCGATACCTGTGAAATGAAATGTCAGGGTATCCGACTTCCCTTTTCTTATTCCAATGGGAATTGTTTTGGACCCTTCAGGGGTAATATCCTGCATAACCGAGTACATCCCTGATTTCAAGACGAAATACAACTGGGGCGCATCAGGAAATCCATAGATTTTGGAAACATTAAACATGGAATCCGGAATTACAGGCGGCCTACTGGGGATATATAAAACGCTTTCATCCCGATAGGAACCACCGGAGAGAGAGAGCCTCAGACCCATACTGCCATGTAGTTTATATGGCTGCTGTGTGCTATGGGTCCTCGACGAGGCCGGGATGACAAGAGAAGGGAAAGGTCCGTAAGCTTTGATGAAAAATCCCTGCATTGCCGGAATAATCCCATCAGTAAGTGTCCCTGCAAGCCCGTTCCAGGTTTTATAATTTCCTGAAGCGGGATCCCAAACCCAAACGGCATTCCTTACATTGGTTTTATCCCAGTTCTGGATGTCGGCAATTAAGGCTGAAGTGTATGGATTGCCAACGAGATTGTACCCCGGGTAGTTACCTGCAGTGAACGATACCGGCACAGCCAGGTTGGAGTTGGTTACGAACCCTGAAAAAGCTTTAATTCCATCCGTTGCCGAAGCCACTAGATACCCGGTGCCCTGATGGAACCTGCGGTCGTCACCAGGCTGGAAAAAAGTATTCCAGCTGCCTGAATCGGTTTTTGAATTCATCCAGAGAGCAAGAGGTTCATCCCAGCGGTAAAAATCAGTGCTGTGGTCGGGAGGATCGGCCACGAATCCGGGTTGGATGTTTTGAGCCGAAGCAGGTGAAGAAATTAAATGATAATTAGCATCATTTGAAGTCAGGTACTGTGAAATGAATTTTTCAGCTTTCACTGTTCCGCTGCCGCTTATGCAACCATAGTTGATGAAAGAGCCCGGTGCAGCGGAGCTGCTGCCGGCTTTCAGTACCAGCCCATCCCCGGTATCCAGATAAAGGTTACCCTGTAAAGTCACAGCCCTGTTTTGGGGTATAATAAAGTTGCAGGGGGTTTGGATGCCCAGGTCCCCTTTTATTGTTAATTCGCCCGTGCCTGCAGTCTTCTCTCCCGAACCGCTAAGGATAAGATGCCCGTATGATGCGGGATTCCCAATCTCCTGATCGCCATTGCCCGAGTATTCCACAGTTGAAGCAGGTGAGAAATCGTAGGAATTATTGGTAAACCCGATGGCCCCCCAGCTCCCGGAGGTAAAGTTGAGAACCCCGCCGTCATGGACAGTTGTGGTATGACATGCGCTGCCGCTGTTTGTGCATATCACGGAAGCTGCATTCACAGTGCCCCCGCTGTTGATGGTAAAGGAAACAGTGTACGTGGCGGAATTATTGTCGGTGGTGAGGTACAGGATCCCTCCAACCGAAAGAATCCCGTTCACCGTGATGGAGCCCCCGTAGCTTGAACCGTTTGAGGCATTGGGTCCGTCGATACAAACATTTCCGGGACTCCCCGAGTTTCCGGGGCAATTCAGGGTACATCCCGCATTTATTATAAGGTGGAAATTGGATGCTGATTTATTATTGAAGATTGCGGTTCCATTATACCTGAGGTTTACATTCATTGCAATAGTGAGGGAAGTCGAAGGATTGAGACCGGTGTTTTTCCGTATCCTTGATGCATCGAAAGAACCGCACCCGCTGATCAGGCAGTTATTGCTTTCAATATTGAATGAGATCCCGTCGTAAACATTGCCGTTACCAACAATCCCGTTGCAGATGATATTCCCGTAAATATCAACATACCTTTGGCTGCCGCCGGTATTCGCATAGAGTTTTCCGCCTGTTTCGACAGTAAGGTTTGTACAGGATTTTGTTCCGCTGCTGGGAATTGTAACAATATGACCGGTTTTCACAATAACATTGTCGCTCTGGACCGGGACAGCACCTCCCGCCCAGGTTGTGGTACTGGTCCATGGGCCCGATTGTACAGTTATTATTTCCGCGGCTTCACAATTGACAGAAGCCCAGGCCAGTAGCAAGCATGCCACTGCTCCTGAAAATATTTTTCCTTTCATAAGCATTTTTAAGCTTAATCCGGGAAAGAGGAAAAAGTGATAGGATCAAAGAAGAAAAAGCTGCCTACTTTTTGCGGACAGGTTTATGGTAATAGATCTTCCCTTTGGATGTTTTTGAATATTTTGAATGTTTAATGGTATGCGGGGGAGCAGGTGTAGCCCTTTTACCGTTAACATATTTTGCGATAAAAGCATCCGGAATCTCTTTTGAAGTGCGGAGTTCTGTCATCTGCTTTTTAGCTTCAGCAAGATTGGTAAACGAACCTATGGTATAACGGTGCCAGCCGCCGGAGAATTCTTTTGAAACGGTCTGGCTCAGCTTGAGTTTCTCCCGTACTTGCTCTGCGCTATAAGTATCTTCTTTAAAAGCGAAAACCTGGACCCTGTAAGAGATGCCTTTGAGCGGAGCGACCATGACATTGGTATCTTCCATGACCTCCTCCTTAGGTGAGGCTGTGTCGGGCATAAGGACCGGCAGGTTCGGTTTAACAGTGTCATTTGAAGGCTGGGGTGGCGGAAGTTTTGGGTATGAAGCCTGTTGTTTTGCAGCCTGTTCCTTTTGCTTTTCCGCTGCTATTTCAGCTGCGAGAAGCGGTTGTGGAGGAGGAGGTCCGATCTGTTTCTGGGGAGAGGCAGGGCTCAATTTATCGCCAGAAGGTTTGTTGAAGTTATACGTAATATTGAAAGCCAAAAGGCTGTATGAATCATACGGAAATCCGCCTACTGTCGCATCAAGCCTGTCGATGGCCAGGCTTCTGAGTGTCCATTCGAGCCCAAGGTTCACTTTATCTTTTATGCTGAAATATGCCCCAAGTCCAGCGGGAATTACCAGGTGGGGGTTAATGGTTTCCCAGCTCCCGTCAGTTGCGATAATTGCATTGGTAGTGATGTCCTTTTTCTTGGTGATCCAATTCACAGCGCCGGCGCCAATGGTCCCATAAACAAAGAAAAACCGTTTGGGGTTATACCTCAACAGGAGATTGGAAAAGTTAATGGTTGCATTTAGGTTTAATTCAAAAAGGGTGCTTGTGAAGTACTGGTTACAAGGGCTGCCGTCTTTATACTTAATTTTTTCACCGGCTAACTGGCCCCAGAGAAACTGTCCCCTCAGCATAAAGACATGGCTCAGCTGCCGGTTTAATGACAAGGTACCGGCATACCGAATCTCATTGATCGGGCTGGTTGAGGGAAGAAAATTATTTTGCTTGATGTCTCCGAAAAAAATATTTGGCCCCCCGCTGATACTAAATGACCAATTATCGATAAACCGCTTACCAAGAGTTCCAACAGTCTGGGATTCCACCCTGGAGCCTAGAAACAGTAAAAAGAGGAGGATTAGGAATGGAGTTTTTTTACGCATGGAATATCCGCTGGATTAAGATCTGGCGTAAAGATACTCGCATAAGAAAGGGGAAAAATAGCTGTTTCAAGAACTTTATTAACAGCCCATTGTTACTTCTTCAGCTGCAGGGCCCGGGTAAAATCACTCACCGAGTTTGCATAGTCCCCCGTGGCTTTCAGGACAAAACCACGGTAATAATAACCGTCGGAGTAATCGGGTTTTAATTGGACTACTGTATTGAAATCCGCAACGGATTTTTTGTAATCAAGCATTTTCAGGTAGACCAGCCCGCGGTTGCATAAGGCATCGAGACCCTTTGAATTTCTCCTGATAGCGGCAGAGAGGTCCGAGAGAGCTTTTCCATATTTTTCCATAAACGCATAGAGGCAGCCCCTGTTATTGTACCCCATGTATGAACGGGTTTCCCCGAGAAGCAGGTTATATGACTTCATAGCTTGGATGTTGTCACCCGAAAGCCGGTACATATAACCCAGGTCCAGAAGTATAAGGGTGTCTTCAGGTGTCTTCAGGTCGTGCACTTTGACGAGCATATCGATCGATTTCTTGTACCGTCCAAGTTTGTAACTATAAGTCCCGTAATTATAATAGGCTTCCAGGAATTTTTCCTCCCTTGTACAAAATCCATACAGGGCATCGATGAGAAGAGTATCGGTGGGTTTGTTAAGAACCTGGTTGGTTCCAAGAATATAGGAGATAAAAACTCTTTCTTTAGTGAATTCAGCATTGTTCCAGTAATCGGGTTTCATTAATTCCAGGCCCGGAACATTCAATGTAGCGCCACAGATGCTCAGGATGCTGTCCTTCATATGCAGCTGCATGAACGACAGGGCAATGAAGAAGTTGCACATATTGCGGTTGATATTCGTATCCTGTCTTGCTATTTTAAAGTCACGGATAGATTCATTGTACATTCCCTGTTTAAGCAGACTTATGCCACGGTAAAAATGAATAGCACTTTTGGCATTGCTTTTAGGGAAGAGGTCATCCTTGTATTTATCGGCAAGCGTAGAAAAATCTGTTTTATACTCTAAAATGCAGAGCTCCCTTAACGGCGGTATCTGGTCTTTCCCCTGTTTGTCGTTTGGATTCTGAACGGTCTTAGCCTTTGCTTTGGCAGCAGGCTGTTTCTGGGCACTGCAAAACAGGGGTATTGCAATGATAATCAACAGTGAGATTGTGGCAATACGCTTTTTCATGGAAGGCAAATATAGCGATTTTGAGAAAAAATACATGGATGCTCCTTTTAAGATATCATCTGATTATTAACAATACTATCAGGGCTTTAAGTTTGATTGCATTATTTTTCCAGAGGTTCATGAACGGGAGCATAAGGCTTGAGTGAATGTTTCTTTTTACGCGGGAAAAAAACCGGGGTCCATTCCATTTCAATATAAGCGGCGGAAATCGGAATGCCGGGTTTGAAGTTCCATCCATTAAAATTTGTCATTGCTGCGCCCGGGAACAGGAGCTGGTAATCGAGGGTTAATTCAAGTGTGTGTACCGGTGAATAAGTAAATGTAATCTCAGCCTGGTGTAAAAAGCTCTTAGGGACCTTAACGACTTCGATTCTGAAGCTGTCGGGATTGAATTCATGGATATACGGATGAGCCAGGCTGAACCAGTGATATGCGGCTTCAACACAGAAATTATGAGTGATATCGAAGGTTGCGACAAAATACAGGTTGTTAAGTCCGGGGTGAAGGTTCATACGGTAGGCATTGGTAAGGACGCTTCCATTGCCGAATGAACGGGTCATGTTCCCGTAGAGCATGCTGAACCCGTGCACCATCCATTTGTTTTCTGCCGAATCAGAATAATTATCACCGCTCATGTGCTCAAAGGCAGGCATCAGGTTCAGCCATGGTGTGGCACGGTAGCTTACATATAAAGCCGCATACCAGGCACTCAGCAAACGGCCGTCGTTCACATGCCCGAACTGGTAAAACCCGGCCAGGTTGAAATCCCAGTCATCAAGCGAAAGCCATCCGCTTCCACCAAGGGTGTTCCGGCCATAGAGCAGTGTCTTGTCATATCCATTATCCTCGGCATTGAAGATATTCGTGAAAGTGAGAGCGAGCTGTTCGTCGAATAAGCGTTTATAAGCATACAGATATGACATGTACCTGTAACTGTTGACGGAACGGTTTGTACTGAAAATTCCGGCGCCCGGGTCAAATTTATTCGCTGCAAACCCCAGGTCGGCTATCAGGCTGGTATCGGGATCAAGGTAATGGGCGATGATCGCATTATGGCTTGTGACCAATCCGTTAAAGTCCCGGGCTGCGAAAAAACGCTGATCGTCGTAACTGATTTCTATCCTTCCGGCCTGGATTGAAAAATATTTCGAAAAATAATACCTGAACCAGGCTTCATAAAAACCAAAGTTAATTTCACCCGGAGGCCGGATCATAGAAAGGGTCGATCCTTTAGTGTAGGTTACAAATAAAGATGCGTAAGCATTCCATTTTCTATGCACATACTTAAGGTCCAGTTCCCCGAATCCTGAGAAATTCAAAGTTTTGCTGTTCAGCGAATCCGAAATGGTCCTGTGGAGGTTCATATTTGAAAGCCTTCCGTCAATATCGCCCGACAGGATAAACTGGGCACCGGCCGGTTCAACGAAGCATGCCATCCGCATTATAAAAAGCAGAAATAACATTTTCAGGGGAAAGTACTTTTTGGGCACCGGAAGGGAAATAATGCTGATGGGGCAAAAATAAGGTATTTGGTATAAAGTCCTCATTAATATTGTGTTTTAATATCCTGCCGTCAACTCTCTTTTTGTACTTTTGCCCGGTAATTTCAACAATTCATTAAAACACCAGGTTATTTATGAACCAGTTCCGAAAGCTTAATACAATTGCCGGCTGGGTGGTTTTTGCCATTGCCGCTATTGTGTACATAAAAACTGTTGAGCCCACTGTAAGCTGGTGGGATCCGGGCGAACATATTGCCACATCATACAAACTTCAGATCGGCCATCCCCCCGGGGCTCCCACTTTCCAGCTCACCGCCCGTGTGCTCTCACTTTTTGCTTTCGGCGACACAAGCAAAGTGGCATTGATGATCAACATGATTTCGGTCCTCAGCAGCGCTTTCGTGATCCTGTTCCTTTTCTGGACCATTACGATGATTGCGAAAAAGCTTGTCGTCTCTAATGGTGAGGAGATGACCAAAGAAAAGATGTGGACTGTCCTGGCTGCCGGATTCATTGGTTCCATGACTTTCACATTCACCGACTCATTCTGGTTTTCGGCGGTCGAGGCCAATGTATTTGCAATGTCGTATTTCTGTACTTCGGTAGTTGTGTGGGCTATTTTTAAATGGGAAGAAGTTGCTGATGAAAAACACCATTACCGCTGGCTGATATTCGTCTCGTTCATGATCGGCCTGTCAATCGGCGTCCATCTCCTGAACCTTCTTACCATCCCTGCACTTTCAATGGTCTATTATTTCAGGAAATACAAGCCAACAAAATGGGGCATTGTGATTGCCATGGGAATTTCATTTGTACTTGTTGCCACCCTGATGTATTTCGTAATCCCCTGGATCCCCAAACTGGCAAGTTATTTCGAACTCTTATTTGTAAACGGGTTTGGGCTGCCATTCAATTCGGGGACCATTGTTTATTTCCTGTTGTTCATCGGGCTGCTGGTCTGGGGGTTATGGTATACAAGGCAGAAAGGGAAAACCGTTGTGAATACCATACTGCTTTCCCTTTCCTTTTTACTGATCGGTTATTCTGCGTTTATTTCACTGGTGATCCGCGCCAATGCCGATACTCCCATCAATGAGAACAAACCCAAGGATGCCCTTACACTGGTATCATTCCTGAACCGTGAACAATACGGCACCTGGCCCTTCCTTTATGGTCAGTATTATACTGCCCCTGTGATCTCTTATGCCGACGGAAGCCCTATTTACAAGAAAAACACCACCACGGGCAAGTATCAGGTTGTTGATGAACGTAAAGGTACAATTCCTGTTTATGACCCCCGGTTCACGACAATTTTGCCACGAATGTACTGCACGAACCAGGAAAGGCCCGGCAGCTCCGAATTCTTTAAGAACTGGGGAGGGCCCGGCGTGCCCATGGAGATCACAGGTCAGGATGGCAAGACAGAGACCATCAACAAACCTACTTTCGGTGAAAACCTCAAGTTTATGATCAGCTACCAGCTGAACTGGATGTACCTGCGTTATTTCCTCTGGAATTTCTCGGGAAGGCAGGATGATATCCAGAGCTTCGGAAGCATAAAGAACGGCAACTGGATTACCGGGATCCCCTTCATCGATAAATACCATATAGGGAATTCTTTAAGCGATCTCCCCGACAGTATAAAAGCTAGGGCTTCGCATAAATACTTTATGCTGCCCCTGATACTGGGGCTTATTGGGTTTTTCTTCCAGTTGAAAAAGGATTACAGGAACAGCATTATCGTAATCCTGCTTTTCTTCATGACCGGGCTGGCCATAACCCTGTATTTGAACCAGAAGCCTTTTGAGCCCAGGGAAAGGGATTATTCATACGCAGGCTCCTTCATGGCATTTTCTATCTGGATCGGCCTCGGCGTTATTGCCCTGGTTGATTTTCTCCAGCGAAAAACAAAGCTTAAAGGAATTCTCCCGGTGATTCTGGTAACGGTATTTTCAACCCTCTTAGTTCCCGTGATTGTTGCCCAGCAAAACTGGAAAGACCATGACCGCAGCGGGAAATTTGCCGCCAGGGACTTTGCCGCAAACTACCTGAATTCCTGTGACAAAAACGCGGTACTTATTACCAATGGCGACAATGACACCTTCCCCCTTTGGTATAACCAGGAAGTGGAAGGTGTAAGAACCGATGTCAGGATTGTCAACAGGGAGCTTGCTTCAGGCGCGTGGTATATCGAACAATTGTACAAAAAAATGTACGAATCCGATCCGGTGCCCTTAAGCATCCCTGTCGAAAAATACCAACCCGGGACCAACGACATTGTCATGTTTTATGATGTCGGGTTCAAAGGTTACGTAGAGCTGAAGGACTTTATTGATTTCATCAGGAGCAGTGATCCCCAAACATTTGTGACCGTGCAGAGCGGGGATAAGGTCAAGTTCTTTCCTGCCAAAAAGATTAAGATTACCGTAAATAAGGAAAACTGCCTAAAATACGGTATTGTTCCTGAATATTTCAAGGATAAAATAGTGGATTCGATTACGTTCAATATCAAATCGAACCTGCTTTACAAGAATGATATCATGACGCTTGACCTGATTGCCAGCAATGATTGGAAGCGGCCCATATATTTTGCTGCCCCGAATTCAGTCCGCAATTTCCTCGACATCGAACAATATTGTTATATGGAAGGCTGGATATATAAGTTCATGCCCATTAAACCTGATTCGAGCAATTTCATCCCTTCGCTTGGAAGCATCGATGCAATCGGCTCTTACAATATCGCGATGAACAAATGCAAATGGGGCAACCTCAATGATCCCAGGGTCTATGTTGATCCCGAAAGCTATAATAGTTCAATGAGACCGAAGATGGATGCCTTGTTTGTTGGCCAGATGCTTCTCGACAAGGGAATGAAAAAGGAATGCAAGGCGATGATTGACCAGTACCTGACTAAATTCCCCGATCCTAAATTCGTGTATGATATGTATAACCTGCCTTTTGTCGACATGTATTATAAGACAGGCGACACAGCATCCGCAGTAAAACTCAGCGGCAGGATTGCTGATATCATGGGCCAGAACCTTGATTATTATGCCTCGTTTTCGGCTTCGGACAAATCAGTGTTCAGTGAAGATATACAGACTGCGGTCGAGATCCTCAACCGGCTTAAGGCTTCTGCGGAACAATACAAACAACCAAAACTCAGCGCAAAATTGGATGTATTGATAAAACAAAAGAATCCGGGAATTTAATATCTTAGCTTGCCCGGAGAGGCCTGGCAGGGGATGCAAATTTCCATCCACTGCCGGGTCTTTGCTTTTAAAATAAATTTATGATTAGGGATTTCCGCTCTTTCCTGCTTCCTTTGATGCTTTCGTTTGTCTTTGCGGGCATTTCTTTCCTCTCTGCGGGGAGCAACAGGAACGATTCAGTAGCGACTGAGGTAAAAACGGAGTTCCACCCTGAAAACAGGACCCAGCAGGAATTGTTAAAGGTCTTTGCAAAAGGCAGGATCGAAAGGAAGAGGAATCCCGACCTGGCCATTAAGTATTACACCGACTTCTATGATAAATCGGTAAAAGCCGGTGAACCATACTATGCCGCTGCGGCATATTTTGAGATATGCAGGGTGTATATGGACCGCCAATTGTATTTTACGGCCATGGAATATTCCCTCAGGGCATACCAGATCCTTCTCGACAACAAGCTGGAATACAGGTCTAATTATTTCATGATCGGCATAGGGAACTGTTATTTTCAGACAGGAAATTTTATGATAGCCGAGGGATATTTCAGGAAAGCCGAAACCCTGTTTATCAGCTGTAAGGATTATTTTGGTATAGCTGTTGCCGAAAATAATATCGGGCTGGTCAAACAAAAACTTAACCAGAAAGATTCGGCCTTATGGTATTTTCAGAAAGCCCTTGAGCAAAGGAGAAAGACCAACAACCTTGCAATTATAGGACATTCCTATTATTACATTGGTTCAGCAAACCTGGGTATGGGAAAGCTTGCCGAAGCACGGAAGTATTTTGAAATGTCTGTCCCGCTTCTTTACGTTTCGTCTGACAACATATTTTTAAGGCATGACTTCAGTACTACCATGGCGGATGTATATTTTGAGCTGGGTAAACTGAGCGACCTGGAAAACAAACATACGGAAGCACTTAAAAATTATTACAAAGCCATATCAATCTGCGATACCATCCTGGAGCAGTTAAAAATGCCTGACATATATATCGCGGCGGGTCAATCCTATTTAAGATCAGGCGACTACGGCCACGCCCTTGAATCATACAGAGAAGCCTTACGCATCGCCGATTCGGGGAACCTCCTGAATATGAAAAAGACCTGTTATGAAAACATGATGCAGGTATTTCTCCTGAACAACCGGAATGATTCAGTTGCATCATATCTTACAAGGTACAGCGCTGTAACCAATACCCTTCAGGCGCAAATGATCGACAGCCGGTTCAATGAAATCCGTCTTGCGCTTAAGATCAGGGAGACTGAAAATGAGGCAAGGGAACTGAGGGTAAGGAACACCTATACCATTTCCTTTCTCATTACCATCGGGATACTTATGCTCCTGCTCATCTTGTTATCCCTGGCATACATCATTAAACAACGAAAAAATGCAAAGGTTGCAATCGCAGAAATCAGGGCCCGGAAGAAAGCCGAAGAGGATCTTGAAAAGCTTAACCTTGAACTTAAAGAAATCAATTTAGGCAAGGACCGGTTCATCTCGATATTATCCCATGATCTGCGAAGCCCGTTTAACGCACTGATTGGTTTTGCTGATCTTCTTGTTGAAGAGACTGCGGATAAGAATATCCCTGAGATCAGGCATTATTCCAGGATGGTGCAGCAGATATCAAAGGGAACTTTTCAGTTGCTTGAAAACCTTCTTACCTGGTCGAGGTTGCAAATCGGGACCATGCCCTTTCAGCCTGTGAACCTTGAGCTTTATCGTGAAGTTTCGGCGGTTGTAAATGTAATGATGGCCATCGCCTCAAGGAAATCGATACGCATACGCAACCTGGTATCTGCCGATGCCATCGTATTTGCCGACAGCATCATGCTCCAGGGGGTTATAAGGAACCTGATCTCAAACGCTGTGAAATTCACGAACCCGGAAGGAAATATTGAAATCAGGAGTGAATTGAAAGACGGGTTCCAGGTAATCACGGTTTCTGACAACGGGATTGGTGTTTCAAAAGAAATTTCAGAAAAACTCTTCTCCGATACGGATGGCCTGGTTTCGACAAATGGTACAGATAATGAAAAAGGCCACGGTCTGGGGTTGCTGTTATGCCGTTACATGATCGAAAAAACGGGAGGTAAGATCTGGCTTAAAACTACATCCGAAAAAGGCAGCATATTTGCTTTTACCCTTCCCGCAGTGAACAGTTAAAAATCACATTTCACCTGCCAGAATTCTTTCGAATCAAGGTCCATCATGCTCAACAGGCAACGGTGTCCGGCACCCGTATCCATCATCCAGAGATTGGCCAGCCGGGTGGGTTTATCCTGCATGATCAGCTGGGTGGGGGAATGACCTATAAAGATCTCGCTGAACTCCCCGAACACTTTTCCTTCCTCCTTGTACTCGATGGCAGCGCGGTAAAGCGAGCGGTCCCACAGCAGTGTAAGCCGGTCACTTTTCTGACTTTCGAAAGGCCTGAAACGGTCAAACCCTGCATGAACAAAAAGCCTGTTCTTCTGATCAATATAAAACAACAGGGCGGTAGAATAAAAATCCAGATGGCGGGAACCCGCATCAGGATGTTTCACATAATCATTGATGGTAAACTGCCCTCCCTGGAACAGCCAGTCGGGCGTTTTTTTTCCTGTCTTCAGGTATTCGATGCACCAGTAATCATGGTTCCCCTGAACACAGACAAGGTTCCTGACCTTCATTAATTCATCAACAACTTTCACCGGTTCGGGCCCCCTGTCAACCAGGTCGCCAAGGCTTACCAGGAAGTCTTTTTCATAATCGAAACCGCTTTTGCGAAAAATTTCCGTAAGGGCCTTGTAATTCCCATGAATGTCGCCAATGACAAAAGATCGCGGCATCTGATGCGTTTTAGTTTTTAATTATTTTCTTTTTTACAATTCCTTCGGATGACCGGATGGTAAGCAGAAAAATTCCCGGGGAAAGGCCTGAAAGGTCAACGACCCAACCGGATTCGCCCCGAGGGACTTTTTTTTCTGCTTCATACAAGCTAGCACCTAGTTCATTTATCATGCAAACCTTGAAGTCTTTTTCAATTGGATTTGTGAAATCAAGGAAGAGTTTCCCGTTTGTGGGATTTGGATGAATATTAACTGTGAATGGCGGTTGATCATTGATCCCGACGGCCACCGCATGGATGATATTCGAAGTATCGGAGATGCAATTATCCATTGTGACAATGGTATAGTAGCTCCCGGAAAGTGAAACGTACAGACGGTCGAGGGTATCGCCGGGTAAAGGCTGGTTATTATAATGCCATTGATTCCCAAATGGTGCGTTCGAGAGCAGGGTATCGGTCTGGATCATTGAGATGACAGGCTGGGCCGGAACCGGGTTTAATTTGACATACAGGCTTGAAGAAGCCCCGTTCCCGCATGCATTGGTTCCGTATACCGTAATATTTCCGGATTGGGCATCGGGCAGATAAGTGACGTGGATGACATCGCTGTTTGAGCTGCCCTGGATCATCGCCCCGACAGGAAGGGTCCAGTAATACCCGCTGGCATCGCCAATGGGTGAAACGGAGTAGTCCTCCCAGAATGCAGGGGTGCAGAGCAGGGCGGGCCCTGCAATATTTGAAGGAGCCGAAGGCAGAGGCGTTGCAATTACAATGAGAGAGTCGGGAACAGCAGCCTCGCATCCCGATGCATCGGAATAGGTTACAGAGATGAAGCGGTTGCCGGCAGTATTCCACCTTACAGTTACGGATGATGTGCCGGAGCCTGTAAGGATAGTGTCCCCTGGTGAAATGTTCCAGGTATAATTTTGTTGATTTGCCTCGGTGAAATAGGCTTTAGGCCCTGAATTGATGCAAACGATGTTATTGCCGGAAATACTTGGGACAGGGCGTGGATTGACAGTGATGGTTTTAAAAGCCGGGAGCAGGGGGTTACAACCCATTAGGGAAGTGTAGGTGACACTAAGTGTTCCCGTTCCGGTGTTACCCCAGCTTACAGTGACAGAATCGGAAGTATGGCCCGAAATGATAGTCCCCCCGGGGGAGACAGTCCAGAGGTAATTACTCATACCGCTCTCAGTTGAATAGATCTCCCCGCTTGAATTTTCACAAGCGGAGGAATTCCCTGAGATGGAAGGAACGGGCAGGGGGAATACAATAACATTGAACACGGAAGGAGAGGCAGCGGTGCAGTTGTTTGCATTCAGGTAATTCACCGAAACAGTGCGCGGCCCGGAACCGGTCCAGGTCACATGAATGGTATTGGTTCCGGTGCCCGAAACATTGCTTCCCCCGGGGGATATAACCCATGAATAGTTATGCATGCCACTTTCGGTTGAATATGTACCTGTTTCATTCAAACACAGGCTGCCGGGTCCTGTAATGGAAGGGACGGGCAAAGGATTGATGGTAATGTTTTTAACTGCCGGGGACAGGGCGAAACATCCGAAGGAATTGGCATAATTGACAGTAATAAACTGTACCCCGGCCGAATCCCAGCGAATAGTGGCAGAGGCAGTTCCCGGTGGGGAGAGAATGGTTCCCCCTGATGAGATGTTCCATTGGTAACCAGCCATCCCCGGTTGGGTTGAATATACATTTCCCGTTGTCCCCGCACATAATAAAGATGGTCCCGTGATGGAAGGAGTGGGTAAGGGATTAACAGTCACAAGTACGCTGTTGGTATTTGTGCATCCTGTGGCAGTGATCGTTTCAGTTAAAGTATAAATGGTTGTTACCAGGGGTGTAACTATTGGATTTGCAAGGTTGGAAGTAAAAACACCAGGGAAAGAGGACCAGCTATATGTATTCCCGGCAACGGGGGCAGCCCCAAGCTGTGTTGTTGCATTCAGGCAAACAGCCCTGTTTGCACCTGCAATAGCAGCAGGCCGGGAATTAACAATTACTAATACACTATTGCTGTTTGTACAACCTGTAACATTGATGGTTTCAGTTAGTGTATACCTGGTTGTTACCAGGGGTGTAACTATCGGATTTGCCAGATTGGAAGTGAACACACCGGGGAAAGAAGTCCAATGGTATGTGTTTCCGGGAACCGGGTCAGTCCCCAAAGGTATGCTGGAATTAAGACATATGGAAATATCCGGACCGGTGTATGCCGATGGCGAAGGATTAACTGATACAAAGACAGGGGTTCTTGAACTGCCGGCAAAACAGACACTGTCCTGAACAAAGAACATTGTGTTTCCGAAAAGCACAGGTGTCGTGAAATTCTGTCCGCCTCCAAGCCAGCTGCCTCCTGACGGAGAATCATACCAGCCCAGGATTCCGCTGCCGCTTGCGCTGAGCATTGTGCTATGTCCTGCACATATCGTCAGATTTGAAACCGGTGTAGTATTGACCGGAACGGAAGGCACAGCACAGGGAGTGTATTCCCAAAAATCCTTTAATAGCTCAGAATCCGTGCCGGTTCCCACATAACCCTTATTTCCAATACTGAAACCAACTGCATTGTTCCTTGCTGTTCCTCCGAGATCAGCAATTTTTATCCAGGTATTTGCCGAAGGAACATATTCCCAAAAATCTTTGGTATTTCCACTGTTATCATTTCCTGTACCGATGAACCCGTTGGCTCCGATGCTAAAACCAACAGCGCAATACCTCGCCGATCCGCTAAAATCAGCTTTTTGTGACCATGTATCAGCTAAAGGATCATATTCCCAAAAGTCGTTCAGTAAACCACTTCCGCTATTACCCGTCCCTAAATATCCTTTGGCCCCTATACTGAACCCGACCGCATTATATCTCCCGGCGCCCCCGAAATCAGCTTTTTGCACCCAGGTATTTACTGAGGGATCATACTCCCAAAAATCTTTTAACGAATTACCGTTAAAACCCAAACCTAAATATCCTTTGGCCCCAATGCTAAGTCCGACTGCATTATACCTTATGCTTCCTCCGAAATCTGCTTTTTGGGTCCATACGTCTGTCAAAGGATCATATTCCCAAAAGTCATTCGTATTGTTGAAATTATTATCAAAACCTGTCCCGATAAACACTCTACTTCCAATGCTAAATCCGGCTGCGTTTGCTCTTTCTGTCCCCCCGAAATCAGCTTTTTGTGACCATGTATTTGTGAGAGGATCAAATTCCCAGAAATCATTTGTGAAAGGTCCATAACCCTGATATCCGGTTCCGACATATCCTTTAGTGCCGCACTTTAAACCAACCGCTGAAGATCTTTTATAGGAATTGAAACCGGCTTTTTGGGTCCAGGCATCAGTTGAAGGATCATATTCCCAGACATCTTTCGTTTTATAAAAATATTCACCACTTCCCAGGAATCCCCTGGTCCCGATACTAAAGCCAAAAGCACTGTATCTTGCCAATCCCCCAACATCTGATTTTTGAGTCCAGGAATTTGTGGAAGGATCGAATTCCCAGAAATCTTTTGTTGCTGCAAACAAAGTATTTATACCTGTTCCAATATAAACTTTGCTGCTTATGGCAAAACCAGCCACATTGGCTCTCGCACTTCCGCCGAAATCAGCTTTTTGCGTCCAGTTATCAGCCAAAGGATCATATTCCCAAAAGTCGCGTGAAAAACTACTGCCGTTATATCCTGTTCCCACATATCCCTTTCCCCCGGAACTGATACCGATTGAATATATTCTCGCAGTTCCCGCGAAATCAGCTTTTTGCATCCAGGTATCAGCCGAAGGATCATATTCCCAAAAGTCGCTGAGAATAACAGTTCCATCATAACCCGTTCCGACATATCCTTTAGACCCGATAGAAAAACCAACAGCACCCGATCTTGCCGTTCCCCCGAAATCGGCCATTTGAGTCCAGGTATTGGAGGATGGATCATATTCCCAGAAGTCGCGAAAAAAAGTACTTCCGTCATAACCGGTTCCTAAGTACCCTTTATTTCCGATACTAAAACCAAGGGCGTTTGATCTTGCCGCTCCCCCGAAATCAGCTTTTTGTGTCCATGTATCTGAGGAAGGATCGTATTCCCAGAAATTTTTTGTACCGTAACTTATGAGATCATTGCCGGTTCCCAGGTAACCTTTTGTACCTATACTGAAGCTAACGGCATTGGATGTTGGACTGGGTATGCCTGAACTGTTCAGCCCTAGGTCATGTTTTTGGACCCATGAATTGGGAGCCTGGGAACAGGTAGAAGTATGAACCAAGATAAAGAAAGCCAGGAAAATAAAAGGAACATATAACTTATTCATAAGGAATGTTTTTTGTGTTACAGTACTTTTAGTTTCTTCATTTCTTCAATTGTAATACTTGGCGGCATTTCTCCCTTTTTAATTTTATCAATCACAAGTTTGGCTATTTTTTCCGCATCGGCTTTTGTTTTAAAGCCTTCGTTTCCGGGCAGCCCGGGGATGCTGGACTGATGGATAAACAACTTTTTATCCATATAAATATCGTAACACCAGGTTTTATTTTCTGCCGGAATAATGGTGTAGGTATAATTTGCACTTTTCTGTGTTTTTCCATCCGGGAATTTTGCCGATCCCTTTTGCTGGTCTGGATTTGACAGGGAGTTCAAAGAAAATGCCAGGAATAGGAAAAAGAAAGACAGAACGGATCTCATGATTCAGATTCTTTTATTCAAAATACGATTTGAAACAAACTTAAATATACAAAATGCCCGGATACGACTGATCTTGTATTATTTATCAAATTGTTATTAACCGGATCTGAAAAAGATAGGGTTTGGCCGGGGTTGGTAATAAATTCCGGGAGGGAAAAAAAGAAGGTCAAGATGTAAAATATCCTGACCCTGCTTGTGGGATGTACTGGATTCGAACCAGTGACCTCGCGCGTGTGAGGCGCGCGCTCTGAACCGGCTGAGCTAACATCCCGGGGCTTTAAGCAAAGGTAATATTTTTTTCTTTGTAACATCTGAATTGCAAGGACAGGAATGGGCTTATGATATAAACCCAATTCTGTCATCCTCTTCGAGAGGTTCGATCTTTTCGAAGTTCTTCCACCTGAAATTAACCCTTCGTCCGTGCTCATCCCAGGAATAAACATTGTCGAACATCCTGCCGAACCTGAATTTGGAGGAATCATAATACACAGCATGGGCTACCTGTTCACCGGTGCTGATATCATTCCCTATGAATGCATATTTCACATGTAAAAGGATCTTCCCGTTGATTGAATCTATAAGTGCTTGCCTTAAATTGGAAGTTTCGGGTTCATCCAGGAAAATATCATAGTATAAAATACTTTCCATGTCGGCCATTTCTTCTTCATGCCTGAAGATCCTTATCCTTGAGTTGTTCTCAACAATCCATGCTTCAAACTTGCCTTTCATGTCGATGAGGGTCCTGCCTTTATTCCCAAGCCGTATTGACAGGAACCACTTGTCCTTGCGAAGGCGGATATAAACAAAACGGGTGGTGAAAATATCATCCCTCCTCCTGATCACAAAATAAACCAGGAAGCCCGAGAAGATCGAAGTAAAAAACAGGGAAGAAAAAGCTTCGGTCATAAGGATATACCTGCCGGAGGCAGTCAACGGGTAAATGTCGCCATATCCAATCGTATGAAATGAAACAATACTGAAGTAAATGGCTTTTTGAAAATCAATTGGCTCGTATACCCTCTGGATAGGCCTGTAGAAACCAATACTTCCGGTCTGGTAATACAAAATGGCAAACATGAAAATCAGGAAGGTATAAATCCCTATGGTAATAAGAAGGAACTTTATGATCTCACGGGTTTTGGCAGTGAATTGCATGAGGAACGGATAGGCAAGTCAAATATACAATTTTTCACCCGGTCCCCAACCTCATTATTCATTGATTTCCCGACATGTTCAAAAAATTCGTACCTTTGCACCCCAATTTGAAAATCATGGCATTAAACAGAGTTAGAAATATAGGGATTGCGGCTCACATCGATGCAGGCAAGACCACAGTTACAGAACGTATACTGTTCCTTACAGGTACAACCCGTAAAATGGGCGAAGTTCACGACGGACAGGCTACCATGGACTTCATGAAACAGGAGCAGGAACGAGGCATCACCATTGCATCCGCTGCGATTTCCTGTGCCTGGAACAACCATGCCATCAACCTTATCGATACCCCGGGCCACGTTGACTTCACTATTGAAGTTGAACGTTCACTCCGTGTTATTGACGGTATGATCGCTGTGTTTTGCGCTGTAGGCGGCGTTGAGCCCCAGAGTGAAACAGTATGGAACCAGGCCGACCGCTACCGTGTTCCCCGCATTGCGTTCATCAACAAGATGGACAGGGTGGGGGCCGATTTCCCCGCAGTTGTTGAGCAGATGAACAAATACCTCGACGCCAACGCTTTTCCTTTCCAGGTCCAGATGGGAGATGAAGAGCATTTCGAAGGCATTGTCGATGTAATTGAGAGGAAAGCCTACAGGTTTGAGGAAATGGAGAGGATAGAGATCCCCATCCCGGAAGAATATAAAGTGAAAGTTGAACAGGCAAGGGCAAAAGTGGTTGAAAAAGTCGCCGAATTCAACGAAGAGATCATGGAACTGTTCTTTGAAGAAAAAGAAGTGCCTGCCGATCTTCTGAAACGTGTTGCACGCGAAGCCACGCTAAAATTGCTCATCACCCCTGTTTTCTGCGGTGCGGCTTATAAAAATAAAGGTGTTCAGCTGATCCTCGACGCCGTAACCGATTATCTTCCTTCACCCATCGATAAAGGAGCCGTTACTGGTACCGACCTGGATGACCCTGAAAAATTGCACACCTGCCATCCTTCACCCAAGGAACCTTTTTCGGCGCTTGCATTTAAACTCATTCATGATCCTTACGTCGGACAGCAAACGTTTACCCGGGTATTCTCAGGCACTCTTAAAAGCGGGATGCAGGTATTCAATGCCACAAAGAAAAAGCATGAGCGCATCGGCCGTATCATGAAGATCCATGCCAAGGAAAGGGAGGAAGTTGCAGAAGCCGGCCCGGGGGATATCGTGGCGCTTATCGGCCTCAAGCTTACAAAGACAGGCGACACGCTCTGCAGCGATGAACATCGTTTACTGCTTGAAAACATTCATGTTCCGCCTTCAGTAATTGAATTGAAAATAACGCCTGCAAAGCGGGGCGACCAGTCAAAACTTGGAGAAGCCCTTCATAAGCTTACCACCGAAGACCCTTCTTTCAATGTCAGGTATGACGAGGAAACTGAAGAAACCGTGATCGCAGGGATGGGCGAGCTTCATCTCGAGATCATCGTTGACAGGCTCAAAACCGAATTCAAGGTCGACGCCATTGTTGGCGAACCTTCCGTTGCCTTCCGCGAAACCATTACCCAGGAAGTGGAATCGAATTACAGGCATGTCAAGCAAACCGGCGGCAAAGGCCAGTTCGCACATACCGTGTTGCGCATTGAACCTAACCCTGGAAAAGGTTTTGAGTTTGTGGAACATATCAAAGGCGGGGCCATCCCTGCCGAATTTATCACATCGGTAAGAAAAGGGCTTGAAAAGAGCCTCGACAGGGGTATTCTTGCCGGGTATCCCATTGTTGATGTCCGCGTAACCCTTCTCGACGGAAGCTTCCATGCAGTTGACTCTTCGGATATGGCCTTCCAGACCTGTGCCGCCATCGGCTTCAAGCAGGGATTCATGAAATCCACTCCAATCCTCCTCGAACCCATCATGAAAGTGGAAGTGAACACCCCCGACGAATACATTGGCGACATCGTGGGCAATCTCAACCGCCGCCGCGGGAAAATCGAAGGAATGCGGCGTTACCGCAAAGGATCCCAGAAGATCAATGTATTTGTTCCCCTGATGGAAATGTTCGGTTATTCAAACCAGCTGCGGAACGTGTCATCGGGTCGTGCAAACTATGCAATGGAATTCTACCAGTACCAGGCGCTTCCGAAAGCCTTGCAGGAAGAAGTGCTGAAGAAATTAACAGCAGAGAAAAAGTAAAATTATGCGTTACAATACCTTGGGAAATACGGGAGTCCTGGTATCCGAACTCTGCCTGGGCACGATGACTTTCGGAGGAAAAGGATTCTGGACCAATATCGGGAAACTGCCGCAGGAAGAAGTCACAAATCTTGTCAGGATAGCCCTCGAAAGCGGGATCAACTTCATTGATACTGCAAACGTTTATTCAGAAGGCCTTTCTGAAATAATGCTTGGCAAAGCCCTGAAAGACCTGGGAACCAACCGTCAGGATGTCTTCATCGCCACCAAGGTGAGGGGACGCATGGGCGAAGGGGTGAACCAGGTGGGACTATCTAGGCTTCACATACAATACAGCGTGGATGACAGCCTGCAAAGGCTGGGCCTCGGCCATATCGACCTGCTTTACATCCACGGGGTGGACCCGGTGACCGGACTCGAAGAAACTATGCGTGGGCTCGAGGAAGTGGTCAGGTCGGGAAAGGTGCGCTACCTCGGCATCAGCAACCATCCCGCATGGATGGTGGTCAAAGCCAATGCCATAGCGGAAAAGATGGGATGGAACAAATTCGTCGCCCTCCAGAATTATTACAGCATCGCCGGCCGTGACATCGAACGCGATATCGTTCCGATGGCTTTGTCGGAAAACCTCGGCATCATGCCCTGGAGCCCGCTGGCCGGGGGTTTCCTCTCGGGAAAGTTTACAAGGAAAACCCAAAAAGCCGGGGACAGCAGGCGTGACGAATTCGACTTTCCGCCGGTAAACAAAGAAAAGGCTTACGAAATCATCGAACTGATGCAGGAAATTGCCTCGGCCCATGGTGTTGCGGTTGCCCGCGTCGCACTCGCCTGGATGCTCCGTAAAAAAGGGATCACAAGCATCATTATCGGGGCGAAAAAAGAAGACCAGCTTCGCGAGAATATCGCTTCCACGACCTTAATGTTGACTGCGGATGAGATGTCCCGCCTCGATTACGTGAGTGAACTTGGCAAGGAGTACCCCGGCTGGATGATAGAGCGCCAGGCCGACGGGCGTTTGCCGAAGTAATGTATCCGAAATCCGGATTTATTTCTTCAACGAATATACCCCCACCCCGAACAGGTAAAACATGCAGGCTATCAGAATGTAAATCCCTGCGACCACACCGCTGATGTCGGTCACCCAGCCCATGAGCAGGGGAATGACGGCCCCGCCGGATATTGCGCTCATCATGAGGCCTGAGATTTCGTTGTTGCGGTCAGGGTATTTTTCAACTGCTATGGAGAATACAAGGGGCCAGATGTTCGCGACGAACATCCCGATAAGGAATACAAGCACCCAGGCTGCGGCTACCGAGGGGATGGCGAGGATGGCTATGAGGGCCAGGATGCCGAGAAACGATGTTCCCATCAGGAATTTACGTGGAGAGAATTTTGTAAGCATTATTGCGCCGGCAAAGGTCCCAAGCATACGCCCGAAGAAGTAAACGCTTCTTCCCGATTCTGCGGCAGTCTGTTCGATCCCGAAATGCTTGATGAGAAATTGCCCGGAATTCGAATTGAATCCTACGTCAACACCCACAACCACAAAGATCGCCAGCACCATCATTAAAATAAACCCATTGCCAAGCAGGCTGAACGCCGAGCCGAAGGTCACTTTGATATTTTCCACCTTGCGCTCATCCACCCTGGTCATCCCCAACCATATCGCGGTGAGTATTGAAACTAATCCAAAAACAAGGAACAGCAGTTTCCAGTCGCCGAACTTCAGGGCGAAATAACCTGCCAGCGGGGCGCCTATCATGGAGCCAATAGCTTTAATGAACTGTGAAAAACTGAGGAAACTTGAGACCCGGTTTGAAGGCACAACATCCACGATCAAAGGATTTGCCGAAACCTGTACAATGGTATTCCCTATCCCTAACAATGCAAAACCAAATAAAACCATCGAGAAGGAATAAATAAAATAAGGCACCAGCAACCCCAGGGCCGTGACAAGGATCCCGATGTTCAGCATCATGCGTTTGCCTATCCTCGCCTGCATGATCCCTACCGGAACCGAGAGCAGTAAAAACCAGAGAAAAGCGGCTGAAGGGATAAGTTGTCCGAGGGTTGCGCTGAGGCTCATGTCTTTGCTCACACGGTCAACACCGATTCCAACCAGGTCGACAAAGCTCATTACGATAAAAGCCATCAGCACAGGCAAAAGCTTCGGGATGTTCAGTTTTTTTGTTTCCATGGAATAGTTGTTAGGGTGATCAACTAACAGCAAATATATAAAAGTCCCTGACAGAAATAAAAAAGCTGCCTTCATAAAGAAAGCAGCTTTCTGTCAATCAGGAAAAATTCAACGGTAAAATGCCTTAGATGAGGCGGAATGAAAGTTTAATGCGGTAATACTGGTTGAGGGGGCTTCCGAGTTTTGAAAAACTGATCTCGCTGAATTTTTCCTTAATATAGTCTCTAAGGGCTTCGTTATCAGTAGTGATGCGCTTGACAAGCAGCTTGCCATCGTTGGTCACTGTGAACAGTATGTCGGCGCAGCAGAGATTATCCCTGACCTTGATATAGCCGGGATGTTTGACCTGTTGCTGAATGGCTTCCCTGATGGTAGCTGCGGTGTCTTTAATGGTTTTCCCGGCAAAGGACGAGCCCCCGAGAAAGAGAAGGGTGATCAGAATTAAAACGAATTTTGAAATGGTTTTGGTTTTCATGGTTTGTTCCTCCATATATAATATATAATCAATAAGTCGGTTTTTATCGGGGAATGTTACAGGCTATTATATTATTTAACAACAGTTTAACACTTCACGAGGTCTTGAAACAAAAATACTTCCTGCCAACCCCATGATCAAAAACTGATCGATAGCCACGGGCAAAACCATCGTATAATTCTGTGGACTATCGCTAAAATGATTACAGCTCATGGGCGGCCCGCTATTTTATCGCCCAAATGGCATTTTTCATGTGTGAATTTTACAGGCTTAAAATGCCCCTTCGGGGATTGAATAAATGATTTTTATTATCTTGTATCCCTTTTTGCCGTCAACCTTCAACTTAAATCATATGAAAAAATCCATCCTTATCCTTCTGATTGCCTCACTGGCTTTGGGAGGAACAGCTATTGTTTCCTGCAAGAAAAAGGTCAGTGATCCCACTTATCCACAGCTGGTCGGGAACTGGAAAGGAAAAACAAGCCAGAATATCCCCATCGAAGTTGATGTCGCCAACAACGGGGGGGATCTTTACGTTACATACGTCAACCTGAAATATTCAGCAGGGCCGGGGGATACTGCTTCAATCATCAGGTACAGCAGCAGCGGACTTTACCAGATGGCGGGAACTTCATTTTATATTTTCCTGGACGGAACGGCTCCGAATATATCCACTATAGCCGGGGTATACCATCTCGACACGCTTAAACTGGTAGGCAATTTCGTGGGTTATTCAGGCAACCCGCCTATTGCGACAAACGGAACTTACACTGCAACGAAACAGTAAAACTGAATATCTTCCTTATCCAGTTATCCAGTAATCCAGTTATTTCCCCGGTCCCTTCGCCGTATATTGCTCCATTACATTGATCAGGCTTCTCTGGCAGACCTTGCAGAAATGGATATGGCGTGTGAACATGATACAATCGAGCTGGGAACGGAATAAACCTTTCTGGGTATAATCGGCGCCCTCAAAAGCGCCTACCGATTCCTTGTATTTTTCCTTTGAAAAATATTCATCCTCCTGCCTGTACTGCCTCATGAACAAAGCTTCCATGACTTCCTCCGGGACTTTGGCGTGGCGAAGGCTGTCGCGTTGTTTTTGGACTTCATAACCGAATTTATCGAATGGTTCCTTGTTCCAGGGTGTCGGGAGCGGCGTACCCGGTGTAACCAGGTCTTTCCACTTGAAGTTGTTTTTATCAAGCAGGGCGGTAACATTGGGCTCCCAGGGCTCGAGCTTGATATCCTGGGCCTCATATGATACCGAGGATGTGTAGTATTCATCGGCCAGTCCGCCCATATGATGGCCAAACTCATGCACCATGATATACTCAGCATATTTATTGTCAACCGAAACCGTGGTATAGAGGTTATAGATCCCTCCTCCTCCATAGGTGCGTTCGTTCACCAGGATGATCATGAAATCATATGGCACCTGCGATGCCACATTCCTCACGGTCTTATTGTCGAAAGTCAGGGCATAACGCTCAGAATCAAAAGCGCCGTACTGCACACCCAGGGCGCTTCTCTTAAATACCCCGGGATGGGGTTTGCATACTCCGGAGACCTCCGACGGGGTTTCAACGGTCCGTATGTTTATGTCTTTTTTCCGCGAGATGTACGGCTCCTGGTCCATCATGAAAGCCGAAAGCTTTTTGGCGTCATTCCTGAACTTCCCCATCTCGGCCTTTGTATAGCCGTCGCCCAGGATTACGATATCAACCTTTTCAGACGCAGGCCCGTTTTCCTGGATCACATCCACCACATTGGCGTGAGGGAGATCTGCAGGGTTCACCTCTCTTGACGCCGGATCGACATCTGCAGTCCATATAGTCTTGAATTTATTGGTCTGCGGATCGCGCTTCCCAAGGATCACGGTTACCGGTTTCAGAGGCCAGGGAAAACGAATGGATTCATTGAAGGAACCCCAGGTTTTATCGGCCTCCGGAATGCTTTGCCATTCGCCGAAAATGCTGGCAAAACCACGTGAAAACAATACAGTTTTGGTCGCATTATCGATTACCTTGAAAAAGTAAGGCCCGAGTTCCAGCTTATCGATCAGTACAAATTTACTTCCCGGCCATGCCCCGTCGGAAACAATGCGGTCAATAGCAAAATGTTCTTCCCTGGAGGTGCCGCTGTGATTGAAATCCAGCCGCATTGTCTTGTCAATGAAATACTGCCCGAAAGCCACATTGCCCTTATCAACGACATTAATCTCTGTCTTTGTCGAATCGGTAATTACTACGGCAGTTTGTTGTTTTGCAGGCTGGTTGCATGAGGCCATGATTCCGGCCAGTGCAGTAATGAGAAAAAGCTTTTTCATATGAAACGGATTAGGGTTCGGGAATGTAAAGTTAAACATTCCCCCTGATCATTTCAGCTTTATCCCCCCTTCATACATCTGCAATTTCACCAGGGGAACTGTATTTTCATCTCCCCCCTGGGTCACTCCCTGGTACTGGAAAATATCATCCTCCTTATGATACCGTATCTCCCTGAGCGAAGATTTAGGGTAATCAAAGCTGCTGTATTTAAGGTCGGCATCGAGTTTATAGGCCGTTCCGGGTTCAAACTTCAGGTCCACATTAGTGTATTTGCAAACCAGGTCAATGCCTGTAAATGTCTTACCCACCTGCATCACACTCACCTTGTCTTCCTGGCTGCCTGTCATCGTAAGGCTGCCGTCAAGCTGAGTGATTGTATAGGAGCTATAGCTCGAACCGGCCTTAAGGTCGCCCACCTTGTCAAAGCTGAATTTGTTTTCATACGAAGTAATTGCTGCGCCCTTGCAGGAAATGATTTTGATATTGCAGTATTTTGCAGTCATCGCAACAACATCGCTGTTCCCTGCAGTCAAAGTGCATTCATAAAGATCAAAAGCCCCTTTGGTGAAATCACCCAGGGTAAAGGTGGTGTACTTCCCCTTCACTCCCAGCACTCCGTGGCGGAGGATGTGCAATTTATCTTCGTAAGAGTTGATGCTCATCTTTCCCGCGCTGCTGATCTCGGTTTCAGAATATTTTGAATTCAGGGTCACATCGCCTGCTTGCCTCAGTACCAGTTTGTTCTCATAAAGAGTCAGAATAATATTCTGTACCGAATCAATCTCTGCCTTCCCGTATTTTGCTGTAAGTGTCTGACAGTTTGGCAGCTTTCCCGCAACCAGGTTACTTTCGTAAAGATCCAATGTGATCTTGCCGTTCAGATCAGGCAGGGTCACGTTTTCATATGCCTGTGCAAGTGTAAGCGAGTTGCCTTTCGGCATGGTCATTACAAACGAGAGATCAAGTTTATACAGTTTTGCAGTGCTTCCATCAAGAAGAGTAATGGTAAACTTTCCCGGTATCATCCCCGACATGCTTTTATAAAACCTTGTCTTGAAACTTACATTATCTCCTTCCTGGCTGAAATTCATTTTTTTAATATATTCCAGCACCATCTGAACCTGGTCTTCTTCCCCGTCTATCGAAACGCTGACATCGACCTTTACAGAATTCTTTTCCCAGGTTTCAACTTTCAGGGGCCCCACCTTATTTTCGAAACAGATCATGGTCTCGGGTTTAATGATCCTTTCGAAGGAATAGGTTTCTTTTCTTTCTTTCATTTCACTGGCTGAAACCTGGAGTCCGGTTGCCAGAAATCCCAATAACAGCAGGCTAAAGAATATGTTTTTCATTTTCATTTTGTTTGGTCTTTGCAATTTCATTTAATGTTTTTTCGATCACACGGATCTTCATTTCGTAACAGCGGATAATGCCTTTTAATATTTTCGGCTGGTTTCCGAGTTCATGAAGATCTGTAACATAGGTTTCATATTGAAGGTCGATCTGATGGAGCTGGTCCATCATTTCATGATAATCATCGGCTTTTACACCTGATTTCTTTACTTCATCAATCTTCTGATTAACGGTAAGGCGGAAAAAAACCTCTTCCCGGCCTATCTGTTTTGATAGATTCAGCAGTGAATACTCTGAATCGTCAGCTTTTCTTTGTTTTATTATTAATGTAATGGTGATTGCGGATGAGATCAGGAGGAGTAAAACGGCGGCGGCGCTGAGCAGGCTGATCCTCAGCCTCCGGGCCTTACCCAGTTCAGCCGAGATCCCCTTCCAGATCTTTTCATCGTCGGGAACTTCTGTATCGGGGAATCGGGAACCGGGAACCGGGAGCGGGGAATCGTCATCCTGCATCCTGCATCCTGCATCCAGAAACTCTTCAAACTTACTTTTCATACACCTTCTTCATTAAATAATCCTGCAGCAGGTTTACCGCCCGCCTGTATTGCGATTTCGAGGTTGATTCCGAAATGCCAAGCATCCCTGAGATATCCGAATGACGGTAACCTTCGAGCAGGTGAAGTACGCAAACAACCCTTGCACCTTCGGGAAGTCTCAGGATAGCCTGGTGGATCTCATCCGCAGTGATATCATTAAAGTCGGCATCCTGTATGGGATCATCGGCAACATCCCCGGGGTAGAGCTCAACAAATACCGGTTTTTGTTTGCGGATATGGTTGAGGCATTGGTTGATGACGATACGCCTCAGCCAGGCTCCAAGCGTGCTTTGCCCGCGAAACGAGGGAAGTTCCCTGAACATCTTTACAAAAGACTCCTGCAGCAGGTCTTCCGCTTCAGATCTGTTCGAAACCATTCTCAGGCACAGGTTGTACATGGTACGGGAATATTGTTTGTACAAACGGTATTGGGCCACGCGGTCACCCCGGATGCATAATCCGATCAGTTCCTGGTTTATGTCGGGGATAATTGCCGCCAATTCCGATTTGTTTAATTAAAAGACACCTGTTTCTTATGAAAGTTGGAATCCGGGGTTAAAAATCTTTGTCCGGGATCACTGCTTTTTCAAATCACAACCTTCACCTACAACGTTATGATAAAACTGGTTGCAGCTTCGGTTGATTCCGCATGGATGGACCCGTGGTGCAACCTGAGGATCTCCCGCGACAGGCTCAAACCTATGCCAGAACCCTGCTCCCTGGTTGTAAAGAATGGGATGAAGATCTTTTCTAAAACGTCTTCCGAAATGACCGGACCGTTGTTGCTGATCCTGATTACCGGGCGGTTTTGCCTGGAAATGTCGGCAACAATCCTGATTTTCCTGTTTTCGGGAATCTCAGCCAGCGCCTCTGTGGCATTTTTCAGGATGTTAAGCACTACCTGGGTCAGCAGGTTCTTGTCGCCGGTAAGCTCCCCGGCTCTCTGATCGATCTTTATTTCAAGGTTAATTCCCTGTTTTTCAATTTGTTCATGAAGCAAAAGCCCTATCTGCTCCAGCCATTCTTCCACCTGGAAGACTGAAAAATCAGGTTTCGGGATTTTAGTCAGTATACGGTAACTGTTTACAAAACTGACCAGCCCGTTACCCCTTTCTTCAATGGTTTCAAGCCCCTGGATCAGGTTTTCAATGGTTTCAGCATCAACGGATGAGGAGGCTGAAGCAAGACCGTCCCTGGGGAAGAATTTTTTCAGGGTGCCTGTAAGTGAAACGATGGGGGCAATGCTGTTCATGATCTCATGAGTTAACACCCTGATCAGCTTTTGCCAGGAGTCTAGTTCCTTTTCATCGAGTTCGTGGCGGATATCCTGCAGGGAGATCAGCCTGGAGACATTTTCGCCAAACCGTATCTCCCTAGAACGGATAACCAGGTTTATCGGCGTGTCACCCATCAGGCGTTTAAAGGTAAACGCCTCGCCCGGACTGATAGTGGCGAGAACCTGGAAAAGCTCTGGATTCCTGAGGGGTACCAGGTGAAGAGGGGTGAAGGATGGAATGCCTGCATACTCAAAAGCCTTATCATTCATGATCTCCACTTCATTATTCCGGTTCACTGCCATCAGCCCCGTGGAGGCATGCTGGATGAAGGACTGGTAATATTTTTCAAGGTATTCATTATGCAGCTTGATCTCGTTGATCCTTTCATTCAGGTGGTTCAGGCTTTGATAAAGATGACGGAGCGACTTCTGCCTGATTGAAACGGGAAACTTCAGTGATGAATCTTCATTCCTTATCGCATCAAAGAAAAAGGCAATCTGACGGTTCGACTGGTTGAAGGTATTGATGATGGAAAAGGCGGCAATGGGAACCGGCAAAAGAAACAGCAGGTACCATGGATCTGTCTTCAGGGCTGTGAAATACCCGGCGATGAAAACGGAGGAGACTATTACCCCGGTGCTTACCAGGGCCGATAGTGTTACGCGTTTATAAGCCATACTTCTGCATTTTTTTATACAAGGTAGTCCGTGAAATTCCCAGGTTTTTCGCCACTGTGCCAAGGGTCTGGCTGTTGCTGTTCAATTCCTTTGCAATCATCATTTTTTCCATCTCTTCAAGGGTCATGGCTTCCTGGGAAAATACCTGCAGGTGCTGGTTCAGGTTCAGGTCTTCCAGCCCTATTTCGCTTCCATTGCAAAGGATCACAGCCTTTTCAATGGTATGCTGCAGCTCCCTGATGTTGCCCGGCCAGGGATATTTTCTAAGCCTTTCAAGCGCTTTGGGCTGCAGTGCCAGGCATTTTTTCTTGTACTTCAACCCGTATTTTCCAATGAAAAAACCCGCCAGGATCTCGATGTCGCCAATCCTTTCCCTCAAGGGGGGAAGCTCTATCTGAATGGTGTTGATGCGGTATAAAAGATCCTGCCTGAACGTCTTTTCCTGCACCATCCGAAGCAGGTTTTTATTGGTTGTGCAGATCAGCCTTATATCCACGGGGATCTCCCTGTTGGATCCCACCGGGATCACAACCCGGTTCTGCAGCACGTTCAGGAGCTTCGACTGGAGATGCATCGGCAGGTTGCCGATCTCGTCAAGGAGGAGTGTGCCTTTGTTTGCCAGCGTTATCTTGCCGGTCCGGTCTTCCCTTGCATCTGTAAATGAGCCTTTGGCATGTCCGAACATTTCACTCTCGAACAGGGTCTCGGCAACCGAACCCAGGTCAACTGTCACGAGAAGTTCGTTCGAGCGCTCCGACAAACGGTGGATCTCTTTTGCAATCAGTTCCTTCCCGGTCCCGTTCTCCCCTGTGATCATGATATTTGCATCGGTACTCGCAACTTTTTTCACAAGGTCGAGGATCTTGTTCATGGCAGGTGAATCGCCGATGATCATCCTTTCATCCCTGTTGATCTCAGCCATGAGATCCTTTTCCCTTCTCTTCAGGCTGCCTACGGTGAGGTTTGATTTCCTCAGTTTCAGGGCTGCCTTTAGTGTTGCAAGCAACTTTTCATTCTCCCAGGGTTTGAGGATGAAATCGGCCGCACCCTGGTGGGTTGCTTTCACCGCTGTTTCTATGTCGCCGTAGGCAGTGAACATCACAACTTCGATATCCGGCTTCCGTTTTTTTATCTCCTTCAGCCAGTACATCCCTTCATTCCCGGAACTCTCACCGGCCTTGAAGTTCATGTCGAGAAGCACCACGTCGATATCGCGGGTCTCAATCTCGTGAACCAGTGAATTCGGATTTGAGATCGTTGAAACTTCGAGAAAATCGAATTTAAGGAACAGCCTCAAAGCGTTCAGAACGCTCTTATTATCGTCGACGATCAGGAGGTTCCCCTCTTTTATTTTTGGATCCATAATCATGGGTTCATGTATAGTAATGATCATAAATGTACAGAAAAGTTACACCCGAATGTTCAATATGTTTACAAAATGAATTTTGCAAAATGAGTTATGTATTTGTATATCAGACATATAATTGATTTGGCACGAATATTGAAATAATTAAAGAAATTTAACCTATACCACAATGATCAAGACAGTCAATCTCACAAAAAGGTTCAAAACCGATGAAATCGAGACAACCGCCCTCAACTCCGTCAGCATGGAAGTGAAGCAGGGAGAATTCATTGCCATCATGGGGCCTTCGGGTTGCGGAAAATCAACCCTGCTGAACATCCTTGGCATGCTCGACAATCCAAGTGAGGGAGAATACTTTTTTAACGGCACCGATGTTTCAAAATTCGGGGAAGGAAGGCGAACCCATCACCGTAAAGGCAATATACAGTTTGTTTTTCAGAGTTTCAACCTGATCGACGAACTGAATGTGTTTGAGAATGTGGAGCTCCCCCTGCTCTACCTGAAGAAATCTGCTGCTGAAAGGAAGCAGGTGGTCACTGAAATCCTTGAGCGCATGAAAATCGGGCACCGTAAAAAGCATTTTCCCCAGCAATTGTCGGGCGGGCAGCAGCAGCGTGTTGCAATTGCCCGCGCCGTTGCTCCGGCTCCCGGACTGATCCTTGCCGACGAACCGACAGGTAACCTGGATTCCAAAAACGGGATAGAGGTGATGAACCTGCTCTCCGAACTTAATAAACAGGGAACGACCATAGTGATGGTAACCCATTCACAAAGGGATGCGGCCTTTGCCCACAGGGTCGTCAATTTGTTCGACGGACAAATCGTTTCAGAAGAAGTTGCACGAAGCATGCAGGCGCTCTCAGTATGAACCGGTTCCGGATAATACTGCTTCTCCTTCTCCCGGCCTTCAGCCCTCTGTACCTGTTTGCCCAGAAGGCATGGACCCTTGACCAGTGCATCAATTTTGCCTGGGATAACAATTTCTCGGTCCACAACCAGGAACTGGGGGTGAGAATCCGGAAAACCGATTACAAACAGTCCATGAACGATCTCTATCCTTCACTGGGCTTCCAGACATCCTATAACCAGTATTTCGGCCGCAGCATCGATCCTACTACCAATTCATATATTGATGTGAAATTTTATAATAATTACTATGGCCTTTCAGCCTCACTGGATATCTTCAACGGATTTATGAAGATGAACACAATATCCATGCAGAAGCTGAACTTCGAAGCGGAAAAGAATAAACTGCAGCAGGTCAGGAATGAGGTTGCCTTTGCAGTGATAAACGGTTATTTTAATGTTTTGCTTCAGCAGGGACTTTCCCAGATCGCGCTGGAGAATTACAAGCTTTCGAGAAGCCAGCTGGATTATACTACAAAATTCGTGGAGCTGGGACGCAAGCCCGGTACCGACCTCCTGGAAACGGAAGCGAATCTTGCCTCCGATAGTTTTTTGCTGGTCCAGTCATACAACCTGCTTGACCAGGCCGGCCTAAGCCTGAAGTACCAGATGAATTTCCCGCCTACCGACAGCCTGACCATCGACACTTTGGTTCCTTCGATCTTCCAGGGTTCCATTGACACTTTGTCGATGAAGGAGCTTTATAATGTCGCTTCCAATGCCCTGCCTGATATTATGTATGCCAAAAACAGCCTGATGGCAGCAAAAAAAGCGGTCCAGGTGAGCAAAGGCGCATTTTCTCCCAGGCTTGGGTTTTATGCCGGTTGGAATTCGCAGTATATGCAAACCAGCCGCGACTCATTGAACAGGATAATTCCTTTCAGCGACCAGATAACTAATAACTCAAGCGAATACCTGAGCCTTGGCCTGGAAATCCCGCTGTTCTCAAAATTCTCGAAAAACACATCCCTCACAAAATCCAAACTGAGGTACCAGCAGGCCAAGGTACAGTTTGATGATATTTCATACAAACTGATGATGGGTGTTGAAAAATCCCTCACCGAATGGAGAGCTGCCCGCGCGGAATATGAATCAGCACTGAGCCAGCTCGCTAAAAACCTGAAAGCATACCAGGCAGCGGAAAAGAAACTGGACAAGGGCCTTATCAATATCATCGAGTTCTACATCCAGAAAAACAAATGGATAAGGGCAAAAACAGAAGTCCTCAGGACTGGCTTGCAGGTGCTTCTGAAAGAAAGATATATCAGGTTCCTCATGACAGGATCACTGCTGTCGGGGAAACTGTGAACCGGGAACCGTGACTCGTGAACCGGAAATCGTACATCGTAAATTATAAGAGACATGGATCTGAATAGCACAACGGGGATGGACAGGGTCATCGTGGAAAAACGATGGATCAAAAAGAAATACTGGAAGTACATCATCGGCGGAGGCCTGCTGCTGGCGGTTATCCTCTTCTTCATTTTCAGGGACTGGACCAGCACCATCAGGGTTGAAAAAGAAAAGATCACTATAGCCGGCGTATTCAGGGGCTTGTTTAACGATTACATTACGAACGACGGAATTGCAGCGCCCATCTCTACGGTTTTCCTCGATGCCTATGAAGGAGGGAAAGTGGAAGAGATCCTCCTCGAAGAAGGAAGTATGCTTCATAAAGGTGATGTCATCATCAGGCTCAGCAACAATGACATCAATCTGAATATCCTCAACAGCGAAGCCCAGCTTGCCGAAAAATCGAACTTCCTGAGGGAAGTCAGGATCCGTATGGAACAAGAGAAACATTCCCTGGAAAGGGAAGTTCTGAATGCCCGTTTTGACCTGATTGCAAAAAAAAGGACTTATGAACAGAATAAGGAATTATACAAGGATCAGCTGATCTCCAGGGACGAATTTTTACGATCGGATGAAGCATACCAGCTTGCTGATAAAACCCAGGAACTTGTTCTTCTTCGCCAGAAACAGGATTCTTCCTTCAGGTCACTCCAGATAGAACAGATCAGCGAGAACCTTAAAAACATGCAGTTGAACCTCAGCCTGGTTAAGCAGCAGCAGGATTACCTGAGCGTGAAATCCCCTGTCGACGGACAGCTTGGCAGCCTCATGGTCGAGATCGGCCAGTCCATTCCCCGGGGTTTCAGGATAGGGCAGATCAACATACTGACTTCATACAAGATTGAAGCCAGCGTGGATGAACATTACATCGACCGCATCAGGACAGGCCTTAGCGCTTTTATTGAAAGGCCGAACGACACCCTTCCTCTCGAGATCAAGAAGGTTTACCCGGAAGTCAGGAACGGAAGGTTTAAGATTGACCTTGTGTTTACGGGCAAGCTGCCTGAGAATATCAGGATTGGCCAGTCTTATTTTATCAAATTGAAACTGGGACAGGCGGTTGAAGCCACACAGATCCCCCAGGGAGGGTTTTACCAGGCGACAGGCGGACAATGGATTTTTGTCCTGGATAAGAGCGGGCAGTTCGCAGTCAAGAGAAATATCAGGATAGGCAGGAAAAATCCCCAGTATTATGAAGTCCTGGACGGGCTGGCAGCAGGAGAGCAGGTCATAGTATCGGATTACACCATCTTCGGCAATAATGACAAGGTTGAACTGAAATAATATTCACCCCATGATCAAAAGTTATTTAAAAACCGCTGTCGCCCATCTTATCAGGAATAAAACCTATTCTATTATAAGCATCCTGAGCCTGACCATAGGGCTGGCGGTCAGCATACTGCTTTTATTATACGTCAGGATTGAGTTGAGTTTCGACAGATTCAATAAAAACGCAGACAATATTTACAGGTTGTGCAATCCTGAACACCCTTATCAATCTCCTCAGACCGCGAAATACCTGGCAGATAATATTCCGGAAATAAGAGGCTATACCAGGATTTTACCCCGGCCAAATGAAATAGTCGGATTTAAAGAAAAGCGGTTTAAAGAGACCCGGGTTGCATATACCGATGCAGCTTTCTTCAATATTTTCTCTTTTAAGTTAAGGCAGGGAAACCCGGAAAACGCTTTACTTCTGCCATTAACCGTCGTAATTTCTGAAAAAACCGCGCATAAATATTTTGGAAACGAAGACCCGATAGGCAAGGTACTGAAATTGAACAACGAATCCAATTACACCATAACAGGAGTAATGGATGACATGCCGGGAAATTCACATTTCCGTTTCGACATGATCCTGACCCTTTCAGGCACCGACAAAGAAGAAGGAATGGACAACTGGGGGTGGCAGAACTTCATGGTCTATTTTCTGTTCCCTGACCACTTCTCCAAAACTGTAGTGGAGACAAAATGCAACAGCTTAATGAAAACCGTTAAAGACCCGAATAATCTTCCTTCTGAATATTCCCTGCAACAACTGAAAGACATCCATTTGTACTCTTCTCATTTTAAAACTGACATCCAGCCCCAGAACAGCATTTTGTACGTCCTGATTTTTTCAGCAATAGCTTTCCTGGTCCTGCTTATTTCCTGTTTCAATTATATCAACCTGTTTACTGCCAGTGCATCCACAAGGGTGGTGGAAATCGGTATGAGAAAAGCTTGCGGAGCGTCACGCAAACAGCTCGCAGCACAATATATTTTCGAATCTTTTGTAATGGTTGCTGTCTCGTTCATTCTGTCACTTCTTCTTGTAGTTCTTAGTTTGCCTGTTTTCAATGAGCTTTCAGGGAAAGACCTGTCAATCCTGGCACTGATCGACGCAAAAACAATCTGGGGAATTCTCGGGATCCTTCTACTCGTGGGAGTTCTCGCAGGCTGGTATCCCGCTTTTGTGCTCTCATCGTATAATCCCATCAGGGTGTTTCAATCATCCAAAAACACAAGGGAGCAGAAATTTCAATTCAGGAAGATCCTGGTTGGCGCCCAATTTACTATCGTAATTGCCCTGATAACAATTTCAATAGTAATGTTCCGGCAGATAAGGTTCCTGCAGTACGGAAACCTGGGATTCGACAAGGAATTTGTGCTGGTATCCCAGGTTGGGAGCTTTGGGAATGAAGGAAAATACCTGGCCCTGAAGCGGGCGCTTCTTGACCAGGCTTCAGTTCTCAGCGTTTCGGCCGCCAGTCGTGTCCCTTCAGAAGGCCTGAACAATATGGGAGGGGTCAAACCCCAGGGACAAAAAACCGCTACCCAGATTCCCTATGTCCATGTTCATTTCGATTATTTTAACACATTGAACATCAAAGCTGTAAAAGGCCGGTTATTCTCAAATGCATATAAAACAGATACCAGCCAGGCCCTGATCTTGAATGAAGCTGCCGTGAAAAGCCTGGGAATACAGGGAGATCCAATCGGGCAGAACATAAAATGCAACTGGCCAAAGTCTGAGAGGAAGATTGTAGGAATTGTCGGCGATTTTCATTTCGAATCCCTGTATGAAAAGATAAAGCCTGCTGTTTTTGTGATTGATTTCAATGAATGCGGGGAGCTTATGGTCAAAGTGCAGCCTTCAAATGCATCAAACACTATCCAAAAAATAACAGAGATCTGTAAGACCATTTACCCCGACCAGGTATTTGATTTTCATTTGTTGGACACTCAGCTGGACCAGCTCTATCAATCCGATGAAAAAAGGTTCCACCTGATGGGATATTTTACAGTGCTGGCCATTGTTCTTGCCTGCATGGGATTGTTTGCAGTGGCTTCTTTCATCATAACAAGCCGCACGAAAGAAATAGGGATAAGGAAAGTCAACGGTGCAACAGTTGCGGAAATCATGCAGATGCTGAATCTTAGTTTTATAAAATGGATAGGCATCGCATTTGTAATTGCAAGTCCGGTTGCCTGGTATGTCATGT
>JBAXIO010000021.1:0-70216 GCA_037138335.1 Bacteroidota bacterium
CAAGATAGCTTCCTCCAGGTAATGAAACAACGTCAAGCACATTAACATCATGAACTGAACCATCGGTGATGAAAATGTATTCAGGTATAGCGGTTTTAAGGTCATGCAAGGTGTGCAGTTTAACAGCAGCCTTGGTTGTTCTGAACTTTGCCCACCAGAATACATCAAGGCAAAGATCAACGACGGTGGCATCGAGTGCGAAAATTCTGCCTTTGAGTTTAATATCGAGAATGTTATCGTCAATATATAATGCTTTGGCCTCTTCTATCAGTTTGAGTGCAAAATCACGGAAGATCCTCCAATCCCTGCTTTCATTCGCCCGTGAAATCGTTGATTTGTTAAAAGGTTTACCAATCCCAAGATGATAGAGTTTATCGACATTGTTACCAATACCCATTGCCGTATCGCTGAGGCTCTCCCGGTGAGTAAGTTGACCGAATGCCATGCAGAGGAACTGTCGCCAACAAGTAAACTCTTTCGCTTTGTAGTCACCATCATATCTTTTAACACAATACTTGAAAACGTGAAAGTTAGCGATCTCCATCAGTTGTGCAAAAACCATCTTGCCTTGGTTCATACCGGGTATTTTGCACAAAGGACGACAAAACTCTTTTCAAATCGTTGCTCGATCAAAATCTCAGCAAACGTAGAATTATCAAGCTTTTCAAAGAACTTAAGTTAAAAACAACGCAACGCTAGTGAATTGACATTGTAAGTCAAAAATTCCAGGCGGTAAAAATCAGCAGGCAATCTGCAGGAAAAAAGAGCAACGCACATATTTATGTTATTCAATTTCCGCAAGGAACAGACCTGAAACAGGTCATAGATGAATATTGCAAGACTGGTGAAACAGTATATGCAGAGCCTGACTTTACAGGTTCAGGAGGCGGAACACAAGGTATTGTCCCTAATGACCAGTATTATTATTTACAATGGGGATTAAAAAACGATGGCACCTTCCCCTTGTCTCCTTCAAAAGCCGGAGCGGATATTGATATGGAAAATGGCTGGAGTCTTGAACAGGGAGACAGCACTATCATAGTTGGAATAATTGATACCGGAGATAAGCTGGATCATCCGGAATTTGCAGGAAGGATATGGAAGAATTATAAGGAAATACCGAACAATGGAATTGACGACGACGGTAACGGGTTTGTCGATGATGTTCAGGGATGGAATTTTGCCGGTTCCAATAATGACCCGACTGATGACCAGGGACACGGGACCAATGTTGCTGGAATTATAGGTGCAAATGCAAATAATACGATTTTATATGCAGGCGTTGACTGGAAATGCAAACTAATGATTTTAAAAGGACTTAACAATTCAAGTTTCGGGTATTATTCATGGTGGGCCGATGCCATTTATTACGCTGTAGATAATGGGGCAAAAGTGATCAATATGTCTCTGGGCGGAAAAGGCGTTTCCACAACGCTTCAGGATGCTGTTAATTATGCTTTAAATAATAATGTTGTCATTGCAGCTTGTATGATGAACACAAACTCAGATACAATTTACTATCCTGCAAAGTATACCGGTGTTATTGCCGTAGGTTCTACAAATCCAAATGATACCAGGTCCAATCCGTTTTTCTGGAGTCCTACCAGCGGAAGTAATTATGGGTCTCATATTTCTGTTGTAGCCCCGGGAAATTATATTTATGGACTGAACTACCAGTCAAACACAAGTTACAGTAGCTATTGGGGAGGAACTTCACAGGCGACACCTCTTGTTGCCGGGCTTGCTTCTTTATTATTGGCACAGGATACAAACAGGACACCTGCACAAATAAAATCCATCATTGAATCGACTGCTGAAGACCAGGTAGGAGACCCAAGTGAAGATACTCCCGGTTGGGACCAGTATTATGGATTTGGAAGAATAAATGCTTTTTATGCTTTGTCTGTTTTTACTGGTATTAAAACACAGGATCCTCAGGATGAAATGGTGACGGTTTTCCCTAATCCTGCTAAAGATAATTTTACTGTATCATTTCCCGCAATGACAAGACAAATTGAGATTTTCAATTTACTCGGACAAACGGTCATTCGTAAAAAGGTTGAAGGACTGTCAAAACAAACTTTTCAGCTTGAAAACAATGGGATTTATATGATACAAGTTACTACGGGAAAACAAAGAATTTCAAAAAAACTAACGGTATGTAAGTGACATAAAATACTCTTTTTCATCCTATAAATTTAAACCTATGAAAACAAAAAAAATAAGTTGCTGGCTTTCTTCCCTGATAATTCTGCCGGCATTCATCCTGGGGAGTTTATCATTAATGGCACAGAATTCTCCGGTTGTTCATCCAACCGGAGTCGGAGTTTGTACATATTTGGGGGAGAGCCAGCCGCTTCGCGATATTCCTCCATCAAGCCCGGAGGAACTTTCGAGGCTGAAGAAAAATTTCAAACAGGATTTTCTGAACCCTACCCTGAAATATCGTTCTTATCCTAATGCAGATGCAGCTTTATTAAAGGGGGAAGATCCCACTATTCAGAAGCAGATGGGAGGCCTCAGCTTTGATCAGAGTCAGCAGGTCAATTTCGAAGGTCAAAGCTCCAATTATGTACCTGACGAAAATGGAACTGCCGGCCTCAACCATTACATGCAAACAGTCAACACGACCTATGCAATTTATGATAAATCAGGTGTGCTGAAAGCTGGTCCGACAAATGTCAACCTGATCTTCGGAAATGTGCCCGGGGCGAACCGGAACGACGGTGATCCCATCGTTATTTATGATGAGCAGGCCAACCGCTACCTGGTGGCGGAATTTTCGGTACCTACCGACGGGACCCAGAATTATATTCTTGTTGCAGTTTCAGTGACCAGTGATCCTACAGGAGCATGGCACAAATACTCTTTCCCTGCTCCTACAATGCCCGATTATCCTAAATTCGGAGTATGGCGCGACGGCTATTACCTGGGGGTCAACAATACCAACGGGCTTGATGACATCTTTGTTTTAGAACGCTCAAAAATGTTACTGGGTCAAACGGCGCAATATGTCAAATTCACCAATCCCAATCGTCCCGGTTCGGGAGGAGAATTTAAAATTACCCCCCCCGTTGATAATGACGGAGCCTTTGCCCCGGAAGGATCTCCTGGTTTGTTTATTGCCATCAATGATGCCGGTTGGGGTGGCAGCTGTCAGCTCTGGATCTATCAACTGGCAGTAAACTGGACAACAACTACGGCTTCAACTTTCCAGAGGACGCAGCAAATTGATGTGGCGCCATTTTCCAGCAATTTTGGAACCGATTGGTCCAACATCCGTCAGAAAGGAAGCACCCAGAAAGTTGATGCGGTGCCTACAATCATTATGAATATGCCGCAATACAGGAATTTCGACTCGTACCAGACCCTTGTTTGCTGCCATACGGTCAATATTGACGGCAAAGGGCGGGCAGGGATAAGGTGGTATGAATTGCGCAAAACAAACGCTGCCTGGACTATACGCCAGCAAGGCACTTATTCTCCGGATACCACAAGCCGCTGGATGGGCAGTATCCTGCTGAACGGGGAAAACAAGATCGGTTTGGGTTATTCCGTTTCGAGTTTGGGAGAGTACCCCGGGATCAGGTATTGCGGACAGTCTTCAACGGCATATCTTGCAGGAAATTCAACACTTGACATAGCAGAATCCACGATATGGTCAGGTACGACATCACAGGAGTTGACAAACCGATGGGGGGATTATTCATCCATGGCAGTAGATCCGGCAGATGATAAAACATTTTGGTATACGAACCAATATATAAAGGCCGACATGACCAGGGGTACCAGGATCACATCCATTGTTTTTGAAAGTCCGGTGAGCATAAACCCACAGGAAGGCAGCGAGAAACCATGGTTCCGCGTTTTCCCGAATCCTTCGGATGGGATCTTCACCATCCTCCCACAAAACGCAGGGGTGACAAATCTGAAAGTGCAGGTTGCTGATCTTACGGGCAGGCTTATTTTCGAAAAACAGTTTGGTCAACAAAATGAATATTTCATTGATCTTTCGCAGGCTGAAAGAGGTGTTTATTCCCTCAGACTGCAAAACTGGAAATCCGTTCAGACCATCAAGCTGATAAAAAAGTAAGCCAAACATCGTTATTATGAGAACATTTGAAAAAATAAGCAGTCTGTTATTGTTTGCAGGTTTATTTACGTTTTGCAATAAAACATTTTCTCAGCCGGTTTCTGACCCTTTCTCCAATGGAAGCAATGAGCGGAATATGATTGTTGTGATCAGCGACATTCATCTTGGTGCCGACCTCGCCTATGCAGAGACCAACAAAAATCTTAAACCACTCGAGAAATTTCTCGAAAGGATCAGGCTGTCACCAAATGTAAAGGAACTTGTAATTGCCGGGGATTTGCTTGACGAGTGGTTTGTACCTGCAACAACAGATACTTATCAGGGAAAGGATCAGGCTGATTTTGTCAGGCGGATAGGGATCGCCAACAAAGGAGTGATTGCGGCCTTCAACCGTATCATTCAGGATGGAAAAATTTCAGTTACTTATGTACCGGGGAACCATGATCTGACAATAAGTGCTGAAAACCTTGCAAGTATACTGCCGGGAATAAAGCAGGCAAGGGATAAGGAGTTAGGTTTAGGCACCTATTCCCCGGCCGACCATCCGGAAATAGCCATTGAGCATGGACACCGCTATAATTTCTTTTGCGCACCCGACCCGATCTCAAACCAGGATATTGCACCCGGGACAATAATGCCTCCAGGATACTTTTTTACAAGAATTGCAGCTCTTCACGTGGTGCAAAATTGCCGGACGCCGCATGATTCAGTGCCGCCAGTTACCAAAAATAATTCGGGAGGCGTAAGCCAGAATTTATTATTCGGATACTGGAAACTGTGGAGAGCGACATTGAATCTGTTCAGAATAACAAACAATTTCGATGAAAAAATAATCTTAACAAAAGTGAACGGATTTACCGGGACCTATTCAGTTAAAGACCTGCTTCCATTTCAGGCATCAACCGGAGGCCTCATCGATGTGAAGCTTTATAAGGGAATCCAGGATTCATGGGAACAGAGACAAACACTCAACAATGTGGCTGTTAAAATTCCTGTTGCTGAAGCGATGAGATATGTTGCAGAAGCGACTGAAATGGACAAGCAGGCTTCGGTTCAATACTTTCTGAACCCTAAGTCAGATAAGAGAATCGTCGTTTTCGGACATACTCATGATGCGAAAATCAATACATCAAACAACTATAAAGGGCAGAAATCGATTTATGCGAATTCCGGAACATGGATAGATCATAATCCAAAACTGACAACAATGAATTTTGTTATCATAACGATCCAGAATGCTGAGGCAACTTCACAAACCTGGGTGAAACTTTATAATTTCGAAAGAGAGGTTATAACGAAAATGGCTGAAAACTCTGTACGATTATAATTGAAAGAACCGGTATTATTCAACTTCAGAACTAAATCTATGGATAAATTTACCCAATTCCGTTTGGCCGCGATTTTAATCCTGTCATTTGCCCTCACCTTATTTACCCAGGCTGCCGACCAGGTTGTTACGAACAATGCCAATTCCGGCGCAGGAAGCTTCAGGCAGGCCATTACTGATGTTACCGCAGGAGGTACAATTACCTTCAACTTATCCGCAGGAAACGAAACGATAACAATTGCTTCTGAACTGGTAATAATCAAAGCTATGACCATCAATGGCGCCAATACTTCCGGAAGCGGAACACAGGTAACGGTGCAGGTCACCACTCCGGGAACATCGGCGTGGAGGGTTTTCGAAATTTCGGCCTCGGGAAGCACCATTAACCTGCAGAACATGTCGTTAAAAGGTGGGGATATGAGTATTGACTATGGGGGCTCCATTCAAATCAATGCAGGGGCAACCGTGAACCTGACCGGCATGATCATATCAGGCAGCAAAGCTTATGACGGGGGAGGAATCAATATAGCCAGCTCCTGGTCAGACCGATCCGTTGTGACAGTTACCTCATCAACTTTCAATGGAAACTCTGCGAATCACAGAGGTGGTGGAATTTGTATATCCTATTATGTTAATATAACGATTAACGCTTGTGAATTTACCAATAACTCAGGTAATGGAGGAGCGATCTTAAACGGCGGAGTGGTCACTATCACAAAATCCACCTTTAATGGAAATTCAGGATGGGTAGGCGGAACAATTTATAATTTTAATAGTTCAACGGCAACGATTGTCTCCTCCACCATCAGCGGAAATTCAAGCGGTTGGTACGCAGGGGGAATTTACTCAGAGGGGACCTGTTACCTGCTCAATTCCATCCTGATCAATAATACCGGTACAGCCGGACGTGATATCAGCGTAGGCAGTGGATCAACATATGCCTATTATTGCTGGTACAACTCAACATATGGCACGATCAATACTCAGGCCGGTGCACCTAATGTGACTACATCGTATTCCTCAGGATATCTTGGGGCCCTCGCAAACAATGGAGGTCCCACCCAAACGATGGCTGTCACTGCCACATCCCCGGCTCTGAACAATGGAGCTTTTGCTTATTATAATGTGACTGACGGATATTATTTCCTCGATAACCAGGCTATACCGGTTTCACATAAACTGGCCGACTGGGCTACCAGTCCTTCTATAATTCCAACTGATAAGATTACCACCGACCAGAGGGGTTCAATCATCCTGGGTTCACCTGCCATCGGGGCATACAACCCGGATCCCCCTGCAGTCGTTGTTACGGCTACTGCCGGCACAACAACAGGTGGCTACGCCACCCTGCGTGAAGCATTCAATGCCATCAATGCCGGAACCCACCAGGGAACTGTTACGGTGATGATCAACAACAGCACGACCGAAACGGCAAGCGCCGTCCTTAACGCAAGCGGAAGCGGTAGTGCATTGTACACATCGGTCAACATCTACCCGACGGTCACCGGACTCTCAATTAGCGGTAATCTCGCAGCGGCACTTATCGACCTCAACGGGGCCGACAATGTAACCATCGATGGCAGGGTGAATGCCACGGGATCGGCCAAAGACCTGGTCATCACAAATACCAGCACATCCGCCGCCGCCGGAGTTTCAACTATCCGGTTTATCAATGATGCCTGCAGCAATACCGTTAAGTATTGCGTTATCAAAGGATCAGAACTCGCATCCGTATCCTGGTCCGGTATTCTTTTTTTCTCCACCGCCGGCAGCAATAATGGCAATGACAACAACCGGATCGATCATAATGACATCACCTGTGCCTCCGATGTAAATCGCCCCCAAAATGCTGTTTGCTCTTTGGGCACCGCCGGCAAAGAAAACGACGGTAACACAATCAGCAATGACAATATCTTTGATTTTTTCAGCAGGTCGGTAGCGACCTGTGGCATCTATCTGGACAATAACAACTCTGCCTGGACGATTTCCGGTTGCAGCTTTTATGAGCAGAATGCCTTTGCTCCATCCTCTAGTCAATCTTTTTCCGTTGTGAAGATCAATTCTCCCACCGGGAACAATTTTAACATTACCGGCAACTACATTGGAGGCTCTGCAGCTCTGTGCAGCGGAACATTTACAAAAATCAATTCAGGCAACAACACTTTCTACGGGATAATTGTCATTACAGGGCCTGGAACCGCAAGCAATATTCAGGGAAACACCATCCGAAACTTTAATTATGCAAACTCATCCAGTGCATCCTGGTCTGGAATATCTGTTCGTGAAGGTACTGTTAATATCGGAACTGTCACAACCAATACAATCGGAGCTGCAACTGGTAATGGTTCAGTGATTTTAACCAATACTACCAGCGAGGGCTCTTTCACTGGAATAGACGTTGCAGGAACGTGCACAACAAATACCCAGAATAACACCATTGGGTCGATTACCACGGCCAATATAAATGCAGCCAATGCAACGAATTTCTGTGGTATTAAAACATCTTCGACAGGTACCATCACCATCTGTAACAATACGATAGGCAGCCAAACAACAACCGGCAGCATTAATCTGAGTTCGCCGTCTGCCACAGGTGATCAAATAGCCATTGGAATATTGAATGAGGGGCCAGGAAGTTTGACCATTTCGGGAAACCTCATTGCCAATATGACAAACGGGATTACGAGTTCTGATCCAAATAACCGTGGCTTGATTCATGGTATTTTAACCCTTGACGGATCAAATACCATTTCAGGCAATACAATCCGTGATCTTAGAATTGCCAATGCAAACACCGCTGCAGACTATATGGCGCCGGTCATTGGGATTGGACTGATCTACACAACGGATGCAGCCCAGAGCATTACGGGAAACACTATTTATAATTTATCGAACACTTTTGCTTCATTTGCCGGCAATGTCATCGGATTGTATTATAACGGATCGACCACAGCCAGCACAGTTTCCGGGAACTTCATTCACAGTCTGTCGGTAACAGGTGCCACCAGCGCGGCTGCAAGCATCTATGGAATCAAAATAATTTCCGGCACAACCACTTACGCCAATAACATCATCACCCTTGGCGGAAACACCAAAACGAATATTTACGGCATCAATGAAACTGGGACATCCGCAAACAACAATAACCTGTATTATAATACGGTTTATCTGGGCGGAACCCTTGCCTCAGGAAGCACCAATACATCCTGCGCCCTCTATTCTGCAGTTACAACCAATATCCGGAATTTCAGGAATAATATTTTATGCAATGCCCGTTCAACAACAGGAGGAGCAAGCCTGCATTATGCAGCATGGTTCAACTATGCAAGCAGTTCAGGACTAACGCTTGACTACAATGATTACTATGCATCAGGCACTGGTGGAGTATTAGGCTATTACAACACTGCGGATGTGACATCCCTGCCTCTGATCAGTGGTCAGGATGCAAGCAGTAAGTCGGTTGATCCGGGCTTTGCCAGCGCAGGTGGTAGCAGTGCAAGCAACTACCTGCCATCAAATAGCACACTGGTCGCAGTTATGGGTACCGGCATTTCCACCGATTACGCCGGCACGCCAAGAAGCCTGACTTCTCCTTCGATGGGAGCCTGGGAATATACTGTAACACCATGCATCCCTTCGATAACCAGCCAATCAACCGATGCACAAACACAATGTATAGGTGGAACATTTAACCCTATAAGTGTTACAGCAACAGGAGCTAATTTAAATTATCAGTGGTATAGTAAGCCTGATCAGATTACTTCAGGGGGCACAGCAGTCGGGATAAACTCAAATACTTATACTCCTTTAGCCACTACTGCCGGAACCTTATATTATTATTGTTTTGTTACTAACACTTGTGGAACGGCAACGAGCGCAATATCGGGGGCGTTTGTTGTGAATCCGTTGCCTGCACCTACAATATACTCAGCAGGTGGCACCTCTATTTGCCAGGGGAATTCTGTCACCCTTAATGTAAGTGGCAATGCATTGCAGTTTGGTTCAAACAGCAGCGTAGAAATAAATGATAATCCAATCCTGCGTTTTACCAGCGCTGAAAGTTATACGGTAATGGCATGGGTCTATGTTCAGAGTAATACATATACATGGAGAGGGATTGTTACAAAATCGAGGGATCAGGGATCTTTTTATGGTATTTGGATAGATCCTGGTAATCAATGGGTATATGGGACAGGCACATTGCCTTCGGATTTTAATAATATTACTGGCTCAATTGTTACTACAGGCTGGCATCATATCGCTATAGTTCAAACAGGAAGTGTCGACAGAAACCTCTTTGTTGATGGAGTTTCCGTTGGAACTGGAACAGTGCATAACTCTGATGGAACAGGGTTGTTAAGATTTGGTCGGTCGGGAAATAATTTTGAAGTATTTGAAGGTGGCATACTGGATGAAGTGTCCATTTTTAATACAAATCTGAGTTCCTCAACAATTAACACATGGAAGAATGTATCCATAACCAGCGCACATCCCAATTATGCCAATTTGGTTGGATACTGGAAGCTTGATGAAGGAACAGGAACTACCACTGCTGATGCAAGTGGTCATGGTTTAACAGGCGCCCTGGTAAATTCACCGGTTTGGGTAGCCACATCAGCGCCGGTAAATCAGTACAGTTCTTATTTATGGTCTCCTGGTTCTGCCACCACTTCAACCCTGAATGTTACTACTTCGGGAACCTACTCTGTTTATGTTACCGATGCAAATGCTTGTTCTAATACGACTGCTGGTGTTACGGTAACAGTAAATCCATTGCCTTTGCCAACAATCAGCGGAAGCACAACAGCCTGTACCAATTCGACAGGAAATGTTTATACCACACAAGCAGGGATGACAGCTTACAGTTGGAGTATAGCCGGTGGAACCATCACTTTAGGTGGAACAGCAACTGATAATTCTGCAACAGTAACATGGACAACATCAGGAGCTGAATCGATCAGCGTTAATTATACCAATGGCAATGGATGTACTGCCACAACTGCAACGGGGTATAACGTTACCGTTGATCCTGTTTCTGTTGGAGGTTCCATTGCAGGTGGCGCCACCGTTTGCTCAGGGACAAATTCAACAATGCTTACCCTTTCAGGCCATACCGGCAGTGTTGTGAAATGGCAGAAGTCTACCGACAACTGGACCACACCGGTTGACGTGGCCAACACAACCACAACAATGATCGCAACGGATCTCACCGCAACAACCAAATACCGGGCTGTGGTTCAGAGCGGGGTGTGTTCTTTAATCAACTCTTCCGATGCAACCATCACTGTTAATCCGAACGGACAGGTTGATCAGCCCGTAAACCAGCTTGTTTGCAATGCTACCAGCACGTCAGCTGTGACTTTCAGCACTACCAATATTGGAGGAACAACCACCTATTCCTGGACCAATGACACACCAGGCATAGGCCTTACATCCTCAGGAACCGGAAACATCTCCGTCTTCACAGCCCTTAACACCGGCACAGCCCCAGTTGTAGCTAATCTGGCAGTTACACCTACCTATACCAGCGGGGGAACAAGTTGTATTGGCTCAGCCAAGACATTTAAAATCACTGTTAATCCTTCGGGACAGGTGAACCAGCCCGCCAGCCAGTTGGTATGTAATAATGCCGGCACTGCAGCGGTTGTCTTTGAAACGACTAATACCGGAGGAACAACAACATTTGTATGGACCAACGATAGTCCGGGAATCGGGCTCCCGGCATCAGGTTCAGGGAACATTGCATCGTTTACCGCAACAAACAACGGTACCGCCCCTGTTGTCGCTACTATCATAGTAACGCCAACCTTTACCAACGGTTCGGCAAGCTGCGCTGGCCTGGCCAAAACCTTTACCATCACCGTGAACCCAACAGGCCAGGTTATCCAGCCGGTGGACCAGGTCGTATGCAATGCTGCGTCAACCTCGGTAAACTTTGCTACTCTTAATACAGGCGGTACAGCAACCTATGCCTGGACAAACAATAATCCCGGCATCGGGCTTCCTCCTTCAGGGACCGGCAACATCTCCTTTAATGCCATTAACACAGGGATATCTCCCGTTACCGTTACTTTCACTGTTACCCCGACCTTTACCAATGGTGCGGCAGGATGTTCAGGCCCTACAAAGACCTTCACCATCATTGTCAATCCAACGGGACAGGTGAACCAGCCATCCAGCCAGGTACTTTGTCATAATTCCAGCACTTCGGCCATAAACTTCAGTACAGTTAATACAGACGGAAACACCGTCTATGCATGGACAAACTCAGCCCCTTCCATCGGATTGGATGCCTTCGGAACAGGCAATATCCCTTCATTTACGGCAATCAATGCAGGAACCACCCCGGTTGTAGCGACAATCGTAGTCACTCCGACGTTCACCAACGGTTCGGCAGGATGTGCAGGCCCACCCAGGACCTTCACCATTACCGTGAACCCCCTGCCTGTTACGACTATCACCGGCAATGCCAGCCTCTGTGTCAATTCAGGTTACTATGATTACACCACCGAAGCCGGCATGACCAACTATGAGTGGACCGTTTCTTCGGGCGGTACTATTACCTGGGGTGCAGGAAGTAACCATATCCAGGTCATATGGACCACGGCAGGAGCCCAATCGGTCACCCTGGCATATACCAACCCCAATGGCTGCGGAACCGCAGTGCCCAAAGTCCTTCCCGTTACCGTGAACCCGCTTCCCGATAATGCGGGAGCTATCAGCGGTCAGGCCTCAGTCTGCTCCGGTGAAAGCGGAGCCCCCTATTCGGTCGGCAGCATTGCCGGGGCAATCTCATACACATGGACCCTGCCATCCGGGGCGACAATCACCAGTGGTGCTGGAACCAGATCCATCATCATTCAATTCGGATCGGCTTCGGGAAACATCACTGTTGCGGGGATCAATACCTGCGGACAGGGAACCTCTTCCCCGGCCCTTGCGGTAACCGTCAACCCAATACCCCAAACACCGGTCATCACGGCCAGCGGGTCTGTGCTTGCCTCCAGCGCTCCAGGCGGCAACCAGTGGTATCATAACGGGGCTGCAATAAGCGGGGCTACCGGGCAAACCTATACCGTTCCGGCAAACAAGCCTGGCTGGTACTGGACTGAAGTTACCCTGCTGGGATGCGCTTCCGATACCTCGAACCATCTTTACATCAGGGGTGTCGGCATCGATGAAAATAATGCAGGCAGCTTCAATATCTATCCCGTGCCCAGCAACGGGCGTTTTAATGTTGCCATAAGCTGGCCAAGCCCGGCTTTGTTCAACATAGCCATCTATAATGAATTAGGATCAATGATTTACCAGAAAACCGACATCAGAGTGATTGGCACAACCACAGAACTGATCGAGCTCAGATCCACTCCACCGGGTGTCTATACCGTCGTATTTACCAGCAGCGACTGCAGAGTCATCCGAAAGATTATTATCAGTGATTAGAATTTTATAACAAAAAGCGGAATGAATGTTTTATTTTATCTTTGAATGTGATGTAAATGCTGAATCCAATGAATATGTCAAAAACTCTTATTATTATTTTATCGGGCCTTGGCTTACTGTTTACACTCACTCAAACTGGTTGTAAAAAAATCAACGAAGAACCCGTTCAGCCTGATACGCGTAAAAGGGTGCAGGTATATGCACACCGGGGGGCAAGAAGCTATGCCCCTGAAAATACGATCCCGGGTTATACGACCGGGCTTGCTATTGGCACGCATTGGGTTGATATGGACATTGTGATGTCAGGAGACGGGGAGGTGATCGTATCACATGACATAAGGCTCAATCCTGATATTGTGAGAGGGGCCGGCGGCAAATTCATAACGGAAAGAAAGCTCGTGAAATCATTATCCCTTGCAGAGATAAAGCAATTTGATGTCGGACGGCTTGATACCGCCAGTGCCTATAGTAAATTTTTTCCAGCCCAGATCGGAATGGATGGAATAACAATGCCTACCCTGAGGGAAGTAATACGGTATGTAACCGCAAAAACAAACAATAGGGTGGGTTTCCAGATCGAATTTAAAACTGATCCTGAACATCCTGACTGGACTTACACACCGGCCGAGTTTGCCGCTGCCCTGTACAACATACTGAAAGAGGAGAATATCGTCACCAATTGTGAGATCCAGTCGTTCGACTGGAGGTGCCTTTATGAACTTCAGAACCTCGACCACAATGTAAAAACCGCTTATCTGACCGAATGGGATAATGAACCGGGCACACCTAACAGTTTCTTTGATCCCGACCCGGCCAGGGCAGGATTATGGACAGGTGGAGTCCTGGTTAAAGATCATAAAAATTCAATCCCCCAGATGGTCAAAGATATGGGAGGGACATGCTGGGAACCTGAAGATGTTGAACTGACCAGGGCTACCCTGGATGAAGCACACGGGCTCGGACTCAAGGTTGTGGTCTGGACCTGGCCTGAACACAGCCATACCGTATTTGATGCTAACCTGGTGTCAAACCTTATCAGCTGGGGTGTGGATGGGATTATCACAGACGACCCGGGAATGCTGATTTCCATGCTCGCGGCCCGTAACTATTCTTTGCCGGCGAGGTATTGATCAGTTAAAATTGCGTTTGTCAACCGCAACGATTTAACGGGAGAAACCCGGGCAAACTTATCATTTTCTCAGTGTGCCTTTCTTTGAAGGCCAATGTAGTTCTTTCTATGATATACAATTCAGCTCATTACCTACAGTTAATGCTAAAAATTATTGGTTTCAGTTTGTTTAAATTATTAGCTTTACACACAGGAAATAACCAGGATTCAAAACTCTCAATCTTGACTCCTGTATTTGGTTGTCAGCACCGGAACAAAAACAATTTGTTTATGGTCAATTATCGCTTCAAAAAAACGGATAGCCTTAAACTGAAAACCCTGTTTTTTATCCTGTCTTTTTCTTTATTCGCCTGTCAGCTTTCAGGCCAGAGCAATGATTCTTTAAACCAGGCAATTCCACACCCCGGGGCCAGCATCATTTCACTAAACACATCCGACGATATTGCGAATTCAGTCGTGATAGCCCCTGACGGTAATATGTTCGTTTCGGGATACACCAATTCGAGGTTCACCTTGTTCAAGATCACAGCAGGAGGCCGTCTCGTTACTTCATTTGGCTCAAAAGGAATAGTGAAGACCTCACTAAAGAGCGGTGAAGATCTGCTGTCGTCGATCCTTCTGTTTTCCAACAATAAAATCCTGGTGTCGGGAAGCGCATATAACGGCCAGCACAATGACTTCGCCATGTTAAAGTTCCTGCCACAGGGGATTATTGATACCACGTTCGGGACAAACGGGATGTTCCTTATGCATGCCAGGGGCGGCAGCGACATTGCCAGTTCAATGGCTCTTCAGCCCGACGGAAAAATAATCGTCGTCGGAAGTTCCAGCGACGGGAATTATGATGCATTCGCCCTTGCAAGGTTCAAGCCGGAGGGAGTTCCTGACCCTTCTTTCGGGAAAAACGGTATGGTTGTTACCGATGTCAGGTACGGGGATGACAGGATCAATGACGTTGCAATACAGCCCGACGGGAAGATCGTGGTAGCGGGAAGTTCCAACACCAAACTCGGAGCTGCCCGGTATCTCGCCAATGGAGAACTTGACCGTTCGTTTGGCAACAACGGAATAACACTTACATCGGTTAACGACTGCGAAGATATTGCCTCAGCCATTGTGTTGCAGGGCGATGGTAAAATCGTTGTGGCCGGAAGCTCATTTAACGGGGAAAGTTTTGATTTTGCCCTGGTCAGGTATACTACCCAGGGCAAGCCCGACGCATCCTTCGGCAAGGGGGGAATAGTTGTCACAAGCCTTGGCAATGGTGACGATAAAGTTTCCGACCTGCTTATTCAGCCCGATGGTAAACTTGTGGCAGGAGGAAGCAGTTTCAACGGACAGTCCGATGATTTTGCCCTGGCCAGGTACAATCATGACGGAACCCTTGATAAAAGTTTTGGAAATAAAGGAATAGTCATCACTTCAGTCCAGAAAGGAGACGAGCATATCTATAGTCTTGCGCTGCAGGGCGACGGTAAAATTGTGGCCGCAGGGAATACCAATAACGGATATAACAATGATTTCATCATCCTGAGATTTATGCCCGACGGCAGCCTGGATCCTGATTTCGGAAAGTAAACAGGATGTTAAAAAAGATATTCAACCGGCGCACGCTTACCGATCTGATCATTTATCTTGGCATTCCCCTGGTAATTTGGAACAGCTGCAGGGGAATCCTGGGCGATTATCCTGCAATGCTTGCTTCCACGGTTCCGGGCATCGTTTATACCTTTTATACCTTCTTCAAAGAAAAGCAGTATAGCCTCACAGGCCTGTTTTTTATAACGACCATGCTCATTGGCAGCATCATGGATGTATATTCCAAAACGGCCATTCAGATGCTCTGGAACGATGTTTATATCAATGTGGCCCTGGTGATCTTCTGGTGTTTTACCATACTCATCCGCAGACCTATGGCAATGTATTTTTTTATTGATTATGCTTACCTGCACGGAATTCCAAAGGAGCGCTCAAAACCTCTGTATTCAGGGATGCCTTTTTTCAGATATTTCATGCTGCTTACAGGCTACCTGGCACTTCAGGACCTCTCGGATATATTCCTGAGAATTGGGCTTATACATATTTACGGTGTAAACGGATTTAATACGATCAAAATGATATCCCAGGTCTGGGGCACAGCGACGACAGCCCTTTTTGTTTATTTCATTATTTTGATCATCAAAAGGATACAGCATCATTCCGATAATCAGCAAAACCAAAAACAATAGAACCCGCTTTAAATTAATCGAAAAAACGTAACAAAATGGAAAAGAAAAATTATGCTAATCCCCCCTTGCCGCCGGCAACACCTAACACACCTTCAACTCCCGGTTCGCCTGTGAACCCCGAAACGGCTAAGACTGCAGGCACGCCCGTCACCCCTGACCTGGCAGCCACACCCGGTGGTTCTTCAGCAATGCCTGCCGCTTCACCTGCCCCGGGAGATGGCAGCAAGCCAGCAGGAAAAATGCCCCCGATGCCCGGTTTCCCTAATCTTAAGGTATCGACGAATATGCAGAATACGACCAAAATGCCCAACGTCACCATGGAGCAGTTTAAAATGAGCAAGTTCTTCGAGGAACAGATGGAACATCACAAGCAGCATCACCTGCTGCCTAACGGAGACTGCAAGCCTCACATCAAGGAAGCGGGTTGGAAATATTTCAAGAAATTCAGGGGATAATACCCCAATATTTTAATTGGCTGGGGGCTTTTCATAAAGCCCGCCTTCTCTGTTTTTAATTAATCAGTATTTTTCGTCATGGATAAGACAGAAAAAGCAAAATCATCGCCTTCGGGAGGGAATCCTGAGGAAATGAACCGGATGTTGAAGATCACCCGTCCGCGCTACTGGATCTCACTTTCCGCCCTCGGGCTTCTTACCCTGATCGCCATTTTCTGGGGATTTTTCGGAAGTATCCCGCAGAGGATAGACGGGCTTGGCGAGATCATCAGCGGCAAAGGGCTTCATGGAATCATAGCGCTTTATCCCGGAGGAGTGGAGGAAGTTAATTTTGAACTGGGAGAAAAGGTAGAGTCAGGAGATATCCTGCTTCATCTTTTACAACCGCAGCTCCGGCACCAGCTGGTTGAATTCAATGCCCAGCTTGATGTGCTCAGGCTGCAGGATTCACTCCTCTCGAACAGGGATGCCATGGATTATCCTAACAAGATGAGGTTTTACGACCTGGAGGAAGTGAGGCTGAAAAAGGAACTGGCCCAGCTGGAGGATCAGATAAGCTTCCTGCAGCTGAAGATGAACCAGCAACAGGATCTCTGGGATAAAGGCCTTGCCACAAGAGAGAATTATGTGGATGCGAAAAACCAGCTTTCCGATACCCGAAACAAGCGCACACAAACGGAACAGTCTGTTAAAACCAACCAGCTCGACCAGCAGTCCTGGGAATATGACAGGCAATACAAGCAGGAAGATTACAGGGGTCAGATACAGATCATGAAGAAAAAAATGCAGGACCTGCAGGACGATTATGACCAGCAGACGATCATCCGCAGCCCTGTAAAAGGGATAATAGTGGATAAATCGGTAAGCAGCGGCGACTTTGTGAATGCAGGCACCCGGATGATGGTCGTTGAGGACCTGGGAAATGAAAAGAACCATCTGCTTGACCTGTTCATTCCATTTAATTCCAATGCCGTTGTCGAACCCGGGATGGAAGTCATGATCGAGCCTTTCACCGTGAATCACAATCTATACGGCTGGCTTATGGGAGTCGTTGTTGAGGTCAACCATTTCGTTTCAAATACCAATTCAATAATTGACGAATTGAACAATCCCGACCTGGTGGCATTGATACAGCAGCAGGGGCCTACGTATCGGGTCAAGATATACCTTCTCCCCGACGCACAAACCAAAAGCGGGTTCATGTGGTCAAACAAAAAGGGACCTCCCTACACTATCAATACCGGTACTCTTTGCCGTGCTTCGGTACTTGTGAAGCAAAAACCACCGATCGACTATATTATTCCGGTGCTTAAATCCTATTTTGAATAGTTTCCAGAATACCCAATCGAAACTTTGTCATGAGCAGCGATCATGTGAAAAAAAAGGTACCGGTCATACTTCAGATCGGGGAAAACGAATCGGGCCCGGTAGCCCTGAACATGGTTTTCTCCTACTTCCGTTGCTGGCCGGCAAAAGATACGCTTAATCAGGAATGCGGTGTTTCCGACAATTCCAAAATTCCTGTTGAACGGCTTATGAAAGTCGCCAGGGCCCATCACTTCATTTCGGATGTGCGGCAACCGGGCATTGACGGATTAAAATCGTTGCGGCTGCCTGCAATTATCGGCATAAGGGGAGGGTATTTCAGCGTTCTTACAGGATATACGGGGGATTTTTTCCTTGTCAACAGCACCAGGGAAGGGCAGCAGAAGATCACTGCTTCTGACCTTGAAAGCGTTTTCGACGGCAATGTGCTTACCCTTGAACCGGGGCCCGACTTCAAACCCGACAAGAAACAGTTCGGGTTTGCCGATAAAATATGGAGCCGGATAAAACCAAGCCGCTATGACCTGCTCTTCGTATTGATCTGCGGGGCAATTCTTGTGATCCCTGCAGTGATCATGGCCGGTTTGAACAAGTTGTTTTTCGACGATATTATTAATCTTAACCAGCCGAGGTATTTCAGGCCCATGTTGCTGCTTATTGCCGGATTATTCTTCTTTAACGGCATCCTCACTTTCCTGCAGCAAAAGGTGCTGGTCAAAATCGAACTTCGCCTTGCGATCGTTGAATCTTCAAAACTTTTACTCCATATCCTGAAGCTGCCCATCCGTTTCTTCATGACAAGGCAGCCTGGCGAGATATTTAAAAGGGTGCAGCTAAACGATGACCTGGCTGCACTTTTATCCACAGAACTGACTTCTACCATTTCGAATATGATCACTGTTATCCTTTACGCGGTGGTCATGATACAATACAACTTTCTTCTGACCGTCATCGGGGTGACCGTCATTCTTGTGAATCTTTTCGTTTTAAGGATAATTTCCGAAAAGAGATCTACTCTCAACCAGCTTCTTTTTGAAAGGAACCAGCGGACATTTAGTACTGCAGGGGTGGGACTGGAGCAGATCGAAACGATCAAAGCCACAGGTTCCGAGAATGACTTTTACGGACTATGGTCGGGAAGCCTTTCCAATGCCGTGGTTTACGATCAGAGGCTTAATGTGACCTCCAACCTGCTGGATGCTCTTCCCGATTTTCTTTCTAATCTCAACAATATTATCCTGCTGACCCTTGGGGGATTGCTTGTGATATATGGCGATATGACCATTGGTATTTTCATCGCATTCCAGAGCCTGATGTCGAATTTCACAGGGCCTGTAAAATCGGTTGTATCAATGGGAAGTGATCTTCAGGTTGCAAAAAGCAACCTGAACACCATTCAGGACGCCTTATCTACAGGGGAGGACGTTTATTTCAACACTACGGTCAGTGATGACCCCGCATCACTCAGCCCCGGGTCTTCCAAACTTCACGGTTTTCTGGATTTCACAAATGTGACCTTCGGGTACGACCGTTTTGCCGAACCCCTGATATCAGGGTTCTCCCTTCATGTTGAACCGGGAAAGAGGATTGCCCTGGTTGGCGGATCCGGTTCCGGCAAGTCAACCCTGGCCAAGCTTGTCGCAGGGCTTTACCATCCCTGGGAAGGGGATATACTGTTCGACGGCAGGAAAAGGACTGCTTATCCCCAGGACGTCATCAGGAATTCCATTTCCCTGGTCGACCAGGAAATTTTCATTTTCAAGGGTACTGTAAATGAGAATATCACCATGTGGAATAATACCATTCCCACCCCCGATATTATCCAGTCGACAAGGGATGCATGCATTCACGACATTATCTCATCCAGGCCGGGAGGATATAGCGGGATCCTGATCAATGCAGGGAATAACCTGAGCGGAGGCCAGAGGCAACGTATCGAGATAGCGAGGGCTCTCGTGGTGAATCCGACCATCCTGGTTATGGACGAGGCAACAAGCGCCCTGGACGCCAATACAGAGAAGATCATCGACAACAACATCCGCCGGCGCGGATGCACGACCCTGATCATCGCACACCGGCTCAGCACCATCCGCGACTGTGACGAGATCATAGTCCTGGACCGGGGGAAAGTGGTTCAGCGTGGCACTCACGATGATATGATCAAAGATCAGCAAGGGCTTTATTTCAAACTCGTAAATCTCAACTGATATGGACCCACAGGATATTACCTCATATTATACCCAGACCGTCCAGCTTTCCGGCAACAAGGTTCTTGCCCTTTTGAGTGAGAAAATGCAGGCCTGGTATCTTGAAGAAGGGGATGCTGATATTTTTTATGTCGAAAACCTGCCTTCGGGTCCCGGCCGCAGGCTTTTCCTTTTCAGGATTTCGTCACCCTTCCTCATCCCTGCGTTCAGCAGCAATGATGCATTCTCAATAGTGATCAGCGCGCTTCTTCCATGCAAAGTCGGCATCTTGGGAGAGGAATCCCTGTCAGGGCTTTTTGCCGGCAAACCCGATTATTCCACTTATCTGACCGAACTCTGGTTCCTCAGGTTGAGCAGTGCATTGAACCGTTTCGGCACAATGCCCCTGCTTAACGGAATAAGTTGCGAGAAGGGATTCATTGCCGAACCTTCGAAGAGTTACGGAGCCGCGAACCCCATGGAAGTCCTCTGGATCAATTCATCGGGCCTAAAACCACTCTATTACAATTTTATGGAAGCGGGTACGGCCAGCCTCCCCCTGCTGCCTGTCACTTCCAACCTCTGGCTGAGCCTGGGTTCGGCCTTGCCGAAAGATGTCCTGGGAACCAGGGATGTCATTACGGATCCTGGGTTTTTCACATCACTGTTCGGATTCAACAGCATGGTCATACCCGTGCTTAAAAAACTGTATGCCGAAAACAGCAAAACGGAGCTAACGCATGTCAAGGATACTTACGCATTCAGGCATAACGCAATCTTTGGCGCCATTACCAGGTTCAAAACTATCATCTCCGGAAAATCAACAGACACTCTTTTTACAGCAGGGGACAGGGAATCCGGCCCTTTGGCTTCGGTCACACCGAACATGCTTCTGCTCCAGACCTGCCAGCTGGTAGGGAAAACCGAACGTATTGAGTTCGTCGATCCCGGTAACCGCGTCAGCGGGAAGCATGATTTTGTCTGGAACATCCTCAGGGCCTCCAATATCAGGTCAAGGCAGGTAGCGCTTGAGCCGGACTGGTGGACCAATAATGCAGGCTCCATGCTGGGTTTCCTGAAAGCCGACCATACCCCTGTAGGCCTTGTTGCGAAAGGCAATACAGGATACTGGATGATAGACCTTAAGAACAGGACGAAAGAATTAGTAAATGCACAAGTGAGCAGCCGGCTCGAAAGCAGGGCAACCAGTTTTTTCACCCCCTTCCCTAAAGGAAAGCTGGTGGGGAAGGACCTTGTTAAGTTTGCCCTGCAGTTCACCTATCGTGACATCGCCAGTTTCCTCATCATCGGAGTTATCGGCGCCCTTCTGGCCCTTGTCATTCCGGTGGTGGGAGGATATGTGTTCAACACAGTAATCCCCGGGGGAAACACCAGGGAACTCTGGCAGATAGGGGCCATAATGGTCATTTGCGTAATCACCATTGGCCTCTTGAATTTTGCAAAATCCATAGCAGTTTTAAGGATGGCAGGAAAAGCCGGGTACAAGCTGCAGTCGGCCCTCTGGGACAGGATACTTTCCCTGAAAGTGGATTTCTTCAGGAATTACAGTCCCGGCAACCTTGCCGAAAGGAGCATGGGCATCGAAAGGATACGCGATACCCTGTCCACCACGGTGCTGGGCGCCATCATTTCAGGCATCTTCTCGGTGTTCTACCTGGCCCTACTGTTCTTTTACGACCTGAAACTTGCACTGCTTGCACTGGTCCTGGGTCTTGTTGTGGCAGGGTTTACCCTCACAATCAGCCTGTTGGCATACAAACACGTCGTCTTCATGCGCAGGATGGATGCGATGATCTCGGGTTTCCTGCTGATGGCTATCCGGGGCATCAATAAGATAAGGGTTACAGGCAGTAAGGAAAAGGTCTTTTCGCTTTGGGGTGAAAGGTATTCCCAGCAGAAAGACCATTATCGCCAGAAACGCAACCTCCTGATGGTAGCCAGCATTTTCACGGTCACTTTCCCCGTAATGGCTTCCATGTTTATATTTATAAGGGTTTACAATATCTTTACCTCAGGCCTGCCGGGCTTCGGCATTGGTGACTTTGTAGCTTTCAACAGCGCCTACCTGAGTTTTCAGGGGGCACTCATACAAACTTTCATGGTGACTGTCCCGTTGCTGAACATTAAGCCTACCTACCAGCTCTTCCAGCCTATACTTGAAGCTGAAACGGAAGACATGAACGAGAAGCTGGATCCGGGTGAACTTACCGGGGGCATAGAGATTTCGAACCTGAGTTTCAGGTATGCCGATGCTCCTGACTGGAGCCTCAAAGACATTACTCTTAATATTCATCCCGGCCAGTTTGTCGCGCTCACAGGGAGTTCGGGGTCAGGCAAATCAACTCTTATCAGGCTTCTCCTGGGCTTTGAATATTATGATGTTGGCAGCATACTGTTTGACAAGAAAGAACTTAAGGGACTTGACATCCGGAATGTGAGGGACCAGCTGGGAGTGGTACTTCAGAATTCCAAGATCATGCAGGGTACTGTACTGTATAATATCACAGGCTCTTCGTCTTACACAGAGGAGGAAGCCTGGAATGCTGCGGAAATGGCCGGCTGTGCCAGGGAAATTGAAGCACTTCCGAATAAAATGTACACCATACTTCCACCGGGGGGTGACATCCTTTCTGGCGGCCAGCAACAAAGGATCATTATAGCCCGGGCGCTCATCAGGAACCCTAGGATATTGATCTTCGACGAGGCGACATCCGCCCTCGACAATGAAACCCAGCAGATTGTCAGCTCGAGCATTGACAAACTGAACGCAACAAGGATAGTGATTGCGCACCGCCTCAGCACCATCATCCATGCCGACAGGATCTTTGTTTTGGATAAAGGCCGGCTCATTGAGGAAGGGAATTATACAGAGCTGGTAGCAAAGAACGGGTTCTTTGCCGAACTCACCAGGAGACAGCTTGCCTGAGAGACAAATGAAAATAGAAAAGGGGAAGGTATAGAAATAACAATGCAACCGAGATGAAAAAGACCATGTTCCTCATTGCCCTGCTTGCTGCAGGCATCATGCCTGCTGCGGGGCAGGAGGCTTTTAATTATGATTCACTGTCGATGCTGCGCCTTTTGGAATACGGCCTGCAGGCTAACTTTGACATCCGAATAAAAAGACAAATAGTAGGGGAAAGCCAGGGCCAGAAACAGAGCATGAAAGGTGCTTTCAACCCATCGCTGACCCTTACGGGTTACGGATATTACGGAACCGACCCAACCGTGACCTTTCTCAATTCCTATTACCTCAACGGACAGTTCCTCCTGCCGACACGTTTCGGGGCCAAATTCTATACAGGTTTCAAGCTGTCGACCATGACCCAGATCATCTCAGGGGTCCCCGATTTTTATCCAAGCACCAATATGGCAATTAACGCATCGGGCATGTGGGCCGGGGTCAATATGCCTCTTCTGCGTGACTTTGGAAGGTATAATACCAACAATGTAAATTACCAGACAAGCATTATTATGAACCAGGCCCAGGATGTGGCGTTCTCTGATGAGGTATGCGTTTTTATAAGGAATACGCTCAATTCCTATTACGCCGTTTACCAGCGCCTTAAAATTTACAAGATCCTCGGTGATGCTGAAAAAGACGCCCAGGAATATTTGCGAGATATAGGGTACATGATTGATGCCGAACAGATACCCAAATCGGAGATATACCGTGCAAAAGCATACGAGTCGAATATTAACCAGCAGTTCGCCGAGTCGAAGAACATGATCCATAATTCCCTGTATGACCTGGTCACGAGTTTAGCAGGGAAAGCTACGCTCAAACACAGGGGGTACCCGGTAATACTGGATTCCCTGCCCGATCCGGCCGAGTTCCCCTGGGGACCTTATGCCGCATATGTCTTCAAGAACACCGACACCCTGGTAGCAAAGACCCATTACCTCAAGAGCCAGGAACTTGCCACGACAGCCAGCATGATCCAGATGAAGGCAGCCAGGTATAACAAACGCAATGAACTCGACCTCGATCTCCGCTATTATTATTTCGGGACCACCGCATACCAGCCCTTTTCTGATTTCAGCCAGACTTTTTCAAGCGGTAGCCCCGGCTCATCTGTCAATCTTACTCTCTCTTACAAGCTGCCATTCTCAAATGATCAGCAAAAAGGTGATTATGTGAGCAAACTTTCGGCATATGAACTGAATAAGACCCAGCTTGAAAAGGTGAGGTTCGATGCAAAGATGCAGGTTTACCAGCTGCTGAGCGACCTGGGGAACCTGATCAGCCTGTATAAGAAACAGATTGAACTGGTTTCACTGGAGAAAAAAACTTTTGAAAATGAAGCCCAGAAGTTCAAAATGGGAAACTCTACCCAGATCAATGTGATCAATACCTACATGGATTATAACACATCGCTGCTGAACCAGGAAAACGGCAGGCAGGCGATACTTTCAAAGGTGATCCTTCTTAAATACCTGATCGGTGAATTCCCCACTACCCCGGAACTGCTGTTAAAATACAATCCCTGGGACTTTTCGGTAAAATAAATTTAAACGGGAAGCAGAGGTTGTAAACAGTGAACAGATTCACACCCATACATGAGGAAATTTTTTCAATTGCGGCGACAAAGCCTGCTGATGCTGCAGTTATTCAGGGCGGGGAGATCCTGACATACGGGGCCCTTGAATCCTTTTCATCGACCCTTGCCGCCTTGCTCCGGGACCTTGGGTCGGGCCCTGGTAAATGCGTGGGAATTTACCTGGAACCCTCACTGCGGATGGCAGTCTGCCTTTTGGCTGTCCTGAAGTCGGGAGCAGCCTATATCCCCGTTTCACCAGCTTTCCCGGCGGAAAGGATAAAATTTATCCTTGACGATGCAGGAGCCTGCCTGCTTATTTCAGATCCTTTGCTTCCGCAGCCTTACGGACTGGAAAAAACGAAAATTTTCTTTCCCGACTGGGACCTTGTAACAGATCCTCAAAGGCAGAGAAAGTGCGAAGCCCTGCACCCTGAACCCGCTGACCTTGCCTACATTCTTTATACTTCAGGATCCACGGGCAATCCCAAAGGCGTAATGATAGAACACCGGAACCTGTCCTATTACGTTCACTGGTTCTGCGAAAAGATCATGCCCCAAACCCGCGTCGCATTGCCTCTTACTTCCTCTTTTATTTTTGCGGCAGCAGTTACCCAGTTCTATTCCACCCTTCTCGACGGGAGGGCCCTGCACATCCTGGATCCCATGCTCATCAGGCAGCCTGCTGCATTAATGGAATGGTACACTCATCATCCCGGTCACGGCATCTACTGTGTCCCCACATTATGGTCGGGGATCCTCGGTTTTTTAAGGTCTGCGGATGGCCGTGTACCCGGTCTCACTCCGCCTCCCGTTGTATATCTTTCGGGGGAGGCCGTTCCCGATGAAATGATTGAAACGACCTTCGAAAGCCTTCCGCAGTCACAATTATGGAACCTGTACGGCCCAACCGAGGCCACGGCCAATATAACAGCCTGCAGGCTGTACCCGGGAGACAAATCGCATATCGGGAGCCCCCTCGACGGTACCAGGGTGTTTATAGTTGATGAGAACCTTGAACCTGTAAAACAGGGGGAAATTGGGGAACTCCTTGCCTCAGGGGAAGGAATTGCAAGGGGATATGTCAATCTGCCTGAACTTACAGCCTCCACATTCATTTACCGGGGAATGAACGGGGAAGAGAACCTGAAGCTATACAGGTCGGGCGACCTGGTGAGGGAGGAAGCTCCGGGCAAACTGAAATTTATCGGCCGTAAGGACCAGCAGGTCAAGATCCGGGGATACCGGGTCGAACTTTCCGAGATCGAGCATGCCCTTTCAGCTGTTCCTTCAGTAAAACATGCAGCAGTCAGGGCTCTTGAAAACGGCAGTGATTCGAAAACACTGGTCGCCTGGCTCATGTTCCGCGAGAACGTGTCGATGAGCATTCCCCAGCTGCGTTCCATCCTGGGAAGGACCCTGCCCGATTTCATGCTTCCCGAAAGGTTTATCATCCTTGACCGTTTTCCCCTTCTCCCGAACGGGAAAACCGACCGCAGGTCACTTCCCCTGCCCGGATCGGAAAGACCTGAATTGGGCTATCCTGCAGCCGTTGCTGTCTCGGCCGGGGAAAAGGCCATGGTAAGGATATGGGAAGAGGTCCTTGGCATGGAAGGGATAGGGACGGATGACAATTTTTTCGATCTCGGGGGAAATTCACTTAAAGCCAACGCCCTGTCAATAGAGACCAGGTTGAGGATGGAAGGACAGGTTTCACTCAGGGATATATTCGAGAACCCTACGCCTGCGGGGATGCTGCGGATTGCAGTTGCCCGGGAGGGAACCGTTGAGGAGAATAAGGTAATACCGGCTTTGGAAAGCCCTGTATCTGATATAAGGGAACGGTCAGTGAAAGATGCTTCCGAAAACCAGAAGGCACTTTGGTTCCTGCAGCATGCCGAGCCCCAATTATGCGCTTACAATATCTTTTATTCCGTTTGCCTTGACGGACCGCTTGATGTGAATCACCTGGGCGGGGCGCTGGAGAGGATCCTCGAAGTCAACCCGGGCCTAACCTCTGCTTTTCTTCCCGGTGCCGATTCACCTGTTGAGAAATCCATCCCCGGGCAGGGAAATAGTACCCGGGAGATTATGACAGTCATAACAGGCCAGTCAGTTAGCTGGGAAGATGCCCTGGGGCTGGCCAGGCTGGAAGCCTCAAAACCGTTTGAACTCGGTAAAGGCAGTCCCTTCAGATTTATCCTTTACAGCACAGGACATGACTCTCATATACTGGCTGTGATTATTCACCACATTGTCTTTGACGGCCTGTCGTTCGGCAACTTTCTCCTGCAGCTCAGGGATTTTTATGATGAGGCGAAAGCCGGCTTACGCCCGGCAGGATCGCACCGCATGGACAGGATCAGCAGCTTTGCCGCAGAAGAAAGGGCCTACCTTGAAAGCGCAGCTTACCAGTTGGACAGGGCATACTGGAAAAACCTTCTCGGCGGGGTTTCCACATTTTACGAGCTTCCAACCGATTTCGTGCGTCCTGAAGGAATGTCACAGGCTGGCGGGCAGGTCAGGACGAAGATTGACCCGGCATTGATGGAACGAATAAAAGCTTTCAGCGACAGTTCGGGGGCCAGCATGTTCATGACCTGCCTGGCGGCATTCTCGGTCCTTCTCTACAGGCATTCAGGGCGCCTCGATTTCCTTATTGCCACTCCCGTGGCGAACAGGAACAGCAGGGATTTACTGGGTTCTTTGGGGTATTATGTCAATACCATGCTGTTCAGGACAGGTATAGACCCTGCCCTGTCCTTCGCTGGCTGGCTTGGCAGGCTTAAGGAGCAAACCCTTGAAAGCCTTTCGCACTCCCGCTTTCCCCTCAATCACCTTACAGGCCTTATCCTCACCGACAGGATACCCGGTATCAATCCCTTCTTTCAGGTCATGTTCGCCTACCACGAAACAGCATGGGATTTCTTTGCATCAGGTCCCCTGAAAATCAAAGGCAGGGAGGAATTTAACGGGTTCTCAAAATTCGACCTCTATACCGAATTTTTCTGCAGCCCGTCGGAAACGCAACTTGTCTTCACTTATTCAGCCGCACTTTACCGCCGGGAGACCATGGAAGCGCTTGCCGCTCACCTGGTACAGATTTTATCCTCGGTATGCGGGGCTCCCGGGGATCCCTTGTATGGACTCAGCATGATGTCTAGGTCAGAGTACGAAAAAGTGGTTTATGGCTGGAACAATACCCTGCACCCACTGCCCCCGGGAAAAACATTGCCGGGGATGATCCTGGAGCAGGTCTGCCTCACACCCGGCAATACAGCCCTTGTTTCGAGGACCACCAGCTATACGTACAGTGAAATGGGTGAAAAAGCCTCCATGCTTGCCGATGCCCTGAGGAAGCTTGGAATTAAAAAATCGGATCCCGTGGGGATACATCTTGAGAACTCACCCGACATGGTCCTTTGCATCCTGGCCGTATTCCTGGCAGGAGCCGTATACATACCCCTGGATCCTTATTATCCCGAAGAGCGCCTGCGCTATGTAATTGAAAAGACCGGCACGAAACTCCTGGTCACCGATGAAGAAAGGAGAGACGGGAGGGAACACTTCCCGGCAAGGCTTGTGTCGCCCGGCGAACTCATGAATTTATCGGCTCCCGGCGGGGAACCCAATTGCAGATGCAATGCGCAGGATGTTGCCTACATCATGTTCACCTCGGGCTCCACGGGAAATCCAAAAGGTGTAGTAATCAGGCATGACAGCCTTCTCAACTTCCTTCTCTGGATGAAAGACGAACTGGCATTTGGCCCGGGCGATTCGTTTCTTTCCACGACATCGATCAATTTCGACATTTCGTTCCTGGAGCTGTTCACGCCCCTTATCAGCGGAGCCAGGCTGGTGATTGAAAAAAGGAGCGAGCTGCAGGCGCCCGAGAAAGTTGAAGCCATATTGAACGGGATGAAGGTGAATACGGTGCAGTTCGTCCCCTCGGGATGGAAAGCCCTTTGCGATGCGGGGGTGCCTTCCAGGGTCAAATCTCTTAAAACAATGATATCCGGCGGGGAGAAGCTCTCAAAGAACCTGCAGGAACAACTCTTTGCCCAGTCGGCTGCGTCCCTGCTAAATCTTTACGGCCCTACCGAAGCCACGGTATACATGGCCTTCTGGCGTTGTGTAAGGGACAGCAGGCTTAGGATGGTTCCCATCGGGAGGCCTATATACAACGCAGCATTTTATATCCTTGACGGAGAGCTGAAGCCGGTCCCGGTGGGAGTGACAGGAGAAGCCTGGCTTGGGGGCAACATTCTTGCCGAAGGGTATTTTGATGATGATCTGCAGACGGCATCCCGTTTCCTGCCCGATCCTTTTTCAGGGGTGCCCGGGGCGAAGATGTACAGGGCAGGGGATCTTTGCCGTTTCCTTGCCGACGGAGCCATCGAGTTTCTCGGGCGCATCGACCACCAGGTCAAGGTCAGGGGTTTCAGGATAGAACCGGGTGAGGTCGAATCGACCATACTTCGTTTCAAAGGAGTTTCCAGGGCTATTGTCCATGCACAGGAGCATGGGGAGGATGACATCCGCCTTACAGCCTTCCTTGTGCCTTCAGGCCCTGAAGGAGTCGATGAATACGCACTCAGGGAGTTCCTGAGGCTGCATTTGCCTGCATATATGATACCCGGCCATTTCATTACGGCTCCCGCAATCCCGGCACTTCCCAACGGGAAAACTGATTACAAGTCGCTTCTGAAGATGAGGCCGGCAGCCCCTGTGCTCCCAAAGTTCATCAGGGAAAAGATGAATGAAACGGAGGAACAGCTCAAGAACATATGGAAAGATCTCCTGGGGCACGAATCCTTTACGGTGACCGACAATTTTTTTGAAGTCGGTGGGCACTCCCTTCTGCTGGTAAGGATGAAAGACCAGATCGCCGAAAAGATGAAAGAGGAAGTGAGCATTGTCGATCTGTTTCATTATCCTACCATCAGGAGCATCTCTGTTTTCCTTAGGAAGGAGATTAAAGGCCACGACCATTCCGACATTGAAAGAAGGGTGGCATCAAGGAATAAAAGTATCAGGCAACAAGTAAGCAAACGATTATTTCGCGGTAATAATGAACACTAATATGAGCACGATGAGCGAAAGCGGATCAAATAATATGGAAGGCAAAATAGCTATCATTGGAATGGACTGCCGTTTGCCGGGAGCCGGTAATGTTGGTGAATACTGGAAGAACCTGGTCAACGGGCTGGAAACCCTGAGCACTTTTACCGACGAGGAACTGATCGCATCGGGAGTAGATCCTGCGGTGTTCCGGCAGCCGAACTACATCAGGAACCGCGGGATCATCGGCGGTGCCGAGTTTTTTGATGCTGAATTTTTCGGCTTCACCCCCCGCGACGCCGAATTGCTGGATCCCCAGCAGAGGATATTTCTCGAATGCGCATGGCATGCGCTGGAAGACGCAGGGGTTGATCCGTATAATACCCGGGAAAGGATAGGTGTTTTCGGAGGCACGGGCACCCCGCTTCATCTTATTGAGACCATGGAGAACCCCTGGGTTAGGAAGAACGCCAGCGGTGCTTCTATTGTAACCAGCAACGACAAGGACTATGTGACGACGAGAGTGTCGTACAAACTCAATCTCACCGGGCCCAGCGTGAACGTGCAGAGCGCATGTTCGACTTCGCTGGTGGCCGTGGTCACGGGGATCAACAGCCTCATCAGTTACCAGAGCGACCTGATCATTGCCGGCGGGGCAACCATTGAACTACCCGAAAGGCATGGCTATTTATACCAGGCAGGCGGAATGGAATCGGCCGACGGCCATTGCAGGACATTTGACAAGGATGCCAACGGCACTGTCTTCAGCAGGGGCTGCGGAGTGGTGGTTCTGAAACGACTGGAAGATGCAGTGAGGGACAGGAATAATATCTATGCCGTCATCCTGGGGGGTGCCATCAACAATGACGGGAATAAAAAAGCGGGATTCACGGCTCCCTCCGTTGAGGGACAGGTGGAGGTGATCACCGAAGCCCTGGCCATTTCGGATGTGTCGGCCGACACTATCACCTATGTGGAAGCCCATGGGACGGCCACGCCTGTGGGAGATCCCATCGAAGTCACTTCTCTTTCGGAATCGTTCAGGAAGCATTCCCGGCGCAAGCAATACTGTGCCATTGGTTCCGTGAAGTCCAACATAGGCCATACCGATATCGCCTCCGGGGCGGCAAGCCTGATCAAAACGGCCCTTTGCCTTAAAAATCGAAAGATACCGGCCAGCCTGCATTTTAATGAACCAAACCCGAAGATCGATTTCCCCAACAGCCCTTTCTTTGTAAATACAGAGTTAAGGGAATGGCAGGCCGTGGACGGGACCCCTCTCAGGGCCCTGGTAAACGCTTTCGGAGTAGGAGGGACGAACGCCTGCCTGATCCTGGAAGAGGCACCGCCACCTGAACCGGTCAAAGCTGATCTTCCCTGCGACCTGCTGCTGGTCTCGGGCCGGAGCTCAAATGCCGTATCGGAAGCCCAGCGTGCGATCAGGGCTTTCCTTGAGTCGGATCCCGCAGCCGACCCTCATGCAATTGCCTTCACCTCACGTTATGGCCGCCATCATTTTCTCAACCGGGCAGCCATCCCTTTCAGGAGCAGGGAAGAATTGATTTCACAACTGGGGAGCCGCGTACCTGTCCCCATTAAAAATGACAGCCGCAAGCCTGTCGTCTTTATGTTCCCAGGCCAGGGGAACCAGTATATCCGCATGGGCCTGCCCCTGTATGAGTCCAATGAGGTCTTCAGAAACACCATTGACCAGTGCTCAGAGATCCTTAAGCAGGAACTCGGGTTCGATATCCGCACGGTCTTGTTCCCGTCCCCCTCTGATGAGCTTGACGCGGCTCAAAGGATCAATGAAACCTGGATCACCCAGCCGGCCCTGTTCTTGGTAAGCTATGCCCAGGCGAAGCTGCTGATGTCGCTCGGTATAGAACCCGACATGCTCATCGGCCACAGCGTTGGGGAATATGTTGCCGCCGCGATCTCGGGAGTGTTTTCACTGCAGGATGCCCTGAAAGCCGTTGCCAGGAGGGGCAGGCTGATCCAGGACCTGCCCGGGGGTTCCATGCTGGCCGTCCTGCTGACCGAAGAACAGCTCAACCCCATTCTTCCCGAAGGCCTTGAAATAGCCGTTGTGAACAGCCCGGGATTATGCGTAGCCTCAGGGCCTGCCGAACTCATCGACCGTTTTTCGGAAGAGCTGAACAAAACCAGGACATTCAATAAAAAAATCCCTACCTCCCACGCCTTTCATTCAGCCATGATGGATCCCGTGCTGCCGGTGTTTGCTGAGTTTTTCAAACAGGTGAAGCTTTCGCCCCCGACCATCCCCATCGCTTCTACGGTGACCGGCCAGTGGATGGAGCCGGAACAGGCCACCAATCCCGATTTCTGGGTGAAGCATGTGAGGAAAACCGTCAGGTTCGGCAATGCCGCCAGGCTATGCCTGGAAGGCAAACCGGCTGTCTTCATTGAGTCGGGCCCGGGCCAGAGCCTTGAGTCGGCGGTCAAACGGCAACTCGCAAAAGAAACTGAACATGCCGTGTTAAGCACCATCCCGTCGGTTGACAACAAGGCCGACGGCCTCCTCTTCCAGTATGCCGCCATCGGGCAGGTATGGGCCTCGGGAGGACCATTAAGCTGGGAGCTCTTTGACAGGCGGGAAGGCCGGCTGGTTTCCTACCCTCTCTATCCTTATGAGCGCAAGCCATACATGATCGATTTCAGCAGGAAAGAAGGGGCAAAAATCAAATCGGAAAACAAAAAGAAGCCCGACCCTGGGCATTGGTTCTATATACCGGGATGGAAACGTACTGCCCCCGCCGGCCTCATCCCGTCCAACGGGATGGCCGATCACCGGGCAGACCGGGAGAAGGCTTGCTGGCTGCTGTTTGTTGATACAGGGGACTTATGCAATGAAGTTGCGGCTCAGCTCATAAAGGCAGGTGAAAAGATTTTTTACGTGAACAGGGGTGCCGCCTTTGAGAGGAAAGGAAATGTTTTCACAATCGATGCCGCGTTGCCGGAACATTATTCCCGCCTGGTATCAGGATTGAAGTCAGAGGGACTTGAGCCATTACATATCGTCCATGCCTGGAGTTACGGGCAGGCGCCGGGTGAAGGGCATCTTCAGCCGGAACAGTCCGGGAAGATCGCCCTTGATCATTTTTACGGCCCCATGTACCTGGAGCAGGCCCTCATCGGTGGCGGACTTGTCAAGGATGTGTTCCTTCTGTTCGTTACAAGCCATCTTTATGATGTAACAGGTGAAGATGTCGTTGCCCCTGAAAAGGCCCTTCTTGCAGGACCCGCGAAGGTCATAGGGCAGGAGCACCCGGGCATCATCAGCAGGCTGGCCGACCTCCCTCCCCCGGGCGGCAGGGAAAGCACTGCAGAACTAGCCAAAGCCGTGATAGACGAATGCCGGCTCCCGGCCGATGAAACCATCGTCGCATACAGGAACGGGATCAGGTGGACTGAAGACTACTGTATGTTCACTCCTCCGGAAGAAGGGAAGGCGGGGATGAACCTCGCTGAAAACGGGGTTTACCTGGTTACAGGCGGTGTGAGCGGAGTCGGGATGGAACTTGCAAAATATATCGCAGGTACTGTGAAGTGCACCCTGGTGCTCACCCACCGTTCACCGCTCCCTCCAAGGAGCATGTGGGAGAAGATATCAGGCTCCGATGCTGATGATACCACCTCGGCAAGGATAAGGAACATACTGGCACTGGAATCCCAGGGCGCAAACGTAGTCCTGGGTTGCTTCGATGCAGCTGATGAAAAGTCAAGCAGGGCGCTTGTAGAGGAAGTTGAAAAAAAATACGGAGCCGTAAAAGGGGTCCTTCATTCGGCAGGCATGCCGGGGGCGGGGGTTATCGCATTAAAGGATAAGGAACAGGCCGACCTTGTATTGAAATCAAAACTGGATGGAACTCTCATCCTTCATGATATCTTCAGGAAGAGGAAACTGGATTTCTTTTTCCTGTTTTCTTCCGTATCGGCTATTTTCGGGGAAGCCGCAAGAATAGATTACACTGCAGCCAACTCCTTCATGGATTCCTTTGCCCAATACAGGAAAAAGAAAAACGGCGACGGTACCGTCTCCATCAACTGGGGGCAATGGGGTGTGATCGGTATGGCCGCCAACTGGGAAAAGGTGAAGGCTGAGAAGAAACAGCAGCTTCAATCGGGCATAGGCTTTTCCTCCAAAGAACCAAGGAACGGGATAAGGATTGAGTTCCAGTCGGAAGAAAACGGGCAGGAAACCTGGAAGGTAGATCTTAACCCGGAAACGGACTGGGTGCTTGGTTCGCACCGTTTATCGGGGAAGCCTGCCTTCATTGGGATCTCCACTCTAGAGATCCTTCACCTTTACTGTAAAGCAAAACTCCCTTCGGCACACGTGGAGATACCGACTCTGTCGTTTGTCACCCCGCTGATCTATGAACCCGGTGTGAAACGAAAGATACGCCTCCTTGTAAAGCCTTCGGGCGATGCACTTGCCTTCAGGATCAGCAGTACGGAAGATAAGATTAAACAGGGCCGTGAGATGTGGATGGACCATGTGAAAGGTGAATTCCTGCTCTCGACTGAACTGCCATCCGCAGTCCTTGATATAAATGAACTTAAAGCAAGGATAGGTTTGCAGAAAGACGAAGGCTCCCATTTCCTAGAATTGATCGATGACGAAGGCAGGCCGGTACTGAAGTACGACGAGCGATGGGACTGTAAAAGGAACAATTATCATAACGGGAAAGAATTCCTTATCGAGATCGGGCTCAGGGAGGAGTTTCACCACGACCTGGAACATTTCTCCTTTCACCCGGCTATGATAGATGTAGCCACCTCCTGCGCAATTCCCCTGGTCAATCCGGCACTTTCCCTCCCATTCTCCTACCGCGACATCAGGGCTTACCGCCCGTTGCCGGCTCATTTCTGGTGCCATTCGGTACTCGATGGGAACTGGAAAAAAGAAGATGAGGAAATGAAATTCCGCATCGGGCTGTACGATACTGAAGGAAGACTGCTGGCATCCATTGCACAGGTCTCCTTCAAACTGCTTGTGAAGAATGCCGGAAAGGCAAGCCAGGAAACCAGACCTGAAAATGAAACCAGGCCTCCGGCCGATCTCAGCGCTTATGCAGGCAAGAACGACATACTTCCTGAAGAAGGGGTGGAGGTGTTCAGGCGCCTTCTTGCCTTTACCGGCTTCCCCCAGGTTGTGATCAACACCACCGACCTGGTCCAGGACATCCTCGAAGAAAGGCCTTCATACAAAAAGAAAGAAAAAAAGGAAAAAGAAGAAGTGAAACAGGAAAGCGGCTCCACTTATGAACGCCCGCAGCTTTCCACTCCATACGAGGCGCCTTCCAATGAAGTGGAGACGGCGGTTTCCGCCATCTGGCAGGGGATACTCGGCATTGACAAGATCGGTGTCAATGACACTTTCATGGAACTCGGGGGCAATTCGCTCCTGGCCATTCAGACCATTTCCAATGTCGCCGATGAATTCGACCTGGAACTTCAGCCGGCCGTGTTTTTCGAAAACCCCACGGTCAGGGGGCTTTCAAACAGGATAGTGGAGATGATCATTGCCATGAAAGGCGCCGACGAACTAGAAGCCATGTTAAACGACATTGAAAATGAATCATGACGATCTACTGAAAAAGATTGCCGGGCTGAGCCCGGTCCAGAAGGAAGCCCTGCTGAAAAAGCTGGGGATTTCTTCAATTAAATCCTCTGCGGATGAGGGAGCGGGTGAGAAGGAAAAGCTTCCCGGCTGTGCTTGTTTTGCCTGCGATTTCGGATTGCCCGGATCGCTGAACATCAGTTTCAGGGAAGCCGCAACCGGGCCCCCGCCTCCGGGTTATGTCCAGGTTAAAGCAAAGGCCGCCAGCCTGAACTACCGCGACCTGATGATCGCCATGGGGCATTACCCCGCTGCTCCGGGCGTGCCATCCAACATGGGTTCCGATTTTGCCGGGATTGTAACGTCAGTGGGGGAAGGAGTAAGTGAGTTCAGGGAGGGGGACGAGGTGATCGCCCTTTCGGCAGGAACATTCCTGGAAGGGGCGGTTCAGCCGGGCAGCCATTTTATAAACGTGTTCAATGTAAACCGTCTGCAGCTGGCTCCCAAGCCGAAAACCCTGGATTTTGAGCAGGCGGCAGCGATCCCCACGGTATATCTCACGGCTTTTTCGGCCTTGCTCAGGCTTGGTCGTCTCAGCGAAAATGAAACCGTTTTGATCCATACCGCCACCGGGGGCGTTGGATTGGCAGCACTGGGGATTGCCCGCTGGAAAAAAGCAGTGGTCTATGCGACGGCAGGCACCCCCGAAAAAAGGGATTTTCTTAAAAGCAAAGGGATTGCCGAACCCATGGATTCCCGTTCTGAAGCTTTTGCCGGCAGGATCATGGAACTTACAGGGGGCCGGGGAGTGGATATTGTCATGAACACCCTCTCGGGAAATGCCATGATGAAAGGCCTTGAAATACTTTCACCATTCGGGCGCTTCATCCAGATCGATAAAAAAGATATTGCTATGAACACCCCCCTGCCCATGGGCTTGTTCAGGAAGGGGATAACGTTCAGCGCACTTGACATATCCCTTTATCTTCTGCAACCCGCCATGCTCAGGGAGCAGATGCAGGAGATCATTACGCTGCACGATGAGAAAATATTCGAACCGCTGCCGCTTCAGGCATGGCCCGTAAGCCGACTGAAAGAGGCTCTAACCGTAATGTCGCGTTCGAAACATATCGGTAAACTCATACTTACCTATCCTTAGGATAAAGCCATGGCGAACGACGAACGCCCCTTGAACGAACGCCTCTCAGGTCTGAGCCCTGCACAGCTCAAAGCTCTGCTCAGGAAAGGTATTGAGGGCTCCGCCCCAAGGCCCGGAAAGCCCGGGCTTATGCCGCGCATGCCCGGGGGCACATACCCTCTCTCAAAAGCCCAGGAGAGGATGTGGTTCCTGAACATGCTCTCGGGAGGAGAGGCAATTTACAATAACCCTGCTGCCTTGCGTGTCAAAGGCTTATCCCCCCTGAATATTTCCACCCTCACCGCCAGCCTTGAAATGCTGATGGCCAGGCACGAAATCCTCAGGACCACCTTCATGATTGAAAACGGTTCACCGGTCCAGGTTATCCACCCCGAAGGCAAAGCCTTCATCCGGTACGTCGATCTTCGCGGGATGCCATCCGCAGAAAGGGAAAAAAAGGCAACGGAAGAAGCGCTTGCACACGGAAAAACATTCATCCCCCTCGACAGCCTGCCGCTGTTGCGTTTTACTGTGCTGCATCTGCAGGACCTTGAATACATGCTGCTCATCAACCCCCACCACATCATTTCCGACGGATGGTCGAACGCCCTGTTCGCGAAGGAACTCAGCATGACCTATGCCAGCCTTGAATCCGGTGAAGCACCACCCTTTCCCGTGCCGGAATACCAATACGTCGATTTTGTAAAATGGGAGAAGGAATGGATGGCCTCCGAAGCAAGCAGGGGGCAGATGGATTTCTGGAAGGCCCAGCTGGCCGGCCTGCCGGAGCCTCTGAAGCTTCCCCTTGATTTTCCCCGCCCCCCGGTCATGAGCTACAGGGGAAACAGGGAGTTCAGCCTCATCGGCAGCGTGGAAGCCGACCTGCTCAGGAATTTCTGCCAAAAGAACAATATCACGATGTTTCACCTGCTTTTCGGGGCCTTCTCATTGCTGATGTCAAAATACAGCGGACAAGATGATATCATCGTGGGCATGCCCGTGGCCAGGCGAAACCAGCTCTGGTTCCAGAATACCATGGGCCTGTTCATCAACACCCTTCCGCTGAGGGTCAGGATAGATGAAACCATCCCTGCAATGGAATTCCTGCAATACATCAAATCCTATTCCCAGCAGGCCATGCTGAGGCAGGAGCTTCCCTTTGAGAAGCTGATCGAAGAAGTTAACCCTGACCGCAACCTGGGCAGCAACCCGGTGTTCCAGGTCCATTTCGTCTACCAGAACATCCCTTCCCTATACAGTGTGAAGGGGATGGAGGTTAAGCCTGAGAATATCGACTATTCCTTCTCGAAGTTTGACCTGAACTTCTGGGTCGAGGAGGCCAACCGGGAATTGATACTGTCGGCTACATATCCTTCCGACATTTTCCTGCCGGAGACCGTATCGCAGATCATAAGCAATTACTGGCGGCTGCTTGGATCCATTACTTCCGCCCCGGGAGAATGCTGCGGGAAGCTAAGTGTTTTCCACGAAGACCAGCTTTCGTCCTTTGAAGGCCCGCACAGGGATTTCGGCTTCAGCGGGGGCAATCCCTGGCTCACGGCTTTTGATTCATGCGTAAAGAAATTCCCGGGGAATATGGCTGTAAGGGATGTTTCAGGATCCCTGACCTATGCCGGGCTTGATGAGGAATCCGGTCTTCTGGCCCATCAGCTCAGGGAAGCAGGTGTAAGGAAGGGTGACCTTTTAGGGCTGCTCATGCCCCGAGACCTTTCCCTGGTGACAGCCATCATCTCCATATTCAAATGCGGGGCTGCCTACGTCCCCATGGATTCCGCATTTCCGGCTGAAAGGCTGGAATTCATGGCAAGGGACGCGGGTTTAAAAGGGATACTGAAGAAGGATGGTTTCAAGCGGCGTAAATATCTTCCGGAAACACGGGCCATCCTGCGCCCTGATGACCTGGCTTATCTCATTTATACTTCGGGCACCACGGGGGTCCCTAAAGGCGTTTGCGTGGGCAATGAACAGCTCTATAATTACTCCATGGCGGTATGGGAAAGAATGAAACTCGGTCCGGGAGATTCCTGCGCCACCATTTCTTCCATCGCCTTCGACCTGGGCAACACTTCCATTTTCCCGCCCCTGCTTCATGGAGCCGGGGTCGTGGTAGTGCCCGAAGAATATTCCACTGATGCTTCCCTGCTTGCAGGCTGGTTTGCAGTACATCCCGTCGACTGCCTCAAGATCGTTCCTTCTCATCTTTTAAGTTTGCTTTCTTCATTGAAGGCGGATTCCATCCTCCCGAAAAAACTTCTGGTTACCGGCGGTGAGAAATGCACAGATTCTCTTGCCGCCAGGGTAAGGTCCCTTTCTCCGGCACTGAGGATCATCAACCATTACGGCCCCACCGAGGCAACCGTGGGAGCACTTACCTGGGAGCTGCCTTCCGGGACTGCGCCTGCATCTCCGGCAAACAGGGATGCTTTCCCCATAGGCTTTCCACTACCCAATACCAGGGTATATATCACAGACCGCGGGATGAACCTTCTTCCCAAAGGAGCGGAAGGGGAGATCATACTGGGAGGCAGGCAGATCGCATACGGTTACCTTGACCGGCCGGATCTGAGCCGCGAGAAATTTACCGAAGACCCACGGCACCCGGGGGAGACGCTGTACCATACGGGCGACCTCGGGAAGATGGCCGGTGACGGATCTGTCATATTCCTCGGAAGGAAAGACGACCAGGTCAAAGTAAGAGGCTACAGGGTTGAAATGAGGGAGGTGGAGCAAACGATGGAACAGCATCCTTCAATCAGCAGGGCGGTCGTTGTTTTGACTGACGGACAGGACCTGCTGAGCACCCTGAATGCTGCGGTCATACTTGCGGATGATGTTTCTTTTGACGAATCCGCCTACCGGAACTGGCTGGCACAGCGGCTGCCGTCATACATGATTACTTCTTCGATATGTGTGGTCGGAAGCCTGCCCCTTACCCCGAACGGGAAGACCGACCTGAAGCAGCTCAGGGCCTTGTTCAGGGGGGAAGCCGGTAGCGGATCCGCATCCAAGGCTCCAAGGGATATCACCGAACTAAAGCTGCTGCAGATATTCGGAGAAGTGCTGGGAAAGGGTTCTTTCGGGATCACCGATTCTTTCTTCGACCTGGGGGGGCATTCACTGCTTGCCATCCGTTTGTTTTCGGGAATAGAAAAGGAATTCGGGATCCATCTACCTCTTGCCGCCCTGTTCAGCAGGAGCAGCGTCAAAGCCCTGGCGGAGGCTGTCAGGAACGAGGGATTTACCTTGAAGGAAAGTTCGCTGGTAAACATCAGGCCGGGGGAGGGAGTGAAAAAACTGTACCTCGTGCATCCTGCGGGGGGCAATGTGCTTTGTTATTTTGAGCTGGCGAAGCAGCTCCCCGCATGGATCTCCGTTTACGGTTTGCAGGCCTCGGGACTCGCAGGAAAGACCGTCGACAGCGTGTCGGACATGGCACGTATATACCTGGAAGAAATTGGGCAGGGCGTCGAAGCAGCTGACATGATTTTCGGGGGCTGGTCCATGGGGGCGCTGGTTGCCTTTGAAATGGCCAGGCAGGTGAAACAGAACACAGGCATCAGCCCAGGCCTGATGATCATCGACCAGCTTGCTCCTTCAGATACGGCGGGCTCCATTCCAATGGAAAAAGCCGATCCGGTCAGCAGGATGCTCGCCTTTGCCGGGAAAGTAGCCCACCTGGTCGGCAAGCCCCTTGGAATCACTGAAGCCGACCTGAGAGGTAAAGATCCTGTGGAGCAATCCGGGGTGTTTCTTGATGTCTTCATCCGGGTTGGCCTGGTCCCGGAAGACATGAAAGTAAGCCAGTTCCACGGTTACCTGGATACCATGATCCACCATAATGAGATAACATCCGAATGCAGGCCCGGTATTTTCGAAGGGCCGGCTCTCCTGCTCAGGGCCATATACAGCCTCGAGCTGCCGGGCACTTCCAGTGATCATACAGTACGCGCCCCCGACCTGGGCTGGGGGAGATACATACCCGGGAACCTCCTTGTCAGGAACATCCCCGGGAATCATGTTTCGGTAATGGCCCGGCCCTGGGTAAAGGCAGTGGCCGGTTGCCTTGAAGAATGGTTGGGAACGGAGAACGGACATCCGCAAACAAAAACAGGATAATGAAATTGCCGCACGGTTCCTTCCTTTCATCGGCCCGTATCGGGACCAGTGATGAACTGCAGTTTGCAGGGATGGCAATTTTGCCCATCATGCAGGGCATGCCGGCAGGCGAGGAATTGACCGAACTCCTTCACACTGAGGAAAAGGAAAGGGCTGCCGCTTTCGCCTCGGAATCGCGCAGGACTTCCTTTATTTACGGCAGGATAGCGGCAAAGCTGGCTATTCTGGAGGTATTCCCCGAAGCTGTTGCTCAGGAGATCAATATAGTGAACGGCGCTATAGGAGAGCCTGTCATTGAATGGCCCGGGCATGAATATTCCGTTTCGATTTCTCATTCAGAACATCATAGTGCCGGCCTGGTGTTTCCCACCGGCTTGCTGATGGGGATCGACATTGAAACGCCGGAAGAAAAGAACCGCAGCATAATACCATCCATCTTAAGCCCGGATGAAATGGAACTGGTAAAAGCTGCTAATAATTCGATTGAGTTCCTGCATCTGCTCTGGACGGCAAAAGAGGCAGCCGGAAAGGCAAACGGGTTTGGATTCAGGCTCCCGGCAGAGAAGTATGAAATTGAAACTGAAGTTTCAGTTAACCACGATGGCATTCGCTATTTTCTGAGCCGTTTCAAACATTTAAACGGAGTGGATGCCATTACACGAAATCTCGGCGGGGCTGTTCTGTCGGTTGCTTTTCCAACTGGGCACTATTTCCAGGATCAGGTTATAAGGCTTTTAAGTATGCAACCAATGGAAAAGGACCCGGTTTTTTAACCATTAAAAGGAATGTCTATGAAACTGGAAGATTTGATTAAACCGGCTTCCTCCTGCGACAGTGCGGGCATTATGCCATTACTCTTTGTAGGGCACGGCAGCCCGATGAATGCGATAGAGGACAATGTCTTCTCCCGGAAGTGGACCGAAATCGGCAAAACGCTTCCAAAGCCTAAAGCGATTTTATCCGTTTCGGCTCATTGGGAGACGAAAGGGGTGCATGTAACAGCTATGAAACATCCGAAAACCATCCATGATTTTGGGGGATTTCCAAAGGAATTATATGAAGTTGAGTATCCTGCGGAAGGAAGCCCGGAGCTGGCTTCCGAAACCGCGGATCTTCTTCGCCCTGCAGAGGTGTTGTCCGACCAAAACTGGGGGCTTGACCATGGCAGCTGGAGTGTGCTTAAACGGATGTACCCCATGGCCGATGTCCCGGTATTCCAGCTGAGCCTGGATTATTCGCGTTCCCCTGAATCGCACTACCTGCTTGCAAAGGAACTGGCGCCCCTTCGCGAAAAAGGGGTGCTGATCCTCGGAAGCGGGAACCTGGTGCATAACCTCAGGATGGTTGCATGGGACAAGCTAAACGAACCAGGGTATGGTTACGACTGGGCGCTGGAGGCCGATGGGAAAATGAAACAACTTATTCTTGCAGGCAACCATAAGGCCCTGATCGATTTTCGTTCACAGGGCAGGGCTTTCGATCTGGCCATCCCAACTCCGGAACATTTTCTACCCCTGCTGTATATCCTGGGGCTGAAGAAAGATCATGAGCAGATCGAATTCTTCAATGAGCAGGCAGTTGCAGGTTCGCTAACCATGACCTCGCTGAGGATAGGCTGAACCTGGGGTCCAGGTCAATTTCCTCCCAACCCGATACCCCACCCGGCCCTCCCGTCATAATAATAGTTAAATATGACGAACTGCTACAGGACGAGGCAGTTAGTCGTGAATAAACAAATTCGACAAAAAAAATCCTGATCCTTTCATTAGGGTTTACCCTAACACATTTATAGACCTACCCGACACCATTTTCAGAGTTTACCCCCTAGTAATTCAGAATTTATCAAGTTACATTTGTTATTGGGGTAAAAGCTTTTAATTCCTCCTTTTAATTGATCCTTTAACCCTGGTGGCAAGCGCATCATTTACCCAAAGCGTAAGCAAAAACATGATATACATCCCGGTAAATATTGGTTGATAATTGATGTGTAAGGCCTTTCGAACTCGGGCCATTTAAATTCAGCAAATATGAAAAAGAGATTTTTAATAGGATTGATTTTCCTGTTAAGCATGACACTGGCATCTCATGCCCAGGTAAGCCTCACGGCCACTTTAGGAACCACCACAGGAAGCTACTAGACTTTGGGGGCGGCATTTGCCAAAATCAATGACGGAACGCATAGGGGAGTCATCACGATCACCCTGACAGCGAGTACCACCGAAGGCACTTCGGCGGTGCTTAATGCCAGCGGTTCGGGAAGCGCCATTTACACTTCGGTAAGCATTTATCCCACAACCAGCTGGCTGACCATCAGCGGGAACCTGGGCAGTCCTGTCATTGATTTTAACGGCGCGGATAATGTTACTATAGATGGTAGGCTAAATCAGTCTGGCAGTACGGTTGACCTAACTATCAGCAATACTAGTACATCTTCAGGTGCTAATACAAGTACAATTCGCTTCATCAATGATGCCACAAACAACACTGTAAAATACTGCACGATTAAAGGATCAACAACACGGTCAGATGCCGGGATAATTTACTTTACTACTGGAACCTCTGGAAACAGTAACAATATCATCGATCATAATAACATTACCAATGCGGGTTCCAACAGGCCACTAAATACCATCTACTCTAATGGCAGCAGCACTGCTGCTTCAAACAAATCAAATATAATAAGCAATAATAACATTTATGATTTTTTCAGTAGTTCGGGCAGTAATTCCTGGTGTATTATGCTGGGTTCGACACCGATCAGTGATGGTTATAATTCGGACTGGTCCATAACGGGGAATAGTTTTTATGAGACTACAAATTTTACTCCCAGTTCTGGTGGTGAGTACAGGATTATTTCTATTACTTCAAAAGCCGGTAGTCCGGAAGGCGATAATTTCACCATCTCAAATAACTATATAGGAGGAAGCGGCCCCGGATGTACCGGCACATTTGTAAAAAATAAAGGGACTTCACGATATTTCTACGCGATGCAACTGCATTTAGGAACAACGCATGCAACCAGTATTCAGGGAAATGTCATAAAAAACATGAAATTTCTGAATGATGGGGCGGTCGACTGGTGGGGGATATATGTCGATATGGGAACTGTCAATATTGGAACAACCTCAGGCAATTACATAGGATCTGCCAGTGATACAGGATCGATTTTTTATTCTTGCAATGGTGCCGGAGCACGTTTTCTTGCATTCCATCTTCAAGGTGATGCAACCAATTGTCAGAACAACGTCATCGGATCCATTACAGTGGCAAATCAAAATTCGGCGAATAATACGGATTTCTGGGGAATTCATTGTCAGCACAGATCCAGTTCGAATGTAATCAGCAATAATACCATTGGCAGCGCTACTGTGGCCAACAGCATCAAGGCGCTCTCGGCTTCTACCAGCAGCGCCCAGACGGTTGTCGGAATCTATGAGCAAGACAATCAACCTATTACGTTAAACAATAACACAATAGCCAATCTTACTAACGGAACCACCAATACTACTGCTGCGACTCAAGGGAAAATTTACGGGATTTATGCACCTGCAGGTCAGTATTCCATGACAGGAAATACAGTTCATGACCTGACCATAGCAAATGCAAACAATCTGTCAGGACCTGATGGAAACAATAACTCTTTATCGGCCGGTGGAATAGTCATGTCATCAACCTGGGGTCTCAGTCAGACAATCACTGGAAACACGGTTTACAATATCTCCAATACGTATTCTTCCTTTACCGGCCATGTTGTGGGGTTATATTATAATGGAGGTGGCACCGCCAGCACCGTTTCAGGCAATTTTGTATACGGACTGACTGTTAACAGCAGTTCTGCAACCATTAGCGGCATTAGAATTACCCAGGGGAATTCGACATTTTCGAACAATATTGTTACCCTGGGTGGCAATACTACAACGAATTTTTACGGGATCTATGATGCGGGATCATCAGGAACCAGCAACATTTATTTCAATACCGTTTATCTCGGCGGATCTCCCACTTCCGGTTCACTGAACAGCGCGTGCTTGTATAATGCCGCCAATAGCAATAGCAGGAATTACAGGAATAACATTTTCGATAATGCCCGGTCTAATAATGGAGCATCAGGTAAACATTATGCATTATATTTTGTAAACACGGGTAATACCCTTACCTGTGATTACAATAATTATTATGTGTCGGGAACCGGTGGAATGCTGGGTTATTATGGAGGAGATAAAAGCTCAATGACTATTGTTACAGGCCAGGATGTCAACAGCAGTGCCACTCTGCCTGGTTTTCAAAATCCAGGGGGTATATCGGCAACAAGCTATATCCCTTCAGCCATTCTTCCAGCGGCGACAGGGACCGGGATCGGGACTGATTTTGCTGGATCTACACGTTCAGGATCTCCAGAAATGGGCGCTTATGAAAGGGATGCTACAGTTACATGGACAGGTGGTACCTCAACGAATTGGAATACAGGGTCCAATTGGAACTCTGGTGCGGTACCCACTTCAGGTCTCAATATTAATATTGGAACAGGCACATATCAGCCCCATATAACCCAGGATATCGGCAGTCCGACGACATGTAATAATCTCACTATCCAGTCGGGATGCGTACTCACCATTGATGCCGGCAAGGCTCTGACCGTGAACGGCACGCTGACAAATTCTGCAGGAAACAGCGGATTGTTAATAAATAGCGATGTCAGCGGAACGGGTTCATTACTTCAAAGTTCATCCTCAGTGGGTGCAACCATTCAACGATATGTCCCTGGGAATACCTCTCTCACGGCAAATGTATACCATTTAGTTTCAATTCCCGTGTCATATGTCAGCCCAACTTCCAACCTGTTCCTGGGATCTTATCTTTATAAAATGGATCCTACGGTATTAAACTCGTCTAATAATTACGGTGACTGGATCAATCTGGGTACTTCAACTTCTTCCCCTCTCTCATGCAATTCAGGCTACATGATATACTATCCGGGCGCCTCAAATACCTATTCCTTTTCGGGCAACCTGAATGCCGGGACATTTACTGCGACGGTTGCTTATACCTCGAACACCTATACATATAACCTGGTGCCGAATCCATTCCCTTCGGCCATAGACTGGGGAGCAACATCCGGCTGGGTAAGGGGAGGGATAGGCGGTACGGCCTATATCTGGAACGGGAGTAATTATACCACCCTTTCCCAAATAAGCGGATCAATTATACCTGCCGGACAGGGTTTCATTGTCATGGCAACAGGATCACCAACATTGACCATGACATACACTGCCAACAACCTATGTGTGCATAACCCACAAACTTTTTATAAGTCTGCACCGGTGAATGTACTTAAGATCTCCGCTCAATCAAATAAATACTATGATGAGACTTTTGTAGGCTTTAACAGTTCGGCGGGCCAGGAGTTTGACCCACAATTCGACGGCTTCAAACTCTGGGGACTGGCTGAGGCTCCCCAACTGTGGACCGAGAAAGGGGAATCACGGCTAAGCGTTAACCAGCTTCCTCCTCCAACGGGAGGCCTCATCGTTCCCCTGGACTTTAAAACGAGCTATGCCGGGCAGGTAACCCTAAATGTCACGGGTATTGAAAGCTTTGATCCATCTCTTCCTGTAAGGCTTCAGGACCATATCAACGGATCGGTGACCGACCTGAGGCAGAACAACAACTATGTGTTTAACCATGATACCTCAAACACTGAAAAGAGATTCAGCCTGGTGTTCGGCTACCCGGCAGGGATCTATACAAACCTTGCCAACGATGGCAAAGTTTTTATCAGCAATGGCAGGATATACATGGATGTACCGTCAATGCAGGGCAATCCTGCCAAAATCACCCTGTATGATATGCTGGGACAGGTCATCCGCAGTCAGGAAAAAACAATGGACGGGATCATCATCATTGAAGCGCCGCTTGCTCAGGGTATTTACATTGTAAGTGTTTCAACACGGGGGAGGAATTTTGTCACCAAAGTCGTCAACAAATAAAACATACATGCTATGAAAAAGCACATTTATTTCTCACTGATAACAGTTTTCGTATGTTTAAGCATGGCCGTACTGGCCGATGGCCCAGGTCCTCCACCACCACCTCCCAATCCGGCAGGTGGAGGTGATCCGGTAGGCGCGCCGATAGACGGCGGACTTGGCATCCTCATAGCCATGGGAGCTGCATACGGGGGGCGGAAGTACTACCAGGCTAGGAAGTTAAAGAAACAGGACGGGGAAGAAGCGAAAGTCTCTGAAAATCCAGGGGAGGTAGTTTAAACTGAAAAACACCGCTGGCACTTCAATGAAAAAAGTAATCCTGTTATTCTTTATTGTCCTGACCATGAGTTCTTTAATTGCACCTCAGGTTAAGGTTTATAAAGGGACTTCAACCTATAGTTCTGATATAATCTGCACGGTTGAAGATGGGAAAGTATATAAGAAATCATCTTCCTATACATCTGACATTCTTTGTCATGTTGCAAAAAACCGGATTTACAAAGGGACTTCCAACTATACCAACGATGTGATCTATACAATTACTGATGGTAAGGTATACAAAGGAACATCTTCCTATTCTTCGGATATAGAATTTACCATCAAAGACAGCAGGATCTACAAGGGGACTTCTTCCTATACCAGCGACATTCTGGCGACAATTAAAGAGAACAAGGTTTATAACGGAACATCTTCCTACACTTCCGACATAGAGTTCACTATCAATGGAAACCTTACCATAGAAGAGTTTGTGGCGGTTTGGTATGCAGTAAAATACTGTTATTGACCTGTCCCTTTGCTTTTATTTTTCGGGTTTTTTCTCAGCTTTACTTATCGGGTTTTATGAAGCCAATTAATATACCGGGTAATTTCATCGACTCCTATCCCCGTTTCAACGGGTTATACCCTGTGTAAATCGAATAATGTTGTTCCACCCCGCACACCTGGCGTATCTTTGCTTCATCAACAAACAAAAACACAAGATGAAAGCAACAACAATCATAATCGCAGCCGCCCTGACCCTCTCCGTTAATGTTCTTTTCGCTGGAAACGATAATACTTCGGCAACCGAAGCAAGCCCGGCCACTTCGATAACCCTTGCATCGTTTGCACCTAACTTTCCTGTTGAGGCTGACTTTAATGACGCCGAAATGATTTATGATGCTGCATACCTGGCTCCCGGCAACCCAACCGAAGCTTCTTTTGATGAAATGTCATATGAAATGGTTTCAGCATTGAACCTTGCTCCTGTTGTTCAGTCAACTGCTGATGTTGATGATGAAATTGATTATGCTTACTTAGCACCCGCTGTTCCTGCACAGGCCGACTTCGAATAAACTCAATATATCTTCCCCCACACTTTGTGAAGCTGCCCCAAAAGGGCGGCTTTTTTTATGAATTTCCATACAGATGGAAGCAGTGGAAGCATCCCCCGTTTTCCTTTTTACAAAAAATATCTGAATCTGTTTAAACGATAACTATCCAGGGTTTCCCGCGCCGGACAAGGAATATCACCTTTATTGAGTACTTTTGGCAAATAGTTCGTTTGATACTTCTAATAATAAATAAATTGGTATGAAAAAGATTGCTGTTTATTTCTTGTTTCTATTTGCCGGATCCTGGCTCCTGATAGTATTCCCATCTTGTAAAAAAAGTTCGAATGATTCCGGTTCCTCGGTGATATCCTATTCCAAAATTACCTACCTGGGTACTACAAACCTGTCGGTTGCACGAACTCTGATGGTTGGAGCCTCTGCCGGTAATAAGATTGTGTTTGCCGGCGGTTACAACACTACTTCTGATTTCAATACTGTCGACATTTACGATGTTGCGACAGGTACCTGGACCGCTTCACAATTGTCGGAAAGCAAATACGGCCTGAGCGCTGGCACATATGACAACCTGATCTATTTTGGCGGAGGATGGACGCCAGGCGGGGTGGTGTCAAAGGTCGTCGATATCTACAATACCAAGTCGCAGTCGTGGACATCCTCTTTGCTCAGCCAGCCAAGGGGAGACCTGGCCGGAACATCAATCGGACAATATGTTATGTTTGCAGGAGGATGGGGTTTAGGTGGTGAATCCAATGTAGTCGACATCCTGAATGCAGGGACTGAAACCTGGACGACTGGTTTCCTGAGTGAGGCCAGGGAATATCCTGCTGCAACATCCTGCGGCACAAAAATGTTCATTGCCGGCGGTGAGACAGGTGTTTCAATTTACTCGGATGCAGTGGATATTTTTGATTACCAGACAGGTCTGTGGACTTATGATCACCTTTCCTTTGGCAGAGGCCAGATGGTGGCCGCCACATCAGGCAGCAAAGTTTTTTTCGCCGGGGGGCATAACAACGATTCGTTGTTCAGCAGGGTTGACATCTACGATATCAACACTAAAAACTGGGCAGTAACTTTCCTGAGCAAGGCAAGAAACTATATTACAGCGGCATCGGCGGGTAATCTCGTCATTTTTGCAGGTGGACTCACGCCCGCAGGATCAGTTGGTACCATCGATGTTTACAATGTTTCAACCGGCAAATGGACAACTGCAAGCCTCAGCATCCCAAGATTTGAGTTAACGGCGGTTGCCTGCGGAAACAAGATCCTGATCGCGGGTGGAACAACTAATATAAGTACAGGTGCCGTGTCAGCGGCTGTCGATGTATTTCAGGCAGAGTGATCAAACTCTCCTTGCCGTTTTATAATCACCACCCTATGATCCCAATGAACGAGAAATTGCGTATCACCAGTAAGAACCTCCTTCTACTCACGGTAACATACCTGCTTGTTGCTGTTACAATCAGTTCCTGCAGAAAAGAGAGCCCTGTCCCGGTTGTCCCGGGAGTTACCTGGCAGTATATCGAAACCTACGATCTGCCGAAGCTCAATCACATCCTGAATGCGGAACTTGAGGAATTCCTGGCGGGTTCGACCATGCATCTGGCCGATTTCCGGGGTCAGTTTGCCGTACCGGCCTACCCTGTAAAATTATACCGGGTAACTTATCCTACTATGGTTCCTGAACTCGGCATACACACGGTGGCCTCGGGACTGGTGGCCGTCCCCGACAACGGACTGGATTCCATGCCGGTCATATCATATCAGCACGGAACGGTTATGCTAAAAAGTGCCTGCCCTTCAAATCCCGATTCATCGCTCGAAACAAGGCTGATGATAGCGCAGTTTGCCTCCCGGGGCTATATCGTGATCGGACCCGATTTTATCGGCCTCGGTGTATCAGATCAGCCCCATGCAGATTTCGTCAGACTTAGTACGGAACAAGCCTGCGTTGACATGCTGAATGCTGCCAATAAAGTTCTTAAAGATCAGAAAATCAGGAAGGGGCCATTGTTCCTGCATGGATGGTCGCAGGGGGGATGGGCAACTATGACCTTTCTGAGGAAGCTGGAATCCATGAACATCCATGTGACGGCTGCATCAACGGCCTGCGCTACTGCCGACTTTTTCGCCATAATGGAGAGCTGGATCAACAATCCCCAGCCCGGAGATTCTCCGGTTCTGACGGCCATTGTATCCAACTGCCTCTTTTCATACCAGTATTACCACCGGGTGAATGGCCTTTCTTCCTCGGCAATCAGGCCCGAATTTTTCCAGTTTTCCAAAGATCTTTACGGATGGAATATGGATTACATAACGTTCCTCACAAAAACAACAATCCATGTCAGGGATTTTCTGCGGCCTGATTTCATGTTGTCAGGAAATATTGGAAGTTCCCCGTTCTGGCAGATCCTCGAGCAGGCCCAGGCTTACCGCTGGCGCTGCCAGACCCCGCTGAGGATGTATTATGGAGAGACCGATTCATTCATCCCGCTTTATCTCTCCACTCTGCCGGCAACTTATCAAAATCAATTGGGCTGCAATACCATTGCCATATCGGCAGGAGCCATAGCTGACCACGCCGCCGCCTATGTTTATTCACTTATTCATGTAAAGCCCTGGTTTGATGGCTTTGTGAAAAAAACCAATTGACAATATTATTTCAAATGCTCAATCTTTTCAAGGCACTCCTGTTCCCCGCTTCCGAAAAGGTTCTCCCGAAAATCACTTACCCGTATTCCGATATCCGCAGTAAGATCTTTTGCCCAGATTAAAAAGCCCGAATTGCACGCACATAGCCGGAATAATTCTTAACGGCCCAAATGTTGAATGCGACGGGTTGAAAGCCAAGGCTCCAGGCGGAGGCTGCATCGTACTCAGAGGAACTCCAATAATAATCAAAAGCAAAACCGCCAACAACACTTCTTTGAAGGTACAACTGGTACAGCTCGTCTTTAGATGGTAAGAACCAGTCGTTGTAACCGTTGAAAACAAGGTCGTCGCAAATACGGGCTGCAATGCCCGCCGTACTGCAGCTGTTTACAATTGCGGTCGTATTTGCCTGCCCCGTGCCGGTAACAGTAGATGTGGCGCCAAGATAGGTCCCGGCACAACCCCAGGGCGCCCCGGAACTCTGGTCGCTGGCAGCTGAAATCAATCCGTGTGTCTTTCCGGCAATATAACCTGAATCCCCGGGTTGATATATGTAAAAAACTATTCCCCCCTCGTAATTCAATCCTACGTAAACCAGCAACTGTGTTACAGTGGTTACCGGGGATAATCCACAGGAATTATAAGCCCATATATACCGTCTGTAACTATTGCCCACAATAAGTCCCGTTTCGGTATACGATGTGTTTGTTCCCATATCTGTTGCCGTATTATAATCGCTGGTGTTGCTCCATTTATATCCGATGGCATTCGGAACGGTACTCCAGCTCCATATGATCTGGGTTCCTGAAGCGACAGGAAGACCCGGGACCGGTGCCTGCGGATTGCAAAGGGAAACGGTTATCCAGCTGCCTGAAAGAAAAATGCATAATGCTCCCGACGTATTGCAGTCGGTGCAGAGGACCATCAGGCCAATAGCCGGATTGGGAATGGCATTCCGTTCCTGTAGCGTCATGCGTGGAGGCAGGAAACCTTTATTGGTAAATTTCACATCCAGGCCAGCCGATGGATCGGCGGGGCTGTTGTCGGAGTTAATCCCAACCTGGGTATAGGTTTGGATGGTTATAAATATCAAAATTCCGATCAGGGAAAAAAGTATAATTTTCTTTTTCATAGTCATTTTGGTTAACCAATGTCCAATCATTGTTTTTTTATTGCAGGCGGTCACGTTAAAAAGCCCGGATAGCCCGAACTGCGTAGGGATAGTACTTTTGCCAGTAAGATGTTATTCCGTTGACCATGTCTACGGCAAGAGCGTAACCTTCTCCCCCTATCTCAGTGTATTCAGAGGAACTCCAGTACCAGTATGTATTGATTTGGGTAAAACCTTGAACAGCATATCTTTTGTCGAATAATTTTAAAAGTTCTTCGGCGGTTGGTAAAAACCAGTCGTTATATCCGTTTAAATAAAGATCATAGCAAACACCGGCTGCAATTCCCGGTTCGCTGCATCCGCTCACGATCGCATTGGTACTTGAACGCCCATAGCCGATGGATTCGCTTGTGCCGCCAATCCACTGGATTGCAGGACAACCCCAATCAGTCAGATTTTCCTGATCTGTATAGGAGGCAATCAGTCCGTGAGTCTCTCCCGCTACATAACCATTATCGCCGGGTTGATAGATGTAAAAAATAATTCCACCCTGGTATGGCATCCCCGGATAAAACATGGATTGGTTCAGGGTGGTCGCCGGGGATACGTCGCAGGTATTATAGGCCCACACATACCGGGTATAGGTATTCGTATTGCTTAGTCCTGTTTCAGTATATGATGTATTATTTCCCACGTCAATTGCAGTAGAGTCCGTCGAGAAATTATTAGTAGTATTCCATTTGTACCCGGTTGCGCCTTCCACGGCCTGCCAGTTCCATACGATCTGGTTTGCTGAAGGGACATTGGTTCCTGCGACAGGCGAATTAACCTGAATCAAGGAAGTGGCTTGATTGAGAGTTGTTACAGCTGAGGTCCCGCAGGCAAAATATGCCCATATGTACCTGAAATATTCGGTATTGCATACAAGTCCTGTTTCAGTCCTGGTGATGACTGTTCCAATGTCTGTTGCCGTGCTGTAGTTATTGGTGTCATTCCATTTGTAGCCAACAGCGTTGGCCACGGAATTCCAGTTCCATATGATCTGGTTCCCTGAAGGTACAGGAGTGCCTGCAACCGGTGCAGGTGTACTGCAAGGGGTAAAGGTAATCCAGCCGCTGCCTGAAAAGAAGATGGATAATTCCCCGACAGTACTGCAGTCGGTGCAGATGACTATCAGGCCGTTTGCAGGACTGGCAATGGCATTCCGTTCCTGCATTGTCATGCGTGGCGGAAGAAAACCCTTATCGGTAAATTTCACATCCAGTCCGGCCGATGGATCGGGCGGGCTGTTGTCAGTGTTAATTCCAACCTGGGCAGAGGTTTGGATGGTCATGAACAGCAAAATTCCGATCAGGTAAAAAAGTATGGTTTTCGTTTTCATAATCATTCTGGTTTATCCATTGTCAGATCACTATTTTTTCTTCAGAGGATCATCTTAAAATGCACGAATAGCCCTGGTATTATTAATAGTCATATATGGAATGCGCATCTTATTGGTAATGTCCCACTCTCCATTGTACATGAATACCGACCATGCATTCTTAGCATCGTATTCAGAAGAACTCCAGTATTCCTTATCATGAAAACCCCCGACAGCGCCTTTTTGCAGGAACAACTGGTTAAGTTCTTCTTTGGAGGGTAAATACCAATCGCTGTAACCGTTCAAAACAAGGCTGGCGCATACCTGGGCAGCATGCGGGTTCTCAGTATAGCTGCAGCCGTTTACGATCAGTGTTGTATTTGCCAGCCCTTTGCCAATGGCGGTTGATGTGCCGCCAAGAAAGCTCGCATCACAACCCCAACCTGCCGAATTGCTCTGGTCGAAGGGAGCAGCTACCAATCCGTGCAATTCCCCCGCAACATAGCCTGAATCACCGGGTTTATACAAGTAGAAAAATATTCCCCCCTGGTAACTCATTCCCGGGTAGAGCAATGCCTGGTTGAGGGTAGTGGCCGAAGAAACTCCGCAATTGTTGTATGCCCAGACGTACCTGGTATAGGTACTGCCTGCGATAAGTCCGGCGTCGATTTTTGAGGTTTTTATTCCCATGTCGACAGCCGTATTGTAGTCATTAGTGGTATTCCATTTATACCCGGTTGCATTCGGAGCTGCATTCCAGTTCCAGATGATCTGGGTTCCCGTTGGATCATGTGTGCCGGCCTGGGGGGCGGGCGGATTGCAGAGAGTCACGTTCACCCAGTTCCCCGAAAGAAACACGCACATTGCCCCGATGGTCCCGCAGTCGGTGCAGATAACCATCAGCCCGTTTGCGGGGTTGGCAATGGCACTAAGTTCCTGCATTGTCATGCGCGGCATGAGAAAACCTTTATTTGTAAATCTCACATCCAATCCTGCCGAAGGATCGGCTGGGCCGTTATTGGAGTTAATCCCGATCTGGGCAAAGTTTTGAATGGTCATGAACATCAAAATTCCAATCAGGTAAAAAAGTATAATTTTCTTTTTCATAATCATTTTGGTTTATCCATTGTCCAGTCATTATTTATTTGCGGGCTGTTATTTTAAAAAAAAAATTCCGAGCGGCTTTACAAACCTTAAATATAGTGTAAATTTCAGTAATCTGTTCACTTGACTTTCCCTATAATTGTTGTATATTTGGTAAAATCACAATTGAATTCGTAATCTGTTCGGGAGAGAATATAAACACGGTAAAACATGATCTTATGAACATGCAAAAATCACCACACGGCATTTCATACAAATCTCTGCTCATTCTGGCAGGCATGCTCATTGTTTCAGGGGTTCAGCCTTTTCAGGTATCTGCACAGGAAGTCAATATCGGAAGCGGAGCCTGCCTGGTCAACAGCGGAACAATGGTCGTGGTGAATAATGCCGGAATTGTAAACACCGGCACAATCACAAACATTGCCACGGGAGCTATCAGTCTATCCGGCAACTGGCAAAACGATGGCGTGTATTCCGGGGCAGCTGGCAGCACTGTGGCGCTCGAAGGCGATTCGGTCCAAACCATAGGAGGGGCCAATGCCACTACCTTCAGCAATCTCACCCTGAACAACAGCAGCGGGTTCACTCTCCTGAATAACATCGGTATAAACGGGATCCTTGATTTCCAGGGCGGACTGCTTACTACCGGGAACTTTCTTGTTACCATAGGTTCGGCAGGCAGCATCAGCGGTGCAGGAGCCAGCCAGTATGTTAATGGCAAACTGGCCGTGACCTATGGAGCTCCGGCTTCAAAATTTTTCCCTGTCGGCAAAGGAGGTAACTATCATCCGCTAACGCTGCAATATACCAGTATAACCGGAACCAGCGTGGTGACAGCCGAACAGTTTGAGACACCCCTGACAGGCGCTCTGCCTTCAGGAATTACCTTGCTCACCACCAACCGCTCCTGGACTATCACTCAAACGGGAGGCAGCAGCCTTCAGTATTTCTTAACACTCGATCCGATAGGGCTGACCCCCACTCATTCGGTTATGATGCTTAAACAAGATGCCGGCACTATCGCCTCTTTTGCCACAAACTCTCCTTACTATACCAACACCCAAGCTCTGACCACCCTCAGCGAATTCGGTCTTGGCGAAGGCCAGGGGTATAATTTGATGGGGTCATTCAGATACCCCAATTCAGCCCACACCCCGCTTGATTCAACCGGGGTCATCATTAAACAAAACAACATCCCGCTTGATGCCACACTCACAGGCCAGGCAGGTTCATTTGCTTTCTCCAATAAAACAAACGGGACTTATACAATCAGCGCGTCGACTACCAGACCCTGGTTGGGCGTCAACGCTACGGATGCCCTTAAAGTTCGACGGCATTATACAGGTATTGAAACTCTGACAGAACCGGTCAGGCTGCAGGCAGCCGATGTGGACAATAATAATCTGATCAATGATAAGGATGAGATCAAGATCAAACGGAGGTTCGCGGGACTCGATAACTACTTCGAACACGGCGACTGGACCTTTGCCAAACCTACGGGAGGGGATACCGTGATTATCAGCGGTTCACATGTCAACCAGAATTTTTACGGCCTTTGTGTCGGCGATGTAACCGGGTCCAACATTCCTGGAACAGGATCAACAGGCTCAGGATTCCTGGCCCTTGTACACAACGATACAATCAAAGCATCTCCGGGTGAGGTGATAGAAATTCCGCTGAAGGTTACAAGTGAAGCCATTATCGGAGCCATTTCGATAGTTGCAGCTTATCCCGGTAACCTGATGCAGGTCAACGATGTTAAGATCCAGGAGGGGACACCGTATTATACGGGCAATAATGGACTGCGGATGGCATGGTCGGAAGCCAGTCCGCTGTCACTCAGCAAGGATCAAACAATGATTACTCTGGTTGTGAAAATATCAGAACAATTTTCAAAAAACGACCAGATCAGACTTACGCTCGACAAGGAATCCGAAATAGCCAATTCCGAAGGCGTTGCATTTGACACCCTGATACTGAATTTCCCAATGATAATTTACAAATACGGTGAAGGCATGGAAGATAATAAGCCGGCGACGAAGTTTGAAGTTTACCCTGTCCCAAACAACGGAGAGTTCAACGCCGAAATCACATCCGCAGACCAAAAAATATTTTCAATCCGTATCTATAACCAGCTGGGACAGGTCATCCGCGAAGTAAAAGACATCATTGTTAAAGGAAAGAAAATCCAGCGATTCGAACAGGGCAATCTGCCAAACGGAATTTACACGGTGGTCCTGCGAAACGAAACAGGCTCTGAAACCAGGAAGATAGTGATCAAACATTAAGCGGGCCAGGGCACAATTTCTTTGCGCGTTCTCACCTGTTAATGGTGAAGGTATCGAACACGATATAAGCCCCGGTGTTGCCCTTGTAACTGTTGACCGTTACGGTGCTGCCCGAGATGTCAATAACGCTGAAGTAATAGGTCAGGCTGTCGTTGTGCACATTCCAGGAGGCTCTGATGGCCGGATCGATGGAAGTAGTCTCAACGTGAGTGCCGCAGGTGCCATTCAGAAGCTGAACAACATTGTTCTGCCACGATGGAGTCGGTGGTATGGTCTGCGGATTAGGGGCCACGCTGCTGTCGATGGTCTTCCGGGAATAGAGATGCGAATGTCCGCAGGCGTATAAGTCGAACTTGTTGGCGTCAAGGAATGCCCAGAGCTCTGTATAGGTCTTGTTGGCCGCGGATGGCTCTTCAGGGTCGTGGTTTACATAGTAATAGGGTGAATGGATGAACAGGAATTTATGCGTTGCCCTGGTTTGGGCCACCTGTGTTTTTAACCATGACATCTGGGTGGAATCGATGTTGCCCCCCACTGTCGAGTCTTTGTAGGTGTGGGTCAGGTAATAGGCGTCCAGTACGGCGAAAAAGGAATTGCCGCCCGGGGAAGTGAAGGAATAAGTCAGGTGCTGGTAGCCTGGAGGCCCGTTGGAAGGGTTTTCCGAAAACACTTGCTGGAACTCCTGCTGGTTCCCAAGATTGAAACCCGAATCAGAGCTTGATAAATAAAGCTCATGATTGCCAAGGGCGGTATACAAGGGTATTCCATTTGAAGTCAGGGGTGCGAACAGGTCTTTCCATGCCTGGAAGGTATATGTGGAATTGATATAGCCGCTGTAAGACATATCTCCGCCGAACATAACGAAGGACGGCTTGGGTGCCAAGGCACCGACCTGGCCGATGATGGCATTCAGTACCGGTGTGTTCACCTGATCCAGAGTCGATGTGCCGCGGCAATCGGCCATGAATACGAAACGAAGCGTTTCTCCTGTTCCTGGCTGTTGCTCCGACTTGTGTGTGCAGCCTCCGCCCAGCGTCACCACAATAAAAAAAAGTACCGTCACTGCTGTTATCCTGAGGTGGCTTTTCACGATCCGGGATGTGACCTTTAATAGATTTGTCATAGCTTTCTTCCTTTCTTCAGTTTGAAACCTTTAACCTTAAGTTTGAATCTTAAGGATATCCTTAACGGGTATGTTTATCTCAGTCCCTAACAAATGTATGAATAATGGCCGCGCCATTTTCAGGAAAAAGAAAATACTGTCTCAGCACTGTACGGATAGAACAAAATTTTGGAGATTGGTTTTACCCTGGATAGTAAACTTCATCGGCCTGTCCGGTTTCTCAAAGGTTTATTCCATACATTCAAATCATTATTAAACGAACAAAAAATTAAGTATTTTTACTATAAATATCAAAACCTCAACCCAATGAAAAAACCTGTCAGAATTATTTCTTTTGTGTTACTCATGGGAGTAATTGCATTAAATTCCTGTAAAGCCCCAGGGCCCGGGAACGACGAGAAAGATAAAGCAGCTGTTGCTGATACTATTACCAGGCTGATGACGGAAGTAACCAATTATGCAAATCAGCTGAATGCCGATTCTACTTTTAAATACCTGAGTTCCGATAGTTCTTCGATATTCATGTCGGCAGGCATGCATTATTCGCATGGCAACCTTTACAGCGTGTTCAAAAACCTTTACAGCAGGCTTAAAAGTCAGCAGATATCAGTCGTTTCTTCAATAGTCAAAGTTCCTGCGCCGGATGTCGCAGTCTGGATAGGTTTTCTGAAGAACAGCTATATCACCAGGGCAGATCAGGTGTTCGACGGCTGGCTCTGCGAAACCTGGATATGGCAGCGTAAAACGGATGGCTGGAAGGTGATCCATTACCATGAATCTATCCTGAGTGCGCCTTCACCCGATCAGAAAAAACTGGTGGAAACCGCCCTGGGTAAGCTGGCAGGAGAACTTGCAGTGAAATCATTAAAACCTGAAGACATGATGCCTTTGCTTACTGAATACCTGAAGAAATATCCTTTGGTGTATGGAACCACCTTGGCCTTTGCACCTTTCGAATCAAATGGGAAGAGCATTAAAAGAGCTCCTTATTTCTATCGTTCCGGCAGTGAATTCAAACAGGTTAACCTGCCTGAAGCATATGATTACACTGCAAGCGAATGGTATGCCGTCCCGGTCCGTACCAAAGCGCCCTTCTGGAGTAGTCCATATTATGACGACGGAGGCGGTGGTGTTGTGATGATCACATATTCCATCCCGTTGTACGGTAAAGACAATGTCCTGACAGGAGTGCTGACCAGCGACCTGGAATTAAAATAATAAGGAATGACCTGCTTATCCTGAATTAGAAAATTGATTATTAAACCAGGAGATAGACAGAGATACGTAAAAATCAAGGCATTTCTTCCAGATGAAATCCTTAATTGTCCGGGCCGGTAAAATTAGTACTATGAGACATTTTTGCTTTATATTTCTTTTTCTTTTTTCTCTTGCTTGTTTTTCGCAGGATACGATAACAATAAATCTTTATCCGGGAGATACATTTAAAACGATCCCTTCCGATTTTGCCGGTTTGTCGTTCGAGAAGAACAGCCTGAACAAAGGTTTTTTTAGTCCTCACCGTGATACCTTGATCCGGCTGTTTCAGACATGTGGGATTAAGTCGCTGCGTATCGGAGGAAATTCAGTAGATAGAGACACACTAACCAATGATACAATAAGCACGGATACTACATACACACGAGCAGAATTAGACGGTTTATTTCTTTTTGCGCAGAAAGCCGGTTGCAAAATTTTAATGGGTTTAAATTTAAAAGATTCTAATTCTTCACTTGCCGATACCGAAGCAAGTTATGTTATGCAATATCAAAATAGTGTGCTGTTTGGATTTGAATTGGGCAACGAGCCCGACCTTTACCGTAAATCAACATACACGTATATCGATTATATACAGGATTACATGTCTTATTATAATGCAATCCAGCAATCTAACCCTGCGGCTGTTTTCACGGGACCTGCTTGTGCCAGTCATCACTATGAATTCACGGAGCCATTCTGCAGGCATATGGATACCATAATATCAATGCTTACGCAACATTATTATGGAGGAGTAAAAAATGCAGCAACAATTTCTGAGCAGATAGAAACTTTGATGGATACGGGAAAACTTAATTATGTATCAGCTGTGGTAAGGAGTTTGGTTAAGTGTACCGATAATAGCGGGATCCCTTTTCGCATGAGTGAATGCAATTCACTTGATGATGGAGGCCAACTGGGCGTGAGTAATTCTTTTGCTTCAGCCCTGTGGGCTTTGAACTTCATGTATAAGTTGGCTGAGGATAGTTGTGCAGGAGTTAATTTTCATGGAGCCCTTGATGGATGGTATACTGTTTTTTCAAGGTATGGTAATATTTATCATGCACGTCCGATTGCCTATGGAATTCTTGCTTTCCAAATTGGGAGCAAAGGCAGGTTCATTGCTGATACGGTAAAGAACAATATTAGAAACCTTAATAGTTATAGTGTTATTGACAGCTCGAACAATATATATACCACTATCATTAACAAAGAAACAGATACATTGAAAAGTGCGGTGATAAATTTAGCAGTGACAGATACCGCAAACGTTAACTATCTAAGTGCAGAATACGTGCAGCTAAGTTCACATTCTTTGAAAGACACAACCAAAGTTATGCTTGGCGGACAGGTGGTAGATTCATTGGGAACAATTCCTGCTTATACCTGGCTGCCGTTGACAGTTACCTCTCATACGATAAAAATCCCTGTTCCTGCCGGATCAGCTGTTGTGGTAAAATTCAATTACCAGAACGTAACTTCGATAATTGATTATTCCGAAAAAAATAAGCACTTTCTCAATCTATATCCCAATCCGGCATCAGATAAAGTAAGCATTATCACTGACACGACTGAGCCTTCTGTTATTTTCATTTATAATCTGCAGGGACAAATCCTTTTGCAACAGCAGAAACAACCAGGTAAAACAGAGATTGACATAAGTAAACTTGCAAAAGGAGTTTATATAGTGAGATTATACAGCAACGCCAGGGCAGAAGCAGGCAAGATAATCAAAGAATGAAATATTAAATAGGTAAGTTTTATTTTAATTTTATTCAATCAATCTTTTACGCCGAAAACCCGCATAGATGTTTACAATTTTAAAAAAAGTCGCATTTCGTAACCTAATCTAAAGCTTTGGTCAATGAAAAACACACACATTCTAATTGCTATGCTTCTGTTCTTTAGCAGTGCATTGGTAATACTTTCAAGCTGCTCCAAAAAGACCGATAAAAACAATAATCCAACACCCTCCACAGTAACCGATATTGACGGCAATATATATCACACCGTAACGATTGGAACCCAGGTTTGGATGGTTGAAAACCTGAGAACCACTAAATATAATAATGGCATAGCAATACCTTTGGTAAATGATGGTACTTCATGGTCAATTTTAACCTCTCCCGGATATTGCTGGTATGATAATGATGCTGCTACGTACAAAAACACTTATGGCGCTTTGTATAACTTTTATGCGGTAAACACTGGCAAACTTGCTCCTGCAGGCTGGCATGTGCCCGCAGATAGCGAGTGGACAATACTTACTACATATCTTGGAGGAAAAAGTATTGCCGGTGGAAAGATGAAATCGACCGGCACCATAGAGACTGCCACTGGTTTATGGTATGACCCGAATACCGGCGCAACTAATGAAAGTGGATTTACAGGCCTTCCGGCAGGCAACCGTTCCTTACCTGCGTTCAAAGACATTGGTATCTTCGGTAGCTGGTGGAGTTCTACGGGTGATAATTCAGGCGAAGCTGCGAACCGGAGCTTGTACTACAGTGACATCACTGTATGGCGTGGATACGGCCTTAAAAATTTCGGAAATTCTGTGCGTTGTGTTAAGGATAATTAAGACAATCTGATACAATTTTGCTGTAAGTGGCTGATTTTCTTGCTAGCCTTACCGCTCAATTTGCAAATGTCAATTTCCCCGTATAAGTATTTATCCTGATAATTACTTGTGTTAACAAACTTCCTTCCTGGTGTCACAGGATAACAACATCTGGTCAGTACTATGATTTATTGGACTTTGCGCTATATTTGCCATTCAAGGCAAACAAAGCAAGAATGAAATTCATGTTTGGAATAAATCACCAATCGCTGATGATATCAGATTCAATCTGTAGTCTTCCTTCTGACTCATAAAAAGTAAATAATAACAAATGGACATTACAAAAACTAAAAAAAGGTGGATCCTCATTATGTTATTGCTTGCTGTCATTGCCATTCTGGCTTTATATCCGTTGCCGCCTCAAGCTCCCATCCAATATTTCGACAGGCAAAGCGGCTTGTTGAAAACTGAAAAAGTGGCTGGCGAAAAGTTGTTGGTGTGGCTGTATAATAATCCGGTCGGCGAAGCGACATTGTGGGCTCTGGCCAAAAGAAAGGTGGTTTCTACTGTTTATGGCAACAGTATGGATCATCCTTCATCAGCTAAAAAAATACAGCCCTTTGTTGAAGAATTTGATATCGATATGAGCACCGCCCAAAAAAAGGAGTTCAACTCTTTCAACGATTTCTTTACCAGGAAACTTAAGAATAATGCCAGACCGGCGGATACTAATTCCATTGTTGCAGTGTCGCCTGCCGATGGAAAAATACTGGCATATGTCAATATCAGAAACAGCGATTTTATCATCAAAGGATATCGCTTCAATATTTTTTCGTTTTTGAATAATGCCCGCCTTGCTCAAAAGTACCTTGATGGCAGCCTGGTGATCATCCGGCTTGCCCCTTTTGATTACCACCGTTTCCATTTTCCCATTGGCGGAAATGTATCGCCCACAACACGGATTGACGGTGATTATTATTCAGTAAACCCCCTTGCTTTGCACAAAATGGCTGAAATATTCTGCCTGAACAAAAGGGAGTTTACCATCATTTCAAACCCCTTGTTTGGAGATGTTGTGATGACTGAAGTAGGTGCAACCATGGTAGGAAGTATCGTACAGACATATACAGGGAATTTTGTAAAAAAAGGCGAAGAGAAAGGGTATTTCAAATTTGGAGGTTCCACGGTAGTACTGCTGTTTGAAAAAAACAAAATTCGCATCGATGAAGATCTTTTAATTAATACTTTAAAGGGTTATGAAACCGTGATCAAAGAAGGAGAAAGAATTGGTGCAGCTATGATTAAACCAACAGTTTCGAGGTAGTGATTAATTGGTTGGTTCGGGACTGGAAACAGTTAAACATGGCTGGATTTCTATTTGCGGACTAGAAAAAACTATGGTACTGGATGCCTCATGATCATACGTCAAACATAAAATTAAAGAACATCGTCATTACAACCAGTTGAAGTAAAAATTCTTTTTTCATACTTTAAGTTTAAAGATTGAAGTTGTTTATTATGGTTTCATTATGCAAATGGATGAACATTTGATAAAGGTAGGACTTTACCTGCCGGGATCTTCTAACGGACAAACATATGTTTTTTTAGTTATGGGATCCATTGCCAGCTGACTTCCATAAATCTGCCTGCGCCCCTCTTTCAGTGCTACCCTGTCTTCAAGTAAATCTAACTGATCCGCCCTGGCCTTCCCATTGTTAACCGCCTCTCTCATTATTGGCAAATACTTTTCCTGCGTTTTAAGGTCGGAATGCTGAATTACGGCAAAGAATGTTGAGTTCCAGAGTTCCCCGACTACATCAGCACCTAACCAGCCATAATGATCTATTATAGAAATAATCCATACCCTGTTTATCGAATCTGCTTTCCTGAGTTTTTCTTTAAATGCTTTATCTTTTTCTATTGAATCGACTTCTTTTGATTCCCAGCCATATTTTTCAGCAACCGTACTTACTTGTAATATTCCCGGTCATCCTGGCAAAAAGCAATATTAACCGCCATCAATAACGATATTCCTAAGAAAATAACAGATCTCATCATCGCTTTATGAAATCGTAAAATTGCAGCTTAATGACCATATTTTTTGAAGGAATCAGGATCTTCGCCTGAGACATATAATTCAAATCTGGCAACAGGTAGTAGGTGGCTGAAAATTCCGCGCTTATGCCTTTAAAAGTTGTTGAAATAGTCGCATAGGCTATGGTATAGGATCGGGTATCAATCCACCATTTCAGTTTGTCTCCCTTGGTGAGAACATTGGAACCCGAAACCAATATTTGTCCTCTTGCATCAGGAGTACTGATGCTTGCCTTTGAAAAAAAAGAATGTCTTGTACTGTCATCTTCAAGAGCATATTTTTCAAGGAAAATCCGGAGGTCACTCATAAAAGCAACGATTTTAGACTTCTGATTTTCGGTTATCTGGCGGATAATAATGGTCGATGGAAGTGGAGCTTCCTGATTGCTGATTACTTTTCGGATCTGTAGTCCATTTGATTTGTGGGAAACTTCCTCTATGAGCAACTGCATTAGCTTGTCATCTCTTGTGACTTCTGTCTTGACCTTCCAGGAATATTGTTTTCCGGACGCTTCACTGGTTTTCCAAACCTGGGAGAATTTCTGATCTATCTCACTGGTATTAAGGAGGAGTTTTTGTTGCTGAACGATCAGTGGAAAAAAGAGCAATAGAAGCAGGCTTAAGGAATATGCAACTGCTTTCTTGTTCATGTCATTCCAAATTTACTATTTACCTTTTCGTCAATAAAAATAACCAATTTTTATGGAATCTATTTAACAAACCTCAGGATCAATTTTGCCCCGATCAATGTCATAAACTTTAGCCAATGATTGTTGATCTGCCAGTCTAATACGACATCAATTGTAGAAGACTACAATTGGTGTTCTTTGCAGTATGATTTGACAGGTGCTTATATCCATTAGTGTTGCACCCAAATAAGTGATATCTGGACCTTCATTCCTCGTTCTCCAGTAGCCGTTCAATCCGCATATCGGGGATGAGCCACATCAAGGCCACCAATGCAAAAAGTGTCAGAGCTGCCAGGGGTACGATTAATGCGCAGGGGATCGCCGCAGCATAGATCACAACCGAGATCTTTCCTTTAAAGTCACTCCCGATCGCTTGGGCGAGGACCGATTCCTTTCCATGCTTGAAGAGGATGAACCGTACAAGAATATAGTATGCCACAGCCGCCATCAGGAGTACCATTCCATAAAGTGCCACAGGAGGTCCGGCAAAGCCGTGCTCGCCCATCCACGCCGTGGTGAATGGGATCAGGGAAAGCCAGAAAAGGAGATTCAGGTTTGCCCAGAGAATGCCCCCGTTCACTTTTTTTACCGTATGCAGAAGATGGTGATGGTTGTTCCAATAAATCCCAATGAATGCGAAACTCATTATATAGCTGAGGATCTTTGGGATCAACGGCCAAAGGGAAGCGAAAGAGATGTCGTCCGGGGGACGAAGTTCAAGGACCATAATAGTTATGATAATGGCGAGTACGCCGTCGCTAAATGCTTCCAATCTGTTCTTGGTCATTTTATCCGGGGATTGATCAGGCCAAAAATAGTGATTATTGAGAATAACAGATAGGACAGTTATCCTGACCCCATTGCGCCGAACTTGTTTGACCATCTTGCCCATTTAAAAATCAATGTACAAGAGGGGTCAACGAAAATCGGCCTTAGAGGGTCAACTCCATTGGCCTGCCCAGTTAGAGATTAGATTCTCAGGCACCTGTGACAACATTATGTAAATTTTTCAAGTTTTGTCTTTAAATAATTTTTGTATCACTAAATCTGAATCAAATGGAAACTAAAATAAAAAAGTCCTTCATCGCTGGAATTCGAAGTGCGGTATTTGCATTTCTGACTGTGATTTTAGCAACGATTTTGTTATTCGCTATTGGCGAAGGAACAAAGCAGGATGCTTTAGCCTATGTTGTGTATGATTTAGTAATTGTCGTTGGTTGACCTGAAGAATCCTGATGACATGAACCTGGTAAAAAGAATTATGTCAAAGGCGGATGTTGTTATCGAAAATTTCCGCCCCGGCACAATGGCCAAGCTGGGCATTTCCACTGAAGTGCTTGTGAAAGAAAACCCGAGGTTGATCGTTTGTTCCATTTCGGGTTTCGGGCAAACGGGCCCTATGAGCCAGGAGCCTGCATATGATTCGGTGATCCAGGCACTATCAGGATTGATGAGTGTCACCGGGTTCCCCGACGGGATCCCGACCAGGGTGGGCACGTCGATTGGTGACCTGAGTGCCGGGCTTTTCGCCTATGCCGCAATTACCACTGCTCTCTATGCCAGGGAAAAAACCGGCAAGGGAACAACAATCGATATTTCCATGCTGGATGGCTTGTTCTCCCTGATGGAGCATGGACTTATGGATTCCCTTGCTTTAAAGATCAACCCGGAACGAATTGGTAACAGGCATCCTTCCATTACTCCATTCGATGCCTTTACCTGTAAAGACCGCCTCATCGTAATTTGCTGCGGGAACGACGTGCTTTTCTCACACCTTTGCGACAACCTCGGCTTGAAGGATCTCCCGAAGGACGAACGCTTTGTTACGAATGCATTCCGCAACGAGAACCAGCAGGCTCTCAAGGACCTGCTTGAAGTACCGCTTAAGACAGATACAGCAGCTTCCTGGCGTGAAAAGCTTGAAAAGGCAGGTATTCCCGTGGGCCTGGTGCTTTCTGTGGAAGAAGCGGAAAACCTTGAACAGATCAGGTTCAGGAATATGGTAGAACATTCCGGTGATAAGGAGGTTCCTGGCAATCCTATCAAATTCGGTGCCTACTCATCAGAAATCTCGCCTCTTGTTCCTCCTAAGCTTGATGCTGAAGGACCCGGGATCAGGAAAGAATTCAGTGAATGAACATCCCGGTAACACCAGACCCGGATACCAGGACCGGACTCTGCCTGAAGCTTGGAGGACTGCTCTTTTCGGGAGGTGCCTCAACACAGCGAATCATTGATTCGGTATCCGAATTGTATTATTACCTGGGCGGTGCATCTGACCTCACAGTCACTGTATCCTATGACGCGGTAATGGTTTCGGAAAGCAGGGGAGAAGAAAGGACAGAAAGGTCAAAGCGGTTTCCTGCGACTTTTACTGCCAACGTAAGATCCCTGATGGAGATCAGCTCTTATCTGCATAGCCTTGAGCGAACCCATCCCACAACTTCTGGCATATCTGAATTTCTCGACAAGGTTGCCATCGGGCCACAGGTATACCCGGTGACCTTCCAGTTTCTTGCTGCGGGGGTGCTTGGCGCATGTTATTGCGCCATTAACAACGGTGACCTTTGGGCCATGGTTGCATCCTTCGTTTGCACTATGGTCATTTTCGGGTTCAGGAGGACATTCATACATGCAGGCATGAACTTCTATGCCTCCACTCTACTGGCCCTGCTTGCTGGTGTTACCCTGGCTGTTTTTTTTAGCAGGGTCGACCTGGTAACGGCAAAAAGCGTCGCAATTGCAGCACCTACCCTGTTCCTGATCCCGGCTGTCCCGATGGTGCTTGGAGGGATGGACATCCTCAGGAACCATAACGGCATTGGTGTGGCCAGGTGGGCATGCCTTTTCATGATGATGATGACTATATTCCTTGGGCTCGCCATTGTGGTGGGGCTAACTCAGCCCGTACTCGAAACAACAGAAATATCAGCCAGGCCCTGGCCCTTGTTCCTTCTCGTTGTTATCCTTGCCTGTGCCATCGGTTCGGCAATGCTTGGCATTCTCTTTAACTCCCCGGTGAAATACCTGCCTTTGTTTCTATTGTGCGGGGCAACGACCTGGGGAGTGAGAGCCCTGGCAATGCACTTAGGCTGGAGCCCCGAGGGAGGAACTTTTCTGGGAGCTGTTACCTCGACCCTGCTTGCCATTTTTATTTCAAGGAAAACCCATGTTGATTGCGTGATTCTTGCAATGCTGAGCGTGATACCCATGGTCCCGGGGTACATGGCAATAAGAGGTATAAGGGGAATTTTTGCAATTACAAACCAGGGAGGTGAGATTTCCCTTTCCGGGGTTTCCGAAACGACGCATTTTATATTTACAGCAACACTGATATTCCTTGCAATTATTCTTGGCCCTGTATTCACCCTACTGATAGCCGACCGCAAATCGGCCAGAATATGAATGTATAATTTTAACTGCAAAATCAAAACTCTGTCTGTACACTTGAATTTAATTACCCATAGCCTCCTCGTGAATTCCCGTAACCGTTCCTATCATGCTGCTCGGGATAAAAAATCTGAAATTTTAGTTTGTAGGTGCAAGTCAATTTAATAGACTATATCAGGACACCCCTCACCAAAAGGAAAACACTTTCTAATAACGCACCGGGTATGATTCCTGGAAATTTCAAAACCATTTTAGATTTTTATAATTTACCATCAATTACTAATAGGGACCCTGATTCTGTTGGGGGGAAAGACGGGAAAGAAAATGACCCAATGTAGGTATATAAGTATTCAATCAACAAAAAAGCCACTCACTGCATTTGCTGTAAGTGGCTGATTGTCTTGGCTCCCCCTATTGCTCAAAGTTGCAACCACTCGGCAAATTTTTTTCTGACCATTACTATTTGATGTCGAATATAGTCTTATTTTTCGACATAATTGATTTTTTATGTCGGATGGAATAAGAAAATTGTGTTTTAATGTCGGATTTATTATCTTTGTACGACATCAAACTGCAAAAACCGATCAGAATCGACATTTATTTTTTTCATGTCGCCGATTACTTTAAAACCCGACATATATGGCCTTTGATCCGAAAATCCCGTATAACGATCTTCCCGATCTTCCTCCCGAGTTGAATGCGGAGACCCGCGAAATACTCCTGAACCACCTATTAATGGCCTCCCGTAGCCTGGCAGAACTTAAAGGGCTTTGTGAGACAATGACGAAAGAGGCCCTCCTGAATTTGTTATTCAATACCCTTGTTATTCAGGAAAGTCGCGACAGCTCAGCCCTCGAAAACATTGTGACCACCCAGGATGAACTGTATCAGGCTGTGTTAAGTATCGAAAATGCCAATCCGGCCGCAAAGGAAGTCTTATCCTATCGGGATGCCCTTCAATCAGGTTTAGGGCTGATGAGAGAAAATCAGAATTTGATTACGACCAACCTACTGGTCTCAATAGTTCAACGGATCAAACAAAATCAGTCAGGGATCAGAGTTCAACCCGGAACAATATTGAAAAATTCGATAACGGGTGAAACCATTTACACTCCTCCTTGTTGCGAAGAAGAGATTCGAAGAAAAATGTCGGGTCTGGAACAGTTCATCAATTTAAATGAACTGAGTCCCTTTGATCCGTTTATCAAACTTGCGATGATCCATTATCAGTTTGAGAGCATTCATCCATTTTCAGATGGCAATGGAAGGGCTGGCCGGATCCTGAATATCCTGTATCTGATCCAGCAGCAACTCATCCCTCAGCCGGTGTTATACCTGAGTGCATACATAATCGACCACAAGCAGGATTATTACAGGTTATTGAATGAAGTAACGGCTAAGGAAAACTGGCGTGACTGGATCCTTTTTATGACAACTGCGATAAACGAATCAGCGCAATTGAGCATAAGACAAATCCGGGGAATTTTGGCATTGAAAAATGAAATGGGACCCTTGATTTTTAAGACTCTTGAAAAATTCGGGAAGCGTACCGAATTATTGGATTTGATGTTTGAATTACCCTATCTGAAAATTGAATTGCTGGTTAAAAAGGGGATCGCCCATCGTGAGACGGCCTCAGGTTACTTGAAAAAACTTGAACAGGATGGCCTGCTTACCGCCTATAAGGAAGGAAAAAACACTTATTTTGTCAACCATCGATTGATGAACTTACTGATAAGAAGGTCGTAAAAGTTGCAACCACCGAATCACTTGGTAATAAAAGAAAAAGCCAACATTTATCAGAGAAAAGCTCAAAGTGCCAAGTCCAAAACGCAAAATCCGAAATGTAATGTGCGAAATAACTCGGACTGCGCACTTAACATTTCGGACTTGTCCTTGCTCCCCCTGCTGGACTTGAACCAGCGACCCTCTGATTAACAGTCAAAAAACACGGCTTTTGTGAATTTTTGTGAAAATATAGTAAAAAATTATAAATCAATTATATACATAGCATTTTGTTGATAAATATTTTTATAAAATTTGTAATTTTTAGCCTTTTCATGTGTACTTTTATGTGTACTTTTTAAAAGCCATTATGAAAACAGATAACACTCCGGTTACAGGGATTATCCTCGAAACCCGTAAAAGTAATGCCGACGAATTGCATCCCGTCAAATTGAGAGTAACGTTTAAAGGAGATCGTAAATATTACACGTTGAAAGGCCTTGATAAAAAGACTTTATACATGTCCTCTGATGACTTTGATAGAATTTCAACATCCACTAATTTAAAGCCGTTGAAGATTCATCTGACCGAGATTGAGAAAAAAGCCATGAAGGTCATTGAAGAGATGGCCGTTTTTTCCTTCGAATCATTTGAATCTGTTTACTTCTCAAAACCTAAAGACGATAAGGATCTCTTTTCAATCCTTAATGCCACCGGAAAAAAGATGCGCGAAGCCGGCAGGATCAGTACAGCAGTCAGCTTCGAATGTGCCCTCAAATCCCTTAAAGAATTTACCGGTAAGGAAAAATTCCCTTTCGCAGCGGCCAATGTTAAATTCTTCAAAGACTACGAGAAATGGATGCTCACCCCCAAAGT
>JBAXIO010000022.1:0-53733 GCA_037138335.1 Bacteroidota bacterium
AAGAACAATTTTGTAATCAGTTGATATTGTTTTAACTAAGACGCAACGCTAGTGAACTATCATATTAAAACAATGTCTCATAACTCCAGGTATTTATTTTTTCTGAAGAGTAATTCATTTGGCATTGGATTTTGCTTGTTCCAACATTGAATCCAGGGCTTTCCTGTTATAAACTTTCCCTCGTACCATAACAGTTTCAATAGTTTTTGTATTTTCAATATTTTCTAATGGATTCTTATTCAGCAGAACCAGGCTGGCAAGTTTGCCCACCTCAATAGTACCAAAATCAGATTTTTTATTCATAAAAATTGCAGGATTGATTGTTGCAGACCTTAATGCATCAAGGGCCGGCATACCTCCCTTAACCATAAGCGACAATTCATCGTGAAGCGAAAATCCCGGGAAAACATAAGGATTAGGGAAATCGGTTCCTGCTAGAAATTTCACTCCTTTTTCATTCATTTTGCCTATTAAGCTTAATTCAAAAAGATACCTTACTCTTGAACTATTCGAAAAATCATCTACCTGACTTTTCGTATAAGGACTGATTTTTTGATTCCATATCTCCAGAACATATCCCGGGAGATAGGCTTTCCTGTTATCATTTATAAATATTGAATCATTTAAATAGCTCATTGCCCTGTTAACTGTGAGGGTGGGGCATATCCACATGCTGCTCTTAGCCAGCACAGAGCATAGAGAATCAAACCTCTTTTCAGAAAACCTGCTTACCAATTCTCGAGTTGATTGGGGGGGATTTTCGCTATTATTGTGCGATATGCAGCCATCCAGGAATCCGTATAAATGTTCAGAACTGACCATTCCTGCATCAATTGCCTTGTAGATTGAAACTCCATTGGGTATATGGCCGGCAAATGTGATGTTCCTTTTTTTTGTTTCCATGGCAATAGCCATAAAACATTCTTCGGATAAAGAACTGTAAACTTTGACAAAATCAACTTTTTTGTCAATTTGCTTGTTTACTGCATCAACAGCTTCTTCGGGTGTTGTAACTACCAGGCATCCCGCAGGAAAAGAAGGTGGATTCCCGTCAATAAGATCACCTGACCGATAGACATCCGGTGATACGGGCCCTTCCTGTTGCGTTCTTTTTGGTATTTCTACAAAGGCTGGCATATCACCCCACATCTCCCTGATTCCCGTAATACCATTGGCAATAAGCAAGAGATCCAGATCCGCATGGCTCCATTTGTAATGGGCATGCATATCCCAAAGTCCGGGAATCAGGTATTTGCCATTGCCGTCAATTACAACTGTTGAAGTTGAACCGGAAGTTTTCTCATCATAAATACCGGTAATCCTGTTATTGTCGATTGCTATCGTTTTATTCTTTATTATTTTCCCTGATTTTACATCAACGATATTAACGTTCGTAATCAGGTAGTCATGCTTACCTGTAAGGCAATATGACATAAATGGCACTACGAGTAATAAAATCAGGAACCCTGATTTAATCACATCAAAAATTCTTGAATTCATGGTCTGTTGTTTAGGTTTAGAAAAAATAATATTTGAAATACGTTTTTGATTTTTTTGCATTACAGCTAATCGATTATATGTCAAATTCTATAGTAACTCATGCCACCAGGGCACATAAAAAAGAGGCATATAGTCATGCCAGCCAAAGGAAAAAGAAAAGAAAATATGAACAACCGGTCCCATTAGCATGGAAACAGGAATATAGAATAGCAGTTCACATTTAGACATACGTAATACCAGGGGAGGGAGTACAAACGTAATAAAAGCAGGCATACCATAAAATATCCACCATGGAACTCCTTTTCCGTAGGTAATCCTGGCAAATATCATTCCGCCAACTACGACAATTAACGCTAATATTATTATCTTAAAATCAGGTCGTTGAATCCGTTTCCTTAAAGTAAGAAGAAGTACTGCAACAAATACAATGAGTGCTACAAACATATACACAAGAAATTTTTCGATGTCGTTCATATTAATAGGATTTAAGTTTGTTCAGCGCCTCCTTTGCCTGCTCGAAGTTGGGATTTATCGAAAGCGCTTTATTATAATTTACTTTAGCCTGGTCGGTTTTCCCGGATTTCTGGTACAGTGTTCCCAGGAAATAATAATACATCTCCGAATCGGGATACAGACTGACGAGGTACCCGGCGACTGCGATCGCCTGTTCTGTCTTTTGTTCCTGTCTCATATCATAAGCCATATCGAACAGAACACCGGCTTTTGGGTTTACAGTAAATCCATATTCCTTCGAAAGCCCCTCAAAATGGGATTTGATTTCAGGAACGCTGAGTTGTTTTCTTTCTGCGGTCATGGTGCAGCCCGAAAAGAAAAACAGCAGTGCATTGTTCAGGGTTGAAAAAGGAACATGGCCTGAATTTTCAATTAACTCCAGCTTATATTGCAGGCCTGCCGGGAATTTACCGAGGGCTTCCCTGACATCATTGATCGGTTTGCGCACCTCAACATAATCAAGGTCCCCGTATGAAATATAAAGTTTCTTTACTGTCTGCGGATGACTTTCAGGGAAGGACTTAAGCTTGTCCAGGAAGAAACCGGGGCACCAGCCAAACATGGGGCTGGCGATGACATAAGCGTTAAACATACCAGGGTCAAACAGGAAATTATACATGACGAAAAGACCGGTGTTCGACTGCCCGTAAAGGATACTGTACCCGTTCGTGCGGTAGTTCTTTGTGATCTCAGGGACCAGTTCATTTTTCAGAAACATGCAAAACTTCCTGCCTCCGGGAACCGACCCGCTGTCGTTGGGACATGACCAATAATTCCCTGCAACACCAGTGTTGGAGATCCCGATCAGGATCATGTCAGGTATTCGTTCGTTCGACAGGTTATCGATAGTGGCGGCATCATTTGCAAACTGCGAAATGTTCTGCCCGTTCATTGTAAATACGACAGGATATGTTTTACCAGACTTTTCATATCCTTCGGGCAGGTGTTCCAGGTAGGTCACTTCACCCCCGAGAACGGCGGATTTGAATTTCCTGTATGTCCCTACAGAAACAGGGTCCTGGGCGCCCAGGTTCATGCAAACCAGGCAAAAAATCAATAAAAGGCAAAACTTCTTCATACTGAAAGTTTTATTATACTGTTGTGAGAATTTTTATTCTTTTATTTCAGATTTCAATCACGACATTTCCGGTTTTATGCCCTTTTTCAACATAAGCATGGGCCTCCCTTATTTCTTCAAGCTGATATTGCCGGTCTATTATAGTAATTAATTCACCTTCTTCAATCATTGTCCTGATAAAATTAAGCGCTCCGGTCTTGTTCACCGACATCGAAAAGATCACTTTCTTTCCGTTTCCGAATTTTGTCATAAATGATTGAAAAAGACGTTTGAAAGTCATGACCGTGACAACATATTTCCCTTTAGACTTAAGGGCTTTCCTGCAATGGGCAAAGGAGCTTTTACCAACCGTGTCAAATATTATATCATACATATTACCTGTTATAGCAAAGTCCTCTTTTGTGTAATCCACAACATGATCTGCCCCAAGCGCTTTGACAAGTTCCATGTTTTTGGTACTGCAAACCCCTGTCACTTCCGCTCCGAAATATTTGGCAATTTGTATGGCAAAGGTCCCGATACTGCCTGAAGCCCCGTTTACCAGGACATTTTGTCCATTCCGGATATCCGCTTTATCTTTAAGGAAAAACAGGGCCGTGGTTGCACCGTCGACTACTGATGCAGCCTCAACAAAAGTCATATTCTGCGGCTTTAATGCAATAGAGGCATTTTCTCTCATGCATTTATATTCGGTATAACACCCTGTGCCAAACCCCCTGAAAGCATAAATTTCATCACCCGGTTTAAATTTCTTTACCTTTCGTCCCACCGATTCAATCACACCTGAAAACTCCATTCCCAAAATTTGAAATTTCTTTTTAGGCCGGGTAAGTCCCAGCAGCATCCGGCTTAAAAAAGTATCGCCTCTTCGCATCATACCATCGGCCGCAGTAACTGAAGTGGCTTTGATATTTATCAGGACTTCATGTTCCTCAGGTGCGGGTTTCTCCAAATGGCAAAGCTCGAGAACATCCGGGGACCCGTATTTTTTATAAACAACTGCTTTCATTTTTGTTTCATTTTACATTGGATCCATATCGCTTTTTCTTTATTGTGATTCATCCTTCACTGCAGCTGAACTCATCCCACAACCTGCTACCTTGCAATAGTGGTCGAATAAGAGTTCGAGAAGGCTGTAAAGTAACCTGACCCCCCGTTGCCGATATTTCCCTGGACATTGGCAGGGGGTCCGGTAAAGAACGGCAGGTTGAAACCCGACATCTGCACCTGGGCGATAAAATTCAGGTAGCCGGCGGTGATCCCCGACATTTGCAATGTAATGGTGTCGCCGGGCTTTATCGTTTCCCATTTGTGGGTATCGTCGATATTGAAGGTCTCGATGCCCCCCAGGTACCTGCCGTTGATGAACTTATCGTCCATAACAATCTTCTTCTGGATTGAATCGGACATGAGCCGGCCGTTACGGTACCAGTTGAACATATAAAAGTTCACCTGATACCCGGGCTCCTGGGCATAAAGATCTATGGTCCAGGCACCGCTCTTCCCATAGTCGGCATGAAAAGTCACCTTAACCGAATCGATGCGGGCAACAGGATGAAGCATACAACCCGCCTCGTACGAGGTATGCCCTGAAATTGCCGACGGAAGTTCCACATGCAGGGTATACTCCTTCCCTGTCTTCCCGGGTAAAGGATCCCTGCTGCTGTATATGCCCGATTGCCCTGGGACCGTCTCCGGCAGAAGGTATGAAGTTGTTCCGTCAAAAATTGTCACCGTCGCCCCGGAAACTACAGGAGAAGGTGCATTGGAAAAATAGCCTGATGATTTCGTCAGGGCGACCACCGGGGCTGCAGAGTCGGTGGTGATCCTTCCATCGACGACAAGCCGCGTATAGGATTCGTCGAGTTTGACATCAATCCTTTCGGTGCAAGCAACAGCAACAAACAGGAGCAATGCGGGATATAATTTATATTTTTTCATTGTTGAAATGGAAATTAAGGGTGATTGATGGAACTATTCCGAAGAGGTAAAGTTTTTCGGCATAGGTTTGTGTTGTATTGACATTGTCCTGGACAAAGTTAACCGCCCAGGTGTTATGGCGGTTATATACATTGTAAACCGAGAAGTTGAGGTCCCAGCTGAATTTCTTTCCTGGATCAGGCTTGCTCAGCCACGTCAGGCTGAGGTCGAGCCTGTGATAATCGGGGTAGCGGTATGCATTGCGCTCCGAATAAACAGGAATGATCTTGCCTCCCACTTCCAAACGGCCGGTCGGGAAGGTTACAGGCGCACCGGTTGCATAGACCCAATTGGCCGAAACGTTGACCCGCTTACTGATAACCCAGTTCAGGACCACCGAGATATTGTGCGGCTTGTCGTAGGGGGCAGGATAAGCATTGCCTCCGTTGATTCCGTCGATCTGCCTGAAGGTCCGCGAATAAGTATAGCTTACCCAGCCGTTCACCCGCTTTTCATTGATGCGAACGAGGAACTCAAGGCCATAGGACCAGGCCTTTCCTGAACGGATCTCGCCTTCGAGTTTCGAATTCAGCATCAGCTGCGCAAAATCCTTGAAGTCGACAACATTTTGCATCCATTTGTAATAAGCCTCCACCGAGGTTTCTATAGTATTATGCCGGAAGTTCCTGAAATAGCCCAGGGCGACCTGGTCGGCTATCTGCGGTTTCACGTTCACACTGGAGGGGAACCAGATATCAAGAGGGGTTCCCACGGTGGAGTTCTGCGCCAGCTGGAGATACTGGAAGGTACGTCCGTAGCTTGCCTTGACAGAGGACTCCTGGTTGAATTCATAAAGCAGGCCCAGCCGTGGCTCAATGCCGGCATAAGTGTGATAAAAATCACCCGCTTTAAAAACGGTGGAATCGGTAGCTTTGTAGCTGCTATCGTAATGATAGACCGTTCCCGGTCCTATGTTCTGGAACATCGACAGGCGCAGCCCGTATTTCAACGTAAAATGCCCGTTAAAATGCTGTTCATTGCCGGCGTACACTGCTGATTCCAGTGCATAATTACCGGGAACCCTTACTTCATTGATTACCGACTCGTTCCCTGTCGCCTTTGTAAGCCCGGGCTGAAACATATGATATATGATGCTGCCGCCGAATTTTATACTGTTACCGGTGTTCGGGTAATAGCTGAAATCGGCCTTCGTCCCTATATCGCGCAGCCTGGAAAGCCATTCGAAGGAGTTCCTTTCGTCCATTTTGGTTTCGAGCTGGTAGTTATAATCTGAATATACCAGTGAGAAGTTTGAAAACACTTTTGTTGAGAAAAGGTGGTTCCAGCGGAATGTGCAGGTCTCATTCCCCCATTGCATGGATGCCATTGGATTTTTAAACACATCACGGCCAAAATACCCGGAAAGAAAAACCTGGTTATTTTCGTTTATCCTGTAGTTGATCTTGGCGTTGAAGTCATAAAAATAAAGGCGGCTGGTCCTCAACTCCTTATTTGATGAAAGAGGCAGGAAGAGGTCGGCATAAGTACGCCGTCCGGAGACAATGAATGAAGCACGGTCTTTCACTATCGGGGCCTCAATGGTAAGGCGGCTCGAAATGATGCCCAGGCCCCCGTTGATCTCAAGTTTCTTGGAGTTCCCCTCATTCATCCTCACATCCAGGACCGAGGCCAGGCGCCCCCCGTAATTTGCGGGGATATCGCCTTTCCAGAGTTTAACATCCTTTATCGCATCATTATTAAATACGGAAAAGAAACCCATCAGGTGGGAAGCATTATAAATTGTTGCCTCGTCGAGCAATATGAGGTTCTGGTCAGGTGCGCCGCCGCGAACGCTGAACCCGCTGGATCCTTCACCCACGCTCTGAACCCCCGGGAGAAGCTGGACCGCCTTTATGATATCCACTTCGCCCATCAGCGCCGGGATTCTCTGGATCGTTTTAATGTCCATGCGGAAAGTGCTCATCTCAGGTTTTTTGACATTTTTATCTTCCTTCTCGCTTTTAACCTCTACCTCTTTCAATGCCTGCTGATGCGGATCCAGCTCAAGGCTGATCTTCTGGCCGGCATTGAGGCTGACTGATTTCTCAACGGGTGCAAATCCGATGTATGAAAAGACAAGTGAATACCTGCCTTCCGACAATGTGAGCGAATAGTTGCCATAGATGTCGGAGACAGCTCCGGTTTTCAATTCTTTGACATAGATGGTTGCCCCGACAAGGGCCTCCCCGCTCTCCTTGTCGGTAAGCCTGCCTGTAATAGTATACCTGTTAATCTTTTGTGTCTCCTGCCCAAACATCCCAATTGATATGTAAAGGCAGGAGAGGAATAATATTATTGTTTTCATTGTATGTTTAAAATAATAAGTGAAATCCGGCGCAAAGGAGATCAATCATGTTTTCGCAATTTTTTAATTACATCGGCATCCACCCAATAGATATCTCCATTTATCCCGTCATGCCTTATAAAAAACAAATATTTGCAATCAGGTGAGAGAAACGGGCCATATTCATTCGCTTTGGTGTTTATTAAATTGCCCATATTAACAGGCTCTGTCCAGGTGCCGTTTTCATTAAAGCTTATAAATAAGTCACTATTGTTTACACCAGCGGTTCGCACCGATGGAAATATGATATAACTCTCATCGGGTGCAATGCATGGATCCCCTGAATAGCCGCCCTTGACATTAATCACACTCCCGATATTACTTGCATTCCCAAATTTCCCATGGGACGGTTTTGCAAAATAAATATCAACCATCCCATTCCCGCCGGGACGGTTCGAGCAAAAATAAACCGTCCCGTTTTTAGATTGCCGGAAAGAGAATTCAGTGTAAGCTGAATTTATGGAAGTATCCAGTTTGACGGGCTCAGACCATCCATTCCTTAACTTGTTGACGTAATAAAAATCCCTCCTGTTATCTTTAGTCTTTTTATCCCTGTCGGAGGAAAAATAGAGCTTCTTCCCGTCATAAGAAAAGAAAGGTTCGAGGTTGTTAAATGTTTTTGAGAAACATATTGTATCTGGTTTTGTCCACTTATTCCTTACATATTCGGAGAAAAACAATTTCTGGGAAGAAAAATTCCCATTTGTAATTGTAAAACAAAACATCCTCCCGTCAGGGGAAAATGCCCCCGTGCCTTCAAACCTGTTATCAAGGCAAATAATTCCCGGGGCAAAAACCCGGGGAGTACTTCCCGGGGGCGTTTGTCCAAAATATAGACTGTCGTGAGGGATTGTTTGAGAGGATGCAACACATCCAAAAAAAAGAACAAGGGCCAAGGCCAATATTGATTTTTTCATGATGGATTATTTAATCATGCAAATAAGCTATGAAAATTCTTACTCTTTTATGTCAAACATTGACCCGCTCTCTTTGGCCACCTTGTTATAAAAATCTGCCAGAACAGGCAGGTAGCTTTCAAGCGTGGGATACTTTGCCCGGTTTTTCTCATACACCCCCAGAGATTCAACAAGCCCTTTCATCCAGAAAAATCCCCGGCCGAAATCAGATATCAATTGATACTTTGCTGCCTTACCGTCGGGATTATGTTTTAAAAGGTACCTGATGACGGAAGCCCTTACCAGTGACTCATTCATCATGATTTGCCAGCTGGTATAGTGCTGGTTTCCCATCCCCTCTTTCACAAGGTCGAAGAGCTTTGTTCCGGAACTCTCAAAATCCTTTTCATGTTTTGCTATCAGATGGTTTACATAGGAGTGGTTAAATTCATGTATGATCGTTGGCAGGTTATCATCAACAGTATAAACAGGTTTATTCAGGCTGTCGATGGACCAGGTTCCCATGATGGCATAAGTATCTTCCTTCCCGTCGGGATATTCTACCTTGGTGCCATAATTTCCCCCTCCCAGGCCTAATCCTATGATAATGTTCCGGCTACCTTCAGGGTCCACGCCATAATACTGACGGTACCAGCTTATATCAAGGGCTTCATAGACCGGCATGAATCTTTCCTGGGCTGTTTTATACAAGCCTTCATGGGCCTGGAAAAATTCGGCGCATTTGGCATCGGCATAGAATTGCCTGAGCAGGCCCGCGAATTTATTGGCATTTTCCTGCCCCCATCTTCTTTCAGGGATCTTTGAGGAAAACGGGACGACCTGATCCAGTGACGGAGGCTGGGAAAGATAGATTGCCATACACATCACGGCATCAAAGCTCACCCCGTTTTTATCACGCATTTCCGTTGCAAAGGCAATAAGCGGATGGTCTTTGTATTTGTCAAAGTGATTATGAATATCCGAGACATAACTTCTGTAAACATCATCGTTGTATTCAAAATTGCCGGCGAGGCGAAATACGATGCTCAGGAGCTCAATCCGCTTATCAACCTTTGGCAATGGATACTGGCTCAAGACAGCCAGATTGCTATTTTTGGTATTCTGTCCAAATACCAGGACAGAGCACAACAGTATGCAACTTAATAAAATGCACTTCTTCATAATTCGTTCTTTTGTTTCTTTATGTATAAAGATAAACCCGAAACCTCCCAGGTCCTTACTTCTCTTATGATTTATTCAGGTTTTTAAGTGCAAGCTTTGCCCGCTCGTATTTCGGATTGATTTTTAGAGCTTTATTATAACATCCCATAGCTGATTCAAGATCTCCGTGAATCTGTTGAAGCTTCCCCAGGTAATAAATGTAATGCTCGGAGCCGGGATACAGGCTCACCAGGTATTTCATAATTTCAATTGCCTGGTCGTTTTTTTGTTCCTCACCAAGGTCTATGGCCAAGTCGAACAATACACCGGCCTTTGGGTTTACCTTGAAACCGTATTCCCGTGAAAGCGCATTAAAATGGGCTTTTATTTCCGGAACGCTTAATTTTTTCCTTTCGGCAGTCATGGTACAGCCCGAAAAGAAAAACAGCATCGCATTATTCAGGGTTGAAGAAGGGACATGGCTGGTATTTTCGATCAGTTCGACCTTCCATTCCAGGCCTGGAGGCGATTGTTTCAGTACCTCTTTAAAATCTTCTATGGGTTTGAGCACTTGTACATAATCAAGATCACCATAAGAGATATAAAGTTTTTTACTGATCTGCGGATGATCTTTGAGAAAGGCCGCGGTTTTGTTTAAAAAGAATTCGGGGCACCAGCCAAACATAGGGCTTGCAACCACATATGCCTTAAAAAGATCCGGGTCGGAAAGGAAATAATACATCACAAAAAGCCCGGTGTTTGACTGCCCGTAAAGAATGTTGTACCCGTTCGACCTGTAGTTCCTACTAATCTCAGGTATGAGCTCCTCTTTTAGAAACGTATGGAACTTGTTCCCTGCAGGTACCAACCCGCTTTCATTCGGGGAGGACCAGAAGTTTGATGCCACACCGGTGTTGGAGATCCCGATCAGTATCATGTCGGGGATCCGGTCACCAGATAAGTTATCGAGGGTGGCGGCATCATTTGCAAACTGCGAAATGTTCTGCCCGTTCATCATAAAGACCACGGGGTAGCACTTGTCGGATTTTTCATATCCGTTGGGCAGATGTTCAATGTAAGTGATTTCACCCCCAAGCACCGGGGATGTGAATTTCCGGTATTTCCCGAATGTAACATTATCCTGCGAAAACAGGTTCGCGTACATCAGCCATAAAATGAGCATTAATATCAATTTTTTCATAACACGTTTAATTTTAAAAATTTGTACAAAATAAGTAAGCATAATTGGCAAAATCGTCCTATAACATGTTAACGGACTATATTTAGTTTAAATGACAGCGATTTTCCTTATTATTATCATGTTTTCAATGATCAGTTTGACAAAATATGTCCCTTTGGGCCGGTCGGCCAGATCAATTAAAATTACTTTGTTAAATGAATTCTTCAGGATAACCTCTCCCGACAGGTTGCTTATCTCAAGAATTGCTGTTTTACTGGTTGATCCCTCTATTGAAATATTGATCCGGCCGTTTGTCGGATTGGGGTAGATCTTAACGCCATCCCCTTTTGCAGTATCAATTGAATTTGGTTTAAGGATGTTAAGCCTGAATGTTGTTGTGGCAGTTGCCCCGGCTGTGTCAGTTGCTTTAACCCGGAAGTTCGATTGTTCTTCATTTGACGGAATTCCTGAAAAGCCGCCTGAAATGCTGTCAAAGACCAGCCATGAAGGCAGGGGAGTTCCGTTCGAAAGCACAGCATGGTATGATAGTGTGTTATTACCGTCATCATCGATAAATGTGGAATCGGGAAGTGTGAAACTGAACAATTGCCCGGTAAATGCGGTCTGATCGGGGATTGGATTTCTTACATAAGGTACGAAATTGGTGTACCTGAGACTGTCGATGAGACCATCGATTCTTATCCAGTAAATATCAGCTGCTGCAGCGGGCCCCCAGCCAACCGGCCTGCTGAAAAAATAATATTTACCGTCGGGGCTAACGTTAGAACCATATTCAATCGCAGGGGTATTAACGGAGGGCCCAAGGTTTTTCGGATTGGTCCAGTTGCCGTTCTTTTTATAGCTTATGTACTGATCGTCCTGCCCGTAACCGCCTGAACGGATACATGAAAAAAGGAGATAGCTTTCGTCAGGCGCTATATATGGATCATATGCTCCATTCTGAGTGGAATCATTGCGGTTGATAACGATGTCAAGTTTTTCCGCGGTAGAATAATTTCCATTGACAGGAACCGAGCGATACAGGTATCCATTTGGATTTTCCCGCATCGAACAAAAATAGAGGGTACCGTTCAGGGCTGCTGTCGGATGGTATTCTTCATAGACGGTATTGACAGGGGAACCCATGATTACAGGTGTCGCCCAGGTTTGGTTCGAACGTGACGACATCCAGATATCGGCATAGCTGGTAAAGAGTACATGCAGATTGTCGGGGGAGAAAAAAGGTTCGATCGGACGGTTGTTTTGTATGAAATATGCAGGTAGCGGAGCCTTCCAGTATCCGCTGTAAAAATCGGTATACAATATCTGAAATGTATTGTTATTGCCAATGCCTATCAGGCATTCCTTATTATTGTGGGAGAAAACTATTTTCGTCTCTCTCCTGTTGGGAAGAGATACTTTTCCCGGTGCAAACATTATCGCAGAATTTCCCGGCGGGGTTTGACCAAGATACAGGCTATCCTGGGGTATTGACAATGCGGTTGATTTCAGGCTGTCGATGATGCCAGATGAAACCCAGTAAATATCCATGGTGTTGCCCCGGTTTTCACGGGTGAAAAACAGGTACTTCCCGTCAGTTGTTACCCGGGGACCGTATTCATCATCGGCTGTATTAATATCCGTGCCCATATTTACGGGAGCTGTAAATGAACTGTCGGGTTTCCTGAAACTAATCCATAAGTCCCATCCCCCGTGCCCGCCGGCCCTGGTTTCAGAAATAAAAATGAGATAACTCTCATCGGGAGCCATAAAGGGCTCTGATTCCCCCGCGACAGTCGGGATGATATTCCCTAAACTTTCAACCTCCGAATAAACGCCGCCCACAGGCTTTGACCTGTATAGTATGGAACCTCCGGTTCCGCCCCCGCGAAGTGATTTGAAATATAATGTTCCGTTATTTGTGACGCAGGCAGAGCCATCAACCGAACCTGAGTTTACCGGACCTGGCAGCCGAACAGGGCTTGTCCAGGTTGATCCCGGGGCCCGGTCGGTCATCCAGATATCCGTGTTGGATGAAGGCGGGCGGTTTGAGGTAAAAAACTGCCTGTTCCCGTCAGGGGAAATAAATGATTCCCAGTTGATATAGTTATTTGTTGAAAAAACAGCCGTATCAACTGAAGTCCATGTTCCGTTCACTTCCCGGGTATGGAGAATTTTTCCGGCAGTCCAGGCAGAATTTACAACTGAGAAAAACATCTCTTTCCCGTCAGGTGAAAATGTGGGATAGGTCTCAAACCTGTTATTCAGTGAAATTATCCCGGGAGCAAAAAGCTGCGGTATTGTGCCCGGAGGTGTTTGTCCCAGGTACGCACTATCTGAAGATAATGCCCGTGAAAACCCAGCAGTTACTACTGCTAAAAATGCAAGTGTTAAAAAAATTGTTCTCATGTTTTTTGTTTTTAAATGACCATGAGGCAATTTTACTGCAAGGAATCGGCCAACCAGTCCTGATTTATAAAACAGAACCCAATTTTCCTGATTAATTACTCCGGGAGGCCCCGGGGATCAGAAGGAAACGGCTTTTTGCTTTAATTCTGTGGGAGTACAGCCGCAATATTTCCTGAAGGCGGTATTAAAAGCTGACTTGGAACTAAAGCCGACATCGTACATGATTTGCTGAACGGTGAATTCGCTCCTGTTATTCAGGAGCAAACATTCAGCTTCTTTGATTCTGTAGCTATTTATAAATTCCGAGAACCCCATCTTAAACTCTTCATTGATAATCCGCGATAAATAAAGTACCGGGATACCGGTTTTCTGAGCGAGAAGGGCAAGGGTTAATGTGCAATCGGAGTAGATCTTCTCAATTTCCATCTGCCGTATAAGTTCGTCAATAATGCGCTGCCTTTTGTCTTCCGGCAAATTCGTATTCTGGTATTTCTTTTTCCAGGAAAACAATTCCGGTTTAATAAGGGCCAGGTAAACCAGGATGTTGAAGAACAGGAAACCGGCAATAAAATACAAACTGGTTGTGAACGGGCATAATCTATACCGTCTCCAGATATCCATAAACAGGAAGGTATTGAATTTTAAAACCCAGAGTGCAATGAATCCTGCAAGCAAAAAACAATACAGGGTTTTGAAATCCTGTGATTGATCCATGTATTTCCGGTACAGCCCGATATTCCTGAAGATTGCAAGTGCGGTCAATAAAATATATACGAGGATATGGACCAGGATCAGCCCGCTGGCATAAAACTTGAACGGGGAATACCAAAACAGAAAATTCGGGTCAACCGCTATTCTGACCGACATATATAATATCATGAGGAAAAACGGAGCGAAATGAAGGAATTCCCAACGGCCAGGTTTAATACTGATTATTGACCTGGAATAAAGCCACAACAAGGGGCCGAAAAGGAATGCGAATTGATTGCATACAGCCGGGAACAGGTTATATTTTACCAGGATCTCATCCGGGAAATAAGACATAAAAACAATCGCACAGATCTGCAAAGAATATACCAGCAAAATCAGTGACAATAATACGTTGCTCCTGTTCCTGTTCTTCGCGGAGTTAAAAAACAGCATCAGTAAGAGTGTTTGAAAAACAGCTAAAACGCCTGCAATCTCAAGTACTCGCAACATAATAAGGACAATATATCAGCTGTAAATACCAGGATCAGCCAATGGCCCTTGACCTGTATTCTATCGGCGTGAGGTTGGTAAACAATTTAAACTGGTTGTTGAAGGCGCTCTTGGAATTGAATCCGACCTGGTAAAGAACTTCGAGGATAGTGAGGTTGCTGTGTTTCTCATCGGCGAGTATCTTCATACTTTCCCTGATACGGTATTCGAGGATATAGCTTTTAAAATTCTTTTTATAGGTCTCGTTGATGATCTGGGAAAGTATCCTGGGGTTTACCGAAAGAGCATTTGCAAGGGATTCGAGGGTAATGTCAGGGTTAAGATAGGGTTTGTCGGCTTCCATGTATGAATTCAGTTTCTGAAGGTATGCCGATTTATCATTTTCCCTGAGCTTGTTGTTCTTGTATTTAGCAATGACATAATACACATCGGGTTTCATCAGCAGGAAGAACATGATGGTATTGATAAACAAAAAGGCGGCCAGGGCATAGATGCTCGCCGTATAGGCACACCAGCCGGGCCTCTTCACGATCATAAAAATTGCAAAGGAATTCAGATTTACAATCCAGATAATAATGAAGCCTACCAGGAGGATCTGAAGCCAGGGATTCTGGGCGGAGATCAGGATATTCCTGTAAAAACCCCTGAAGCTGATCGTTGTTGATTTCATGCTCTGCAGGGAGAGCACCAGGTAGATCAGGTTATGGGCCAGGATCAATATCGTGAAATCAAGGTCCAGTACCGATTCCCATATCACAAAGGAGTAAACCTGCCTGTAGAATAAAAGGAGGAATAACACGGCACCCGAAAACGGCAAAAAATGGGCTGAAATATGATTATATGAAACATCCTTTTTCTTTAAAAAAGAAATGACATAGAAGTAAATCAGCGGGCCTGTCAGAAAGGATGTTTGCCTTAACAAAAACAAGGGTTTATGCCAGTCAATGAAATATTGCCAGGCAAACGTACTGGTAGCAAAAGAATAGAAGATCTGGAGGTTAAAGATCAGCAGGAGGACCGCCAGCAACCTGTTCTCTTCAATAAATCCCTTTTTATTGATAAAGAAAAACAATGAAAGGATCATTGTCACGAAAACACTTAAAATGGTGAGAACGGTGAAGAGATTGAGGGTCATAATCTGTTTTTTTTATTCTGTTTCCGGTTATACCTGCCTATACATTAACCTGTCATAGTAAAGGCAAATCTACTATGCGCTCCAACGGTACGGAAATCAAATCGGCAAGCTGGCTGATTTTCCCGGTAAAAATGATCAATCCCTCTTTATGTGATTTAAACCTTTGAAGTTAAAATAAAAAGCCCCCCATCATCTGAAAATCGGGTTTGTTGACCGGCCTGGTCTTTGGGGCGACAGGGATGACGGGGGTTTCCCCTATTCGATCTCCTCAATTTTCCCAATGATCTTCGACAGTGCCTCGTTCAGTTTTGCTTCCGGGGCAATGGTATTGTAATCCCCCCAGAAGGCATCATTGGAATTGTAAGGCTGGTCAGAGAAGACAATACCGGGCTTGAGAATTTCCTGCCTGGGGAATTTTACAACCCCGGCAGTATCTATATTACAGGTGGCGAGTTCCAGGAATGTATAGAAATTGTCGGAGGAGAGGTGGTTCTTCAAACGGGTCTTTACCTGGATGTCACAACGTACATGACTGAGGTAGTACCTGCCGTTGAAAGGCAGGTAGCTGACAGAATAAGTAATCTTGTCCAGTTTTACTATCAGCCTGCTGCTTTTCTTAAGCACAAGGTTTTCGGCTGCCAGGTCGAGGTAAGCGGGGTTTATTTCGAAATCGGCGCCAAGCAGGGCAAAACCATCTTTTTCAATATATACTGTACCAGTATACAAAGGTTTTTTCAGTTCGGTTTTTTGTACAAACGTGACCGCATAGGCATCTTTGGCATTGTACGAAACCAGGTCGGAATACTTATAGGTATATTCCACAGGCGGGGACTGATCAAGGAAACCCGGGATATATTTAACAATGTCGAGCTGCAGGGCTGCCTGGACCCCGGCTTTCAGCTTGAGAAAAACAGTGTCGCGGGGATTAGAATCCTGGACTTTCCTCGACTTCAGCAGTTTCACCTGGTCGGGCCGCTCACCCGCGGTGTAAGGTGATTTATAGATCTTAAAAACGGCTTCCGAATAGCTGATATATTTAGTATTCTTGCGCACCCCTTCACGATAAAAGGTGGTAAGATAAGCCGGGTCGAGGGCGTTGTTCAGCTTACGCTGGTCCATCGCTTTCTCAATCAGTACATTCGGGTCGATGTACCGTATGATCACTTCCTGGATGGATATAACCCTTCGGTCGAGATAGAAATCAAGCTGTTGCCCGTTGAGAAGGTTCACAGGGACGCTCTGGCTCATATACCCGAGGTGGGAAACAACCAGGGAAGTCCCTGCAAGAGTGGCAGGGATCTTAAGCATAAAAAAACCATCGCTGTTTGTAACGGTCCCTATGTTTTCCTCAACGATCACTGCTGTGGCATAGGGTATGGCCGCTTTATTGTCCCTGTCGTAAATATGGCCCTTAATTACAATATTCCTGGTTGTATCCTTTAATCGTTCACCAGCCTGTATCCTGCTTTCAGGAGGCGCTTCTGCCCTGGCTTTGCAGATCAGGATGTGCTTCCCGAGGACTTTGTATTCAAGTGATGTATCCGCAAGCAGGTTGTCCAGCACTTTATGCAGGGGCTGGTTCCCGGCATACAGCTTAACCCTTTTATCACTTTCAACGGTTTCGCTTTCATAAAGAAAAAGGCAGTCGGCCTTTTGGGATATCAGGTTCAAGGCCTCGTAAACGGTAGTGTTCTGTTTAGGTATGCTGATGACTTTATCGAGAAGCGAGACCTGCCCGAAGGCTGCATTTACCGCACAAAGTATAAGGAATGCATTGAAAATACAAGCCCGGGTAAGGTAACACGGAAATCCGCATTCCAAAGATTTAATTTTGTTTTGCGCCTTACTTATTTTCTGATAACACGACAGACCCATTAACGGTTTGGCTTTTCAGGTTCAGGGCTGCACAAAGGAGCCCGGTCATGGTTACCGCAGTTTCGTTCTGGAAAGTAACTGTCAGTTTATGTTTCCCGGTCTCATTATCGGCCAACACAAAGTTAGTATTGAAATTCCGATTCAGCACAGTAATAATGTCCTGAAGTTTTTCATCCTTGAAATGCATGCGTTGTGTATACCATGAGCCGTCAATCCCGGCATTATACTTCGACCTGACCAGGCTGTTGTCAACGGCCGATATCTTTTCCCCTGCAATAACCATTTCACTGTGCGAAGGATCATTCTTCAGGGTGACTTTTACGGTCCCCCTGTCAACACAGAGTTCGAAGCCCCTGCCATTGCTTGTTTTCACATTAAATGCCGTTCCCAGCACCTGTACCAGGGCCTCTTCAGTTTCAATGATAAACGGCCGGGCAGGATTGGGAGCAATATCAAAAAAAGCCTCCCCTTTCAGTTCAACATTGCGTGATCCCTGTTTAAATTCCTGAGGATAAGAGAACAGCGAATTCCCGGCGATATAAATTACCGAGCCGTCGGCCAGGGTCTTAATCAGGGTATTTGCCTCATTATGGGTATTAAGATTAACCATGTTCACTTCAGTCCTCCGGCCCGTATTCACATATATCACAGCTCCCACAACCAGCAGGATCAATGCCAGGGCGGCAATCCGCAGTCCATAATACACCAGGCTGCTGTTCGCCTTAACCCCCTGTTCGGGGACCAGGTTTTCATCCCGGAGCCTGGCATGCAATTTATTCCAGGCTTCTTGGCTGTGAATTGTTTTCGTATCCATATCTCCCTCCATTTCGTATTCTTTCTTCGACATTCACCATTCAATATTCGATATTCGTCACACACCCTTTTCCCCCGTATAATCCTTCAGGGACCTCCTGAAAAACTGCAGGGCCTTGCTCATATCGGCTTCCACGGTCTTTTCAGAGATTGACAGCATCGCGGCGATCTCACGGTATTTCTTCCCTTCGAACCTGTTCATCCTGAACACGGCGGAGCAGCGTTCGGGCATTTGCCCCAGGCTTGCCGTGACCGCTTCGTCCAGGTCATTCAGGTAGGCCTCCGGTTGAACATTCATGAGTACACTGCCGCGGAATTCATTAAAAACCTTCTCGGCGTATTTATTCCTGATCTTAAGGTGTTCCAGATAATGAAGTGCATTGTTGCGGATTGACTGGTAGAGGTACGCGTTAAGGGAAAACTTCAAAGTGAAGCTTTCCCTGTTTTTCCACAACTGGTAGAAAAATTCCTGCACCATATCTTCCGCAGTATCCATGTCTTTTAAAAGCTTGTCGGCATGCCGGCATAAAGGTTCATAGTATTTCAAAAAAAGCCGTTCAAATTCCCTTATGTCGCCAGCCCGGATGTTTTTCTGTATGTACAAATCATTGAGGTTCATAGGGAATTGAAACGTTTATGGGCTTTGCCAAACTTTATTTCTTCATGCCTTTCGAAAGCTTTTTAATGGCATTCTCGATGGAATTATCAGGTTCAATGATATTATTTTCACCCCAGAAATCGACATCGGTAAACGACTCAACCTTATCGGTGAACACCATGTTCGACCTGAAAATTTCCTGGCTCCCAAATTTAACGATATTATCGGCCCGCCTGTCGGTAATTGCCAGTTCCGACATCAGGGTATAGGAATTTTTAAACAGCCTTCTCTTCCAGTCGCAGCGGAATTTCAGGTCCACACGAACATAATCGAGATAGAATTTGCCGTTTTGTTCCTTGTAAGTTACCAGGTAGCCTGTGGAAACCGGCATAAAAACCAGTCCCGAAGGTTTTTTCTGGACAAAAACACCGGCAGCCTTATCTTCGTCACTGAGATCAAGGCTGAATTCAGCCCGGCTGATTGCATAATTATCCTGTTCCACGTATAACTTCCCGAAATAAAGCGGTTCTTCCTTTACAACAGCTGGGGAAAAGCTGATCACCCAGTTCAGCTTGTTGTCAATATTTACGACAGAGCTGAATTCAAACTTGTAATTATCAAGGTTATCCAGCGCTATGCTGAGATTGGTATTTTTCACAATATCAAGCAGCATCGAGATCTGCGGGCCACCCTGGAGCTGAATCATCAGCGTGTCGGCCCGTTTCACGTTGGTCGCCTTGCGGCCCTTGAACAGCTTGACCTTGTCGTTCTGCAAACCCGAATAAGGAGCTTTATAAATATCGACAACCGCTTCGGATACCGAAAGATAGGTGCGGCGCTGCCTGATCGATTCACGGTAGAAACCGGTCATCATATTAGGCACCTGGCTGTAATTCTTTTTCAGGTTCTGCATGGCCATATCCACGATTTCACGTGCATCCTTAGACACAACGGCTATCTCCTGCAACTTCACAGGCTGAACATCGAGGTAGTACGATTTTTCCTTGTCGGCAGCTTCGCTGATCTTGAATTTTGCCGTTGCATAGCCAAGGTGGGATACTTCAAAGTACTCGGCCTTAAGGGAGGCATTCACTTTTAAAGTGAAGTCCCCGTCGGAGTTTGACACTGTTCCGACTCCCGTATTGGGGATAGTGATTGCTGCATAATTGATCTTTTCATTTGTTTTGGCATCCTTCAATGTCCCGCTGATGGTGACAAATGTGCTTTGGGCAAAAGTTGCTGCAGCAAATGTAAAAAGCAGGAATACCATGCCAAAACTGAGCAGGTTCTTACGTAATGTTTTCATGGCTTAAAGTTTTTCAGGTTCACGATTTCAGTGCTTATAAATATAAGATACCCCGGGATTGATTTACCCTATGGAATTTCAATATTTTTTTTTGACTGCGGATGAGTTTTCTCCGGAATCCCCGTCTGCGGTGCAAAAACTCATAGCTGTTCACCTATGGTCCAATTCCCCCGTAACAATAAAATCAATTCGTAATTTACAGCATTTAAATTTTCCTGTAATTTGCAATAAAATATTATGAACATGAAAAAGATCATTTTTGCAATCTCAGCTATGGTCATTGCAACGGCAGCTTACACCCAGCAGCCAAAGACCCCGGGGGTCATGAAAGAAGGCAAGCCCGGTTATTACCAGATCACCATCATGAAGGATATAAGGGCCGTTGATGAAGGCAGCGAGCCCGCCAAAAAAGAAAAACGCTTCACGGCCGACCTCAGCGGGATGAGTTTCCCCAATAAAGTCAGCCTATACCAGAGTGAATGGCGCCTCCCACCGGTATCCCAGGGGAGTACCAGCACCTGCTGGTGCTTTTCAGCCACCTCCTTTTTTGAATCGGAAGCCCACCGGCTTAGCGGGCAGGACGTCAAACTTTCGGAAATGTTCACGGTTTACTGGGAATATGTGGAACGCGCCAAACGCTATGTTGCGGAACGGGGGAATTCACTTTTTGCCGAAGGATCAGAAGCCAACGCGGTAAGCCGGGAGTATAAGAAGTACGGGATTGTCCCCAGGGAAGTATATCCTGGTATTGAACCCTCACGTAAATTCTACACCCATGCAAAAATGTTCAAGGAACTCCAGGGCTATATGGAGAGTGTAAAGAACACGAATGCCTGGGATGAAACGCAGGTTATCTCAACGGTGAAAAGTATCCTCAACCATTATATGGGCATTCCCCCTGAATCCTTTGAATGGAAAGGTACGAAGTATACCCCTAAGGAATTCCTTTCGAACTTCCTCAAGCTTCAGATGGATGATTATGTGGATGTGCTTTCATACCTGCAGCAGCCATTCTGGAAACAGGTGGAATACGAAGTGGAAGACAACTGGTGGCACAGCAGGGAGTATTACAATGTACCCCTTGAGGATTACATGAATGCCCTTAAAAATGCCATTAAGAACCACTATACCGTAGTGATCGGGGGCGATGTTTCCGAAGCAGGGTTCAACCGTGAGGCACAGGTAGCTTTAATCCCGAGTTTTGATATTGCCGTCGCCGACATCGACGACAACGCAAGGCAGTTCAGGTTTTCGAACAAGACCACAACCGATGACCACGGCATGCACCTGGTAGGCTGGTACGAAAAAGACGGCACCGACTGGTACCTTATTAAGGATTCCGGTTCAGGTTCGAGGAACAACGACGAGACCGCCCCCGAGTTCGGGTATTATTTCTTCAGGGGGGATTACATCAAGCTCAAGATGATGGATTTCATGGTGCATAAAGATGCGGTGAAAGACCTGCTTGGGAAATTCGGGAAATAGCAGGAAAACGGGGAGCGGGAAGCAGAAAGCAGGAAACAGGAAGCGGGATACGGGAAAAATAACAGCAGTCATATGAGCATAGAGTTCAGGACAATGGAGGCATCAGACATACTTGCTGCCATTGAGTTATGGAAAACCATGAAAGGCCTGGCAATAAGGGGTTCCGACAACATCAGGGATCTCACCGACCATGTGAACATGAACCGTAAACATAACTTTGTCGCGGTTTCTGAAAAGCAAATGGTAGGGACGGTACTTGGCGGGTTCGACGGACGCCGGGGATATATTTACCACCTGGCCGTTAAACAGGGCTTCCGCAATAAAGGCATCGGCAGGGAGCTGATGGAGAGCTGTTTCCGGTCATTCAAAGAGATCAATGTGTCGAAATGCCATATGATGGTTTTACAAGACAATACCGAAGCACAGGAGTTCTACAAAAAGATTGGTTGCGAACAGAGGACCGAAATTCTTGTGTTCTCGAAAAACTTATAGGGATTATCATCCCCGAAAAACCGGGTTCGGGTTTTTCTGAATTACTTTGGGACCCTTAATCCGCCCTGCAGGTTATAAATTTTCAGCTCCTCAGTTTCTCTACAAAATCCCTTGTGATTTCTTGGATCCCTGATTCAAGGGCTTTCTTTTCAGCATTGTTCCTGATCTTTGAACGGACAAACTTAGGGGCTTCCAGCAGGTATTCTTCAGCTTCGGCTGTCCACCTGATCCCCTGAGTACTTTCAGCTTTATCTGTTGCTTCAGGCTGCTGCGCAGCGCTTTCAACTGAGGGCAAGAGCGGGGGCTCACATCCGAAGGCAGCATCTTCAATTGCAGAGACCATCGCCCTCCCAAATTTTTTGAGATAGATGTTCAGCCCGGCATCATTCGCATGCAGCACCGATTTGAAATTCAGGATGACCCGGTTCGCTTCCCTTACTTCCTCCTCGCTGAGCGCTTCTGTTGCAGGCAAATAGCAGGAATCGCGCCAGAACCTCAGGTAATCGGTAAATGCCTCCAGTATTTTTGCGGGTTCAAAGGGCTTGTACTGGCATATTATGGCATTTTTTGTACATATCCGGCTTACCCAATCCTGGGAAGTGCCAAGTTGTTTCTCATCGCCGGCATGTTTTTTATACAATACCTCAAGTTCGGCTCCCATGCCTGATTTCCGGAGCGGAATTATATCTATGACCAGGATGACCTTATCGGGCACCTGCCCGCCTATCTGAAATGTAAACAAGGGGATCCCTGTTTCCGGTTTTGGATAGATATTCAGCACCACGCCATGGGCTTTGCTGTTGATCTGGTATTGTTCAAGCGCGAGCCTGTTGATTTTATCAGCTGCACAAATGCGGAAAACCGTTTGTGTGACCTTGTCCCCCTCATTTCGTTTCGCTGAATACTCCGTAAAATCAGTTTCAGGGATAATCCCTTTCAATTCCCGGTAAATGATCTCGATTAACTTGTCCAACAACTCTGATCTCATAATATATTAGCTATTGTTTCAACACCTTGCAACGAGCCGATGAGGATCCGGTACTCAGTGAACAAAAATATACTCCCGTTGGTAAGCTGCTCAGGTCTACTGCTTCGGCAGTTATTCCTGCAGGGAGGGAGTTGAACGTTTTAATGAAAACTGTCTGGCCGTTTATATTTACAAATTTCACTGTCGCATCCCCCGGCCGGGCCATGGCAAAGGAAATCTTTGCTGTATGAGAAACAGGGTTGGGGTTCACCGTCAGCTTCAGTGAAGCGGGTTCCAGGTTTTCCGGCATTCCCACAGTGCTGTATTCGGCATCGAACAGGGCCACGCCATTGGCCGAGGGGTTGGCGATCCATACATGGGCGACCTGCAGCCTCAGCGGATTGATCCTGACCTTGGGCCAGGGAGCTGTGAGTGTGGGCTGGTCGTTGTAGCCGGTCCTGATCATGTTCCAGCTGTCGGGATTAGCCATATTTTGTTCGTGCACCATGTAATTCAGCTGCTGGCTTCCAATGTCGAAGTATGTGAGGAGGAAGTTATTGTATGCGGGATCGAAACTGGCATCGGCTTCCGTTGTGTTCCCCGATGATGTTGCGGGAGTGAAAGTAGAATAGTCGTATGGATTTGCAACCGGGGTTGTATTAAAAATTCCTCCCAGCATGGATATCCCGGTGGAGTTTTCAAAAAATTCAGCAAACAGGATAACGGTAAATTCCCCTGCGGAATTATTTGTAAGGTTGGCCTGGCAGACCATTGAAGGGTTCCTGTATGTTGAAGTGGCAAATGGTACATAAAGGTTCAGGGAGGAGTTGATCGAAGAGGCGGTAAAGGCCATAAAGACATCTCCTGCCATATCCGACAAAGAATTCAATGATTCGAAAGCCAGATAGAAGCGGCCGGCATTGTTGGTAGCACCCAATCCGTATGCGATGGTGGCTTTTCTTAAAAATTTATACGAAGAACTGTAAATCTCTCTGGTGATGTAAGTATGCCCTGCATCCATGGAATAGATATACAGTGCCCGGCTGATGCTGTTTTCATTCCTGGTAAGGATGATTCCGAGCCCGAAGGGGGATGTGCCTATTCCCGGGAAGCGAAAGTCGGAAGCGATTTTGATGTCGCCGTAACCATAGTTGCCTGTCATGTAGTCAATCACGAAAGTACTCTGACCCGAGAAATCGCTGTTGAAGCTGTCGACATCGGCAAACCAGGAAGAAGGTGTTCCTGTGTCATAGCCTGTGAATGCCACATATATCCTAAGGCCTGAAGGGGTGCTCCCGGTAGCAATAATATCAAGGTGGGTAATAGTGTATAAAGGCCAGATGAGGGAGCTCGAAGTCCAGGTTCGTCCGTCATCGTTTGAGAGAAGGAGATAATATCCACCCGTGGGGACCGAATAACAGGTGTAGATCCATCCGTTCATCGCTACGGAGATTGCCGCATTGTTCTGGTCCTGGGCAGGGTCGTCATGCATGATCACATCTGTTCCGTAAACCGGGGATGAAAGATCTTTCAGGGGAAGGAAGCCTGGGCGCAAGGGTGCCTGGGCCGAGGCCCCTGCCAGGAGAATTAGCATGGATACTGTGACAAGAGTAACGATCTGTTTCATATTCTTTTTGTTTAGGGGTGCTAGTGTATAAAGAAATCACAATATTGTAACAAATATAGTTTTTTCCCTGCCAGAAGTTGAACCCTTCCGAAAAATATCCACAGGCATCCCCCGGGCTTCGAAAAACGCCACAAGGGCGACCCTGTCACATCATCCGCCCGTAATACAAATCTTACCAGTGAATATCGCATCACCGATTGACACCTTCGCAAAATAAATGCCTCCCGGCCTGGAAGTCAGATCAATGCTGATCTTGTTCCTGAATGTATACGATTGAATGATCTTCCCGTTGATGTCGAATATTTCAATAACAGCAAGCTTATCCTTAAACATGCCGGATGAGATTGTCACCCTCCCGTCTGACGGGTTCGGGAAGATCCTGATACCCTTATCCCGGGCTTGCGATTCAATTGCATTTGGCTCCATAACACTTATCATAAACGATGCGGAGGCGGAAGCACCGGCAGTATCTGTCGCCGTCAATTTCAGATGCAGGACCTGGAGTGAATCGGGAGTCCCCGAAAAGGCAGCAGAAACCTGATCAATTGAAAGCCAGGAAGGGAGAGGGTTCCCATTGGCAAGACTGGCTGTGAATGTGAGGGTGTTGTTCCCGTCGTCATCGATAAAGGTGGTGTCGGGGATCGTATAATTGAACATCTGGCCCAATACTGCTGTCTGGTTTGGGACAGGAGTTTTTAAATAAGGGACGTAGTTGGTATACTTCAGGCTGTCGATAAGCCCATCGGCCCTGACCCAATAAATTGAACTGGGGCCTGAATAACCGCTCTCATAAAACAAGTATTTTTTGTCGGCTGTTACATAGGGGCCAAAATCATCACCGGCAGTATTCACAGATGCTCCCAGGTTTTTAGGATTAGTCCATGAACCGTCACTTTTTTTGTAGCTGATGTACAGGTCGGTACTTCCAAAGCCGCCTGGCCTGTTCGACATGACAATCATAAATGATTCATCAGGGGAAATATAGAAGTCCCCCTCATTGGCGCTGGAATTCACCGGCAAACCCAATCCGGCCAAAGTGGTATCGGAATTTACAATTACAAGTCTGCAGATGTCCCTTTGCCCCAGGCCCCCTGCAAGGTTTGACGACAAGTAGTAATTACCCTGGCTGGTATAATTCAGGGAATGGACATTGAAGTTTTTCAGGAACCTGGAAGGCGGATCCCAGGTTGTATCCTGTTTGCCCGAAATCCAGCTGTCCTTGTAACTGTTGTTCTCAAAATACAGGAAGTTACCATCGGGCGATTGCGAAAGGCAATAATACCCGCTGAACAGGTTAACCGGCCCATGCCATAGATTATTGGAATATTTATAATATTTAAACCTGAAGGATGTCCAGCTGCCATTGGTCTCCTCATAATAGATTTCTTTTCCGTCGGGGGAGATCGCTATTTTTTCTACAGCAGTGTAACCCGGGTCAGCAGCGAGGTTAAATATTTTACGGGTTGAACCGGGGGGAGTTTGGCCCAGATAGGCCGCAGAATCAGGGATGGGCTGGGAAAAAGCAATCCCGAAACATGAAATCAGAAGCAAGAATGTTAATCCGAATGTTTTCATTTTGTAAAGTTTTAATTGTGAAATAATCGCACAAAAAAAACAATTACAAAGTGTGTAATTGTTCGAAAACATGATTGCGGACCAAATATTCTTTCAATTTTGCCTGTTTTTTGATCTCTCTTTAAATTCCTTAGGGGTTAAGCCTGTACGCGCCTTAAACAATTCATTGAATACTGAGCGTGAATTAAAACCTGCGCTGTAATATACTTCCTGGATTGTTTTCTCCTTATTCGGTTCTTCTGAAAACAGCCTGATACATTCCTGTATCCGCAGGTCATTAAGGAAGCTCTTGAAATTTTTTGTATATAACTCATTGATCACCTGGGAAAGCAGCCTTGGGCTGACTGAAATATCGCTCGCCACTTTTTCCAGGGAAATTTCCGGATCCAGGTATGGCTTCTTTTGTTCCAGATAAGTATTGAGCTTATTCAGATAATCACTTTTTGATAATTCATCCAGGTTGTTGTTTTTATATTTAACTGCATAATAAATTTCAGGTTTTAACAACAGCAGGAATATGATCAACAGGCTGAATATAAGTATCATTAAAGCACAAATACTGCTTGTGTAGGCGCACCAGCCGGGTTGCATCGATATTACATAAATTGAAAGGGAATTCAGCTGGACAATCCAGACTGTAATATAACCTGACAGCACAATCTGTGTCCAGGCCATTAAATTAAGATCAGTAAAATCGCTGAAAAATGACTTGAACGGGACATTGGACTTCTTAAAATAATAAATGGAAAAGAGGATGTAAGCCAGATTCTGAATAAGGCAGAGTGAATTAATGAGAACGGCTGTGCTTCCGATTAATGCGATGTCATATTTAAAATAACCGAAGAAGGCCAGGCTGCATAAAAACGGGAGAAAATGGACGGGGTGAATTTTGATGGATTTGTTTCTATCCAGGAACGCTTTGATGTAGTAATAAATCAACGGGCCTGATGTAAAACAGGTTAATTTGAGTATGTAAATATATAAGTGCGGACTTATAAAATACTCGTATCCGTAATCACCCAGGGCCAGGGCTGTGAAGACCTGGAATCCAAAAACAAGTAAAAGTGCGGCCAATATCCGGTTTCCATGCCTGTTGCCTTTCGGCGTGACCAAAAAGAAAAAGAATAAGATCAGGGTCATAAACATACCCAGTATTGCGACCGTATAGATAAATATTTTCATTTTATTTTAATTTTTTTGATCATTTTCAGGGTTATGCATGGTTTTGCCCTAATTGAAGGCAAATCTACTTTGCCAAAGCTGTGAACCGAAATCATTTCGGTCAATCCCTAAAATTTTCCGGCAAGCCGGCACGGGTAACGGTTGAATGCTTGAAAACCCCGCCATTGCAGACCCTTGTAACCATGTGCGGCTTACCTCGTCAGATCGTGGGTATCAAAATTTTCACAAATGAATACATATCAGAATATTTCCGTAAATTCGGAACATAAGCCAGACTTATCAATGATAAACAAAGAGCTGGAACAGGCGGTGCATGCAGCCCTGGAGACATACTCGAATGTTCACCGTGGCAGCGGGCATTACTCTATGGCTACCACCAATTTATTTGAAAAAGCCAGGGATATTGTTTTGGAATTCCTGGGGCTTGAAAGGCGCAAATACATCGTCATCTTTTGCACCCCCTCAAGGGCATCCGCAATCAGGGCATTGCTGGAACCGGGAAGTTACACCATTGTATCCAGCCGTGATGCAGGATTGTGCTTAGGGGTAAGCGCAATGGCAGTTAAAAAGAAAGCCCTTCCCAAAGGCGCCCCCTTCCAGGCCGGCGGAGGAACGGCAAAGCTTATTGGTCCCGATTGGGTAAAGTGGGCCGATGCTCCCGACAGGTTCGAAGCCGGAACGCCGGCCATCGTCAATATCATCGCTTTTGCCAAAGCGCTCTCGATGACCGGCAGTCAAAAAAGCTTATCATTCAATGACCACAGTGCGGAGATGTTATCCGCCAAAGAAATATTGTATCATGACGAACTGGAGGCTTACTCAGGCCATGAGCTCCTGGATAAGCTGAAACAGGCCCTGATCGGCATCAACACGATTGTACCTACAACAGGAGGCGGCAAAGTCTTCATCAACCTCGACAATGCTGCCAGCACTCCAACCTTTAAACCGGTTTGGGAATCAGTTTGCAAAACATGGAGGCAGCCAATGCAGGTGCAGCAGGAGGTCATCCAGGAAGTCAGATCAATTTGCTCCAGGGTCCTGGGCGCCCCACAGGAAGAGTATGACCTGGTCTTCACATCCAATGCCACCGAGGCCATCAACCTGGCCGCTGAAAAACTCAGCCATGAAACCTTTGCGGATACCGAAACCGTGGTACTCAACACCTTGCTTGAACACTCTTCCAACGAATTGCCCTGGAGGATACATCCTTCTTTTTCGCTTGTCAGGCTTGGGGTTGACGATGAAGGCATGGTGGACCCGGTCGAGCTTGAGGCGGTCATGAAAGACTATAACCAGGACGGCAAATTCGGTAAAAAGCGCATCCGGCTGATGGCCGTGAGCGGAGCCTCAAACGTGCTCGGCAACTTCAATAAGCTGGAGGAGATCAGCGGCATTGTGCACCGTTACGGGGCGAGGATGCTTGTGGATGCCTCGCAGATGGTGGCCCACCGTAAAGTGGACATGCAGGCAGCTGGGTTCGATTATCTCGCCTTCGCGGCCCATAAGGTGTATGCGCCATTCGGAACTGCTGCGCTTGTTTTTAAAAAGGGGCTGCCCGGCTTCAGCCCTGCCGAAACAGAACCGATACGCTCATCGGGCGAAGAGAATGCCGCAGGGATTGCCGCATTGGGCAAGTCGCTTTTACTCTTGGAGAGGATAGGATTTGACCTGGTCAGGGAGGAAGAACAGGAGCTGACGGCATATGCCTTACGCGGCTTGTCGCAGGTCCAAGGGCTCAAGGTTTTCGGGATAAAAGACCCCGGCTCGCCGCGCTTTGCACAAAAAGGGGGAGTCATCCTCTTTAGCCTTAAGGGTGTTATGGCAACCCGGCTTGCCAGGGAACTGGCCATGCAGGGAGGGATCGGCGTACGCAGCGGTTGCCACTGCGCCCACCTGATCATCAAGCACCTTCTGCATTTTACTCCAACCCTGGAACGTGTACAGCGCACTATCGTGAACGTGTTTCCATGGGTCACCCTGCCCGGATTGTTACGCGTCAGCCTGGGCATACAAAACACAAAAGAAGAGATTGACCGGCTGGTCATAACCCTGGGGAAGATCTCAGGGAAACCGGGGCTGACATCCGCAGTCAATGATACTGCCATGAAAGGAACATCCCTGGTTCCCAGTGCAATAGTGAAACGTCGGATGAAGGAGTTTGTGGAGGAGGTGGAACTGAGGGTTTATTCCCGGGGCTGATCAGGGGAGATTAGCGGAATAAATTTTGGAGCAGACCTGATTTACAATTAATTTTACGACATGTATTTACCAAAAATCATTTTCGTAAAGGATCATGAAAAAATTCTTTCGAATCTACTTTCAGGCATTTTACAGGCCCGCAAAGGCGTTTGAATCGGTATTGCAGGGGAATTATTTCAGCGCAGGGTTCCGTTACATGCTCATCCCGCTTGGACTTTACACCCTGATGTATGTCATGTTATTCCTGGGCAGGGGGGCGCCTTCGACTTTCACACCCTGGCTTAACATTTCCAAAGAAAATTACTATTTCTGGAACCAGTTCCTGGTCGCCCCCGGCATGCTGCTCTCATGGTTTGCAGCCGCCGCTTATATGCAGGTGGCAGGCCATGCGATGAAAGGGAAGGGATCGTTTGAAGCGATGCTTTCGCTTACGGGGCTTTCCATTTCAGTAGCCATGTGGAGCACCCTCCTGCATGACCTGCTGATGAGCTTTTTCAGCATGGTCAGGGTCATCGACGCTCACCAGCATGAAATTGCCATGAACACGCCAACAGTATGGAGGGCTATCCTCTGGACCTGCTTCGTTATTTATTTCTTCGCATTTCCAGCCCTTTTCTACAGGACGGTCAGGGCGGTCCACTCGCTTGGCAGGGCCGCCAGCCTTTTCACGGCAATCACGGGGTTCATAGTGTTTCAATTGATATTCCTGATCTTCAACAGGTAATAAGACCACTGCCGGCTTATTGAAACTGAAAGCCGGCATTATCAATCTTCATGTTTTGCTAAAGGATCTTCGGGAAGAACCGCGGTGTACGCTTCATGTATTCCCGGTATTCATCTCCGAAGATGCGCTCCAGCTGCTCTTCCTCCTCATGTATCACGATCCTGAAAACAACGTATGCCACTACACTTGCAGTTAAAATGATCCAGGAATTGCTTGCAAGCGCCAGTCCCGGAAAAAGGAACAGGATCAGGGCCGAATAGAGGGGGTTCCTGCAGATTCGGTAAGCACCGCCGGTTACCAGGCGGTTTTCTTTAATGCCCGGGAGCATAAGGCGCAGGGTTGAGAAATAATAGATTAAGGCCACGACTATGAGAACTGTCCCGGCAACCATGAAAGGCAGTCTGACTGCATGCCCGAAGCTAAAGACCCCGGGGTAAAGGATGCCAAGAGTGACAGCAATGGCAAGGTAAGGAATTGCGATCCGGCCGATCTTCGGGCCTATCCCTAAAAAAGTCAGTTTTTCCATTTCAGATCTGTTGGTTTAAATTGTTTTTCCTTATCCACCCGAAATAAGCCATATTCCCCGGCAGCAGGGTGGCGATGATGATGGCCATGCCTACCATTCCGAAAATAGTTTGAAGTATGTCGAAAGGGATGAACATGATTTCAACAAAGATCCAGATAGCCAGCATGATCCCCAGGTAAAGGCTGAAAGTCCATGCCCAATGGATGCCCCGGTAAACGTTGACCGCATCAGGCCACCTCCAGTAAGGCCTCGCGATGAGGGCCCAGGCGATAAAAGCCGGAAAAATGCCCAGCACCACCAGCAGAATGATACCGGGAATCAGAAAGGTGTCAAAGGGGCATCCTTTCAGCATCGATGATGACATTTTCATGATCTCTCCCGATGGGGAAAGTACAAGTGCAATCCCTCCTACCAATGCACCGATGGCTTGCACTATAAGCAAACATAGGAGGAGGACCATGCATGCAGGGCGTTTTTCATTCGGATTCATTGGGCTGGAATAACAATTAATGCGTCGAATTTATATATTTTTTTTTGAGTTAATATTAAATTTTCATTAACATTTATGGACTTTTTGTGAATATGTTATTTTCATTATATCTTAGTCCAAAAAACAGCAATGAAAAAAGTTCTCATCATCATCGGGCTCCTGGTCGTGGCGGTGATCTGCTTCTTCCAGGCAATGAACATTATCTTTTACCGGAAATTCAGGAAGATGACCGAAAAGGTGATCAGTGAAACCGGGAAAACCGACCAGGCTGTCGTTACTGATGCCGACCTGCAGGGCCTGCCGCCCCCGGTTGCAAGGTATTTAAAGGCTTCCGGACTGGTGGGCATGAAAAGGATCAGTTTTGCCAGGATTTACCATTCGGGGGAATTCAAACCCGGTAAGGACAAGCAATTCATGCCTGTAAAAGGGGAATACCTGGTTACCACACATAAGCCTTCCTTCGTCTGGTATGGAAAAGTGTCAATGTTCCCCGGCTTCTTCTTCACGGCCCGGGATTACTATTATCACGGCAAAGGGAATATGCTGGTGAAGATCCTCGGGACTTTCCCGGTGGTTGATGCGAAGTCTGACATAACCGACAAATCGGCTTTCGGCCGTTGTGCCGCCGAGATGTCGATGGCCCCCTCTTTCTTTCTCGACCGCGAGCGGATTAAATGGACAGGGTACGGCGACGACTATGCAGAATGCACCATCTCCGATTGCGGGATCAGCACCAACACCCGGCTGTTTTTCAACAAAGACGGCATGCTGGCCAAAATAGCCGTCGAAAGATATTACGACAGGGGCGACGGTAAAGGGACACCCGAGAAGTTTGTCGGCCTTGCCTCGGTCGTTCGCGACTTCCAAGGGCTGAAGATGAACACCGTTTTCGACGGGTACTGGGATCTGCCCGAAGGTGAGCTGCATTATGTCCATTTCGTGATTGACAGGGTGATGTTCGAATAAATCTGAATTCAATATTCTCTGAAGATATAAACTATGGAAAACTACATTTATAAACCCGCTACTGAGCTTGCAAGGCTCATACGGGAAGGGAAAGCAACGAGTAAAGAGATCGTCGGCCAGCATATCGGGAGGATCAGGAAGCTCAACGAAAGGTTCCATGCCATAGTAATGCTTTTCGAAGAAGATGCTATGAAGCTGGCGGATGAGAGAGATGAGGAAATCCGGCAGGGAAAGATCATGGGACCCTTACACGGTGTGCCGGTTACTTTAAAGGAGTGTTTCTGGATGAAAGGGATCCCCAGCACGGTTAATTTTAAATATTTCAAAGACTTTATCGCCCCCCGCGACGCAGTGCTGGTAAGCAGGATCAGGGAGAGCGGGGCCATCATTATCGGCAAGACCAATGTGCCCAGGAGCCTGATGGATTTCCAGGTAAGCGGGGATATTTATCCCGAAGGCAAAAACCCCTACGACCCGGAGAGGACCCCCGGCGGAAGCACCGGTGGTGGCGCAGCAGCCCTGGCCGCAGGCTTCACCTCCCTGGAGACCGGCAACGACATAGGAGGGTCGGTAAGGGTGCCGGCGGCTTTTTGCGGGCTTTTCGGGCTCAAGCCCACCGACCGTACCATTCCCCTCGACGGGAACGTTCCCTTACCCAAGCAGGCAAAATCCTTCCTGGTACATATGGCCCAGGCCGGCCCGCTTGCCAGGAATATTGAAGACCTGGAACTGCTGTGGAGGCTTATCGTTGGTCCGCACGAAAGCGACAGGAACATCCCCAGGATAGAATGGAAAGCCCCCACAGAACGTACGCTTTCACAATACAGGATCGCCTGGGTTGACGGCTGGCCGGGGTTCCCGACAAGCAATGCAGTTGGTGAAGCCATTCATTCCCTTGTAAACAAATTCACCTCCATGGGGGGCAAATCAGAACAAGGGATACCCGACACCGGTCTGCATATGGATTCCCTGAGACTCGATATCAGCCTGCTGCCGTATGTCCTGGCACAGGGAGTCCCATGGTTCATCCGCTACCTCATGAAATGGCAGATGAAAACTACATTTTTCAAAGGCGAGAATAGGTTCAACAGGGAAATCAACAGGGCATTCAGGTTGAAGGTCAATAACTATGCTGAGGTCATGCTGACGAAGAACCGGGTTACCGAACGCTGGGAGAAGCTGTTCCGGGAGGTTGACTTCCTGGTATGCCCTGTAGCCTACGGACCGGCTATCAAGCGCTGCAAGACAGGCAGCAATATCAGTTATGAAGGAAAAACTGTGAAGTACCCCCATTACATGTGGCCGTTCACCGCCTGTTTCAACGCTTCAGGGCACCCCGCCATCATCATCCCCTTCGGCAGTAGCCCCGAGAGCCTGCCTATTGGAATACAGATCGTCGGCCCTTACTGGAGCGAGCCTGAACTCATACGTTTTGCGGGGATGATTGCATCGCTTGGACCGGGGTTCACTCCGCCGGTTACCAATTTATGATCCCTCTAAAACTCCTGCATGATCCATACCCGGGGCTAACAGGGACATCATGGAATACATGATATGGTATCATCAAATTTAACAGGCCTGTAAAAACGGCTCCCGGATAATGTGACAAAAGCCCTTGGTCAAATAATACCGGGGGAGATACCTTTTCCCTTTAATTTCGCTTTAGTTTTATGAGGAATTATAAAATTTTTAAGGATGAAGTAGGCATGTATGACTCATCCCATGAAAAAAAAAAGGGGAATGCTGTTTAATTTTCACAGGCGATATATAATATTATTGAATCACATTGAAATCTTTAACTAACATTAACATTCTAACTTATGAAACATTTGGCTTCTCTCGTATCACCCCTCATTTTCATCTTCGTTTTTTGCGCGGCTTCCTGCGCACAGGACTCCCGTCTTGTCAGGATCAGGTTATCGGATGGTGATACCATGACAGGTAAACTTGATTTGCCCGGGGGGTCTTCCGGGATCAGGGAGCTTGTCATCTTTGTCCATGGCACAGGTCCATGCACATATCTTGACCGCCGAAAAATGAGCGGGCTTGAATTTGATTATTTCGCCCTGTTTACCCGGGAACTGACAGGTCGCGGTATTGCCTTTTTCACCTATAGCAGGCGTGGTGTGACATTAAGCAACACACCCCCCACCTTTGACACGGTTGACAGGAAAAAATTTCAAAAATACCTTCCCTCTGTTGAGGTGAAAGATATTGGAACTGCGATCGGCTTCCTTAAAAAAGAAGAACGGCTGAAAAAATCCAAAATCGTTCTATTAGGATGGAGTGAAGGAACCATCCTGGCGCCAATGATCGCGCTGGACAAAGCCAACAAGGTTGATGCCTTACTTCTTGCCGGTTATGCAAACGACAACATGACAGAAATAATAAAGTGGCAACTGGGAGGCGGCTCTTCCATGATTAACTTTTGCAAATACCTGGATGCCGACTCCAACGGCATGATCAACAGGGCTGAATATGAATCCACCGAAAAGAGGGCAACTTCGTTCAGGGAAAAAGGGCTGAAAAACGCCCCGTTTTCAGTTCTGGATGCAAATAAAGACAGCCTGCTTACTGCCCAGGATTTCTGGCTGCTCAACAGCAAGCACTATGAAAAAATTACGGAAGCATTCGAAAAGCATGATGATGACTGGATCTGGAATAACTATTTTCATGTAACAAGCGCATGGTACGCCGAACATAAAATGCTTGAAGCCAATAATACAAGGCTCATGAAACTGGATATCCCGATATATATTTTTCAGGGGATGGAAGATGCCAGCACCCCGGCAAGCGGGGCTATAGAAATACAAAAGCGGTTTGCGCAGGCAAACAAGACAAATCTCCATTGTTTCTTCTTCCCGAAGCACAATCATGACCTGAATTATACCGACTGGCCTTTAAAGCAGATCATCTCGCCCGGGTTGCAGAAGATTTTCGAAACAATGAACATCCTTCAAACACGTTGATCCGGACCATGAAGAAAATAAGCAAAGCAGCAGATCTGCCTGAATTATTATTACAAATTACAGGGAACCGGTACATTTGCAGGAATGAATGAAAATTAAATGGCATAGGGTTAGAATAATGAAGATCCTTTCAAACATCTACATCAGGAATATCCTGTTCCTTCTTTTTTTCATTCTGAATTACTTCGCCCAAATCTTTTTTTTCAGACTTTCTCCTCCCCATATTACGATCATAGCGATGTACATCTTCCTGATTGTGTATCAATATGGATATGTTGTATTTCATAACCTTGTTTTGTTTGAAGGTTTCTTTGTCAGCAAACGCTTTTGGCTCTACCTGTTTTCGGTTATTTCCCTGGTGGGGATTGATTACCTTATCACACGGTTTTGTCTTTATCTCATCAATGATCACACACAAAGCCGGTTGTTTTTCCTGAGCCATATAGTATTCCTTTACCTCGGACTCGCAGTATACCTCGCTTTCAAATATTTCCGCGAAAGGGCAAGGCTCGCAGAGTTGAAAGTTGTTCATAAGGAAGTAGAATTAAGCCAGCTCAAAACACAATTGAACCCGCATTTCCTGTATAACGCCCTGAACAACATTTATTCCTACTTACTTGTCAGCGATGAAGGGCAGGGGAAGGAACTTGTTCTCAAATTAAGTGAAATCATGCGTTACCTGACCGAACTTGCTGACCGTGAAACGGTAACAATTGGTGAAAGTGTCAACTTCATCAGGAATTATATTGATTTTGAAAAAGAAAGACTGGGTGCACGTTGTCATCTTGAACTCAACATTGATATTCAGGATCCTGAAACTCCCATTGCCCCGCTGATCATGTTCCCGCTTGTGGAAAATGCATTTAAATTCGGCTCCGATTCCATCAGGTCTTTCCTTATTGAAATTGAGCTATTGCTGAAAGAGGGGACATTCACCCTCAGTATTAAGAATGAAAAATTCAGTCATGAAGGACAATCCGCAACGAAAAAAGGGCTTAATAATGTAAGGCGGAGACTTCAGATCCTGTATCCCGGCAGGCATGATCTGCGTATAACAGAAAGTGGATCCTTTTTTGAAGTGTTCCTAACGATACGGCTGGCATGAAATCAATGTCCTGCATTATCGTTGACGATGAACCCGGCGCCCACCGGGTCCTTGTCAATTATATTGAAAAAGTTGACTGGCTTGAGTTACAGGGGTCGTATTACAATGCCCGTGATGCCCTTCCCGCTTTGGTCAGGAATCCCGCATCACTCATTTTTCTGGATATCAATATGCCTGAGATTTCAGGATTCTCGTTTCTTCGCATGATTGAAAATCCGCCTTTGGTCATTATTGTTTCGGCATATTCCGATTATGCCCTTGAAAGCTATGATTTCAATGTTCTCGATTACCTGCTGAAGCCAATACGGTTTGAAAGGTTTTTAAACGCGATTGAGAAAGCAAGGGCAATTTATGACACAGCCAGAGTAAGCCGGCCAAAAATGACATACATCGAGATTAAACACAAGGGAGAAGAAAAGAAAGTTAACCTTACAGAGATCTTATACATCCAGAGCATCGGTAATTACGTTAAAATAGTTACCCGTCACATAAACTACCTGGTTCATTTAACCACATCCGAAGTTGAGACCCTTCTATCAGCCTCTGACTTCATCAGGATCCATAAATCCTATATTGTAAATCAGAACTTCATTACACTGGTAAATAAAGAAAATGTGGAAGTTACCGGCTCCATTCTGCTCCCGGTCGGAAAGACCTACAAAAAGTACATCTCGGTATTTTTAAAATGACATTGACAAATTTACTTCATCAGGCATGTTTATCTGACCCTGTTTATTTGACGAAGTGGCTTTGTCATATAACAGGATATTAATGCAGGTGCAGCGGCGCCAGGCCTGGTGTTTAAAAATTCTATTTCATTGAATTGCAGCTACCATAAAGACGCAACAACGCCAAATCGCCGGTAAATTCCCAAGGCGCCTCTAAACAAAAAGGCCTTCAACCGACAGGTATCTTTCACCTGTATCATAGTTGAAGGTAAGAATTTTAGAGCCATGCGGGGTGTTCCCGATGGTTTCCAGAATGTTATTTGCTTTCATTTTTACAGAGTTTTAAATATTAAAGTTTAAAGGTTCAGGAAAAGTTGAATTGTTTTTAATGATGATCTCGCTTTTATGAAAAACCATGGAATTGGGAGGAATCGATTGAGTGATCCAGACATTGCCTCCGACTACAGAATCGCTTCCGATTACTGTATTTCCGCCAAGGATGGTGGCGTTGGCATAAACAACAACCCTGTCGCCCAGTGAAGGGTGCCTTTTAACTGCTGCATGGTCCCTGCTAACACTCAAGGCGCCGAGGGTGACCCCCTGGTAAATCTTCACGTCATTTCCAATTGTGCAGGTCTCTCCTATTACCACCCCAGTGCCGTGGTCGATTAGAAAGCGTTCGCCGATGGCCGCTCCCGGATGGATATCGATCCCTGTTTTAAAATGAGCATATTCAGCAAGCAGGCGCGGGATCACCGGGACCCCGCATAACCATAATTCATGAGCGATGCGGTGAATTACAATCGCGTAAAATCCGGGATACGCCAGTAAAACCTCGTGAATTGACCTGGCTGCAGGGTCTGAATTATACATCGAGTCAAGGTCACTCATTAAAATGCGGTGGACCTCAGGAAGCCTGCAGAAAAATGACTCAACACAATTACCGGAATTTTTATTGGCCGCCTGCATTTGTTCTATGAACTGAAGTAAACCGGTCTTCAGATCCACCTCTTTGGATAGGAAAAGCCCTTCTTCAGCATAATCAGGATGAATGCAAAAAAGCCAGTGAAATATTTCGTCGGCCCATTTCCCCAGTCGTTCGCTGTCAAAGGAGAGTCTCAGAAAGGAAGAATTGCTTTCAAATATTGGATGTGTGATTCGTTTTTTTGGTTCTATCCTTATACTTTTCATAGGCAAGGTTTATGGTTTATTACAGGTCAGTTTGTTCATTCATGCAACAAAAAAGCCCTTCTGCTTTGGCAAAAGGGCTTTTTCTATTTTGTAAACTATTGTATTTAATTTGAACAACCGTATACAATAAAACCCTCCCGCCTTAATTGAAAGCAGCAGCAATACATATTACAACACATCAGTGTGCAGGTAACATCGGTATTCTGATTCAGAGGGCCGGGTTTCATTGATTAGATTGTTGAACGGCAAAAATATAAATTATTTTTTGGAATTGCATATAAAGTTTTTATAACGCACCCAACCGTAAGGATCCAGGTTTATTCCAGATGATCCTTTTCAAATAATTTCGTAAGTTTGATAAAATATAATCCCAATCCTGCAGTATGGAAAAACTGATCTGTGTTAAGGAGACGCCCCTGAAAGGGAGGGGTATCTTTGCGGTCCGCGACATCCGCAAGGGTGAAATAATTACCAGCTTCACAGGCCCCCGTGTTAAGATTGAGCACCTCGATGAGTATCCCCCCGAAGTCGTTGACCACCTCTTCAATGTAGGCACCGATGAGTACATCCTGGCGAAGGAACCCGAAGTACGTACAAACCATTCCTGCGATCCCAATGCAGGGATTGTGGAGGACGTCAAACTCATTGCCATGCGCGATATTCAGAAGGATGAAGAAGTCACCTTCGATTATTCCATCATCATTAACGACGACTGGGTGCTGGACTGCCTTTGCAGTTCGCCCCTTTGCAGGAAAACCATAGGGAAATACCGCGACCTGCCACAGGAAATAAAAGACAAATACAGGGATTATACCCCGGAGTGGATTAAAACTACTTAAGGGAACCTGAACCGTGGACATAATCCCGACGCCCAGCCGGCATTCCCGTTTCTACCGGTTTGGCAGGATCAGAGCTTCATTCAAGCCATCCCCCGTCGCAGACCGAAAGCCTGGCATATATTGCGATTCCATAATCATTCGATGCCGATCGGTTGAAATGCCTCTTTCACAAGACAGGTACAAAGATGAACAGTTTCACGTATATTTGGAACTATAAACATGAAACGATGCGTAAAAATACCAGTCTGCTGATTTTGATTCTGCTGATCGCCGGGCTCCAGGGATGCAAGGAAAAGAAAATATCCCGTTTAGTTCCCGGTTATGATAAAACTGAGCTTGCCCGGCTGTTGCCGGTCATGGAACGAACCTACGATTCGGCAGATATAGGAGGATTCAGAACTCCCTCCCCGGAAGGATTCAGGCGGATTTTCCGTTCCAGGACCTCACCCCTGCTGAACCGTTTCGATATTTGGCAGGGCGATGACCAGAGGGCTGTGATCGCCATACGAGGGACCATTTACGATACCGCCGCCCTGAATTTCAGCCTGGCATTTTATGCCCTGATGGTGCCTGCGGAAGGCAGGATAAAGATGAGCGACACTTCCTGGTTTCAATACAAACTGGCCGAGCTGCCCGGAGCGGGCGTTCACCTGGGGGTGATCATCGCATTATACTATTTGTCGCCTGAAATGCTGCAGCAGATCAGGCTGCTATACAGCCAGGGGACCCGGGACTTCTATATCCTCGGGCACAGCCAGGGCAGCGGGATAGGGTATGTGGTGACCTCCTGGCTCAGGTATTTGCAGAAAGACAATAAACTACCTTCGGATATACAATTTAAAACCTACAACATTGCAGCTCCTAAAGCCGGGAACCTTCGCTATGCCCAGGATTACGAGAACCTTAACTCACCCGGGTATGCATTTTCGGTGAACAATATCCTCGACTGGGTTCCTTCCATTCCACTGAGTTTCCAGTTACCCGGGGATTTTCCGAAAATCAGCCCGTTCAATGACCTGAAAGGTTTTCTCACCCTGCTTAGTTTCAAACCCGGAGCTGATTTCAATACAAAATCAGCAGCCTTTTTCAAAACAGGGACCAGTGTTGTTGAAGAGATGGAGAAAGTCATCCATGAGCAGATATATCCACGGATTGCAAAGCAAATGCCGGGCTATGCAGAACCCGCAAGCATGCATTCTTTTGATTATGAACGCATAGGGACCAACATCCCATTAATCCCCAACCAGGAATATTATAAGCTTTTTCCCAATGACCCGGCCAAATCGCAGGTATGGGAGAATCATTCGGTGTATCCGTATTATTTGCTGGTGACAAAGCCCGATTAGCTAAGCGAGGCATCTATCCTTCCAGCATTTCCACTTTTTCCCTGAGGATCTCAAGAGTGAGCCGGATCGTTTTCAGGTGGGTCCTGAATGAAAGAATGGCGAGGCGCAGGGTAAACTTTCCATCGAGAATGGTAGAGGAAATGAAAACCCTTCCGTCTTTCACCACTTCTTCGGCCAGCCTTTTGTTGAAGTCATCGGCATTGCCTGTTTTCGGGATCCAGCGGTAGGTTACCACCGACAGTTCAGGTTCGCATGCGGTTTCGAAGCCCAGCTTTTTAATTTCGCCGTAGAAATATTTTGCAAGCAGGAGTTTTTCCTCAAGGGCCGCAACGAAAGGCTTTGTGCCGAGAAGCTTCAGCGGCAGCCAGAACCTCAGTCCCCTGAAATGCTTGGTAAGTTCAGGCGAAAGGTCCGAAGGAGAGATTTCATCGCTCTCTCCCTGGGCGTCCTGAAGATAGGAAGCCAGGTAATAATGAGAATTTCTCAGGCTGCTCATGTCTTTCACAATGACCGCGCCCAGTCCGTAAGGCAGGAACATCCCTTTGTGCGGATCTATACAAACAGAATCGGCTTTTTCGATGCCACCCAGTTTTATTTTCCCTTCGGCGGTCAGGATGAAAAAGCCCCCGTAAGCGGCATCCACATGAAACCACAATCCGTTTGCAGCAGCAATATCCCCTATCCTTTCCAGGGGATCCACAGCACCAACATCGGTAGTCCCAGCCGAAGACACGACAAGAAAAGGATTTAGCCCGTTTTCTTTATCCTGGCGGATGGCATTCTCCAGTTCATCTGCCTTCATCCTGTATCCTGCATCCATTCCGACATACCGCAGTATACACTCGTTCAATCCCGCAATGCGGATAGCCTTCTGAACCGAGTGATGCGTTTGTTGCGAAAGATAGATCACCGATTTGGGAATCATTTGCGAGCCAATCCCTTTCGCATCCCTGGCCGTCACCACAGCGATGAGGTTAGCGATGCTGCCGCCGGAGGTAAGGTTACCTGCTGCAGTTTCGGGGAAACCCAGGATTCCCGCGAGCCAGGCAATCATCATGTTTTCCATGCGCACGGCTCCGGGTGAGCCGAAAAACAAAGCCGCCAGCCTGTTCGTCACATCGGCCAGGTAATCGCCCAGGGCCGAATAATATATCCCTCCCCCCGGGATGAAACCCAGGTAACCTCCCGATGCGGGGTTCAGTCCGTGAGTATCCACGTTGGACTTCAGCAGATCCAGCACCTGGTCTATGGTGAGAGGCTCCTCCGAAACCGGGGAATCAAGAAGCCCTATCCCTTTATCCTCAGTGTAGTCGTATGCCTTTAAGTTTTCTATACGGTTTAAAAAGTCCTCGCCGTAGGCAACGACTTTATCCCGGGTTTTCTTTCGTTTGCCTGCCGCGGGTTCCAGTTCGCGTGCGGCTTTTTCGAGTTGCTGCAGTCTACGTATCATTTTATGAGAATTGATATGGACAAAGGTAGTGAAACGCGACGGGTGTGACCTGGCGAATGAATCATCGGCAAGCATTGTTTTAATGAATACATTATATTTGTATCCCTGCACCTGAAGAAACTTAAGCGGAACTCCTATGAAAAAAATCACTCTCCTCATGGCAGTTTTGATTGCTGCCGTTATCTCAATTTCTTCCGAAGCCCAGAATCCGTCAGTCGTTAAATGCCCGTTCAAAATCAATGGGATCCAGCAAGCCGATTCAATGCTGGTTACCCAGGAGAACGGAAACTATTCGGCTGAGGTTAAACACCTGGTGAGAGCAGCGGGCGGACAATTTTACCCGTTTAAAGACGTCTTTGACATTCATGGATTTGCCACCCAGTACGGCAAGATCATCGCCTTTGCGAGAGACAGCTATGATACGGGATTTTATAAATCAATCGTAGTAAAGATGTTACCACCCGCTCAAAAGATTGAATATTCAGGATCTCTCGTACAATTTGCACCACTTAATTTCCTGTCAAAAGCCCTGGGCGATACGGTGTACTTCGATAACGCTTCAGGGATCCTCCAGCTTCAGACCCATCCTCCCGATACCATCGGAAGCGTTTACCCGCCCTCTGCTGCCGTTGCAAAAAGCCTGGCCAGTAGCGGCTATCTCGTAAACCAGGGCAGCATCAACCTCACCAGCGCGATCAATATCTGCAATGCAGGTTACTCGATTAACTGCCAGGGAAACAATGCAGGTTTCCCCTATCTTGTGATGAATACGCCTCCCTCGCCTGCCTTCGACACTCTGAATAATATGACCATCGTATTTAACCTGCAGAGCGATGAGGCCATCCTCCTGATAGGAAAAACTCCTCCGAAATGTAAATATTTCAGCTACAGGAGCTACCTGGCCGGCAGGGTGTACACTCTTCCCGATTACACGCTGAAGAAAATTTATGCAAGCCTTGGCGATACCAAAAACCTCTACTCCATGAATAAGAATGTCCCCTTTTCGGGGATGTTTGAGCGTAATTTCGCCCTGGTTTGCGCTGCCGACAGCGACATTGCCGCCAAAACCAAACAGCTGATTCTTCAAAATACATCGATTCCCGAAAGTGATATTTATTTTGACATCATTCCGGGTGATATATTCAAATTCGGTAATGCGCCTAAGGATGACTGGGGGAGTTTTTTGCATCGTGCCTCCGTCTTTGAAAACGACAGCGCCGGGAAAGCTTACGTGGACAATCCGACCCTGGAAGTTTTGCGTATCACCCCGGCTACGCCCGCAGCACCATCGTTCTTTCACACGCCCAAGCTCACCTCCAGAAACTCGGGGATTGATGAGTTTTTCCTGAACGAGGACTTCGAATACCTGGAAAAAACGCTGTTCAACGGATACGACAGCACTTATTCTGTTTCTCTGCTTCATCCCAGTATGTGGCTGGTTGAAGGGTATGAGGCGATCCAGGAGGAAAAAGATGTGCTTGGTGAAGTCAGGGATGCTCTGTACATGCGCACCGAATCGTTTAACTTCAACAAGGACGACATTGTTGTTGCCTATGGAGTGAACCATACCAAAACCGGGAAAGCCGTATACACCGACGTGAGCTGTTACAGGGATTCCCTGTTTGCCGGATTCGGAGGGATAGAGGATTACCAGTACGCAAAAACCGCAAGGAAATACTTCAGCGATACAACGACTGCGGATTACTTTTTCACTTACAAATTTGCCCGCTCCCCTCTGCCGGGCGATACCAATGTATTTGTTGTTCCCCAGGATACAGCTCACAATATGATGGGGATAAATTACGGCGACAAATCCTTCCTGGGTTTCCGTGCTTACATCGATACCCTGACCCGTGTAGGGCCTTCGCCCGATGAGCTCATTTATGACCGTGCCATGCTGCTCCGGCCCAAAGGAAGCGGGTTTGCCGATCTCGGGACATCCGCCGAAATAGATTGGTCAGTAAATCCTAATCCTGCTCATGATGTTGCCTCATTTGATATCCGAGTTAAAAATCCAACGAATATCACCATCATTGTCAGCAATTTATCAGGACAGGCGGTGGATCGCCCGGTAAACAACCGCCTGGTTAACGGCAACGAAAACATTACCTGGAATATTCCCCAGGGTCTGCCTAAAGGTGTTTATACCGTTCGCTTATACGCACTTGAGAAAGGGCAGCAACAGCTTTTCTGCACGACAAAGAAGGTCATTGTAGAGTAAACCAGGCAAGCCGCTATTTTTTCACGAACCTGCCAACCATTATTTTGTTGTTTTGAGAGAACCTTGCAAGGTACTGTCCTGTTGAAAGTCCTTTAAGGCTGATCTCTGTTTTTGATTGTATGATCGGTTCATACAATACTAACTGTCCACCGATGCTGTATACCGAGACACTGGCATTGCGGAAATCAGAAATACCGGGCAGCTCAATCGTAACGGAGGTACCTGACGGGTTTGGATAAAGCAAAACCTGGCCATTGCTATTAGGTAACTCCAGAAACCCGGTTCCACCATTAATGGTTTTCATGATGGTTCCGCCATCTCCCACCGCATATCCCGTATTCCCATCAGTGAACCATATAGATTGTAACATGGACTCAGTATCCGAAAACAAGGTTTTCCATGTTTGCCCGCCATCTCTTGTGCAAAGGATAGTGCCCATATCACCTGCAACAAACCCTGTATTTAAATCAGTGAAATACAAACCGTACAGATTGGCTGCCGTCCCTGAGTTCTGCACTGTCCAGTTCACCCCGCCATCAATGGTTTTAATAATGGCTCCTGTATTGCCGACGGCGTAAGCAGTACCTGTCCCGGTGAAAGTGATGGCATTCAGGTTCTGGCCGGTTCCTGTGTTCAGGGAAACCCAGTTTACACCCCCGTCAATCGTTTTCAGCATAATACCTGCATTCCCGCAAGCAAATCCAGTAGCCGCATCTGTAAAGTAAACCGCATTTAAATTCTGAGTTGTTCCTGTAACCAGGCTTGACCAGGTTGTTCCGCCATCAGTCGTTTTAAGCATGGTGCCATCCGATCCAGCTGCATAGCCGGTATTGGTATTCGGGAAGCACACAGATTTCAGCCAGCTGACTGTTCCTGAATTCCTGTTCGTCCATGTTGATCCTCCATCAGTGGATTTCAGGATCGTTCCACCCGATCCAACCGTATAGCCAGTATTCAGGTCTGTAAAGCAGATGCTTTCCAGCATGGTGGTAGAATCGGGACATATGGAAGACACCTTGGTTCCACCATTCGCAATTTTTACGATAATCCCGAAAACGCCGCAGGCAAAACCAGTGTTTTTAGCTGTTCCCGGAAGGAAACACACAGATTTCAGCCAATTTGTGGGTCCTGAAAGCAGGTAATTCCATTTTGAACTGCCATTGGTTAATTTCAGAATTGTTCCGAAATTGCCGACAGCATACCCTGTATAATTACCGTCCTTCAACACGAACTGCACAGAAGTCAAATTATATGACACATAGTTTTGCGGCAACCAGGTCACCCCGCCATTGGTTGTTTTAAAGGCTCCGCCTTTGTTTGCGACTGCATAGCCGGTGCTGCTGTTTAAGAAATATGCCGATATCAAGACATATTCACCAACCAGTGTTGAAACGGGTTCCCATGTATTTCCACCGTCGGTGGTCTTCAGGATATCAGTAGTATCCACCCCTCCTGTTGGAGAGCCGGTTTTACTTGTCCATAAAGTATGTCCAAAGATATACCCTGTATCTGCGTTGGGGAAACAGATTGAAGTCATTTCTCTCTGTTGCCCGGTAGGCTGAATGGTCCAGCTTGATCCACCGTTTGTAGTTCTGATGATGGTACCATACAACCCACAGGCAAAACCAGTTTCAGCAGAGGTAAAATAGACAGCATTCAAACTGCTTGATGTCCCCGAATTTTGCCGGGTCCACGCTATTCCCCCGTTAGTGGTTTTCAGGACAGTACCGGAATCACCGGCAGCGAAACCCGTTTGAGAATCAATAAAGAAAACAGAGTTCAGTGCATATGATACCGAATCCTGCCTGGTCCAGTTTGTTCCTCCATCGGAGGTTTTAATAATAATTCCATCATGCCCAACGGCATATCCTGTATTGACATCAGTAAAAAAAACAGATTTCAACCAGTTAAGGGTACCGGTATGGCAGATTGTCCATGTGGTGCCCCCGTCAGTTGTTTTCATTGCGGTACCGTAAAAGCCAACCGCATAGCCAGTATCAGGAGCCGGAAAAGCAATCGAGGATAGATCATTAGCCTGGGGCAGCGGATTCATCCATTTCCAGTCCTGGGCACCGGCAGCCGAAACCAACAGGAATGAAAGAAATAAAGCGAACAGCTTTTTCATAATGCGTTTTTTAAAGAACTACCTTGTAAGGTTGAGGTGTTACTCATCCACAAGCAAAGCTTTAATAAAGGACACTCAAATATATGATAAATATGTGAATAAAAGAGCAGCTATTCCGGTGAAGACTGGTCTAAGCAAGCATTTTTCCGGAAGAGCGTTGGATATGTTCTTCTTTTTATTATTTTTCCTCGCAGTAACAGGAGTAATCAATCCCTTTTATAAACATTTCCCGGCTGTTAATTTGGTTTGTTAAAGCACTCTTCATGAGTTTTTTCAGAGTAGTACTGTCGGTAGGGCTTTTCATCATTGCATTCAGGTAATCTTTTTTACTGATAGCTAATGGTCTGACCTTCCTCTTTCAAGAGGTTGCATATCCTGATGGTCTTGACATCGATCACATCCTCTTCTATCCACAATCTTGGGTCTCCAAAATCTATACCACCTTTTTTGAACAGGTAGAGATGGTAATTTCTCCAATTTATGAACATCAGCTGAATGTAATTATGCAGTTCAAACAGGGTAGTTGAACTATCGGTCAGCAATCTTCTCCAGATCAACGGTTCTATTTCATCCATCGAAATGTGAAGGGAAAATAAACGTCGGTGTAAATGACTGCGGATGATATTATCCGAAAATTCAGGAAATGATCGCATTGATATTAACCACCTTATTCTCCATCAATGATCCTCTTCTTGAGTTCAATTATACCTAAGTTCTTTTCCCTGGCTCTGCCTACCCAGGAATAAAAACGGCATCCATTGTATCACTATTAACCTTTTGGCGGATTAAGGAGTAAATGAGATACAAAAATGGACTACAAGCTTCTGGTTAAAATAATCAGCCAAACCCATTACAATTTACTGAAAAGTGCGACAAAGGCAATCAATCAAGCACTTACGATCAGAAATTGGGTTATTGGGCTTTACATTATCGAGTTTGAGCAGAAAGGAGAAGACAGGGCTGCGTACGGTTTAAAATTGCTTCAGACACTTGCTGGTTCATTGAATCACGAATCAATGTCATACAGGAATCTGAAAATCTTCCGACAGTTTTATTTGGAATATCCCCAAATTGGACAGACCGTGGTTACCGAATTGAAACAAATGGGATTAAACCTATCATCGGATATTTCCACCCTATCTAATAAACAATTATTACCTGATTTTCATAATATTACAATTGGGCAGACAGCGTCTGCCCAATTTGGTGACGAAGCCAATACTGATGATTCTGGAAGGTTAATTTCAAGGCTTTCATTTTCGCATTTCACTTTGCTAATTCAATTAAACGACAACTTCAAGCGAAGATTTTATGAAATTGAATGCATTAAAGGAAACTGGAGTGTCAGGGAATTGAAACGCCAGATCAATAGTTTGTATTTTGAGCGGGGTAGCATGAGCCGGAATAATGCCATGTCATTGTTGAACTTAAGACCGATGAAGTCAAACATGAACATATCGGTCAGTTAAAGACCTATATTAACTATTATAAGAGTGAAATAATGGCAACGGATGACAATCCTCCTGTTGGAATACTTTTAGTGACAGCAAGAAATAAGGCATTGGTCGAATATGCTATGGCCGACAGTGATATATCACTTTTTGTAAGCAAGTACATGCTTGAGCTTCCAAGAAAAGAGGAGCTCCAGCGGTTCATATATGAAGAACTTTGTAAAATATAGTACTACCCAGGGTAGGATCAGTACCTAACCTACCACCCTCTTGTAATCCCTCCAAAACTCCTCGACGATCAGATCCCGGATCACGGGGTTCTCGAACTTCTGATAGAAATCGACGCGGTCGTTCACGTAGGATAAAAAGATCGAGCCGATGACTTCTTCGAATTTGCGGCGTTTGTTTGTTTCGCTGTTATCCCCGGTCATGACGTTTCGCAGATCCTCATTTACATGAACCCGAGTTCTTACGTTTTTAAAGTCCATTATGTCTTCATCGGTCATGTTTGCCCCGTAAATCTCGTTTAGCTTGCGTACGATCTCCGATAGGAAGTCGAGTGGCTCTTCGGTCTTGCCGCCACCTCCCTCGGCTGCCATGGGGCTTAAAACGCCTGAAACGTCTTCGAGGCCGAGGCGGTACTCGCCTATTTTCTGAATTCGCAAGGAGGATAGCTCCACAGAACCTGAAATATCCACAAAGGCAGAATTCCCTTTGGGCAGCTTCTTATTCACATACTTAAGGAAGATGAACAGTTGTTCCAGTTCGATGTCTTCGAAGGTGATGATCTGGGATATATACCCGTACAATCGTACATATGACTGGATCAGGGATTTAAACTCGTTCTTCTGCGCAGGGTCACTGATCTCGTTCCATTTCTCGACCACGCGGTTCAGGACGGGCTGAAGCATTTCATCTGATTCGCGTTCGTTGTAGAACAGCCGACAGAACTCATCGACCATATACTTGGTAAACAGGTTGAATGCCCGGATCTTGGTCTCCAGGTCATAGAGCTTGTTTGGATCAGTCTCACCCGAAAGTTCAGTTGAAGTATAAAACGGCTGGAATGCCTCCACCACTTCCGTGGTATCATTGGCAAAATCCAGGACAAAAGTCTCGGTCTTACCTGAGCAGGTGCGGTTGAGCCGCGAAAGCGTTTGCACGCACTGCACCCCCGAAAGTTTCTTATCGATGAACATCGCCTACAGCATCGGTTCATCAAAGCCCGTTTGAAATTTATTGCTTACGACGAGAATGCGGTAACGAGGATCCTTCAGCCCATCCGCAATCGAAACCATATTCTGTAATCCATTCTCCCGGTTTAAAATACCTTCAGTAACCTCCCTCCCAATCCTTAATTCATCATTCGACATTCGATATTCGATATTCGATATTCCCTTTATCGTCCCACTAAACGCCACCAGCACAGAATACGGCAACCCCATCTCCCTCATCTGCCTCACCATCTCCTGCTGGAACAGCACACAATGGTACCTCGACCGCACCACCACCATCGCCCTTCCCTTGCCATTGATCGTGCGGGAAGTCTTACCCACAAACTGCTGAAGGATGATCTTTACCTTTTGTTCTATCGTCTGCGGATGAGAATCCACGAAGTTCACCACCTGCCTCATCGCCTTGCCTTCGGGAAGCTGCTTGTCGTCGCCCGTCTGCACGAGCTTGAACCAACGCGAATACGTTGTATAGTTTTTCAGCACATCCAGAGTAAAGCCCTCGGCGATGGACTGTTTCATCGTATACGAGTGGAAGGGCACGAACCGGCCATCCGCAGTCCTTCTTCCAAATAATTCAAGCGTTTTATTCTTGGGTGTCCCCGTGAACCCGAAGAAACTCACATGTTCCTGCCGCCCGCGGTTGCGGATCTCCTCCCTGATGATATCTTCATAATCGGGCAGTTCCTCATCTTCCTCCTCGCCGCTTTCCCCTTTGGAGATCGTCTTTTTCAGGTGTTTCGACGTCTCGCCCGTTTGGGAGCTATGCACCTCGTCGATGATCACCCCGAAGTCGCCCCCACGCTGTTCACCACCCCCTTGGTCTGTTCAAGCTGGGTGATGGTGTTCTGAAGCTGTTTATCGAGCACCTTGCGGTCGGTGACCACGATGATGGTATCGAAGATGCGGTGCGTCTCGTCCTTGCTGCGGTAGAGCGAAGTGAGCAGGTGCGACAGCCAGCCGATCTCGTACGATTTCCCCGAGCCGGTGGTATGCTGGATCAGGTAATGATGCCCCGTTCCCTCCACCCTCACCTGGTCCCTGATCTTCCGCACGCAATCGAGCTGGTGGTAACGCGGGAAGATGAGCAGTTCCTTCGGTTTCTCGACCACCTTGCCCTTGTACGGATCCCACGATTTATCGACCTCCTTGGAGAGGTGCACGTAGTTTTCGATGATATCGAGCAGGGAATCCGGCGCCAGGATCTCCTCCCAGAGGTTTTCCTAAAGCTGGTTTTTCAGTTCAATCGTCAGCAGCGGGATCCCGTTCAGGAACAGCGCCATATCGATGGAATTCTCGTTTTTTAATGAATATTTTAACTGGCGGATGAGGGAGCGGCGGTTTTTCAGGCAGAGCTCCCTGGGTTCAAGGTTCAATCCGGAATTTGGCTGGAAATAAACCATAGAAAAACTGCAGCCCCGATCCTTGAAACCATTCCTCAGCACATCGATCACACCCCGGCGGACAATCTCCTCATTCAGACGTTTGCAAAGCTTAATCTCCGTTTCCTCACCATACTGGACCGTAAGCTTCTCATACTCCTTCGGCTGAGAATCCATGATAAACCCCAGGACCTCCGAAGGGATCAGGCAGAGATCCCGGTCATATTCAGTCGGCAGAACCGACCGGTATCCCTGGCTTTTCAAAGAATCCTAAATGCGGACTCCCCCTCAACAACGTCTCTCTAGTTCATCTTAATAATCTACATCATAATCATCACCTCATCACAAACTCGCTACGAAAAGATTCGGAACCGTCGAAGGACTCAAGGATTAACGGCTGCGAAGGTGATGATCTAACAAAAAGGGAGATTGTACAATCTTTTTAACAGAAATCAATTGCAAAACAAGTTGAAGAAAAATATTACACAGCTATATGAAACCTCAAGGATGAGGAATTGAAAGTTATTTTAAGTTATAAAATCTTGATAACCAATATCTCTTTTTTATATTTGCTTCTTTAGAAGACATTTATTGGAAAGTAATGACATAATGCTATAAAAAAATCTTGAGTCACATAAATATGGTAAAGACAAAAAACCAGATCAATGAAATCGATGTATATGAAATAAAATGTCCACATTGTTACACAATTCATGAAGGACGATTTGCTTATCCTTCATTTGTTGGAGCAGATGGCAGATATTGTAATAAATGTCCGAATCTGAAAATATGGACAGAGGATGATCCACGTGGTTTAGACTCCTGTGAATGCGGAGGGTTATTTAATTCATATATTCTTTTTTGTCCGGTGTGCAGGAAGTCAATCGAAAATGCCGAAAAGCAGTTGGCCATACAATTTTATATAGTTCAACCATGCCTGGATCCTGACAATCCCTCTGAAAATGAAATAGATTCATGGTATAAGGAAAGAAAGAATGTGAAATTTTTTACTGGAACAGAATTATTCATACAACTATCCAGGTTATATACATTCGATGAAGAATCACATACCTGGAAATATTTTGAGAAGTTTCAAATCTGAAGGCAGAATCATCAAACTCCTTTTTTAAAAAATCTTTTAAATAAATTCGTATAGAAAACTTCTGCAAAATGGACTTATTTGATTTAAAGTTAGATGAACTAAAGCTGAGAGTCAAAGTGATTGCCGAAGAACTTGAATCAAATGAAATCTCCAAAGTTGATGAATTCATAGTGAATGGGTTTTCATACAAGCTATATTTTACAAAGACATTTTTCAGAAACTGTAAAAAGAATAAAATTTGGAATACCCCAGGTTTTCTTACCGCTCTTAAGAATACCAAATATGGCTTTAATCGGGAAACACCAAGGTCCATCGGCGGCAAAGACGGAATTTTTGTTTTAGACAGGTATCATAAACCTAAAAATTCCATGCAACACAAGATATTTGACAGATTAATTGATAATCCTGATTCGAAACTTAAATTTTACCTGAGATCTCTTGGGTTACCTATAACAAATACGATTGCAATACGGATTGTATCTCATCACCTAAGACTACTTGGAATTCTGGTAGAAAAAGATTCCATTTATAATTTGGTCTTACTGGATTGCGACAATGAGAAAGAGAAATAACACAAATAAGTAATGAAGAAATTAACAAAGATGAGTAACGAATTATGAAAATAGCGATTTTCGCCGATCTGCATGGTAAAATATTATTGTCGTATATTTTGGTTGATTTGTATCAAAAAAAGACAGGCAAGAATATTGACTTGATTTTGCAATGCGGAGATCTTGGATTATTTCCAAACATTGAAAAATTAGATAAAGCCACCCTAAAGCATGCAAAATATGATCGGGATGAATTTGGATTCTCTGAAGATTTCATCAAAGTTAATCCTGAAATGCAATCATTTTTAGAAAAACTGAATTTACAGATGATATGTGTCCGCGGGAACCACGAAGATCATGACTTTTTAAATGAATTGGAAAATGAATTTAAGGAGGCTACAAGATTTCCGGTCGATGTTTATAAAAAGGTTTTCATTTGCAAGTCCGGGTGGGTGCAGGAATTTATGACAAAAAGCGAACATCTTACCTTCGTCGGAATTGGAAGGGTGGGTGATAGAAAAGGACGAAATGAAAAAAGATTTATACAGGTATATGAACGGCAACAGATAAAGAATCTGCTAAAAACAAAAGATTACTTTGATATTCTTATAACCCATGATAGGGATGATTCATCCCAGTTAGGTTTTGGCATGACCGAAATCAGGGAGGTTTTGGATAATGTTATTTTTCTTTATCACTTTTATGGCCATACAGGAGAACCATTTAACCAGGCCACTGTCAGCAATGGCATTACGAATTCAATAAAGATTAAGGAACTTGAATTTGATGATAATGGATTTCTTCCTTAGGGATGCATGGTGGTTCTCGAGAAAAAAGATAAAGAAGAGTTCGGTATTGAACTAGTAGAACAAAGGATTACAAATTTGATAACGAAAAGCAATTGGAGAAACTACCAAATAAGCAATTGATGTCAAAGGAATATGTTGCGATACTAGGTGATCTTCATGGTCATATCACCCTTGCCTACCGACTCCTGAAACGATATGAAGTTGAGAGCGGGAACACTCTTGCGGCCATTTTTCAGGTAGGTGATTTTGGAGCGTTTCCTCCTCCTTACAAGGTTGATGAAGCGACTATGCGATTCTGGGAAAAAGACCCTGATGAATTGAGCTTTATAGATTATTATCATGGATCCAAAGAAGCAGATGAGATTTTGGGTGTAAATTCATTACCAGAGAGACAGATAAAAGCTAACCTCTTTTTCATTAAGGGGAACCATGAAGATTTTGAATTCTTGAACAGCCTGCCTCAGTCTGATAGCGCACCTGCTTCTATCGATTTTTATAATAAAATATTTTTTCTTGCGAATGGAAGTATTAACACTTTTTCTATTGGTAATCATAAACTTCATGTGGCAAGTTTGGGTGGAGTTTCCTACAATAACCAGCATTGGGAGACCTCAAAGAACAAATATTATTCACATGCCGAGTACCGTCAATTATCCCAAAAGGGGAGTAATATAGATATTCTACTGACACATGATGTTCCATTTGGCTCATTATATGACGACGCTGGATCCAGGGATATTCTTGAGTTTATTGAAGTAAAGAAACCTGTTCTTCATTTTTGTGGTCACTATCATGAAGTTGGACAACAACTTTCAGTTACAGGGAAAACACAATCTTACGTTCTCAATGAAGTAAATTTTAAAAAACCTAGTAAACTCAATGAGGGTTGCATTGCAATTGTTGAGATAACTGATAATAAAGAATTTACGGTCGAAATATTGAAACAGGATTGGATGAAGGAGTTTAAAAGAATTAATTACAGAGAACTTTAATGGAAATTAGATTATTTTGATAAATGGATAAACCAGTTCATTTGACCAGTCTCTGCCGATCCAAATTGACCACCCATTT
>JBAXIO010000023.1:0-52362 GCA_037138335.1 Bacteroidota bacterium
TTAAGGGTTTGTTTTCCACCTTAACTCCCTGTCCTAAAAAAAGGTTACATTATATGGGAACATGCCTATTATTTGAAATATCAAAACAAAAGGCATGATTATATAGATGCCTTCTGGAACCTTGTCAACTGGGATGTGGTGGTCAGCAGGTATGAAAATGCAGTAAAGTCGTTGAGTTTAAAATAATCAGGCCCCACCAATGAGCAATCTAAAGACGAAGTATATGGGGATTGAGATTGACAACCCCATTGTTATAGGAGCCTCTAATTTAGCAAATGACCTGGATAAACTTAAAAAGGCCGAAGTTAATTGTCGGTCATAAACGAATTATTACCTGATGAAAGAAAAAATCTATCCTGTACAGAACTCACCTCCATTGTTCGTTGAAAACCTTGATGTGCTTGGACAACCTAAAGGAGTAAATTTCCTGCAAAGGTTTAAACCTAAATCAATAAACACACCTGATCTGAAAGTCACATATGCCGGCCTGGGCATAAGAACAATTGCTAAACTTATTGATATATCGATTACTTTTTCCCCGCTATTGATCTTGGAATCATTTCTCTTTAAGTTCAATTACATGAATGTTGATTTCAACTCCTACAGATTTTTCACTGTCGTATTTATATGGATCTTTTATAATAGTGTTTTTGAAGCCTCTGTTTATCAGGCTACTATTGGAAAAATGATATTAAAATTGAAAGTGATTGACCTGTATGGAAAAAGGATTAGTGTTTTAAGATCATTTTTCAGATGTATCACTATAATTATTTCAATCCTGCCAGTTGGGTTTGGAATATGGTACATAACAACCGACCCCAAAAAACGAGCATGGCATGATTTGATATTGGGCACTTATGTTATAGAATCATGATCCAATGGCAAGCGAAAATTCAATAAAAACCGGCAAGGTGGTCAGGTATATGCTGTTTATCAGGGAATGATAACCTGAATTCCCTTTATCCAGTTACATCCGTATGTACGATTCGTATAATTTCCCTGGCTATTTCCTCAGGTGAAAGAATAAAATCTATGCATCCACTTGCTATTGCGCTCTTTGGCATATCGGGTTGTATGGCTGTATCAGGTTTCTGCGCGATAGTCGTTCCCCCGGCTTCTTTGATTCCGCAAAGTGCTTCTGCTCCATCACCGTCATAGCCTGAGACAATGACAGCGATAAGTTTGCCGTCCCAATGCTGCGTTAGGGAACGCAGGAAAACCGAAATCACATCGGGCCAACCCCGGGGCTTTGATATCGGTTTTAGTCTAAACTCATCGTCCAGAACGTGTAAGTCGTGTTTTTCAGGGATGATGAATACATGATTGGGTTTAATGTCTAATTTTTCCGTGATAAGTTCAACCGGCATCTTTGTATAGTGCGGGAGAATCTCATGCAACTGCGTGGCTACAGTTCTCAGGTGATTAACGATAACAATGGCAACCCCCATATCTGCCGGAAGATTCCGCAGCAACCGAATATAGGCGTCAAGACCACCGGCCGACCCACCAACACATACAATAGGAAAGTCCTTTGGTGATATTTCCATGATTGAGCTTTTTTCTAATTGTTCTAAGGAATAGGTTCAATAATTATACTTCCAAACACCACAGTTTGGCCAGCGGTTATGAGTACAGGAAAAACTTCTTTATCATAATAACCTGCATTGGCATAAAAATGAATATTATAGGTCCCGGGGTTCAAAGTATTGATAATAAAGGTGCCGGTGGCCTGGTTAATATATGTACCTGCAGTATCCGCAACGTTTGAAGCCATTATATAATATGCGCTGTTAACCGGTGTAATCGTTCCCGAAATCTTTCCTACAGCTACATCCAGGTACCCTCTTACCACAGGATGAAGAATGTACTTGCCGTTGCCTGTGGGATGAACCGATTTATTGACGTCAAAGTCAAGGATAAGGTTATATGTAAATCCCGCTAAGAGAGGCTGGGTTCCCATTTTCACCTTATACCCGCTGGATTGGCCCGAAGGTGTCTGAAGTTCACAAATGACGCCGTCAACCACTATGGAACTGTTATTGCCAAGAACCAGCCGGATTTCAGAAACAGACCCGGGGGATATCGGTGTCGGGCTTAAAAGCAGTAAGGTATTTCCGTTTGTGAACTGCAGCAGGTTATATACCCCAGGCGAGGCCACTGCATACTCCAGCCATGAACCATTAAGGTTCACCACCATCTTCAGAATTTCAACATTCACGGCATCATAACCCGCCGGACTGTCTCCCATCTTTACAGTCAGGGTTGCATTGCCTGTTTGAGAATCAGCATTTTTACTTTTATTACATGAAGAGAACATGGCCATTCCAAGCAAAACAAAAAGACCCCAGAAACATATTGAGGTTTTCGTTTTCATAGTTTGTTGAATTAACATCTTGTTGAAGCAATTTGATTTCTCATCAAAGGTCCGTCCCTTTATTTCAGGAACCATTACATAACTATCTGAAAAACTTACATAATTCACACATCTCTCAAGGTGCTCCCCTCCCCTCTTATGCATGAAATGCGTGAATCATGTAACAAATTTTCGTAAATGTGTAACACTATCTTTCAGCATGGTAATGACCTTTGCAGCATGTGAAAATTTCTTTGAATAGTAACCTTTCACTTTATGAAAAAGTTGTTAAGAAATCCTTAAACTGAAACAATTTGAGAAGGATATACAGGAACCTGGAAAAGGGTTTTGAAAAAATCGCTTCCGTCGCGATCGCGATACTCGGTAATTCCATAACCTTTATTATTGCTTTATGTATGGTTATATTCTGGCTTAGCAACAAACAATTTTATACTCAGAATATTCACAACTGCATCGGAGATACTATTCTCGGGGTTGCATTTTTAAGCTTGTTTATTATCCAAAAGTCATTCAACCGGTTCTCCGCATCACTTCATTTAAAGGTCAATGAACTTGTGTCATCACACAAGCCAGCAAATAATGCAGTGATTAATATTGAAGGGAAAACAGAGCATGAGATAACTGAACTGGCAAAAGAATATACCGAACTGGCAGAGAATTTAAAAGATGTAGAACTGGCAAAGTCGAAAATAAAAGCATTAAAAACCAAGATTCATATCAATGAAAAGCCCAGTAAAGCATAGCTTTCGCTGGCTTTCAGCTTCAATTTAAATTTTATAATGATGGAAAAACAAGTGGAAGCCCAATTGGGAGAATCAGCCAGGGCCGAATATATTGAAGTAGCACCCAATGTGCGTCTTCATATCACAGATGCAGGAGAAGGCAGGGCTGTTGTGCTAATACCCGGCTGGCCTTTGAGCGATGAAATGTATGAATATCAATACAATGATTTGATAAATAAAAATTTCCGGGTCATTGGCATTACCTTAAGAGGATTCGGGAAATCTGATAAACCATACGGAGCCTATACATATGATGTCCATGCATCGGATATTCACAGGATATTAAAAAAACTGGATGTCAAGAATGCCGTGTTAGGCGGATTTTCAATGGGTGGAGCCATCGCAATTCATTACTTATCTGTTTATAACAGCACCCATGTTTCCAAGCTGGCTTTGTTCGGTGCAGCAGCCCCGATATGGACACAGCGAAAAGATTTCCCGTACAATCTCCCAACAGCAGCTGTCGATGATCTGATAGAATTAAACTATAAGGACAGGCCAAGGTTATTATCAAACTTTGCGAAGATATTTTCCGCTGCTGAAACTTCTTTAAATGAAGGGATAGGTGCCTGGCTGAATGGAATTTGTTTAAGCGCATCTTCTCATGCAACGGCTCAATGCCTGATCGCATTGCGGGATACAGACCTTAGAAAAGATCTTGCTAAAATATATGTCCCAACGATAATCATGCATGGGAGGAAAGATAAAATATGTTCTTTTGACCTGGCTGAACAGATGAAAGCAGGAATTTCAGATTCGCATCTCATTCCGTTTGAAAATAGCGGCCATAGCTTGTTTCTCGAAGAAACTCATAAGTTTAATCAGGAACTGGTCAAATTCGCAGAGAAATGAAACAGGATAAGAAGCCGGTTCTTGTAATCATCGGCGGAGGTTTCGGGGGTATTGAATTAATTAAAAAGCTGCGCAATGCCCCGTTTGACATCATCCTGATTGATAAAAACAATCACCATACTTTTCAGCCACTCTTATACCAGGTAGCTTCCTGCGGCTTGTCGGCTGTTTCTATCACGGCCCCATTCCGCAGGATATTCAAAGGACAGAAAAACTTCAGGTTCCGGATGACCGAAGTAATTGGCATTGATCCGGATCAGAAAAAAATCCTCAGCCCTATCGGTGACATCCATTATGATTTCCTGGTGATTGCCACGGGTTCCGTAGCAAATTTCTTCAACAATGAGGAACTGGCAAAAAACAGTCTATCGTTAAAGACCGTTATGGATGCACTTAGCATCCGCAGCCTGCTGTTGCGTGAATTTGAGATGGCAGTTACACGAATGCAATCCGAAGACAAGAAGATCCTTTTGAATTTTGTGATCATCGGCGGAGGTGCAACTGGTATTGAGATCGCAGGAGCCCTGGCCGAATTTAAAAAACATATTGTGGCTTCCGACTATCCTGAACTGGATCCGGGACTTATGAATATTCACCTCATTGAAGCTGCCGACAGGATTCTTCCCATGATGTCTGAAACATCCTCTGCAAAAGCATACCAATACCTTGTCCATATGGGTGTCAAGGTATGGTTAAATACAAAAGTCAGCAACTACGACGGTTTGAACGTTACTCTCACTGACGGCAGCGTTTTGCGATCCTCAGCTTTTATCTGGACTGCAGGTGTTAAAGGAGCCCTGGTTTCCGGGATCAGTGAGGAGTCTGTTATTAATCATAACAGGTATCTTGTAAACGAATATAACCAGGTAAAAGGATATGATAACATCTTTGCCATTGGGGATGTGGCGGCCATGGTCAGCCCGGCCACTCCCAAAGGTCATCCGTTACTGGCAATGCCGGCTATGCAACAGGGTAAAATGCTGGCCGGCAACCTGCAACGGCTGATATCCGGGCGCCAGATGAAAAAGTTTATCTATACTGACCTGGGGGTTCTTGCCACTATAGGCAGGAACAAAGCCCTCGCAGAATTACCCTTTGGCAAGTTCTCAGGTTTTTTCGCCTGGTTTCTCTGGATGTTCATCCACCTTGTCCGCCTAATCGGGTTCAGGAACCGCGTGATTATACTGATTGAATGGATGTTCAGTTATTTTACTTATGAATACTCGTTCAGGATTATTACGCAAAACGGTAAAAAACAGTAAGCCTCAGAACGTGTGAATGATGTAACATAATACAGGATTTGTGTAACAAATGCCTTGGAAAAGGAACTCACCTTTGCACTATAATTCCATAAACACTTAAAATGAGAAAAGTAACTGTTATAATTCTATCTTTTGCAGCATTGGCATTAGTTCTTGGCATGTCAACTTTCACAGGTTGTACGGGGATTGCCACTGACAATTCCATAAGTCAATCTAAAGTTGACTCTTTACGCAAACAAATCACAGACCTGACCAAAGGGAATGAAATGATTGCTAAAAATCTTGTGACTTTTGACACCCTGGACTATACAGTTTTCAGCAACCAGGAATGGGCACGCCTTCATGAAAGCCATTCGAAAGACGTTAAAGTCAACTGGCCCGACGGGCATTACACTATAGGGATTGAGCGGCACATTGCTGATCTGAAAGCCATGTTTGTTTATGCGCCAAATACCAGCATCAAACAGCATCCCATTCGTTTCGGATCAAAAAACATGACATGTGTAATAGGTGTCATGACCGGGACTTTTACCATGCCGATGCCCGTTGGCAACGGAAAGTTTGTTCAGCCAACCGGCAAGTCATTTACACTCCCAATGTGTACCGTCGGGATTTGGAAGGATGATGTGATGATAGAAGAATACCTTTTCTGGGATAACCAGACTTACATGAACCAGATCGGGTTAGGAAAATAAAAAATGAAAATTAAAACGATAAAAATGAAAACCAAAGAAGTCACAATGAAAACAAAATGGTCGATTGACCGGGATCACAGTGAAATTGGCTTTAATGTCAAGCATTTGATGATTGCACGTGTAAAAGGAGTATTTAAAAAATTTGATGCAAGTATCTATACCAATGAAAAGGATTTTACCACGGCTGAAATCGATCTGTGGATAGATCCATCCTCAATTGACACGAACAACGAAAGCCGGGATGAACATTTGAAAAGTGCTGATTTCTTTGATGTTCAGAAACACAAGCAAATTTCATTCCTCTCAAGCACCATAGGGGAACCGGATCATGAAGGCAATTATGAACTTTGGGGGGAACTTACCATACTCGGGATCACGAAAGTTATAAAATTGAACCTGCAATTCGGCGGGATAGTCCATGACCCATATGGAAATGAAAAAGCCGGCTTTACAGTTACCGGAAAAATAAGCAGGAATGACTGGGGCCTCGTTTGGAACACTCCTATTGAACCTGCCGGCTTGATGGTAAGTGAAGAAGTTGCGATATTATGTGAGATTGAGCTTAAAAATATCGGGCTGGAAGATCTGACCCTGGAAATGGACCCTGCCTCACTTATCAAAATGCAGCAGAAAGTGTGAATGATGAATTATATTCCCAACAATCTCCGCCGTTTGAAGGAATTATGGGGATCGCATAATTAAGTAGAGGAAATTACAACCGTTCTCTGTATGGTTAATCGGTTCCGGGCAAGGGTTTTTCATGGATGCTGTAACAGTTTCTTTGTAAAACCATAACCGATATCGAATATTTCCCGGATCTTGTGAATATCGAAAAGCCCATATGCCTTTAACTCCTTTGGCTCGATGAATAAAAAGCAACCATCAGAGGACCGGTTAACCTTTTCCCGAAAACTTAAATGTATAGACCTGTCGATAACATCAAAAATACTCTCTCCCGTTTTAAATGTTCTGATTGGATTGACATAAATGCAGATGATATCTTTTTTGCTTTCGCTGAATGGTTCAACTGGTAAATTATTGGAGAGGCCTCCATCAACGAAAGGCACACCACGAATTACAACTGGCGGAAACACTACAGGAATGGAAATGGAAGCGATGATTGCATCAATGAGGTTACCTCTGTTAAAAATGTGCTGGCTGCCATCCGTAAAACTGGTAGCAGTCGCATAAAAGGGAATTGGAAGATCTTCGAATTTTTTGTAGCGTAAATTTTTCTGTAAAAAGATCCTTATATTTTTCATTGATATCAGTCCCAACTTAAACCCGCTCCGGGAGAGCATGTTTAAATTTAGTTTTTCAATGAAGATATCTCTAATCTCGTCAGGAGAAAAACCATTGGCTAAAAATGCCCCGGCCATGGCACCTGAACTTGTGCCTGAAATTTCCGAAGCATAAATACCGTATTCCTGCAGCGCTTTGACTGCCCCTAAATGGGCAAATCCACGACAACCGCCACCAGACAGCACTAAGAATTTTTTTTTCATGTTTCAATTTTTAAGCTAATCAACATCCAATGATTTATTAAGCCGGAACACCCCCATCGGAATTCTTTGACTGCCATCACAATAAATGAATCATTTGATGTTAAACAGATAAACCAATGATGCAAAGATTTGTTCTAATATTATCTATTAACATTACACAATTAGTGGAAAGAATTGCATCATTCACACATTGCCAGGAATATAGTAATGAGTCAACTTTTAATGAGTATCAATGTGTATGACCACAAACATGAATAATGCTCTTTATTATAAATGTGTGAATGATGTAACTATTTGTAAAAGTTATGTAATGCTTCCGGCAATTATTAAACTCACCTTTGTTTCCTAACTGAACAATAAAGAACAAAATAAGCAGGACCTCTCGTGAACTGCCTGAACTACTCGAGGTTTTATAAATTATAACTGTTCATTATCAACAATTCAATCCGGAAATATGAATAAAGTCATCCTTTTAAAGAAAAGGCCTGTTGGCAGGCCTGCTTTAAGCGATTTTGAATTTACCTCCGACTCTATAGCGGATCCCATGACAGGACATGTTTTATTAAAAACATTATATGTTTCAGTTGATCCGTATTTACGTGGCAGGATGAATGATACCAGATCTTATATTCCCCCTTTTGAAATTGGCAAGCCGGTACAATCGGGAATCATTGCACAGGTAATAGATTCCAGGCATCCGGAATTCAGGAAGGAAGATTTTGTTTCGGGGAACCTTTGCTGGAAAGAATACCAGGTAACCGATGGTAAAGGGTTGATGAAAGTTGACCCAAAAGTTTCTCCGTTATCATCCTACCTCGGGATATTAGGGATGACCGGACTGACTGCATACCTGGGCTTAACCGAAATAGGAATTCCAATGGCAGGCGAAACCCTGGTGGTGTCAGGGGCAGCTGGTGCGGTTGGAAGCGTAGTGGGCCAGGTTGGTAAAATTATGGGATGCAAGGTCGTTGGAATAACAGGTACAGATGAAAAAGCAGAACTGCTTAAATCAAAATTCAAATTTGACCACGCGATAAATTATAAAACTTCTGATGACCTGAAGCAGGCAATTCACAATGCATGCCCTGATGGGGTAGATATATATTTTGACAATGTGGGTGGTGAAATCTCAGATGCTGTATTGTCGAACATCAACAAGCATGCCAGGTTACCTGTTTGCGGCGCCATTTCACAATATAATGACACGAAGATACCCACAGGACCCCGCCTCCAACCTATCCTTTTAACTAAAAGTGCAACCATGAGGGGATTTATTGTCAATGATTTTTCTGCAAAATTTCCGGCAGCACTGAAACAACTCATTGTCTGGCTTAAGGAAGGAAAACTTACCTATTCTGAAACCATTATTTACGGGTTTGATAATATTCCTCAAGCATTTATTGACCTTTTTGATGGAATAAATACAGGCAAAATGATCGTAAAAGTTTAAAAAGAAGATAATCATGAAATCAACGAAAAACAATAGTCCGAAGGAATCAAGAATTTTTCTGATAGGCAGTGGCATAGCTTCGCTCGCAAGTGCATTTTATCTTGAAAAAGATGCAGGAGTTCCCGGAGGGAATATCCATATTCTGGAAAAAAGTAAAATATTGGGAGGGGCGCTTGATGGAGGTGGTGATGCAGTAAACGGATTTGTTGCCAGAGGCGGCAGAATGCATGAATTGCATTATACATGCTATTGGGACTTACTTTCATGCATCCCGTCTTTTGAGAACCCTGATGTCTCGGTGAGAAATGAATCCTTTGAATTTAACAGAAGGTTTGTTTCCAATGCCCAGGCAAGGCTTTTAAAAGATGGCAAGAAGCTTGATGTCTCTTCATTTGGGCTCAATTTGAAACAGCAGGCAGAGTTGCTCAAATTGATGTTTTCTTCTGAAAAGTCGCTTGATGATAAAAGCATCCAGGAGTGGTTTGACCAGGATTTTTTCAAGACTAATTTCTGGTATATCTGGACCACCATGTTTGCATTTCAGAAATGGAGCAGCCTGGCTGAAATGAGAAGGTATATGAAGCGATTCGTTCATTTGGTTGACGTACTTCCCAAGCTAGGTGGTATTTTGAGGACCAAATACGATCAATATCATTCTGTTGTAATACCATTGACAAATTATCTGAAAGCCAAAGGAGTTCAATTTCAGGTGGAAAAGGAAGTGGTAAACATTGATTTTGACTTGTCGGAAAACAAAAAAACTGCGACCATAATACATCTGAAAGATAATAATGAAATTGTGCTTGGTAAAAATGATTGTGTTTTCATAACCAATGGCTCACTCACCGAAAGTACTGATAATGGAACCTGGGACAGGCCTGCTAAATTAAAAGGGATCAAAGAATCGGGTTCCTGGCAATTATGGAAAAATATTGCAGCAAAAAGTCCGGCATTTGGCAATCCCGGTCCCTTCTGCGATAACATTGATCTTCAAAAATGGTATTCCTTTACAGCTACAATAAAAGACAATACGTTTCATGATTACATGGAAAATTTTTCAGGCAATGTGGATGGGACCGGGGGATTGGTTACCATAACTGATTCCAACTGGCTGATGTCATTTGTAATTGCCCGTCAGCCACATTTCCCTAATCAACCCGCTGATGTTAAAATTTTCTGGGGCTACGGGCTCTATCCCGACAGGAAAGGGAATTTTATAAATAAAACGATGGCAGAATGCACCGGGAAAGAAATGCTGGAGGAATTGTGGTACCACCTCAAGATCCAGGATTTGATGAGTCCTGTGATGGAAGCTGGTAAAATAAACTGTATCCCTGTCGCGATGCCATTTGTTGATAGTTTGTTTATGAAAAGAAAGATTGGAGACAGACCAGCTGTGATTCCAAAAGGGGCAACAAATTTTGCCTTTTTAGGCCAGTTTGCCGAAGCTCCGGCCGATTGCGTATTTACGGTCGAATATTCAGTAAGAACAGCTCAGATGGCTGTATACGGTTTGTTTGATACAGGAAAAGAAGTAATGCCTGTTTATGATTCAATACATAATCCGAAGTTCCTGCTTAAAGCAGTTCAGGCTATCAGTGGCTGAGAGATGAAGTAATGTTCGACCGGGAAATATCTGCATAAATAGTAATGCTTTATTTAAGTACCCCACCCACATTGAAAAACCCATGAAGGAACAACATAATAAAAACACCACACTGGTAAAGGATATTATCATTGGAATGTCTGACGGCCTTACTGTTCCTTTCGCACTGACAGCTGGCTTAAGTGGTGTGCTTAACACGAATCATCTTATTATCGTTTCCGGCCTGGCTGAAATAACAGCAGGCTGCATTTCGATGGGTCTTGGGGGCTTCCTGGCGGGACAATCGGAGGTGGAACATTACGAAACGGAATTACAAAGAGAATACAGTGAAATTGAAAGTGTTCCACTTGTGGAGTTAAAGGAAGTCGAAGACATTTTCACAAAAATGGGAGTGGAACAAAAACTAAGCAAAGAGGTAGCCATACAAGTAAGCAAGGACAAGAACCACTGGGTGGACCTGATGATGAAGCTTGAATTAATGATGGAAAAGCCTGCAAAAAACAGGGCTGCCATCAGTGCCGGCACCATTGCGGTTTCCTACCTGGTGGGCGGATTCATCCCTCTGTTTCCCTACATCATAACACATTCCAGTACAACAGGTTTTTATGTATCGTGCATCGTTACCATACTGGCATTGATCATTTTTGGATTTTTTAAAAGTAAAATGACAGGACGGCCACTTATAAAAGGGACCATCAAAGTGGCAGTTACCGGTATTGTTGCAGCCGCTGCCGCATTTCTTCTGGCAAAAGCTGTCAGCTGATAAGGATCTATTTAGAAAAACAGAAATAATACTAAAATAAATCTTATGCTGGGAATATTAAGCGAAGAACAAATTGTTCAGGTCCTTACGAAAAACGTGATAGGCAGGATAGGTTGCTATGCCGATGAAAAGATATACGTAGTGCCTGTAGCCTATCTGTATGACGATGGATGTCTTTTGGGTCATACCATCAGAGGGATGAAAACAACAATGCTGAAAATGAATCCGGTGTGCTGTTTTGAAGTGGACAGTATGCAGGACATGGGCAACTGGCAAAGTGTGATCGCCTGGGGGAGGTTTGAGGAACTGGAAGGTGATGAAGCTGAAAGCGCCTTGAAAAAGCTCGTCAGTAAATTAATGCCGCTGATGACCAGCCAAAGCAGTCAGCCCACTCATGGGCTTGATCCTTTACATAAGTTGGAAGCTCTTCACTCAAAGGCTACAGTGTACAGAATAAATATCGAGGAAAAGACAGGGAGGTTTGAAAAACGGTAGACCATAACCATCAAACCACAAATTTTTGTGTATCTCCTGTACCTGAAGAGATGCAACCTATGGATATCCTGCTATAGCTTGTAATCGTTTACTTCTTTCGGATGGCAGTTATTGATAAAACTGACAGCGGCTACGTTCTCGGCACGGCCTTTACGGATAAAGATATCGGCACTCATGGTATATTCATCGCTGCGGTTTGCATCAAAGAGTAAAAGGTAACCTATAAGGATGTTGGCTGCCATTTCGACGAGCCGGCGTGAGTGGAAATCGAAATATTCATTGTCGCCGTACTCATTTATCTTTTCTATGGTCCTTGCATACTGTTCTGTCATTTTTTCGAGCGAACCCCTGAGGTATTCAAGTTCAGGCTTTACAGTTAACCCGGCCCTTTCGCGCATGACAGAAAGATAACCGCCATTGCCGACATAACGGATGGCAGCTACAACCTGCAACTGTGAAGTTCCTTCATAAATGGTAGTGATACGGGCATCACGGTATATCCTTTCAATCGGGAAGTCTTTCATGTAACCTGTACCCCCGAAAATCTGGATGGCATCGTAAGCGATCTGGTTGCAGCACTCGCTCGAATAAAGTTTCAGGAGAGGTGTGAACATGTCGGCAAGCCTCTGGTAGTATTTGGCCTCCTGCCGTTCTTCAGCCTCGGGTTTGCGATCCCTGAAAGCCACATTGAAGCATTTGTAGAGGTCTACATAACGTGCTGTTTCGTATAGAAGCGACCGCATCCCGTCGATCTTGACCTTCATGTTGGTGAGCATCTCGTAAACGGCAGGGTACTTGATTATAGATTTCCCGAACTGTTCACGCTCTGTTGCATATTTATATGCTTCCCGATAAGCTGCTTCGGCAAGGCCGACCGACTGTGAACCGACACCAAGGCGGGCCGAGTTCATGAGAGACATGACGTACTTAATAAGCCCGAGTTTGGTATCGCCTATAAGTTTAGCAGGAGCCTGTCGAAATACCAGTTCGCAGGTTGGGGATCCTTTGATCCCAAGCTTGTTTTCTATGCGCCTCACAGTTACTGCTTTGTCTTTGCGGTCATAAACGAACAGCGAAAGCCCTCGTGCATCGGTGGTTCCCTCTTCCGAGCGCGCAAGGACCAGGGAAATGTCGGCATCTCCGTTGGTAATAAATCGTTTTACGCCATCCAGCAACCAGCGGTGCCTTCGAATGTCATAGGTTGCTTTCAACTGTACAGCCTGGAGGTCAGAACCTGCATCGGGCTCAGTTAAATCCATGGCTGCTGTGGCACCCTTATTGAAACGAGGCAGGAATTCGGCTTTCAACTCGTCAGATGCAAACTCGAGTATGGTTTCTGCACAGTCCTGAAGCCCCCATATATTCGCAAAACCTGCATCGGCGCGTGACACAATTTCACCCGACATAACATAAGGAACATGAGGCATATTCAGCCCATCATATTCTCGGGGAAGGGTAAATCCAACCAACCCGGCCTTTACCAGTGCATCATGGTTTTGCTGGGTACCATGGGCATATCTCACTTCGTTATTAACCAGCTTCGGGCCATCCTTGTCGACTGATTCTGCATTCGGGCTAATGATTTCACCGCTGATCTCGCCTATGATCTCCATGATTTTGTCGTAGCTGTCGATGGCATCTTCATAATCGAGCGGGGCAAAATCGTGTTTGTCTTTCTGGGTGTAATCTGACTCTTTCAGTTTCACTATCCTGGCCATCAGGGGATGGGTCAGGTGAAACTTAAGATGGGGATTGTCGGTATAGAAATTTTCCATAACGTTTTTTACTTCGAATTTTTCTTGTAATATTTGATCATCTTTGGAATTACATCGGCTACATTACCTGTGATGGTGAAATCGGCGATATGGTTGATAGGGGCATTGATATCGGTATTGATTGAAATGATCTGGGCCGACTGGTCCATACCTGCGCGGTGCTGCACAGCTCCTGAAATGCCGCATGCAATATAGAGTTTTGGCCTGACGGTGACTCCCGTTTGCCCTACCTGGCGCTCGTGTTCCACAAACCCGGCATCCACGGCTGCACGCGATGCGCCCACCTGTGCACCCAGGACTTCAGCCAAGTCGAAAAGCAGCTGGAAATTCTCCTTCGACCCTACCCCGTAACCCCCGGCTATAACTACCTGTGCATTTTTAATGTCTATCCTGCTTTTCTCGAGGTGGCGCTCTATGATGGTAACAGCGAAATCCTCGTCCTTCAGTATGCTCCTGGCATCAATTTTATTGAGTTTCCCTTTATATTTCAGCGAGCAGACCTCTTTCTTCATCACGCCCTCGCGAACGGTGGCCATCTGGGGCCTTGTTTCGGGGTTGATGATCGTGGCAATAATGTTTCCTCCAAAGGCCGGCCTGATCTGGTAAAGAAGGTTCCTGTAATCAGTCTGGGTCTTATTTTCGAAATGGTCACCGATTTCCAGGCTGGTACAGTCGGCCGTCAGTCCGCAGCGTAGTGCCGATGCCACCCTCGGAGCGAGGTCGCGGCCAATGCTTGTAGCTCCGAAAAGCACTATCTCCGGCTGTTCTTTTTTAAAGAGTTCAATAATGATGCTTGTGTGAGGAAGGGTGGTGTAAGGGAATAATTTTTCATCGTCGGCATAATGGATGACATCAACGCCAAACGGGTACAACAGGGCCTCCGGTTTGATAACCTTGTGCCCTATGACAACGGCCTCGAGTTTAATATTAAGATCGTCGGCCAGTTTTCTGCCCTTCGACAGCAGCTCAAGGCTAACATCGGCAATGGACCGTTCTTCTGTTACCTCGCAATAAACAAATATATTGTTCACGGAATTCTGATTTACTGTATTAATTTGTTTTACTACCCGATGATGTGGCTGCTGATAAGCGTTTGCATCAGTTTCTCGATATCCTTATCGGAATTGCTGAGAATTTTCGATTCCTTGTGCTGGAATACGACATTTTCGATTTTTTTCACCTTTGTAGGCGAGCCCGACAGTCCGAGGTTTTGGGTATCGGCTTTCAGGTCATCGGCCGACCATTCCTCGATAAGCAGGTAAGGCCGTTCGTTATAGAGTTCAGTGTAATCCTTGGTTTCATTCTGCAGCTCGGTCACGGTGCGGGCGTGCTTGTATTTCATCAGCAGCTTGCCTATACGCTGTCGGCAGGGGGGTGCTGAACTATGTACCGTGATGAGGGCCGGAAGTGTCGAGTTCACTACCTCCACTCCCCTTTCAAGCCTGCGCTTGACGATGATCTTCTTTGCATCGAGCGAGAGGATCTCTTCGGCATAGGTTATCTGGGGGATGCCGAGTTTTTCGGCTGTCTGCGGACCAACCTGTGCCGTATCTCCATCGATAGCCTGACGCCCGGATATAACCAGATGGTAGGGGGCTAATTTCTTTACCGCAAGGGATAGAGCATAAGAAGTGGCCAGTGTATCTGATCCGGCAAACTTCCTGTCGGTGATAAGGAAGCCCCGATCAGCCCCACGGTACATGGCTTCGCGAATGATCTCAGCGGCACGGGTGGGTCCCATGGTCAGCAGGATCACTTCAGCGTAGGGAATCTTGTCCTTGATGCCAAGTGCCTGTTCCAGGGCGTGAAGATCTTCGGGGTTAAAAATGGCAGGCAGCGCTGCCCTGTTTACAGTGCCATCGGCTTTCATGGCATCCTTGCCAACATTCCTTGTGTCGGGCACCTGTTTGGCAAGAACTATAATTCTGAATCTCATAAATAATAAACCAGGTTACAATTGGGTACGCTTATATTCTGTTTTCTGACATAAGATCAGGGGCGCAAAAATACAATTTTATTATAAACAACCAAGAAAAACAATCACAACAATCTCAACGTCAATATCTTAAATATATTATAAGTAACATATCTGACTATGTTTAAGTAATAATATCCTGACGATGGGACAAGCGACAGCTTCCTAATGATATGAAAAGAAAAGCACCGGTGGTATTAATAACAGGCATCCAGGGATCAGGAAGATAACCGATAACGGGATCATGAACCTTACCCATTTATCATACGGGATCTTTCCAATAGCCAGGACTCCCATGGTTACACCACTTGTGGGGAAATATTGGTAAACAAGCCATCACCCAGCTGGAATGCGAGGACGGCCGTTTGAAGGAAAGAGAAACACAATATAAATGTCATGGAAAAACTATGGCGAGGTCAAAGATAATTTACGCGAAAAAATTGACCAATTAAAATAAATGTTTATTATCTTTGAATAATCGGAAGTCAAACTTAAACCTTAAAAAGTATGAAAAAAATTTTACTATCTCTTGCTGTAATGGCGCTTTGTATTACAGAAAGTTATTCTCAGGCAACTTTTAATACGGGTGCATTGAGAGTTGATGTAAGCGATTATGCCCGGATCAGGCTTTCTACAACCGGTGGTGTAAAACAACTGGAACGTGCCTCAATTCTGGTGGGAACTTCTGCAACGGCAGTTTTTGACTATTCAAATGATGCAAACGGTTTGGACCCGGCGACCCTGGTCACGAATCCACTATTGAGCGATTTTGAAATCTATGTTTCCGTTGACAACACGTATTCATCGTTACCCCCCGACGTGATCGTGAAAGAAAACATTTATGGATGGACAAACAAGGGTTACGCTATTGTCAAATATAATATTAAAAACAATGAAGCGAGTTCAATGACAGCGTTAGCAGGCCTTGATATAATTCCTTCCCTGGACGATACCTACGGTTATGACACTGTTACTTATAACAGCACTGCAGGAGTAATCAGGTTTCACAGGGGCGCCGTGGAAAATATGGGGATGAAACTCCTGTCGGCATCCTTATCGTCCCTCTATTCTTTCGAATGGTATAGCGGGTATGAAGTAGATGCAGATTACTGGACCTGGATGAATGAGGGATCACTGCAACCAGTATACGCTTCACCAACCGCTGACGGTCCTGTTACGATAACCTCCCAGGGTGGTGTCGTCCTGGCCCCCGGTGCAACATATAATGTTTTCTATGCAATGGCCCTTGGAGCTAACCAGCAAGAAATGCTGGCGAATATTGCAGAGGCCGAAGTGAAATATCAGGAATTGATCGTTGGGGTTCAGGATATTGATCCCTCGGCAAACGGATTTACCCTTGGGCAGAATTCTCCCAATCCCTTTAAAAATTCGACAACTATCAATTATCAAGTGCCTGCCGACGGGTTTGTCAGTCTGAAGGTTTATAATACGATTGGCACAGAAGTGGCCACTTTGGTAAACTCAAGGCAAACAAAAGGTATCCACAGCGTTCAATACAATGGGAACGATCTGCCCAGCGGGGTGTATTATTATACGCTCAGGTGCGGCGACCAGGTCAAAACCAATAAAATGTTCCTGAACAAATAATCAATTTAATGTTATCGTTTGGATAAAAAAAAACCGGGGAGATCCCCCGGTTTTTTTTTGCCTTACAGTTTGATCTGCACAATAGTCATGGCATGCGGACTAACCCCGGTAATCCAGTCTTCAGGGTTGGACCCATCCAGGTTGGCACGGATAATCTTTCCGTCAGGGTCAGCATTTGAGTTTTTAACACCCCAGAAGATCTTGTTTTTCTTCGCATCAAGGGTAACACCCCAGGTGGCCTTAGTGCCGTAATCACCGATCTTGGCAATGTTGGTGCCGTCCATATTGCACATATAGATTCCATTTTCAGTAGCCACCGTACCTGCAGCCGCATACAGGGCCATATATGTTTTCCCGTTCCTGGGATCAAGCTCAATAGCAGTACCGTCAATAGCAGGAATGATTTCAGTCAGTCCGGTCCCGTCCATGTTCACCGACCAGTACCCACCGCTGTAATCCGTTTTGTCATTGACCAGATAAATTTTATTGGTGGCGGGGTCATACTGCATGTCAATAGGATATTCGGGCGGATTGCCTCCTGTATTTATGAATGGTTCCGGGTTGCTGCCGTCGAGGTTTGCCCTGTAGATCCCGCCGGTGCGGCCCCAGTAGATCTTATCTCCCAGGACGAAGATTGCTTCGGCATCACCGACAAGTTCCTGCCCCGGTACACCGGCGTCCAGTATCTTCCTGGGCTCGGTTCCATCGGCATTAACCATGTAAATCGCCTGCATTGAATAATCGGTTATATACACCTTCTTATGCGCCGTGTCAACCGCTATTCCATAGGGCCTGGTCATGTCAGCCGGAGTAAAATCCTGGACCACCGGCGGGGCATCGTCCATAATGACCATATGCCCGTTCCCGGGTGTTCCCCTGGTCGTAAAATAAAATACCTGGGTCAGTCCGGCAAGAGGATCTTTTACATTAACAACCAGGGTCTTGACCGATTGATTGTAATAAACCGTATTTGCCGGGGTACAGGTCAATTTTACAGTATACAAACCCGGGATCGTATAACTGGTTGTGGGATTTGCTTCAGTTGAAGTTTCGCCGTTTCCGAAATCCCAGGAATAACCCACAGCGCTCAGTGACAAATTGGTGAAGGTTACCTCGCATGGGGCATATCCCTGGTTATTTAAGACATAACTGAAGTTAGCCTGGGTACTTGCGAGAGGAGTCCCCATGTCCTTGCTTTTGCATCCTGTCGCCATCGTTATTAAAGACAGGAGATAAATGAGGTATAAAATATTTCTTTTCATATGGTTCTACTTTTACAGTTTAGAAAATAATCAATAACCAGGATTCTGGGTCATCAGCGTATTGGTTTGCAGCTCGCTGAGCGGTATCGGGAAGAGGGTGAAGTTCTCACTGATCCCAAGTACGGTGGTTGCTCTTTTTGTTCTTACAAGGTCAGACCATCTTTGGCTCTCAAAAGCAAATTCATGCCGGCGCTCATTCTCTATAACAAGTTTGAGTTCGTTATAATCGGTGGATGTTGTGGGATCAAGGCCGGCACGGGCACGTATTACATTTACGTCGTTCCTGATATCTTCAATATTCCCGTTCGAATAGGCACGGGCTTCGGCGCGTATCAGGTACATCTCGGCGAGGCGCAGTACATATACGCGGTCGGTACCTGCAGTGATGTCCTTATATTTGAACCCATACGGCAGTTTGGTGGTATCAAACGCGATGGATGCGATGAACCTGGTCGTATCGGTCAGTAAAAAACTTTGAACAAAGTTTGCAGGTGGCGATACTTCATAGCGGCCGAGAAGGCTCCTGGGAAAGAAATACTGAGCCAGAAGGGTGCGGTTCTGGACGTCCGATACGATTTCGAATATGGATTCAGTGGCATTTCCATTGAACAGACCGGCATAATCGGGTGAAAGCGTATATCCTCCATTACTGATTACCTTACTGGCCTTTTCAATGGCAAGTTCTGCAATGGAAGGGTCATTGGTTTGCTGGAACCTGGTCAGATAAACCCTTGCAAGCAGGGCTGTTGCACTGAACGCGCTGGCATAACCCAACGTTCTGGTAGCCGGCAGAAGCTGTTCGGCTTGCAACAGGTCGGAAATGATCTGATCATACACCTGCGGCACAGTGTTACGGGCCTGGTTGATACTGCTCAGGTCAACAGTTGGCTGGGTCTTGATGGGTATCCCGCCAAAATAGCACAGCAGGTTGAAATGACATAAGGCACGCATAAACAGACCATCCCCGGTATACAGGTTCCTGTCGTCGGTATTCATGTCAATATCGGGAATCCTTGATAAAACATTGTTTACCCTGTTTATACAATCGTAGTTTAGAGACCATATCCCATCAATGATGCCATTGTCGGCAGCGATGGTATGATTGGCGATCTGGGAATAATCCTGGGTCGTCCCGGTCCAGATAAGGTTATCAGCGGCCAGGTCTTCAACAATGACCTGGTAGCGTCCGTAAATACTTGTTGAATGCAGGGCGTTATAAGAACCTGTGATGGCATTTTCCACTCCTGATTTGTCCTTGATGGCCTGGCTTGCCGAGATGGAGTCTGTTGGCTGAACATCCAGCATTTTGCTGCAGGATACCGTGGCAAGGGAGAAAAGGATCAATATGATACTAAATTTTTTCATTTTTTTCCGGATTAAAGGTTAAAAGACAAAATTACAACCAACCAAAATGGTGCGCGATTGCGGGTAGGTGAAAAAGTCGGTTCCGATAATGATGTTACTGGAACCTCCGTAATAATTTACTTCGGGGTCCATCCCGAAATAATTTGTGAAGGTGTACAGGTTCTGGATGGTGGCGTAAAGTTTTGCAGACTTCATCCCTACATGCTTTACCCAGTTCTTTTTAAAAGTATAACTCAGGGTAATATTCTTGATCCTGAGGAAAGAACCGTCTTCGATAAACCTCGATGACTTATAGGAATCACCGGCTTTGGGGAATTGGGTTATATCGCCCGGTTTTTTCCACCTGTCGATCATCCTGGTTGTCTGGTTGTCGACCCCGTTCCCCGACTCAAGATATATTAAAGTAGCATCGAATATGTTATTCCCATAAACAGCCTGGAGGAAGATTGAAAGTTCAAATCCTTTATAGCCGAAAACATTGGTAAATCCTGAAGTGAATTTCGGGTTAGGGTCACCGATCTTGGTACGGTCGGCTGATGTGATAATACCATCGTGGTTGATATCCTCATATACCAGGTTCCCTGTTGTAGGGTCAACACCGAGGCAGTTGTATCCATAAAAAATACCGATAGGCTGTCCCACTTCAACACGGTTCCCTCCCCGGCCCATATCGTCAATCGGCTGATCATTATAAAGACTGAGCACTTTATTGCGGTTTGCCGCAAAATTCAGGGACGAAGTCCAGGTAAATGCTTTATCGATGTTAACTGTGTTGAGTACAAATTCCAAACCTTTGTTCTGGAGCTGGCCTATATTGGATGATATCGTTGAGTATCCCGACGATGTGGGGATAGGTCTCTGAAGAAGCAGGTCTTTGGTATGATTGTAATAAACGTCAAAATTAAAGGAGATCCTATTTTTTAATATTGAAAAATCCAACCCAAGCCCGGTCTGCGCAGTGGTTTCCCATTTCAGGTCAGGATTTGGCAGCTGCGTGGGTGCAATACCCGAACTGCCTCCATAATTATATCCCCCGCTGTAAAGTCCCAGGGAAGCAAAATCACCGATTCCATCGTTGCCGGTGAGTCCGTAGCTGGCCCTAAGCTTAAGTTCGTTGATCCATTTTACCTTTTTCATAAAAGGTTCTTCGTTAATACGCCAGGCGAAAGAGCCTGCCGGGAAATAACCGTAATGGTTATTGGCCCCGAACTTTGAAGAACCGTCGGCCCTTGCAGTCAGGGTAAAGATGTATTTGTACTTGTAATTGTACTTGAATTGACCAAAGAAGGAATTGAGCACCCTGTCGAGGGCCGTTGCAGAAGCGGCACGTATGGTACCTGCCGAAGTCATGTACTGGAGATTGTCATTGGGGAAGTCAATGCCCTCGATATAAGTCGTACGGTTAGCGTATTTTTCATAACTGTAACCAATGAGCGCGTCAATATTGTGCACTTCCTTAATGGCTTTAATATACTGGAGTACATTATTGGTTGTAAGGTTGCTTGCATAATTGGTTCCTTCTATACCCAGGCCGTTATACTTGGCTCCCTGGCGAGTATTGGTGGGATCAAAGCTGTGTTCCCTGAGATTGTAAATATCGATCCCGAATTTGGAAGTGAAGGTAAAACCCTGAAGGAATTTATATTCTACATAAGCATTGCCACTGGTGCGGTTCGTATAAGCCATATTAACAGAATTCTGATAAATGGCAACGGGGTTTGCATAAGGGCCGTCCTCGTTATAACTGCCGTTGGCATTGTAAACCGGGTAGATTGCCGGTATTGACATGGCATTGGGCAGGGGGCCGTAAAGTGTAGCGTCACCTTCCACCCTGGCGTTCTTCGAATAGGTAATCCCGACGCCCCCGCCAACGGTCAGGTTCGGAAGTATCTTATAATCGGCGTTAATACGGCCGCTGTACCTTTGGTAAGAAGTGCCTTTGACAACACCGGTCTGGTCATAATAGTTTCCAGAGATAAACAGCCTGAACTTATCGTTGCCGCTGCTGACCGAAAGTTCGGTATTTGCTGTTGGTGCCACCTGGAGGATCTCACTCATCCAGTCGGTGTTGATCCCCTGTACACTGGTACCTTTGTATGCATTCCATTGATCGGCATTCATCATCGGCATGATCCTTTCTTTTGGCAGTCTTTGCCATCCGTAACTCATGTTCAATGTCACGTCGGTTTTTCCGCGGGCCCCTTTCTTTGTAGTTATCAGGATAACCCCGTTAGAAGCACGGGCACCGTACATTGCAGTAGCCGATGCGTCTTTAAGGATGGTCATTGATTCGATATCGTTAGGGTTGATATCACTCATGGCATTGAGCTCCTGGCCGCTCATTCCAACCTGTGAATATTCACCGGTGATTGCCGGTATTCCATCGATAACCATCAGAGGGGTATTGCTCGCATTGATTGAACTGCCCCCCCTTAGTTTGATCATATTCTGACCGCCGGGTGTTCCTGATTGTGAAGTGACTGTGAGTCCCGGTGTCTGCCCGGTAAGCACCCCATCAATTGTACGGATCGGAATATTTTTTATTTCATCTTCATTCACCAGTGAAATGGAGCCCGACAACAGTTTTTTACTGCTTGTACTGTAACCCACAACAACAACCTCACCAAGAGGGATGTCCTGGTTGCTCATTTTCACATTAATTACCTGGTGCCCGTTCACCGGGATCTCCTGGGCCTGCATCCCGATGTAGGAGAACACCAGCACTCCTTTTGCGGGCACTGTAATTGAATATTTGCCCTTTATATCGGAGGTGGTTCCCTGTGCGCTCCCCTTGATAAGAACAGTGACTCCCGGCAGAGGCGAATTATCATCCGCCAGGATGATCTTTCCGCTCACAGGGATGTCCTGCGCTACCAGCTGCTGGAAAAGCACACCAAACAACAATAACAAATAGTAAGGTTTTTTCATGGTTTTGAAATTAGGTTAGTATATATCGTTTATTGGTTTTACTGAAATATTCACAGGGGTAATGTCCATCATGATATGGGCCACAGTATAACGGTAAGAAGGTTTGCCTGAAGAAAACCCTTCGGATGATGGTGTTTTGCGAAGGGTCAGCATGAACCCCCTGGCATTGTCAGAAAAGGTAATACTCCTGATGGTGTCTGTAGCATTGTTGTCGGCCAGACCGGCTGTGATGGCCTCACGGAATGAAGTTTTATTTGCCGACAGCAGTCCGCCCTGGTCCGTAAAATGGTCTTTGTGATGTTCATTTCCCCTGGTGGAAAGCTTCCCTCCTGCCGGCGTAATAAGGCCGGTTGAAACATCGAATGAATCACCTTCTTCGAGATAGCTTAATGAAAGGTTACTGATACAAGGCAGCTTTTGAGTATAAGTGATCCTGGCATCTGAGGTCCCGAGGATGGTGACCCCTGCCGCACCTGCAACACTTACCCTGTTTTGTTTGCCGTCAAAGATCAGAGCCGTGTTCTCATCAACACCAAAGCCCATGCCGATTTGCTGTTTTTCATTCATAAGAGCCATTGCAAGCCGCCCTATCCGTGCCCTGATATTAAAATGCTGATCAACAATCCCGCAAGGAAAAAAACCAAATCCCCTTGTGATCAGCAAACCCTGGTCCTCCGGAAAATCATCCCCGATAAAATCCTTCATAACACCATGGCCCAGTGCCGCGATACTCGTACCTCCGCCTATCATGACACCGCTCATGATGGCTGCACCGGCACTTGTACCACCAATGACTCCACCCGAAAGATACACATCCCAAACTGCTTTAAGAACAGGAGTCTGACTTCCGTCGGGTAAGTATAAAGCTTTCGTGGTTCTAAGCTGATCGCCGCCCGTAAACCATACTGCAGTGCATTTGCTGACAATTTCTGCCAGGCGGGGATCTTTACCGTTATCCTTCCATTCAGATTCATTCACGTCCTTTGTACTGTCATCATCCATAACTGCGACAGGGATCAGGTGGATGTTTTCAGGTTTAAGGCCATAAGAAACCAGTATATTTTTAAAATAAACAAAAGATTGCATTGGTGCACCGCCGGCCGACGGGATAATAGCAAATGCAGCATTGCCTGCACCACCGGCGAAGCCGATCAGTTGCTGAAATATGCTTTTATTGTCAGCTTCAAGACCTCCTCCGACAATAACCAGCTTGCCTTTGTATGCAGGCTGGGCACTGGAAAATAAAGCAAACAGGTTGATGAATGCAGATAACAGAATGATGGTCCGGTTCATGGTTTTTGAGATTATTGAATATCGTGGTTTAAATTTTGATGAACTTTGAATGCCCTGAAAGGAAATTGTGATACGAGTTCACTAGGATGAAATACAAACCTGGCTTGAGGCAGGAAACGTCAATAGTTCCGTTTGATCCGCTGATCTCTCCTTTAAGGATCAAATTTCCTGTAAGTTCAACAATAGCCCAAGTAAAAGCCTGCTCACGGCATGAAACCATGACTTTGTCGTGCACCGGGTCAGGAGAAACTGAAATTGACATATCATTGTACAAAGAGGAGATTCCCTCTGTATTGACTTTCCCCATAATATAAGGAGTGGTTTCATCAATAAGTGACAGCTTTAGTTGCTCGAAACCAGCCACCATGCGGGGAGCTGTTGAAAGAGACCCCGAAGCCGAATGGCTTGAAAAACCGGCCCGTGTTCCTTCATTCGAGATAACCATGACCGGAGCCGCTCCATAACCGGTGAGGGTTGTCTTTCCGGCAAGCGGGGCATATTTCATGTAATTGTGATTGGTAAGCCAGATACCGAATTTAAGAGTGTCTTTCAACATGGCATAAGGGACCGCCGTCACGGTATTTTCATAAATATCACTGTTCAGGAAGGTATTAGGCATGATCACAGAGTATTTAAGCAGCGAAAGACCTTTCTTAAACTTAAGGGTTCCATAATAGGAGGAATATATTGTGAGATAATTCTCAATGACCGTTTTCCCTGCAAACCGGGCATTGTCTCCGGCAAAAGCAGTTACCATGCTATCGGTTTTCACCTGTTTCTGAAGAAGATTCCCATTTGAAGTTCCGAGAAAGCCAGAAAAATCCCCGTAAGTGTTTTTCAGGAAGAGGATTTTACGCGATTGCCTTATGAGATCCCCGAGGGCCGGGTCTGAACCCGATTGAATATCAGGTTTAAAAACATCAACTGCCGTGGCTCCAAGTTCTATCAATTTGCTGCTGAATGTCGCAGCAAGAGACTGGTCTCCCGATAACAACAAAATTTTCCGGGATGCCTCGCCTGATCCCCTGACAAGGTCGGTAAGCATTGGCAGGTTATCCGAAAATATATCGCTGCCGCTGGCAAGAACTGTGTAATTTCCTGATTCGCTGAAAGAAGATGTATTGAGCTGCCGGTCCAAAGCGGTATAACCGGCTTCTCCAGTTGTAAAATTATAAGTGCATCCATGCAGGAGCTGCATAATACGAATGCTGTCGGCCAGCAGCTTAGGCCCATGCAAGGTATAGCCTGCTCCGGCCATATATATATTGGCACAGCCGGTTCCGTAAACCGTGCCACCGCCAGTCTCATCGATGGTCATGCAGGTCATATCGTCCATGCCGATGCCCGTAAGAGCTTTCCCGTGGTTCAACTGGTAATTTGCAAGGAACCCCAGAAGCCTGCCAAAACGCCCGCGCTCCGCAAAATGGGTATCAAATATAAATCCCGGGAACAGATCCAGGAAATCATCAGCAAGTGTGACCGTAACGTTGTTGGGATTCTCTATGCATTCGTCAGGATATGCCGAACCATGCTGGGCTGTAAAAACAACGGAGGACAAAATATGCATTCCTGCTGAAGTGCCGCAAATCGTACCTCCGTGGCTATATACATAGTTTACTGCGTCAAGCAGCCTGGTATTTTTGTAATAGCGGTAATAGTCATACTGGTCTCCACCCCTGAAAAATATCACATCATAGCTGATGAGGGTATCATAGGTTGCCTGGCTGTTGGCACTGTCGTGAGTGGCAATTGCAAACTCCCTGGCGCGTGCAGCGTTACAGTACTGGAGGAAATAGGGCGCGAGGGAACCAGTAGTTATCCCGACTATCGCTACCTTTTTTCCGCCACCTGCCCAGGTGTACGCCGGGGTGCTCCATCCTGCAGATCCGTTCTTTTCTGCGCCGCCTCCAACCAGGAGAATACGGCCAGGTTGGGTATACCCGTAAAAAAACAACAAAACAAATAAAGAAAAGAAAACCGGTCTTAAACAACGAGATGGAATGAGAAGAGTCATGAGTCCGGTATGATTTCTTACAACATGAAGTAATACTTGCGAAGATAAAAAAAATATGAAAACTTAATAAAACCGATATCATTTTTCCTCAAATTTGCCCTAAATAAAGAAATATGATAACACTCTTCATGAATGCTCAGGTTTATTGTCCGGATTATATCGGCAAAAAGGATGTTCTGACAGGAAATCACACCATTCTTTCAATTCAGGACCACATTGAACCTCCAAAGGGAGCCGAGGTAACTATTATTGACTGTAAAGGTCAAAGGCTTGTTCCCGGGCTCATCGACAGCCATGTTCATGTCACCGGGGGCGGCGGAGAAGGAGGACCTGCCAGCAGGATGCCTGAGCTCCAGCTTAACATGATGTTCGACGGGGGCGTTACCACCGTGATCGGATGCCTTGGAACCGATGGTATCACACGTACGGTTGAAAGTGTATTGATGAAGATCAAATCATTGCGGGCCCAGGGTGTTTCTGCCTGGATGTATACCGGTGCATACCAGGTCCCCACCCCTACTATCACGGGTGACCTGGCTAAAGATATTGCCCTTTTCGAAGAGATAATAGGGGTTGGAGAGATCGCCATCTCCGACCACCGCTCCTCGGTCCCGTCGGTTGCCGAACTGGCCAGGATTACCGCCCAGGCCAGGGTGGCGGGCATGATAGGCGGCAAAGCCGGCATTGTTAATATTCATATGGGAGATGCCAAAGATCCTTTCAGGCCTCTTCATGAAGTGGTCGCCTGCACAATGATGGGCTACCGGCAGTTCATTCCTACCCATTGCAACCGTAACCCTTACATTTTTCAAGATGCAAAGGAATACGGTAAAAAAGGCTATATTGATATCACGGCCAGTTCCTACCCTTACGATAAAGATGTGGAGATAAAGCCATCGGTGGCCCTGAAAGAGTTGCTTGAGGCAGGAGTTCCCGCCTCGCATATCACGTTTACTTCAGATGGATGTGGGTCATTGCCAAGTTTCGATTCTGAAGGGAGGCTGGTAAAAATAGACATGGGGCTGCCATCCTCAATATTGAGGGAAATCAAAGAGGCCGTGCTGGAAGATAAAATCCCCCTTGAAACCGCATTAAGAGTTGCTACATCCAGCCCTGCCGATACCCTGAAGTTAAAAGGGAAAGGCTATATCGGCGAGGGATGCGATGCAGATCTGCTGCTGCTGGATGAAGGCTTTAACATCATTCACCTGGTGGCAATGGGCAGGGTAGTTACGTGGTAAGCGCGTTGATAAAATTCAAACTGAATTGTTTTCATTATGGGAGGATCCATATTTTCATTCTGATTCTTTCTAACAAAAAACCAGTTCATTAAGCCTTCTGGGCCACACTTCTCAGTGTTACATCATCGAGCTTCCTCATGTTCACTTCCACGCCAATACCTGGTTTGGTTGGTACATCCATGGTTCCATCAGGGTTTACGACAAATTCAGGGTCAACGATATCTTCCTTATAATACCGTTTGCTGGCTGAAAGATCGCCCGGTAAGGTAAAATTCGGCAGTGAAGCCAAAGCCACATTGCCGGCCCTGCCTATCCCCGATTCAAGCATGCCGCCATGCCATACCGGAATATTCATCCCGGCACAGTAATCGTGGATGAGTTTTGATTCGGTATAGCCCCCGACCCGTCCCGGCTTGATGTTTATGACCCTGCAGCTGTCAAGTTCAATGGCAGCACGGGTATCGTCGAGCGAATGGATGCTCTCGTCAAGGCAGATAGGTGTTTTAAGTTCACGCTGGAGTTTTGAATGATCAAATATATCTTCATACCCGAGGGGCTGTTCTATTAAAAGAAGTCCGAAGTCATCCATCTTTTTAAAAATGCCGATATCTTCCAACCTGTATGCCGAATTGGCGTCGACCTGAAGCAACAGGCCCGGGAACTGCTTTCGCAATGCCTCAACAAATTGCATATCAAAACCCGGGGCTATTTTGATTTTTATCCGTTTGTATCCTTCTGCAAGGTAACCTTCAACCTTTTTAATGAGCCCGGGCACCGAATCCTGGATACCAATGCTTACCCCTACATCTATCTTTTTTCGGGTACCACCAAGCATCTGGGACAGAGAAATACCCTTGCTCTTTGCAAAAGCATCCCATAAAGCCGCTTCAAGCCCGGCTTTGGCCATCATGTGTCCCCTCACTTTTGCATAAGCTGCGATAGCTTCATCAATGCTCTGGAGGTCTTTACCAAGTACGGAGGGAATTAAAAAATCGTTCAGGATGTGCCAGGCTGTAGGCACTGTTTCGTAGGAATAATAGGGCGTTCCTTCGGCAACGCTCTCACCCCATCCTGTTACCCCTTCTGCATCAACCTTGACAATGATGTGTTCTTCATCATATTCGGTACCCATGGAAGTTACGAACGGGCTGACCAGGATCATTTTAATGTGGCGGAGTTCAATTCTTTCTATACGCATAACATCTTTGTTTAAATGGTTAAAATCATCAACAAACTATTTTTTTACAACCCTGATAACAGGCCAGGGCTTTCCTGCTTTAAGAAATCGGGCATATTTTTCATAGGTTGCTAGTCCTAGCATTGACTTCGGCTCAAGGGCGAGAATAAGGAGGCTGCCTTTCAGTTGGGAGGCAGGTATAAAGATAAAGCCAGGGCCGGAAGGGAGTTTATCAAGCAGGTTCAAAGTCAACTCAGGATCAACAACTTTTTCACCTTCAAAGTCTATGGAGTCAATGGAATTGATCATATATTGCATGTATTGATCACCCGACTGCCTGTTCAGGGGGAATTGTTCAAACGATTGCCGGCCGGCCCAATCCAGCAATGCGGTGCAATCTTTCGGGACCAGATATCCCAGCGGTTTCCTGACATCATAAACCGATTTTACCACGGGCCGGTAATCCTTAACAGTGACAAGGCTGTCCTTATGAGAAAAATAGGAATAAAGAGGGATCTTTAATTCCTGTCCGTTAGATACATGCACCGATTGAATTGATATTTCCCGGCCCTGATCGGGGGAACACAGTTTTTTGCGCTCATTTGATACTAGGGTCCCGATCCTTGCCTGGTTCCTATATACATACTCGAGCAGGCCGCGCATGCCAGCCATCTGGCCTTCGGCCCTGTGCTGAAGGTTTTCGATTGAATCATCCTTTCCATTCATGCCTTCCTGGATAAAGGAAAAACTGCCCTGGATCCCGAAACTCTGCCTTCCATCATTGATATCGAAAGTGCTATGCCTTATATAGGCAATTTCCGGAGGGCCCCCGGGGCAGTATGTAAAAGATGAGAAATTTCTTTCCTTCAGGTAGCTGAAGATGAACGGGAGGTAACCGTTGTCAGATAATTTCCGGATGCTTTCAGGTACATTAAGGCTGGTGGTGGTCCCGATGTTTACATCTGAGTTCTTCCGGTATCCGTATTTTTGCCATTCCTCTCCAAATGGTGAATATTCATGAACATCCATCGTCACTTCAAACAGGTACCTGTCAAATAGCTTGTGTAGTGCTATCGTTTCAGGTTCGGTCAGGATCAGGTGGTTCCTGTTCAGGTCCATACCGTTTGCATTGCGTCTTTTGTTAAGCTCTGAACCGTCAGGGTTTACCTGCGGGATAAGCAAAAGGTCTATTTTATCAAAGAGGTAGCGATTTTCAGTCTTCAGCAGTTCAGGAGCCAGGAGCAATACACCTTCTTTTCCCGATTGTTCATTACCGTGCTGCTGGGCAAAGATGAGAATTTTAATTTTCGAAGTATCCCTGCCAAATTCCGTGGAAGAAAATTTCAGGGCATAAAGGTTCCTGCCTTTCACTGAGTGCCCGATCACCTCCACCTTAAGCAATCCTGGTTGTCTTCCAAGAAGTTCAACGTAAGAAGAGAGTTCAGGATATGAGGTCAGCTTTTTAAACGAATTATTCATTGGGGGAGAAATCGGGACCTGGGCCATGACAGTAGTTGACAGCAGACCGAAAAACATCAGGATAAGCAGCAGTTGTTTCATAGAATGGGATTAGTATCCGATCCTTGCGAAAATATAAAAAAAAAACCCAGGTTGAACAACCGCAAGAAGATTTTGGCCAGGCAGGAAAAATCCATAGAAAAAGTTTCCTACTTTCGCATTGAAAGAATATCAAATGCTTCGACTGATCTTAATCATAGGTTCAGGGAGTTTCGCCGGCGGTGTCGCCCGCTTTCTCCTTTCACGCTATATACACAGCAGCGCCGATACTACATTTCCCCTGGGAACCCTTATTGTGAATATTACAGGATGCCTGTTGATTGGCATGTTTTACGGGATGTCAGAACGTAGCGAGCTGTTAAGCCCTGAAATGAGGATGTTCCTGACTGTAGGATTCTGTGGGGGATTCACAACCTTTTCAACCTTTGCAGGGGAGAACATCGCCCTGTTAAAAGACGGGAATTTTTTATATTTTTCACTTTATACAGGCCTCAGCGTTTTCCTGGGGCTCCTTGCAGTTTATATCGGGAATATGTTCATACATAAAATATTGTGACTATGGAAACCAGCGGAGAAGCCAATCTTCTCAGGATATTTATCAGTTCTACCGACAATTTCAGGCATAAACCCCTGTATGAAGTGATTGTATTTGCCGCCAAACGATACGGGCTTGCAGGCGCCACAGTTTTAAAAGGCTGCATGGGTTACGGTGCAAGCAGCATGGTATATTCCCAGAAGCTCTGGGATATCTCGGAGAAGATGCCAATAATAATCGAGATAGTTGATGATACAGTTAAAATTAATGGTTTTGTTGAAAGCATCCTCCCCTATTTCGAGAAAGTGCCCAAAGGCGGACTGATAACACTGGAAAAGGTCAGCATTGTTTTGCACAAACGGGGAGGAAGCCAGGGCTAGGACTTCTTTTTTGAAAAATAATACCTCCAGTCAAACCCGATCCTCACGCCCAGAAAGGTAATCGTGCGCACTTTAGGTGCAATTTCATTTTCAGGAAAGATTACCCTGGCTTTTCCGGGAATATCAAATCCGCCGAAAAACTGAAAAACAAGACTTGCCGTCTGATTGGTCGAGAATGCATGAAACGGCCTGTATTCGAGGAATGGAAATTCAAGCAGTGTGGATCGCATGGAAACGAGCACCTGGTCGGCATCAAGATCAGGTCCTTTGGGAAGGAGGTACCTGTCGGGGTCTTTGGGCCATCCGTATAGATACACCCCGACTTCCCTGCCCAGGATGAATTGAAATCTCCCGATGGGAGTAACCATTCCCGACTGCCAGGGGATCAATCCGCCATTACCTGCAGAGGTGAGCACTTTGTTCATGGTTTCAGGTGCAAATAAATACAGAATGGGCCCGAGAATAAGAAGATCACCGGGGATCACGTAGAATGGCAGGCGGAGACGGGCATAAAAGGCATCCCTGCTTGGAACGGCCGAAAACATGGCCCCGAATTGCTTCAGGGCGGGATCTGCTGTCATTTTCATCGAGGAGGGGCCATCCAGCCTCCAGCCCAGGTCAAGAAATACCAGGCCGTCGCCGGCTTCATTTAAAACCCCTTCAAGGCCAAGACCAACGCGCACTGCCATTCCCAGCCCCGCGGTCACCCCTGCGGTGTTCTGATGAGTGCCAAATCCGCTGAACAGGACTGAGCCCCTCACGGCAGCAGTAAGCCCGATAAAAGGCCCCACTTCTGCCCTGAACCTGGGAAGTTCCCCGAGGCCACTGGCCAGACCCGGAACTGCAGTTGGCATGATTACAGCCCTGTACCAAATCGAGAATGTACTGTCTATTTGGCGGACAGGCATGAAATTAGTCTTGCAAACATTCAGTGTATCGGCAGTCAATGAGAGATTTTCATGGGTTTTAAAGGTAAAGGGCCGCCTCCCTGATGCAACTTCGATGACCTGCTCAAGACTGATACGAACCGCATCAGACGACCTGTCGGCATCTTCAGGCCTCATATAGGCATCTCCCATCAGCACCATCCTGCCGCCATCCCAGGTCGATACTTCCAAGCCCTTCTCATTATAATAATCATGCGTTCCTTTCCGCTGGGCCGCATTTCCCCAGGTTCCTGCCACATGGCCGGAAGCATACATATCTTCGAGAAAATGGATGGCAAAGGCTTCATCGGCCAGGATCGCCAGCATGAGGGAGGAGCGTTCACCGGAACTCATACTGTCCCTTGCGAACTTTTCGGCTTTAAGCAAAGCACTAAGGTGAAACCATCCGTAGGTGCCCAGGGCATTCATCTCGGTACCCTGCCTGAAACAAATCGCGAAATACTGAGATTCAGTTGTCTTTTCATTTGGCCTTGCCAGGAGGAAATGCACATTGTTAGAGCCCGCCCTGGTTACATACTCCGGGTCAACGCGGAGCAGTTTGATATCTGAATCCCTGAGTTTATTCAGGCGGTCGCTCCTGTTCCTGGCATTCGCAATTCCTTTTCTCAATTCATAAGCGACATTCGCCACCTTCATGATCCATTCTGTTTGCAAAACATTATGCAGAAGATTTGCGGCTGATGTCGAATGGTCGCCCGAAATTGCAGGCCATGCAGCGAAGTCAATAAATTCAGGGCCGCGTGACCGTGTTGTATCGATAGAAAGGGAGAATAACCTGGACTCATGCCCATTCCGGGCTATGGACCAGAACCTTTCGAGGTCGGCACGATGGGCGGGATCAAGCTTTTGAATGGCAAGAATGGCGATATCCCTGTGCTCCGGGTATATCCATGCAAAACCATAATCAGATAGAGCGGCAAGTAGCAGGAGCAAAATAAATTTCTTCATCATATATTCAGAATAAGTCGGGATAAGGATGAATAAAATTAGTATTTTTCGGGCATGTTCAGGGAGCGAGCCGTTCAATTATCCAACCTGATTTTCCTTTCCTGTACAATATCCTGTCATGCAGGCGGTTTTCCTTTCCTGACCAGAATTCGAAACGGTCGGGAACCAGAATAAATCCCCCCCAGTTATCAGGTCTCTTGGGTGGTTTACCGCCAAGATCCTTTGTCAAGGCCTCGTGCATAACTTCCAGGAAAAGCCTGTCGGGAATAACAGCACTCTGAGGCGAGATGCAAGCGCTGATGCGGCTTCCCATGGGACGTGAGTTAAAATAATCATCAGAAATTTTCGCAGCCGCCTTTTTCACCTTTCCTTCCACCCTGACCTGCCTGTAAAGCTTGGGCCAGTAAAACAAGAGGGACGAAAATGGGTTTAACTCGAGCTGCCAGGCTTTCCTGCTGTCATAATTTGTAAAGAAGCAAAATCCTGTTTTTTTTATATCCCTGAATAAAACCATTCTTAGAGAAGGCCTGCCATCAGCAGCAGTAGCAAGGGCCATGGCTTCAGGCTCATGTTCTTTTATCTTTTTCGCATCCTCAAACCATTTCCTGAACAGGTTCATGGGATCCTCGGGCCATTCTTCCTTAAGTTCTTCCGGTTCAGATTGTTGATTCTGCGCGATCAAATGGGGCTTCCTTTTAGCTGTCATGAAGATGGGATCAAAGTTTCAGCCAAAAATAATTATTTCCTACCTTTACACAAATTTATTAATCCTGCATGAGTAATAAAATCAATAAAGCCGAACTTACCGAGATCAAGGAAAAAAACAAAGGCAGCCGGTCATATTCCAATGGTGAAGTGACTGTATATTGGAGGCCCCAGTTATGCATTCATTCTGCAAACTGCCTAATAGGTTTGCCGGAGGTGTTTAATAATTCATTGCGTCCATGGATCAAGCCCGAAGCTGCATCAACAAAAGAAATCATCAGGGTTGTCAATACCTGTCCGTCGAGGGCACTTACGTTTATGAAAAATTGCGGAAGCGCAGCATCGATCAGGGAGAAACCGGTTCCGGGCAAATCTCCGGGAGCCAGGATACAGATTCTTAAAAATGGCCCGGCACTTGTCCATGGCAGCTTTGTCATAAGTGATGCTGATGGTAAAACCCTCAAAGTTGAACATGAGGTGGCAGCCATCTGCCGTTGCGGAAATTCAAAAAAGAAACCCTTTTGTGACGGCACCCATAAGAATATCGGGTATGAAGATTAACCTCTGTAAACTGCAGGAAATAAAATAAGGTAATAACCTGATAAGAAGAATAAAATGACCATAGGATTACTTAAAGAAGAACTTCCCGAAAGAAGGGTCGCTTTGTTGCCTGAAGGAGTGAAAACACTTACAGGGATGAATATAAAGGTTCTTGTTGAGACAGGAGCCGGAACTGCTGCCTTTGCATCTGATGAAGATTATAAAACAGCAGGGGCTTCAATTCTTTCAAAAGAAGAAGTCTTCGGATCGGCCGGTTTTCTTATTAAAATTCAGGCGCCGGATACAACAGAGCTCGGGATGATGAAGGAAAGACAGGTTTTCATGGCCGCATTCAACCCCATGGTAAACACCGGTCTTGTCAACACGCTCTGCTTAAAGGACATAACAAGTTTCAGCCTTGATATCCTGCCCCGTACAACCCGTGCACAGGCCATGGATATCCTCTCATCAATGGCTACTGTTGCCGGTTATAAAGCTGTACTGACTGCAGCAAACAACCTTCCAAAGTTCTTCCCAATGTTTATGACCGCTGCCGGAACAGTGACTCCGGCAAAAGTCCTGATCCTTGGAGCAGGGGTAGCCGGTTTGCAGGCTATTGCCACTTCACGCAAGCTTGGGGCCGTTGTGGAAGTTTTTGACGTACGTGCCGCGGTTAAAGAAGAAGTCACAGGGCTGGGTGGTAAATTTATAGATGTGGAAGGAGCAACCGACGATAAGGCAGCCGGCGGTTATGCTGTTGAGCAGGACGAAGAATTCAGGAAGCGGCAGGCACAGGCCATCCACGACCATGCCGTGAAATCGGATGCTGTGATCTGTACCGCGCAGATCCCGGGTAAAAAGGCACCCCTGCTGCTAAGAAAAGAAACCGTTGAAGCGATGAAACCAGGAGCGGTGGTCATTGACCTGGCCGCATCTTCAGGCGGGAATTGCGAGCTTACCAGAGACAATGAGACGGTGATTCACGGGCAGGTTAAAATTATAGGGAACTCCGCCTTTGCTGCCGATATGCCGTCGGATGCCAGTAAAATGTTCGGAAAGAATGTAGTCAATTTCCTGAAACTTATGTTTACAAACAAAGGGGAGTTTAAGCTTAACTGGGATGATGACCTGGTCAAGGGTACATGCGTAACCCACAATAAAGAAATAATCAGTGAACGTGTTAAGTCCGTAACCAAATAATTCCATTTATATGAATGATGTTTTGCTGTTTTTCTTGCAATACAGGGAAGCGATTTTTATTATCATTTTGTCTCTTTTCCTTGGTATCGAAGTCATTTCCCATGTTCCCTCGGTTCTCCACACACCCCTGATGTCGGGGGCCAACGCCATTCACGGTGTAGTCATCATTGGTGCTATTATTGTAATGGGCCATGCACATGACGTTTTGCCCATGGTACTTGGGTTCCTGGCTGTAATTCTCGGCACCCTCAATGTTGTCGGGGGATTCGTCGTTACCGACCGGATGCTTGAGATGTTCAGGAAAAAGAAATCCAAAAACTAACAAAAGATGGAAACGATAAACCGGCTAATACAATATACTCCCGAGATCAGCATTCTTGAAATGTCCTATATACTTGCCTCCGTCTTGTTTATTGTCGGGTTAAAGCGGCTGAGCCATCCCGACACAGCCCGAAACGGGAACCTCTGGGCAGCTGCGGGGATGGGACTTGCAATTTTATTTACTATCCTCTTCCATAAAAAGGACGGGGAAAGCATTGGTAATGTACCATGGATACTCGGTGCATTGACCATTGGCACAGCCGTTGGCTGGGTGGCAGCCCGGAAAGTAAAGATGACCGCAATGCCCCAGATGGTCTCGATATTTAACGGTATGGGTGGTGCCTGCGCAGCCCTGATCTCCCTGATGGAATTTCCAAAGCTTCAGGATTCCCTGGCAGCTGCAGGAGCTTCAAGCATGCTTCACGGGGAAACACTGGCTATCCTTTTCGGGCTAAGCATTGGCGGGGTTTCATTTGCCGGAAGCATGATAGCATTTGGGAAACTGGATGAAAAGATTGGCGATATCAAGGCCTCCTGGATTAGATACCTTAATCTATTCTTCCTCTTCATGCTTGTAGTTCTAGTGATTCTCATCATGTTCAAGCAACCTGTCGCCGGTGACAATACCCTGATATATCTTCTTACCTTTCTTGCACTGGTATACGGGGTAAGTTTTGTCATGCCTATAGGCGGGGCCGACATGCCCGTGGTAATTTCTTTATTGAATTCCTTCACGGGGATTGCCGCTGCCTGCGGCGGGTTTCTATACAGCAACCAGGCGATGCTTACGGGCGGTATTCTCGTAGGATCATCAGGGACCCTACTCACAATCCTTATGTGTAAAGCTATGAACCGCTCCCTGCTTAACGTTATTATCGGCGCTTTCGGCGGAGATGCTTCGGCCAATGCTGAAGCAGGTGATAAAACCGTCAAAGAGATCACATTAAGCGACGCCGCTGTTTTACTGAGCTATTCACAGAAAGTTCTTATTGTCCCCGGGTACGGACTCGCCGTAGCCCAGGCACAACATCTCTGCCACGAACTGGATGTTCTCCTGGCTTCGAAAGGGGTAGAAGTGAAATACGGGATACACCCGGTCGCAGGCCGGATGCCGGGCCATATGAATGTCCTGCTGGCCGAAGCAGATGTGCCGTACGAAAAACTTCTTGAAATGGAAGACGCCAATAATGAAATGCAGAATACTGATGTGGTGATAGTAATTGGTGCAAATGACGTTGTGAACCCTGCTGCTGAAGATGATCCCTCATCGCCCATCTATGGCATGCCTGTAATCAAGGCCTGGGAAGCTAAGAATGTGATCGTGATGAAACGCAGCATGGCCAAGGGCTATGCCGCCATCGAAAATAAGCTGTTCTATCATCCGAAGAACAATATGCTTTTCGGGGATGCAAAATCAACTCTTCAAAAGCTGGTTGCAGAGATCAAGAATCTGTAAAATAAAAAAGGCCGTCTTCAGGACGGCCTTTTTTATTTTTGTAAGAAGGATTACTTCTTAGCTTTTTTGGGGGCTTTTGCAGGTTTTGCAGCCTTGATCAGGTGTTTCTTAATTGAATCCTGATGTGCAATTGAATCGGCTTTCTTCTTTTCTTCACCAGCCTTAGCAATTGAATCAGCTATTCTCTGCTGTTCTGCCTGTACCATTGCTAATGAATCAGCTACGCGGATTGAATCAGCGATCCTTTTTTCTTCTAACTCTTTTGCGCTGGGGCCGCAAGCATACATGAAAGCTACAGCACCTACGATTAATAATGTTGCAAATTTTTTCATCGTTTTGTTCGTTTTGAATTTGATGCAAAGATAAAGCAGGATACCATACCAGACAAATTTTTAGGCCACTTTTTTTTAACATTTTTTAACATTTCGCTTATTCGCCTGAATATCAGCACGAATAATTTTAACATTTTTTAAGATGTTAACAATTCAAAACAGGGATAAAGACGATTAAACATCATAATCGTACCTTTGAAATATTATGCTGATACCTCTTGCAGAGCAACTGCGCCCCAATTCACTTGATGAATACCTCGGACAGGACCATCTTGTGGGACAAGGTGCCATTCTCAGGAAAGCTATTGAATCGGGGAATGTCCCATCGATGGTTTTATGGGGCCCCCCAGGAGTCGGCAAGACAACCCTGGCATATATTATATCGAGACAGCTTTCAAGGGAATTCCACACCTTGAGTGCCGTGAGCTCAGGAGTGAAGGAGGTAAGGGAAGTGATTGCCAGGGCGAAAGAAAGCGGTACCAGCCCTTTCCTGTTTATTGACGAGATCCACCGTTTCAGTAAATCACAGCAGGATGCGCTTTTGGGGGCTGTTGAGAAAGGGATAATCACCTTTATCGGGGCTACGACTGAGAACCCTTCATTTGAGGTGATCTCTCCCCTGCTTTCACGCTGCCAGATTTATATTTTGAAGGTACTTGAAGAACCCCAGCTACTCCAATTACTTGAAGAAGGGAGGAAAAGGCTTCAGCAGCAAATGGGAATTGAGATCAGTATTGCAGAATCGGAAGCCATCCTGCGGATATCAGGTGGTGACGCCCGCAAGTTACTGAACGCACTCGAACTGATAGTCACTTCGCTGAGCCCCGGGGAAAAAGCCATCCGCATAGATAATAAAAATACACTGGGCATCATACAGCAGAACCTTGCCATGTATGATAAAACCGGCGAAATGCATTATAATGTCATATCAGCGTTCATCAAATCGCTCAGGGGTTCCGATCCAAACGCCACGGTATACTGGCTGGCAAGGATGGTTGAGGCCGGTGAAGACCCCAAGTTCATTGCAAGAAGGATGCTGATCCTTGCTTCGGAAGACATAGGGAATGCCAATCCCAATGCTCTCCTCCTTGCAAATACCTGCTTCCAGGCCGTAGATGTGATAGGCTACCCCGAATGCGACCTGATACTCTCCCAAACTGCAATTTACCTGGCCACATCGGTGAAAAGCAATGCATCCTACCTTGCCATCAGGAAGGCACAAAAAGCATTCAGGGAGCATGGCGACCTGCCTGTGCCCCTGCAAATCCGGAATGCACCTACAAACCTGATGAAGAAGATAGGATACGGTAAGGATTATAAATACGCCCACGATTTCGAGAATAATTTTGCAGACCAGGAATTTCTCCCCGAAAAGATAAAAGGGTCAAAATTTTATGATCCACAGGAAAATCCGAAGGAAAAGGAAATACGGGCAAGGCTTAAAGCATTATGGAAAGAGAAGTACAAATATTAGTGACTGGTGACTGGTTGACAGTCACTGTTCACAGTTCACAAGTCACCGCTTATCAGTTATTCAAAAACAGATACTATGATCCCCAATATCCCCGGTTTAACGATTAAAGACCCCGGCATGTTCTTCCTGATCGCCGGTCCTTGCGTAATTGAGAACGAGAGTATGCCGATCGAAGTCGCAAGTCGTATCAGGGAGATTTGCGAACGGCTGAATATCCCTTACATTTTCAAGTCATCATACAAAAAAGCAAACCGTTCAAAGGGTGATTCGTTTACCGGTATCGGCAATGAAAAGGCAATGAACATCCTTGCTTCTGTAGGGAAAGAGTTGAAGATACCAACTCTTACCGATGTCCATTCGGAAGATGAGGCTTCATTTGCCGCCGGGTTCGTGGATGTATTGCAGATCCCTGCATTTCTTTGCCGGCAGACGGACCTGCTGATCGCAGCAGGGAGAACAAAGAAAGCGGTGAATATCAAGAAAGGGCAGTTCTCCTCGCCTGAAGCAATGCGTTACGCTGTTGAGAAAGTACTCAGCACAGGGAACACGAATATCATGCTTACCGAAAGGGGAACCACTTTCGGTTACCAGGACCTGGTTGTGGATATGCGTTCCATTCCCGAAATGCAGAAATTCCAGGTGCCTGTCATCCTCGATGTAACCCATTCGCTTCAGCAGCCGAACCAGGCATCGGGAGTAACCGGCGGCAGGCCTGATCTGATTGAAACTATAGCCAGGGCCGGCATAGCAGCAGGGGCCGACGGGCTGTTCATAGAAACACATCCTGATCCGGCCAAGGCTAAATCAGATGGTGCAAACATGCTCAAACTTGATCTTCTTGAAGACCTGCTGGTAAAACTGGTAAGGATAAGAAAAGCCCTTTAGTCCCTTTTATTCAAGTCCAAGGCTCTTTATTCCGCCGGTCTCGGGATGGAACAGTACTTTCCATTTGCTTGAAGGCAGGTTTGTAACAAGGCCCAGCTGGCTTATAAGGCACTGTTGCTCTTCCTGGGTGTTGTCGTCAACTTTCACAGTCACCCTTGCATATTCAGGTATCCTGTAAAAGAAACCGCTGGATTTGGCAGATTTTCCGGCTTTCTGAAGGTAAACCGAAACGGAATTTGTATTCCCCACCCTTTGTACCCTGATAGTGATCACCTTGCCTCCGCCAGGGGCATCGAGGTCCTGTACGCCCTTAGACTTATTGAATTTGAAGATAGGTATTTCGGTATTGATCTGGTTCGGCGTAGGTATATACTTATAGGAGAATGTCATGGTTTTGTGGATTTTCACACCAGTGAACAATTTCAGGTATTCCCTTTCCAGGTTTTTCAGCTGGGCGTCCATAAACTCCAGGGTTTCCTTATTGTAATTCACTTCCTGGAATCCCGTGATCAGGTTAAACCGGTTATCTTTGATCTTTGAGAGGAAATCAGCGGCTTCTTTTGCTTTTTGTTCAGGAGATTTTTCCACCATGGTCTTTTTCAGAAACTGTCTTTCAAGGGTCATGGTGTCGATGTTTATTTTTCGGCGGATGGTATCGACCTTTTCAAAAACGTTCACATCGGTATAGTTCCTGAACAGCTCTCCAAAAGCATCCTTTTCAAGCTCCAGTGGAGGTTCTTCAGCATTAAGCAACCTGTTTATCTGGGTTGTGGTATCGGCGGCGGAGGGTAAAGTTCCCAGTATGATACCGGCATCTGTAAGTGAAAGCAGCCCGGCTTTCTCCCCTTTCGACATCTTCTCACCCAGCTCAATAAAATAGTACTGATCGGGATCAGGCTCATAAGAAGTCGAAATATTAATATCGGATATTTTGTATTCGATGGTATTGGACTGAACGACATTTTTCAGGCCCAGGTAGCGAAAGGCATAATCGGCATAAGGGCCCTGGTAATTTTCAATCCTGTCGATCTTCACCGTAACGTTGACGACCGTACGGGGAAGGCTGTAAAATATCCCTTCATTAGTCTGGGGAAAGGTGTTATTGTCGATATGCACCACATTGATCTGTGCATATGCCATATTGCCGCCGGCTATTAGGATCAGCAATAAAAGCCTGAGAAAGAACCCCCTGGTTTCCATAGTTAAAAATGTGCTTAATGAATGAATAACAATTCGCGGTATTTTGGCAATGGCCATACTTCATCATCGACCATCAGTTCAAGTTTGTCGGAATGATAACGTATTTTTTCAAAAAACGGGAATACATGGCTGCAATAGGCTTTCGCTTTTTCTTCAGGATCCTGTATTTTATTGGCCACCTTCCTGGCTTCGGTCATATCGTTCACATAGGTCATGATCTTATCTATATGTTCGGATATTTCGGTGATCTGCTCCATCTGGTTCTGGGAGATCTTTCCGTAAGTCTTTAGGTCCAGCACCTGTTTCAGTCCTTTCACATTGTCGACAAGGATGTTCTGGTACCTTATCGCAACCGGGATCACATGGTTTGACACAAGGTCGCCAAGCACCCTGGATTCTATCTGTACTTTTTTGGTATAATCTTCAAGACCGATCTCATAACGCGCATGGACTTCACGCGCAGTAAGCACCTGGGTCCTTTCAAACACATCCACGAATTTCTTATGAACAAAGGCCTTGAGCGCATCTGGAGTGGTCCTGTGGTTCGAAAGTCCGCGTTTGGCGGCTTCTTTCAGCCATTCCTGTCCATAATTGTTACCTTCAAACCTGATAGGTTTAGATTCCTTGATATATTTCTTAAGCAAACCCAGGATGGCATCATCCAGTTTCACTTTCTTTCCTGTCACTTCTTTAAGGTCCTTCAGGAATTTATTTAACTGATCGGCCACTATCATATTCAGGGCGATCATTGCAGGGGCGCAGGAATGAGACGAGCCAACAGCCCTGAATTCAAATTTATTCCCAGTAAAGGCAAAGGGTGAAGTACGGTTGCGGTCGGTATTGTCGAGCAAGATCTCGGGGATCTTCGGGAAATTTTTAAGCAGGCCTGTATCGCTGTCAAGGCTGAATTTAAAACTTTTATCGCTCTTCTCGATGGTGTTCAGCCAATGAGTGAGCTGGGCGCCGATGAACACCGAGATGATTCCCGGGGGTGCTTCGTTTGCTCCAAGCCTGTGGTCATTGCCCGGTGTTGCTATGATAGCCCTCAGGAGGTCGGCATTCTCATGCACTGCCTTGACTATATTAACAAGGAAGGTGAGGAAGCGCAGCTCGGTTTTTGTGTTATGCCCGGGCAGGAGGAGGTTTTCCCTGGTATTGGTTGCGAGCGACCAGTTACTGTGTTTCCCTGAACCGTTCACACCGCTGAATGGTTTTTCATGAAGGAGGACGGTAAAATTGTGACGGCTGGCTACCTTTTCAACAAGGTGCATCATAAGCTGGTTGTGGTCTACCGACAGATTTGCTTCTTCAAAAACGGGGGCACATTCAAACTGGTTTGGCGCCACTTCGTTATGTCTTGTCTTCACCGGTATGCCAAGCCTGTGGGCTTCCAGTTCGAACTCCTGCATAAAGGCCATAACCCTCTGCGGGATAGTCCCGAAATAATGGTCTTCCAGCTGCTGGTCTTTGGCAGAGGAATGCCCGAACAGTGTACGCCCGGTGAGGACGAGGTCGGGACGGGCGCTGTACAGCGCTTTGTCAACCAGGAAATATTCCTGCTCCCAGCCCAGGGTGGCAAACACCTTGGTCACGTCCTTGTCGAAAAGCTGGCAAACTTCAACTGCTGCCTTATCGATAGCATGGAGTGCCCGAAGCAGCGGGGTTTTATAATCGAGGGCTTCCCCCGTATATGAAATAAATACCGATGGTATGCAAAGGGTTTTATCCATGATAAAGGCAGGTGATGAAGGATCCCATGCAGTGTACCCCCTTGCCTCAAAAGTAGACCGGATACCCCCGCTGGGGAAACTGGAAGCATCGGGTTCCTGCTGGGTCAGCTCAATCCCCCTGAATTTTTCAATTCCAGTGCCGCCTTCCACGGGGCTGACAAAAGCATCATGCTTTTCGGCTGTAGCTCCTGTAAGAGGCAGGAACCAATGCGTATAGTGTGTGGCGCCATTGCTGATAGCCCAGGCTTTCATACCGGCAGCCACCTGGTCGGCGATCCTGCGGTCAATTTTTTCACCCTTTTCTATTGAATTAATAACGGCGGTATATGCTTCTTCGGTAAGAAACTCTTTCATTGCAACCCGGTTGAAGGTAAGATCCCCGAAATAATCTGATGCTTTTTTATCAGGGAATATAACCGCTTTCGGCGTTCTTCCCATCGTCATTTCCAATGCCCTGAATCTGATGTTGTCCATAGCTGCGATTTACAATTTACAAATTACGAATTACGATTTCCGATTTCCGTCGGGGCTCACCCGGGCATAACGGTCTATCAGCATTTTCAAGTCTTTACAAGGTTCTTCCGGCTAACCAGCAGGAGTCCGGCAAAAGTAATAAATCCGTTAAGAATCAGGAGCTCAAATCCGAATTTATATCCACCAAATATTAACACTGAATAGTTGCTAAGTAAATAACAGATACAGGGCGAGATTAAGGCGATGAGAGGCACCAGCTTATCCCTGACCTGTTTGCGTGAAAAAAGGCCGAAACTATACAGGCCCAGAAGTGGTCCGTAAGTATACCCTGCCACGGTGAATAACTTATCAATAACCGCCCTGTCATTTATGGCCCTGAATAAAATAATAACTCCAAGTAAAAGAATGGCGAAGCATACATGGACCAGGTACCTTATCCTTTCCTTTTTCCTTTCATTCATATTTTCTCTCTTCGGAAGGCCGAGGAAGTCAATGCAAAAGGAGGTTGTAAGTGAAGTCAATGCCCCGTCGGCGCTGGGATAGGCAGCAGAGATCAGCCCGATGATGAAAACAAGCCCCGCTACGGGGCCAAGATAGTTAATTGCAATCAGCGGAAAGAGATCGTCTGAGCGCGAGGGCAGCCTGATCCCCTTGAATTCAGCAAACATGAACAGGGTGGCTCCAAGGAACAGAAAAATGAAATTGACAAATACCAGTACACCGCTGAAAGTAAACATGTTCTTCTGAGCGTCTTTCAGGTTCCTGCAACTCAGGTTCTTCTGCATCATTTCCTGGTCAAGCCCGGTCATTACTATTGTTATGAACATCCCGCTGAAGAATTGTTTCAGGAAAAACCGCCTGTCGCTCCAGTCGGTATTGAACATCCTTGTTAAGCCGTTATCCATTGCCCTGTGGTACAAACCTGCAAGACTAAGATCCATATTCCTTGAAATAATGTAAACTGAAAGGACCACCGCCAGAAGCATGAAAGTAGTCTGAACGGTATCGGTCCAGATTATGGTTTTAATTCCCCCCTTGAAGGTATAGAGGAGAATAAGGACGATAAAAATAAGCACGGTTAATCCAAAGGGGATGTTCCAGGCATCGAAAACAAAGACCTGGAGGACGTTTACGACGAGGAACATCCTGAACGAAGCCCCGATCACCCTTGAAAGGAGAAAATAAAAAGCTCCTGTTTTGTATGACCAGAACCCGAAACGGGAATCAAGGTATGAGTATATTGAGGTAAGATTAAGCCGGTAATAAAGGGGCAGCAGTATGGTTGCAATAATGGCATACCCTAAAAGGTAACCCGCCACGACCAGAAAATACGAGAACTGGGTATCTCCTACCCAACCGGGGACCGACATGAATGTGACCCCCGACAAAGATGCGCCTATCATGCCGTAGGAAACGACGAACCAGGGCGAAGCTTTGTTCCCAATATAAAAACCCCTGTTTGTTGATTTCCTGGCAGTCAGCCAGGTGATGAAAAAAAGCAGGGCGGTGTAGGCGAAGAAAGCGAAAAGGATGATTTTTGGAGACATGGGCGGATTGACGAAGGACGAATTACGAGTTACAATTTACGATTTACGATTTATCAGGTATCTGATGTAAGATTTCATATTTCAGATAACAGTTCCTGGGCAAAGGACCGGAGATCGGGAAATACAAAATTTATAGTTTTATATCCTTTTCTGATGTGCGGAAGATCTGCTGAAAGGAATACAGTTTTCATGCCAAGCCTTTTCCCGAATATCATATCTGAGAGTGAGTCTCCGACCATGACTGATTGCCTGAAACGTATTTCGGGAAAACGTTTCCTTGACTGAAGGGCCATTCCTATATTAGGTTTCCGGTTAAATGATTTTTCACTTTCAAGGGCAGGGCAGAAAAACGCAGCATCAATCCTCCCGCCTGCAGCTGTGACCTCGGTGATCATCCTGGAATGGAGGTTTTCAACTTCTTGTTCACTCATGAGGCCCTTACCCACTCCCTGCTGGTTGCTTACGACGACAATCCTGCTGAACATGCCCGACATCTCTTCTATAGCCTCCAGTACCCCTGGTTTGAATTTAAACTGCTCCCAGTTGCGCACATAATCATCTACCATTCGATGGTTAATGACCCCGTCGCGGTCGAGAAACAGCGACCAGGTATTATCTATTTTCAAATCCTTTAAATTCATGCTGAGCTTTCTGAAAATCTTCGGGTATGCCGATATCAAGAAAATATCCTTCGGCCGGGTAACCATACATACGGTCAATGCCGAAATACTGTTCGAAACAATCCTTCTCGATTGAAAATCTTCCCCGAAAATGCGGCTCCATTAAGTAGGCCTTTTCGATCAGGTATACCCCTGCATTGATAAGCCCGTTGCCTGCATTCTCCCTTTTTTCTTCGAAACCTGTAATCCTTCTTTGCCTGTTGATGCTGACTCTTCCATAACGGCCGGTATCTGATAATTTTCGGAGCGCCAGGCTGACATCGGCTTTTTTCGACAGGTGTTCCCGTTCAAAGGACTTCAGGTCTATCCTGAACAGGCTGTCGCCGTTCATTACCACGGCCCGGTCGCCCCTGATCCTCCAGAACGAAAGCCTGATGCCACCCCCGGTGCCCAGGGGTTCTTCCTCAATGGCGTAATCCAGTTCCATCGTCCTGTAAAGGTTTTTAAAATGGCTTTGTATGACCTCGCGTTTGTAGCCCACACTAAGAACGGCACGATGAACTCCCTGTTTTAAAAGATAATCGAGCAGGTATTCCAGGAATGGCCTGTCGTTTATAAGGGCCATGGATTTTGGGATATCCTTCACCACGGCCTGCAAACGGGTTCCAAATCCTCCGGCAAGTATTATCGCTTCCAACAGGAATTATTCTTTGGGAAATAATGAAGACTCAACGATCTCGCAAATAATATGCCCGATCAGGATATGAGATTCCTGTATCCTGGGAGTGTCGGATGATGGAACGTTGATCAGGAAATCAACGGCATCTTTCATTCCGCCTCCGCTTTCCCCGGTCAGTGCCACGGTGAGCATGCCTATCTCATTGGCAACCTCAAACGCACGTATCACATTTTTCGAATTGCCTGAAGTAGAGAGCCCGATCAGGATATCTCCCTCCTTTCCTATCCCTTTCACGAGTCGGGAATAGACCTCATCGAAGGAATAATCATTGCCAACGGCCGTCAGGTAGGACGTATTGACGTGCAGGGCTTCGGACGAAAGGGGCGGACGGTCATAATAGAACCTTCCTGAGAATTCAGCGGCCAGGTGCTGGGCGTCGGCAGCGCTTCCCCCGTTCCCGCAAAACAGCACCTTGTTCCCGTTGCAGAATGCAGTGCAACATGCAGAAGTAACATCATCAATCACTTTCAGCAGTGCAGGATCGCTCAGGATTTTCTGTTTTGTCTCAATGGACTGCCGGATACATTCTTGGATTCTTGACATAGTTTTAACAATGGTATTATTATTCAGGCATATTATTTAACACTCAGGGCAATTTCCATGATCATGGTCATCATGGCATTAAACGTGGTCAAATTTAATTATTTCTTCAAAGGGTTTACGTTTCAGGTGACGCGATACCTGATCAGTGGAACCGGCAGGATAGCCAAGGCTGAGATAGGCAATAGGCTCTATATGATCGGGCAGGTTCAGTACCTGTATGCATTTTGCAGCATCGAAATTACAAATCCAGCAGGTTCCCAGTCCCTGCTCCGCAGCAGCAAGGGTAATATGATCGGCCATGATGGCAATGTCAATATCGGTGTGATCCTTGCCATCACTGCGCTTCCATCCCTGTTGGTGGTTACCCAGGAACACCAGGATCACAGCGGCCTGTTTCAGCCACTCCCTGGCATAGGTTTCTTCCAGTTTTTTCTTTAAGTCCGGATCACGTACCACCTTGATCAGCCACGGCTGGTAATTGGCGGCTGAAGGTGCAATCCTTCCGCATTCAAGGATGTAATTAAGCTTCTCCTCTTCAACAGGCTTTGGCAGATAGTTTCTGACAGAATACCTTGATTTTGCTAGTTCTAAGAAAGTCATGTTACTTATAGTATTTCAATGGACGATGAACATCCTGCATCCTGCTTCCCGTTTAAATCGTCCAGCTCCTGAGCCCTTTCTGTGTAAAATCATACCGTTTGGTTTGTCCTCCGAATTTTTTCAGAGCTTCGATTACTGCCGAGCGGGTATTTCCCGGGCAGTAAAAGAACATAAACCCGCCGCCTCCGGCACCTGAGACTTTACCTCCTGATGCGCCATTCCTTTTTGCCGTATCATAAATCTCGTCAAGCATAGGATTAGTGATCCCGTTGGCCATATTCTTTTTAAACTTCCATCCAAAATCAAGGATATCCCCTATTTTATCCAATTCCCCTTTAAGCAGGGCTTCTTTCATCATCAGCGACTGCTCCTTCAGTTTGTTCATGGCTTCGAGGGACTTTTCATTGCCATCCATCACATTCTTCCTCTGTTCTTCAATGATGATGCTTGAAAGACGGCTTGTTTCGGTATGATACAGCACAAGGTTATGAGCCAGCTCATCAAGATATTTGTCACGTATCCTTAAGGGGTTGACGATGACTTTATCCTCTTTGAAGAATTCCATAAAATTCACCCCTCCGAATGTTGCGGCATATTGATCCTGCTTTCCCCCGGCCATTTTCAGGTCCACCCTTTCGATTTCATAAGCGAGATGGGCCAGGTCGTATTCGCCCAGCGGCAGGTTGAGCCATTCGGAAAAAGCGCCCAGGATAGCAACGACAAGAGTTGAACTTGTGCCGAGACCCGAGCCCGGAGGGGCATCCACATAGGTTGAAAGTTCAAAGGAGAGCGGTTTAAGTGAATAATCCCTGATGAGCCTGTTATAAATTCCTTTATGCAGGTCAAGTTTGCCGTCAATCTCAAGTTGCAGGTCAGAATTAAGCTCATATCGTTCATGCTTGTCAAGGGAATTCAGGATGATCTTTCCATCGTTCCGGGCTTCTATAGCAGCCGTCGCATACATGCTGATAGTGGCATTCAATATTGCCCCGCCATACATATCAGAGAATGGGGCGACATCTGTTCCTCCGCCGGCCAAACCCAGGCGAAGAGGGGCTTTGCTACGTATAATCATGGTTATGATCGGTAAATTACATTGCGAATATACAGTTTTATTGGTGACTGGTGACTGGTGACTGAAGAGAGCGAAGGTAACTGGTGAACAGTGACTGCTAACTACTACCTGTTCCCTGTTCCCTGTTCCCTGTTCCCTGGTCCCTGGTCCCTGGTCCCTGGTCCCTGGTCACCCCCCATGGCTGCGTTTATGGCTTCCACCATTCTTTTCCAGGAATATTTTTGCTTTTCGACGGCTGCATTGGCCGAGAATTCAGCTTCCCTGCCAGAAGTGTAAAATTCCAGTATGGCAGAAGCAATGGCCTGTTTATCGGGTTTTACCACGAAGCCTACCTGTTCATGAGGCACGAACTCGGCCAGTCCGCCAACATCGGTAATGATCATTGGTTTGTCAAAATGGTAGGCTATCTGCGTAACGCCGCTCTGGGTAGCGCTTTTGTATGGCTGGACGATCACATCCGCGGAGCAGAAATAATTGACGACCTTACTGTCGGGGATGAAATCATTGCTCATGATCACCGTATCCCCCAGGCCATGGCGTTTTATAATTTCATGGTAAGGTGCAGGATCACAGTAGAATTCACCGGCAACAAGCAGTTTAATTCCTGAATTCCTGAGGGCTTCGGTCCCAAACGCTTCCAGCAGCAGGTCAAGTCCCTTATAGTCCCTGATAAATCCAAAGAACAGGGCATACCTTGACGAAGGGTCAAGACCCAGGTTTTTCCTTGCTTCCTGTTTGCTGATGGCATCCCCGAAATTATCGTACAGCGGGTGCGGGCAGTAGAGCTTAGGTTTTTTTTTATCAAAGCTTACAAGGTCTTCCATCACGGAATGGGACATCGCGACAAAGCCATCCACGGAGTTGACAAAAAAAGAAGACAACAGCCTGTCGCCGGGCCTCTTTTCATGGGGGATGATGTTATCGATCACCGAGACCACCCTGCTGTGCCTGTTCTTCCTAATAAGCCGGCAAACAGTACCGAAGCATGGCGCCATGAAAGGCATCCAGTATTTAACAATGACCAGGTCGGGCCTGGCCTTTTTAATTTCATTTCCCACCGAAAGCCAGTTCAGTGGATTGACCGAGTTCAGTTTAACCTGGATTGGTATTCCCAGTGGAGCGGGGTCTGTTGAATACTGGGTTTTACCTGGAAACAGCAGAGAAGGGTATTGCAGGCTGAATGTAACGATGGAAGCTGAGGAACCCAGGCGGATATACTCCCTTATAAGCCGTTCGTTATATGTTGCCAACCCTCCCCTCAACGGGTAAGCCGAACCTATTAAGACGACTGTCGTTGGTTGTGGCATAGACTGCTTAAGCCGGTTTAGGAATAGTGAAGTTGAACACCGAACCGAAACCTTTCTGGCTTTCAACTTTTATCGTGCCTTTGTTAAGCTCCACAAATTCTTTGCAAAGGTGCAAACCCAATCCTGTCCCTTTCTCTCCTGCAGTACCTGCCATTGACTGGGTCTTATCAAGCTTGAACAAACCTTCAAACACCTGGGGCGACATACCGAGCCCGTTATCCTGGACGATCACTTCCGCCCAGTCAACTTTATTGATCATAATAATATGGATCTCACCCCCTGGCTGGGTAAATTTAATAGCATTTGAGATCAGGTTCCTCAGTACGACCCTGATCATATTCATATCGGCATAGACTATAACAGGAGAGATATTCCTTTCAACCAGCCTGATCTGTTTATCCAGGGCATAAGGCCGGTAAAAAGAAATGACTTCGTGGATCACTTCAGAAATGTCAAAACCAGCAGGTTCAGGGATCATCCTCCCCGACTGCACCCGGGCCCATTGAAGGAGGTTGTCGAGGAGCTTCAGATAATTCCTTGAAAGATCATGAAGGCTTTCAAGAATATCCTTCTGCTGCTGAGGCTCCAGCAAATCCATGTCGGTGTGCAATACTTCGGAGAGCGAGATCAGCGTGGAGATTGGGCTGCGAAGGTCATGGGCGATTATAGAGAAGAACTTATCCTTTGTCGCATTCAGCTCAGTCAGTTCCAGTTTTTGTTTTTCAAGCGTATTTTTTTGCTGAAGGATCTCGGTGTTCTGGGCCGCTAACTGTTCTTCGATTACATTCATATCCCTCAGGCGGCGTACCAGGGTCTTGAGTATTCCTTTAAAAATTGTATTTTCATGTTGGGTGATCCTGTGAAATTCATCCTGGTTGAATCGCAGCAGGAAGGTATGTGAAAGTGCAGTGACAGTAGCCGAGCGTTCCTGCTGGTCAATAAGGTAATATTTCCCGAAAACATCACCGGTTTTAAGAACCGAGAAAATATAATCACCATCGTGAACTTTCACCCTTCCGTCGAGGATGATGTACATCGAATCGCCCAATTCCCCTTTCAGAACAATGTTCTGACCTTCGGAAACCTCCATTTCGGTAAGGCTCTCGGCAATACGTGCCAGCAATTTATCGGATGATTCCTGGAAGATGGAAACCTTCCGCATGAACCTGACCTTACGTTCAATATCTTTTGGATCCGTCATTTACTTTCAGGTAATAAAAATAATACAGGACAGGCCCTGTCATAACCCTGTCTTTTTTTCAACAAGGTATTGGTTCCTGTCGGAGGAATTCCGGCTGACCAGTTCCCCAAGAAACCCTGCAACAAAAAGCTGTGTCCCCATGATCATGGCCAGCAGCCCGAAAAAGAAAAGGGGGCGCTCGGTCATCTTGAAAGCCTGGTGGAAGAATTTCTCATAAGCCAGGTAAATGGCAATGAAGAACCCTGCGGTGAATAGCAGGCTTCCCCACAAGCCGAAGAAATGCATAGGGCGTTTTACGAAACGCGACATGAATGAAATGGTAAGCAGGTCAAGGTACCCTTTATAAAACCGGTCCAGGCCGAACTTGGTCTTTCCATACTTCCGTTTCTGATGGCGGACGACTTTTTCCCCGATTTTCCTGAACCCTGCCCATTTGGCAAGGAAGGGGATATACCGGTGCATATCGCCGTAAACCTCGATACTTTTTATGACTGCATTACGATAAGCTTTGAGGCCGCAGTTGAAGTCATGCAGTTTGATCCCCGACATCCTGCGGGCCGACCAGTTATAGAAACGGGTAGGTATGGTTTTGGAAATGGGATCATGACGCTTTTTCTTCCAGCCAGAAACCAGGTCAAAACCTTCCTGCTTGATCATCCTGTATAATTCGGGGATCTCGTCGGGACTGTCCTGGAGATCGGCATCCATGGTAATAACGACATCGCCTGAAGCTTCCTGGAAGGCCACATTCAAAGCAGCTGCTTTCCCGTAATTACGCCTGAATTTAATACCACGGAAATTTTGTTTTTGAGAAGAAAGCTGTTCGATGATCTGCCAGGAAGCGTCGGAACTGCCGTCATCAACAAAAATAACCTCCCATGAGAAGTTATTTTCAGTCATGACTTTTTCCAGCCATGCAGCAAGTTCAGGCAAAGACCCTTCTTCATTCAGAAGAGGGATTACAACAGAGATATCCATTTATACAGTTTACAGTGAGGATGCAGTATCGTTAGGATCTTCTTTTTTAAGAAAAATTGCAGCAAGCAGTCCAAGTACGACCGAAACCAGTGCATATCCAACAAGACCCCAGATCATCATCATCACCGGGCTTGTAAATTTACGGGTATAGCTGAGGGCTGTTTCGATCTGGTCATCCGTCAGGTTTTTTGCCTGCATCTGAATCCTTGCCTGTTCAATTATCTCATTGACGAAGCCCGGGTTGATAAACTGGGCGAAGATGAACATATAAATTGCCCCCAGTATCCCGGCAAACAAACCGATAAGGAAACAGGAACTGAATGCCTGTCCGTAAGTCAGGAATCCGTTTGTGACTTTTTTCCTGTATTCGAGCGTTCCCCATACCATACCACCCAGTAAAAAAACATATCCTACATAACCAAGTGATTTATTGAGATAAAGATTCGCAATGTACAATAGCAGACTGTACACGATTAATACGGCCCCGGTAATTAATCCGTAATTAAGGGCATTTCCTGAAGGAGAAGGTTTTTTTTCTTCCATTGCTGTGATTTTTTTAGTGTTGGAGACAAACATACGAAAAAAACAGATTTCTCCTTGCCTGTGGCAGGATTTTTTGTAACTTTGCAGCGGGTAAGTCTTATACGACCAGCTCCCTTCAAACTCCCCCAGGTCCGGAAGGAAG
>JBAXIO010000024.1:0-47112 GCA_037138335.1 Bacteroidota bacterium
TCGCTGCGATGACTGGGTAAGCAGCTTCGCTCCGCTTCGCTGCGATGACTGGGTAGCTGGATATCTAGTTGTCCAGTTATCCAGTAATCCAGTAATCCAGTAATCCAGTTATCCAGTAATCCAGTTATCTCAAATTCACCTACATTTGCTGGAATATGACAGATTTCCTGAATAAACTTCTTCCCTGGTATCAATCCAATGCCCGGGATTTTCCTTTTCGGCGGACTACCGATCCCTACCTGATCTGGCTTTCGGAGGTCATTATGCAGCAAACCCGCATAGAACAAGGAGTACCATACTATAATTCATTTGTCAAAGTATTTCCGACAGTACATGACCTTGCAGGCGCCAGCGAAGAAGAAGTGCTTAAGCAATGGCAGGGATTGGGATATTACACCCGTGCACGCAATCTGCATGCTACAGCAAATGAAATTGTTGAAAAATACGGGGGTAGGTTTCCCGAAAACTATGAAAACCTTCGTGAATTAAAAGGAGTAGGAGATTATACCGCCGCCGCAATTGCTTCTGTTTGCTTCGGCCAGCCGCATCCTGTGATGGACGGGAATGTCGTCCGGTTCATCACCCGGCATTTTGGAATTACAGATGCTGTAGACCTTGCCGCCACGAAGAAAGAGATCATGGAAGTGCTTGATGAATTGATGGAAAATGTTCAGGTCTTATGGGAAGTCTCCTCTGCTACGGAACTCCTGCGACCCACTATCGGTTTGCTTCCTAAGTCAGGCAAGCCGCTCACAAGCTCGCTTCCCCGCCTGACTTTAACGGAAGCTTCGCCGAGTGGGGACCCCGCAGCAGTTCCTGATGCAACGGAGCCTTCCCATAATCCCTTTCATCCCGGCCTTTTCAACCAGGCCATGATAGAATTCGGGGCGACATACTGCGTCCCGCGCAATCCAAACTGCCGGGAATGTATTTTCAATGACAGCTGCTATGCTCTTAAGTATGGAATGGTTGATAAACTTCCTTTAAAGAAACAGCAGCAAGCTCTGAAATCCAGGTATTTTCATTACCTGGTCATCAGTGTGAGGGGAAAGAAAGGAATTTACTTCAGAAAGCGCACAGAAAACGATATCTGGAAAGGATTGTATGAATTCCCTTTAATTGAAACCTCCAAACCTGTTACCCTCCCAAGGCTTCTGAATTCCATTGAATGGAAACAGCACTTCGGAAAAACCCCGCTTAAGATCCTCTCACAAACAGGTTCTGCAAGCCATTTGCTCAGCCACCAGAAAATCAGCGCAACCTTCTACCGCCTTGAAATTGAAAAACCCTCCGATAAATTCGGGAGCCTCATCCACCCGAAAAACATCCATGAATTACCCGTTGCAAGGATAATAGAGAAGTACCTTGAGACTCATCAAACCAGCGAATTATAAGCCTTGGGGTCGAGGCTTATCAGGACTTTTGTGAGTAGTTTGCTGAATTGAATATCCCGGGTCAGAAATAATTCCCCGGCAAGCTCTCTGAATCGGAGCAATTCCTTTATACACCTGACATTTTTTGGATCACTTATTGTAATATCAGTCAATTCAAATGAACGTTCCCAGGCATGCACTGCATTATCTGATTCATTCTTTAACAATGCATTCTGCGCCCGGTTCATTTCATTTGCTATCATTAATATTTGCTGATGACGGGGATATGAATACCACTTCTCGATGAGAAGCGATTTATGATAAACCAGGGGGTACATAATCGTGATTCGTGATCTGTGAATTATAAAAGTAAAAGATTAACAATTTCTGCCATTTTAGATCTTAGAGGTTGGTCCATAACCTCCATGGAGCGGTTGCCCTGTGATGGCCTAATGTTGATGAAGGAAGTATATTCCAGCCGCTCATTTTTTTCGTTTAACGGATAAACATTCGCCCCCCAAAGATCTTGCTGCCGGGAACCCTCAAGTATTAATATCTGCTCAAGATCAGCATGCATGTCAGCATCGATAGCTAAAATGTTCTGCCCGACATCAACCACTATCTTCATCATTTCAGTAAAATCAACCTCTCTTGCTTCCCAGAGTTCTGATAATTTCACCGGCTGAGAAATAATCTTCATAAAACATTTTTTCAGGAATTAAAAATACAAAATCTACATCAATATTTTTCACCATGTTCTTCGGGCAGCACGGTAACCAGCAGGTCAACCAGCATGTTCTTCCCGAAGGGTTTGGCGAGGAAGTACGAAGCCCCTCCGTTCATGATCTTTTCTTTCATACCTGCCATGGTGAAACCCGTGACGGCAATGATGGGAATATCGGCATAGCCTTCCAGTTTCCTGATCTCCTGCGTAGCCTGTATCCCGTCCTTGCCCGGACCAAGGTTGATATCCATAAGGATTACATCATAAGGGGTTTCCCCTGCCATCTTAATTGCAGAATCCGCATCGGAAGCGAGATCCAGCTCATATTTCCCGCTGAGGTATACTTTTACAAGTTCGGCATTGATCGTATTGTCCTCAACAAGCAGAATCCTGAACTTACCTGATCCTGATGCCTGGCGCGGGGTTTTACTCATCACCTCGTCCAGGGGAATGGTCCCGCCTTCTTTGGTCTGGACTTCAGGCTTCAGTGATTGCTCTAAAAGCGGCAGTATATCCATTACCTTCTCGGCGCTTTCCTCATCGGGTTTTATTTTGGCAACCAGCATCACCGAATCCAGCACTTTCAGCATCTGCTCGCCCGAATCATGGATATATTTAGGCATTTCTTCCTGCTCACCTACCAGCTTCTCCTTCATCATCAGTTCGCTGAACCCCATAATGCTGTTTACAGGCGAGCGGAAATTCTGGTTCATAAAAGCTATGAGGGATGACTTCATGCGGTCCGATTCCTCCAGACGGATCCTTGCAATATTCGATTCGTCCTGGGCGGCCTTACGCCTTTCAATTTCCTTTTCAAGGTCGCTGGTCCGTTCATCGACCAGGTACCTGAGGATCTTTTCCCTCGATTTCCTTATCCGGGTAGAAAAATAAAGCCATAAAAGCAGCCCCAGCACGAGCGCTACAGGCAGGATAAACCAGGATGTTTTGTAGAAATACGGACGAATTTTCAGGACACACAGGCGTTGCTCCTTGGTCCACTGTCCGTTATGCCCCAGGGCCATCACCTTGAAAACATAACTTCCCGGGGGGATATGGGTATAATATGCCTGCCGGCGGTTTCCTGCATTGACCCAGAACGGGTCGAATCCCACCAGCATATATTTAAACTGTATCTTCTCAGGGCTCAGGAAGGAGGGGGATGTATAATCGAATTCGATATCATAGGTCCCCGGGTCCAGTACCAGGGGGGCCAGGGGATCATTATCCTTGTTATTGACCAGAAGGTGGGTAAGCAGCACTGAGAGTTTTGCGGTAAAAGGGGAAGTATTGTCGGCATCAAGCATGGCAAGCCCTCTGGGAGTGGGTATCCAGAGATGGTCATGCGAATCGATGCATCCGGCGGGGAATACACGGCCGCTGCACTCCGAAGTAAGCATGCCTTCGGGCTTTCCGAATACCACGGGATGTAAAATATCCCCTTTGTTGTCGTGGTAAGCGATCAGTTCGTTGCGGTTAACCGAGAAAATCCCCTTGTTCGAGGTCATCCAGAACCTTCCCGAATTATCTTCCATGATCTGCAGAATGCCGTCGCTGTATAGTCCGTCTTCGGTATTAAAAATATAGGACGAATCATTTTCGAGAAGAACCAGTCCGCCATGTGCGCAGCCCACCCAGATCATCCCCTCCTTGTCTTCATACAGGGCATGGATCACATTATCGGGCATCCCCGTTTCGGTCGTCAGCCACCTGATCTTCCCGTTGTCGATGATATTGATCCCTCCCCCGTTCGTACCTGCGAACATTCGCCCTTTATCGTCCTCAAGCAGGCAAATCACCTGTTCGTTCGACATCCCGGCTTTCGCGTTGAACCACAGGATCTTACCGTTGTAAAGCACGTTGATCCCTGCGTTGGCTGTGCCCGCCCAGAGCTTCCCGCTGCGATCGATATAAAGTGCGCTGATGTTATCCGAAGCAAGTCCATCCGCAGTCGTTAAATGAATGATTTTATCCTTGCTGTACCCGTAGATCCCGGCCCCGTCGGTTCCAATCCAAAGCATCCCGGCGGTGTCGTATGCCAGGGTGTTAACAGGGATAGGGGGAAGGCCGATTTTTTTCTCAAGTTTTTCTATGCCTGCGGATGAGATCGCGTTGATGGCACCTTTGCCGGTTCCCAGGAATATAGTCCCGCCGGGGCCTTTGATCACAGGGCCAATCGTATGATCGCTGAGTCCCTCATCCTCGGTATACGACCTGATGATCCTCGGACGGAGCGCATTTAAGCCCGAGCCTTCGGTCCCCACCCAGATCGTATGTTCCCTGTCCTCGAAAATACTGGTGATGTTATTTCCCGATAAGCCTTCCGATGAAGTGATCCCGCTGATCCTGCCGTCTTTCTCACGGTAAAGCCCGCTGTTTGTGCCTATCCAGATCCCTCCCCCGGAATCCCTGAAAAGGCTGAGGATGTTCTGGCTGTAAGTTTTCCCGAAAGCCGTGTAACGGGTGAATTTATCGTGGCTGAATATATTGATTCCCCCGCCGTTCGTACCTATCCAGAGGTCCCCGTTCACATCAAAACAAAGGGAGCGGATATCGTTATGCGAAAGACCTTCCCGGGTGGAATACACTTTTATATTGCCGTTTTTCAGGTGGCATAAGCCGAAACGTGTGCCTATCCACAGCGAACTGTCGCGGCCTGAGAGAAGGGTTTGGATAAAAGTGTTTGGCAGCCCGTTCTTATCGGTGATGAAGGTCATCTGCCCGTCGAAGGCAAGATGCCCCAGGCCGATGCCGTCGGTACCGAACCATAATCCTTTGCCCGGGTCGTTAGCGAGGGAAAGAACGCATTTGATCCAGTTCAGCTCCCTGTCGAAGAGGCGGTTGAACTGAAGTTTTTTATACGAGAGGATATCGCCGTGATAAAACCCCACGACCATTGAAGAATCGGGGAAGATATACAGGCTTTGCACATCCTTATCAACGAAATTAGGGGTGTTTGAAGGGTCGAAGGTATTGAAGCTGTTCCCGTCGAAACGAACGAGGCCTTCTTCGGTTGCAAGCCATATGAAGCCGTCGGGGGTCTGGGCTATAGCGCGTATGCTGTTCACCGGCAGGCCGTTGTCGCTGGTCCATGCGCGTACTGAATAATCCTGTTTCAGGCCGGGGATAATGCCGGCGCTTGCTGATTGCGTGATTGCAAGCAGGAGCAGAAGGATGATAGCAGATACAAATCTTTTCATATCGCCGGATGTGGATGTAAATGTAGTAATTAAATAATTCAATTTGCACACAATGCTTCATCCTTTCCCCTGGCTCCCTCAGCCTGTCGCTTGTATATACACAACGTCGCTACGCCTGTTGCTTGCAACCTTACATCGCGGCTGCGCCTTATCGCTCGCAACCTTACATCGCGGCTGCGCCTTCTGCGTCGCTCACACTAACATTCACCAAATTAGAATTTTTTCACAAGTTCGCTCCTTGAAGCCAAGGCCGCTTTTGTAAGTTGCTTCGCTTTCAATACCAAGGCAGCTTGTATGAGATGCTTCGCTGGAGATAGCCCAAGGCAGCTTGTGCGTTTGCTTCACTCCTTTAAATAATTCGAGTTCTATATTTGAACGATGCGCTGAGACCTTTCACCTGCATCCCGAAGCCTCAGGAACTGCTGCGGGGCCCCCACCCGGCGAAGCTTCCGTAAAGCCAGGTGGAGAAGTGAGGTACGGAAATAGCGCTATAATATTTTATAAAAACAAGAGGCCGTACCGAACGGCTGACCTGGCTTAGGGAGCAAGCCGATGGTGGGTCGCAGAAGTTCCGCAGCTGAGGGAGGCCAGGGGAAAGGGTGAAGCATGGACTTTGAAATTTTTTCTTGCATTATTCCCGGCGAAACTTTTTACCTTTGCAACACACATATTTACAGTAATGGACCCTTATCCGGCGAGAAATAATTCAGTAATCATCCCATAGTCCGCAAGGCCATCTGCATTACAGCAGGTGTATCTTCCGGCTTATGTTAACATTTGGAGGATGCACTAATGACTTCACAAACCACATTCTATTTCAGCCAGTTTGCAGGCAGGAAATTCTTTGACCCGGTTGGCGAACCCCTCGGAAAGATCAGCGATTTCCTGATCGATGTGCGTGCCTGGTCGGTCGAATCGACAGAACCCCAGCGGCCGCGGGTTATCGCGATCAAAGTGAAGCAGGGCAAGGACCTGAAATCTTACGAGTTCAATAATTTCGAGATCAGGAAATACAAGGGTCATCTCCAGCTCATCTGCAAGGAACTGAAAGAACTGAATACCGATACCCTTCACAACTGCATCTGGCTTAACGAGAACATACTTGACAAGCAGATCGTGGACCTGGAAGGGCGGAAGCTGGTTCGCGTAAACGATATAAGGATGGTCATGATCCCGTCGGGGACCTATGCCCTGGCTGTGGATGTAGGGGTCGAAGGACTGTTCAGGAGGCTGGGGGTGCTTAATTCCATCGCTTCCTTCATGGAAAGCATGGGGATGGACCTTCCTTCAAAAATGATCCTTTGGGACGATATCGAAGCTGTGGATTTTTCGAAATCGAGCATCAAGCTTTCCAAAGCCTCATCCAAACTCAATACTTTACATCCTTCCGATCTGGCCGATATCATAGAAGATCTCGACAAAGCCTCGCGAACCTACGTTTTTTCAACCCTCGACGATGAAAAAGCCGCCGATGTCCTTGAAGAACTGGAACCGGAAGTCCAGGCACATATTGTGGAAAGCCTTCCTCTTGAGAAGGTGGCGGATGTGCTTGAAAAGATGCCTGCCGACGAGGTTGCCGATATCATTGACGAGCTGGGTGTGAAGAAAGCCCAGGAGCTTCTTAACGAGATGGAGGATGAAAGCTCCAAGGAAGTGCGCGAACTGCTGGAGTATCCCGACAAGGTCGTGGGTTCCATCATGAGCACCGATTATATGACCTTCAGTGCCGACCTTACGGTTGAAGAAACGTTCAGGGCCCTGCGCAAGGAGAAACCGGAACCTTCCTATATCTATTCCATCTTCGTCGTCGATAAAAAAGACAAACTCATTTCGGCTATCTCCCTGGGCGAACTGGTGATCTCCGATCCCCTGCTGACCCTGGGCCAGGTCATGAAGCCCAACCCGGTGATGGTGTTCGACGACGACGACATAGACTCCCTGGCCGAGATCGTTTCGAAATACAACCTTCTGGCTGTGCCGGTGATCAACCGTTCCCTTGAGATGGAAGGGGTGGTGGTCATTGAAGATATTGTTGAAGACCTGCTCGACAAACGTAAAACCAAGTAAACCCGGAGGACTATGGCAGTTATCAATTTTCGTCGTTCCTGGTGGAAACGCGTTGCGCTTTTCCTCGCCATCCTCGGTCCCGGGATCATCACAGGCAGCGTGGATAATGATGCAGGCGGCATCACCACCTATTCGGTAGCAGGCGCCCTTTACGGCTACAAACTTATCTGGACCCTGATCCCGGCATTCATAGTGCTGGTAGTGATCCAGGAGATGAACGCCCGCATGGGGATCGTTACAGGCAAAGGACTTGCCGACCTCATCCGCGAAAGCGCAGGGGTTAAGATCACCTTTTTTATTTTCACCGGACTGCTGATTGCGGATATAGGGAATACGACCACTGAATTCGCAGGGGTAGCAGGATCGATGGAGATCTTCGGTATTTCAAAATACATATCCGTGCCGCTCTCGGCGCTGATGGTCTGGTTTTTAGTTGTGAAAGGGAGCTATTCGATAGCCGAACGGATCTTTCTCATCTTCAGCGCATCCCTGCTGGTATACGTCATATCGGCCCTGCTTGGAAAACCCAACTGGCACGAGATCGGGCAGAGTATCGTGCACCCTCAAATGGACATGACCTCAAAATCGGTGGCGCTGGTGATAGGGCTTGTCGGTACAACCATCGCCCCCTGGATGCAGTTCTACATGCAGTCGTCCGTCATAGAAAAAGGACTGAAAATAAAGGATTACGGTTATACCCTCCTCGATATCATAATAGGTTGTATTGTAACGGTCGTGGTTGCATTCTTTATCATCGTTGCATGCGCATCCACCCTGCATGTCAAAGGCATTGTCATCAATGAAGCCAAGGACGCGGCCATGGCCCTGGAACCACTGGCAGGAACGCTTTCGCATATATTGTTTGCATTCGGATTGTATGTTGCATCCATATTTTCAGCCACCATTCTCCCCATTGCCACCTCGTTTTATATATGTGAAGCTTTCGGGTTTGAAGCCGGCATCGACAAGAAATGGAAAGAAGCCCCCGAATTTTACTTCCTCTACACCATGATCATCACTATTGGAACGATCATTATACTGATGCCGAATGCACCGCTGATCGGGATTTCCATCTGGTCGCAGGTACTTAACGGGATCTTCCTCCCGGTGGTACTGGTTTGCATGATGCTGCTGGTGAACAACAAGAAGATCATGGGCGAGCATGTGAACAAGCCGCTGAACAATATTATCGGCTGGGGTGCGGTAGGCGTGCTGATCGCGCTTTCGCTGATGCTGCTGGTGATGCCGCTGTTTACTTGATTTGAAATAACTGTGTTACTTCAATTTCTTCCAGCGGAAGGTGGCGATCATATGCTCGATATCCTCCTTGAGGAAGCCAATAACCGGCTGAAGGGAATCATTGTTCGGGACCAGGTTGAAATAAAGGGCCCCCCTAACGAACTTCGCAACACTGTCGGTAAGATAAAACTGGTAAGTGGATGCGGCATCGGATCCTTTGATGTCGAAAACAAGTCCGTACACCTTATTCGCCGGATCGAGGTACTCGCGCTGCTGTATTGCATTCGCTTTCGGGATATGCTTGTTCACCAGGGTGCGGGAATCATCCAGGTATTGTTTCAGGTTATTGGTGACGACTTTATAGCTGAAATGCAGCTGGGCGTTAAACGGCTTATATACGATGTTGAACCAGTAAAGCTCTCCCATCCTTGAGCTGTCCTTCACGATCTTCGCATAAACCGGGTATTCGAAAGTAAACGGATAGGTCGTATCGAACTTCTGGTATCCTTTCTGCGGAAGGTCGATCCTGAAATATCCCCGCGGCTTTGGTGTAAAATCGGAGTTGCAGCTGTATAGAGCTGATACCAGGAGAAAGATCAGGATGAAATGTTTCATGAGGTCGTTATGACATGATGAAGGTGATGGCGTTATGCCGCTCGCATCTTCACATAAGCTGCATGTATTGAGCGAAGCATTTCACACAAGCCGCCTTGGGTGCAGCGAAGCAAACCCCAGCGGCGGTGTGAAGATGCGAGCGAACAGATTAAAACGGCAAATCATCCTCCGGTGTAGGAGGAACGAACGATTCTTCTTTGTCGGCCGATGCAGGTGCACCTCCCTCTTCACGGCGTGCGCCACCTCCACCGCCAAGCATCTGGAGCACATCGCCCATGATCTCGTAGATGAACTTCTTCACACCGTCCTTATCCTCATATTCCCTTTTACGGATGCGGCCTTCGATATATACTGTATTCCCTTTCTTCAGGTAGTTTTCGGCAACTTCAGCCAGCCCTCGCCACAACACGATATTATGCCATTCGGTATGCGACGCCTTTTCGCCGTCCTTACCCTTGTATTGTTCTGTGGTCGCGAGGGAGAAACTTGCTTTCTTCACTCCATTGTCGAACCTCTGTACCTCGGGATCCCTCCCGAGATTTCCTACCAAAATCACTTTGTTGATTCCAGCTGCCATGTTTGTAAATTTTAAGTGAAACAAAAGTACTTTATTTTCTCCTTAATCCCCCGATTGTTAAAAAGTGATAGGGTTGATGCTGATTTTTTTTCTGCGGATGTTGTATTTTGTGATAAATTAAGTGAATCACTTCACACAAGCCGCCTTGGGTGCAGCGCAGCAAACCCCAGCGGCGGTGTGAAGATGCGAGCGAAAATCGCTTATGCAAAATTCCGCTCAATTAATAATTTCCGATATTTGTATACAACTTTAAGTGAATTAGCATAGTCTAACCTGATGTCAACCCGAAGCATCTTATCCAGTTTTCCAGCTATCCAGTCATCCAGCTATCCGGTTATCAAACACACTCTGATCATGAAGCACATTTTCCTTTTTCTCCTGCTCCTGGTGCTGCCTGCCCTGCTCGGCGCGCAGATCTACCAGGAAGTCAAGATTCATACTTCAGCAGGAGGACTCAGGACCATCGCATCGCTGGGAATTGCAGTTGACGAGGGCGTATACAGGAACGTTACCTGGGGAACCGTGCTCTCGGAAGGGGAGGTCGCAAAGATCATTAAAGCCGGGTTTACCGTGGATGTCATCCGCAAGGATTATTCAAAATACATTTCCGGGCGCAATAAAGAGGCACAACAAGAGATGGGCAGGATCAACAAACAGATCCGCAGCAAAAGCACAACGTCATACCCTTATCCGGTTCCGGTTCATTTCGAGCTGGGTTCCATGGGGGGATATTACACTCCCGACGAGGTGCTGAACGAACTTGACAGCATGAGGTATTTTTATCCGGGACTGATCAGCCGGAAAGCAGTGGTAGGGAGCATACAAACAGCCGAAGGGCGCAGCCTTTATTATGTGAAGATATCCAACACCCCCGATGTGAACACCGCTAAACCCAGGATACAATACAACTCCCTCATCCATGCACGCGAGCCCATGGGCATGCAGCAGCTGATGTTTTTCATGTGGTACCTGCTCGAGAATTACAATACCAATGCAGGGGTTAAGTACCTCGTCGACAACCTCGAGTTGTATTTCATCCCCTTGATGAATCCCGACGGGTATGCGTATAATTTCCAGACCGAGCCTTACGGCGGAGGGATGTGGCGCAAGAACAGGAAAAACACGGGAAGCGGATACTTTGGCGTGGACCTTAACCGCAACTTCTCTTACCAGTGGGGATACGATGACATAGGTTCTTCACCCGATCCCTGGTCGGAAACTTACCGCGGCAGTTCGGCCTTTTCTGAAATTGAAACACAGGATTTCCGTGATTTCTGCGTGGCGAGAACTTTTAGCATGGTATATAACTATCATACCTATGCCGATGAAACAATGTATCCCTGGTGTTACATTACTGGGCCGACCCCCGACAGCCTTACCGAATATGCATTCACCGACCATATGATGGCACAGAACGGCTATGTTAGCGGCACACCCGGTTTGGTATTATACAACACCAACGGGGATGCCCTCGACTGGGAATACGGTGAGACTACACTTAAACCAGGCATCACATGCTTTACTACCGAAACCGGGAATGAATATGACGGTTTCTGGCCCATGGTTGGCCGCATACTCCCCCTGGCCGAAGAAAATGTGTATGCAAACCTTGAAGCAGCGCGGCTTACCCTTCCTTACGCCGAAATCACCGATATGGGAACCGTGATCAATCCCAAACGGGACGGGTATTTACCCTTCAGGTTCAAACGCCTCGGCCTTACCGGGAACACCGATTACACGGTATCGGTGAAACCCCTTGACAGCCTGTTATTTGCAAGCGTCGGCCCGGCCAGGATCATTCACAACCCGGCCATGCACACCATTTACACCGATTCCGTATCATATTCCCTGAAACCAGGGATCCAGGCAGGACAGCCTTACCGGTACATCTGGCAGATCAACAACGGATTGACCCTTACCACCGACACCGTTACTAAGTATTACGGATGGCCCTTGGTGCTGCTGAACGACAGCTGTAATACAATGGACAACTGGACGTCGGGTTACTGGAATATCTCCGGCAGAGCTTCTCATTCGGCGCCCGCCTCCCTTGCCGATTCCCCTATAGGCCCCTACGAAGCCTACATCCATTACAACGTCAGCCTGAAAAACAAGATCCCCATAACGGAGTCCCCTGTAGCCGTGATCGAATTCTGGGTCCGTTACGGGATAGAAAAGAGCATGGACTACGTCCAGTTCTCCACTTCCCTCGACAACGGGATCAGCTGGACAAAGCAGTCTACAAGGTATACGAACAAAGGTTCTACCCTACAGGATTTTCCGAACCCGATATACGATGGATTCGCAAACTGGGACCAGGACAGGGTCGTGCTGCAGAACACGACCGGCGGCGAATTGCTCGCCATGTTTTCCATGAATTCCAACGGCGACATGATCGAGGGTGACGGGATCTATGTTGACGATTTCAAAGTAAGCGTGGTCGACATGAGCCATAACGGGACAGGCCCCGGCGGCAGTATCCTTGCGTTTATCTCGGATCCCATGCCGAATCCCACAAATGTAAGGCTTACCGTGAACTACCGGTTGCCCGGGAAAGAAACCGGCAACTGCAGGTTCCAGCTGTTCGATTCGCGTGGGATCACCCTTAAGGAACTACCCGTGACCACATCCGAAGGCAGCATTGGATTTGATGTTTCCGGCATCCCTTCAGGAATTTGTTTGTACAGGATTACCGGGGATTTCGGGACGACAGGGGTTAAAAAGCTGGTGGTTGCTCACTAAACTTTGCAGGTCTCTTTTTGATTACAAGGTCCGGGGTTTGCCTTATAATATCTTTAATCATATTATATTGCTGAATGTTCAGGGTCTTCCTGCGTTTCCATACGAGGGAAGGGCTTTTCTTCATGTCCCTGGCGACCATTTTGTAGTCCCAGATATCAACCAGGTCTGATGCCAGCCTGTAATCCTTTCGCCCCCAGGAATCAAAAACCATTTGATACAGGCTGAACAGTTTGACAAGGTAACCTGACTCCACGATGTCACGAATCTCCACATTGAAACGTTTTTCGCGCGAATCCCTGAGATTTTGCATCCTGATATCCGCCCGTACTAATCCGCCCCCCACAATACCCCTGAACATCCCTTTGCGCTTTGGGACTTCGATGCTGCCATAAGTAATCACATATTGCAAAGTAAAAGGCCGCTCCTGCCTGAGCAAGGCTTCCTCCATGAAAAAAACAAGGTCAAAGCCCGCTCTCAGGCTGGCCAGGGCGCATTCGAATCCCTTATTCAGGTTAAACATCGAAATCGAGTAAAGCAATTCTTTCTTTCTTGTGACAATGCTTTGAATAAAATTTATGAACTGCTTGATTTCCGTGGCATCAGGACGGGAACCGGGGGCAACTTTGAGCTCTGTTGCAAGAATATAACATTCCATAGGATTTTATTTTTGAATTACTTCGGATGAGTTTTTGTCGGCGGTCCGGGCTTGCTTCCGGTTTTTGCGAAATTCAAACAGGAACCGGTGGCATCCGAACCGGTCGAACTCCGAATAAGGTCAGATCAGATGCAAAAATCATGCCATGAACTTCCCTTCCCCTGTTATCATTTTTCAATATTTTGAACTTTCAATTTCCCTGCACCCTGTTATCATTTTTGCAGCCGGGAAGTATTGCAAGAAATATGCAATAAATAGGAAATTGCACAAAAAATGCAAAACGATCAAAATTGCACAAAAAATGAAAATGTAATGTTATTGCACAAAAAATGCAATAAATGGAAAATTGCACAAAATATGCAATAAAAAACGGACAGGAAAATGATTACCCGGGCGGCCCCGGGTCGAGGCCATATCAGCCTGGTTTCAGATGGTTCACCAAAAGAGGTTTCATTTGAGAACCCTGCGGTTCATCACATCCGTTTGCTTTGGATGGTTTCACCAAAAGAAGTTTCATTTGGGATCCCTGCGGTTCATCACATCCGTTTGCTTTGGATGGTTTCACCAAAAGAAGTTTCATTTGGGATCCCTGCGGTTCATCACATCCATTTGCTTCTGGATGGTTTCGTCGTGGATGGCTTCGAGCAGCCTGATGACGAATTCGCGGTTAAGGCCAAGCCGTATACCGTGTTCGAGGCGGTCGCGGATGATCTTGTTCCAGCGTTTCAGCTGTAAAATCGTAATGCGGTTTTCTTTCTTATAACGCCCGATCTCCTCCACCACGCTCATCCGCCTTGCCAGAATATCAATAAGTTCCTCATCCAGTTTATCGATCTCGCTTCTCAGTCCTTCGAGTTTAGTCTTGAATGCTGGCGACCCGGTTTCCTGGCGGATCACGAGTGATTTTAACATCTTCTCAAGCTGGGCGGGGGTGATCTGCTGCCGCTTGTCGGTAAGCGCTTCTTCGGGACGGAAATGGGCCTCGATCATAAGCCCGGTCATCTCAAGGTCCATAGCTTTCTGGGCGGTGGGGAGGATAAGTTCCCGGTTTCCGCAGATATGGCTGGGATCGCTGAGCATGGGCATTTTGGGGTACATGCACATGAGCTCTATGGGGATCTCCCACATGGGGGCGTTGCGGTATGGGCTGCGGTTGAAAAAGGAGAACCCGCGGTGGACGGCGACCATTTTCTTTATTCCAAGCTGGTTGAACCGTTCTATGGCTCCCGTCCAGGTGTGAAGGTCAGGGTTCAGGGGGTTTTTGATCATCAGGGGGATATCGTGTCCCTTCAAAGCCTCGCCTATTTCCTGTATCGAGAACGGGTTGACCACGGTACGGGCGCCAATCCACAGGATATCGATATCATGTTCAAGCGCATCCTGCACATGTGTTGGGGAAGCGACTTCCACCGTCAGCAGCAAACCGGTATCCTGCTTGACTTTCTGCAACCACTTCAGTCCTTTTTTTCCTACTCCTTCGAAGGCGGATGGCCTTGTACGGGGTTTCCAGATTCCCGCACGAAACACCTTTACCTCGGGGATCTTCGCGAGTGCCATAGCCGTTTCGCGCACCTGCTTCTCGGTTTCGGCGCTGCATGGCCCGGAAACCACCAGCGGCCGGCTGTCGTAAGGGAGCCAGGACTTCAAGGGGGTGATATGGAGAGGAGGGGTCATTGCGCGCTATGTTGCGGCAAAGGTAGGAGAAATTTGGGTACTGGGTATCAGGTACCAGGTTCTGGGTTCCAGGAATTGGGTTCTGGGTTTTTTGCCCAGCACCTGGCGCCCAGTACCTGATACCCAGTGCCCAGTGCCCAGTACCCAGTACCTGGTGCCCAGCACCTGGCGCCCAGTGCCCAGTATCTAGTACCCAGTGCCCGGTCTCTACTCAAACAGTTTCTTATGGCATTCGGTGCAGAAGTAAGTCTTCCAGTTATCCTTCACGTTAACGGGATGCTCGAACGGAAGGGGTTTGTCGAAGGTGGAATAGGCGATATTCCCTGTCGGCCCCTGGGCAACGATGGTGTGGCAAAGGTCACAGCTTTTCGAGATCAGTTTGCCGTCGGCAGACTTATGCTTGTCGGAATGGCAGCGGAAACAACCGTTGCTCTCGAGATGCCCTATATGGCTGAGATAAGAGGACGATTCCACTTTCATCGATGGGAAAGTATTGTTATTGTATGCATCCTGGATGGCGGCGATGGCTTTGTCAATATCCTTGCGGCGGCTTGTGAGGATGTCCTTCAGCGAATCGGAATAAAAAGCGAGGATGGTCGATTTGATCGTCATCATGGCCGTATCCTGGTTGGTGAAGGGGTTTTTCAAAGCTTCCATTGCAGCTTTCTTGATATAGGGGATATCCTTGGGGATAGCGCCTGCAACCATGGCATTGTCAACATAGAACGGGGCCGAGCGGTAAAGGTGGGAGGGACGGTTGTGGCAATCCATGCAGTCCATCGTGCGAACCGGAAGGGTGTCCAGGGCTTTTTTGTCGAGCTTGTTCTCTTCATCCTGGTAAATACGGGTTTCGCCTGTTTTCAGGTTGGTGTAGCGCACCCAGGGAATGGATTCCCGGTCTTTCGTACCAGAGACGTATTCGATCTTGAAATTCTGGTTGATATGCCAGTGGATCCCTTCGGTGAGCCCGAGAGCGCTCTGCTCCGGACCTATCTTCATGACCATGGAGATGTTCCACTCGGTATTGGCTTTATTTGCAAGGTATCCCTGCTGTATACGCAAGGTGCGAGAATAAAATTTCTGGGGCCAGTGGCAGCGTTCGCAGGTTTCCCTGGCGGGACGCAGGTTTGCAATAGGAGTGGGGATGGGGGTGGGATATTTATGAAAGAGCACCGAATACACCTGGTACAGACCCGAGAGTTTTGATTTCACATACCAGCTGGCACCTTGTCCTACGTGGCACTCAACGCAGGTAACGCGCGCATGCGGAGAGTGCATGTAAGTGGTATACTCGGGATTCATCACCTTGTGGCATAGCTGTCCGCAGAACTCAACAGATTCGGTATAATGAAAAGCCTGGTAGCTTCCGACCGCAGAGACCAGCAGTAAAACGAAGGTGATAATGGATATTTTGATAACGCCGTTCCTCTGTTTCCTGAGGTTCAGATTCAGTATGGGCCAGCGCAACGTTGGGTCGATCTCTTCGTATTTTTTGCGGAAGGAGAAGAGCATCCCTATGGGGATGATGATAAGCCCGAGTACGAAGAATGCAGGGAGGACGATATAAAGAAATACGCCCAGGTAAGTATTGGTGTCCCTTGCAAGGAAGGAGAAGATCAGGACGATAAGCATGAGCAGGAGACTGTTGACGACAAGGATAATGCCGGTGATGCTCAGCCAGTTATAGATAGATTTAGGTATCTTCATAGGTCGGAGGTTTGATTTTGTTTGACGACATCAAAGGTAAAAATATTTCTTACTTTTGCAAAAAATAGAACGGAATGGAACATCTGCGAAGGAACAAGGTCTGCGATCTGCTGAAATCAACTGAATTCGGGAATGAAGTGCTGGTGAAAGGATGGGTGCGTACCCGCCGCGGGAACAAGAACGTGAATTTCATCGCACTTAACGACGGGAGCATCATCCACAGCATACAGGTGGTGATCGACATGGCTAACTTCAGCGAAGAGGCTTTGAAACCTGTTACCACCGGTTCATGCATCGCAGTGAAAGGCATACTCGTCGAATCGAAGGGACAGGGCCAGAGCGTGGAGATCCAGGGGAAGGAGATCGAGGTATACGGCACCGCTGATCCGGAGACATACCCATTACAGAAAAAGGGCCATACCATGGAGTTCCTCAGGGAGATCGCCCACCTGCGTCCCCGCACGAATACCTTCGGGGCTGTGCTCAGGATACGTCACGCCATGGCTTATGCCATCCACAAATATTATAACGATAACGGCTTCTTCTACCTGCATACGCCTATCATCACTGGTTCCGATGCCGAGGGAGCAGGAGCCATGTTCCGCGTTTCCATACTGGACCCAAAAAATCCGCCATTAAAAGAAGACGGGCAAATCGATTACAGCCAGGATTTCTTTGGCAAGGAAACAAATCTTACCGTTTCGGGGCAGCTCGAAGGCGAGCTCGGAGCCATGGCCCTTTCGCTGGTTTACACTTTCGGCCCAACGTTCAGGGCTGAGAATTCGAACACCCCCCGCCACCTCGCCGAGTTCTGGATGATAGAACCTGAAATGGCGTTTTACGATATCACCGATAATATGGACCTGGCGGAAGACTTCCTGAAATACCTGATGCAGTACGCCCTTGATCATTGCATGGACGACCTTGAGTTCCTTAACAAGATGTACGACAACGAACTGATCGCGAGGCTGAGGCAGGTCATCGAGAATAAATTTGAACGCCTCACTTACACCGAAGCCGTTGAAATACTGATGGCCTCAGGACAAAAATGGGAATACCCCGTAAGTTGGGGCACCGACCTCCAGAGCGAGCACGAACGTTACCTCGTTGAAAAACATTTCGGCAAGCCTGTCATCCTGACTGATTATCCAAAGGATATCAAAGCCTTTTACATGAAGCAGAATGCCGACGGGCGCACGGTACGCGGCATGGATGTGCTGTTCCCGAAGATCGGGGAAATCATTGGCGGTTCGCAGCGCGAGGAAAACCTCGAGGCTTTGCAGAGCCGCATCCGCGAGATGAACATACCCGAAAAAGACGTTTGGTGGTATCTTGATACCCGCAAATTCGGCACGGCTCCCCATTCAGGCTTCGGTCTCGGCTTTGAACGCCTGATACTATTTGTGACCGGGATGGCGAACATCAGGGACGTGATCCCGTTCCCGAGGACCCCGAAGAATGCAGAATTTTAGACAGTGAACGGTGACTAGTGACTAGTGACTGATTTTATTCACTGTTCACTGTTCACCGTTCACTTTTCACCAGTCACCATTAAAAACATATGTAAAAATTAGGGTATTGCATTTTTAAAATTTCGTTGTATTTTTGCACTCGAAATGAACGACTAACGAAAGGAGCGATTGAAATGCCGGTAAAGAAGCAGAAAATCAACAAGATAGACCTAGATTCCCTCAGCGAGACCCCGGTAATCAGTATCGACAACGCAACAGATTATTCTCTCGAACTTGTTTCGAAAGACATCATTAAACATATCGCCATTACCGATCTCAAGGGAAAAGTCATACACGAATCAGACATCAACGGGAACAAATTCGTGTTCAATTACAAAGCCAACTGCAAGGACATGTTCCTGTTGAAGATCCACAAGCAAAATCAGAAGGGCGAATCCCAGATACTTATTCTTTGAGTGAACGGTCACCAGTGAAAAGTAACTGGTGACTGAATTTATTCACTGTTCACTATTCACCATTCACCAGTCACTTTTTCCAGTCCCCAGGCAACCTTTTCCCTATTCCGGGTTATCTTTACAGGATGATATTTTCGCGGAGGGACACTGCAGCTAAAAGGCCTGACCAGGCTTCCATCGGGGCTTTGTACGATAAACATGCTCCATGGCTCCTGGCGGTATGCCTGCGCTACACGGGAAACCGCGAGGATGCTGAGGATGTCCTGCACAACGGTTTCATGAAAATCATCCACAGCATCGACAGTTTTAACGACCAGCATACGGGCAGCCTCGAAGCCTGGATGCGGAAGATCATGGTGAATACGGCTCTTAACTACATACGCGACCACAAAAAGGAAAAAATGTTCACGGTACTGGATCCCCTGCTGGAGAACTTCCGGGAATCTGAAGATACTGATGATTTCGGCGGATGTGATCTCACCAAAGACCAGCTGATGGGACTTGTTTGCGAACTTCCGGCCGGGTACCGCACCGTATTTAACCTCTATGTGATGGAGGATTATACCCATAAGGAAATAGGGGAGATGCTGGGGATCTCAGAAAACACATCCAAATCGCAATTATCGAAAGCAAGAAATTTATTAAGAAAACGCCTTCTTGACTATCAAAGCAGTAAAAATTATGAAAAAGCAGAATCCAATAGATGACCTCTTCCGCTCTGAACTAACGGATTACAGGGTCGTGCCTTCGGATGAGCGCCGGGCAGCGTTCATGCGGGAGGTGGTTGGGAAATACGGCAAAGGCTCCCGGCCTTTCTGGTGGATCGCCGGAGTGGTCGCAATTATTTTGATCGGAGCAGGAATAGCGGTGTTTGTCCTTGAAAATCATTCGCCGGCACCCGCTCATGAAGGAAGCGTTGCTTCTGCAATGCCTTCAGCTCCCCCTGCTTCATCCACCCCGTTTGCCCGTAGCACTGCGTCAGCTAATACCACAACCGGAACTGTAAAATCAAACGAAATCAATGGAAATAAAACAAATACTATAAATACCACTCATCCCGCATCCCCTAACCCGGCTCCTGGGTCCCAGGTTCCAGGTCCCAGAACCCAGAACCCAGTATCCAGCTCCCCGCTCCCTGCTCCCCGCTCCCCACTTCCTGCTCCCCGCTCCCCACTCCCCGGCCCGGCCCTCGCAGCGGCAACTGTTCCCGTTCCTTCGACGGGGGAGCTTCAGGCAAATCCTGCTGTAACCCCCGCAGCTTCAAAAGTCGAACAACCCCAATCATCACTCACACCCGTAGCGTCAAAAGAAGAACAACCCCAGTCATCACTCACCCCCGCAGCGCCAAAACCTGAGCAGTCCCGGCCATCGCTTACACCTGAAGCGCCAAAACCTGAAGCCTCAATGGTTACGCCTGCGCCAAAAGCGGAAACAACCAAATCATCCGCCAAACCTGAAGCTCAGAACGAAGAGAAAAAAGCAACATACAGGGAGAAAAGCTATCCGCCGAAAAAATGGAACATCAGCGCTGGCGCATATTATACCCCCGAATGGATGTTCAATACTTTGAACGGCGATAAATTTGTAAATAATTTCGGGGTGGAAGGCACCTTTCATTTCGGGCGGTATTCGGTGAGAACGGGAGTAGGGCTGAGCATAACTTCAGGCTCAAATGAAATGCTCAGGCAAACGAATTCTTATCTTGGGGCATACAACGCCCTGGATTCCATCTCATTCCAATGGAACCAGCAGCATACCAGCCTGGTCCCTACCTATTTTACCCAGCAAAAGAGTGTTTACGATTCGACGCTTACTTATAACTACTCCTATAATAAAAAACGCTATACCTACCTCCAGGTGCCGCTGATCCTGGGATATGACTTCTGGCAGAACAACTGGCTCTCGCTGGGAGTCAGGGGTGGCGCAGTAATGTCGTTGCTGGTGAAATCAGAAAACCTCAGCGACACCTATAACGAGGGGAACGACAAAGTCATTACAATAAATAACGTGAGCCCCGACCGTATCCAGCTTAACTGGCAGGGGATAGGAGGGGTCAACGCCACATTCAGGCTGTCGAGGAGGTTCAGCATAGAAGTTGAACCTGATGTAAGATATTATTTTAATTCAGTATATGAGTCCTCGGAAGTCACTACAAAACCCTGGAGCCTTGGGGTGAGGGCAGCGATTGTTGTCACCTGGTGAGTTCGCTCGCGTCTTTGCAACGCTGCTTTCGCTCGCATCTTTGCAACGCTGCTACGGTCCGCTGCGCGTCCCTGATGCTGCTTTTGCAAAATGCTCGCTCAAGACAATAAGAAAATTCTTAAGTCCAGGCAACTAAATAGTAATTTCGTGTTTATAATACAGATGCAACAAACAATAATCCCAACGGTCAATCAATTTTAATCTTATGAAAAAACTTTTCCTAATCCTGATGATGTGGTTCGCAGCTGCCGGAATCTCGGTGCACGCGGACTCAATCCATGTTACGGGCTATGTTACCGACAGTGTTACAGGTTTGGCTGTAGCCTCATATCCTGTTCATATTGACATCGATTCTAGCAGCAGCGGGTTCACCTATCACCGCGAAGTCCATACCAATGCAAATGGTTTTTATTCCGATACCATTGTATTTTCCACCGGGGGCGCACCCACGGGCGTAATGAAGGTATGGGTGCTTGATTGCATGCAGAATGTACATATTCAGTACTTCTCATTCAGCCCCGGCCACCTCACGTTCAGCCAGAATTTCCTCATCTGCACCAGCACACCTCCACCCCCCTGCCATGCCAATTTCTACCCCTCACAGCCTCCTCCTCCCGTAACCCCGCTGACTGTTCATTTTATCAATACTTCAGAGGGAGCCAACGGGCCATGGCAGTGGATGTTCGGAGACGGAACCTCATCCCACCTTTTTGACCCGATCCATACTTTCCCAAGCCCGGGATATTATCACGTACACCTGACCATGGGCGACAGCGTACACGGAGGATGCTGGGATTCAATCACACATACGATCTTTGTTGCAGATTCATCGGGTGGCCAATGCCATTCCAATTTTACCTGGTCTGTCGATTCAACCTATCTGAGCCACCCTGTTCAATTCACCGATCTTTCGACTCCCGCACCAATCAGCTGGTCCTGGAACTTCGGGGATTCGGCTTCGGGGGCCAGTAATTTCTCAAACCTTCAGAACCCTATACATAATTACAGCAGCGCCGGTGTTTTCCACGCCTGCCTTACCATCACTACAGCCAATCAATGTACATCGGTCGAATGCCATGAGATTTATATCGGCCCGCCGCCTCCGCCCCCATGCGAAAGCTGGTTTACCCATGTGAACAACTTCCTGCAGGTGAGCTTCGAAGGGCATACTCCGCAGAATGCACCACTCAGCACCTATAACTGGAACTTTGGCGACGGCACAAGCGGAGCGGGGAAAAATATCGACCATACCTATGCAACTGCAGGCATGTATGAAGTCCACCTGACGACTATTACCCAGGATTCCAACCAGTGCACATTCACGACTATGCAGCATATCTTTGTAGGCGACACCATGAACCTGCACCAGGTTTACGGACAGGTTTTCGAAGGGAACTTCCCCCTGCCTTTCGGTATGGCGATGATCTTTTCCAACGACACCTTGCCTGGCGGACAGCCGTTCTTCGCAGCATCTCCGATAGATTCCATGGGCGTTTACATGTTCCCTTATGTTCCCAATGGTCATTTTGTGATCTGGGCCATGCCATTTGATTCCACAGGCGGGTTCCTGCCCACATTCTATGAGCATACGCTTTACTGGCAGCAGGCCACGGTGATCGCACTGGGAAATCCGCAGAACCCATACAATATCAACCTTATTCATGCAGGCAATATGCCCACCGGACAGGGAGGTATCAACGGCCATGTAAATACTTCCGGACTGAAATCGGTGAGCGTTGACAAGATCGCCATGCTGATTACCGACGAACAGGGTAACGTACTCGGGTTCAGGAAAGTGACCCCGTCAGGAACCTTTGATTTCAGCGGGATGGCATACGGCACATATTACCTGCTGCCCGAGCTTCCGAACACTCCATCGGACCAGGTGAAAGTTGTGCTTAGCGCTGCTGCACCGGTTGCCAGCGTGGTGATGACCTTCAACGGAAGCACCATCAACAGCATCAGCGAACCATCGGCTGTGGAAAGCTTCATTGCTTATCCCAACCCGGTAAAGGATATTCTGAACCTCGGCCTTAAGCTGAACGCTTCAGTGAATGCCACTGCCGAGATCTACAGCTTCACAGGGCAGGCAGTTTTGCGCCAGGCACTAGATCTTGGCAAAGGCGCCAATGTGGTTAAACTCGATGTAAGCCTATTGAATTCAGGCTTGTATACACTGCGGATAACATCCCCCGGGGGAATTAAGATTACGCAGAAGTTTGTGAAAGAGTAGAACTGGATAACTGGATAATTTGATAACTGGATACTGGGTAACTGGGTCCGGGATCAACAGATAAGCTAACCGTTTGATTAAATGTGTTTTTTCGTTGCGGCGGACCGGATCCCGGTCCGCCGCTTTGCTTTATACCGGAGGGGAAGGCTTGAAATGTTGAACTCCCTTTGCTTCAGGACCCAGGTCAGGCATGCTTGAAACAGAAGATCTCCACTCCCCCTTGGTATATTACTTTTAGCGCCGGGAAACATTGCATAAAAAATGCAATAACCCATTTATTGCAAAAAATATGCAATGAAAAATCCTGGCAAAAACAAATACGGCCCCGGATGCGGAAACAGATTTTATGTTAAAAACCGATCATCTCACACAAACTTCCTGTATTGAGCGAAGCAGTTCACAAAAGCCGCCTTGGGTGGAGCGTAGTGAACATTTTGCAAAAGCTGCATCAGGGATGCGAAGCAGACCGCAGCAGCGTTGCAAAGATGTGAACGTAAAGCGACACCCCAGCGGCGGTGTGAAGATGCGAGCGAAAGCCGTGATGCAATAATGCTAGCAAAATTCGTATCTTTGATCTTCCAATCGAATGTCATGAGATACACTGAGTCACACAAATACCTGATGAAAAAGGTCGATTTCGAAAAGGAGACCGTCGACCTAGGGGATGTGGAAGTGAGGAATATAAGCTTTGAGTCGAAGGCCTATGACCTGATACCCGGGGCTGGAGAGTATAAATGCGAGGACCACGATCTGAAATTTGGCAAGCCCCGCTCGTTCGTGTTCAATACAGGGCATGAAGACGAGCTGATCGATATAGCAGATACACTGATCCCGGAGAACAGGAAGTTCTACTGCCCGGTGTTCTTCCCCAAAGAGGGGATTCGGGGAGCGGGTAACGGGGAGTGGGGAGCAGGGAGCAGGGAACAGGGAACAGGGAGCAGGGAGCAGGGAGCCTCCAGTCCCCAGTCCCCAGTTCCCACTCCCCAATCGCGCCAGCGTCTCATCCTCCTCTTCCACGGTTTCAACGAGAAGAGCTGGGACAAATACCTGCCCTGGGCTCTGAAACTTGTGAGGGAAACGGGGAAACCCGTAGTAATGTTCCCAATTGCATTCCACATGAACCGTGCGCCGGTATACTGGGTGGAGAAACGAAGCATGTTCGCACTCAGCGGCAAACGGAAGCAGCATTTTCCTAACGCGATGAAGTCGTCACTCTCCAACGTGGCCATCAGCATCCGCCTGCACTCCCAGCCCCAGCGCTTTATCTGGAGCGGGCTTCAGACCTATTACGACGTCATCCGCTTTGCTGAAGAATGTAAAAAAGGGACAATCCCAGGCATAGAAGAAGGATGCAGCTTCGATTTCTTTTCGTATTCCATTGGCAGCCTGCTCGCCGAGATCCTCAAACTCAGCGATTACAAGGGTTATTTCACTGATTCCAAACTTGCTATGTTCTGCGGGGGAGCGGTATTCAACCGCTTATCGCCGGTGTCGAAATTCATACTCGACAGCGAAGCCAACGTGGCCCTGTACTCCTTTTTGGTGGAGCATATCGACAACCACCTGAAACGCGATCTCCGCCTGAAACATTACCTGGGACCCGGACATCCCGAAGGCTATAATCTCCTGGCGATGCTTGATTACCGGAATATGCGCGAATACCGGGAAGGGAAGTTCAGGGAGATGCACGACAAGGTCCTCGCGATTACGTTGAAGGCCGATAAGGTGGTCCCGGCTTACGAAGTCATCAACACCTTGCAGGGCGCGGCACGCGACATCCCCATCCCCGTGGAGATCTTCGATTTCCCTTACCCCTATATCCACGAAGACCCATTCCCCACGACGATCATCCCCGCCGATATGGTGGATGAAGCGTTTGATATCGTGTTTGAGAGAATTACGAATTTCCTGAGGTCATGATGGACGAAAACCCCTGGTACGCGGTTTATACCAAGTCGAGGTACGAAAAGAAACTGGCCGAAAACCTCCGGGATAAAGGCATCGAAGCCTATGTGCCGTTGCGGAAGGTGGTAAGGCAGTGGAGCGACCGCAAGAAACTCGTGGCCGAACCCCTCATCCGTTCCTATTGTTTCGTGAGGCCCGTGCCCGGACCAAAACAGTATAACGAAGTGCTGGATACCGACGGGGCCGTGCGTTTTGTCTGGTTTTCGGGCAAACCCGCGCCCATTCCCAACAAGCAGATCGATATCCTCAAAGCCATCACCGGCGCCGATGTGGAAGTGGATGTGCTCAACGGCTCGCTGCTCAAAGGATCAACGGTGAGAGTGAATGCCGGTCCGCTGGCAGGAGTCATCGGCGAGCTGGTATCCATTGCAGGCAAACACAGGGTGTTGATCAAGATCGATCACCTGGAACAGGTTTTGACGATATCGATTTCGCCTTTGCTGATTGAGCCGTATCGGGGATGACTGGATAGCTGGATAGCTGGATCACTGGATGGCTAGATAGTTGGATATCCCGCTAAGATTGGAATACTATCATTTTGCGGGAGCCTGATCTGATCAGTCCTTTGTATTGACTGCGGATGTGCTGGTTGAAAAGATCCAGGTATTGGTTCGGATTGCGGATCACTGCGGGCGGATCGAAGTAGCGGTCGAAGCGTTCAAACAGACCCGGCGCGCCATCCGCATAATAATCTTCAAGAATAAGTACGCTTCCGCCAGGTTTTAAAACCCGTTTTGCTTCCCTGAGGACCTGGATGGAGGTAATATCATCGATGTTGTGGAATACCCCCGATAAAAGGATGCCGTCAAACGAAGATGCGCCGAACTCAAGTGCCATGGCATCCATCACTTTGAAATCCCCCCTGAAGTGCTTACGGGCGTATGCGATCTTCACTTCGCTTAGGTCGACGCCCGTGTAGCTGTATTCCCTGAAAAAGTTCGAGAAGTACCCGCTTTCGCAGGCGATATGAAGTATACCTGATCCCTGGGGAAGGGATGAAAAATAGTTTCGGATAACCCGGCGCTCGGTAACAAAATGAAAATGCCCTGCTTTCCGGAAGAACAAAAACAGTCCGGGTTTTGATGCAATCCGATACAGGACGTGGCGAAACATAGAGCGAAGTTAGGGAAAACCGTGATTCGGCGCGAAGCATTTCACAACGGTTTTATGTTTATAATTTATAATTCTTTATAAAACCTTTATATGAAACCCTGAAAAGCGTATTATATTTGTAAGGTAGAAGTAAAGGACTGCAAAAAATGACAGAGGAGCTGATATATGATGCCAAGGATGATATTCTCTACTCTGAAGTGAGAGGGAAGGTCGATTTTGAGTCCATGATTGAGAAGGCTGAGAGCCTGGGAAAGATGACCGGACTCCCAAAGAAGCTGAAAATCCTTGAAGATGCCTGGGACTCGGTACCCTTGTTTAAAATTTCCGACATCCCGGCCCTCATGAAAAACCTTGAAAGCCAGCTTGACCGGTTTGATTCTGTAAGGCATGCTGTTTTACATTCCGATCCAACCAGCACTGCATTCACCCTAATGGCCGACCACTTCCGCAAAAGCCACAAATACCGCATCAGGGTTTTTTCCACCATAATAGCAGCCAAGGAGTGGCTGGAACGGGACAACTAAACCGCGATACAAGGATGCGAGCGAAATTTCTATCTTTGCCTCATGAAGCGGCTGTTTCTCCTCATTATATTCATAACGCTCATCACGTCCATCACGCGATCCCAGATCGTTTACCAGGACCTTACCAACACCAACATTTACGACTTCATCGACGAGCTGGCGAATAACAAGATCATCACTATCACCAGCGTGATCAAACCCTATCCGAGGGAGCTGATCTCCCAGAAACTCCAGGAAGCCTCATCCCCCGAAAACAGGACGAAGCTGAGCAAGCGCCAGCAGAAAGAGCTGGATTTTTACCTCCGCGATTTCAAGCTGGAGCTCAGCCCAAACCTCAGTTACATCACAAAGAACAGCTTCTTCAAGAAGAAAGAGTATTTCAGGCTGCCGTTCAACCCCTTCGAATTCGTATACAAGGATTCGATCTTCACCTTCGTGGTGAGGCCGGTGCTGGGGGTTTCGTACATCCGCAACGAGAACGGTTCGGCCTACCACCGCTGGAACGGGGCCGAGGTCTTCGGTTACGTGGGGAAGCACTTCGGGTTTTACGCCAGTCTGCGCGACAACCACGAGAACCACCTCATCACCAACCCCGGGGAGTTCAACCAGGAAGAAGGGGCGGTTTGGAAGCCTTATCCCGAAGGGGCGGGGGATTACAGCGAGATGCGTGGCGGGCTCACCTGGAAGTGGAAGTGGGGCGACCTGGCTTTTGTGAAAGACCATTTCACCTGGGGCGATAACTATCACGGATCCAACATCATGAGCGGGAGAACGCCATCCATTCCCTATCTTCAATATCATATGAAGCCCCTCAAGTGGCTGGAATTCACTTGGGTACAGGCCTGGCTGGTGAGCGAGGTCCCCGATACCACCAAAACCTACACCCTTCCCACCGGCGCAAAACGCATCACTTATTTCAATAAATATTACGCTTCAAGCATTTTCACGTTCATGCCTGTGGGCGGACTGGATCTCAGCATAGGCAATTCGGTGGTGTATTGTGCGAATTATATGAATCCTGCCTATATCAGCCCGTTCCTGTTTTATTTCAACTACGGATATGCCGAAGGCGACGGCAAATCGGGATTCTACGGCAAGGAAGTCCAGACGTTCATCAATGTGAGCACACGAAATATTAAACATCTTCATCTGTATGCGGATGTGTTTGTGAACCAGGCTTCCATCGAAGGGATCTCGTATAAAATCGGATCCCGGATCTCGGATCTCCTTATCAGGAACCTCTCGCTTACAGCCGAATACACCCGGAACAACGGTAAAGCCTATGCCAGCGCACTTCCCACAACATCCTATACTTCAAACCAGTACGGCCTCGGCAGCTATCTGAAGGAAAACTCCATGGAGATCTATGCCGCACTCTGCTGGAAGCCCATCCGCGGACTCAGGTTCGACGCCTCCTACCTGTTCGCAAAGCATGGGGAAGGCACCACCTTATCCGCCCTCGATTATAAAGACCAGGAAATCTCAGTGCAGGCGAAGTACGAGGTGATAAACAATGCCTACGTTTTCGTCGAATATCTCAGGCGCAATGTCGAAGGTGATGTTCGCTATATCCCCGCAATTTACTTTGGCAATACCAACTCGCTTGTGGCAGGGATTAATATAGGGTTCTAGAGCGGGGAGCGGGGAGCAGGGAACGGGGAACGGGGAGCGGGGAGCCGGGATAGCTGGATCAGCGGCTTCGCCGCGATAGCTGGATAGCTGGGTGTCTGGATAGCTGGATAGCTGGATCAGCGGCTTCGCCGCGATGACTGGATGGCTGGGTGTCTGGATAGCTGGATCAGCGGCTTCGCCGCGATAGCTGGATGGCTGGGTGTCTGGATAGCTGGATGTCCAGTTCCGGGTCGGTATCATTTTAAATAACAACGATATACAATAATTTATCAAAAATTTGCAGTGATATAATTTTAGTAAATTGCAGGTGGAATTGTATTACCCTTAAAAATTCACCTATGAAAAAATTTCTGTTCTCTGCTTTTCTGATGAGCCTTTTTGTCTTTAATTCGTATTCACAGGATGTGATCATAAAGGTAGTCGGGGATTCAATCAAGGCGAAAGTGCTTGAGATCTCTTCCACCGAAATCAAGTATAAAAAATTCGATAACCTGAACGGGCCCACCTACTCTGCACTGAAGTCGGAAATCTATATGATACGGTACGAGAACGGTTCCAGGGATGTCATCACCAATCTGGAGCCCAGGCAGTTTGAAGGGGAATTGGGACAGGTTTGTATTATCCGTAGGAATGGTTACAGCGGAAGTGGTGTTACCTTCCTGGTTTCAATTGACGATGCCCTGGTTTGCAAGGTGAAAAGCAATTCCCATTCGGAACATATGGTCAAGCCAGGCGATCATAAGATCTCCCTTACAGGGAATAATTTTACCGTTTCCATACCCGTCACCGTGAGTGTCTTGCCCGGGAGGATCACCTATGTGGAACTGGTTACCAAAACCACCTTTACCACCTTCAATGTGATCATTGAGAAGATATCAGAAGCCCAGGCCACCCTGCTACTCGAAAAGGTCAGGGAAAGTAAAAAATGTCTCTAGTGAACCAGGATATTGGGATAACTGGATAGCTGGATATCGGCTGCGAAGCAGCCTTATCTAGTTATCGCAGCGTTCTTCGCGCTGCTTACCAAGCTATCGGCTGCGAAGCGCCTTATCCAGTAAATTTCTTACCTTAGTATCGGCCTTAAACCCCGTTCCTATGAAAACGCTCAGTTATTTCCTGGCATTGATCATACTGTCTTGCTTTTTTCAGGGCTGCAGTAAAAAGACCACCGACTACTCCAATACCGATTGGGGGAGCATGCAGGTGATCATAAACGACATCCCTTTCAAAACCAACGAGTACCTGCGTATACCTTTTACGCTGAAGACCTGGGAGTGGAAGAAGAACGGGCTTTCGCTCAGGCAGATCAACGTGCTGGACGATGTGACGAAGGAAGTACTGGCCACGTATAATACAGGGGCATTTCCAAAGATCTTTTCCGATCCCCTTCCAAGCAGTCCGATCATGCCATCCGACAAGCTGTACAAATATTATTTCTCCATCCAGCTGCCTGTGCCTCTTGACAAAACGCCTCCCGTGAAGATATCAGAAAGGCTGGTTTTCAGGGATACCGTCTCGAATAACGATGTGATCGTAAGCGGGGGCGTATTCACTCCCAGGTACAGCGAAACACCCCTGGTGATCGCCTCACCGGTGAAGGGTACGAAATGGATGTTCATCAACCAGAGTACCAACGAGTATCATTTTTATTCCATGATGTTCATCGGGGGCAAAATCGGCACCGGTGAACGGTTTGCATTCGACAATATGCAGCTGAACGATACCTATGATAAATTTTATCAGGGAGATCCCACCCAGAACAGTTCGTACTTCTGCTATCGTGACAGCCTGTTTGCAGTAGCCGACGGCACCGTGATCGCCACCAGTGACACCATGACCGAAAACGACGGAAATACACACAATCATTTGAATTTCAAAGCCCCCATTGATTATGCCGGGAATTACATGATCATCGATATCGGCAACGGCCATTACGCCATGTACGCGCATTGCGTTCCTCATTCCATCAAAGTGAAAGCCGGCGACCAGGTAAAAGAAGGAGACTTTTTAGCACTCCTGGGCAATGCAGGGAATTCAGATGCTCCCCACCTCCATTTCCAGGTAGGCGACGCCCCCGATTTCTTCATGTGCAACGGTTTGCCCTTTGTGCTGAAGAAATTCACCAGGATAGGCGAATGGCAGAATCCCCGGCCCATCACCCCCGAGGTTTACCAGAACCGGATGAACGAGCAGATGATAGTGATTGAGTTTTGATCTGGATAGCTGGGTCAGCAGCTTCGCTGCGAGGACTGGATTACTGGGTCAGCAGCTTCACCACGATGACTGGATTACTGGGTCAGCAGCTTCGCTGCGAGGACTGGATTACTAGATAACGGGATATCTAGTTATCGGCTGCGCAGCAGCCCCATTCAGCTATCGCAGCGCTCTTCGCGCTGCTTATCCTGCAGCTCAAAAATTCACCAACCCGAATGCAAACTTCTGATAACTGATCAGGCTTTTATCATCTTTATTCATTTCCCAGGCTGGTTCCTGGTGGCTGATTTCTACCATTTGTTTTGCGTAGAAGTCTTTGAATTTCAATGCAATTGTTTCCAGAACATACAATTCCTCCGGTGCAAACAGGGAAGAATCGAATGCGATGCAGCTGCTAATCAAATCCCCGTAATTCCCGGTATCATTAATTAATTCCTGGTTAAGACTGATAAGATTCTCCTGTTGAAGCTTACTGAACAGGATGTCATAATTAGCCGGAACCGGGCCGAGGGGGATTGCGCGATACGTTACCCCTGTAATTGAGAAGGCAGTTTTGCTGAAACATCCGAAATCGGCATAAAACAACAACTTGTTCAACTTGGTCTTGAACAGGCTCATATGTTGATTGAAAAACGCAATGACATGAGCCAGTTTAATAAGGTTCGGTTTACAATACCCCGAATACTGATCAGGTTTTTCATGAATAAATACTTGTTTCAGCTGGTACAGGTCCAATGTTTGTTCCTGCTGCTTCTCAATGAGTTTACGAACATGTGACGATAAATGTTCCTTGTCCTTTGCAGAAATCAGGTTTGAACTTGCTTCAACCTGCTTGATAAAATCCGCAGGTTGCTTAATGGCCAGGATCAAACGTCCATTTGCCACTGATGGAATTTCCCCCGATTCATACAGCCTGTAAGTATTTGTGCCAAACCCAAGGATATCCGACATCTTGGAGGCCGAAACATCATACATTTCACGGATCTCCCTGATTTCATCAGGGAATGGGATGCCGTATTTTTCACGATACTGGTTGTAAACCTGGGCTTGATTAATCCTGTCCTCTTCATCGGAGGTGAACTTTTCGCTACTGTCTTCACACATGAAGGAATGGTAAGTAATCTCAAACTCTTCCTTACGGAATGTGAGCTTCACTCTCGGTTCTTTAACCAGTTTCATCGGCTTGCCTGTAATCGGACTATTCATGCTTTGTGGGGGTTATTAAATGGATAGGACATTGGGTGTTCTGATAAATGGAAGGAAATGCAGATAACCTGTTGATTTGGCCTGCCCATAGATATTTTAATATAGATTTCCATGCCTTTATGAATATTTTTTCCAAAGACCCAGGTACTGGCAATATCATAGAGAGTATCGGTCAGGGGGCCTTCAGAATAATCTTCGGAAGTCAGTCCTTCAATCACTTTTTTTCGGGCACCTGGTGTCATTTCCAAATGAAGAAGTGATTGAGTGTTCTTCATCCTTTCATCACGAAACAGAATCTGGAACACCCTCATTTTTAATTTAAAATCCGACAAGAATGTCTCGACTTCATGCCTTGTAGTCATCACAACATGTCTATTTGCAAATATACAAAAAATTTCGTAAAAACAACTATGAAGTTTGTAAATGATGATAAATAATTCAAAATAGCGATAATAAAGTTAAGTGTGATTACTGGATGACTGGATAGCTGGATGGCTGGATAACTGGATAGCTGGATAGCTGGATGACTGGATGACTGGATGGCTGGATAATGGCTGCGAAGCAGCCCTACCCGGCAAACGCAACGCTTTTTGCACTGAATATCCAGCTATCGGCAGCTTTGCTGCCTTATCCAGTAATCCATGCATTATGGCTTTTCCCGACTGCCCTGATAAACAAGGTCAACTTCTTTCCAAGCAGTTCCAACCGCCTGTGGATATCTTCGTACTTCTCTTTGTTCCTGAGCGCTCCAATTTCAAAAAGCGTTTCGAGGTGGTCGATGGTTTCGTCGTTCGACGACAGGGAAAAGAAAAGAAAGCGGATGAAATCCAGTTTATACTTCCTCCTGCAGTAACCTTCCACAATGTTTGCCTTGACCGAGACAGATGATCTGCGGATCTGGCTTCCCGTTTCATATAACTCATGCCTCGGCAAGTCATTCAATGTCATTCGGTTAATGTCAACAACCAATCCCCTGGCAAGCTGCCAGATTTCGAGATCTTTGTAGGTCATAGACGTTTATTCCTTAATCCGGCGAGTTGGGAAAAGTGATAGCTGGATAAAGGCAAAAAACCTGCTGCCGTTCCCCACAAAAGGGGTAACACAGCAGGTTTTATTGCCGATAAACTACATTACTTGATAGCTAGATATCTAGTTATCGGCGCGAAGCGCCCTGCCCAGTTATCGCAGCGCATTTCACGCTGCTTATCCAGCTATCTGTTTTAATGTATTTATTTGTATGTAAAAACCTTAATCGCTAAGTTCATACTCGCGAATAAGTATCTCAGGGGATAAATGTAGTTGTGAATTCAATTTTCGGATCATTTCAACGGTGAGTTTCCGTTTGCGGTTAAGGACCTCCGAAACCCTGTTTTTACCCCCGAAAATTCCTACCAGGTCACGTTGTTTCAGATTCATTTCTTCCATCCTGATAATTATGGCCTCAATAGGATCCGGTGGCTCGATAGGATAGTGTTTTTTCTCATAATCATCAATTAACAGACTTAATATGTTGGCTTCATCACTTTCCGGCGTTCCTGTAGGGGCATCAAATATTTCTCCAAGTTGCTGAAGAGCAATCTCATATTCCTGTTCGTTGCTTAATATTTTAAAATCCATTAATGAATTATTAAATACGGTTCGCATCAATTTTGTTGTAATCTGAATGTGTTCCAATAAACCGGATAAAACACCATTGCTTTTGATAGTTAAATTTGACTACCAGGCGGTATGAATTTCCCTTAATGTTAAATACAACTCTTCCATTTTTAAGAATGCTTGACGATGCATAAGACCTTTTTATCTCCCCGGGATTTGACCAATTAGAATGCATTACCGTTTCATACCACGTTTTTAGATACTGTTCGCATTCAGGATTTTTTGCCCAAAATAACCTTAGGGTTCTTTTCGCAATTATTCTTTCCATTACCCGGATGCTTTGCAAAGATAACTAAAAGTTCCCAAATGTGGAACTAATCAGATAGATATTCTTTAACTTAATCCGGTGAGTTGGGAAAAGTGATAGCTGGATAAAGGCAAAAAACCTGCTGCCGTTCCCCACAAAAGGGGTAACGCAGCAGGTTTTATTGCCGATAAACTAGATTACTTGATAGCTAGATATCTAGTTATCGGCGCGAAGCGCCAAACCCAGTTATCCAGTTCCCCAGCTATTTCCTATCTTAGCCTCAAATTTCACCACATGTCAAAAATCGCATTGATCTCCGGTGTTACGGGCCAGGACGGGAGTTACCTGGCTGAATTGTTGCTTGAGAAGGGATATACTGTTCACGGGATTGTGAGGAGGAGCAGTTCGTTCAATACGGGGCGGATTGACCACATTTATCTGAACAATCCGCAGTACCGCGACAAGAGGATGTTCCTGCATTACGGGGACCTCACCGATTCGAGCAACCTGAACCGCCTGGTTGAAAAGATCAATCCCGATGAGATCTATAATCTTGGTGCCCAGAGCCATGTACAGGTGTCATTTGAGGTACCTGAGTATACTGCGGAAGTCGACGCAATTGGAACCCTTCGATTTCTCGATGCAATCCGCGAAACCGGGGTGAAGACGAAGTTCTACCAGGCGAGCACGTCGGAGTTGTATGGGAATGCCTTGACAGGGTCACTTGGTGCTGGGTCGCTGGCTACTGGGTCACTGGGTGCTGGGTCGCTGGCTACTGGGTCACTGGGTGACTGGGTTACTGGAGATCCAGTGACCGGCTGCGAAGCAGCACTGCCCAGTAATCGGCTGCGAAGCAGCCTCACCGAGACCAGCCCCTTCCGCCCCACATCCCCCTACGCCGTCGCAAAGCTATACGCTTACTGGATCACAGTCAATTACCGGGAGGCTTACAATTTGTTTGCCTGCAACGGGATCTTGTTCAATCATGAATCGCCGAGGAGGGGTGAGACCTTTGTAACCCGCAAGATCACGATAGGGGTTTCACGCATCATGGCCGGTACGCAGGAGAGATTATATCTTGGAAATATCCATGCAGCCCGCGACTGGGGATACACCCCCGAGTATGCCGAAGGGATGTGGAGGATGCTTCAAGCCGGTAAACCCGGAGATTATGTTCTGGCCACGGGGGAAACACATACCGTGAAGGAGTTTGTGGATGAAGCCTTTGCGTATTTCGGCGAAACGCTTATCTGGGAGGGAGAGGGAGTTAATGAAACCGCGAAGCTATCCGCAAGCAATAAAACAGTTATTGCCATGGATCCCAGGTATTACCGTCCCACCGATGTGGAATTTTTAAGAGGAGATCCTTCAAAAGCATTCAGGGATCTGCAGTGGGCTCCAAAAGTCAAGTTCAAAGAGCTGGTGCGGATCATGATGGAGCATGATTCGGGAACCGGGAACTAGGCACTGGGGACTGGGTGCTGGGTGCTGGGTTCAAGATTAAATCAATTCGATTTCAATCTTCTTTTGACTGCGGATGATGGGATGTTGAATTCTGTCGTGTTGACAAAACAAGGGTTAATTTGAGATTTGTCAACACAGCTCCTACATGTGGTCAATCAAAATTGGCAGGAAGTGGTCATTCAGGCCGGCCTTTCCGGAAAATTATCATAAATTTGGATGGATCATTCCCGAGAGACAGAAAAGATGACATTAAAATTATGAGTAATGCAAAAATATCAATACGTTTTTTTAACGACCGTGAAGTGCGAGCCGTTTGGGACGAGCAAAACACCAAGTGGTGGTTTAGTGTGTTGGATATTGTAGCTGTGCTTACCGACCAAAACGACTACACCAAAACCCGCAACTATTGGAAATATCTTAAAGCCAAATTGAAAAAAGAAAACAGCGAGTTGGTTAGTGTCACTACCCAACTGAAACTTTTAGCAAATGACGGTAAACGATATATAACCGATATGTTGGACTACCAGGGCATTATTGCTTTAGGCAAAGGATTTCCGGGCAAAAAGGCAAACCGATTTATAGAATGGTTTACATACAGCGATGAAAGCATAGACGGTAAAAGCAAAACAAAAGCGTACGCCTTGTTTGAAAGTTCTTTTATCAACAGCATAGAAGTTGGCACAACCAAAGGTTTGCAACAAATACACGCTTATTTGTTTGGCGGATTGTATGATTTTGCGGGGCAAATCAGACAAAAAAACATTTCAAAAGGTGGTTTTCAATTTGCAGTATCACACTTTTTAGGCGACACATTAAAGCAAATAGAAGCAATGCCCGAAACTACATTTGACGAAATCGTAAACAAATATGTAGAAATGAACATTGCACACCCTTTTATGGAAGGTAACGGCAGAAGCGCCCGAATATGGTTGGATTTGATATTAAAAAAACGCCTTGAAAAATGCGTGGATTGGAGTAAAATAAGCAAGCGGGATTATATGAACGCAATGATGTTAAGTCCAACAAAAAGCAGTGTTCTGAATAAACTTTTAAAAAATGCGCTCACAACCAAAATCAACGACCGTGAAATGTTTATGAAAGGGATTGACTACTCTTATTACTACGAAGAAAATGGCTAAAGAAAAACGTGAGGAACAACGCGATCGATCTTAATCTTATTGACTACGGATGATGGGATGGGAGTAAAGCGTCTCATTTTGTATGCTTTGTCAAATGTTCATATCCTGTAAATCAAATCCTATCCAAGGACATAATTTTATAGACGGCTGATAAATAATATCTTAAAAGTTTATTTGTCAAATAGATTTATTATATTTGTCAAATGTTTGCAAGTCCTTCGTCAAATGTCTGAACCGAAATTTGTACATTACGATCTGAAATTGACAGAGCCTTCATTTGGTTCACTGTTAACAGATCTGATCATTGAACTGGATTATCTGAGAAAAAAACAATTCGGAGGTTCAACACATCCGATGGTGTTCTTTCAATTGAAACACATCTTTCATACACTTGAGAGTATTGGTTCTGCCCGTATTGAGGGGAACAATACCACACTTGCAGAGTTTATTGAAACGAAACTGGAAGATCATCAAGCTGTCTCGCCGGGCATCAGAGAGATTCAGAACATCGAAAAGGCAATGGAATTCATTGAGGATTCCATTAAAGACTATCCGATAAACCGGGCATTCATCTCCGAAATGCACAGAATAGTCGTGGATGGTCTGTCTACGGAAGCGGAAGGAGATGCCACAGCAGGAGAATACCGGAGGCATAATGTTATAATAAGTAAATCGGCCCATATCCCTCCCGATTGGATTAAGGTTGATGATTACATGCAGGAACTTATCGATTTCATTACACGTGAAGACAGTCCGAAGTATGATTTGCTGAAGGTTGCCATAGCTCATCACCGGTTTGTTTGGATTCATCCTTTCGGCAATGGTAATGGAAGAACAGTTCGGTTATTCACGTATGCAATGCTTATCAGGCTGGGATTTAACGTCAGTACAGGCAGGATCCTGAATCCTACTGCAGTTTTTTGCAGTAATCGGAATGTCTATTACAAAAAATTGTCCGAAGCAGATACGGGCTCAGATAAGGGAACATTGATCTGGTGCGATTATGTATTGAAAGGCTTGAAGGATGAGATTGAGAAAACAGACAGGCTTTTAGATTATAATTATCTCAAAAAAGAAATTCTCCTTCCCGCGATAGCTTTTTCACTTGAGCGAAAGTTTATTACCGGTATTGAAGCAACTATTTTAAAAAGGGCAGTGGATAAGCCTGTGATACAGGCTTCAGATATAAGAGACCTGTTTGCCGGTCAGGATAATGCCATCATATCCCGTCAGATCAAAAAACTTATTGATAAAAAAATGTTGGCTCCCGAAAAAGAAGGAGCGCGCAAATATCTTATCCGCTTCAATAATAATTATCTTCTGCGAGGAATCATCACCTCCCTCGGTGAAAAGGGATTTTTACAGATAAAAGACTGATTTTTCAAAACATCGCGTTTCCTGAACCGGATGATGGGATGTTGAATTCTACTGTGTTGACAAATCAAGGATAAAAAGGCGATTTGTCAACACTGGTTCGGTACGAAGCGCCACCATCTTGCATCCTATTGGAAAAAACGCTTGCTTTGACTAGTCATCGCCGGAGCACCCAGCACTACGAACCCAGCACACATCCTCAAAGAATCCCAGCCAGGTCCCTGCCTTCGACCTGGACTGATTTTTTCGGCACTTTGGACTTGGCAATGATTCTCTTCAGGTACTGGTCAATTCCTTGATCCCCGGGAAAGTAATACTGAAGGCAAAAATTAAATCCTGAATCATTGAAATAAATGAAGGCGCCGTCAGGATCATTGATGAAGAACCGGGTTTCTCCAGGACCGATCTGAAAGTGGTACTTTGCCTGAAGGATACTGCGCACCGAATCGACAGAAGTCTGGTTGTATGATAAGAACTGGTATTCACCCATAAAGAAACAATCGTCGATCAGAAAATAATTGAGCTTTACAGGTCTTTCCAGCAAGGTGTCCTTATAGCAAATCACCTGGATAAGTTTTTCCCCCACCCACTCATATTTCGCACTTTCAGGTTTCCCTTTCTCCTTGCATATCTGTTTGTAATTCAATCCATAATTGCTGTCTTCATACATGATGGAATCCATGGTGCGGTAAATTGTAAGTTTTGTGTCTATATTACAAAGACTCACAAGCCTTAAGATCACTTCTGTTTTAAAACAGACCCTGGACTGCAGCGTTGTTGATGGATAAAATTGCCTGAACTTCAAGATGGCAAAATAGTATTCAGAGGACAGAGGCCCGTAAAAGAGCCTGATAAAGAACAAAACGTTCAGTCTAAATAACCAGGCCATATAATAAATTAAAATTCAACGAATCAGGCTTTTATACAATTTCAATTCCATTATATTTCATTCATCACAATCCTTATGAAATACCAGGCAAGAAAAACAGGCGTAATATGATATAAATATATACATTAATCCCGTTCTGTTATGCTTTTATTATGAAATTTAATGAATATTTAATGTATATCAGGATAATCCCTTAAACCGGGTTTTATCACATACAGGACGGAGACTGCAGGGTTTTCGGGTTTAAGAACAGGGACTGCTTAAGTAAGCCCGTATCAGACCCTGCAGTTTTGAAGTTTAAGCGGTGCCTTCCTGACCCATTCTTCCCGGGTTTGCAGTGAGGCGGCAGAATCAAGGTCATCCATTGGGATATATTCAATGAGCTTTTCCTTGCACGATAGCATGAAATACCTTAACGGAATATCTTTTTCGTGAAGGCTGAAGTGCACAAGAAGTGAATCCCTGAGGTTTAAGGCAGAACCCTCGAAACGGCAGTTGCTGCGGTAACCTGTAAGAGGATCAACACAGTAAATGCGGTAAAAAGCCGGAGTTTGTGGAAAATCCCCGGCATTATCAAATGACAAAACTCGTTCAATAGTATTCATAATAATAACATTACATTATTACAAAAAAAAACAAGGCTCAGTTAACCTTGTAAATATATAAACAATTCATTAATAAAGTCAAACGAAATCATTCATTTTTTTTATTATTAATTAAAAAACATCCATCTAACATGATATGCCCATAACATCCCGCATCCTGCAAGCTGTTAGGTTTTTCAATATTTAGCCCAGCATCCATTCCCATACTTGAAAAACCGGAAGCCTTGACCACCATCTGCCGATTTCGGTTGACCGTGTTATCTTTCAGGTAATCAATAGGATGAGGTAGTTAGTCGATTCCGGCGAACGCTGGTCAAAGCAAGCGTTTTCTCCAAAAGCTGGGCAAAATGTAGGCGGGAAGCGGGTAAGCGGGAGCGGGGAACCGGATGACTGGATGGCTGGATGGCTGGATGACTGGATGGCTGGATGGCTGGATGGCTGGATGACTGGATAGCTGGATAGCTGGGTTACTGGATATCGGGGCGCAGCGCCTCGTCTTGCATCACTTTTTAACCACTTTATATGTAGAGTTCATGTTCCCGTCTTCTGAGGAGAGGTTCATGATGTAGGTCCCAGGGGGGAGGAGTGAGAGATCGAGGGAGGTGACTGAGGTGTTTGCCTGGTTTTTAGCCTTGGTGGTACGTACGGCCTGGCCTGACTGGTTGTAGAGGGTGATGTTGAAGTTCAGCGGCTTGTCATAGCTGACCTGGATGGTTACCAGGTCGCTCACCGGGTTCGGCCATACTCTTATTGTCATGCCATCAGGTTGTTTGCCGGCGATACCTACAGGGAAATCGGCAGGCAAGGGCTGTTCAAATCCCTGGGTGATGACAATGCTCTGGGACGACGCAGTGGTGATCACATTACCTCCGGCAGTGTAACTTGCCGGCAAGGACCCCGACACGGAGCCTCCGAGCGAGCTGATAGCCTGGTGATCGAGTATCTGGCTGTAACCTAAAATACTGATCCCGATCAGAACCAGCGGCAGTACGATGGTTTTTATATTCATGACATCCCCCTTATTTATGGTTCTGCATATCGTTAAGCTTTGCCTGCAGTTCAGCGACCTGTTTCTGAAGCTGTTCAATGATGGCTTGTTGTTCCTGCACTGCCTTGACCAGGGGAACGACGAAGTCGGAATACCTGAGACCCATAACGGCTCCGCTTTTATCGACCCCGCTGAAGTCATAACCTGATTTTTTTGCCGCTTCATCCACCTCCTGGGCAATAAATCCGCTGAACCTTATCTGCTCAATAGCCGAAGATGTGTTGTTCTGATCCGGAGCTGGTTTTACACCGAGCAATTCATTTTCTTTTTTCAGGTCGATACGGTAGGTCACAGGCTTTAATGCCGTGATAAAATTCAATCCGGCCACGTTCTCAAGCACATTGGTCTTAATACGGCCATCCGAAAATGAAGTCCACCCAACCTGTCCGCCAATACTTGTAACGGAAGTATTCCCAATACGCACTTTATTGCTTGCATCCACAGTGGCATTATACCCGACAGCCGTGGCATTGCTCAGGTTGTTCGCGCTCACATCGGCTGCGTACCCTAACGCCGTATTATTGCTTCCTGAAGTGTTGGTATTGAGTGAATTGCGACCGACGGCGGTATTATTATCCCCGGTTGAATTGTACAAAGCAGAACTTCCGACGGCGGTATTATATGAACCTCCTGAATTGGTATAGCCTGCTGCATGCCCGAAAAAGGAATTTTCGTTGCCGCTGGTATTGGAATGGCCTGAATTATACCCTGCAAACATATTGTTGATCCCATTGGTATTGCTCCATCCGGCCTGGTATCCTGCAAAGGTATTCGCCGAACCGGTGAGGTTATTATAACCTGCCTGCTGGCCAATGAACATATTCACCGTGCCGGAGGTGTTATTGTTCCCACACTGGTATCCGAAAAACGCATTGCTGTTAACCTGGTCAATCATACCGGCCTTCTGGTTGTTGACCCTGACAACGAGCGCCTGGTTGTCGGTCGTGCCTATAAAATTCGTCGAAGGATTTGTGCCGGCATTTCCGAGCAGGCTCCATGAATACCCCGAAGGCGGGGCCGGGGCCCAGCTTGAGCCGTTATACGTAAGCACCTGGGCGTTGGCAGGCAGGGTGCTGCTGACGGCGACCCCCTGGAGCTTGACTACCGCAGGATTGGGATAGGTTCCGCTGAGATCCCCACCGGCGTTACCGTCGGGAGGAAGTGAAGAAGGCAAAGCCTGGGTAAAGGCCGAAGTGAGTTGACCCTGGGCATTTACCGTGAGTACGGGATAAGCCGTGGAGCTGCCGTAAGTGCCCGCAGTAACCCCGGTATTCTGAACAGAGATCGTACCGGTGGTTGTGACAGGCCCTCCGGTAAGACCCGTACCGGTTTGAATTTCAGTTACGCTGCCGCCACCCCCGTGCAGCACCGAGTCGGCTACCATGGCAAAAGGCACTGTCATAAACCGGGACGTATCCAGAGGGACTCCGTTAGCCGTCACTTCAAGAAAATAACTTCCCGATCCCCAGGGAATCTGGTCGAAAGCCTTATACTGAGGATTCTGGTAACCCTGCCCCAGCAAGAGGTTCACCAGACCGTAATTGTTGGTCGAGGTATTTTGCAATTCATCATACACTATACTTCCGTTCTTTGCCGATTTATGGATGGTAAATTCCAGGGCCACAGCCTGGTTTTGCATGATGGTTCCATCAGAATGACGCAGCACGGCCTGGTAATTAATCCCCTGGGGAATCTGCGCAAATGCCTGGAAACAGGAAGCCAGGACTACTAAAAGCAGGACCAGTATCCCCGAAAATTTTGTTTTGCTCATAAGTAATAAATTAAATACGTTTTTCACATTGGATGTCTGTAAAAATATGAAATACAGTGCCTCCGGATCTCATGCTTAGGAAAAAGTTATGAAGACAGGTGTGTGGATAAGTGCGTGACAGACGTGTCGTGGGAGTGACAATCAGGCTGTCTCGTCCTGAAATAGCTTGTCACATCAAAACTATTCAGGATGGAAATTAAACCAAAATTACATTTAAAATTAGAACCCAAAAGCCGAGATCCCTACATAAGGAGAACGGATGGGGAAATGATTAAAATCGTTAAAGAGATTGAATCCGGCCTAATAAATATTAGAGCTGCTTGTTTTAAATATGGTTTATACAGAAATACCTTGAAATTATTCATCACTAAATTTTCTATCCGTACTTTGGGAGATGAATTTTCTAACCAAATACTTTCAAGGATGAATGACGATCAAAAAGAATCCGCATTGAATAAGAAAACCCAGGAACCCCAAGTCGAAAATCCCTGAAGATATTAAGGAACAGGCAAATAAGATAATTTTAGAATTCAACGCCTTGACTTTTAAAAAGCATTCCGGGATCTGGTATTACGCTGTTTACCGCACCGGGTTCCTTTATTTGACCAGACTTTGCCGGAACGGCCTGACCACCTCACTCCATTGATATTAACCTTGGTAGTGTGGTCAATCAAAATCGGCACGAAGTGGTCATTCAGGCCGGCCGTTCCAAATATGTCTGTATAGGATGTGAAAAATGTAATGTAAATTTGTTCTTATGGAAAGATCCGGGGAGGTAGAATTGAGATACAAAGAGCTGTTTAACAATATGATCAACTTGGCGGCTATGTATGAAGTTGTGGAAGGAGGTAAGGATTATAATGGATCACGATATAATTCTATAATGAACACTATAAAGCAGAGATGAAAGAGTATTTAAGGCAGAATTCAGGGTTCCTTTGGGTCATTATCGGGGGGATTCTAATCTGCACAGTGTTGAGTCTTGCCTTTCCGCCCCCTGCCGGACAATTACCATTTCTTTTTCTGGCTGGTTTATTTTTAATGATCCTGGTGTTGTTCACCAAAGGCAGAGCCCTGATAAAGACCCTGCTCCTGCTGGTTATCTTCCTGCTATTTCTGTTGATGCTGATCCTTCCCTTTTGGGAATTCGGGGCTGACTTTTACTTCAAGCAAAATTACACAGACCTTGAACAAAGCATAAAAGAACTCAAGCAGGATAACCCATCGGGGGTAGTGAATATTGCAGATCTTAAGCATTCGCGCAACAGCTTAAGAAAATGCGCAATAAGGGAAGTAATTGCCGAAAAGGATTTGAACATCCTGGTATTTCATGATGTACTGGGGGCAGGAGTGGGGATAGCCAGCATGAGCATGGTCAAAGCAGAACAGATAAGGCCGCATATCAGGCTGAATTCACATGGGCAGTACACGGCCTCCATCCATCAGATATACAGAAAATACATCATCCTGAGTGCTGTACCGGTAAACAGGAACTGGTATTACATCCGCTTTATCAACGTCAATCAGTTCTTCAATATCAATTGAATTATTACAGTCACGATCTGACCAGATCACGGGTATGCTGAGAGGCGGCAGAATCAAGGTCATCCATTGTGAGATATTCAATAAGCTTTCCAATGCACGACAGCATGAAATACCTTAACGGAATATCTTTTTCGTGAAGGCTGAAGTGCACCAGCAGGGAATCCTTGAAGTTATGAAAGCGAAAACTAACACCCTTATTGAACGAGGTAAAACCCAGGTTGGCTCTTATGATAACGATGCAGCAGGGAGACTCAGAGAGAAGGTTGAGCCTTTGCCAAGCTGGCTTTCGGCTTTTATATTTCCATCCATGAGTGCGGTGAACTTTCTGCAAAGGGAGAGTCCGAGTCCGGCGCCTTCGTGAGTTCTTATAAGTCCTTCGTTGCCCTGTTTGAAGTCGTCGAAGATAAGGTTTAGCTGATCGCCCGGGATACCTATCCCGGTATCGGTGATCTTTACCACACCCCTTGTATTCCCGCTAAGTTCTTCCCTGCCCACACTAACAATAACCGCACCACCCGGAGTGTATTTGGCGGCATTATCAAGAAGGTGGAACATTACCACAGCGAACATTGCCCGGTCGACACTTACGATGACATCTTCATTAATGGAAGTGGTGAGTTTTACCTTGTTATTTGTGAACAAGCCCTGGTTTTGGCTCAGAACGTTTGACACAAGCAATCCCAGGTTAGCCTGTTCCAGTTTGGCGGTAAGGCCAGTTGATTCGAGTTTTGCCAGTTCCATAATGGAATTCAGGGTATGAAGCAAACGCTTACCCGAGAGTGAGATATCTTCGGCCATAGATTTTTGCTCATGATCTTCAAGAGAATCGCGGAGCAGTGCCGAGAATCCCAAGATGCCATTGAGAGGAGTGCGTAATTCATGGCTTATATTCAGAAGCAGGCTGCTCTTGAAGCGGTTGGCTTCTTCGGCGTTGAACCTGGCCTGCACAAGATCCTTTTCTCTTTTAATAAGCACGATGTTGCCCTGTTTCAGCTCGAAAACCACCGAAGCAAGAAAAAGAGTGATCACCGCCATCACGGCGAGATTAATTTTTACAAGCAAACCCCAATCCCAGAACTGCCCCGTACCTGAATGCGATGAATCGAGGAACAAGGCTCCAAGAATCATAAATGAAAGGATGAACGAAGAAACCGTGACACCGCGTATGCTAAAACGCAGGGCAGCCCAAATCAGAAAAGGGAAGGTAAAATAATCAAGCAGGGTAAGCAAATGATTGCCCTCGAGCAGGTAAGAATGAAGCAGGTAACTTACCAGTGTAAGAGTGATGAAAAGAAAAACACCCTCGTACAGTTGCCTGGACGTCAAATTTCTCCAGTCATTAACATTAAATGAAGACCAGCTCAGGACCAGGGGTGTGATCACAATGATACCCCATGAAGAAGAAGTGTACCAGGAGCTGAAGGCAATAAGAAAAGGGGCCGACTGCAGCGCCCAGGAAGCAAGAGCAGCCATAAGTGAGGAGGCAGAGTTCCCAAGGAAAACCGCGAAGAGGAGGAAATTCATCAGGTTCCTGACTTTTCCGAAGAAAAAAGGATTTTCAACAAAACGTAACAGCAGCCAGGCAGTAAAAAATGACTGGAACAAAACCGTTAAGGAGAACAGCATGGCCGGGGTGAGAGGGACGCCGGCCGCCAGCCGCATGAAAAAGTCGGTCATGCCTAGGGCCAGGGCCATAGAATTACGGGACGACGAGCGGTTCAGGAGTAGAGCCGAGAGAAAAAATCCTGAAGGCAGCCAAACAGCTCCTGTGGTGCCTGCATTGAAATGAAGATTAGCCAGCGAAAGGCAAAAATATGCCAGGGCAGGCAGTATCACTGCAGCAATACTACGGTAGGTTTTAGGTACAGAAGTGATCGCAGGCAGGGTGAGGACACTATTCATAGGAAATGATATCAGGCAGTAAATACTGTCACAAAAATATTTAAAAAAACGGCTGGGAATCAGTAAAATAGCGCCAATTTAGCAAGTGTCGCCAAAGTGAGGAAAACTGTGTTCATTGGGTTGGTAATTGTTTAGCCCGGGATGGGGTGTTTCGCGCCGATGCTAGATGCGGGATTCGGGAGTGTATTATGATTTTTTCAGGTGTTGACAAAACGGGGATATGATTCCTATTGCATAGGGTTTTTTAGAAAAACAAATTACTTTTGCTTATATGATTTTTGCACAGTGGAAGATGCCTCGAAACCTTTAATTAGCACAACATCGATACCCAGCTTTTCTGAACCTACCGTAACTTATTCAGTTGGAGAACAAAGGAAGTATTGGAACAAATGGGCAAAATCTACATTAATCGGCCAGGTAGTCTTTCGCCCGGACCTAGGAGAGATTAAATTTACCTCAACCGGAATCAGAGAGGTTCTGAATCAGCCACATGATGACTTGGCTCTTAAATATAGTGTGTTTAAAGATATTATCAATATACTGAAAACAGCCACCTATCTAAGGTCCGCTGAAGATGAAAAAGGGAATGTAAATATTAAATTTCATTATCTGGAAACTGAAGTCGGAGGGAAAAAATCGTATATCGTTCTGAAAGAAACGAAACACAATAATACGATTGCGTTATATTCAATTGTAATGAGGACAAAAAAATAACCAGAGCCTACGACGAAGGATGAGAAATCCAACACAGAATCTCTGGTTATTATAAATTCAAATACAAAGATACAACAATATAGGGTTGAAAGTCAAGTCAAAGATTTGGAAAGATATTATGGATTAATCGTATCGGCTTGTATATCAAGTATTAAACCTCTTATAAGAAATTAGAATTTATAAGAACATTTATAAGAACATCTATAAGACAATTTAAAATTATAAATATGCCAACCAGACAACAGATAAAATCAGCAGGTGAATTCTATGTAGCTTCGGAATTAAGCCGAAGAGGTTACAATATCGGGCTTACAATTGGAAATTTAGAAAGAGTTGATCTCTTGGCAGAAAAGCAAAACGTTCGATTATCAATCCAAGTTAAAGCTATAAGAAGGAGAAGGAATAATAGTTTTCAAATTACAAACAACCAAATTGTAGATAATTATTGGTATGTTTTTGTGAACATCAATAGCGAAAACCTGAATAATTATGAATGTGCTATTTTACGAGGAGATGAAGTAAGGAATCGTTTAAGGATGCCACAACATCATGCCAGAAATGGGTTACGAATTTCCATTTTAAACATCGCAGAGTATTATAATAGTTGGAATCGACTTGAACCAGAACATTAATAGAATAATTAACAAAACTGTTGCAATCGGGGCGTTTTATGTGGAAAAACCGTTTACTATGACCGATCAACGCCGCATCAACCCGGCCATCTCATCCAATTGATTATCAGGAATGTAGAGCAGTCGATAATACCAGCTAAGGGTGGTAAGTTTCACTGTTTTCTTAATTATGACCGGCTAACTGCAATCTTTATTTGACTGCGGATGACATTCTTCCTAAACGAGACCGGGTCTGTCCTGAATTTCGAATGTTGACAACCCCATAAAAAGCGGATGGATTGTCAACAAAACAGAGATTTAACTACCTCTACTGCAAATTTATACAGCTTTTCATTCTGCATCCTGCATCTTGCATCGGCAATACAATACCTGTTAAAACAATAACAGATGCATGGTATTTAGTAGCAGATACGTATTACTGGTTGCATTCATAGGTGTCATACAATAAATTAGCAAAAAATATATATGATAAGGATATGAAAAGGTTATAATGTAACCTTTTTTTAGGACAGGGAGTTAAGGTGGAAAACAAACCCTTAA
>JBAXIO010000025.1:0-44415 GCA_037138335.1 Bacteroidota bacterium
TGTTTGTCCTTCTCACGGCATTGCTCAGCTATATTAACCTGTTTATCATCCAGGGAGAGAAACGCATTACCGAAATATCAACCCGCACCATGTTCGGAGCCACCAAGGCAAGTATTGCCAAACTGTTTTTCATGGAAACACTCATTGTTTTTCTATTCTCAGCCATAATAGCATTCCTGGTCATCTATAAATCGATGCCATTTCTTTCGGCCTTGCTGCAGTCGAAAGTTGATCTTTCGGATTTGTTTTCTGCGGGAGGCATCATTTCCTGTTTTATGCTGCTGGCCTTGCTCCTTGTAATTACATCCGGTTATCCAGTACTCTATCTCTCCAGGATGAAATACGCATTGGGATTGAGGGGAAAAATTTCAAGCACGGGAAACAACAACTGGCTTTCTGGAGCCTCGGTGTTAGTGCAGTTTACGGTAGCCTCCTTTTTCATAAGCTGTGTCGTCATTATCTTCTCGCAACTCGCTCACATGCACGAAATACCCATGGGGTTCAATAAGAATAATGTCATCACGGTCAGCGATTGCAGCATGCCCCTTACAAGGAAATATGAAAGCCTCAAAACGGAATTACTGAAATTACCTTTCGTTACTGCTGTTTGCGGAGGGGAACACTTCATGGGCGGAGGCTGCAGCGGGCAGTACATAAGGACCCTTGCCGACGGGGAAAACAGCAACAAAGCCATCAATGAATACCGCGAAAAACCGGGTTTTGGAGAGCTCATGCAATTTGAACTGGTCGACGGGAGGTTTTTTCGACAGTCCATGGCCGACAGCCAGGCTGTGCTTTTAAATGAAGCGGCGACCAGGTACCTGGGGATAGAGCCCAAAGCAGGGCAAACAATTCTTTACAAGGATCAACGGGCGGAAGTTATTGGCATTGTAAAGGATTTTTATTACATGAGCAATCCGGGCGAACCCATTGCCCCGCTTGTTATCACGAACTGTTTCTGGGGAACTCCTAACATATACATCCGCAGTAATAATCCCATGACGGAAACACAACTGATGCAGGTTAAATCTGTTTTCCGCCGCTTTGATGAAAATTATATTTTCAACTCTCATTTGCTGGCGGACATCTTTGACGGGATGTACAGAAAGGAAAACCGGCTTGCCGAAATGGTTTTCATCGGAGGGACCGAAGTGGTTTTCATCAGCCTGATCAGCTTGCTGGCCCTGACGGTTCTTAAGATCTCCCGCCGTACAAGGGAGATCGGGATCCGGAAGGTGAACGGGAGTTCGGTGAGCCGGATCATCGCGGTTTTGTTCAAGGACATCCTGATTATTGTGGTCGTTGCAATTCTCATTGCTTCAGCGGGAAGCTATATTGTCATGAGCCGATGGCTTGCCGACTATGTGCAGCGCATCAACTTGCACCCGGGATATTTTTTAATCAGCGCCCTGTTTGTGTTTGCCATCGCCATCCTCGCCACCACCTGGCAGGCATGGAAGGCTGCAACCCAGAACCCGGTGACAGCATTGAAGCATGAATGAGAAAATTAAATTAAAAAATGAAGTATCTGCTTACAACCATTATCCGGAATTTCAAACGAAAACCAGTTACCAACCTGATCAACCTGGTTGGCATGGCCGTTAGTCTTGCCCTGGTCATAATTCTGTCTGTTTATTCATACAGTGAACTAACTACCGATAACTACCATAAAAATGGAGACAGGGTCTATATTTATGTTGACTTGAAGAAAGGGAGTTATACACCCGCACTCCTCAAAGAGAATATCGACATGAGTGTCCCGGGTGTGGAATCAACTGTAAGGATGGCCGATGCCTGGGAAGCTCCTGTATTCCAGGCTGCAAATAATGATCCGGTAACTTCAGATATTCTGTTTGCCGATGAAGATTTTTTCAAGCTATTCACATACACCCCGGTGGAAGGAAATCTTGAATCTGCCCTGAAAGAACCCATGTCGGTGGTGATTACGAAGTCTCTTTCTGAAAAGCTTTTTGGGCGCAAACCTGCTGTTGGCCAGACCATGAAGATGAACAATACCCACTTGCTTACCGTAAGGGCCGTGATCGAAGAGCCCAAAGCAAATTCGTGTATTTCGTTCAGCGCAATTTCTTCGGTCAGAACACGCAAGCTTGTACTTTCCAATGAAGGTGAGTTTAAGGAATGGGGATGGTGCAATTACCAGACATGTTTACTGTTAAAAAAAGGGACCAATCCTGATGAAACAGCAAAAAAGATTACGGCTTGTTTCCCAAAAGAATTCCAAAAAGATTATAGTAATGCAAAATTGATGCCGTTACAACAGGTTTATTTATCTAAACTTGACATTTTCGGCAACAAGTATCTTCGTCACGGGGATAAACGGAAGATCATGATCCTCGTTTTGGTGGCCGTTCTGGTACTGATGATTGCCCTTGTCAATTTTATCAATATTTCCTCCTCACAATGGTTGGACAAAATCAAGCAGACAGGCGTAATGAAGATCATGGGCGCAAAACCGTCAACAATTCTCATCAATGTCTTGTCAGAGGCTTTCCTCTTGTTCCTGATGGCTCTTTTTATTGCGATCATGATCGTAATTCTCATCAACCCGTTTATTCAGAACTACACGGGTGTCAGATTCAATCCTCAATTCATTTACGCTCCGGGCTTTTTAATCATTTCAATTGTCGGGGTATTCTTTCTGAGTATTCTTTTCAGTATCATTCCCGCTATGCGGATTTCCGCCTCAAATGCTATCGACAACCTGAAAAAAACCGTGGTGGCGCCTGCTGCGAATCAGCTATTCAGTGGAGTTCTCGTTACCGCTCAGTTTGTAATTGCCATTGTATTATTGGCTTTTACTGTCCTTGTGCAAAAGCAAGTCAATTTTGGGAGTAACAACCTGGGGTTTAACCAGGATAATATCATTGGAATAAAACTAACTCCCCAGTTGAATGCAAAAAAAGAGGTGCTGAAACAATTGCTTCAAAAGAAACCGATCGTTGAAAAAATATCATTTACACAATATTACCCGGGCAAACCCATATCGCATTGGGGAATGAATACCCCGGTCAATGGAGAAAAAAAGGAACTTAATTTTGACCTGTTTAATGCTGATCCCGCCTTTCCCGGAATGTTAGGATTGCAAATTACCATGGGACGGTTTTATTCTGAAATGCTTAAAACCGACGCAAGAAAAATTATCGTGAATGAAACCTTTCTTCGCGAGAATAAGATCGACAACCCCATAGGAGTTAAATTTTTCGTTGGAATGGGAATGGATGGCGGTCTTGTAGAAATTACAGGTGTTGTAAAAGATTTTCGCTACAAACCGGTCAATGAACCTGTCTCCCCCCTGGTCATTGAAAACGGGTCTGATGCTTCCTATTGTCTGGCAAGCTTGCATACCAGCAATTTTAATTCATTACATCAAACCATTCATGAGATACATGATCTGGCATCAGGTCTTTCCCCCTCTTTCCCGATCGAAGTAAGCTTTTTCGATCAGGCAGTTCAGAATATGTACAAATCAGAAATTTTATTCCAGAGAACCTTTTCGTTGTTTGCGGGTTGTGCCATCGTAATTTGCTGCATGGGCATTTTAGCCATGTCCCTGTTTGGTTGTCAGCGAAAGGTAAAAGAAATCGGTATCCGTAAAATTAATGGTGCCGGAACATGGGAAGTAATACTTATGCTGAATAAAGATTTTATGAAGTGGGTAGCCATCGCATTTGTCATTGCCACCCCTGTTGCATATTATATTATGCAAAAATGGCTGGAAGCCTTTGCTTATAAAACCGGATTGAGCTGGTGGATATTTGCGGCTGCCGGATTCACGGTATTTCTAATCGTATGCATCACCGTTACCTCACAAAGCTGGAGGGCAGCTTCGTGCAATCCGGTTGAATCGATCAGACATGAGTAAAAGATCTCTTAATTCACATTAAGTCAATAAACAGTGAACAGATACCCTTTTATTTTGCTGACCAACATATTGATAATGTTGCTTACTGCCTGCAGCGGAAATCGCTTGAAAACCGATGAAAAAAAATTAGCAGCAGAGATTCTTCTCCAGGAAAAAGAGGAGACCGAAAGGGAAGTGAGGGAAAAACCGCTTGGGGATACGCTTAAAAAACTGCCGCCGGGTTTCCGCTTCAAAGAGATGCGCTCAGCCGACCCATCAAAACCGCCGGTGGTGATAGACATTGCCGGAAGCCTGGACAATATAAAGGAGTTTAAACTATCGGATGTCGCTTCAAAGATTACCTACATCCGGATGCAGAAAGTTCCCGATACCGGCTTTTCAAGGACGATGAAGTTCAAGTATTACCTGATGGATAAGAACATTGTCGCAGTAAATCCTTCCGGGATCCTTCTCTACACAAGGGATGGAAAATACCTGAGCACTGTTGTGAAAAATGAATTTACCGGGATCGAGGTGACGGAGTCCGGGATTATTGTAAGGGGGGATAACACATTCATTGGAGGAGGATATACGGTTTGGGCACAGGGTAATATGCTTTATTATAAATACCGCAATTCACTTACCGGGCAGTCATACATCATGGAATACGATTGTTCCCAGGTCCCAATCAGCCTTAAAACTGACTTTGATCCTGAAAAACCCCGTCAGGTAAGGGCCCTTGGCGATATTGCAGTTAACCTCAACCCGGGTATCAAAAAACCTTCAATGCCGAAAGGGTCTGCAAACGGGATGTACAGCGCAGGGTATGAATTTTTTTATAAGGGAACGGGAACGATTTTACTCGATCATAACACCTATGCCAAACCACTGGGCAGTGAATTCACGCCGGGTGGAAAATACATGATGGGCATCTTCGATAAGAAGGGAGATACCCTGGCCACCTTTACGCAATTTGAAAAACTGGAAACTTTTTCAAAATCCGTTATGCGGGGCACGGACCAGGGAATCCAATATGAAAACAAGGGGAAACTGTTTTTCCGCAATGCTTTCAATGATACCGTTTTCCAGGTAATACCGCCGAACCGGATGTTACCGGTATATGTTCTGAACCTTGGAAAGCACAAGCTTTTAAAAAAGGAAGGCCTGGATCCGGATTTCGATCTTTCCGGAAAAATCATTCCTGAAACATGGGCCGAGACAAGAAATTTTGTGTTCCTGTCTTTTTCGAAAGACAGTTACGACTGTTACAATACCAGGAAAAGCAAACAATTGAAACAATACTTTGCCGTATATGAAAAATCAAACCGTAAGCTTTTTATTGTCAAAGGAGATCCGCATAACTATGATGAGGAGATACTTATGAATAACATTGACGGCGGAATACCTGTATGGCCTTCCTCCTACATGACAGGCAGCAACGGTGAAATTCTGATATCCCTTAAGGGAAAGGAACTTAAAGAAAGGGTGAAATCTGATCAGTTCAAACGATCTGCCGCCCCTGCCTCTAAAAAAAATGAACTGTTAAAACTTGCCGCCTCTGTGGCCAATTCGGAAGATATCCTGATGATCGTAGAATAAACATTGGAAACATGAACTGGAAACTGAAAATACTGATCCGGAATTTTGTTAAAAAACCTGTTTACTCCTTCATCACCTTCCTGGGGTTTACAATAGGGGTGATGGCCAGTCTTCTGATTTATTTATGGGTTATCAATGAACTCAGTTACGAAAAATTCCATCCTGCTTATGACAGGATCTACAGGGTGCTGACCCTTGCAAGGGAGGGAGACGAAATTGTGAAATCAGCTGGTTGTTACCGCCCTTTGGCCAAAGCCATGAAAGCTGCATTTCCCCAGATTGAAAAAGCAACTTACCTGAGCTTTGATTCCGAAGATTCTCCTCTCTCGGTTGAAAAAGGAGGAGAAAAAATTGAAGCCCGCGGGATGACCACCAACGATGATTTCTTTTCTGTTTTCGGCGGATTTAAATTCATCGAAGGCAGCCCGGAGAAAGCCTTTGCAGACCCATCCAACATTGTTCTTTCAGAGGATGTTGCAAAAAAACTTTTCGGAAACAAACCGGCACTTGGCAAAAACATCATCAGCGATAAATACACTAAAGAAGTGTACACGGTAAGCGGCGTAGTCAGAATCCCGCGCCAGGGCCATATAGATTTCGGGTATATCCTTCCTGAAAGGAGCAGTCGTTATGCCAGGCTTGCCAATGACTGGGGTGACAAGGCATATGTTCACGTGTACATCAGGCTTGCCGAAAACGCAGTTGTGGATGCGAAATTCCTGGATGCGATCACCAATTTTCCCAGTCATATTTCCAGGTTCCATGATAAACTTCTCTTTCAACTCCTGACAGATATTCATCTTCATACCCATTACCCGACGTACATCTTTGATAAAAACATCAGCAGTTACAAGTATGTTTTAATATTTTCCTCCCTCGCTGTCCTGATCCTCCTGATGGCAGCCCTGAATTTTTCGGTGTTGTCGGTTGCAAGGTCTTCGGAACGCTCGACAGAGATCGGGCTTAAAAAAGTATGCGGAGCTGAACGGAAGGAGATCACCTTGCAGTTCATGGCTGAATCGATTCTGCAGACAATGGGAGCCGCGCTGCTGGCCCTCTTCCTGGTCTGGCTGATACTTCCCTGGTATAATGGATTTACGGGACAGGATCTCAGCCTCGGTTTTTCCCCGGGATTCATCTGCAGCTTGTTCTTGTTAACTATGCTGGCCGGGATCCTTGCGGGCCTTTATCCGTCGCTCTACCTTTCGTCATTAAAACCTCTGAATATTTTCAGGGGTGGGAGCCCTACAGGATCAAAAGAAGGATTTACGAGCTTGCTGGTTGTTTTCCAGTTCAGCATAGCTGCATTTTTCATAATCGCGGCGACGGTCTTCATAAAGCAGCTCAATTACATCAACGGGAAGGACCTGGGATTCGACAGGAACAACATCGTGGTTATCCCCACAGGCCTTTGGTATGAAAACAAAACCTTTAAAAATGAACTGCTCCGGAACCCCGAGATCCTGAGCGTTTCAGCCACAACATATGCCCCGGTTGATTTTGGCTGGCAGGAAATCTTTGCGGTCAGTCATGGGAACCGTATCGACAGTTTAAGGGCTTCCATGCTGTGGGTGGATGAGGATTTCGCAAAGACATACCGGCTGAAGGTAAACAAAGGACAGTTCCTGCAAATGAATTATGAAGCTTTCTGGAAAACCATTGAAAAAGATACCGTTGGGAAATCCAAAAACCGGAACAGCTTTTCTTTCCCCGTCGTCATCAATGAAACAGCCGAAAAAGCCCTCAGGTTTGAAAACCCCATCGGGCAAAAAATAGGTGAATATGTAATCGTTGGCGTTGTAAAAGACTTTCATTTCCGTCCCCTGCAATATGGGATAGGGCCGCTTATCATGACCAACGATCCGCAAAACATCATGACCATGAATGTCAGGATCTCAGGGAAAAACAAAGCTGAAACAATTAGATTCATCAGCGAGACATACAGGAAGAACAGGGATTCCAGGAGTTTTTCGTACAATTATTTCGATGACCTGATGTCGCAGAAATACCGTGACGAGATCCGCTTGCGGAACCTTACGCTGGTGTTTTCATTCTTTGCAATCATCATCTCCATGCTTGGAATATTGGGGATGGCGGTATATTCATGCGAAAGGCGAACCAGGGAGATCGGCATCCGAAAGGCAAACGGGGCATCCTCACTCCAGATCCTTTTCATGCTGAATGCGGATTTCCTGAAATGGATAGCCATTGCGGTGCTCATTGCAAGTCCTGTTGCATGGATTGTCCTGAACCGCTGGCTTGAGGGATTTGCTTACAGGACAGCCCTGAGCTGGTGGATCTTTTTTCTTGCAGCCTTCCTGTCGATGGCGGTTGCCATACTGGCGATCAGCTGGCAAACCATCAGGATTTCCACAGGAAACCCCGTCAATGCCCTGAGAAATGAATAGAACAATTTAACCTGCATAATCAACGATATGTTCAAACACATTGTAAAAATCACGTTGAGAAATTACAGGAAAAACCTGTTGTTTACCCTGATTATCGTGTTCGGGCTTGCAATCAGCATGTCCACTATCCTGGTCATCACCCGGTATGTGATAAAGGAATACAGCACCGATAAATTCCACAAAGAATACAGCAATATTTTCCTGGTAATGAATATCAGTTCTTCTGAAACCTCCTCTTCAGTGACCCAGGACTGGGCAGAAAGGATCATGGGAGGATTCCCGGAGGTAAAAGAGGCTTGCCGAATCGACCGTATCGAATTCAACATCCTCCGTCAACCAGGGGCGGTCAGGCTGAACCAGGTGTTATCCACCGATCCCTCCTTTTTCAGGATCTTCTCCTTCCAGGTCATCAAAGGAAATGCTGCAAACCCATTACCCGATCCCAATTCCATCGTCCTTTCGGAAAGCACTGCCATAAAACTTTTCGGGAATGAGGACCCGCTCGGGAAGGTGATAAAGACAAAACTCGATAATGCCGAAAACCTCTTGACGGTCACAGCTGTAACCAAAGACCCCCCTTCAGATTCCAGGATACAGTTCGAGGCCCTGGTTTCCTTTGAGAGCAAGTCTTTTCATTTCCGCATGATGTCAATTAGCAGCCGGGAAACAGGGACTTACAAAGTAAGTTATATGTGCGACACCTACCTGCTGATCCATGAAAAAGCCAATATTCCGTTGATGGATAACAGGCTGAAAAAGGAATCCCTGAGGGAGCAAAAAGGAGGTGGATATTTTTCATACCTGAAGTTCCAGCCATATTCAGACCTCTATTTCAGTAAAACCAGCACCGACAGTTTCAAACACGGTGATAAAACCATGCTCTTCGTTTTCATCTCGCTAGCCTTTCTGCTGATACTTCTGGCCTGCATCAACTATATCAATTTAACCACCATAAAAGCCTTCTCACGCAGCAGGGAAATCGGGTATAAAAAGGTATCCGGGGCTACACGTGGTTCGCTTACCGCACAGTTTCTCTTTGAATCGGTGGGCTTGTCAGCAATCGCATTTATCCTTTCGATTTTCCTTTCAAAATACATGGCCCTTGAGTTCGGAAGGCTGGTCAACAGTACGGTTGACGTTTCATGGTTTTTCAGATTCCCCCAGATCTTATGGGTTCTGCTCTTTTCAGTCGTGCTTGGCCTGGTTTCAGGGTATTATCCCGCCATGTACCTATCACGGGTAAAGACATCCGAACTCTTCAAAGGAAAAAGCCTGGCATCAGGGCATGTCCTCTTATTGCCCAGGAACCTTTTCATCTTCCAGTTTACCATCGCCATTGCACTCATCATTTCCGCCATGATCATTGAAAAGCAACTGGATTTTGTGAATCACAAGGACCTGGGGTTTGAAAAAACTAACATGCTGCACCTATCCATTCCTTCCGATATCAAACCATTTGCACTTAAGGACGAATTGCTGAAAAGCCCGGGGATTGCCGATGTCACCCTTTCCTATGGTACCCCCGCCAGCCTGCCTGCCACCGACGGGAAATACTGGTTTCTTTCGGTTGACACTTCTTTCATTCCCACCTTTCGGATAAACCTGCTTCAGGGCCGGAACTTTTCGCCGGGTGATAAAAATGTATGCCTGGTCAATGAAACCTTCATGAGAGAAAACAAATGGGATGATTACAGGGGAAAACAGGCCGGCAACAATGAGATCATAGGCATTGTAAAGGATTTCCATACCAGCTCATTGTATGAGAAGATCGTTCCGGTTGAAATAGATTTCAATACCTCTTTCCTGCCTGATATGACCATCAGGATGAACGGCGGCAATATCGAAGGCACTCTTGATTTCATCAAAGCGGCATGGAAAAAAATGGCCCCCTATAGTCCTATGGAATATTACTTTTATGACGACTGGGTTGGAAGACAATATAAGAATGATGAGGCTTTTGCAAAACTGATATCCGTCTTTACCTTCATCGCCATTCTGATCTCATGCCTGGGTTTATTCGGGTTGCTGGCCTACCTCATTGAAAGGAGGGCAAGGGAAATAGGCATACGCAAGATCAACGGAGCCAGGATTATTGAAATAATGGTTATGCTCAATAAGGGCTTTGCAATATGGGTTGGTGTTTCTTTTCTCCTGGCCACACCTATCGCATGGTTTGTAATGCATAAATGGCTTGAGAATTTTGCTTATAAAACGAAACTCGACTGGTGGTTCTTTGTTCTTGCAGGGCTTATTGCCCTAGGGATTGCCCTGCTGACCGTAAGCTGGAAAAGCTGGTTCGCAGCAAGCCGCAACCCCGCTGAAGTCATCAGGGAGGAGTGAGGGGAATAGTTCCTGGTACCCGGCCATCCCAGGGATATTCAAAAGAAATGAATTATCATAGTTTCGCCAGTTGCTGATAATCATACACCAGTAAGGCATCCCCATGCCTGATATAAAGTCTTCCCCCTGCCAGGAGGGGATGAGAAAAATGCTCTTTGGTCCCCCTGCTTATTTTAAATGATCTGTCAAGGATCATTTTACCCTGGTTGATCCTTACAAGGCCTACACCACCGGTCTGGCTGTAGATCACCAGGCCTTCACCTGCCTGTACAATGGATCCTGTTTTAAAGAGCAGGGAATCAACATTTTTTCCTGTCAGTGCGTCAACGCTCATCCATAATGGCTTGCTTTTTGAAGATCCGTACAGGAAATTGTCAATCATAACAAACCCGCCAAAGTAGGTATTGAATTCAAGATTGGACCAGGTTTTTTTTATCTGAGTGCCGTCTTGTGATAGTTCAAATTTAGCGGCGCCATTCCCACCACCGGCGACCATGTATAAGAACCCTTCCGAATAGAAAGGACTGTTACAGGGGGCATCACCTTTTATTGATAAATCATAGGTCCATAGTAATTCACCGGTACCTGCATCCAATCCAATCATGGCCAGCTCGGAAAAAGCCACCAGCAGGTTTCGTTCATGGTGACGGATGAACAGGGGAGCGGTATATCCCGGAGTTTCCCCGTCTCCTGCTGATTTCCAGATGATCTTTCCAGTAAACCTGTTCAGGCATGCAATATTTGTATCCTGCCCTCCGGGAAGACAGTAAATCCTGTCCCTCTCAACAACGACCGGCGTCGAATAGCCAAATACTGCGTTTACGCCGTGCAGGTCACGGATCATATTGACAGCCCATTGTTTTTGCCCGGTTTTCGAGTTAAAACAGGCAATATCACCCATGCCGGAACAGGTATAGATCATGCTGTCAATGATGGTGGGTGATGCCCTTGATCCCGGGTAATTTGCCGACCATTCATTGCCATATTCTGTTTTCCATAACAACGTTCCATTGAAATCGTAAGAAAACAAATATCCTTTTCCTTCCCGTTCACCGGTAACAACTATCCTGTCGGAGGTAACAGCAGGTGTACTGTACCCATTTCCAAGTCCTTCTATAGTAAGCAAGGGAACCGGGTTTATTTCTTTTACCCCTGAAGCAACATTGGTTATAATAAATAATGCGATCAGAAAGAATACCGGATACAGTCTTTTTTTGAGATTCATTATTTTTTCAGGAATTTTTCAATATTTTCTTTCAATTCCGTAGGATCCTGCACGCCGTTCATGATGACATTTTCATCCTCCTTTTCTCTGTAAAAAACGGTCGACGGTACAGAAATGGCTAAATGACCAGGGGTGACTTCACCCAGGAAGACTTTCCGTTTTAAAACTTTGTCACTCTTGAAATACACGGAATCGACCTCCGGGTTAATTTTTACCGCAATGAAATTTTCATTGATCAGCGGCATCACTTCTTTGCTGGTGAACACTTTTTTGTCCATCCGCTGACATTTGTCACACCAGTTGACATAGACAAAAATCAATATCGGTTTATTCTCATGCCTGGCTATTTCAAGTCCTTCAGTCAACGAATGCCACTTGATTGCATCCGGATCTTTGAAAGAGAACAAAAGAAGGGAAATGAGTAAGAAGAAGATTGCTTTTTTCATGTTGTTTGGCATTAAATATTAGTATTAATGGTTATTTCTGTTCATTTAGTTTTACTGAATTCAATAACATGACCGGATTTCCATGAACCGGAAGCATCCTGAAACCAACTATCGGTCATACTGCCGTCAGGAGAAAACTCAATTGTATTTTTATAATCAAACGTCTTACTTCGTATCGTTGTTTGCCCTTTTATGGTAATCTTCCCTTCCTCAAAGCCGACTTCCCCTTTCATTGCGCCTCCCCTGTTGCTGACGGAGAAGAACATTGCTTTATCCGTTCCGTCCTCCAGGTAAAAATAGCCTTCCTCGAAATACTTCAATCCGGTATTGGAATTTGAAAATTTCACAACCTCTCCATTCCATATGGATTCATAACGGCGGATGACTTTCGTTGATGATTTGCCGTCGGGGGACTTATAATCGGCTAGCCAGCCGTTTACGATAAGCGGCTTCAGGAATTTTAGTTTTTCATTAAGCATAACTTCTTGGTAAGCGGTTGCTCCATCCAGCCAATGCATGAGGTTCAACGCAAACTGGGCATTCTGAGGAGCCAGTTCTGAATTGAAACCGACTCTGAAATTACCGTTTACAAGCTGGGCCGTGAACATGGCTGCCTCTCCGAATACGGCAACTTTTCCTTTGCCAAAACTCAGGATGGCGCCTTGCTGGCAGCCCATTAATTTTTGCTGCTTTGTTGTGGGATTAAAACGCCAGGCGGTATCGGGTTGAAGTGAGATGTTTTCATCCAGGAAACTCAGGACCCTCATGGAATGTTCGGGCACTTTAAGCGCCGAGCCGGTGAATGTTACTACTGAATCAATTTTCTCATACTCCTTAAGCCCCCTCGTAACCGGCGAATCCTGTAAGGTCCCGTTTTGATGCGAAAAGACAGAGGGTGGCCAGAATCCTGCTCCTGTCATTGCAAACCCGTTGATAAACTCAAATCCGAATGCTTTGCCCAGATCCGTAGCCGCTCCGGCAAACGGCATATGGTCGGCAACCAGGAACAAGCTGCCCCCGTTTTCAACCCATTGTCTGATGATTTCAATTTCCTCATTGGTAAAAGCAGAAGGAGTGGGCAGGATCCAGTTATCCACGTTGACCACATTAAGCGAATTGACTATAACCAGTATGTTGCATTCTTTCAGTACTTCAGCGCCGGTTATCTTTTTGTCGAGGCTTTTTACCCGGTAGCCGTCCTGCTCCATCAGCCTTGCGAAAGGAAGAAAACCTCCGGTCCTGGTATGAAAATTATGATGCGCCTCATCTATAAGGATCACAGGGCCTTTTCCCTTTAAATAGGCAGGTTGATGTATGCTGAACCTGAATGAAGTATCAGGAACTTGTTGCGCATTCGATGTAAAGATTGAAATGCATTGAAACGTGAACATCAATACCAGGAATGATGTCGTTTTGCCTTTCAAAGACCTCTTGAATAGTTGGAGGATTGTCATAAATTCAGATTAATGTTACTCATTCAATAACGATTCCTGGTCAGTCAAACTTCACCAGGTTTTTGAAAAGGTCTTTCGATGAATTGATTTTATCGGCATTCCCATATACGCAGACCGCTTTCTGCTGAAGCATATCATTGATCATTTTTGCAAAGCCTTTGATATCTGCTGATTTTGTCGCAATGATGTCATCCCTGTCCTTCTGAATTTCCTTTGCAGTTCGTTTGGTAAAATAGTAATTCATCGCCGTTTCACCCTTCTGGACATTGGTTTGCGGCATGTCCAGCTGAGAGATGGTTCCAAGGATGTACCTTGTCATGGAGGTTTCGTCTGCTTCAAATTTATTCAGGAAATCAACCGTAGAGTTATACACATCGAAGGTTTCTTTAAGGTTCGGATCACGATATGAGGAAAAATACATCAAACCTGACGGTGATATGCCGGAAGATGCCCCGTAAGCGCCCCCCATAACGCGTATCCTCTGTCTCAGCCAATCCCTTGACAGGATAATATTGAGAACCCTCATTTTGCCGTCCCAGGCGTAGCCCAGTTTTTTATAATTATACCCTTCATATACGTATTGTACTTTTGATGCGGTTAGAATCCCTTCGTTCTTTTTTTCAAAGTTGAAAGACCATGTTTGGACAGGAGCCTGAGACCCGGGTAAAGTCTTCAAAAAGATGGACAGTTCTTTATTAAAAGTTTCCATTTCTTTGGTGCCGCAAGTGGCTGCCGCAAGAAGGTTTTCCTTTGCAAAAAGCAAAGCTGATGCTTTTTTCAGATTTGAAATTATTTTATCAGAATTCTTTTCAAAACCCTTTGTCAGGTCTGTAACAAACCAGTAATAATCAAGCCCGGAAGTTAGTTCATTTAACATCCCTGAATTGCTGTAATAGGAGGGTAAACGGGTTGCCGCCACCTGCGCCCCTTCCTGTTTTTTCGAAGCTTCCAGCTGGGATTGATGCCTTACAAGCAAAGTTTTTAATCGTGAAGTATCCGAAAAATCAGTACTATTAAGGATTTCGGAAGTCAGTTCAAATGTTTTTTTCAGCTTGTCACTCATGGCTGAAGACGCGACGACAAACTTGGGGATGAGGTTATTGTCGTCGGAGTTTTCAAGATAGGATTTCAATGTGGTATACAAGTTCCCGGTATTGATATTCATAGCTTTGTTCAGTTCACCATAGGAATAATTTTTAGTATTTAAAGAACCCAGGAGGTTGGAAAGTAGTGAAACCCACGGGATCATTTCCTGGGGAACAGTCCGTATGTCAAAATACAGGGTTGTATAAATTATGCCATTGGTGAATTCATCATGAAACAATACAGGAATGCCGCTCACCTGGCTTGATGAAACACCATACCAGCTTGCTTTTGGATCGATATCTTTTAGTGTCAGCAATGGAATGCATGCCAGGGCCTCCTTACTGTCCTGGCGTTTCTGGAAAGCAACCAGGTCCTGGGTTTCTTTTACAAGCGAAGCAACAGCGTCGGTGCTAAGGCCTGCCTTATAGGCTTTGAGCTGCTCCTCAACTTTTGCATTCTTCACCTTATCCAGACCGGGTTTGGGAACCAGTGTCAGCAGCACGGAATGGGTATTGCCAACGAAATACTTTTTGAGAATGGATTCAAAATAATTGCCGGTCAGGGCTTTTTTCACCTCAGCCAATGGCTTTTCATATTCGAGCCCCTGGAAGGGATTGCCGGCAAACAGCCAGCCTGGTTCGATCCAGCTTATGTATGAAATTCCTTTCTGGGCGTCGCTACCCTCACGCAGCCTGAATTCGGTACGGTTAATAACACCCTGGATTTCGCCTTTATCAAATCCTTTTACACTGACATCACGAATGGTATTCATCACTGTTTCCATAAACCTTGCTTTATCGGAGGCATTTGCATTCTTTACAGTGATCTGGATTACATTCTGATGGTAATTGCTGACAGAAGCATTCACATCCTGCCCGATCCCGGCCTTTTGCAGTGCAAGCCTTACCGGGGCTGTTTCCTGGTTAACCAGCAGTTCGGTAATCATTCCCAGTGCCGTGGTCAGGGATTCATCGGTATTATAGCCTGCAACAAGACTCAGTGAAAGGAATGTCTGGTTTGCAGTATCTGCGCCATCCATCACCGGGTAATAACCCCTGATATCCTTCATTGCTTTAAAGGGTTTCTGGTCAGGCAATGCTGGTTTGAAACCTGAGCGGGTAAATGTTGAAAGGTATTCCCTGTCTATAAACTCAAGTTCTTTATCGAGGTCGGCATTTCCGTATAGAAGAATATAAGAATTTTCGGGATGGTAATATTTTTTGTGGAAGGCGACAAATGCTTCCTGGGTAAGAGTTGGAATTGCTGCAGGAAGACCGCCCGATTCAAATCCATACCCGTTATCGGGGAAGAGGTTTTTATAGATCTGGTAGCTCAGCTCATCTTCCGGGTTTGAAAAAACACCTCTCATTTCGCCGTAAACCACTCCTTTGTATGTTATAGGATCATCTTTCCCGCCCAGGTCGTAATGCCATCCCTCCTGTTTCAGAATTCGGGGATCAGTATAGAGCAGGGGATGGAACACTGCATCGAGGTAAACATTCATCAGGTTGAAATAGTCCTTATCATTCATGCTTGCTACCGGGTAGGAAGTAAAGTCCTTACTGGTAAAAGCATTAATGAATGTTTTAAGGGATCCTTTGGCTAATACATCAAACGGGCTTTTAACAGGGAACTTTGTTGACCCGTTCAGGACTGAATGTTCCAGGATGTGAGGAGCCCCGTTGTCGGAATCGGGAATCGTCTTGAAAGAGATGTCGAACGTTTTATTCGGATCGTTTGCTGCTATTTTAAACAGCTTTGCCCCGCTTTTAACATGCTCGTAATAATAGCATTCAGCATTTACTTCTTTGACGAATCTTTTCTCGATAAGCTTGAAGCCATGAGTTACTGTTTGGCTTTGCATCGGAAGAGCAAAAGAAAAAATGGAGATTAGTGTCAGGAGAGATAACCTTGACAACAAGTGAAATAATTCCTTTTTTTTCATGGTGAAGTAGTTTTAAGAATATACATATTTTATGGTTTAATGTTTTGCAATTCCGGAGATATATATGAGATATGCTATCAAATACATAATCATTCCAGCAAGAAGTGCAATGGAATAGCCGAATGAAGAGGCTATGAGAATGATTCCGACCGAGCCTATAACCGAAGCGCTTCCGGTTACTGCGAAGGCCCAGTCGACCTGTGAGCTGATCTTTGCAGCTGCTCTGGGGAAAGGCATTCCCATAAAGTACCCTAATGGAGCGATCAGAATTGCGCTCAGGAACATCCTCGGGAACAGGTTCCAATCACCGAGTAAATAAAATAGTTGCCTGAAAAGAAAAACATCTGCCAGCAGCCATACGGCGATAAATATAAAGACCACATTCGGGGAAAACTTTTCAGAATGAAGGCTGCCAAGGCCGCTTGAGACAAGCATTATCATCAGGACCAAAGCGACACTGTAAATTGAAGATCCGATGAACAATGTATATTTCTGTATCAGGATCACTTCAAGGATCATATAGCCCATCCCGATAAAAAAGAAATACAGCCAGGGAAGCAGTTTTAATTTCTCTCCTTTAAAAAGGTATGGCAGGAGGTTAAGCGGGATGATAAGGACAGCGCAGACAATGAGAATGATGAGCATGATCACCCGGCTTAAGGGAAATCCCGTAAATTCATACAATGGGATCTGGTCCAGGCCCGATAATTTGATGTTTCTGAGCAATCCCTGCTGGGCAATAAACGGACGGTCATCGGTACACGGGGAAATATCGACTTTGGCATTTATTGCCATTGTCCTCCATCCGAACCGGACTATGCGGTTGTACATATTGTTTTTATTATTCTCCGATGCAGGGTATAACAAATGGATCTCTTTATAATTCTCAGGCCTTAGTTTGCCATATGCGTTTTCAATGGTTTCCCTGTCGAGCGGCCGTTTTGAAACAAGCAGGATTTTCCTGCGCATCCCGGGCAGGTTATAAACAGCGAAATGAGATTTCGGATCAGGGACTTTCAGCAGGGTTAACGCATCCATCACTTCCGACACAAGCCGGGTTGCATAAAACTGGTGTTCTATTGATAAAAACCCGTTTGCGGATAAGGCTTTCCAGTAATCCATGAATGCTTCCGTTGTAAAGATGTAATTTTCGGCCAGGGCAAAGGAACCTGAAGCAAACGCAGCCCAGGAATTGGAACTCAGTGAATAGATAATATCGAAACGGTTTTCAAACTTCCTGATATAAGCCCTGGCATCTTCGGTGACTACTTTGACCCTGGGATCGTTATAAATATTTCCGGAAAAATCTTTCAGTTCCCCTTCTTTCATAAGGTAGTTTATGTGAGGGATGACTTCCACGGCATGTATCTCCTTTGCATTGCACTGCAAGGCCTGCAGCACATCGGTCCCGCCGCCGGCACCGAGTGAAAGGAAACGGCATTCCGGAAATTTCCTGATCAGGTATCCGACGTCGATACCGAACTGGAATTTCAGGGAATCGGGTTTATTCCAGTTTCCATCAAAGCGGTATACCGGGGTGTTAGCGATATTGTCGATGTTTATCGCCCTGGTTATGCTGTCACGTTCGTATATTTTAATCCTTGCGGTGGCATCCCAGTGCTTATAAACTATGGGGGAGGGCTCTTCACGCTTTTGCCCTGGTATTTCGCCGGATTTAAAGGAAACAACCAATCCGCCCAGTAAAATTATTGAAGGAAGGATCCTTATCCAGGAGGTTGAGAGAATAAAAGAAGCAAGCAAAACCGGGAAGGCACAAAACAGGAGTGTAGCTTCTGCACCCAAAGCGTTCATGACAAGGATAAAGCAGATCACACCCAGAGAGGCCCCGATAAAATCCCACATGTAAAGACGGGATATGTGAGAAGAATTGTTTTTTAGCAGGTGAGCAAGAGAGATCCCTCCGAAGAAATAACCTGATCCAAGAAGAATGATGGCAATGATCAGTTTGAGTATCATCATACGGCTGGATACCAACTTCGTAAAATCGAGGTCCAGTTTGAAAACCATGGGAACAGCAACCAGGATCATCATCCCGGTGAGACTAAGCCATACAGGCAGCAAACCGGGCCGGTTCATCCGAGGCAGCAGTTTAAAAAACAAGGCACCCAGGCCTAATCCAAGGACAGCCAGAGAAAGGACCAGGAAAGCAAAGGTGTAATAAAATTCGGCCGAGAAAAGCCTTGTCCAAAAGAGTTCGGTAGCGAGGATAGTAAGTGAGAGCAGGGCAATGCATAAGTACTTCTTATAGTTCATAAGCTCCGGAATTTCTCCAAATGTATTTCTCATCGCATTGTTGCCCTAATGTTTTCGGTGAAAAGGCTTAAACAGACGATATAGTTCAGAGAATAGTCCGGTAAGCATGTCTTGCAGAAGTATAATACGGTTTCATCGATGAACGGGTCAGTGTTACCAATTACTTTTTCCGTTCCCTTATCCGACGGCTACATTTGCTAAGCTGTTTATAATGTTAATTTGAGTCAGGATGAAGAAGAAACTGATATTGCTCGCATTTGTATTGCTTTTGATCTCTGAAAGTTATGCCCAGGAAGAAATAGCCCAGTGGAGAGGGCCGGAGCGGAATGGAAATTATCCTGAAAAAAATCTTCTCTCATCCTGGCCCGCCGGAGGCCCCAACCTGCTATGGAAATATGACAGCCTGGGATCGGGATACTCATCGGCGGCAGTGACAGCAAATCATGTATATACGGTGGGCATGAATGACAGCACCAGCTACCTGTTCTGTTTCGACTTAAAAGGGAAGTTGTTGTGGAAAAGCAGGCTGGGACACGACTGGACCGTTAACTGGCCGGGAACAAGGTCAAGCCCTCTTATCTATATCGATTTAGGTTATGTGCTGAACGGCGAAGGCATGCTCTATTGTTTTGACCTTGAAAAAGGAAAGATTGCCTGGCAAAAGGATATCAGGTCGGAATACGGAGCCAGGAGCCTCGAATTTGGCTATTGTGATAACCTGGTCGCAGACGGGGATAAATTATTTTGTTCTCCCGCCGGCCTGGAAACCACGGTTGTTGCCCTGAACCGGAAAACAGGCGACCTGATCTGGAAAAGTGAATCCCTGCAAGATACCAATGTGTATTGTTCCCCTATCCTGATTGAAAGAGGAGGAAAGAAATTTTATATAAACCAGACAAGGAAAAGCTTATATTCAGTGGATGCAGAAAATGGCAGGATTGCCTGGACAGCCGGCCTTACCGGTAACTTTCACCCGAGCACACCCCTGTTTTTCAACGGATGTCTTTTTGCAATTGACGGGGGAAAATCGGGGAGTTTTATGTTAAAGATCTCCGAAGACGGATACAGCTGTTCCGAAATCTGGAGGAATACCCGGTTGAATGTGGTACAGGGTCATGTTGTAATGCTGGGAGACTGCATTTTCGGTGTCTGTGACAGGAAAATAGTATGCATTGACCGGAAGAACGGAAATGAAATTTTCAATGACTCAGTAAAATCAAACATCCAGACTTTTATCGCTGCCGGTAATTGTATTTACTCATACAGTGACAAGGGGAGGATCGATCTGATTGAACCTGCCTCTTCCAGGCTACTTTACCGCGGTTCGTTTCAGTTGACGGGAGGTAGAAAGGAACATTGTTCACACCCGGTGATCAGGGATGGTAAATTATACATAAGGCATGATAATTCCCTGTTTGTTTACAATGTTTCGCAAGGGAGCCCGCAATAAATTGTACTCAACTTTCCAGGTACCATCCCTGATATTTGTTATGAGAGCACTCAATCAATATTAAACCAGATTTTATGAAAAAAGCGATTCTGATCATTTCAGCATTATTACTGCCTGCACTTTTTTATGCCCAGAACACTCCTGACCTGAAAGCCGATTCGGCAGCGGTTACTGCAACGGCCCTTGACTACGGTGACGGGTTTTATTCGGGAGATGCGGCAAGGATGGAGAAAGCGATCCACCCCGACCTCAACAAGGTTTGCCCTATGGTCATGCCCCAGACAGGGAAAACCTTCCTGATCTATTCATCCTATAGTTCATTGATCGAGCTAAGCCGTGCAAAATTGGGGCTTACTGAAGAAGCAAACCGCAAGATCAGCGTCAGGGTGCTTAAAATCAATGAGAACCTTGCCTGTGCCAGGCTTACTTCGGCCAGCTTCAACGATTATCTTGAGATGGTGAAAATCGACGGGCAGTGGAAAATTGTGAATGTGCTATGGACCTTTGGCCCCGATTCGCCCAATCGTAATGTGCCGGCCGGCTTTAAAGGGGAAGAAGACAAGCCTTTGGTCGAACAGGCTGTGCGCGATTTCATAGAAGGATTATATACCTCCGATGTGACGAGAGTTGAGAAGGTCCTTCACCAGGAGTATAAACGAGCGACACCGCTTATAATGCAACAAACAGGTAAAACCATGATCAACAGGGATGCGGCAAGCGGGATCCTGGAAGCTGCAAGGGCTAAAGCAGGGGAGCTCGACAGGGGAAAATGGAACATAAGCATCAATGTGCTTGACCTTATGGACGGACTGGCTTTTGCAGAACTAATTGTACCGACGGGAACAAGTTATTGCCAGCTGGCAAAGATCGACGGGCAGTGGAAGATCATCAACATCCTTAGAAAAACCGCCAAACAAACGAAATAATCGTTCTTTTTTGTGACCTTTTCTTTAAGCCCCGGCCGGCCCGATCTGCCAACCGGTGTTTAAAGTCCGTAATTATCGATCAGGTAAACCAGCCCGGCCATCGCTGCGGCGCCTAACTCAAGTTCACGCACATTGACCTTGTCGAAAGTGTCGTTGCCGCTGTGGTGGTAATCGAAGTAACGCTGGGGATCAGTCACAAGGCCGATCAGAGGGGTTCCCTGTTCTTTAAGGTTATGGATATCGACCCCGCTTCCTCCTTTTTCGAAGAACCAGAGGTTATAGGGAGAGAACACAGGTTTCCAGCTCCTGATCTTATTTAACTGCGGATCAGGTGCATCGATGGAGAAGCCCCAGGGGCTTGCACCCCCGCGGTCGGCTTCGATACCGGCTATATGTTTTTCGCCTTTCTTCTTTGCCGTTTCGGCATAGGCTGCTGCGCCTCTCTGGGCGATCTCCTCGTCCATGAAGGCGACGGCTCTGATGGTATGTTTGGGTTTGATTCCAAGGGCTTTGTATATCCTGAGGACTTCGAGCCCCTGCATCATCCCGGCCCCGTCGTCATGCGCCCCTTCGCCAATATCCCAGGAATCGAGATGGCCCCCGAATACGATGACTTCTTCAGGGTGTTCGCTTCCCCTGATCTCGGCTATGACATTGGCACTCAGAACTTCGGGAAGGTTGATACAATTCATGTTCATGTTCAGTTTCAGGGAGGGATCTTCTTTAAGCCAGGACGATAACAGGTCGGCATCATTGGTGCTAACGCACATCGCCGGGATGGGCTTAACGGTATCGGCATAATGCTGGACCCCGGTATGCGGGAAGTTGTCGTGGGCGGTGGTTGCCGAGCGCACAATGACGGCAAGGGCACCGAATCGGGCCGCCTGCATGGCGCCCCTGGCGCGCTGGTCGACGGCTCCTCCATAGGATTCAAAGGTGTTGATGCGTGATTCATCGGCGGCCCGGTTGAAAAAAACTATCTTCCCTTCAATTGCCTTTCGGCCGGTGGTCTTCAGTTCGTCGAAATTGTGAACTTCAACCACCCCGGCTTTGATCCCCGCATCTCCCGTGCCTATCGAGGTCCCGAGGGAACAAACATGAAGGTCCTTTTTCCCTTTCTTCTTCGACATCATTTGTGCAGTTTCCTTATTGCCCCTTTCCCAGTGCTTTACCATTACCGGCTGGAGGTAAACCGTATCGGGCTTCATGCCTTCCAGCAGCTTCTTCACATACTGTACTGCCTCCCCGGCTTTGGCTGTGCCGCAAATCCTGCCGCCTATCTTTGTGCACAGATAATCGAGGCTTTTATATGCAAGCGGATTGGTAAGGGCTTCGGTATACATTTTCCTGATCATGACGGAATCCTGGCTCTGGGCATGGGAAACCTTCATCATTCCCGTCAGTAAAAGGGACAAGGTTATTATTAACAGTTTGCGCATTGATTGGGTTTAGGGCCGCAAAATTACCAATATTATTGAAGGCGGATGTACCAATCCCGAATCTAATCTGTAGTACCAAACAATAGAAAACAATAAAAAACATTGACAAACGCTTATAAATGTATTATCTTTGTCCTTGCACAAACTCAACAAGCCTATGAAATCCACAACCGACATCAGGGAAGTGTTCCAGATCTTCCAGAACAAGGAATCTTTTTTTGGCGAGATCCAGAAAACAAAGTCCAACCGGCTGATCCTTACTCAGCTCCTGATCATCTGCCTCTTCGCTTTTTTATACGGGGTGGTTATGGGAAGCTACCACAGTTTCACACAATCGCTGGTTGCAGGCGTTAAAGTTATCATTCTTTTCCTTTCAACAGTAATACTGTGTTTCCCGTCTTTTTTCATAATCCAGCAGGTGCTTGGTTCAAAGATGAGCTTCAGGCAGATGATGATGATAGTCCTTGGAGGGGTAGTGCTTACTGCTACAATCGCCCTTTCGTTTGCACCTATTGTGATCGTGTTCCAGGTCACCGGAGGGAACTATCATTTCCTGCAGCTGCTTCATGTTGCGATCTTTATTTTCGCAGGAATTTTCGGCATGAAACTGATGGTGGATGCCCTGAAATATGCCTGCGACCAGAAAAATATTTATCCGCAGATAGGCGTTACGGTTTTCAGGATATGGGTGATAATCCTTGCTTTCGTTGGGATCCAGCTGGCCTGGAACCTCCGTCCTTTCCTTTGTGAGAAGAACGAGGAATTCAAATGGTTCAGGAAGTATGAGGGGAATTTTTATACAGCCATCGTGTATTCGGTGGAGCAGATCGTTACGCCGGCAAAACCGGTTGAGAAACCGCCCCAGCCTGTTGATCGCCAGAACACCATGAACCCGGCTCCGTCCGATACAATTATACTCTTACGTAAAAGCGCGAAATAGTCCATGGAAGATATCATGACCCTCGAAGAGGTTGCAAAATACCTGAAAGTCAAGCCCCAGACCATATATACCTGGGCCCAGGACGGGAAGATCCCCGCAGCTAAACTGGGAAAAGAGTGGAGGTTCAGGAAGACCGTCATCGACCGCTGGTTCAATGAACATATAGACGAAAAATTCAACAAATACTTTTCCGAATAACCGCAAATTTGTTTTACTGGGCGATGTGCCGGGCCGTATTGGCGAATTGATTTTGCAGGGAACTGCAGGCTTCCTATATTTATGTCAGTGAATTACCAAAACCCCCTGTGCCATGAAAAATCTGTTTTTCCCGTTTCTTTTCTGTCTAATGCTCTTTCCCTGTTCCATGCGTGCACAGGAAAAGGCAGCTGTAAAGCCATCTGAAAAACTCAGGCAGGCCCTGCTTGTGATCGATATCCAGAATGCTTACCTCCCGCATATGTCGGAGCAAGACAAAACAACCGCACTTGAAGTGATCAAAAAAGTTGTTATGACATTTCACCGTTGTAAACTTCCGGTGATCAGGATATACCACCAGGACCTTGAAGAGGGCCCCTCAGAAAATTCCGAAGAGTTCAAATTTCCCGCCAGCGTGGAAGTCTCAGAAAGCGACCCGAAAGTGATCAAGCACTATCCTAGTGCATTCACAAAGACCGATCTGGACAAAATGTTGAAGGAGATGAATGTGGATACGGTTTATCTCTGCGGATTAAGTGCCACGGCCTGTGTGCTTGCTACTTATTGGGGCGCTATTGACAAACAGTATGAGGCTTTCATGGTCAAAGGGGGGTTGATCAGTTCAGACCCAAAAAGAACAGCGTTTATTGAGTCGATTTGCAAGAGTGTCAGCAACAGCACCATGCTGTATTTCCTGAAGCTAAAGGATTAACCTGCCAGGATTTCATTACGTTTACAGTCCCAGTTCGCCTGCTACAGGCAACATTGATTCGATCGCCAGGGCTGCAAATTCATCGATGGGGATACCGATCTTTTCGCATTCGAGGATATTCTCGCGTTTTACCGAGGCTGCAAACATTTTTTCCTTCATTCTTTTGACTACGGATTTCGGTTTCACGCCGGCCAGCTTTTTATCGGGATAAACATAGGTGGTCGCGAAAATTAGCCCCGTGATGGTCTCTCCTGCAGCCAGGGCAAACTGGAATTCGGTGCTTCTCTCTTTTCCTGATGAGTATTCGTTATGCATCCTGATAGCATCCAGCACATCAGGAGCTACATCATAATCTTTCAGAAGCACTTCGGTTTGTGTTCCGTGAACGCCGGCTTCGGCATTGGTTGTTTCAACATCCAGGTCGTGAAGCAGCCCGGCCAGCCCCCATTTTACCTCATCTCTCCCCAGCTTGCGGGCGATGCCTCTCAGGACAGCTTCCGAAGCCAGGCAATGGGCGATCATTTTTTCATTCTTTACATATTGATGGAGCAGTACCAGAGCAGTTTCTCGATTTAGTTCCATAAACTGAATTTTTATTGTACCACAAAAGTAAACATTAATTTTGCGCCCATGGAAGAGAAGAAAAGCATATGGACAGATCAGTATTCGGTGGGCTGGTATGATACCGACCTCACTAAATCGGCCAATCTTGCTGCCATTTGCAATTACCTCCAGGAAACGGCCTGGCATCATGCCGACCACCTGAATTTCGGGCTGAGGAAAGGCAATGAATTTGAATTCATATGGGCTATTGTACGCCTGGTGGTGAAACTCGACAAATATCCCGGCTGGACCGATAAGATCTCTGTTAAAACCTGGCACAGGGGTACGGAAGGGCTTTTTGCGATGCGCGATTTCGAGATACTGGATGCTTTGGGGGTAAGGATAGGATGTGCCACTTCACAGTGGTTCATACTGGACCCGGTGAGCCGGCGCCCCCAGCAGGCGGTGGTCGACAGGGAGATCCTGCATATGACCCGCAATGAGCCGGTGATGCAGGAACAACCGGAAAAAGTGGTTATAAGAAGCCCGGTGGAGTTTCTTTCAACCGAAAAGGCCAGGTTCGCCGAGATCGACATGTACGAGCATGTGAACAATACCCGTTATGTGGAATGGATCCTTAATGCCATCCGCCCGCAGATCCATAAACATAATTTTATAAGCAGTTTTACAATAGAGTTCCTGCATGAAACGAAACTCGGGGATGAAGTCGATATTTTCGGACAGGGTTTTATACACGAAGACCCAGGCAGACCTGTGATCCAGGGGCCGGAAATTACTCTTGTAAAAGGCGTCAGGCGTGTGAACGGGCAGGTGGTTTTCCGTGCAAAACTCCAATGGAAGGTTCGTGAACTGTGATTCGTGAACCGCGACTGGTAATATCATATTTTCAGGAGGTTGGAATTTTCCGGGTGAGCGCCTTAGAAAAACTGCGTTAAGAAAGTCGAGGTCTGAGCCGTAGAAATTCATTAGTTTTAAGGCCTGTAAGGCCGGTATATGAATTTCAGGCGAAGACCGAAGAGTTTCAGCAGTTTTTCGTCAGCGCGAAAGCGGAGAAATTCCAACCTCATTCAACATGGTCCCCGGATTCAGGTTCACGAATCACGGTTTAGGAATTCTCATAAACATCACGGAATACCAGGGCGAAGTCCTCTGCCGTGGTAGGTGTGGTGTTTTCGGCGGTCCGCTGATGAGCTGCTCCAGCATGTCCTTCGTTCAGGGCTTTGGTGAATTCGATCATACGGTCGGTAAAGCTTTCTCCCAGGCCCATCATCATGAATGCTTTTTTTGCATCGTCATACGGGAACTGGATGTATCTCAAACCGGGCTTATCAATGGCGTTTCCATATATGGAAGCGATCTCTTCATAGGTATAATCCCTGGCGCCGAGAACATATTCATGGCTCTTTCCTGTAAAATCAAGGGCCAGGAGGTGTCTCAGGGCGACTGCGGCAATATCCTTTGTTGCAACCATTGGGATCTTAAGGTCAGGCTTCAGTGGAGTACCGAGGAGGCCAAGCATTTTCACCATGCCTGCCATCTGCAATCCGTTTTCGAGGAAATAGCCGGCGCGCAGGTAAAGCATATTGATCCCGGGGATCCCGTTGAACAGTTCTTCCATTTTCTGGAGTCCCTGAACGACGCCGGCTCCTGATGATAAATGGGCGCCTACACTGCTGAGGGCAACCACATGTTTGATGGTTGAAGCCTTCAGGGCTTCAGCTACAGCCGAAGCCTGTGATACCTGGGTTGCATAAAAATCAACAGACTGGGGGTCGATAGCGACCAGGGTGTAGAGTGCATCGGCGCCTTCAAAAGCCTTCTTCAGGAATTCAGAATCGCTTATGTTGCCCTGGAACAGGACAGCTCCCTTATCGGTGAGTTCCTTCGTCCTGGCGGTATTTCTTGCAATTATGCGCACGGTATGCCCTTGTTCGAGCAGTCCGAGGGTGATGGGCTTACCTGTATTTCCGGTAGCGCCTATAATAACATATGACTTCATATAATTTATGATTTAAGATTTACGATTTGTTGTATGGATTTATTATTAAGCTTTAAGAAGTTTAAATGCATGGGCCCAGCTGTTTTTGGTAAGGCCCGGGATGCACCAGAGCATGCAAAGTGGCTCTATAGCCCTTGCTGCTTCGGCCATTCCCATATCTTCAGGTTCCCAGCCGAACTGATCAAGGATGACTTTTACTTCAGCTTTTGCCTGTTCTGAATTTCCGCAGATGAACATGCTCGGTTTGCCTCCGGGGAAAGACGGGTTTACCATGAAAGCATTTCCAACGCTGTTGAAGGCTTTCACAAAATTGGCGCCAGGGAATGACTTCTGTAGTTTTTCCATAAGCGATTCATTGAGATCGGTGAAGAACCTGAGCACCCCGTTTTCGGGAGCTGCATTTGCGATAGGGTTAGTGGCATCGATGATGGTTTTCCCATCCAGGTTGTCGGCTCCTGCTTTGGCAACGGCTGAAGCTGCAGCATCTCCTTTAACGGCGAGGACGATAAGTTCACCGAACACTGTAGCTTCGGCAAAACTTCCTGTATGGGCTTTCGCTCCTGATTTTGATTTCCATTCCGCCAGCTTGCTTATGTCGCTGGTCCCTATCATCACTTCATATCCGTGTTTTATGAAGCCGTTGGCCAGTGTCTGTCCGACGAGTCCTGATCCGAGTATTCCGATTTTTTTCATGTTATTGGTTTTTGATTATAATTATTTTTTGTCCAGGTCCTTTACAGCCTGGTATACCATACCTGAAAGCTGTTTTGTATTTTCCTCGCCAAGTATCTCTGAGAATCTCAGGTAGAGGTTTAACCAGCATTTCTTTATATCGATGGTCAGGTTTTCGCCTTTGGCAGTAATAAATACACCCGTGGTTTTGCCCTCGAATTTCCTCCTGAGAAGGCCTTTTTTTTCCATTTTATCGATCAGGCGGGTGATCGTTGAAGGTGTCAGTTCAAGTGCTTTACTTATTTCACCCACCTGTATCCCGTTATTTTTTGCGACAGTCATAAGCAGGAAGGCATAGGAAGGTGAAAGTCCGACCGATGCGAATTCTTCTTCGGCCATCCTGGTGGTGGTCCTGGCCAGGGCGTTGGAAGCGTAATATAAACACTGGCAAAAAGAGGAGGTGGTTTTTTCCATGACCCTGCAAAGATAAAGGAAATTTGTTTGTACATACAATTATTGAGAAAATTTTATGAACCCCCAGGTGGCAGGAGGATTGAAAACAAGAAAAACCTATCCGCCCAAATGAAAATAATTCAGTACTTTTGTTTGTCAATCCTAACAAATCCGCTGGAAATGAGCTTAAAGCTGAACCTGATCAGGAAAACAAAATGGAATTTCATCCGCTTCGGACTTCACAGGGTATTTGGTCCCTTCAGCGGCGCAATGCTCAACCTGGCATACCTCTCGAAAGTTTCCAAATGGATTTCTTCAAAAAAAAAGATTGAGTTCAATGACTTTTACTCGCCGAAATGGGATTACTTCAAACGTTACAAGCTCTATGAATATGTACTAAACAAAAAGCAGCTTACCGAAAAAATCCTGTACCTGGAATTCGGGGTATCGGGAGGGCATTCCTTCGAATGGTGGGTCAAACATAATACCGATCCCGGTTCCCGGTTCACGGGTTTCGATACTTTTGAAGGCTTGCCTGAGGACTGGGGCGGGTTTCAGAAAGGGGCGATGTCGACCAACTCAAAATTACCCCAGCTTGACGACAGCCGCTGCGGGTTTGAAAAAGGACTTTTCCAGGAAACCCTCCCGGCATACTTGAAAAGCCTGGATAAATCCTGCCGCAAGGTGATCATGATGGATGCCGACCTGTACACATCCACACTCTATGTACTGACTTCCCTGGCACCCTGCCTGCAAAAAGGCGATATCATTTTCTTCGACCAGTTCAACGTTCCCATGCACGAATTCCTTGCCTTTATTAATTTCACTTCCAGCTATTACATAAAAATGGAACTCATAGGGGCGGCAAACAATTACTATTTCTGCGCATTCGAAATTTGCTGAAAATCGAAGGGCCGTTTCCAATCCAATCCTTAACTTTACATTTGAATAAACCATATCTGAATCGCCTATGCTCAGAAGGCGGCTGCGAGCTATTCTCATTTTCTACAGGGGTTTCTGGGTCCCGCCAGGACTGGTAACCCTGTTTTCATGCCTGGCCATTTTTTATATCTCCCAAAGCCAGATCAGGGATCACAAAGAGTTTTACGGCATCCTGATGTTTACGGCCCCTTTTTTCTGGATAAAAACATTCACCAATCTGATTATGCTGCTGTACCTGATAAAGCTTAAAGCTCATGAGATGTATTTTTATGCCAACCTGGGGATGCGAAAAAGAGAATTATTGATAACCGTATTCCTGATCGATTACCTGCTGTTCTTTTCGGCCTTGTTCCTGACAAACCTTTGTTTAAAATTAACCCTCGTTTCACGATGATGAACTGGCTTGAGGTGGACAGCATGAATCTTGAATTCGGCGAAAAGCGTGTGCTTTCTGATATTTACATGCGATTTGAAACAGGTAAAGTCAGCGGGATACTGGGCAGGAACGGCTCCGGGAAATCCTGTCTTCTCAGGATCATCTTCGGCACACTGCAAGCCCGGTATTCAAACGTAAGATTCAACGGTAAAGCTGTTTTCAGGCCTTTCAGGAATCCCGAAAAGATAAGGTACATGCCCCAGGTCAGCTTCATACCCAAATATCTCAGGCTGAAGAACATTTTTGAACTTTACGGCTGCAGCCTTCCTGAACTTCTGAATGATTTCCCTGAGTTTGCCCGGGAACCCAACCTTCCTTTCGGCCATTATTCTTTTGGTCATAAACGTTTGATCGAGACCTGGGTCATCCTCAAATCACCTTCAGAATTTGTGATGCTGGATGAGCCTTTCTCCTATATTATGCCGTTGCATGTGGAAAAGCTGAAGCAGGTCATTAAAAATGAGAAGTCCGGCAAGGGCATAATTATTACTGATCACCTTTACCGCGATCTGCTGGATGTTACCGATGATCTTTACCTGATTGCGGATTATGCATCCCTTACCATTAGGGATCCCGGCGATCTCAGGAAATACGGTTACCTGGCTTAATTCCGTTTAAACGGTGCGGAATGGCTTGAAATAACCGGCCTGCCCGTTACAAAAGGATGGTTGTCAACAACCGTGATAGGCTTCGGCAACAATTTATAAATATCCTTGAGGTATGCTCTTTCCTCTGCATCGCAGAAAGAAAGGGCAACTCCATTCAACCCGGCCCGGCCCGTGCGGCCGATGCGGTGTATATAAGTCTCGGGAATATTGGGGATCTCGTAGTTGATCACATGCGAGAGCTGTTCCACGTCGATTCCCCTTGCCGCGATATCGGTTGCAACCAGTACCCTTGTTGAACGGTTCTTGAAATTTTTAAGGGCGCTCTGCCTGGCTGCCTGGGATTTGTTCCCGTGAATGGCAACGGCCTTGATCCCGGCTTTTACAAGGTCCCTGCTTACTTTGTCGGCACCGTGCTTGGTCCTTGTGAACACAAGCGCCGTTTCGATGGACTGGTCTTTTAAAATGTGTATCAGTAAGGATTTCTTGTCGGTCTTGCTGACATAAAACAGGGATTGCTTAATAAGATCGGCCGTAGCGACAACAGGAGCTATTTCAACCTTCACAGGGTTCTGGAGAATTGTTCCTGCAAGTTTCTGGATCTCCGGGGGCATTGTGGCCGAGAAGAAAAGGGACTGGCGCTGTGAAGGCAGTTTTGCAATGATCTTTTTTACATCATGAATAAACCCCATGTCGAGCATCCTGTCGGCTTCGTCGAGAACGAAAAACCGGATGTTCTGCAGGTTTACGAACCCCTGGTTCATAAGGTCTAAAAGCCTTCCGGGAGTCGCAATTAAGATATCCACCCCGTTTTTTAAAGTGGTTGTTTGGGGGCCTTGTGAAACACCTCCGTAAATGACGGTATGCCTGAGTGCCGTGTTTTTTCCGTAAGCGGAAAAACTTTCATTGATCTGTATGGCAAGTTCCCGGGTGGGAGTAATGATCAGGGCTTTGATTTGTCGTTTCCCGGCTGCGGAATTTTGTTTTCCATATAATAATTGTAGTATGGGGATGGCAAATGCCGCGGTTTTACCTGTACCCGTCTGGGCGCAACCCATAAGGTCCCGGCCATTGAGTAAAACAGGAATAGCCTTCTCCTGTATCGGAGTAGGCTCAGTGTATCCTTCAGCTTTAACAGCCGCAAGGATGGGTTCAATAAGATTCAAATTTTCAAATAACATTATAATTGTATTAAATAAAGGCTGCAAAAAATAATCTGTCCCTCAACAGCAGCCTGTTGATGAGGGATAGAAGATATTCAAAACTGCCATTTAGCACAAAACGACAGTTCCTTAAAAATAAATTTTCTGGGATTATCCGTGGTCGTTTAGATGGATAAAGGGAGGAATAAGTTTTGCAAAGATAGTCAATATCCGGTTAACCCGACATTTTTTAAATATAAGGTCATCTGACATTCACCCTTCAATGAATCCATAACCTTGCTATCTTTGCAGTGTGGCTGCAGAAATCACATTCGACCAGGATCAGCTTACAGAGGATTAACAATTTTTTCAGACAATAATATTATGGCAGAAATGATAGTAGAACCCATAGAGAAATACGGGCTCAGCAAAAAATCACGACCCAGGATCCTTTTCTCAAGGATAGGCATTGTTGGTTGTGGAAGCGTAGGACAGGCATTGGCGATCACCGCCTCTAAACACGGGATTGAGGTGGTTTTTCTGGAACAAAGCAAAGAAAAAGTTGCCAATTCATTCGACGAAATTAAAAAGGAACTGGATCACGAAATAAACCACTGGGGTCTTACACCGGGGGAAAAAACTGCTATTCTTTCAAGGATTACAGGCACTGTTTTATATAAGGATTTTCACGATTGCGAACTGGTCATTGAAACTATAAAATCAAAACAGGGGCAGTCAAGTTTTGAAATGCGGAAAGAGGTCTTCCTGAACATCGAGAAAGAAGTCAGGAAAGAATGCATAATCGCAACAAATTCATCAACCATCGCAGTTACTGAATTATCTTCTGAACTCGAACATAAAGAACGTTGCGTAAGCCTTCATATCTCTACCACCGCACCGGGGTCAAATGTCGTGGAGCTTGCCAAGGGGCTGCATACTTCAGACGAGGCCTATGAAAAGGTCATTAAATTCATAAATCTGCTTGAACTGATCTTTATCCCGGTTACCGAATCTCCCGGCCTTGTCAGTGTGAGGCTTTTTGCGGCCTTGCTTAATGAAGCATGCGCCACGCTTATGGAAGGCGTAAGCTCCATGGCCAATATTGACCTTACCATGAGCGCAAGTTTTAACATGCCTTTGGGGCCATTCGAGTTTGCCGATAAGGTTGGCCTGGATAAGGTCCTTCGCTGGATGGAAAATCTTTACAGGGAATTCGGATCCTCGCGTTATGTTGCATCTCCTATCATCAAAAAACTGGTACGGGCAAACCGGTTCGGAAGGATCAACGGGATCGGTTTTTACAAATATGATGAGAACGGGGAAAAGATTATTGATGATCTTGCTTACCAGGATGGGTTAATCACATTAAGAAAATAAAATTAAAATGAATATTCTAGTATTAAACTGCGGAAGTTCTTCCATTAAATACCAGCTCATCAATATCATTGATAAAAGGCTATTTGCCAAAGGGATTGTTGAGAAAGTAGGATTGAAGGGATCGTTCTTAAAACACGAAAAAGAAAACGGCGACATTGTAAAACTTGAAGGTGAAATTATTGATCATCAAATCGGGATCGAATATCTGCTTGGCGTGCTTATCAGCAAAGAACATGGCTGCCTCACTAAACTTTCTGAGATTGATGCCGTGGGACACAGGATGGTGCATGGAGGAGAGCTTTTCCAGGAGAGCAGCCTGATTACCGAAGCAACGATAAAAAATTTCAAGGCATGCATTCCCCTCGCGCCGCTTCACAACCCGGCAAACCTTAAAGGGGTTCAGGCGATGCAGTATCTGCTGCCTGAAGTGCCGCAGGTGGCCGTATTTGATACGGCTTTTCACCAGACAATGCCCGCCCGCGCATATATGTATGCCATTCCCTATTCTCTTTATAAAAAATACGGCATTCGCCGTTATGGCTTCCATGGTACAAGCCATTACTATGTGGCAAGAAGGGCATGCGAGATCCTGGGAGTAAGCATGGAGTCCATGAAAATAATCACCTGCCACCTTGGAAACGGAGCTTCCATGGCCGCTATTAAAAATGGGAAATCCATTGACACTTCCATGGGGCTTACACCTGTTGAGGGGCTTATCATGGGAACCCGCTCGGGCGACATGGATCTTGGGGTGCTTACATTCGTCATGGAAAAAGAAGAATTGAACATTGCCGTGGCGAATACCCTCATCAACAAACATAGCGGGATGCTTGGAATTACAGGCGTTTCTTCCGACATGCGCGAGATCGAAAAAGAATCGGAAGCAGGAAATGCAAGGGCAATACTTGGCCTGGATATGTTTCGCTACAGGATTAAAAAGTATATCGGCTCCTTTACGGCTGTATTGGGCGGACTTGATCTGCTGATTTTTACCGGAGGAATTGGTGAAAACGACCCCGTTACACGTGAACTGTGCTGCACCGAAATGGAATACATGGGATTGGAGTTTGACCCGCAAAAAAATGCAGGGGTGAGGGGAAAAGAAATGCTGCTGAGCAAACCAGGCTCAAGGGTCAAAGTGATGACAATTCCCACGAACGAGGAACTTGTTATCGCAGAGCATACCTACAGGATTGTCTCCGGAGAGAAACTCTGAATTACCGGGTGGTGAATATTATTCCTGAACGTCTTCCGAAAAAGAAAAATGCTGGGCGAAGGAAATACTGTATATTTGTACAAGTTTACAACTTCTTCATTAATAAAGAACTGCGAACAAAACGGGAAAGACGAAAACCGAAAAAAGAGTAGTCAGGCTTAATACTTCGAATTATGCATCTTTTAGCCATCGCATTGCTATCTATTTTTGCAGGCACATTGTTGCTTGCGAAATTTCGCAAAGACACGCCCGGCAAATTCTTTGCTTTTATTTCGTGGTTCTTTATCGTAGTGGGATTTATCCTTTTCATTGGCTTTATTGCCGGTGGCATTTGCAGGTTGACACATCATGGATGCCGTGGTCACCACAATTGCCGGCATGAGATGATGATGAAAGAATGCGGCCCCGGGATGATGAAAGAATGCGGTCCTGGAATGATGAAAGAATGCGGCTTTGGAATGCATGATGGTCTTTGCTGTCCAAAAGGCATGGGCAAAGGAATGTGTTCCGAAAAACCAGGATGCTCTTCACATGACAGTATGATGAAATGCTGCCCGAAACACATGGGAGGTGATTCAGCTAAAATGCAGGTGCCGAAAAAATGAGAGGCATCGATTTTCTGTTCTGATAAAAGTTGATGTAAATACTTATCACCTTTTACTGTTGATAAATCGAACCGCACTAACAGAAAAGGAACCAAGATTGACCCGTAATTTTATACGAACTATCAATACTTGGTCCAATGAAAAATGTTCGGCATATAAGTAAAGGTGACGCCGTTGACAACAGGTTGGCGGTTTCCACACATCATCAGGATGCAATCCCAAAATCAAAACTATCATCCGGTTCGGTGGTTGATAAGTTCCCGGTCCTTCTGGATGACGGTAGAACCATCGTTTTCATTTCGGATAAGAGCCGAGAACGAGAGATCAGGCTGCGGTACGCCTTAAGGAAGGGATTGTAAGATAATACGCGAATACCAATTACAATACATAAAAAAGGATGTAGAGTGGAGCAGGAAGACTATATAAAAAGGCAAATCGAACAGCTTGGGAAAGTGCTCGGAAAATTACTTGCCGATTTGATTCGGATCAAAACCAGTGGGCGGATGAGTGATGGAATTGAAGAAGCCGACCAAGCATTAAAAACCGAATTAGACCTGGATATTACCAGCCTGACATTAATTCCGGCTGAAGCATTTCTCTCATCATTACTTGCTGTAAGAAAATTTAACGATAAGCACTTTGAGCAACTTGCCGATATTCTTTTTCTTATTGCAGAAGAACTTTCCACAAGCCATTCCGACTCCTTAAGAATGAAAAAATTGTATGAGAGGTCGTTAATTATTTATGAGGTTCTTGATAAGACAAGTTCGACCTACTCATTTGAAAGGCACATGAAGATTGAGAAAATAAAGAAAGTGCTGTAATCGAAAATGACATGTTATGAGAACAAAATTAAAGAATAATGAGAATGTGGTCCTACTTATCAGACCTCATTGGCTGACATTGGTATTGCCTTCATTATATGTCATTGTTGCAGCTATCCTCGGTGCTTTAATAGGCTCCTATGGTTATTTTATCCCATTAGCACTGATGTGTTACCTGTGGTATAAAATTGTTCAAAGGAACAACAATCTTTGGGCTGTTACTAATTTACGGGTGATCGATGAGGACGGGGTGTTCTCTCATAATTCCAAAGAAAGCCCATTGGATAAGATTAATAATGTTACATACAGCCAGTCAATCTGGGGAAGAATATTTGGGTTTGGGGATGTACAGATTCAAACTGCGGCAGAAGTTGGTTCAACTTCATATCATACCATAGAAAAACCCAAAGAGCTTAAAGACACGATTACGCAAATGCAAGAGGAGTATAAAAAGTCCCAGATCATGTCCCAGGCCCTGGAATTGGCGAATGCAATATCATCCGGCACAAAGTCGCAGTCTAAGAAGGACGTGTCAGCGGAAATAGAAAAGCTGTTTGAATTAAAGCAGAAGGGAATACTTACTGAAGAGGAATTTACTTCCGGAAAAAAGAAAATCCTCGGAGAAGCGGATTGAAATTCAACCCTGGCCGAATAAAATAACCGGCAGCCAATTACACATTATGCTGAATGAAAATAACTCAGTCGTCATCGGCATGTGAAAAGAATGCACTTTTCAAGGTTGAAATCTCCGCCCCGTCAACCCGATTATTAAATAATATGAAATGCCCAAATCAATCGATAAGGGCATTTCATCATATTGCAATAAATGACTTATTTTCTATGCAAAGCAGTCCTTATCCTACTTTTTTGAAGTAGCTTTCTTGACTACTTTTTTCGGAGCAGCTTTCTTGACTACTTTTTTCGGAGCAGCTTTCTTGACTGCTTTTTTTGCAACAGCTTTCTTGACTGCTTTTTTCGGAGCAGCTTTCTTTACTACGACTGCTTCCTTAACTGCTGCTTTGACTGCGGCTTTCTTGACTACTTTTTTAGGCGCAGTTTTCTTGGCTGCCACTGCCTTCTTCACTGCTGGTTTGGCGGCGGCTTTCTTAACAACTTTTTTTACTGATTTTGCCATAAGGTTTCTTTTTTTAATGTTGAAGTAAAGCTACATGGTTTAAAAATTCATTAGTACACGTTATCAAAATTTTATCATCTATTTATGAACAAATTATTTTATGAAAAAACATATTGCATTTAAGAGGGCCCGGGTAGTCTTTTAATGCGGTCCTCGCATATAAGAAAGTTGCTGTTTCTGTTTAATCTCCGGAAACCAAACGGAAGCCGATGTTTAAATGACGATAATCGGGGAAATATCTGTATCGGAATGCTGAATCTCTTTGGATTTACTGTCTTCTTCACCGGCAGGGCTGCCCAATATAAAAGTACCTGCCGGGATTTCGACCCATTCGATCGCAGGTTTTCTAATTGATGACGCTATTAAGTTGTTGCAAAACGTAAATAAAGCTGCCAGCAAAAATAGTCTGCTGCTTTTTTAACATGTTCTCATCCTTAGCTGGTAAATGGGTTACTATAAAAGGACACATAATCGGCTTATCTTTTATAATAAACCAATAACATGTTATACGATGGAGGCTCCCCTGAAAGAATTGTCATGAGTAATTTGAATAACCGCGGAACAAAAAAATTGAAAAAACATTTATACATTTACAAGTAAAACCGGGGAACCAATAAAAATTTTGGCGTTTCTTGAAACCCGGGAATAAAAGTTGTGACTGCTAGCATTGAAGACTGATCAACAGGGCCGATTCCTCTGCGATGCCAGTTCACAGTACTTTAAAATATTAAAAAGCTGTATGACCAGGGAATATTTTACTGACAGGAGATTTGAAAAAGCAGATTTTTCAGCCAATGGAATCGCTCAAGGTGATTATGAAAACTGCATCTTTAACAATTGCAATTTCTCAAATGCCGATTTGTCGGGCCTGATATTTTCAGAATGTACTTTCAAAGGCTGTGACCTCAGCCTGGCCCGGTTGACCAAAACTTCATTCAGGAGCGCAAGGTTTAATGATTGCAAATTGCTGGGGCTGCGTTTTGAAAACTGCAATGATTTCCTTTTTTCAGCTGACTTTAGCGGTTGCAACCTGAACCTGACAACCTTTTTCAAAAAGAGACTGAAAAACACCCGCTTTGCCAAATGCACACTCCGGGAAACAGATTTTACAGAATCAGAACTGGGCGGCTCCGTTTTTGACAACTGCGACCTTACAAGGGCGATATTCACACACACAAACCTTGAAAAGGCAGATTTAAGGTCATCCTTTAATTATTCAATTGACCCTGAGATAAACCGGATCAAAAAAGCGAAGTTTTCACTTGCGGGTTTGGCTGGTCTTCTGGATAAATATGATATTGAAATCGAATAGGGCACATTTAATTGTCTGTTGAAATGACCAATTTACCTAACCTGCTCATTGTTGACGATTCCGGAGATAATCTGGATCTCCTCGATGCTATTATCCGTAAGAAGAAGATAAAAGCCAATGTAATACGGGCGCTTTCAGGTCATATGGCGATTGAGAAGATACATGGAATTGATCTGGCACTTGCAATACTCGATGTTGAAATGCCGGGAATGAACGGATATGAACTCGCATTAAAGATCAATGAATCCAGGCTTAATTACAATGTCCCCATCATATTTCTCACTGCCAGATACCTTTCCGAAACTGATATTTCCAGAGGGTATGATAACGGCGCTGTCGACTATATCCTTAAACCTTTCAACGATCGTATTCTGGTCAGCAAAATCAATGTCTTTCTCGACCTGTTCAACTATAAGCATAAAATTATCAGGGATGCGGCCCTGCTGAAACAATCTTTGCTGGAGTTGGCCCAGTCCAATACGGCATTGAAAAAAAGTGAGGAAAAGTACAGAACAGTGGCTGACTATACCTATGACTGGGAATACTGGGTGGATCTCGACGGAAAGGTCATCTACATGTCGCCTACTGCTGAAAAAATAACTGGCCATTCCATAGAAGAGTTTGTTAAGGATCCGGCATTAATTGATAACATTGTTTTCGATGATGATAAGGAACTCTGGGAGGCGCATAAAAAAGAAGAGCATAGCTGTGAACCCCGTGAGACAAATCCGGAAGTCAGTTTCAGGGTAGTGACCAAAAGTGGTAAAATCCGTTGGATCGACCATCTTTGCAGAAGGATCTATAGCGAAGGGAATTGCCTTGGCATCAGGGCTTCAAACCGGGATATCACAGAGAAAGTCGACATTGAAGGTGAACTGTTTAATGTAACCGTTGAAGTAGAAGAACGGGAAAGGAACCGGTTTGCCGGAGAACTGCACGACAGTCTTGGCCCCCTGCTTTCGACCATCAAACTTTATTTCCAGTGGCTTGCAGAAACTGATGATCCGTCAAAAGAGAAACTTATTACTGAAAAAGGCAACAACAACATTGAAAAGGCGATCCAGACCACACGTGAAGTTTCACAGGGTTTAAGCTCTGTAATTCTTACAAAATATGGTTACGTAGATGCTGTTTTGAACTTTATTAAAAGTATCAACGACACACAGAAGCTCCTAATTAACTTAAGTTTCAACACCAAAGCCAGGTTTAACAGCTTAAGGGAAACAACCCTGTACCGGATCACTACCGAATTAATCAATAACACCTTAAAATATGCCGGGGCGACCCATGTAAATATTTCTTATTTTTACTCACGCGAAAAAAACAAGATTAATTTCACATTTACTGATAACGGGATTGGGTTCGACCTCGCCCTTGTTGAAAAAAAGAAAGACGGCCTGGGCCTGTTGAATATTCAGCAACGATTAACTCTTATCAGGGGGGTAATCACAATAAAAACCGCACCGGGTAAGGGCTTGGAAATTGTTATTGAAATGCCGCTTGGCTAAACTTTTTCTCAACAGGTATTTTAAAAAAAAAATAACCATGTCTTCCGCAACAAAAATAATACTGGTTGATGACCATCTGCTTTTCCGAGAAGGGATTAAACTCCTGATCGAAACGGAAGGCATGGGGGTGGTAATTGCCGAAGCCCCGAATGGCAAAGTGTTTCTTGACATGCTCGAACCGCTGGATCCGGATCTTGTATTAATGGACATTGAAATGCCTGTCATGGGGGGGATTGAAGCGACTGCAAAAGCACTTGCCCTAAAGCCCGCCCTTAAGGTCTTGCTGGTCACCATGCTAGACATGAGCAACGACTACACAAAACTGATCAACACCGGTGCCATGGGTTGTGTACTGAAATCGGCCGGTAAAAAGGAACTTGAAAATGCAATCAAAACTGTTATTAATGGTGAAAGTTATTTTTCGAATGAGTTATTGCGAAAAATAATCCTGGATTTCGGTAAACAAAAGTCTGCAGCAACTCTAACATCTTCCGGGGGAATCGAATGTTCAGAACGAGAGCTGGAAGTGCTGAGATACCTCTGCGAAGGGTATTCCGTGACTGAAATTGCCGACAAGATCAGCAGGTCAGTTAAAACAGTTGAAGCTCACCGGGCAAAACTGCTGCAGAAGACCGAAACCAGAAATACCGTCAACCTAATATTGTTCGCTATTAAAAACAAACTTGTCGAAATATAGTATCCTCCCAGCCATAGGGTTTACCCTAATTCATTTATAGACTTCCCGGCGCCATTTTCAGAGTTTACACTCTAGCTTTTCAAACTTTCTGAAGCTAAATTTGTTTACGGTTAAAACGTACAAATACGTAATGGAGAAAATTCCATTTCTTCCCGGTAAAGTTTCTGCTTAATGACAACTAAACCGAAAATCATCATCGTCGACGACCATGTTCTGTTTCGCGAAGGAATAAAACTCCTCATTGAAGGAGAAGGGATAGGCGAGATAATTGCCGAAGCCGAAAACGGCCAGGAATTTCTCGACCTGCTTAAAACTCAGAATCCCGATCTGGTGCTGATGGATGTTGAAATGCCTGTTATGGACGGACTGAAGGCAACAATGCTGGCACTGGCTATCACGCCGGGCTTGAAAATACTGATGTTCAGCATGTATTACGAGCAGGAATATTATAGTGCAATGATAAATTCAGGCGCCAGGGGTTTTGTAATGAAGACCTCCGGAAAACAGGAACTCGAAAAAGCTATCAGAACTGTGATCCGCGGCGAAAATTATTTCCATGCCTAGTGTAAACCCTTACGCAGGTTAAGCTGGTTTCAGGGTTATCACCTATTGGTTCCTGACAAAACCCTGATTCATTTTCATAGTTCATCCCGGCGATTTTCATAGTTTACGCTACCTTATTCCAACCATGCATGTATTAATATTGTGTTAATAGGGAACATGATAACCGGCCATGAATAAAAATGATCAATAACATAAACGGAATGCCGGAAATTCATCAAAATTCACATTAAAGTATTTTTTATGAAACGATTCTTTATTCTCTTTTTAATTTCGACAGGATTATCATTGCTGACCTTTGCAAAACAGGTTGAAGAAAACACAGCCAGAACGGTCGCAGGCAATTTCTTTGCCAGCCGCATCGACCGGAATAAGTTCACAACCCTTCCGGTTCCGTCACTGGTTTACACAGCCAGCCAAAAGCAGGCTGATAAGTCAAATGCCCGGCCCGCTTTTTATATTTTCAATTTCTCAACTCCGCCGGGTTTTGTGATTGTTGCCGCCGATGATGCCGTCTCCCCGATTCTGGCCTATTCCAGGGAATCTTCGTTCAACGCTAAACATATTCCTGCAAATCTTTCATGGTGGCTTGAAGGCTATGAAATGCAGATCACGGAGGTCGCTGCGAAAGATTTAAAGGCTGCTCCTGCAATCAAAGCTGAATGGGAGGGATTGCTTACTGATGCTTTGCCGGCTTCCCTTAAGAGTGCTGATGCGGATGATTACCTTGTAAAACTATACTGGAATCAATCCTCCCATTACAATGACTTGTGCCCTGTTGTAGATGGCAAGAAAGAACGGGCGGCGACAGGCTGTGTTGCCACGGCCATGGCCATGATCATGAAATATCACAATTGTCCTGCTCATGGTACGGGAACGCATTCGTACCTGAGCAAATACGGTATATTGACTGCGGATTTTGGAAATACAAACTACCAGTGGAACAGCATGCCCAATTCCCTCGAGACTGACAGTACTTCGGCTGAAATTTCTGCTGTTGCCACTTTGATGTATCATTGCGGGGTTTCCTTTGACATCCACTACGATTCGAGCGAAACAAGTGGCCGTGCTGCGGCCCGCAACCATGATCCCAATGATACCTGCGCCGAGAATGCCCTGAAAAAATATTTCGGATATGATCCCATGCTCCGGTCGGTCGATCGTTCAGATTCAACGTACGAATATTGGATAAAGATTCTCAAAGATGAAATTGATGCCAAACGTCCTGTCTTTTACTCGGGTTCGAAGTATACAAAGAAAGACACATCGGGCCATAGTTTTATTTGCGACGGGTATAACAGCAGCAACTATTTTCATTTTAACTGGGGATGGGGAATGAACCAGGGTAACGCATTTTATAAGATCGATACCTCACTGAAATTTCCCGACGCCATGGACGCTATCATCGGGATCCAGAAAAATCCCCTGGGCGTTGATGACAAGGAAATGGCCGGCATGCTGATGGTCTATCCAAATCCTTCAGCCGGGATAGTTTATCTAAGGGATCCCGGAGCCGAAGGAACAATTTCTGAAATCACCGTCAGTAACCTGATTGGCAGGACTGTTTTCCATGAGGCAGAAGCCATACTGTTCTCAGATCCACACAGCATCGATTTATCAGGACTTGCTCCCGGGATCTATATCGTAACAGTAAGTGACAACAAGAATAAGCAGAGAAATATAAAGGTATCAATAGCAAGATGAAAATTAAAAATGTAACTTTTCTTGCTGCTGCACTGTTTATCATGCCCTTTACATCGCAAGCCCAGGATACATGGCCCAGAAAGTTCAGCACCGACTGGGCAAAGCTCATCGTATACCAGCCTCAAACGGATTCAGCGAAGGGAGATCATTTATATTCCAGGGCGGCCATCTCCATCATAACCAAAACAAACAAATCGCCAGCCTTCGGGGCAATCTGGATGGATGCAAAGTTAGTCACCGATAAAGAAAAGGGGATTTGTACGGTATCTCAGGTGAAACTGATCAATGTGCGTTTCCCGCGCATCGACACCCTTAATGCTTCAGAAGTGAAGCGGTTTGACAGCCTGGTTGAGAAAGAGGCTTCAAAATGGAAAATGGAGTATTCCCTCGAGGAATTGAAGTCAGCATCTGAAATAGCTCATGCCGCCGGAGCAGACAGGCCGAAGCTGAAAAATGATCCGCCTGAGATCATCTTCCTGGACCAGCCATCATTCCTGGTCCTTTTCGATGGTGATCCTATATGGAAAGAGAGTGGCAGCGAAGGGCTGCAAATTGCCGTAAACACCCCATACCTGGTTCTGCGCGACACAAGAGAGAATAGCTGTTACCTTCATGGTGACCAGTTATGGTATTCATCACAGGACCCTGTAAAATCACAGTGGACAAGTGTTCCAAAACCATCAGCCCAGGTGCTTCATTACCTTGATGCACAAAAGAAGGAGGCCGTGAAATCAGGCAAGCCGGCAGAGCAAATCAAGAAGAAATCAGCAAAAGGCAGAACGGCAAGCCCCCTGGAAATCGTTGTCAGAACCAGGCCTTCCGAGCTGATCCAGTCTGAAGGGGAACCGCAGTTCGCTCCGATTAAAGGGACCCAACTCCTATACATGACCAACACTGATAACAACATCTTCATGACTATCGACAAGAACCAGTATTATGTACTGCTTTCCGGAAGATGGTATCGCACCGAAGCCCTGTCGGGCGGGTGGGCTTATATTGCCCCCGATAAACTTCCGGCCGATTTTGCAAAGATCCCCAAGGGTTCTGAGAAAGATGTCGTACTGGCGAGTGTAGCCGGCACCGATGTGGCAAAAAAGGCGGTCCTGGATGCACAAATCCCGAAAACAGCGGCGGTGAACCGTAAAACAGCCAAATGCGAGGTGAAGTGGGACGGCGATCCGAAATTTGAAATGATCAAAGGAACCGAACTGGCCCGCGGAATGAACACTTCCGGCACGGTATTGCTGTTAAAAGACACTTACTACGTATGCGACAATGCCATATGGTTTACCGGTAAAGGTCCTTCGGGACCCTGGGAAGTCGCCACCTCCGTACCCGCCGAAGTTCAGAAAATACCTCCCGACGACCCGGCATATAATGTCAGGTATGTGAAAATTTATGATGTAAAACCCGAAGTGGTTTACATAGGCTATACACCGGGTTATACAGGTTGTTATGTGGCAGGTCCTACCGTTGTTTATGGAACGGGCTATGCGTATATCCCTTTTTACGGAGCCAATTATTATCCCCGGCCTGCAACTTTCGGCTTCGCAATGAATTATAATCCCTGGATAGGATGGAGCATAGGCTTTTCGATGGCCATGGTCACCATGAGCGTCTTCGATGCGATGTGGTATTCGGGAGGCTGGTGGGGCCCCTCATTCTATACACCTTATTATGGGGGATATTACGGAAATTATTACGGGTACAACTCCTATTCGTATTACAGTGAATATACATCCGTCAGCATCCAGGAAACCAATATTTATGAAAGCTGGGACCAGGAGGAGATTGAAAATGTAAGTGATGTTGAAGGCCTTGATGAGATGAATTACGTTGACAATCTGGAGGACCTTAGTGACCACGATGCTGATGATCCAAACGTTCATGATGCCCAGAATGCACTGGAAGATCAAAATGCAGTGGAAAATCAGAATCTACAGGAAAATCAGGATGTTCCGGCTGATCAGGGGGTAACTGAAGACCAGAATGACCAGGGTAATGTCGATGTTCCCGAAACACCTGAACCTCCTGATGTCCCGGATACACCTGACCCGCCGGATCCGGATTAACCCTGTCACTATTGTGAAAACATGAATCAGCAAAAGAATTTAATAATATCCATTCAAATTATCAGCATATGAAATTAAAAATTTACATGCTTGCAATCATACTGTTCAGTAGCATTGCATCTTTCGGACAAAACTCCGGAAAGACAGACCGGGTTATAATAAAATTGAAAAATGAAATTGCAGATCCGGGCAATTCATGGAGTAAACAAAATCTAATCGGAAATAATAGAATTGACATCACTAGCGTTGCGTCTTAGTTAAAACAATATCAACTGATTACAAAATTGTTC
>JBAXIO010000026.1:0-43598 GCA_037138335.1 Bacteroidota bacterium
CCGGCACTGAATACCGTTTACTTTACCCAAACCCAGGCACAGTACTGGTGGACCAGCGAGAAGGAGGCCGATGATTCAACGAAGATCTGGGTTGTGAATGCCGGAGGAGGCATAGGAGCCCATCCGAAATCAGAGACAATGAGCGCGGGAGGAACGAAATATTTCAACGTGAGGGCTGTGAGGGACATTATTACTACTGTATTCCAGGGGCCTCATTTTACCGACAAAGGGGACGGTAAAATCAAAGACAATTACACCGGGCTCACATGGCAGAAGATACAAAGCGCCAATACCATGAACTGGGAAGAAGCGCTTGCATACAGCAGTACGGTATCCCTGGGAGGCAAGACCGACTGGAGGCTGCCCAATGTAAAGGAGCTTCAGTCATTGAACGATGCTTTGCTTTCAAAACCTTCATTTGACAAAACCTATTTCCCGAACATCGTTTCTGGGAATTACTGGTCTTCCACTTCCATGAAACAAACTGCTTTGAAAGCATGGGATATCAATATCGATTACGGTATTGTTTCATACAGCGATAAGATAACCCTGGAAAATATTTTGCTTGTGAGGGGAGGGATGGATAATGAAGGTTTAAATTTATCTGAAGCCCATATACCCGGGGGCGAATATCAAATGGGGGACCATTTTGGTTTTGTAGATCCCCATCATCCAAGCGATGAACTGCCCGTTCACCTGGTAAGGGTTGATTCTTTCAATCTCTCAAAAACTGAAACCACAAACCAGCAATATCTTTCATTCCTGAATGCCGCATTGCTTTCGGGATTGATCCAGGTCAACAACAATAAAGTTCATCTTGCAGAAGATACTGTTACATTATGTTACACCCATGAGTATGCTGCTTATTACAGTATATCTTATGACGGGACGGTGTTTTCCCTGGCCGATTTCAGGGCAAACCATCCCATGGTGGGTGTGTTGTGGCCGGGGGCTGCAGCTTTTTGCAACTGGCTCAGCCTTCAAAACGGCCTCCAGGAATGCTATGATCTCACGACCTGGGATTGCGATTTTACAAAGAACGGGTACCGGCTTCCTACCGAAGCGGAATGGGAATATGCTGTAAGAGGAGGGCATCTTGATCCGTATCTCAATTATGAAAATGGTAATACCGTGATCGTTTCAGAAGCGAATCTGCCCAATTCGGGGGATCCCTATGAGACCGGTTCTTATCCTTTAACCACGCCAGTTGGTTTCTATGACGGCACCCTTAATCAAAAAGCTGATTTTAACTGGCCTGGGAGTGTTTCAAGCTACCAGACCACTGATGGTGCAAATGGTTTCGGTTTGTACGATATGCAGGGAAACGTATGGGAACTCATAAACGACTGGTACGGGCAGGACTACTACAGTAATAGTCCTTATGATAATCCAAAAGGGCCTGTTACCGGTTTTATTATGCCTGACGGTAAGCCGTACAGGGGGATGCGGGGAGGGAACTGGTATAACGGTTATGATACCAATGGTATAAATGACGGGCATTCGAGGGTATCGAACCGGAACCCATCATATTACCGTGGCCCGCAGGATCCCTATCACCCCTGGTACCATATAGGGTTCAGGGTTGCAAGGAAATATTCGACTATAACCGGGATTAATGATAACGGGATGCAGGATGCAGGATACATGATGTTACAGCAGAATTATCCCAACCCTTTTGAACGCAGTACGACCATAAAATTTTATTTGCCGCAGCCCGCTCATATTATGCTTACGGTGAGGAATTCGCTGGGGCGGGAAGTGGCTGTTCTTGCAGATGGCCAGGAAAATGAAGGATGGCATACCGTAAGCTGGGACGCGAGCCAGGCAGCTGGCGGCATTTATTTATGTACGCTTACGGGAAGCTCTCATCCGTCGACAATAAAAATGATCTTAATCAGGTAAAGGAGGTTGAAATGAAGAGAAAAAATATTTTTTTAGTCCTGGTTTTTTTACCGCTTGCAGCGGTTTTCGGGCAAACGAGAACGATGGGATTGTTCATCAACGACACCCTCAGGGCTTTCAGGGGATATACTTTGTTTGCGCCCAAACATAATACCATGACCTACCTGATCGATAACGAAGGCAGGAAGTGCCATGAGTGGGACGCCAGCACCTATAACCCGGGGCAGTCGGTGTACCTGCTTGAAAACGGGAACCTGCTGCGGACCTGCATGCTACAGGGAAGCCTTGGATCAGGGGGCGGTGAAGGAGGAAGGCTGGAAGAATACACCTGGAACGACAGCCTGGTTTGGTCGATGAACTATTCCACCGACAATTACACCCAGCATCATGATGTCAAAAAACTGCCGAACGGGAACATCATCATGCTGGTGGTCGAGAAAAAAACTCTGGCCGAAGCCATAGCGGCAGGTTTTGATCCAAATAATTTCCAGCCTGATGTTGCGCAGAAAGGGTATATGCTGCCCGATTGCATTATCGAAATACAGCCGACATACCCCGTCGGCGGGACCGTGGTCTGGCAATGGCATGTATGGGACCACCTCATCCAGCATTTCGATCCCGCTAAAAACAATTATGGTGTCATCAGCGCCCATCCTGAGCTGATAAGCACCCTTGGTGACGGCCGCAAGGAACCATTGTTCTGGAACCATATGAACTGTATTGATTACAAGCCGGACCTTGACCAGATCGTTGTGAGTGTAAGGGGAAACAGTGAGCTTTGGGTCATTGACCACAACACGACCACCGCCCAGGCGGCGGGGCATACAGGGGGCGCACATAACAAGGGAGGAGACCTGCTCTACCGCTGGGGGAACCCCCTGACTTATGGTGCCGGCACAACGAACGACCAGAAATACTTCGAGCAGCATTGCGTGGAGTGGGTCAAACCCGACTGTCCCGGCGCTGGTGATCTTATGTGCTTTAATAATGGAGTGAACCGGAATTATTCTTCCATTGACGAGATCATCCCTCCGGTCGACGGCAACGGGGATTACCCGCTGACAACAGGCCAGGCGTGGCTCCCGGCAAACCTTTCCTGGACCTACGTGGCCAATCCGCCGGCTTCGCTTTATGCAGGTGATATTTCAGGCGCACAGAGGTTGCAAAACGGGAATACCCTGATTGATGACGGCCCTCTCGGGACATTTATCGAAGTTACGGCATCAGGTGAAACAGTGTGGAAATATATCAACCCTGTTGACAATACGGGTCCGCTGATGCAGGGAGATTCCATACCCCATGACCCCACGCATCCCGATGAAACATTGAATTCGGTATTCAGGGTGTACCGGTATCCTCCTTCCTATGCTGCATTTACAGGGAGAGATCTTACTCCCGGAGATGTTATCGAACTTTATCCTGCTGGTATTGAGGACAGGGGTATGAATTCATCACAGTTCATATTATACCAGAACTATCCAAACCCGGTAAGCACTTCCACGGTAATCCCTTTCAAACTTTATAAGGCTTGTGATATAACCCTGACCGTTCTCGATATTCTGGGAAGAGTAGTTTACAAGCTTTTTGACGAAAACCGGAAAGCAGGGGTGTATGAAGTTTCGGTTGACTTGCAAAACCTGACAGGCGGAATATATTTTTACACTTTATCGGCGGCAGGTGTTTCCGAAACCAGGCGCATGCTGATTGTTCGTTAAAAATCGTGATGGCGTGATGATCGTGAAAATTGCGATGGCGTGATGATCGTGAAAATTGTTATGGCGTGATGCCGCTGTCTATTTGATCAGCCCCAACCCTTCGGTAGCTGATGCATCTTTTGGCCTGATGAGCAAGGCTTTATTGAATAAAACCTGGGCTTCACGCAGTTTCCCGAGCCTGTATTCCGTCCATGCATAAAGGACCATGCTGTCATAATCAAACGGGTAAAGGTTGACGACCTTTTCGAGGTGCTTCTCGGCTTTTGTATAATCTTTGCGGCCGTAATATATCGAACCCATGCGGTAGTTCACTACAGTATTCTGCGGATCGATCGCGAGCACTTCATCATACTGGGCTACGACCTGGTCCCAGTTGCCCAATGCGGAAGCAGGGTTTGCAAACCCTATCTTTGCTTCGATTGCGTAGGGTTTCAATTTAATGGCTTTCTGGTAGTATGCCGAAGATTCGGTAAACATCCCGGCCAGGTATGTAACCCAGCCAAGCCGGAGGTTGATCTCATATGAGTCTTCCTGGTATATGCCCTTCATCGTTGTGATGGCATCGGTAAAATTCCCCCTCGATTCATATGCATAGCTTTTTGAAAATGCATCCTGCAGGGCGGGGTAATTGGTTTGAGCTGAAAGGGTCAGTGAAAAGAAAATAAGTAACGAAATGCTGAGATTACGATATGCCTTTAAAGTTTCCATGTTATTCCTCCTATTAATGTATTTGAGTTATACTTATTATATTGGGTTTGCTGGACTTCCCTGATCTCATGCGAAACAGGATCCTGGGATTTGATGTAATATATCTGCTGGCTTTCTTTTCTGAAATACTGGTATATGAGTGAAAGCTGAATATGTTTTCCAAGGACAAAGGTAAGAGTGCCCCCGGCACGGTAATCTATCTTATCGCTGTTATTATAAACAATCGCACCATTGGCGATATTGGCGTTGGTATAATCCCCGTAATTAAAGTTAGCTTCCCCCCACATCCAGGGTGTGAGCCGCCCTCCGAGCACCTGGCTCAGTAAAATCCTGCTTTCGCTGCCCTGGAAGAAACCTGTCACTGCAGTGGTCCCGTAAAGATTAAGATTCCCTAACGGGAAATAGCTGAGTGAAAGCCCGGCCTGCTCCTGTGTCTTCCCGTTCAGGTTCGACCAGCTTCCTGATAATGCAATTGAAAACCGGCCGAGATCTTTGGAGATCCTCAGCGCTGCTAGGTAATTGTTAAAAGAAGTGTCTTTCTGGGTATACGAATATACAACTGATGGATATTTGAAAAGATGATAGGTGCCGTCACTTTTTAAATAAAAAGCCGTATCACTTATACTGTCGGTCTTCACACTGGCACTTATCAGGGGAGAACTCACATGGACCCAATGAACAGCCGGCATTATCCTGATGCCCCAGGGAAGGGACAATGTGGCACCAAGGTAGACTTCGTGCTGCTGAACGTGATACCGGAAGGAGGTATCGTGAATTTTCCAGGGGAAGGAGTAAAAATAGTCCCTGCTGAAAGGCCGGTCCCCTATGGAATCACGCTGAGCTTCGGCATGGCCGTATTGTATGTATTTTGTCTTATTGAAGTTGAGGTAATTATAGGCAAGTGAAAAACTCAGGCGGTTTGAAGCCCTGAGATTCACGGCAAAATTGCCATAAAAATTATTGCCGTAAAGATCCTGTTCCCCATAAATACTGTCTTTCCCCATAAGAGTGGGAAGGTTAGCCGGATTTCTGTCACTGCTTAAGGTATAACCGGTTTCAAAATGAAGCTGTTGAAGAAACCCCTGGCTGTATTTTGCGGTATCCCAAACCTCAGGGGGGGCTTTGGCCCTGAGGAGGCTTGCTTCTTCGGTCTGGTTGGTCATGACATACGACCGGTAAAGATAGTCAGCCACAAACGCGTCGCCCGAATTGAACTGCCTGGCTTTTTTGAGATGCGTTGCGGCAGGGAAATACTCCTTCTTTTCAAAATAGGCAATACCCAGCCTGACCCTGAGGTAGTAGTAATCTATATCAGACCTGAGGGCCTGTTTTCCGACCAGTATCACACTGTCCCATTTCTGTTCGGTATAGCAGCGGTAGGTGAGCATGTCGGCTGTCTGGAAATCGATGCGAGTGGATGCATTTGCTGGAAACGCAGCCAGGCAGGTAAGAAAAATAAAAAGAAAAAGGAATTTGATTGTCATCGGTGGGCAACAAGTTTAACTTGTGTGGTCTTACTATTCTCTTGGATGACAAAACTCTCCAGACCATGCGGTGAAATGAACATTTCACATTCCATGCGTTTCACTTCACGCCCGGCTATCCTTGCGCTGCTCACCGATCTCAGGCTTATCCCGGTCTGCATCAGCTCATCGTCCATGCCCAGGTAATTCAGGCTGTATTCCGACCTGATGAACAGTATGAAAGGCGCTACGAAATCCTGCAGCAGCCCCAGAAGGCGGTTACTGAAGGTATAAACCGGGTAAACATCTTTGACAAGTAATCCGGGATAATACCCCATCATTATTTTATATGCTCCCAAAAAGAACCTGAACAAGAGCGATGAATGGTCTCCTTCGAAATGGGTGAAATAATGTATGTCGCCATCATTGCGGAACCATGCACGGGAATTGGTCTTCTCACAGTAGATATATGTAGTGTTCACCGGGCTGATCTCAACTTCCCAATCAAGGGTATACTCTTTTCCGCCACCCGGGTTCACCTGTAGTGTAAACTTCTGGCCGGGAATGAAATGAAAGGCTTTTTCGAGCGAGCTGTTCTTACTGACATTGGAAACAATGACATCACCCTCAGGGTTCTCCCAGGACCTCAGCTCGAAGATCCCGTTCTTATGCCTGATGTAATGGCTGATGGGATAATCAAGTGTTTTTGATCCGATATAAGGCGTGCCTTGTACCTGGAAATGGATGTGTGGAACCGGTGATCGTCCCGAATTACCGCAGCTTGCGACAATCTGGCCTTTTTTAACGGCATTGCCGGCAGCGACTTTAAAACTTCCCTTTTTCAGGTGTGAGATTTTAGTATAAAGCTGATCGGCATGGCGCAAAACGAGGGTATTTCCCCAGTTATGTTCAAGGTCCATGTTCCCGATCTCATTATCATCAATGTTATCGACGATCTCCTCAACCCAGCCATCAGCCGGTGCAATGACCGGTTTATCGTAGCAGAAGTATTCTTCTCGCTCTGAACCCCGGCCGCTGAAGGTCTCCCCTTTTTCATCGGCTATCTCGAAATCCCATGCATGCCTCCAGTCATCCTGGTGGGTCAGGGTTCCGTTATGCCCCTGGGTCACTTTCCATTCACCCCAGAAAGGCAGGATGAAAGGGAAATAAAACGCTTTGCCGAAGCGAGCGCGGTAATTCAGGTGTGCATACAGGTTAATCTCGGGTGAATATTGCTGGTAGCTCACCAGTTCAGGTTTATCAAAGAAACGTTCGCGAAATTTCAGGGAATACAGGAATAACAAAACTACCATGTTAAACGGCAGGGAGTAAACCGAAAGTTGGAACATTGAAAAAACAAACTGGGTGCTGGTGAGGATGATTGAGATCAGCGGTGTAAGAAGGATTACCCAGAGAAACGACCAACGTGAAGGAATTATAAAGAACCCGCCTATTGCGATTGAGGTGAGGATGAAATTGAAGCCGATAAAACTGTAACTAAGTTCATGGATATTTGCCCCTATGAAATAGTAATAGGCATAAGCCGAGAAAAATCCCAGCAGTGAAAGCACGAAGGCAATTCTCGAATAAATGAGCAGGCCTATGGCAATCAGGATCCCGGCAAGGAGATGGTATTGGAAAAATATTGCGCCAAGGGAGGTGAAATACAGCCGCAAAGGTTCAGCGATACCCAGGTTTGTAATCCAGTTATAGGAGTTAACCATATTGTGGCCACCTATGGTGAACATTTCGTTTGTCATAAAGATGCCCCTTTCGCTCACATGCAAGGCGGTAAACTGCCTCGCAGCCAGGCTTACGCCCCATGTCCCCAGCAAAAATGACAGGCTCAGGAACGGAAGGCCGTATTTCCCAACCATACCTTCGACCATCAGGGTAAGGAATAGAGTAAGAAGGGAAGCAAACAGCAGGATGATGAAAAACTCCGGGCCGGGCTGATAATACACACCCAGTCCAAGTCCGACAAGCAGGCTGTTAAACCCGTAATAGCCTTTTTTTATATTGATGCGGTTGAACCCTATCAGGTATGCCAGGATATTGGAGACCATCACTGCAATGATCCCGCTCAGCCCGGCCCACACATCAAAAAATGTGACTGCGATCAGTATCAGCGCGAAGATCCTGTTATTGGAAAAAAAGATCTGGGTATAGCTGTTGACTATGCTTGTCAGGAAGGACGGGAAAATTGACTTCAGTTTTTGCACTTACAAGCTGTTTGCTTTATTACAATTATACGCTGAATTTTTTAAGGTGGGCCGGTACTTTTTCCATGCTGTTCATATTGTCGAGGGTTTCACGGAGGCGAATCACATGGGGTTGCTCATCCATGTCGATTAGCACTACGTTAGGCCTGAGGGCAATGAACTGCATCCATTGGGTCATGTTGTAAGCGCCTACATTATGTATCACAACACGGTCGTCCTTGTTGAGCAAAGGCAGGCTTGCGCTTTCGCGGATCACGTCAATATTCATGCAAAGGGGGCCGTAAATACAAGTGTCTTCAGAATAATGAGTGAAGGCCTGGGCCGGGGTTATCTTATGATCATACCAGAAAGAGGTGAACAGTATATTAACGCCTATGTCAAGGATGGTATTGCGGCGGCCGGTGCTGGAGCGTTTGTTTGAAATGACCGATCCGAGCAGGTAGCCTGCTTCGTCTATCAGCGCCCTGCCTGTTTCCAGGATGAGCATGGGCAGCTTCTCCTGCTTGAAATTGCTGTTGAGCAAAGCCGATGAAATAACCTCGGCAAAATCGTCAAAAGTCGGGTTAGTGTCGGATCCGGGCAGGTACGCGCCTTTCAGGGTGTTCTTGGAAGCAAAACCACCGCCCAGGTCGATATATTTTATTTCATGCTTGTATTTTTCTTCCACTGAAAGAGCCAGCTCGGCCAGTTTTGTTGCAGCAATGCCATAGGCGGAAGGGGAAAGCATAAAAGTCCCGATGTGGCAGTGCAGCCCCACCAGTTCCATATTGTCGGAATGCATGATCTTATTAATTGCATCCCATGCCTGCCCGTTCTCATAGTTGAATCCGAAGCGGTCCCACATAGGATATACACCGGTATCCATGTTTACCCTGATGGCAACCCTCGGTCGGGCCTTCTGCTTTTCGGCCAGTTCTGAGATGGTATACAGTTCATCCAGGTGGTCTATATGGATGAGGGAATCGTTCCTGATAGCCTTTGTGAGATCCTCCTCACTCTTCTCAGGGCCGTTGAATATGATCTTTTTACCATCCACACCCAGGCTTATGGCCTTGTCGTATTCAAAACCAGAAACAACCTCGGCCCAGGACCCTTCCTGGTGAAATATGCTGCATATCGCATTCAGGTAATTGGTTTTGTATGACCATGCAAACTGTACCCTGGGGTACCTCGTCTTAAAGGCCTTTTTTGCTTTCTGAATAGTCTTGCGGATGGTCTTTTCGGAGATCACAAACAGGGGTGATCCGTAGTCTTTCATAAGCTTCTCAACCGCATTGCCGTCAATGTGGGTCATGGGCTGGTATTCTGTTCTAGTTCCGAATTTGTTCGGCATTCCGGTCTCAAGTTTTTTGATCACCGGTCGTTCATATCTGAGTTTGGTCATATTTTCATTTTTTACAATTCCCCATATACTGATATCTGTTCAAATTCCTCACGATCAACGATCATATCCCAGGAATAGCGGACGAACATTTTACCTACCGTATAATCGGCAAATGGCTTCACTTTGTGCCCCATGGCCAAATTGACCAGGGCTTCGGGTATGTTCTGCCCTACGCCAACAGCAAGATAGATCCAGGCCGGCAAACGGGGGTTTATCTCAAGCAGGTACAATTCCCCGTCTTTGTTCTTCATGAGTTCGAGCTCAAAGCCTCCCCTCCATTTGGTGGTCCTCAGGAATTTCCTGGTCATATCGAGCATCTTTTCATCTGAAATACTGATCCCTCCCCAGGCCTTTCCCTTGTCGGTAATATACTGCTTGCGCATAGGCACCGCTGCGATGGTCTTCCCTGTGCCATCCCCCAAACCGGTGACATTGAACTCCGTTCCATGGATAAACTCCTGAATTATAATAGGAAGCCCCCACCTGGCGGAGATCTTGTTGAAATAACTTTTCACCTGTTCTATGCTGTAAGCTATGGAGGCATCGTAGAACTTGCCTTTTACTATCATGGGAAAAGAGAACTCGGCAGGGAGGCTGTGAACCGCATTAAGGTCGTAGATGACCTTGCTCTTAGGCACACTGATACCGTACTTCTTGCCGAATTCATTCAGGTTGACCTTCTGTCGTTCCTCGAACTGCTGCAAGGTTGGAAGGAACATGTGAATGCCCATTTCCCTGAGCTTGCGCTCCAGTTTGATAAAAGGAAAGAGTTCAGCGTCGAAGTTGGGGATGATCACATCGAGTTTCTCCCTTTCCTGTATATACTCCAGCCTTTCAAGAAGGGTGTCAGTTCCGGCTGTAGGATAAGGTATGGAGTAAGTGCGGTCTATGATATCATGCATGTAAATGCCCGGTTCCAGCGACTCATAGGATAAGCCGATGATGCGCGTATCGAATGATCCAGCTTCCTTCAACGCCCTGATCACCGACACTCCGGGCCCCGGGCTGTCAATGGCATTGAGGCCGGTGACACCAATATTAAGCTTTTGTTTCTTCATGGCTTTCCAGCAGGTGGTTATGTTTTAATATGCCGATGAAATCCTGGTAGTCCTTTTCGAAAGTCGGAATATCTGTATTGTACCTCGATAAAATGGCAGAACGGATCTCTTCATCTGATTTCTCCTTGCGAAGAAGATTCAATATCTCTATGCCTATGGGGTTCAATGAAAAGGATTCGCCGGTGACCGGGTTGAAGAGAAGGCCCGCTTCGCTTACGGCAATGTTTTTCTTTAACTTCATAATAAATGGTTTTAACATACTGCAATATTAGCCTGGGTTCCTCTCCCGGCTGTTATGGAATTTTTTAAATAATGTATAAGATTTTATACCAGATGTCCAGTTATCGGCGCGTAGCGCCTGATCTGCAGCTTCGCTGCGATAGCTGGATAGCTGTAAGATGTTAGATGCCGGTTGTAAGATTGTCCAGCGGTCTTCTCTCAATATTCTGGTTAAGCTTGTAATCGGTGACGGAAACCCCGGTGACCGATTTGAACTGGGTGCTTAGGTATTGCACGCTGCTGTAACCCATCATATATGCTATTTCGCTCAGGGTAAGCTCACCGTATTCTATTAACTCCTTCACTTTTTCAATCTTGTGAAGTATGGTGAATTTTTCGAGGGTGATGTTCATGTGTTTTGAAAAGAGGGAAGAAATATACGGATATGACATATTAAACCGTTCCACGAGGTAGTCGGAGTTTCTCACCATGGCATTATATGTGGAGTTGTGGATGAGCTCGATCATTGCCTGCCTGATTTGTTCCACAAGGATCTTTTCCTTGTCGGCTATGATCTCGAAGCCGAAGTCCTCAAGCATTCCATGTATTATTTTTAAGGAAATTTTTGAGGGGTCATGCGAAAGTTCGATGGTTCCCAGCTTTATGCTTTGAATTGTGATGCCGTCAATATCAAGTTCCTTTTTCAGCAGGCGTATACAGCAGTTGCAAACCATGTTTTTAACATGGATGGTCTTTTTAATGTATGCTGATTTCTTTTTGACCGCCATAAGTCCTAAACCATTGCATCACAACAATTGCTGCAGTTGCTAAAGATATACAATAATTTATTCTATTTTCCGGTACAGCCCGTAAAGATAAGGGTTCCCATGCCTTATCCTGAACGACATCCCTCGTATAATCAGTTCCTGTTTTTTGGGGTTCCAGATAAATCCCTGCACGTTCAGGAAATGATGCCTCCAGTCTATATCGGCGAGGCGGTAGGAACAGAAAATGCGGCGGAACTCCCCGGGTTTGCCGGCTTTAATGCTTGCCGACTGGAATGAAAGGAGCTTGTCATCCTGATAAATGCCCAGTTGCAGATAGGCTTCGCTAAATCCTTTTTCAGTTTCAACCTCTGCGTTAAGGTCGATGATATCATTTTTATGACGGCAGATGTCCCTGAGGGATCCCCTGAACATCGGGCTGAATTCCAGGCTGCTGTCCATGGAGTAAACGGGGGTTTTAAGGTCCAGGACCGAGTACCAGGAGTTGGCCTGGTTGAGGTTAATCCAGCCTGAGCTATTGAGAATGAAATCCGCAGTCGAAGAAAAATAATATTCATCAAGACCTTTTATACTGTCCCTCGCGAAAACATAAAAATCACCTTCATTGATCCTTTTGTGGATCAAAACGTATGGAAACTTCGACTGGATCAAAGGATAATCATCCCAGCTTGAATTCGAGATACATCCGTAAATAAAATACCTGGCCTTGCAGGTATCGATTATAGATTTGAGGACCGGAGGTTCCAGCACGTCATGGAAGCAATTGAAGTGAAAACCCTTCATCCCGGGCTGATCAAGGTAGTAATTGGTAAAACGGCGGTGGGAATCAAGCAGTATGAAGCAGTTGAGCCGGCCCAGTGAATCGGAGGTGTGCTTAGCTTCAACGACGATCTCACGGTAAGGGGAATTATAGAATAACTTATAATGTTTTCTTTCGGATACCAGGGAGGGGATGATCACGAGGGCGCATAATGCTACAAGAACGCATTTTTGCCAGGGCCGGCGGGCATCAGCATAAAAGAACATCAGCAGTAAAAGAAAAGGAAAAGAAAAGATCAGAACAGAGTACTGAAGGACCGGGTTTATAAAAACTGAATACAGGAAGCCAAGGAGCAGAGGTATAAAAAACCATAAAAAGGAAACAAGTACAAGGCGGTAGTTTACATGTTTTCCTTTTGTTCTCCATACCAGCGCCAGGATCGCCAGGAGTATAACCAGGGCTGCCACATACCAGGAAAACTGGAATACATATGCCAGGTAATCGAAAATAAAATCGGGTCTTGGTTTGCTGAGCCAGCCCCCTATACCGCCCTGTTTAAGCTGTGAGAAGAAAATTGAAAGATGGGGAAGGTACAGCATAAATATCACAAGCCATGAAAGGATAAAGGATATGCGTTTCGTTTTTGAAATGAGGAATACACCTGTAAGCCCGGCTATTCCGCAGAAAAGAAGCGAAAAATGGTGGTTATAGGCACAGAGGGCCGAAGCGAGGATATAACCGGCGAGGTTGAGGCCGTACCGTTTTTCGGGGTAAAGCATGATCCGGGTCCAGAAATATACCAGCAACAATGCAAGGAACAACCCGCTTGCATAGGGCCTTGCGATCTGCCCGTACATCACGGGGTACTGGAGGAAGGAGAGAAACGCAGCGGCAATCAGGCCTGCAGTGGAACTGAACCATTGGCGGCCGATGTTGTATATTAAGTAAACTGAAGCCAGGCTGAACAGGGTGAACGGGAGTTTCACAAGGGGCTCCGAAAGGCCTGAAAGTTTGACCCAGTAGTAAAGGAAAACCTGGACCCCTGCGGGATGGGTGTCAACAATCACCCCTTGTTTTATAAGGTCATGGAAGTTACTGAACTGGGTCCTGAAGATGGCGCTGAATTCATCGTGGGTGAAGGGTATGGAGTTATAGTTGTAAAACCTGAGTATGGCCCCGATGGCTATAATCAGGATTATCAGCAGGCGGTCAATATGGATATTTGCGGGAACCCTCATTTCCTGGGCCAAACATACAAAAATTCCGGCTTACCCTATACGGCTAATCTTCCTGAGTGATTCATGGTCGAGCAGCTTCAGTTCCTTTTCATCAAACCTGATGATGCCTTCGCGCTCGAATGACCTCAGTATCTTAACCGCGCTGTCGCGCGACATGGCTGAAAGGTCGGCCAGGTCCTGCTTGCTCAGGAGCATGGGAAAATGATCCGATTCAAAGATCTCCTCGAACAGGTATAGCAATGAATCGGCCATTCTTCCGGGCATTTGTTTTTGGGTCAGGTAAAGCAAACGGTTATATACGTTCAGTGTGTTACGGCTGAAGTCTTTCATGAACTCCTCGGCGAAACCAGTGTTCCGGCGGATGATTTCCTTGAAAACATTCATGTCAATAAAGCAAACCGATGATTCCATCAGTGCCATCACGGTATAATGATGCATCTGGTCGAGGTAAATGCCCGGTCCCCCTATGAAATTCGTGGGCCTGACGATACGCAAAATGGCATTCCGGCTTTCTATCCCTTCAAGGTAAAGCTTGGCCATGCCGGAACTTACCGAGATCACATGGGTCATCTGGGTCCCCTGTTTGCGGATTGTCTCCCCTGGTTTGAACACCACATTAAGCCTGCTCTTCTCAACCATTTCAAGTTCATCCCGGGTTAACAAGGAGAACAGGCTTGATTTGCATGAGCAGTTCATGCAGTTCATCATTGGTTTTTCAAGGTATTCCAACATAAGGCAAAAATAATAAATTATTGATATATGTCAATCGAAGACTGGTTTTTTTACCACTTTGCCGGGGAAAAGAAACCGGAATTTTCTATGAAAATCTCGGATAAGGGATGCCATGTATAATTGAATGTAGAATTAGCTTTGCAAAGGAGAAACCCCGGCCTGTCTTTTCTTGTGACTAAGCTGCCGGGATGAATGATTCAAGGTTTTTCAGGCATCAAATAATTTCTACAAAGTATCGATATGAAGGACAACAATTCCTCAAGAAGAAAGTTTCTGAAACTGGGACTGGCCGCCGGCGCTACAGCGCTTATCGGGGCCGGGGGAAAAGCTTTATCAGCTGTTTCCAATCCTGAGGCAAGCGGCAAAGAAACGGGAGAGAAAGTCAAGCTGCTTTCCCCTGACGGCACGCTTGTTGAAGTTGACAAAGGTCATTGCCATGCCTGCGCTGCAACCGGTAAGGAAGCCCGGCAGGGGATTCCCAACAAGAAAATGGTGATGGTCATAGACCTGGCCCGCTGCAGGAATGCAAGAAAATGCCTGGAAGGATGCCAGGGCATGCACCACCTTCCCCCGAAGATAGAATGGATTAAATTTTTTCTCTTGCGCGACAGCAAGGATACATCCCCATACTGGTTCCCGAAGCCCTGCTTCCAGTGCAATAATCCCCCCTGCGTCAAAGTATGCCCGGTCGGGGCTACCTTCAAGCGTACCGACGGTATTGTACTCATCGACAATGACCGTTGTATAGGATGCAAATTCTGCATGGCAGCCTGCCCGTATTCTTCCAGGGTTTTCAATTGGGGAAACCCCGATCAGGCACCACTTCCTGAAGGGAAAAAATATTCACCCGAAACCAGCTGGCCCCAGAAAGTCGGGACAGTCGGCAAATGTGATTTCTGTCCCGATATGGTACGCCAGGGCAAACTTCCCTCCTGCGTGACATCCTGCCCCAACGGGGTTTATTTCTATGGCGACAAAAATGAAGACACTGTGACCAACGGTACCGAAACGGTAAGGTTCAGCGAACTTGTTCAGCAACGGGCGGCTTACCGCTATATGGAAGAACTTGGCACAGAACCCGGGGTCTACTACCTGCCCCCGGTCAACCGTCTGTTCGACTATAAAGTAGGGTTCCAGGACCTGAAACCGGAAGAAATTGACCTTTACAAGAAAGAAGCCAACTTATCAGAATAATCACATACAGCATGGAATACAACAGCAAGACAATTAAGAATTATGAGGATTTCAAGCCCCAGCTTGAATCCATTGGCAGGTACGGCTATTTCTTCATCACCGCCATGGTTATGATCATCGCCTGGGGGACTTATGCCCTTTACACACAGTTATCGAAAGGCCAGGTTGTGACCGGCATGCGTGATTATGTGATCTGGGGCATTTATGACGCCAACTTCATTTTCTTTATCGGGATCAGTTATGCCGGGGCCCTTATTTCAGGGATACTGCACCTGATGAGAGTTGAATGGAGGCACCCCATATTGCGCATGGCCGAAACAATTACCGTGGTCTCAACCATGATAGGCCCCAGTTATATCTTCCTGAGCATGGGCCGCCTTGAAAGGGTATGGCATATCCTTGTTTACGGCAGGATACAGTCACCCATCGTATGGGACGTTTTTGCAATCTCGACTTATCTTATCGGCAGCTTCATCTTCCTTTACCTGGCCTGTGTTCGCGACCTGGCTTTCATGAGGGACCATCCTGTAGGGGTCGCAAGGTGGCGCAACCGCATCTACAAATTTTTATCGGCCAACTACCGCGATACGCCTAAACAGCGTGAACTCCTGAACCAGTTGATCGACCTTATCTCCATCGTGATCATCCCCCTGGCTATCCTGGTTCATTCGGTACTGGCATGGATCTTCGGGATGACCCTGAGGCCGGGCTGGCACAGCACAATTTTTGCGCCGTATTTTGTGCTCGCTGCCATATACTCCGGAACCGGGGTCCTTATTATCGTCATGTTCGTTTTCAGGAAGATCTACCACCTCGAATCCCATATCACGAAAAACCACTTTACCTACCTGGGAATCCTGCTTATGATACTGGGGGCTCTTTACGGATATTTTACCTTCAGCGAATACCTTACCAACTGGTACGGCAGCGTGAAATGGGACATGGAAGTGCTTTACCGCCTGTTTGACACTTCAACCTACTGGTGGTGGTTCTTTTTCTCAGCATTTATCGGGGTTTTGCTTCCTATCATACTGATCGCCATGCCCAGGTTCAGGAGCATTAAAACCATTGTCTTCGCAGCAACGATAGCCGTAACCGCCCTCTGGGTCAAGCGTTACCTGATCATCATCCCCACCCTTGAAACACCTTTGCTTCCCCTGCATGACATAAGGCCTGAATTTGCAAGCTATTCGCCCAGCTGGGTTGAATGGTCACTCACGGCAATGGGGATAGCGATCTGGCTGCTGCTCTTTTTTCTGTTTTCTAAATTCCTGCCTATCATACCCGTGGTCAGGGTCAATTCAGCCGATGAACATGATTATTTCAAGCTCAGGAAACTGGCCCAGGAACGTATCCTGAGACGGATGATTAAAAAGACAAGAAAAGAAAAAAGCATAGTGGCCGGGTTACTTATTCTTTTATTCCTTGCTCCGTCACTTGTTTGCCGCGCCGGGGATCCTGTGCGCTCAAGGCTTAAACTGGAGTTCCTGAATAAATCGGGGAACCGCATGCTGACGGCTAAACTGACAAGTAAAAAAGACGACCAGACCATCCCCCTTGAAGGAATGCAGGTGAGTTTTTTCATACAGGGAGCGAAAGACAAAGCCCTGTTGGGAAAAGGATCTACCGACGAAGCAGGCAAGGCAACGTTCTCCCTGCCCGTGAAGCTGGATGCCCCCAGGAACAAGGAAGGCAAATACAGTTATTCGGCCAGTTTCGAAGGGAATAAAGAGTACGAGCCTTCGGAATCTTCAGCTGAGATCCGTGATGTATTCATGAAGATCACCTTCGAGCAGAAAGACAGCGCAAAGCTTATCAAACTGTTTGCATCTGAGATCAACGAGAAAGGTGATTCCGTTCCTGTTGACGGGTCCACTGCAATATTTTACGTACCCAGGACTTTTTCCTTATTGAAAATAGGCGAACAACCTGTCAAATCGGGGAATGCCGAACTTGATTTCCCGGTCACCCTGCCCGGTGATTCCCTTGGGAACCTCACGATTGTCGCGAAATTTGAAGATAACGACAATTACGGAAATGCCGAAGTTAGTGAAAACATGGCCTGGGGTAAACCGCTTCCTCCCATGATTGTGATTAAACGCGGGCTGGGCGATACCAATGCCCCCCTTTGGATGGTATATACGCTGATCGTATTGCTGTCATTGGTGTGGTTCCATTTTAGCTATGCAATCTTTACCGTTTTCCGCATCAGGTATCTTGGGAACAAAGCGATGAAAGAGGGGCAGTCTTAATTCTAACACAACAGACAAAAACCAAATAGTAACAAAAATTCAAATCAGGAGGTAATTATGAAAATGAAGAATGTCAGCCGCTTACTTGCAATGTTTTTATTGCTGAACGCAGTTTGCCTTATTGCGTTTGCCCAGAAGCCGGCAAAATGGACTGCACCCGACAAGTATAAAACAATGAAAAATCCCAATGCTGCGGATGTTAGCACCGGCAAAGACCTTTTTGCCAAGCATTGCAAATCCTGCCATGGCAAAGACGGCCTGGGGGACGGCCCGAAAGCAGCCACCCTTGGCGTATCCTGCGGAGATTTCACTTCCAAGGAATTCCAGTCCCAGACTGATGGGGAGATCTTTTATAAGATGACTACAGGCAGGGATAAGATGCCGGCCTTCGGTAAAACCATCACCGAGGATAATGACCGCTGGGCGATTGTAAGTTATCTCAGGAAACTGAAATAACCCGCCTGTCCTGGTTTTGCCGGGGACCCGAATTGGCTTTTATAATTATTTTTCTTTCCCTAAACATAAGGAGATTGAATTATGTCACAAACAGAATCAGCAGGAGCCCAGGAATTTGGGAGAATTGCTGAAAAGCTGGCCCTTCTTGAAGAACGGCTCTCTGCACTGGAAGAAAAAGTCAGTTCGGGTTCCCGGCAACAATCATTCATGAACAGTATCGAGAATGCGGGTTTTTCAGGCGGGGAAACAGTATCAGTTGACACAACGACCATTGAATCGAACATTCTTGAATACGGGTTGTCATGGGTCGGGATAGTGGTGTTAATGTTCGGGATAGGCTTCCTGATGATGTTCATCCAGAAGCTGGCCGGCAGTTACATCTCCAGCCTTATCGGTTACACTGCTGTTGCGGGTGTTTACATCCTTTCACGGTATCTTAAAAATTCCCACGAGCATCTTGCCTATATGCTCAATATAGGTACGCATCTTTTACTGTATTATGTTACCATGCGGCTGTTCTTCTTCAGCAGTCCGCAGGTTATCCCGTTCAAGGAAGCTGTGGTTCTCCTGCTGCTGGTTGCCATTGGTTTCCAGCTCTACAGGTCCACACTGCTGAAGTCGGAACTTGTATCCGCTATCGGCATATTCCTTATCCTCGCGACATCCGTTTTCAGCGATATGACGCATGAATCACTGGTCCTTAACGCCCTGGCAGCCCTGGTTTCCCTTTTGCTGTTCTACCGTTACGGCTGGTGGAGGCAGATGATCTTTTCCATTATCACCGTATACCTTTCCCATATCATATGGCTTATGGGCAATCCCCTTATGGGGCACCCGGTTGGCGGCATCCAGTCACCCCAGTTCAACCTGGCATACCTGTTCTGCTACGGGGTGATATTTTCCCTGGCCCCCCTGGTAAAGCAGGATGAACGCTTTAAAGCGAATGTTTACACTTCATCGGTCATAGTCAATGGAATTTTTTTCTTCCTGACCCTCATGCTTGAGGTGTTGTTATTCTATATGAAAACTTACAGCGGGATCTTTGCAGGCGTATTCATTGCCTGCCTTGCCTATTCCATCTTCCTTAAATTCAGGACACAGAGGGTGTTTGATTCGGCATTCTATGCGATTTTCAGCTTTCTTGCGCTCAGTGCGGCGGTTTACGGGTATACAGGCTTGCCGGGCGCATATTTTTTCCTCTCGCTTCAAAGCGTACTTGTCGTATCATGGGCGCTGTGGTTCCGCAGCCAGTTCATCGTGGTGGTCAACACCATCCTTTTTGTAAGCATGCTGCTGGTTTATATGGTTTCGGGGGCCTACCTCGATACGGTGAACTTCACTTTCGCGATCTCGGCTTTTCTCACAGCCAGGCTCATCAACTGGCAGAAGATGCGCCTTGAACTGAAGACCGAGAATTTTCGAACGATTTACCTGGTCTGCCTGTTTTTCACCTTTGCCTTTGCCCTGTATAAAGCTGTCCCCTCCCAGTATGTGACCCCGGCATGGACAGGGGCGGCCATATTGTATTTTATCCTCAGCCTGGTGCTGAAAAACAGGAAATACCGCTGGATGGCCATATTTATGCTGCTTGTCACGGCCGTTTACCTGTTTGTGGTTGATCTTGCCCATATGGAAGCAGGTTACCGGGTCATTGCATTCCTCTTCCTTGCCATCGTACTGTTCGGGACCTCCCTCTACTTTACAAAATTCCTGAGGAAAAAGAAGGCGCCGGGTGTGGAACAGTAATGCCGGGTTTTTTATTCAAGGCTTTTTTCGCTGAGTTCCATCCAGCGTTCAGTCCTGGAGTCAATGGCTGAGGCCACAGCCGAAAAACGTTTCGATTTTTCCATCAGTGCCTGCTGTTCAAGGGTTCCCGAAGCCAGGGCGGCCTCAAGGGACTCCTTTTCCTTCTCAAGCTCGTGGATCTCTTTTTCAATGGCATCAAACTCAACTTTTTCCTTATAACTCAGCCCTGGTTTTTTCGGTTTATTGACTGCGGATGAGGGAGCGGCTTCCTTTAAGGCGCCTGCCCTGGCAAGGTTCGCCTGGCGTTTTTTTTGATCGGCCCATTCCCTGTACTGGCTGTAATTCCCGGGAAAGTCCTTCAGAACAGCATTACCTTCAAACACAAAGAGGTGGTCAACAATTTTATCGAGGAAGAAGCGGTCGTGGGTGACTACCAATACGCAACCCTGGAAAGAAGCGAGGTAATCCTCCAGGATATTCAGGGTGAGTATGTCAAGGTCATTGGTAGGTTCGTCAAGGATTAAAAAATTCGGGTTCCGCATCAACACCGTTACCAGGTATAGCCTTCTCTTTTCACCCCCGCTGAGTTTGTAAACAAACTGGTGGTGCATGGGATACGGGAACATGAAATAGTTGAGGAAGTGTGCTGCAGTAACTTTTTCCCCGTTGCTTAGCTGAACCACATCGGCTATGTCTTTCACCACATCGATCACCCTGGTTTGCCCGTCAAAAACTATCCCGTCCTGCCTGTAGTGGCCGAATTTGATGGTGCCGCCTGTCTCAACAGTCCCTTTTTGCGGCTGCAGCCTTGAAGTGACGATGTCGAGGAAGGTCGACTTCCCGGAACCGTTCTTACCAATAATGCCGACTTTTTCACGTCGTTTGAAAATATACCCGAAATGATCCAGGATAGGCAGCTGGCCCCATGAAAAGCTGACATCATGGACTTCAAGTATTTTCTTACCCATCCTCTCCCCTTCCATGCCCAGGGTCATTTTACGGTCCCAGGTTTTATTGGCAGCCTTTTCCTTCAGCTCGTAAAATGAATCGATGCGGGCTTTGGATTTGGTGGTCCGGGCTTTGGGCATGCGCCTCATCCATTCGGCTTCGGTGCGGAGTATATTCCTTGCTTTCTCGGTCTCCTGGGTCTCAATTTCCATACGCTCCTGTGACTTTTCAAGGAAATATTCATAATTCCCCTTATGCCTGAAAAGCCGTCCGTTTTCCATCTCAAGGATCTCGTCGCACACCCTGTTCAGGAAGTAACGGTCATGGGTGACCATCAGCAGGGTTACCTGGTTGCGGGTAAGATATTCCTCCAGCCATTCTATCATATCGATGTCGAGGTGGTTCGTCGGCTCGTCGAGGATCAGGAAATCAGGTTCGGTGATCAGTGTCTTGGCCAGGGAAAGCCGTTTCTTTTGTCCTCCCGACAGGGCCGAGACGGGCTGGTGGAGGTTCGTCAGGCTCAGGCGGGTCAGTATCTGTTTGATGCGGTTTTCATAATCCCAGCCGTTAATGGCATCCATCCTCTCAATGGCTTTTGAAAGCAGGTCCTTGTTGGGCGACTCAAGTGCCTCTTCATAATCGTGTATGGTTTTAAGTGTTTCGTTGGAAGTGGCATACACCTCGTCAAAGACCGTGAGGCCTTCGTTCAGTTCAGGTTCCTGCCTGAGATAGGCCATGCTGGCCTGGTTGAAGAGAGTTACATTGCCCCCGTCGGATGGCTCCATCCCGTTAATAATGCTGAGGAGTGAGGTTTTGCCGGCGCCATTACCTGCAATCAGGGCCACTTTCTGGTACTGGTTGATGGAAAAGCTGATATTTTCAAACAGTACTTTCTCACCAAAATGGCGAGTCAGATTTTCTACCTGCAAAAGTGTGGGCATGGGGTTTCCGGGTTAAGGAAGTGCAAAGGTACGGGAATAAACTGTGACTGGTGAAACGTGAACAGTGACTAGTGACTGGTGACTGGTGAAACGTGGCAGGTAAGAATACCGGCCAACTGTCACTTAAAAGGAGTAACCGATATTCACAAAAACCATCGGGCCGGGATTCATATTTGATCCCATAAGAGTGATTTCAACCGGGCCTATGATGCTGTTATAACTGGCAGTAAGGCCATAGCCGCACATCAGGTTCTTTGGCTGATAAACCTGGGAGAATTCACGTTCATCTGTGCCTGCATCACCCCTGAGTGTAAGGTAAATATTTTTATACAGGTTATACTGTAATTTCAGCCTGAAAATTGCTGAGTAATAACCAAACTTCTGAATAAACTGAACGCCGGTAAAACTTACGTATTGGTCTACATAATTTCGGCTACAAAACCCGCCCACACCGAATCCATGCTGGAGGGGAGGCCGGTTATGGTCCCACACTGCACCTCCCGCGAAAAGACCGGGCTGCAGGACGAACCTTCCCGACAGGGGTATGTTGTGTTCATATTTCAGGTAAAACACACCGGCATCTGCAAAGAGTTCCTCTGACCAGTTTTTGCTCAGCGGCATTACATATTCTCCTCTCAGGGTCATGGTTGCCCCCCGCCTCGGAAAATATGGACGATCCCGGGAATCGGCTTTAAGGGAAAGGAATATGGTTCCGTAACTGGTAAAATATTCGTATTTATAAAGTGTTGTGTCTACGGCCACATCCTGCTGGAACCTGAAATATTCGTAATCGAAGCCGGCTTTCAGGTTTACCATATTCTTAAAAGTATATTGAAAAAATAAACTGCCTTTGTAGTTGGTAAAATCAATCTGGTTGACCTTTTCATATCCTTTATAAACGCCGAATTTAAATTCATAGAAGTCTGTGCTGAGCCCCAGGGCTGCTTTACCTCCAAAGCCCAGAAAGTATACCACCCGGAGCCGCGGATCCGGGCCTATGTTAAGGTCGGCGAAAAGCTTGGAGTTCCTTCCCAGTACATTCCTGAAAGAACCGCTGAGGATCAGTCCTACGTTGTAATTATTATCATAGTGAAGACCTGCACCCAGTGATCCCGGGCCGCTCTCCAGAGCTTCGATCACCAGGTCGGTTTTCCCGTTATTCTGTTCAAAAGAATAAAACACATGTTCAAAATATCCTGAGCCATATAGTTTGCGGATGTTATTCTGCAAATCCTTTATGGCAATTGTATAATTATTTTTATTTTGCCCGAAAAGGCTGGTGAAATAAAAAGTATGCAGGTTTTTGTTTCCCCTGATGATGATGCTGTCGAATTGCACTGAATCCAAAGGCTGGGCCTGGTATTTTTTTAAAGGCTTATACTCAATGGCATTGAGGGAATCGGCCAGGGCTTTTATCTCCTTAAAATGAGATCGGGCCACTCTTTCGCCAAAGGCAATAATGGAATCATAATCTTCAAAGTCCATCATGCCGTATGTCATCTTGAATCTGACTTTGAGATCGGTAAGGCTGTCGCCAATCTTGTTGGATTGTATGCGTGCAAATGAAGTGACCTGGTCGGCAATAGCAGTTATCGAATTGAGTTGCTCGCGATTGTATAAGCCCGATTGGACATCCCCTCCCACGATGATCTTTGCCCCAAGGTCCTTGACTTCCTTCACCGGGTAATTATTGACAACCCCGCCATCCACAAGATAATATCCCATGTAATCGGTAGGTGAGAAATACCCCGGGATTGACATGCTGGCCCTGATCGCCATGGGAAGGTACCCCTTATTGAGAATGATTGCTTCTCCGTTCAGCAGGTCGGTCCCGATACAGAGAAACGGGGTCTGGAGCTTGTTAAAATCATTAGTCTTATAAGCCGGGGAGAAATATTTGTTCAGCAGGAGGTTGACCTCCTGACCCTGGTACATCGAAGATCCCAGCCCTAGTTTTTTATTTCTTATCGGGAGTTTTACAATGGCCTTTTCTCCGTATTCTTTTTCTTCGAATGCGACAAACCTGCGGTCTATGTTATCTTTCAGGAGATCGTTCCAGTTTTGGGTCCGTATCATTTTTTCAATGGAATCGGGATGGTAACCCAGGGCGTACAGCCCCCCAATGATGCTTCCTATACTGGAACCGCCTATATAGTCTATGGGCAGCCCCACTTCCTGTATCACCCTGAGAAGGCCCACATAAGCGAAGCCTTTTGCACCTCCTCCGCTGAGCACAAGCCCAACGGAGGGCCTTTTACCCTGGGCGGGGACGGCCTGGGCCATCAACGGCTCAATGGCAATCAATAACAGGCAAAACAACGCAAGGATTTTACCTGAAACCGGCCTTCTGATCTCTTTCATGATGTTTCAATACTGCCTTCAACAAATATATAATAATTTTACCGGAAATTGGAACACATGGGCAGTTTCTCGTTAAGCGGGCGCGACTATACAGGCGAACTGGTTTTTTCTGCTTCCCGCAGCAGCGGTCCGGGCGGGCAGAACGTCAATAAAGTCAGCACGAAAATGGAACTGCGCTTTCATGTTGTGAATTCTGCACTTCTCAGCGAAGATGAAAAGAAACTCCTGATGGAAAAACTCGGATCAAGGATCAATAAGGAGGGAGAGCTTGTTATGGTCTCACAAAGCGAACGGACCCAGTTGAAAAACAAAGAAACGGTAATTGAAAAATTTTACGCCCTGCTTACCAAAGCACTTAAGCCGCGTAAAAAGAGGAAACCTACAAGACCAACTGCAGCAGCCAGGGAAAAAAGGCTTGAGGGTAAACGCATGAATGCCCAAAAGAAGGAACAGAGATCAAAGCCTAGCCCCTGAAGAACTTTTTATTCGGGCTCTTTTTTTCATTCAGAAAATCAACCTTAACGGCGGCTTCACCGAAACGTGCATTTTTCAATGCCTTAATGAGCTGGCCGGTTTCTGAATCGGGGACTTCAAAAATCGCAGCTTTTTTCGTGAGCTCGATTTTTCCAAGCCTTATTTTTTTTCCATGAGTGTTCCTGTTGATCAGTTCCATCAGCTCGGCGGCAAACATGCCATCCTGCCTGCCTTTGTTGATGATCAGCTTAGTGAACCCGGCTTCGTCACCCTGGTTCCTTTCCTTCCAGTCGGGCTTCCCCCCCTCATCGCGTCCATGCTTCCTGTCTTTCCAGTCTTTTTTGCCTGAATTCTCATTCCTTCCCCCCTTGAAATTGTCTTCAGGGACATTCAGGTCCTGGGCATTTTTGTAATATTCAAGAAAGCGGTTGAATTCAAGGGCAACAAAGCGTTTGATGATACCTTCCTTGTCGAGCCACTCAAGCTTACGGTAGATCTGGGGCAGGTAAGTATCAATCTCTTCATTGTCAATCTCGACTTTCTCCATTTTATCGACCAGGCTGAACAATTGTTTCTCACATATCTGGTGGCCGGTGGGAACGGTTTTGGAAGTGAAAGTTTTATTGATCTTCTTCTCTATTTTCTTGATCAGGTATTTCTCTTTCAGGTTGAGCAGTATGATGGAAGTCCCGAACCTGCCTGCCCTGCCTGTCCTGCCGCTCCTGTGGGTATAGGAATCCAGGTCTTCAGGCAGGTTATAATTGATGATATGCGTGAGGTTGTCAACGTCGAGGCCGCGGGCAGCCACATCGGTGGCAACGAGAAGGCGGATATGGCCTATCCTGAACTTGTTCATCACGGTATCCCTCTGTATCTGCGAAAGGTCGCCGTGAAGCGATTCGGCATTGTACCCGTCCTGGATCAGCTTATCGGCAATCTCCTGTGTTTCCTTACGGGTGCGGCAAAACACTATGCCGTATACGGCAGGATAGAAATCCACGATGCGTTTTAATGCCGGGTATTTGTCTTTTGCATGTACGGTGTAATAAACATGCTTGATGTTTTCGGCGCCTGAATTCTTTGTTCCTACGGTCACTTCGATAGGATCCTTCATGTATTTTCTTGCAATTGAAGCCACTTCCGTTGGCATCGTTGCTGAAAACAGCAGGGCCCTTCTCTGGGGAGGAACGGTTTCAAGGATGTCCCTCAGGTCTTCACTGAAACCCATGTTGAGCATCTCATCCGCTTCATCCAGAACCACGGTCCTGATCTGGTTTAATTTTATCGCCTTACGGCGGATGAGGTCAAGGAGCCTCCCCGGCGTGGCCACAACGATCTGAATCCCTTTCCTGAGGGCTTTTATCTGAACATCTATGCTGCTTCCACCGAAAACAGGAAGGGTGGTGAGGTCATTGTTGAATTTTGCAAAATCGTTGAGGTCATCGGCGATCTGCATGCAAAGTTCCCTTGTGGGGCAAAGGACCAGCACCTGGGGATTGTTGACTTCAGGGTCTATCATCTGGATCAGCGGGAGGCCGTAAGCTGCAGTTTTTCCGGTCCCTGTCTGGGCCAAAACTATCATATCCTGGTTTTCGGCCAGGACCAGCGGGATGACTTTTTCCTGGACGGGCATTGCGGTTTCGAAGCCGAGTTCCTTTACGGCCCTCACGTATTCCTGCGAAATGCCTAATTCTTCAAATGTGATCATGATGATAAAATTTATGTGCTAACGGACTTTCCGGTCCTTGGTGTGAATCTCTTAAGGGGGGAAAAATGCTTTGGCCGGAAACACGGATTAATAAGGCCGCAAAGGTACGACATTTTTTTTGATATTGATAAACAAGGTATTAAGGTCCTTTGAACGAAAAATAATTGTACTTTTGAAGTACGATCCACTTTTCAAACTCCTGCTGATATGAAACGAAGTATTCTTGTTATCTGCCTTATGAGCCTTATAGGCTATTCGTCGCCTGCCCAGACTGTTGCACAATGGAGAGGGCCCAACCGCGACGGTATCTATCCCGAAACCGGCCTGCTGAAATCATGGCCCGAAACCGGCCCCGTCCTGCTATGGCATTATGACGAGCTTGGCGAGGGACATTCTTCGGCCGCTGTCACTGCCGACAGGATTTATATCAACGGCGAACTCAACGGCATAGGTTATCTTTACTCTTTTGACCTGGATGGCAAACTGCTCTGGAAACTTCCTTACGGGGAGGAATGGACAGAAAGCTGGCCCGGTGTGCGCAGCACCCCCCTTATCTGCGACGGGAAAATATTCCTTATGAGCGGTTTCGGGAAAGTCGTTTGCCGCAAAGCCGATAATGGCGATCTCATCTGGACAATCGATCTGCTTAAAGAATTCAATGCACCAAATATTAAATGGGGTGTTACCGAGAACCTCCTGGCCGATGGCAATAAATTATTTTGCACGCCCGGGGGGCCCGACGCCAATGTGATCGCCCTTGACCGTAATACAGGCAAACTCCTATGGAAATGCGCTGCAAAAGGCGAAGCCAGCGCTTACTGCTCACCGGCCATCTTCACACACAATAACCGGAGGATATTGGTTACCCAAACAGCCAGTTCGATTCTGGGCATTGATGCCGGAAGCGGGAAATTCCTCTGGAGCGTTGATCAGCCCAACACCTGGTCGGTTCATGCGAATACCCCTGAATACATTGACGGTTCGGTATATTGCGTATCGGGCTACGGCAAGGGCGGGGTAATGCTTAAACTGAGTGCCGACGGGAACAGTGTCACCGAGACCTGGAGAAGCACCTCTATCGGTAACAGGATGGGCGGATTTGTGGTCCTTAACGGTAAAATATTCGGCTCTGATGATTCGGGCAAAGCCTGGTACTGCACCGACTGGAAAACCGGGACCGATATGTATTCAGGGAAGGTCACCGGCAAGGGGAACATCATCTCTGCCGAAGGATTGCTTTATCTTTACGGGGATAACGGTGAAATTGTGCTTGCACAGCCTACTCCATTCGATTTCGGAAAAATCTCTGCCTTTAAAGTACCTTTCGGGACTGCCCAGCATTGGTCCCACCTTGTGATAAAGAACGGCCGGCTCTATGTAAGGCATGGTAATTCCCTGATGGTATACGACATCCGGAAAAAATAAAGTGAAAAAATACCAGGGATATATTCTTGCATTCCTTGTAATCCTCGGCCTCGGCCTGATGGCAGCCTGGTTTTTTCATGATCCCGTGTCTTCATTCAGCTTATCGGTTCCGGGCATGGACAACAGGAAGAAAGGACCTGTGGCATCCACCGAGAAAGTGAACATAGGCGAAGATTTCATTCTGTTCAAATCCATACCCGGTTTGCCGGGCACAAACTGGCCGCGTTTCAGGGGTGAGCAGTTCGATAATATCAATAAGGAGAATGTTCGCCTGGTATCGAAGCTGGGGGATCCTTCAACACATATTTTATGGAAGCTGAACCTGGGCGAAGGCCATGCCGCTCCTGCCGTTTATGACGGCCGTGTATACCTTCTCGATTACGACGAAGTGAAAAAGGAAGACGCACTGCGGTGCTTTTCCCTGCTTAAGGGCGAAGAACTTTGGAGACGTGGGTACCATGTGCATCTGAAACGCAACCATGGACTTTCGAGAACAATACCGGCAGTTACAAAAGATTATGTTCTTACGATCGGGCCCCGTTGCCAGGTAATGTGCTGCAGCCGCAGCTCCGGCGCCTTTCTCTGGGGATTTGACCTTGGCAGGGAATTCCAGGCTGAAGTGCCATTCTGGTATACCGGACAATGCCCCCTTATCGATAACGACACGGCGGTCATTGCCGTTGGAGGCAAATCACTGGTCATCGGAGTGGATTGTAAAACCGGGAAAAAAGCCTGGGAGACACCAAACCCCCATAACTGGAAAATGTCGCATGCCTCCCTCATCCCTATGACACTCGCCGGCCAGAAGATGTATGTCTATTGCGCAATCGGCGGTGTTTGCGGAATCGCAGCCGGCGGCCCCGGTCCCGGGAAGATCTTATGGGAAACCACAGCCTTTGCGCCTTCAGTTGTCGCACCCAGCCCTGTGGTTATGGACGAAGGACGTATATTTGTAAGCGCAGGATACGGGGCAGGCTCGGCCCTGCTCCAGGTTACAGGTTCAAACGGTAAATTTACGGTTAAGGTGTTACAGAAACTGAAGCCCCAGGAAGGACTCGCATCGGAACAGCAAACACCGGTTTATTACGGTGGATACCTCTACGGCATACTGCCGAAAGATGCAGGAGCATTACGAAACCAGTTTGTGTGCTGCAAGGGAAATGACTGCAAAAGTATTTTGATGAACAGCGGAAAGACCGAAAGATTCGGATTGGGGCCTTATATTTTTGCAGATGGAAAATTTTTTATTCTGAATGATGACGGGGAATTGACTATCGCGAAAGCTTCACCGGCAGGGTTTACGGTGCTCGATAAAACAAGGATCATAGACGGGCAGGATTCCTGGGGCCCTATAGCAATAACGGGAGGATACCTGCTTATGAGGGATTCAAAAACCCTGGTCTGCCTCGACATCAGGGCTAAACAGTAAAAACATGAAACAAAAGATATTTATTATTGCAGGGCTTGTAATGCTTGCAGGGGTAATTGCGATCATGCTTGCCGACTTCTTCTCTTCCAGGAAAGCCGACAAGGCAAATCCCTATGATTATAAAATGGGGGAGCTCCGAAAAACTGACAGCACCTGCAACGGGTATATTGAACAGCTGACGATCAGGCCGGCCCTTGAAGAAATTCATGCAGTCGCCTGCGGGGCGGGGGACCGAATCTTTGTTGCAGGGAAGAACGGGCTCGAAATTTATCAGAAGGATGGGAAACCCGACGGGAATTTCAGGTTCGAAGGCCTTGCAAGCTGCATGGCCCTTGATAAAAAAGGCAGGATCTTCATAGGCATACAGGATCATGTGGAGGTTTTTGACCAGCTTGGGAAACCCTGTGGCAAATGGAATAGCGTTTCGCCTGAATCAATGCTTACCAGCATAGCCGTTACCGATTCCTATGCTTATGTGGCCGATGCCGGGAAAAAGATAGTGTACCGTTATGACCTTAACGGCCGTCTCATCAACCGCATTGGCGAAAAAGATCCGCAGAAAAATGTCCCGGGATTTATAGTTCCCAGTCCGTATTTCGACCTGGGGATCGGGAAGAAGGGAGAGCTATGGGTAGCGAATACCGGCAGGCATTCCCTTGAACAATTTGGTGACGACGGCAGCCTGCAGTCAGCCTGGGGCGAGGCATCCATGAGTAGCGACGGGTTCTGTGGCTGCTGTAACCCCTCCCACTTTGCCTTTCTGTCGGATGGTTCATTTGTGACCAGTGAAAAAGGTATTGAAAGGGTCAAGGTTTATTCCCCCCAGGGAAAATATCTATGTATGGTTGCACCGCCATCAGCTTTCATTGAAGGCACAAAGGGGCTTGATCTAGCGGCAGATTCAAAAGACCGGATCATTGTCCTTGACCCGGAAAAAAAACAGCTAAGGATCTTTGTAAAAAAGTAAAATGCCAAACAGGCGTGAATTCCTGAATACACTGATGCGCGGCGGAATATTAGCCGCCCTGGGCCTGATCAGCGGCTCGGTGATATTGCGTTCCCGCGATAAAAACGCCTGTTCCGGTGGCTTTGCATGCAGCAGCTGCGGCAAATCGCAGAGCTGCAGCCTGCCCGCTGCTCTTGCGGCCGGGCAGATGGTATGGCAGCTCGACCCGTCAAAATGTATTCAATGCGGCCGTTGCGCGACAAACTGCGTGATGACGCCAAGTGCAGTCAAATGCACCCATGCCTACGCTATGTGCGGTTATTGCGACCTTTGCGGGGGTTACCTCAAACCGGGTACCAAAACCCTCGACACTGCCGCCGAGCACCAGCTCTGCCCCACCAATGCCCTCAAACGCAAATTCATCGAAGATCCATTCTTCGAATATACAGTTGAGGAGGAACTCTGCATCGGCTGCGGCAAATGCGTTAAAGGATGTTCCGCTTTCGGAAATGGCTCATTACAGCTGCAGGTGCGCCACGACCGTTGCAAGAACTGCAATGAATGTTCCATCGCGAGAAACTGCCCGTCCCAGGCCTTTACCAGGGTGCCGGCCAACAAGCCGTCACTTTTGAAAAGCTTTGGAAAAGAACCCCTGGAGGAAGCCGGCAGGAAAGGAGTCCGAAATGCGTAAGATAAAACCATTGCCGGCCAAAGCGTTAAAGACTCCTGCAGGCAAGACTGCCACAACCGTTATCCTCACTCTTGTCTCTGCTACATTATCAACCGCCGCCATGGCGGTCCAGCGATTCCCGAAACCTGAATTTGAATCGACCTATACCCAGCCTCAAACCCTGGTACCTCTTCCCAGGGGGGAATTCCTCGCCTGGATGGATGTATTCGTTCTTGTTGTCTCGCTGAGCATTGTCACCTGGCTTGTATTGAAAAAACGCTCCAGGCTACTGGTATTCGCGATGAGTGTATTTTCACTTGCCTACTTCGGGTTTTACAGGGAGGGCTGCGTTTGTTCGATCGGGGCAATCCAGAATGTCAGCCTTGCCTTATTTGATAACACTTTCGCTTTACCGCTCAGTGTCCTGCTCTTTTTTATTCTTCCGCTCGTTTTTACCGCTTTTTTCGGACGTACTTTCTGCGCAGCGGTTTGCCCCTTCGGCGCCTTGCAGGATCTTTTCGCTTTTAAACCACAGGCGCTGGGTTCCCGTTTAAATACTGTTCTGGGCATCCTTCCCTATTGTTACCTGGGCCTTGCGGTATTGTTTGCCGCCACCGGCACCGATTTCATTATATGCCGTTACGACCCATTTGTTGGGATCTTCCGATTCAACGCCTCCTTCGGAATGTTTATATTCGGCGGCATACTCCTTCTTTCAGGTGTATTCATTGCCCGTCCTTACTGCCGCTTCCTTTGCCCGTATGGGGTCCTGCTCAACTGGACCAGCCGGTTTTCACGCAGGCATATTACCATCACCCCAAAAGAATGCATTCAGTGCCGGCTTTGCGAACATTCCTGCCCGTACGACGCTATCGAGATCCCGGTCACTTCAAAAAGCCCTGAAAGCCGGCCTGCCATGGTAAAGAAAATGATGCTTCTAACCATTCTCGTCCCCTTTATGGTGCTTATTTCCGGTTACGCAGGATCCAGGATGCAGGATACTCTTGCAGGGGCTGACTCAAGGGTGAAGCTGGCAAAGGAAGTCATGGCACTTTCGGTGATGCAGGATGCAGGAAACAGTATCCAGGATGATTCATTTGAAATAAAGGCCTATAAAGCCTCGGGTAAAACCGAAAGCCAGGTATACTCTGAAGCCTCTGCCGTTTTAAAGAAGTTTTATATCGGCGGATGGCTGTTCGGCGGTTTCATAGGGCTTGCCATTGCCCTGATGATAGGCGGGCGGATGATACCGGTGTACAGGACCGATTATGTTACCAATAAAGGACGATGCTTCAGCTGCCTGAGGTGCGTTGATTATTGTCCCGTGAAATCCTGAAATTGCTGAAAAATATGAAGACCGGCAAGCCACCACTGAACACTATAAAACTCCTTGAGAATATTTCTCTTGGAAGCGCTGTATTTGCTGTAGTCCTTTGCGTACTGATCATTGTGAATTTCATCCAGGTCAGGCGGGCCGATCCCCTGAACTCACCGGCCATGACCGTACTTGTTGAAAAACTCCAGAATGATCCCTCCAACGACCAGCTCAGGCAGGAGATACGCACCCTGGACCTGATTGCGCGAAAGGCATTCTTTACCGCCCAATGGCAGGTGAGAACCGGCGGCTATCTTCTTTTCATCAGCATCCTGGTACTGGTATCCTGCATCAAGGCTATAGAACTCATCAGGTCCAAGCTGCCTGAAGAACCGGCAGCCAAGCCTCTCATGTTTTGGGAAACGAGGATCCTCAAACGGCATTGGCTGGTATATTCAGGTATAGCCCTGGTTGTGCTGACCCTCCTGCTCGCGTGGCTTACTCATAATGACCTTGGGAAGGACCTGAGGAACGCAGCGAGCAAGGAGCAGGGATCAGGGAACCGGGAACCGGGAGCCGTGAACCCCGATTCAGCAACCGTGGTCAGCGATACTACCTTCACCAGTCACCAGTCACCAGTCACCAGTCACGATTCGGCAACTGCCTTCCCTTCCTGGAAAGAAGTCAAAGACAATTTCCCTTCGTTCAGGGGACCAGGAGGAATCGGGGTTACAGAGCGTACAGGCATTCCTGCCAGCTGGGACGGAAAAAGCGGGAAGAACGTCAGGTGGAAAACCCCCATACCGCTGCCGGGATATAATTCACCGGTGATCTGGAATGATAAACTCTTCCTGAGCGGGGCCAGTGAAACCAAACGGGAAGTTTATTGCCTCGATGCGATCAGCGGTAAGATTCTCTGGCAAACGCCGGTGGTGAAAATCCCCGGTTCACCTTCAGGTGTGCCAGGCGTAAGCAAGGAAACAGGCCTGGCTGCCCCTACCCTCACCACCGACGGCCGCTCGGTATTTGCCATCTTTGCCAACGGCGATCTTATCGCCCTGGATATGGAGGGCAAGACGGTATGGTCGAAGAACCTCGGTTTGCCGGCCAACCATTACGGGCATTCCTCATCACTCATTATGTATCGCGATATCCTTATCGTACAGTTCGACCAGCGCAATTCACCGGCAGTGATAGGGCTTTCGGCAAAGACAGGGAAAGAGGTATGGAAAACCGCAAGAAATGTAAAAATTTCATGGTCCTCCCCTTCCCTTATCAATACCGGCAAACGTATGGAACTTTTACTCGCGGCCGAACCCAGCGTAACCGCTTATGATCCCCTGACAGGCAAAGAGTTGTGGAGCATCGACTGCATCTCAGGGGAAGTGGGGCCGTCGCTGGCCTATGGCGCAGGCATTGTATTTTCTGTCAATGATTACTCCACATTATCGGCAATACAGACCGGCATCAGCCCGAAAGTGCTGTGGGAAAACAACGAATTCCTTTCCGATGTGCCCAGCCCGCTTGCAAGCGACAAATACCTTTTCCTGCTGACTTCTTACGGCACAGCCGTTTGCTATGATGCCCTGAACGGAACAAAATACTGGGAACATGATTTTGGCAACCCCGTTTACTCATCCCCCATGCTGGCCGAAAACAGGGTCTATATCCTGGATAAGAAAGGCATGATGTATATTATCAAAGCCGATAAAGAATTTTCAATGATCAGCCAATGCCCGCTGGGTGAAGGATCCTTCTGCACTCCTGCTTTCACAAACAGGCATATTTTCATCAGGGGGGATAAGAATTTATATTGTATCGGAAAGTGATAAGGCACTATATAATACTGCATAAACTGTGTAACTACAAGCTCGTAACGACCTAAATTAGAAACCTATGAAGAAAGTAGATGTTACCATCGAGGAAATGGGCCGGCAAATGAATGAACTGAAACAGCAGCTTGAACTGTTGGAGAAGGAGAGAAGGCTGTATTACGAAGGCATGCAGAAATACCAGGCAATATTTTCAAATTCCCCCCTTGGCATTCTTCATTACGATACAGATGGGGCCATTCTCGATGTCAATATCGAATTTATCAAAATCATCGGTTCCTCAAGGGAGGCCCTGATCGGCATGAACATGTTCAAACAGCTGAAAGACCATCAGTTGCTCTCGACCGTAGGTGATTCATTGAAAGGAGGCATTGGCAGGTACGAGGAGAAATACAGCTCTGTGACCGCCAACAAAGTGACACCGGTGAGAGGGATTTTCGTTGGTTTAAAAAATGAAGATGGGGTTGTTACGGGAGGCACGGGAATATTCGAAGATATAACCGAACGCAAACAGGCCGAAACAATTCTGCAGCAAACCCGGGAGAACTATGAAACCTTTTTTAACACCATTGATGAATTTCTTTTTGTACTTGACGTTCAGGGAAATATTATCCATACAAATTCAACTGTAATTCACCGCCTTGGCTTTACTAAAGAAGAACTCGCCGGAAAATCGGTTCTTATGGTTCATCCGGAGGAAAGACGGAAGGAAGCCGGAAAAATAGTTGAAGATATGTTGAACGGTAAGGCTGATCATTGCCCGGTTCCCCTTATAACCCGTTCGGGAATACAAATCCCAGTAGAAACAAGAGTTTCAAGAGGGTCGTGGAACGGAAGCCCTGCGCTGTTCGGGGTGTCAAAGGATATTTCGAAAATCCGCCTGTCGGAAGAAAAATTTTCAAAACTGTTTTACCTCAATCCATCAGCCTGCGGCCTGACCGATCTCGATTCGGGGGTATATATTGAAATCAATGAAGCATTTTCAAATCTACTGGGATACAGCAACAAAGAGGCCATCGGGAAATCGGCTGTTGAGCTGGAAATATTAACACCCGACACTATCAATGCCGTATTAACTGAGGCAAAAAAACGGGGAAATACCAGAAATATTGAAGCCGACCTGAGAGCGAAGAACGGGGAGATTAAACGTGTACATATGTCGGCCGAGAACATATATATCCAGGATAAAAAGTACCGGTTTACAGTTGTTGACGATATTACTGAACGAAGGAAGTCTGAAGCTGAACTGGAAGAGAGCAGGGAAAAGTACCGGGGCTTATGCGAGGCGGCTTTCGAAGCAATATTCCTCTCCGAAAAAGGGATCTGCATTGAGCAGAATCTTGCAGCCGAAAAGATGTTTGGCTATACTTCAGCAGAAGCGATTGGAAGGTATGGAACAGAATGGATTGTTCCCGAAGACAGGGAAATGGTGATGAAGAATATGCTTGCGGGTTATGAAGAGCCTTATGAAGCCCGGGCACTAAGGAAAGACGGGACAAGATTCCCTTGTACATTGAGGGGAAAGATGATGCATTACAAAGGCAAAAAAGTCAGAGTTACCTCCCTTACTGATATTACTTCAATAAAGGAAGCCGAGGAAGCTTTGAGGATCAAGGACTGGGCAATTGAATCTGCAATAAATGCCTTTGCAATTACCGACCAGTCGGGGAACCTGAAATATGTAAACCCTGCATTTCTCCGTTTATGGGGTTATGATTCGCCTCAGGAAGTACTTGGGAAATCACCAACCAGTTTCTGGCTCATGGAAGTGAAAGCTTCTGAGATCATGGGGAAGTTATTGTTACAGGAAGCCTGGTCGGGTGAGTTGATCGCGGTGAATAAGGCAGGCGGACTTTTTGATGTAAAGGTTGAGGCGAGTGTGGTAAAGGATTCCGAAGGCAAGCCTCATTCAATGCTGGCGTCATTCGAAGATATCACTGAACGAAAGAGAATTTTCTCTTACCTGCGGGAGGCTAAAGAAAAAGCAGAAGCGGGCAACAGGCTGAAAACCGCTTTTATGAATAATATTTCACATGAATTGCGCACTCCCCTGAACGGGATTCTCGGTTTTGCAAGTTTAGTCGTACAGTCAGATATCAGCCAGGAAGAAAAAGAGCAATTTTATTCCCTTATTAAACAAAGCAGTGACCGCTTGCTGAGGACAATCACAAACTATATGGATATTTCCCTCCTGGCTTCCGGTAATATTGAAGTCAGTCGAAAATCATTTGATCTTCATAAGCTGCTGCGTCATGTATACGAGAAATTTCTGCCGCTTTTCACTGATAAGAACCTTGAGCTAAAACTTGGTATCCCCTTGAAATCAGAGACTCTGTTTGTAGTTTCAGATCCGGAATTATTAAAAACGATATTTTCTCATCTTCTTGACAATGCCCTTGTTTTTACCGGTGAAGGCTTGATCTGCCTCGGCTATCAGAAGAGTACCAGGGCGATTGAATTTTATGTAAGTGATACCGGTGTAGGCATCAATGCTGAATCCATCCCTCTCATTTTTGAGAGCTTTATTCAGGGAAAAGATGTGCCACAGGAGGGAAAGGAAGGCAGTGGACTCGGACTTGCCATTGCACAGGGATGTGCAAAATTGCTGAATGGGGAAATCCGTGTTGAATCAGAACTTGGAAAGGGATCTGCATTTTATCTCTCCATCCCCGACATCGGGGCAACAGAAGACCTGCCATTGCCTGAAGAAACATACATAACACCAGGGGATAAAGCCAACCCGGTCATACTTGTGGCCGAGAATGATGCCGCTAATTTTCAGCTTATAGAGGTCATGTTAAGAGGAAGCGGGGTTAGGGTCATTGCGGCATGCAACGGCAAGGAAGCTGTCGACATCTGCCGCGATAACGATCAAATCTCCCTGGTTTTAATGGACATGAAAATGCCGGTTCTCGACGGGTTTGAAGCTACCAGGCAGATTAAGTCATTCAGGCAAAACCTCCCGGTCATTGCAGTGACGGCATTCGCACTTAGCGGGGATGAGAAAAGAGCCATTGAGGCAGGCTGCAATGATTATCTTGCAAAACCATTTGTGAAACCGGTATTATTGAACAAACTCAAACGGCATGGGATCGGGTGATCGTACAATCACCTTGTAATCCATGCGTTAACTCTTTTATTTTATTCTGAAGGATTTGAAAGACTATATCGATACAATACACTCTGCCGTTGACCGTATCGTTGCCCGGAGGGGAACCTCGGAAGCTTCAGTCATCCCTGTGCTTCAGGATATACAGCATGAATTCGGCCACCTTCCTGCGGAGGCGCTCAGGTATGCCTGTGAAATAACGGGGATCAGCCAGGCCCGGATCGAGGGGGTGGCTTCATTTTACTCCCAGTTCCGCCGCAAGCTTACCGGTGAGCACATCGTCAGCGTTTGTACCGGCACTGCCTGCCATGTGAAAGGCGCCCTTCTTGTATATGATGCCCTTCGCAGGGAAATGAAGCTTTCAGGCGAAGAGGACACCGATGCGGCAGGCGTTTTCACTATTGAGAAGGTCGCCTGTTTAGGCTGTTGCACCCTGGCACCGGTTGTCAGGATTGACCAGGTTACATACGGCCATGTGATGCCCGAACATGCAGGTGACATCCTCTCTGATTTCCTCAGGCGGGGCAAACCGGATGTGAAAGCCTCCCCCGGGGCCATTGCCGCATCTGCAGTCAAAGGAGAGATCCGGATTGGCCTGGGCTCCTGCTGCATCGCAAGCGGCAGCCAGGAAGTCAAGAACGAACTGGAAAAAACAGTGGCCGAAGCAGGTATCCGTGTTGATGTTAAACAGGTAGGCTGCGTGGGGATCTGCAACCAGGTACCTATCCTCGAGATCGTCAAACCCGGCGAGAATACTGCCTTTTATGCTCATATCAAACCCGAAGAGGTAAAAAAGGTTGTCCTGAGCCATTTTAAACCCGAAGGGACCTACCGTAAATTAAAGTCCCGGGTGGTAACTATGTTTGAGGATCTGATGGCGGATGAGGAGCCGCGCTCGGTGCAGAAGTATATGTTCGAGCAAAGAGATACCCCCTTGTCGGAATTCCTGGGTCCCCAGGTAAATATTGCCACCGAAAACCGCGGGATAGTGAGGCCGTGCGACATACATGAATACAGGAATGCCGGCGGGTTCGGGGCATTAAGAAAATGCCTTGAAACATTGACCCCTCAGGAGCTCATTGATGAAATAAAATCCAGCGGCCTGAGAGGCCGGGGCGGGGCCGGGTTTCCGACGGGACTGAAGTGGCAGCTGGTTCACGACCAGCCATCCGCCGAAAAATATATCATCTGTAATGGTGACGAAGGCGATCCCGGCGCTTTTATGGACCGTATGCTTCTTGAATCCTATCCCTACCGCATCATCGAAGGCATGATCATCGCGGCCTATGCCACCGGTGCCCATAACGGGCTGTTTTATATCAGGGCCGAATATCCGCTTGCAGTAAGGAGGGTCACCGAAGCCCTCCAGGTTTGCCAGGCCGAAGGGCTGCTGGGGGAAAATGTGATGGGAAGCGGTTTTTCATTTAACATAAGAATATTCGAAGGTGCCGGGGCATTTGTTTGCGGGGAGGAAACGGCGCTCATTGCTTCCATCGAAGGCAACAGGGGCATACCACGGCTTAGGCCGCCTTATCCTGCCGTTAAAGGAATTTACGGGAACCCGACGCTGATAAATAACACGGAAACCTTTTCTTTGGTTTCATGGATCATCCGCAAAGGGGCTCCTGCCTTTGCCCGCGTCGGCTCTGAAAAAAGCAAGGGCACCAAGGTATTTGCCCTGGCAGGTAAGGTAAACAGGGGCGGGCTTATTGAAGTGCCTATGGGTATCAGCATTCGCCGTATAGTTGAAGAGATAGGCGGGGGCATAGCCGGAGGCAAACAGTTCAAGGCAGTCCAGATAGGAGGCCCTTCGGGAGGCTGCATCCCGGCTTCCCTTGCCGGTCTGCCTATAGATTTCGAGGCCCTGTCGGAAGCGGGGGGCATGATGGGTTCAGGCGGGCTTATAGTGCTTGACGAATCGGATTGCATGGTCGACATCGCCCATTATTTCCTTTCGTTTACCCAGAGCCAGAGCTGCGGACAATGCACTTTCTGCCGTATAGGCACCCGGAGGATGCTGGAACTTCTTGAGAAGATACGAAGCGGTGAAGCGGTGAAAGCCGACCTTGAGAAACTCGAGCACCTGGCCCGCAGCACCCAGGCGGGAAGTCTTTGCGGGCTGGGGAAGACCGCGCCAAACCCGGTATTGTCCACACTGAGGTATTTCCGCCATGAATATGAAGCCCATATCAACGGTCATTGCCCCGCGGGAAAATGTGCGGCCATCATACGCTACACAATTAACGAAGAATGCATTGGTTGCACCAAATGTGCGCAGCGTTGCCCTTCAAACGCTATAGCCTACAAGCCATACGAAGTTCATGCTATCGAGCAGGAAAAATGCATCAAATGCGACATCTGCCGGCAGGTATGCCCTGTAGATGCTGTAAAAATAATCAGTGACAAAGCCCAGGCGGAATGCTGATACGAATTGATCACCGGGAAGTTGAAGCAGAGGAGGGCATGACCATCATGCAGGCTGCCGCATTGCTCGGCATTTCCATTCCCGCTCTTTGTTACCAGAAAAGCATAGCCCACCATCCTTCCTGCATGGTGTGCATGGTAAAAGATCTTGGCAGTGGCCGGCTGCTGCCGGCCTGCGAATACCCTATACAGGAAGGGATGAAAATTCAAACGCATTCCCGCGAGATCCAGGAAGCCCGCCGGGAAGCCCTGGAGCTCCTGTTAAGCGATCATGCCGGCGACTGTGAAGCCCCCTGCCGCAGGTCCTGCCCGGCTTTCATGAATATCCCCGAAATGAACAGGCTGATCGCCTCCGGGAAGTTTAATGAAGCATTGCAGCTCGTGAGGGAGGAAATTGCCTTGCCACTGGTACTTGGATACATCTGCCCCGCGCCTTGCGAAAAAGCCTGCCACCGGGCTTCCATCGATGGAGCGGTTTCAATTTGTCTTTTAAAAAGGTTTACTGCGGATGATATTTCCCGTTTGTATTCAGGCCTACTGCCATCCATCGAACGAAGCGGCAAAAAAGTGGCCATCATAGGCAGCGGCCCGGCAGGCCTCTCTGCCGCCTTTTACCTGCTTCGACGCGGCCATCTCGCAGTATTGTACGACCAGCATACGGAAGCCGGGGGAATGCTGAGGCAGCATATCACCGAAGACAAACTGCCCCGCAAGGCCCTCGATGCCGAGATCAAAGTGATCGGCCTGATGGGCGCTGAATTCAGGCTTAATACCCTCGTGACAAAAGAATTCTTTGAGACTGTCCTCCTGAAGGAGTATGATGCGGTGATCGTTGCCAGCGGAAAGGAAGAGAAACAGATCACCGTTGATTTCCACCTTGAGCGGGATGAACATGGGCTGAAAGTAAGCAGGGCTACGCTTGAAGCCCGGATCCTTAGTGAAGGTGAGACGGATCCCGGTTCCCCGTTCCCGGCTCCCCATTCCCGGTTCCCTGATCCCGGCATCTTCGCCTGCGGTAATGTGATCCATAAACGCCAGATGGCTGTGCGTTCGGTAGCCCAGGGTAAAGCCGCGGCATTATCGGCCGACCATTACCTCAAAACAGGAAAACCGGGAGCTGACCATCAGCTTTTCAACTCCTCCTTCGGGCGGCTGGCCGAAGCAGAGCAGGAAGAATACCTGAAAGAAAGCCCGGCAGCAGACCGGAATGAACCAACGAAAGGTTTTATGGGCGGGTTTACCGCAGCCGAAGCTTTGAAGGAAGCTTCAAGATGTATGAACTGTGACTGCCGCAAACCGGCAAACTGTAAACTCAGGATCCTCGCAACCGAATACCAGGCCCGCCAGAAGCGCTTTGCAGGCCCCGGGCGCAAACTAATCACCAAATCGTTTCAGCATGAGTTTGTAGTTTACGAAGCTGAGAAATGCATCAAATGCGGAAACTGTGTCGAGATCACAAGGTCCTCAGGCGAATTAAAGGGGCTCACCTATGTGGGGCGAGGATTTGACGTAAGGATTAACGTTCCCCTGGGAGGATCCTTGAAAGAGGCCCTGGTCAAAACAGGCGAGAAAGTTATCGAGGCCTGCCCTACGGGCGCCCTGTCATATAAGATCAGGAATCATGAATAATACATTAAAATCCGTGATGACCTTAATGACCGTGATGATCTTGATGCATCTTGATGCAGGCGCCCAGCAAGTGTCGACGGAATGCTGGCCATCATACAGGGGTGACGTCCGACTGACAGGCATTTCCGGGGCGGTCATCCGCCCACCTTTAAAACTTTTATGGACTTTTAAAGCCGGCGATGGCATTAAATCATCGGCCGTGATCTTCAAAGGAACAATCTATTTTGGTTGTGACGACGGCTGTTTGTATGCCCTCACGGCGAAAGGAAATTTACTCTGGAAGTTCAAAGCCGGGGCAAGCTTTGAAGCCCCTCCCCTTTTGCTTAACGGCAGGGTTTATGCAGGCTCTCTCGAAGGTGTTATTTATGCGCTTGATGCAGGAAGCGGGGCCCTGGCATGGAAGTATGTCACCGACGGGCAGGTATCGGGTTCCTGCAACTGGACTTTGGGCCCCGATAAAAAACAGGTCCGCCTCATCGTGGGGAGCTACGATTTTGACCTGCATTGCATTGATGCTTTGACCGGCAGGGGGATCTGGAAATATACAACGGGAAATTACATCAACGGGACCCCTTCAATAGCCGGGAACCTGGTTGTGACCGGCGGGTGTGACGGCTTTTTCCACCTGGTCAATACGGCCACGGGAAAGCTTGTGGGGAAGATCAACATGCTTACATACATACCTGCATCGGCAGCCATCAGCGGCAACAGGGCATATTTCGGGAATTACGACGGGCTGTTCTTTTGCGTTGACCTGAAAACACAAAAAGAAGTCTGGAAAAAAGAAGTCGGCGGTCCCTTTGTGGCATCTCCGGCTATCAAAGCGGGAAGAGTCATAAGTGCGACTCAAAGCAAAACTGTTTACTGCTTTGATGCCGCCGGCGGCAATGTGCTTTGGAAATTCAAAGCGGGGGGGAAAGTTGATGCCTCCCCGGTCATCGCAGGGGATTTTGTAGTCATCGCTTCTGGCGACGGCCGCCTTCGCCTGCTTGACATTGCAACAGGAGAAGAACGCTGGGTTTACGAAACAGGCAGTGCGCTTAGCGGAACCCCGGCGGTGACTGACAAGCTCATCGTTGTTGGAGCCGAAGACGGGACGTTGTATGCTTTTGGCCCGGCGGATGCAAAGAAACAGGATTAAAAGGGTGTTGTAAACGGGAGGTACATATGCCCGGAATGATAAAAACGAAGTAATGAAAATAGTCAATATAGTCCCGGGATTCGGGGGTACTTTCTACTGCGGGAACTGCCTGCGTGATTCAGGTTTTGCAAGCGCCCTGCGCAAGGCCGGACACGACGCCATGATACTTCCGGTATACCTCCCGCTGACGATCAGGGGAAACATGCACGAAACCCCCGTGTTTTACGGGGCAGTGAATATTTACCTCAAGCAGGTCTTCCCGTTTCTGCGGCATATGCCCGGCTGGATGGAACATTTGCTCAATTCAGCCCCGCTGCTGAAACTGGCGGCAAGCAAAGCCGGTTCAACCCGGGCGCAGGGCCTGGAAGAGCTCACCGAATCGATGCTGATGGGAAAACAGGGCCACCAGGGAAAGGAACTTGAAGAGCTGATCTTCTTTCTTAAACATCATGAAAAACCCGATATAGTGCACTTCTCGAACGCCCTCCTGCTCGGGATGGCAAAACAGATCAGGGAGGAAGTGGGCGTGCCTGTGGTTTGCTCGCTCCAGGACGAAGATGTTTGGGTGGATGCGATGAATGAACCTTACCCCGGGAAGATCTGGGGTTTGCTGGCCGAAAAAGCAAGGGATGTGGATGCCTTTGTAGCTGTAAGCCATTACTTCGCGGGAGTGATGAAGCAAAAAATGCAACTGCCTGCCGAGAAGGTTCATATTGTCCACATCGGGGTGAATCCTTCGGAATATGAATATTTTCCTGATCCTCCCATCAAGCCGGCAATAGGATATTTATCGAGGATTTATGAAGATAACGGGTTTGCAGTCCTTGTCGATGCTTTCATCCTTTTGAAATCCAGGCCCGGCTTTGAGAACCTGGAACTGCATGCCAGCGGCGGCATGACCGGCGACGATAAGGCATTTTTTCACCTTCAGGCAAAAAAACTTCAGCAGGCAGGGATCGAGAAAGATTTAGCAGTATATAAAGATTTCGGGCCGGAAAACCTGGGTGATTTTTTTAAATCGGTTTCAGTACTTTCCGTTCCGGTCTTAAAAGGAGAGGCATTCGGATTATACCAGCTGGAAGCCCTGGCCTCGGGGGTTCCCCTGGTCCAACCTGCCCTTGGGGCTTTTCCCGAGATCATAGAGGAAACAGGCGGAGGTCTTCTGTACCAGCCGAACACTCCTGAAGCCCTGGCCGGCTGCCTTGAATCCATTCTGAATGATAAGTCCAGGTTGCGGCAGTTCAGCGCCAGTGGCCGTAAAGCGGTTGAAGAGAAATTTGAATGCAGTTTGCTTACTGCAAAGATGCTCGAGGTGTATAAGAAGATATTATGATGCGGGAGCGGGGAACCGGGAGCGGGGAGCGGGGAGCGGGGAGCGGGGAGCGGGGAGCGGGGAGCGGGGAGCGGGGAGC
>JBAXIO010000027.1:0-42689 GCA_037138335.1 Bacteroidota bacterium
ACTGGATAACTGGATGACTGGATAACTGGATAACTGGATGACTGGATAACTGGATAACTGGATAGCTGGATTACTGGTTATCGCAGCGGAGCTGCTTTTCCAGACATCTATTTATCCTGCATCTTTTTCCCATCTTTCAGATTCTCCCTCATCTTCCTGTAAAGTATGATCGGATGGTCGCCGGCAATCAGGTGCTCATCCATTTTGAGCGAGGTGGCCTGGGGCTGGTGTGTTTCCACAACCCTGCGGTCCTGGCCAAGTACAATGATGTTGAACAGCTTTGTTACAAGAAAATACAGATCCCTGAGAAGGGGAAGTTTAACCATTTTCTGGAAAGTTCTCAGGTAGAACAGCGTATGGTTATCATCAATGGGCACAAAAGCCACGATGATCCTCATGGAATCCATGATATGGTTCTGCCAGAGGTTGGGGAAAATAAATGTAATGTATGTGCTTTTTTTCGGCGCTTCCTCTATCTGGTCGGGCCTCAGGGGTTTCTGCCCGCGATCCTCTTCGTTTAAGGGCCAGAAAGATATAGAGTTATTGCTGACTTTTGTGTACGGACCGTTCACAACAGGTCCGATCCCCCTGCCTATAGTAGTGTGGTGAATAAATGGCACATGCACTACATCAAGCTGGTTTTCGATAGCCCTGGAATAATGTGCTTTCCAGAGATCAGTGAAACTCGAAGCGACCAGAGAATCATCCAGGTCGTCAAACCATGGAACTTCAGGGAGGCTTTCGTTTGATGGAATTTTAGCAGCTGCCGGATCAGGGGTGTACCAAACATACACAAAGCCATGGGCTTCCCTTACAGGGTAGGCATTGGCCCTGATATAAGCCGGGGGCTGTGAAGCTTTGCCGTTTGCCGGGATCAGGGTGCACTGTCCGGAGGTATCATATTCGAAACCGTGAAAAGGGCATTGAAGTCTGTTATCTTTGATTTTTCCCTTGCTTAGCTGGATCCCGCGATGGGGACAGCGGTCGCGGAATACACCGAGTGTGCCGTTGTTATCTCTCCAAGCTATAATTTTCTCGCCGAACCGCGTAAAGCCTTTAAGCTGGTTTTTCTTTATTTCGCGGGATTCCAGGATGACATACCATTGGTTTGGGATCATAAGACTATGTGTATTTAAGGAATCTTTAAAATTAGGGAAATTTACTTATCGTATCTTTGATTTCTAAAATAATGATTATGGCTTCACTAAAAAGAAAACGCATAGCCCTTGTGGCCCATGACAATTGCAAGCATGATATCGTGGAATGGGTGGAATGGAACTGGCAGATCCTTATGAACCATCAGCTGATCTGCACCGGAACAACCGGAAAGCTGGTAAATGATGCTTTAGTCAGCAAAATGGAACAAAGCGCTGAGGAGACAGAAATGTCATCCGGCGTCAAAACAGAAAAGAAAAAAATCGTCCCGCCCAAGATCATCAGGCTGAAGTCGGGACCTTTCGGAGGCGACCAGCAATTGGGGGCTATGATATCCGAAGGCCGTGTTGATATCCTGATCTTCTTCTGGGATCCGATGCAGCCTCATCCACATGATGTGGATGTGAAAGCCCTGCTCAGGATATCGGTGCTGTATAATATTCCCTCGGCCTGTAACCTTTCCACAGCCGATTATCTCATTTCCTCAACCCTGATGGACGAGGACTACCATCCCAAGGTGAGGGATTATTCTGCGTATATGAACCGGAGGATACCAGGTGATGATATGTAAAGGGATTTTGCCGGCTTCAGTTTACAGGCCTTCTCAAAGTTTATAATGGCTTTCCTGTTGTTTTTACCGGGCTCCCGGAACCAGGCGTTCAGGCAGCGAATATAGCCCGATCTCAGAGATCTCGGGATTATCCCTGGATGCTGTGATCCTTATCCTCACCAATTTTGAAAAAACAGAAGGGAACCTCAGCAGCCTTTTGAAGCCGATGGTAGTCCCTGATGCAATGACTTTCCAGGATTTACCTTCGGGTATCTCGGCAACAAAGGATTCAACCCTTTGTCCGTTCCTGAAATATTCACTGATGCCGAGGCAGTTAAATGAGGAAGCTTGCCTGAGTTCGACAATAAACGAGGCCTGAGTGCTGCCCTTTTTCCCTGTCCAGTAAGTTCCTGCCTTATTGTCGATCATATTCAGAGGATTGGACTTTGGATTACCGTTTGCCGGAATAATTGCAGCATGCGCAGCAAGGTTTGAATTAAAGGCAGAATCGAGGATAGCCCGCATCCCCCTGAGGCTTTTAACGTCATTCTCGTGGATCAGCCCCCGTTTATCGGGAGGGAGGTTAAGCAGCAGGACTGAATTCCGGCCTACGGAACTGAAATAAATATCAACCAGTTTGTCAGGGCTTTTAACCAGGGAATCATCATGTTCATGATAGAACCAACCAGGGCGTATGGAAACGTCAACTTCCGAAGGATACCAGACCAGATGGGAAGCGTCTTTAATTTTATCCCGGCTTCCAAGATCTTCCTTCATCATATCCCCGGGGGGTAAAAAAACGCCGTTGCCGGCATCCTGCTGTGAACCGGCTGCAATGTTTTCAGGCAATGACAGAGATAGAGGGACCACGCTCCATTCGGTCTCCCTCCCGTAGCCCGATTCGGTCCCAACCCATCGTACATCCGGCCCCATAACGGCAATTACCGCTTTGGGCTGAAGTTTTCGAACCATGTTGTAATAAGCGATCCAGTCGTAAACCTGTTTTTTACCGTTCGGGCCTTCCCCGCAGGCCCCGTCGAACCAGACCTCATCAACCTCCCCGTATTGTGTGAGGACTTCAGTGAGCAGGTTCTCAAAGTAAGTATTGTATTGTTCCGTTCCGTAGTAATTGGAATGAATATCCCAGGGAGAAACATATACCCCGAATTTAATCCCGTATTCTTTACAGGCCTCGGAAACCTCTTTCACCAGGTCTCCTTTTCCTTCCCTCCAGGCTGTGTTTTTTACGCTGTAATCGGTGTATTTGCTGGGCCAGTTGCAGAAACCGTCATGGTGCTTTGCTACCAGTACGGCCAGTTTTGCACCTGTTTCCTTCGCCGTTCTTATCCATTGCCTGGCATCAAGTTGCGTTGGATTGAAAAGGCCTGCTTTGACTTCTTTCTTCCCCCATTCAAGATCAGCGAACGTATTGATGCCGAAATGGAAAAACACGGTGAATTCAAGTTCCTGCCATGCAGCCTGGCGTTCAGAAGGCCTTATATGTGCTGCAAAATTAGCAACAGAATCTGTTGAAAGGTGTTGCGGAATTATGGCCATGCCTGAACCTGGCTGTGCCATTATACAGCTGAATGAAACCAGGGAAATTGCCAGGGAAAGAAATTTTTGATATTTCATTGAATAAAGTTTGAAAACCGGCTTCAGCCTTGCAATTTCCGAAAAAACAGGCAGAAGAAGCAATTTTTATATTTTTTTTATACGCCCGGAATCTTCCTTTCAAAATCCTTATAATTCTGATAGCATATTTGCAGCGTTTTAAAACTGTGCACAATGAAGACAGCCATTCTTGGTATTCCTTTTTTACTTGTCAGCTGGATCGCTGAGCTGAATGCACAGGTGACAATTGACGGTATTTATTTATCGGCAAATGATTTTATAAACCATAAACTTTCTTTTAAAAATAGCAAGGCAGGGAACACATATCAACTTTGTGCCGACGAGCAGATGAACTCTTCCTGCATTAAAATCCTGGCAGGCAACGATATGATCAGGCTGAAAAAGGATTCAATCTTCGGGTACAGGAACAACAAACATAATTCATTTCGCTTTTATAAGAAAACTGCGTATGAAATCCTGAATCCCTCTGAACCCATCCTGATATATTGCAGCACCCCATCCACAACTACGGCAACTTCTTATTCTGAGAAGATTTATTATTTCAGTCTAAAGCCATTCTCACCGGTTTATCCGCTCACAATGAGGAACCTGGAACTTGTTTTCAATAAAGATGACCGGTTTAAGAAACTCCTGGAGGCTTATTTTCATTCTGATGATGAACTTTCAGTGTTTGACAGCGTTCATAAAATGTATTTCCTGAACCGCATTCATGACGAAAGCAAGCTTGAATCCACAGAGTATGATGAGAGGATAAATGAGTACAAGAGCAAGTGCGGTATTTTTTATTAATCGGGGAACCCTATCCTCATCATTTTCTTTTTTTTCACGGCATGACAACACAAGACTTCATACAGCTGGTTTTTTTCTTTGTATTATTGATTGGATTGACGCCGGTCCTGGGGAATTATATGTACAAGGTATTCTCAGGGAAAAAGCATATAATGCTGCCTTTTTTAGGATGGCTTGAAAAATTAACCTACAGGGTTTCGGGAGTTAATCCTGATGAAGAAACAAACTGGAAGACTTATACTTTCGCATTGCTCGTATTCAGTCTCACCGGGTTTGTTTTCGCATTCCTGGTTCAGCTCATCCAGTCGTGGTTACCCTTAAACCCGGAGCATCTTGCGGGTGTTTCCTGGCATCTTTCGTTCAACACGGCAGTAAGTTTCATGACAAACACGAACTGGCAATCCTATGCCGGTGAAACCACGCTAAGCTACTTTGTGCAGATGACCGTGCTTGCGGTTCAGAATTTTGTCAGCGCCTCCGCCGGAATTGCGGTTTTGCTGGCAGTTATCCGGGGCCTTGCCGGTAAAAGCACTGATAAGCTTGGTAATTTCTGGACCGACCTTACACGTATCACAATTTATGTGCTGTTACCGCTTTCGATCATCCTGGCCGTTATACTGGTCGGGCAGGGAGTGGTGCAGAACTTTAAACATTATGAGACTGTTCAGTCCCTGAACGGTTTGAAGCAGATTATTCCGATGGGGCCGGCGGCATCCCAGATAGGCATTAAACAACTTGGGACGAACGGAGGGGGATTCTTCAATGCAAACAGCGCCCATCCTTTTGAGAACCCCACGCCTTTTAGCAACCTGTTGGAAATGTTATCTATACTGTTGATCCCCGCCGCATTAACTTTTACTTATGGAAAGATGGCCGGTTCCAGGAGACAGGGATGGACCATTTTTACCGTTATGCTGATCCTTCTGTTAACCGGATTAATTATTTCGCTTTACGCTGAATACTCGGTAAATCCGGTTTTCGGGCATAACCACCTTATGGAAGGTAAGGAAACTCGTTTCGGAATTGTGAATAGCGTACTTTGGTCAGTTTCCACTACAGCTGCATCCAATGGTTCGGTCAATGCAATGCACGACAGTCTTTCTCCTTTGTCAGGCATGATAGCCATGATCAACATCATGCTTGGCGAGATTGTTTTCGGAGGCGTGGGCTCCGGATTGTATGGAATGGTGATCTTTATCATCATCACTGTGTTTATTGCAGGACTGATGGTCGGGCGCACTCCCGAATACCTGGGCAAAAAGATTGAGGCCTTTGAAGTCAGGATGGCCATTATCGCAATACTGCTGCCGAACATCGTGATACTGATCTTTACTGCCTGGGCCTGTGTAAGCCAGGCAGGACTGGCGGGTCTTAATAATGCCGGGCCTCATGGTTTTTCGGAGATACTGTATGCTTACAGCTCTGTTGCGGGGAATAACGGCAGTGCATTTGCAGGGCTGAATACAAACACTGTATTCTATAACCTGACCCTTGGTTTAGGAATGCTGATAGGCAGGTTCGGAGTCATTATCCCGGTCATGGCCATTGCTGGCAGCATGGCCGGGAAGAAGGTCACCCCGCCTTCCTCAGGGACGTTCCGGACCGACAACTCCCTGTTCATTGGGTTGCTGATAGCGGTGATCCTCATCATTGGAGGGCTGACTCATTTTCCGGCCCTGGCCCTGGGCCCTGGGGTTGAACATATGCTGTTGAACACCGGGATCACCTTTTAATTTCTACGAGAATGAGTACAAAATTAAATACTGCGCTTTTCAATAAAAGGATATTGGTCCAGGCTGCAAAGGAGAGTGTGATCAAATTAAACCCGGCCCTGCAGATCAAAAATCCGGTCATCTTCATAGTTTGCATCGGTTCGGTACTTACTACAATAATTGTTATTGCCGGAATTTTTCAGGGAAACTTCTCTTCATTCAACCTTCAGATCGCAATCTGGCTTTGGTTTACCGTGCTGTTTGCCAATTTTGCGGAAGCTGTTGCGGAAGGCAGGGGGAAAGCCCAGGCTGAGAGTCTCAGGAAAAACCGGACACAGACGATTGCGCGAAAGATTGTCGGCAAACAGGAGCTTACAGTTAATGCAACCGAACTAAGAAAAGGTGATGTGGTAAGATGCCTGGCAGGGGATGTAATTCCCTCCGACGGGGAAGTCATTGAAGGAATTGCAAGCGTCGACGAGTCGGCAATTACAGGTGAATCTGCGCCTGTTATAAGGGAAAGCGGCGGGGACCGTTCTGCGGTAACAGGAGGAACAAGGGTTATCAGCGACTGGATACTTATCAGTATTACAACAGAACCGGGTAACACATTTATTGACCGCATGATCGCCCTGGTTGAAGGTGCAAAACGGCTGAAAACACCAAATGAAATTGCGCTGAGTATTCTTCTTTCAGGACTGACCATTATTTTTCTTCTTGTTGTTGTCACTCTCCCGGCATTCTTCAGCTACAGCCTTTCTGCATCAGGATTGCCCCTCTCGCAAAACCTGACGATCCCCGTTCTGATCGCGCTTCTCGTGTGCCTGATTCCTACTACTATCGGCGGGTTACTAAGTGCCATTGGGATCAGCGGGATGGACCGGCTGATACAACGCAATGTTATTGCCACAAGCGGGAAGGCCATTGAAGCCGCAGGCGATGTGGACGTTCTGCTGCTTGATAAAACAGGGACAATAACCCTGGGTAACAGGATGGCGACTGATTTTATTCCTGCCGAAGGGGTCAGTGCAGAAGAACTCGCAGATGCAGCCCAGCTTTCGTCATTGTCGGATGAAACACCCGAAGGGCGATCAATTGTCGTTCTTGCAAAGGAAAAATTCAATATCCGCGGTCGCGAGGTCCACCAGCTTAATGCGACTTTCATCCCGTTTACTGCTCAGTCAAGGATGAGTGGTGTCGACCTGAAAACCGACGACAGGGAAATTCATATGATCCGTAAGGGTTCGTCGGATGCCATCCGCACATTTATCCAGAATAATAACGGTTTCTATCCACAGGAAATACAGAACATAGTATCAGAACTTGCGAGGCAGGGAGCAACTCCTTTAGTCGTGGCTGTAAATAAAAAAGTTTTAGGGGTCATCCACCTTAAGGATATTGTCAAAGGTGGTATCAAACACCGTTTTGCCGAATTACGGAAAATGGGCATTAAAACCATCATGATCACCGGGGATAATCCTCTTACTGCCGCTGCAATAGCGGCTGAGGCAGGAGTGGACGATTTCATGGCAGAGGCAAAGCCGGAAGATAAATTGAAACGGATACGCGATGAACAGGCCGGCGGCCATCTGGTGGGGATGATAGGCGACGGCACCAACGATGCCCCGGCCCTCGCGCAGGCCGATGTTGGACTGGCGATGAATACCGGCACGCAGGCAGCCCGTGAAGCAGGTAATATGGTCGATCTCGACAGCAATCCTACCAAACTGATTGAAGTGGTTGAGGTGGGCAAGCAACTGCTTATGACCAGGGGATCCCTTACAACCTTTAGCATTGCCAATGACGTTGCAAAGTATTTTGCAATCATACCCGCGATTGCCATCTCGCTTTATGCAGGGAAAACAGGAACAGGCCCACTTTCGGCCTTAAACATTATGAATCTCGGTTCTCCCCAGAGTGCAATCCTGAGTGCGATTATCTTCAATGCAATTATTATTATCCTTTTAATCCCGCTGGCACTGAAGGGTGTGCGTTATAAACCGGTTTCCGCCTCGGCCGCTCTGCTAAGGAACCTTATGATATTTGGCCTGGGTGGTATTATTGCTCCTTTTATTGGAATAAAACTCATTGATATTCTGATCAACCTGTAAACAAGCCATTGGATGAAAACGCTGATGATATCCCTGAAAATATTTCTTTTTTTTACCATCCTGACAGGTGTCGTTTATCCCCTTGTTGTAACAGGAATTGCCCAGCTCGTTTTTCCTGCAAAAGCAAATGGCAGCCTGATCCTCAGTGGAGGCAGGGTAATCGGGAGTGAACTGATAGGTCAGCAGTTTAACAGCCTGGTATATTTCACTTCGCGGCCATCTGCTGTTTCCTACTACCCCCTGCCGTCGGGAGGCTCAAATCTCGGGTTGACCAATGTGAAACTGAAAAAGTTTGCAGACTCCTGCAGAACGAGGTTCCTGGAATTCAACCATCTTGACAGCCTGACCTTGATTCCCGCCGAAATGATCTTTGCATCGGCAAGCGGACTCGATCCCCATATTTCGCCGGCAGCAGCATTGCTTATGGCCGAAAGGGTTGCAATGGCACGCAATTTCAGCAAGACTCAGAAATTACAGCTTGAAAAATGCATACACCAGCTTACCGAGCCTCCCCAGTTTCTATTTCTTGGTGAAGAAAGGATAAACGTTTTATTGCTTAATTTAGCTACAGATAAAATCAAATGAACGGTTTTAACGATAACCGGCCGGATCCCGATGAACTTTTAGCTTCTCTTATCAGTGAAGAAGAGAAAAGCAAACGCGGCACGCTGAAAATATTTTTCGGTATGTGTGCTGGTGTGGGTAAAACATATACCATGCTTGAAGCCGCCCATGCTGAAAAGTTCAAAGGCTGCGACATCATCATCGGGTATATCGAAACTCATAACCGAAAGGAAACTGTAGAGTTGGCCGAGGGTTTTGAACTCATTCCCAGGAAATCATACCAGTACAAATCTACCTTAGTTCAGGAGATGGATCTGGATGCTATCATCGCAAGGAAACCGCAAATAGTCCTGGTGGATGAAATTGCACATACCAACGCCCCCGGGAGCAGGCATATAAAACGATACCAGGACGTACAGGAAATTCTGGAAAACGGGATCAACGTTTATACTACGCTAAACGTACAGCATCTTGAAAGCCGCACCGAGACCGTTGCCCAGATTACAGGCATCATTATCCGTGAAACCTTGCCTGATGAGATTTTTGAGAACGCAGATGAAGTTGAACTTGTTGACCTTACACCTGATGAATTGCTTCAGAGACTTTCTGATGGTAAGGTTTATACCCCCGATCGCTCAAGAGATGCGATAGAAAATTTTTTCAGGAAGGGAAATATTACGGCTTTGCGTGAAATGGCTTTGCGCATTGTCGCCGACCGTGTCGACAGGCAACTCCACGATTACATGCAGTACAAAAGGATTCGCGGACCATGGAAAACGGGTATGCATCTCCTGGTTGCTCTCGGGCCGAGTCCCTATTCCGGCAAATTACTCCGGTGGTCCAAAAACCTTTCCTACGCCATGGGCGCAAATATCCAGGCAATTTACGTGGAAACCCTGCACCGGCTGACTTCAAAAGAACATGAACAGCTTGATAAAAATATCGCCCTTGCCAAACAACTGGGGATCAAGGTCCGCATTATAACAAATGCAGATATTGTTAAAGCAATTGTCGATTTCGCACAAAAAGAAAACATAACGCATATCATTGTCGGAAAGCCTCGTGTAAGGAACCTTTTTTCCATGTTGCAGCTTGGTAATTTTGTGAACAGACTGATAAGGTACAGCGGTAATATTGACGTATACATTCTGGGCTCTGACAGCCTGGCAAAAGATAGTTTTAAAAATCGTTTTTCCATTCCTTCCATTACTTCTCAAATACCCGAGTACCTGAGTACTTCAATCCTGGTTGTTGTCACTTCTGTAGTTTGTTATCTTCTTTTGGAATACATCGGATACCAGGTTGTTTCGTTTGTCCTGCTCTTCCTGGTTTCAATACTGTCTCTCTTTTTTGGTACAGGCCCGATTTTGCTTGCAGCAGCATTAAGCGCTTTGACCTGGGATTACTTTTTCATACCTCCCCAGTTTACCCTGCATATTGAAAAAGCCGAGGATATCTTGATGCTGATCATGTTCTTTATTATCGCACTGCTTAGCGGGATCATGACATCAAGGATCAGACGGCAGGAAAAAAGGATCAGGATACGCGAAGAACGAACCAACGCATTGTACCAGCTGACCCGGGAGTTGTCAATGGCTACAGGGATTGATGATGTCTCGGGAATTGCCGTAAGCTATATTAAAAAATACTTCAACCTGGATTGCGCAATATTTCATAAAACTAAATTTAACCAGTTTGATGACCAAATCCAGAACCAGACCACCATTAAATTAACTGAAAATGAATTAAGCATTGCAGCCTGGGTATTCCGCCACTCGGCAAAAGCCGGAAAATATACCGATACCCTTCCTTCAACCGATTATACTTTTTATCCTTTGACAGGAAATGTTGATAACATGGGAGTCATTGCTGTGAAACAAGCCGGGGTGTTTACGCAGGGTGAAGAACAGTTCTGGGAAGCATTCCTCTCGCAGATATCAGGCAAATACGAAAGGGAGTTTTTACGAAATGTTTCCAAAACAGCCTACCTTCTTACCGAATCGGACAAGCTATACAAAACACTGTTCAACTCTATTTCACATGAGTTAAGGATCCCTGTGGCATCTATTATGGGGGCTTCCGATACGCTTTTGTATCACGATTACCCGGAAGAAACAAAACAAAAATTATATGCCGAAATAAGTACTGCCTCGGTAAGGCTGAACAGGCTCATTGAGAACCTGCTTAACATGTCCCGTCTTGAATCGGGCAGGATTACCATGCATTCCGACTGGTACGATGTTCATGATCTCGCCCACCGCATATCCGAATCCCTCAGGCAGGAGCTTCTGCCATTCAAGTTTTCAGTAGTAATCCCTGAAAGCATGCCTCTTGTTAACATCGATTTTGGGCTGATGGAACAGGTGTTGTACAATCTGGTGTTAAATGCGGCCCAGAATTCGCCGGCAGGCAGCAGGATCAGGTTGAAATTTTTCTACGATAACGGCTTCCTTACCATACAGGTGATGGACAGGGGGCAAGGATTTCCCGCATCGGAATTAGCAATGGTATTTGATAAATTCTACAGGGGAAAAGATGCCAAAGCCGGAGGGACAGGACTGGGATTGTCAATTGTTAAAGGTTTTGCCGAGGCACACCATGGAACGGTGACTGCTGCGAACCGGCAAAACGGAGGGGCTATTTTTACAATAAAGATCCCGGCAAGGATAACAGAAATAGACAACTTCAGCCAAAAGGAAGATTAAATGGCAAATGCAGGAACCATACTGGTTATTGATGATGAGGCACAGATCCGCCGTTTACTTGATATAACCCTGTCGGCAAGCGGTTATAAAATTATCGAAGCTGCCACAGGCAGGGAAGGCCTGGCCTTAGCGGCAACCACACAGGTTTCATTAATCATTCTCGATCTGGGCTTGCCCGACACCGACGGGATTGAAATTCTTAAAAGGTTACGTGAATGGTATGAAAAACCTATAATCATTCTTTCGGTACGCAATTCTGAGGAAGATATCGTACAAGCCCTTGACAACGGGGCGAACGATTATCTTACAAAGCCCTTTCGTACAGGCGAGTTGCTGGCCCGCATCCGTGTTTCCATAAGGCAAAACCAGGTCGTCAAAGACAATCCCCAACTCGAATTCGGCTCATTGACCATCGATATAGGAAACCATATCGTACGAAAGAACACTGACATCATTAAACTCACCTCAACTGAATTTTCCCTTTTGGCCTTGCTTGCAAAGAATGAGGGGAGGGTATTGACCCACCAATATATTTTAAAGGAAGTCTGGGGCATGGGCTACATAGAGCAGTCCCAGTATCTTAGGGTGTATATTGCCCAGTTGAGAAAAAAGATAGAAGAGAATCCTGCCAGTCCGAAATTAATCAATACCGAATCGGGGATAGGGTACAGGTTTAGCTATGAATAAGTAACCAAATACCGACGCATCTCACAAAAGCAGCATCAGGTGCAAGGAGCGAGTGTTGATTAAACAGGCTGATAACTAAGTGAAATTGAGCGACGCAGCAACCGTAGCGGCGTTGTGAGTATGCGAGCGGTTTGGGCCTTTACTGTAGCGGTGCCACGACCTCCAACACTTCCGGCAGATCCATCCCGATGTTCTTCAGGTGTTCGATCTTAGGAACCCCGTTCTTTGTCCATCCCCTGCGTTCATATACCGCATCCAGGAGTTTCTCATACTGGTCTTCGCGGTGTTTCCTTAGCACGGCCATTTTTTCTTCCGTGGATTTTCCTGTGGGGTCGAATCCGACTTTCTCAAGGAGCTGTTTGTCGTATCGGTCGGCCCTTGATTCGTATTCTTCCTTTGTGACAGGGCCGCAAGCACGGTATGGCTGGGCATCGTGCTTCCTGAGGCCATAACCTCTTCGAATGCTGAGGATCCTCTGGAAATTATATACCCGCTCCGACATGCGGACCAGCTCGGTTTTATCAATTTTAAGACCGGTTACAGCGTTGAAAATGGTAACATAATTGTCGACATGCTCGGGTACTTTTGCAGGTTCTGCCGACTGGGCATTGTCTTCGGGTTCCACGTCATTCCACGGAAGTTTGCAGAATCCGGCAAGCCCGAACCAGGTGCGGAACATGGGGAAATAATGAAGGGCTTCGGCTTTTTTCTCGAATGTGGGAATCTGGTTGTTGACCATGTCCATGAAGATAAGCCAGGCCTCATCGTGCTGGGGGCCTTTGTTGGTCATGGCATAACCACCCTGCTGTGCAAGGGATTCCTTGGAAACATACTGGGAATATTCAAGTCCTTTGTTTTCCATGCCGATGTCCTGCATGAAACCGGCGTCTCCCCATCCGTTCTTTGCGAAAATCCCTTTCATTTTACGAACACCCTGGCCTGCAATTGGGCCGAAGCCTTCACCCCGGCTTACCTGGTGTAGAAGTTCCATAGCTGCATCGGCATTGCCGAAGTTCAGCTTCAGTCCGCCGGTACGTTCCTCATTGAGAATACCGTTTTCATAGCACTCCATGACAAATCCCAGGATAGTTCCCCAGGAAATGGTACAAATGCCGTACGTATCGCAATAAAAATTCGCTTCTATCGTGAAATCAGGGTTGAAGATACCTGCGATGGAACCGAGCGATGATGTTGTTTCGTATTCAGGCCCGTCGACGATCACTTTCTCTCCCTTGTAAGGACCGCTGCGTAATTCATAATTATCAACCCCTTTTGCACAGGCCATGTTGCAGCCCACCCAGCATCCGTCGGGAACATTCTGGGTAAAAAATGATTTCCATACATCGCCTTTGATCAGGTGGGCATCGGGATGGCTGCCGAATTTGAAATTATGGACTGGTAAAAGGTCATAGTCGTTCATGATATGGGTAAGATGGGCTGTACCTTTCGACCGCATTTCGCACTGCTTGTCGTCAAGTTCCCGCATTTCCTTGTTGAACTTTCGCCCGCGCTCCTGGATAGCTTCAATGTTTACCACATTGTTACGGTTTCCGCCTATTGTTTTCACATGGGCAACAACGGCTTTGATCTTCTTGTCGCGGAGCACTGTGCCGATACCTCCCCGCCCGGCTTGTTTCAGGCGGACTTTTTTACGTTTGATATCATAAAAAGTGAAGTTCAGCATCCCTATCAGCGAATGGTCTGCTGCAGTACCTGCTGCCACGATGGAAACATTGTATTTGTCTTTTTCATTTTCGGGATTGGCCATCATATCATGCAGCACTTCACCAAGCACATGGCTGTCGGTCGGCAGATCGCCGGCTTCGTAGATCTCAACGACTTCACGTTCTTCTTCAAAAACGATCATCACTTCCTGATCAGCCTTCCCCTGTATTTCAAGCGCATCGAACCCGCAAAATTTGAGGAACGGACCAAAAAATCCGCCAACATTGGAATCAACAATAATATCTGTTTGCGGACTGATTGCGCAGCAGATGGCCTTGCCTGCACCTGAATACTGGGTAATCCCGCAACACGGTCCGCCAGAAATTACAATTTCATTCTCCGGATCATTCCACTTTGTATCAGGTTTGGTGGCATCCCAGAGAAGGCGAAGGTCAAAACCTTTGCCTCCCACGAATTTATCCTTCATGAGCTGGCTGACGGGTTTTTCCTTAATTGTAAAATCCCCGACATTAACGTAAATAGTACGGTTGTTATAACCTTTATCAATAGGAGCCCAGGTGTACTTGAACTGAGCGAGGAGTTTGTGGTTTTTTTGAAAGTCCTGGAATGTCATATGAATGGATTTTGGACGGTGGATTGATGGATGGCGGGATAACGGGATAACAGGTTAGAGGTTTTTGTATCTCGCATCTCGATATCTCGTTATCCCGCATCTCGTATCTGTTAATCATTTAACGTTACAAAAATAAACAAAAAATTCATCGCAAAGCCCCGTCAATCAAAAAGTTCGATATGCTTTGATATGCATAACGGCCATAGTTTTGCTTCAGGCCTGATTATTTGCGCTCAACTGTTTTCCTGCATAAGCCGGGTCATACAGTTACAAAGCCGGCAGACACAAATGTGGCCGATTTGTTTCCAGATACATATTTCAGGTTTTTCAGGCGGGAGAAGTGCATTATATTTGTACAAAATCAATTCATTGAAAGTTTATAACTATAAATATCAACCTATGAACTCAAAACTTTTTTTCATAATAATGCTTTGCGGAGTCCTGGCTTTTTCATCCTGTAAGAAATCGGCCTCTGACAATGCCCCCGTAAAAACCATGTCGGATCTTAAGGTCCCGGCTTCTTTCAATTGGGAAAGTTCACGTGAAGTGAATCTGAACGTAGGGCTTGACCAGCCTTCCGCGATAGGAAGCCTTTCAAGGATATTTGTTTATGACGGCAATCCGGCAGAGGGGGGAAACCTTCTCCTTACCGGATCTGCTGGTTACAACTATCCTTTTGATGTGAAGTTAAGGGTGCCTACTGCATTACCGCAGATCTGGCTGATGCTGGCATCGGGTGACGGCAGCACACAAACGACTTCTCTTACAGTGACTGATAATGTCAGCTATATATTTACCGCAAAAAAGGCCGGTTTGAAAAGCGGTCTGAATGTAAATGAACCCAATTGTTCCAGCAACTGCGATGTAACCGTTAGTGGTAACAGCGTTACCATCAACAACGGCAAAACATATTGTATCACAAGCAATTTCAGCGGGAGTGTTAATTTCGAATTCTGGAATGGGGGAGGTACCCTGAAAGTCTGCGGTGCCACGGCGAATATAAGCAGCATCAACAGTTTTGGCGGGACTAACTGCTCAATCATTGTGACATCGGGAGGTATCCTAAATGTCAGCAATTCCTTTTCAATGGACGGCAGTGCACGCATGACTATATACCCGACAGCAAAAGCGCATTTTAACAATGGTTTTAATATGAATACGGCCGGATCGAATTTCACCAATTACTCTTCTGACTGTACAATCGGTTCAAGTTTCTCGCCAAACGGCCCTGTGGTTAATTTCGGGACTATTGCTGTGACGGGATCATATAATATCAATGGTGGCAGTACTCTGACCAATTCAGGAACTATGACCATCAGTGAATCGTTTCAGGCCAATCATGACGTGACGAATGCAGGAACCATCGAAGTGTTCCAGTCTGCCGACATTAACAGCGGCTGCAATTTCGAGAACGACTGTAAGTTTATCGTTCATCAGACACTGAATAAAAACAGCTCGAATTTTTCAATGAACAACGGTTATCTTAAAGTTGACCAGACCATCAATATCAACAGCAGTACCTTGAGGCTTCAAAATCAGTCGCAGGTCGTTGCCCGGAATATTGTTTTGAATAACGGAATCAGCTCATCAGGGAGCACGAATTCAGTCAAGACTACAACAGCAACCATTAACGGTGCACATGTCAGCGGACCCGTTGAATTTGCAACACAGAACGGAACCATCAGCAACGGGAATCAATCCAATTTCACAAATGGCGCAACCCTGGTAAGCTGGGCGAACATTCAGAATTACATTCCGACAAGTCCCTGCAACCCCGACGGGATAGGCTCAAATCCCGGTCCGGCTGATACCGACGGAGACGGTGTGGCCGACAATCTCGACGATTATCCCAATGATGCGACCAGGGCGTTCAATAATTATTACCCTGGGAAGAACCAGTTCGGTTCCCTGGCCTTTGAAGATCTCTGGCCCGGACGGGGCGATTATGATATGAACGATGCTGTGATTGATTATAACTACTGGTACGTGACCAATGCCCAGAATAAAGTGGTTGACCTGAAGCCCAAGTTCTACCTGAGGGCAGCAGGTGCCACTTTGCAAAACGGATTTGGTTTCCAGCTCGACGGAGTCCCTGCTGCAGCGGTTCAGTCAGTTGCCCTGACCCCCAATAATACTTTGAGGAATAATTATATCAGCCTTGCTGCCAACGGCGTTGAAAACAACCAGCCGAATGCGGTGGTAATAGTTTTTGATAACTGGCTGAATGTGGCACATCCCGCCAGCCCTTCTTTATATAATACAGTGAAAGATGTTCCCTACGGGCTGTCCGATACGGTGTTTGTAAACCTGCATTTTGCAACCCCCCAGTCTCAATCGGCTGTTGGTGCACCCCCATACAATCCTTTCCTTATAAAAAACATGAGCCGTCAGGTTGAAATTCATTTACCTGACCACCTGCCGACTGCACTTGCCGACCAGTCCTTGTTTGGGACTTCCGATGACGCTTCGAACCCTTCTGCGGGAAAATATTATAAGACCTCGACAAACCTTCCCTGGGGAATTAATATCCCCGTGAAGTTTGACTATACCTGGGAAAAGGTGCAGATCCTGAGCGGTCATCTTAACTTTGGCAACTGGGCCGAATCGGGCGGGGCCCTTTATCCCGACTGGTACAAGAACCTTCCGGGCTACAGGGATGCAAACAATATTTATGTGAAACCCTGATAGAACATATGCTGATTTTTGTAAAAACCACCCTCAAAGGGTGGTTTTTTTATGCTACCCCAAAACTCATGCCCCGGAGAAAAGCAATCTTTTGTAAATTTGTATTGGACCTTTCAGGATCAGAAATACCATGCTATGACATCAGCTGAAATCAAAGACAGGCTTAAGACAAAGACAATCGGTATCGCAGGATGCGGGGGACTTGGCTCAAACTGTGCGGTTGCACTTGCCAGAGTGGGCATAGGGACATTGTTACTGGCCGATTTTGATGTGGTCAGTGAATCCAACCTCAACCGGCAGTATTTTTTCCTGAGCCAGGTAGGGGAGGCTAAAGCTCCTGCACTGAAACGGGTCATACATCAGATCAATCCCTCGGTTAGTGTCATTGCCTATGAAGTCAAACTTGACCCCGAGCATATTATTAGATATTTCAGGGATTGTGATGTCATAGTCGAAGCGTTTGACCAGGCCGATCAAAAAGAGATGCTGATAGAAACAGTGCTTTCGGCATTTCCCGAAAAACCCCTCGTTGTGGGAGTTGGATTGGCAGGGTGGGGGATGAACCAGGATATTCATTACCGCAAAACCGGGAACCTGCATATTTGTGGGGATGAAACAACCGAAATCAGCGAAAGCAACCCGCCCCTTGCTCCAAGAGTGGGAGTAGTGGCCAATATGCAGGCGAATGTGGTTCTGGAAATATTGTTAAGACCCTGAGGAAAGGATGACTGGATAGCTGGATAGTTGGATACTGTGTGAGAAAAAAATAGGAGATGAAGATAATATTAAATAATACCCCCGAAGAGTTTGATCAGGCTATAATGACCGTGAATGAGCTGTTAAAAGCAAAGACGTTCACTTTTAAAATGCTGGTAATTAAGATCAACGGCAGCCTGGTTAAAAAAGATGAATATGCGACGGCTACCATTAAGGACAATGATGAAGTGATGGTCCTTCACCTCGTGAGCGGGGGATAATATCTTATACGACTTCCCCAACGACAAATGTGCTTCCGCCTACAAATATCAGGTCGTCTTCCTTAGCGGCCAGCTTTGCAGCCTGGTAGGCCAGTGGTACGCTTTTAAAACTTTTGCCTTTAAGTTTGTATTCAGCAGCTAATAATTTCAGCGAGTCTGCATCCAGGCCCCTTGGAATATCTGCCTTGCAGAAATAATAAGTTGCCTTTACAGGCAGGTGTTTCAGCAGAAGTTCGGGATTTTTATCACTTACCGTACCAAAAACAAAATGAAGTTTTGTGTAAGGTATGGTTCCTATCTGGGAGATAACCTCCAGAATGCCTGCTTCATTATGCCCGGTATCACATATGGTAAGTGGCTTGAGGCTTAAAACATGCCAGCGGCCTTTGAAGCCCGTCCTGACAGCCGAGTAGCGGATTCCCTTTTTAATATGATCTGCGGTAATCTCAAAACCCTGTTTGTTCAGTTCTTCAACGATTCCGAGCAAAGTGACCAGGTTCTTCAACTGGTAGTCTCCTCCCAGGGGGCAGGGGATCTTCCTGATAAATACATCATTGTCGCGGTACGCGTCAACATTCAGGTGAATGGCTTTGCGGCCCCAGTTCCTGATTTTGACAACAGAATAATGATCAGGGGCAAAACTGATCTCCGATTTCATGAGTTTTGCCTGTTTTTTGAACACTGCGTCAACATCCTCCTTCCTCTCGCCAATCAGGACCGGGACCCCGGGTTTTATAATGCCGGCCTTCTCCTGTGCAATTTTTGTCAGTGTCTCGCCCAGAAACTGCATATGATCGAGGCTGATGTTCGTGATGACCGATAAGATGGGAGTAATAATATTCGTGGAGTCAAGCCTTCCCCCCATGCCGACTTCCACAATGGCAACATGGACATGTTGTTCCTTGAAATACTGGAAAGCCATTGCCACGGACAGCTCGAAAAATGAAGGGCTGATCTTTTCAAATTCCTCCATATGCTTTGAGAGGAAAGCCGGAACATAGGCTTTGGATATCTTTTTCCCGTTAACACGGATACGTTCGCGGAAATCCTTTAGATGGGGAGAAGTATAGAGGCCGGCCCGTATCCCTTTTTGCTGCAATATGGATGCAAGCATATGGGCAACCGAACCTTTGCCGTTTGTCCCTGCAATGTGTATGCATTTAAAATTATTTTGAGGATCCCCAAGTAACCCGCACAAAACCAATGTATTGTCAAGATTGGCTTTGTAAGCGGCAGCTCCAATCCTATGGAACATAGGAAGCTGGGCATTCATATAGTCGATGGCTTCTTTGTAACTCATAATCCAAATTTTACAAATAACATGTAATCAATCATTATGTAATGATATCCAGTCTGAACAAAGATAAAACAATAAAATTCAAAAGTCAATATATGGCCCCATAAGAACCGTCCTGTGTGGCTCCCGTGACGGTCATCAGGCAATTGACTTCATTTCTCCAGCGCAGGACTCCGAGAAATGCAAAAATGAGAGCTTCTTTAAAGTCTACAGTAAGCTTGTCGGGAATGATCATTTGTGGTTTAATCAATGACCTGATCCCTGATACCAGGTAGTTATTATGCGCCCCACCCCCTGTAACCAGCATTTTCTTTCGTTCGTCAGTCCCCGTTTGCAAGGCAATCTGCTCTTCAATATGAGTATAAAAAGTACTCAAAATGTCTTCGGGTACCAGGCATGAATTGTCAAGCAGGGGCAGGATAACCTCATCAACCCATTCTTTTCCCAGGGATTTAGGACCGGTCTGAATGTAATAAGGCAGTTTGTTAAGAGTATTCAGCAGGGTCTCACTGACCTTGCCTTTCAAGCCAAAGGCGCCGTCTTTGTCATAAGCCTGCCCCAGCTTCAGAGCAAAGTGGTTCAGTACTGTATTCACCGGGCAGATATCGAAGGCGAGCCTTTCGCCATTCTGCTCAAAGGAGATATTTGCAAAACCTCCCAGGTTCAGGCAGAAATCAAATCCGGAAAAAAGGAGCCGGTCCCCGGCAGGTACCAGCGGGGCTCCCTGTCCGCCCATCGCAACATCGCCTGAACGGAAGTCGCAGACCACCGGAAGTCCTGTTTCGGCCTTGATCGCAGCTCCGTTGCCGATTTGCGAGGTAAACCCCCGGCCGGGCTGGTGAAAAACAGTATGCCCGTGGGAGGCGATAAGGTCAGCCTTAATTTCATGTTTTTCTATGAATACCCGGCACAGTTTCCCGAGGAGATGGCCATATAAATGGTCGGCGGTTGCAAATTCAACCGCTGTGGATCCAGATAAGCCCGAGAGCCTGTTTAACCAATCTTCAGAATAGGGTATGGTTTCAGCAATGGAAATAGAATAATCCCAGCGCAGGTTTTCATACCTGAAAATGCAGCAGGCTATATCCAGTCCGTCAAGGGAAGTCCCCGACATTAATCCGATCACAGTATATTTCATCACCTAAAGAATCGCTGCAACAGTTTCAAGTTTCATTCCACGGCTGCCTTTGAGCAGGACCGTTTTACCTTCAAGGCCCTGGTGGCTGAGCCAGAGACGCGCCAGTTCGCTGTCGTCAAAACAAAGAAACTCCCTTTTTGTGTTGACTCGGGTGAAAACTGGGCCCACGAGGTACACTTCGTTAAAAGAGAGTTCTTCAAGAAGCCTGAGGATCTGTATATGCAGGGTGTCCGATTCGGCTCCCAGTTCAAGCATGTCGCCCAGGATGAGCACCTTCTTGTTATAGGCGGCAGATGCGAAAAACCTGACAGCCGCTTCCATGCTGCTCGGATTTGCGTTATAGGCATCCATTATCAGCAGGTTTTTCCCCGTAGCCCTCACCTGGGAGCGGTTATTGGATGGCTCGTATGATTCAACGGCCATTTTTATCCCCGTATCGCCGATCCTGAAATACCGGCCGATACAAGCCGATGCCAGTATGTTGACTGCATTATAATCGCCGAAAAGCCTGGAGTGAATTGTGAATATTGTGCCGTTCGACATGCTTATGCCGACTTTTATAAGGTCCTTTGATTCCTCTATCGATCCCCTGAGCCAGGCTGCCTGGCCAAATCCGTAAGTTATCCGTTCAATCCCTTCAGAATGCTGCATAAGCAGGCTGTCATCCGCATTCACAAAACATTTCCCCTTTACTTCGGCCAGGAAACGGTAGAGTTCTGTTTTAGTGCTGATAACCCCCTGGAATCCGCCGAACCCCTCGAGGTGGGCTTTTCCTATATTGGTTATTATCCCATAGCCGGGAAGAGCGATCCTGCACAGGAAGTCGATCTCACCCGGATGGTTGGCTCCCATTTCGATGACCGCGACCTCCGTGTCGCTGTTAAGCCTGAGCAGGGTCAAAGGAACACCTATATGATTATTGAGGTTGCCGGCTGTAAATACAACATTGTATTTATCCTGCAGCACTTTGCTTGCCAGTTCCTTGGTAGTGGTCTTGCCGTTGGTCCCTGTGACGGCGATAACGGGGATGTTAAATTGCCTGCGATGGTGGCAGGCAAGGTCCTGCAATGTTTTCAGAACATCGTTAACCAGGATGCATTGATCGCTGATCCTGGATTCCGGCTCATCAACCACTACCAGGGCGGCTCCTTTTTCAAGAGCTTCAGCCGCAAAACGGTTACCGTTGAAGTGCTCACCTTTAAGGGCGAAGAATATGCATGAAGGGACAATGTTACGGCTGTCGGTAACTACCTGAGGATGCTGAAGAAATACAGAGTATAAATCGGAGAGGCTGGTGAACATCAATTCGTGATTTCTGTGTAAATTTACTATAATTCAGATGGATTGCATATAAAAAAAGCTGCCTTGAAATCACAAGGCAGCTTTCATTATAAATGCGTTCTTTTATTTTCCGGGTATTGCACCGCCCACGCGGGTCATGGCACAACGGAAGCCGATAGCATCAGATGCATCCGTTTCGTCAAGATAACGGCGCATGCCGGGGCTCATGTAATAAGCAGGGTCTTTCCAGCTGCCTCCTTTATATACACGGGCTTTATCGCTGATGAGAGAGCTTACGCCATACTGGTACATCAGGTTTGTACCGGATGTATCGCGGGTAAATTCCTTCCAGTATTCGGTGCTGATGTTCGACTGGTAGTCCCCGTCGAGGTAATTGATATTATCGGCCTGGCGGTAGTTCTTGCGGTTTTTGGCTTCAGCGGTGGTTATGTTCCTTACTTTAAGGTGGCCCAGGCTGTCTTTTTCGGCCAGGAAACCTTCGGCATCCCTGACAGGGGTGGTAAATACGTTACCACGGTAGGGGCGCATATCCGACATGTCGTTGAATGAAAGGGGGCGGTATACGTCGGCAACCCATTCGCTCACATTACCGGCCATATTATACAGGCCATAGTCGTTGGGAAAATAGGATCCGCAGGCGGCAGGTATATCGGCACCGTCGTTGAGGTTTCCGGCTACGCCCATATAGTCACCTTTTCCGCGTTTGAAATTGTCCATAAAGGTGCCGTAGTAGCGCGACTGATTGGTACGTACGTAAGCGCCGTTCCAGGGATAATTCTTATGTTCCACGACTCTTTCATACACTGTGTTCCCGATCAGGCCAAGGGCTGCAAACTCCCATTCGGCTTCGGTCGGCAGGCGGTATTTCGGGAGCATGATGCCGTCTTCCATTTTAACTTTCCTGGTACCGGTCCCGTTAGGATTGAGGTCGGGCATAGGTTTGTCAACCAGGCCTTCATACTGGCCGGCAAGGTAAGCTTCGGTATTGAAGTTGTTTTCGTTCTTCTGGGCAGGGTCCATTGCAAGGATGCCTTTGCGGATAAGGAGCATTTCGTTCACCCTGTCGCTTCTCCATGCACAATAATCATTAGCCTGAAGCCAGGTTACACCCACAACAGGGTAATTGCGGTATGCAGGATGGCGGAAATAATATTCAACAAGTGGTTCGTTGTAGGCAAGGCGGTCACGCCAAACCAGGGTGTCGGGAAGCGCTTTGCGGTAAACACCGGGGTAATCTGCCCCGTAAACACGGCTTAGCCAATACAGGTATTCCAGGTAATCCAGGTTGCGGGTTTCGGTCTGGTCCATATAGAAACTGGTGACCGTAACTCTTTTTGGCTGGTTGTTCCATTCGTACAGAACGTCATCCTGGGTCTGGCCCATTGTAAATGTGCCCCCCTCGATGAACACCAGTCCCGGGCCTGTGCCCTGGTCCTGGAAAGAACGGACTTCAAAGCCCCCGTTCTTGGAGTTGTTATACTCCCATCCTGTACTGCGGGAAACTTCTTTTTTGCAGGCGCCTGTAAGCAGTAAGGCTGCAACGATAGCGCTTACATGAAACCATTTTTGAACTTTCATCCGTGGAAATTTTTTGCAAATATAGTTATATAACTAAAATCTCGGGCATTTTATTGCCCTGATCTTTCTTTTTCTTTCAAAGCATGGAAATTGCCATGATGCTGAAACCTCGTGAGCCCCGCCCGACACTGAGAACAAGCGTGATACGTTAAGATCGTAACTGTATCCCACCCTCAGGTTTTTATAATGAATCCCGGCCAGGATGATGACGGCATCGGCATTTTCAAAGTTATGGCGGTACCATAACCCGACTACCAGCGGGTCAAAAGTAAGGTAGGCCCCTAAATTAAGCTGGTGGAAACTGCCCTGCTGCTGGTAAAGTATATTCGGCGAAATCGAAAACTCTTTTTCCTCGTCGCCTCCGTAGCCCTGTTTCAGGTTTATGACCGAACCGGCATGTGCCGTAACTTTCATATTCAGGCGGGAGGTGTTGTCGGCATAAAACCCGTTCTTGGGCTGGGTGAGGTGATCAACGGCAACTCCCCCGTAAACCAGTCCGTTATAATCCAGGAACATCCCGGCTGAAAAATCAGGCGCAATAATAGAGGAATAATCCGGCGCCTTTTCATTGGTCGGCCTGATTACTTCGCCGCTCCTTGGATCTATCTGGTCCCCGAAGATGAAATTTTCCCACACTATCCGCCTCTGGTAATACGAACCACGCACAGAAAGGCTGGCATTCAGCTTTTCTGTGATCCTGAACATGTATGCGTAGGAAAGGCCTATTGTGGTAGTGTTCAGGCTCCCGCCACCTGCGCGGTCGGCCATCACCAGCAAGCCTAGTCCGCCGTGTAAAACACCAAAGTACTGGTCGTAAGAGAAGCTGTATGTACTGTATGCTTTGCCAAGTCCGGGCCATTGGTTCCTGTAATTTCCCATGACCCTGGGGCATACGGTGGATCCGGTCAGTGCAGGGTTCAGGTACAGTGGGTTGGCGTAAAACTGTGAAAACTCAGGGTCCTGGGCAAAAGCAGCATGCACAGAGGCAAGAATTAAGAAAATCGTAATAGATGCTTTGAACTTCACAAATCCGGTTTTCTGCATAAAGGATGCTATGACAGCAAAAATAGGAAAAAAAACAGCAATCTGTCCCACTCTTATTTACAATATATGCTGCAATAGAACGTTAAGAATAATAATTTCGTATCCGGATAAATTTTTACATCAGCAAACCTCACGGAGTATGTTGCTGTCTTTAATATCAGGCTTTAAATGCAACAAATGATACTAAGATATACATTTCCAAAGATTTTTATTCTAATCCTGATATTACTGGTTTCAGGTTCTCCGGCAACATCCGAGGCCCAGAATTCTTTCGCCTCCTCTTCGGTGCTGTCGACAGGGGCCTGGTACAAATTTTCCATTTCTTCGGGAGGTGTATACCGGCTTACCTATACCGACCTGAAAAATGCCGGCGTTCCGGTTGCTTCCATCAACCCGAAAAATATCCGTATCTATGGTAACGGCGGGGGTATGCTGCCCGAATCGAACGACAGTGCTAGGATAGATGACCTCATCGAAAACCCGGTTTTTGTTTCAGGCCAGGATGACGGGGTATTCAATGAAGGGGATTACATACTGTTTTACGGCAGCGGTCCCGACAAATGGAAATACAATAAGACCGACCATCTTTACCATCATGTGAAGAATATCTATTCTGATGAGGCCTGTTATTTCCTGAATTGCGACCTTGGGGAAGGGAAGCGTATTCAGACCCAGGCTTTCAATGCAGCCCCTGCAGGCGCAATCTATACGAACTTTAACGACTATATCGCCTATGACAGGGATGATATCAACCTTATCGGTTCCGGAAGGGTCTGGTATGACAAGGAAACTTTTGATGTGACCACTTCGAGGAATTATTCTTTTACATTTCCCAACCTTGACCCTGGCACCCCTGTAACAGTCACCCTGAACGCAGCTTCACGCTCAGTTGGTATCGCTTCCTATTTCAATGTCAATGCTGACGGCAAACTGCTTATGTCACTCTCGATTGACCCTGTTTCCACTGCGTTTGAGGATTATTATGCCCACGACGGGTTTGTAAGCAAGCTGTACGCAACCTCAAACCAGACAGTCAACCTGAACCTGGTGTTCAATCCTGTGGTTTCAGGGGCAATAGGTTACCTGAATTATTTTGAGCTGAATGCAATGCGCTCCCTTACCATGAACGGAAGCCAGATGAATTTCAGGAATGCTGCATCCTGGGCAAAAAACCAGATCAGCGAATTTCAATTAAACGGGCAGGGGCATTCCCTGACCATATGGGATGTTACCACTCCATATAATGTAAGGAACCTTGAGACCCGTCAAAGCAGTAATGTTTTTACCATCAGGCTGTTCACCGATTCACTCAGGGAATTCGTGGCTTTCGACGGATCCGCGTTCGGCACCCCTGCTTTTGCAGGCACTGTCGCCAATCAGAACCTGCACAATATCAGCAATGCAGATTATGTGATGATATCCTATCCCGACTTTAAGGACCAGGCCGAAAGACTTGCCGGCTTCCACAGGACCCATTCGGGATTGAATGTTTTTGTTACCACCCCCGGGAATGTTTACAATGAATTTTCGTCGGGCGTGCAGGATATTACTGCCATCAGGGATTTCATGAAGATGCTTTATGAAAGGTCTTCCTCCGGGCATTCCATAAAATACCTGCTTCTGCTCGGGGATGCCTCCTATGATTATAAAAACCGTATCGAAGGGAACACTAATTTTATTCCATCTTACCAGTCCCAGGAATCATTGGGCCCGATAAGCTCATATGTTTCTGACGATTACTACGGGCTGCTCAAAGGTGGCCACCTTGCCGATACCCTGTTTATCGGCATTGGCAGGTTCCCGGTAAGGACCGCCCAGGACGCCCTCAATGCGGTTGACAAGGTTGAGCATTATTCCAATAATTCTGATTCGGTCAAGTCTGACTGGAGGAACATGGTCACATTTGTTGCCGACGACCAGGACAATGGAGGAGGGAATTCCTTTATGGCCGATGCCGACCTCCTTGCCGGCAAGGTAGCCAAAGCCTATAATGTCGACAAGATATACCTTGATGCATATACCCAGGTTTCGACTCCAGGGGGGGCCCGGTATCCTGAAGTCAACGATGCCATCAACAAGAGGATTGCAAAAGGTACCCTGCTGATCAACTATATAGGGCATGGAGGCGAGCTTGGCTGGGCCCACGAAAGGGTCCTTGAAGTCCCCGACATCCAGAACTGGACAAATTATAACAAACTTCCCGTTTTCGTAACGGGAACCTGTGAGTTCAGCAGGATGGACGATCCCGCGAGGGTCTCGGCCGGCGAATATGTTTTCCTTAATCCTAAAGGAGGGGGGATAGCCTTGTTTACAACCACCCGGGCTACCTTCTCGGGCGGGAACAGGGACCTTATGCTGAATTTTTACAGTCACCTGTTTGAGAAAACAAATGGAAAATACCACCGCATGGGAGACCTTATAAGGCTTTCCAAGACCGACAATGATGCAAATACAAGAAAATTCGTTTTGCTCGGCGACCCGGCCCTCATGATAGACTACCCGAACCTGAACGTGGTAACCACTTCGGTAAAAACAGGCAGCCCTCAGCTTGTAAATGACACCCTGAAAGCCCTTACTCAGGTCACAATAGAAGGAGAGATACTGGATGGCGGAAGCCTGGCTTCTGATTTCAACGGGACCCTCCTGCCCACTATCTATGATAAAATATCGACAGTTACCTGCAAGGCCAACGACCATGAAGCACCCCCATATACCTTTAGCATACGCAAAAATGTTGTTTACAGCGGGAAATCAAATGTTACCAACGGAAGGTTCTCATTCACCTTCATTGTCCCCAAGGATATAAACTACCAGTTCGGCTCCGGCAGGATAAGTTATTATGCCAGCAGCAGTGAAACCGACGCCAACGGCTATGATGAAAACATCATTGTGGGGGGCTATGATAACAACGCCCAGCCCGATACAAGCGGCCCCGCGATGGCTTTGTTCATGAATGACCGGAAGTTTAAAAACGGGGGTGTCTGCGACCAGAACCCGGTGCTGCTGGCGGATGTTTTTGATGAATCGGGGATCAATACGGTGGGTAACGGGATCGGACATGATATTACAGCTGTTCTTGATGCTGATTCCAGGAACCCCATGATCTTAAACGATTATTACGTGACCGACCTGGATACTTACGCCAAAGGCGTGATCCAGTACCCCATGTTCAAGCTCGCCGACGGCTCCCATCACCTGGATGTGAAAGTTTGGGATGTGTATAATAATTCAAGCGAGGCGGGAATTGATTTTGTTGTGGCCTCAACGGCCTCCTTTGCCCTTGAAGAGGTCATGAATTACCCAAACCCTTTCCATGACAATACAACATTTTCGTTCCAGACCAACCAGGCCGGCGATAACCTGGAAATAGAGGTAAGGATCTATTCACTCTACGGTACACTTGAAAAGACCTTAAGGACAACCATGTATTCAGGCGGATACAGGGTCGAGCCTTTCCATTGGGACGGGCGGTCCGATTCGGGTACCCTGCTGGGCGCAGGAACATATATATACCGTATCACCGTGGTATTACCCGACGGTTCAACCGCCGCAAAATCAGCAAAGCTTATTTTTATCCGTTAGATTCAAGATAAATCCATGAAGATCCGTTACCCTCTGCTTTTTCTTTTGGTTCTCATACCATGGGTTTTGTCTGCAGGAAAACTGTTTGCCACGGGCTCTGTGCTTTCGACAGGGAAGTGGTACAAGTTTTCGGTCAGCCATAACGGGCTGTACAGGATCGGTTACCATGATCTGGTAAAAATGGGCATACTGCCGGGTGGTATCACCCCTGCCAACATCAGGATCTACGGTAACGGAAGCGGCATGGTGCCCGAAACAAACAATGCTGTTAGGACCGATGACCTGAGGGAAATTTCAATCCTTGTTCATGACGGTGGGGATGGTAAGTTTGACTCAACGGATTATATCATGTTTTACGGGGAAGGCCCCGACAGCTGGAAGTTAAACACCAGTACATGGGTTTATACTCATATAAAGAACCTCTATTCCGATGTTTCCTGGTATTTTATGACCTTCGATCTTGGACCCGGGCGCAGGGTGTCATTCAAACCATCAGCAAGCGGTTCAGCCAGCTATATTTCCAACCGGTGGGTCGATATGGTCAACCATGAACTCGACCTGGTCAATGTAATAAAATCGGGAAAGCGATGGTTAGGCGAAAGATTTACAAGGAGCAACAGCAGGTATGATTTTGATTATTCTTTCCCTTATATCGACAGCCTCTCCCCTTTGCGGATAAAAGTCGGTGTGGTTGGCCGGTCGGCCGTTCAAAGCAGGTTTAGGGTTTTGAGGAATTCGGTCAGCATTGATAGTGTTTTTATTGACCCTGTTATGATGGACCAGGCCGGGGATTATGCCAGGGCCGGGACCACGGAGAACAGTCTTGATCTTGTAAAATCCGGTTTCAGGATATCGGTGGAATACATTGCCCCTGATGATGCATCAACCGGATGGCTTGACTATATTGAGATGCAGTTATCCAGAAAGCTTTACTGGACGGGCCATGAATTCACTTTCCGTGATCCCGGTTCCGCCGCGCCCGGGAGGCTTAGCGAGTTCAGGATGAGAAAAGCCAATGCGGGTATTACAGTCTGGGACATAACCCGGATGACAGACGTAAAAAGGCTGCAGACTACCCTCACCGATAGTATTTTAACCTTCCGTTTGCAAACCGATTCACTACACACTTTTTTTGCGTTTGACAGCACGGCATACGATACCGTAAGTTACGCCGGAATCGTCGCTAACCAGAACCTGCATGCCCTGCAGCCAAGCGAAATGATCATTGTGGTTCCTCCATTGTTCGCATCGGAAGCCCAAAGACTTGCCGATTTCCACAGGAACCATAACCAGATAAATGCCATGCTTGTTTCAGTCCCTGAAATTTTTAATGAATTTTCCTGCGGGCAGCCCGACCCGGGAGGGATCAGGGATTTCGTAAAAATGCTCTACGACCGGGGTTCAGCCTCTGGGGAGCCGAAATATCTCCTCCTTTTTGGCGACGGTTCGTATGACCCCAAGAACCGGACGCCGGGCAATGATAATTTCATCCCCACCCTTGAATCCCAGGAATCCTTATCCACCACCGTTTCATTTGTGAGCGATGACTTCTTCGGCATCATGGGCAACCTCGAAGGTTATGATGCTTCAGGGAGCATCGAAATAGGAGTAGGCAGATTCCCTGTCAACACTGCAGCCCAGGCCGGGATCCTGGTTGACAAGATTATCCATTACAGCGGTAATTCAGATACCCTGAGGGCCGATTGGCGTAATAACGTTGCCCTTGCCTGTGATGAAGGCGACAGGAACTACTTTGTCAACAATTCGGAAGAGATCGCAGGCATCCTTGCATCCAGGTTCCCTGTGATCAATGTGAACAAGATATATTTCGATGCCTATCCCATGGTGAGTATCCCCGCCGGATCGAGATTCCCGGAGGCAAATAAGGCCCTGAATGCTGCTGTTGAAAAAGGGACACTCATTATCAATTATATAGGGCACGGAGGTGAAACCGGATGGAGCAGCAGGGCGGTACTTACCATGGCTGACATCAACTCCTGGACAAATTCCGAAAAACTGCCCGTCTTTGTGACCGCCACCTGCGAGTTCAGCAGGTTTGACAACCCGGAGCGCTTTTCGGCAGGGGAGGAGATCATTGTGCGCCAGGGCGGAGGGGGGATTGCCATGTTCTCAACCAGCCGCACCACTTTTGCAGGCACTAACCAGTCACTGGATACCAGTTTCTTCCGTCATATCATGGACAGGAAAGATGGCAGATACCTGAGCATGGGAGAACTCATCATGTTATCCAAAAACAATAACCAGAATAATTCTTACCTGAGGAATTTCGTATTGCTTGGCGACCCGGCCCAGCAAATCGCCTTCCCTGAAGATGATATCATAACCACAAGTATCAATGACCTGCCTTTAACACCTCCCGATACGGCGCTTGGCCTTTCGGCAGTAAACGTGAAAGGACATGTACAGGATTTCGGGGGGAACGTCGTAAGCGATTTCAATGGCATACTTACCGCCAAGGTATTTGACAAACCGACTATTTACAGCACCCTTGGCAATACATCTGGCCAGTATGGCGGTAGTTATCCTCAGAAATTTAAACTCCAGGACCATCTGATGGACTGTATCAAAGCGAAGGTGGAAAATGGTGAATTCAATTTTTCATTTGTTGTGCCCAAAGGCGTCGGGCTGAGTTTCGGAAAGGGAAAGATCAGCTACTACGCCGAAAATGGAATCAATGACGCCAAAGGGTATTCCGATAATGTGATCTTCGGGGGCAGGGATCCCATGATCATCCCCGAGGCTAACGGTCCTTCCATCAGGCTGTATATGGATACCCGCAACTTTATCTCCGGCGGTGCTACAGGCCCCGACCCCCTGCTGATTGCCGACCTGTATGATACCTCCGGCATTAATTCAACAGGATTTGGCATCGGACATGATATCATTGGAATACTTGACGGTGACTGGGCTCATGTGATCAGCCTGAACGACAGCTATGTGCCCCAGGTCGGGAGTTTCTCCCGGGGCTCGCTCAGTTACCAGCTTTCAGGCCTTAGCCCGGGCCAGCATAAATTAACAGTCAGGGCTTTTGATCTGTATGATAATTCAACCCAGCAGGATATTTATTTCTGGGTGGCCGGGGGTGCAGCCCTTAGTATCCGGAATGTTTTCTGCTATCCCAACCCTGCCACCACCAGCCTTACCTTTTCCTTTACCCCTGTGACTTCTGCGGGGGGATTCAGCCTGAGTATTGATATATACAATGTGTCAGGCATCAGGCTTAAGACAATCACCAGATCTTATCCTGAATCGGGCACCACACCCCTCACCCTTAACTGGGATCTTACCGACGAGGGCGGGAATAAACTGATTAGCGGGGTTTACCCCTTTACGGTTAAATTTAACGGCACTGGTTCATTTGTGAATACTTCCGGGAAAATTATAATAATTCACTAATAAACAAATAGTTATATCCAATTTTCTGAATGAAAGCAATATAGGCCGCTTTAATTCGTTAATTTTGCAACCCGTTTTAGTAAATACATATAATAATATTTTGGAATGCGACAGATTAAGAACAGATTGGTTTTATTGTTGGTTTTCACCTTTGTAGTATCAAATTTATTCGCACAACTGCCCCCCGAGCCCACCGATGGTTCCAGGGTCATATCGACATCGGTGCCATTTCTCACAATCGCTCCCGATGCCAGGTCGGGGGGTATGGGAAATACCGGAGCAGCAACAGCTCCGGATATATATTCGATGTTCTGGAACCCTGCAAAGTATGCATTCTGTGATAAAGCCGTCGGAATTGGTATAGGATATGTGCCCTGGCTGAGGGGCCTGGTGAATGACATTGGTCTGGCTTCCCTCTACGGGTACGTTAAGCTTGGCGATAAACAGGCCCTTGCTATGTCGCTGAGATTTTTCTCAATGGGTGAAATTCAATACACTGATGAAAACGGCAAGGATCTTGGAAACTACAAGCCAAATGAACTGGCCGTTGATGCTACATATGCCAGGAAGTTCTCAAGGGAGATCTCGGGAGCTGTAGCTGCAAGGTTTATTTATTCAAACCTGATACCGGGTTATAATGCTTACGATGCCAGCGTCAAACCCGGATACTCTGTTGCCGCCGACATCGCTTTTTATTACCATCACCCTCTGGAGATCAAGGGGACCAGCGGAGGTTCTATTTCTTTCGGGTTCGACATCTCGAACATAGGTGCCAAGATCTCTTACAGCAGCTCATCGGTACAGAGTAATTTCATACCCACCAACCTCAGGCTGGGACCTGCATTTACTCTTAATATCGACGATTATAACAGTATTTCGTTTGCTCTTGACCTGAATAAATTGCTTGTTCCCACCCCTCCTGTCACACAGTATGACAGCGCGTCGAAATCTTATGTGATCATTGCAGGGAAAGATAACAATGTTTCCGCAGTACGCGGCATGTACCAGTCCTTTTATGATGCGCCTTACGGTTTCAAGGAAGAACTCCAGGAAATCACGGTTTCGGCATCCACCGAATACTGGTACAACAAATTGTTTGCAATCCGCGCCGGTTACTTCTATGAATCGAAATACAAAGGCAACAGGCAGTTCTTTACTCTTGGGGCAGGATTAAGGTATAATGTCTTCGGACTTGATTTCTCCTATCTCATACCGATAAAGAACAACAACCCCTTGCAGAACACCATGCAGTTTACCCTTCTGTTCAATTTCGACACCCAGAAAAAAGACAAGCAGTCTTCGCAATAAATCGTAAATCGTAATGCGTATCGGTTTCGGCTTTGACACCCATAAACTTGAGGAAGGCCGCAGCTTCATCCTGGGAGGTGTGCCTGTTGAGCATGCCAAAGGCGCTGCAGGCCATTCCGATGCCGACGTTTTGATCCATGCCATCATTGACGCCTTGCTTGGTGCTGCAGGGCTTCCCGACATAGGACAGCAGTTTCCCGATACTTCGTCAGAATACAAAGGCATCAGCAGCAGCATATTGCTGAAGAGGACCCTTGTACTCATCAGTGAGGCAGGTTACGGGATAGGGAATATCGATTGCACTATTGTCCTTCAGAAGCCAAAGATCTCTGAATTGATCCCCTCCATGATAAGTTCACTTTCCGCCACTCTTGCCTGCAGCCCCGGCTGTATCAATGTAAAGGCAAAAACCAGCGAAAAACTCGGGTTCATCGGCAGGGAAGAGGGGGTTTCGGCATACGCGGTAGCTTTATTAGTAAATAGTGACTAGTGATCAGTGATCAGTGACTGGTCACCATTCACCGTTCACCATTCACCAGTCACTGCTTCTCCCGTACACTTTTATTCCCATATTATCCAGCATGAACAGTCCTTTACAGGGATTCCAGAGATAGATCTTCAGTTTTGCGGCAGGGTTATTGACCCTGGGGATACAAACCGAAAAATCAAGGGGTTTCCATATTCCGCTGCTGAACTGCGGAATGTCGTTCAGGCGGAAGGATACATAGTAATTGTACGAAGCTGAATGGTTTTCAATGCTGACGACGATCATTGCCTTGTTTGATGCACCGGGGATGCTGTCGCGGATCATCAGGTTTATCGTGCAGAACAACCAGGATGGATCATGCCGGAGGCTGTCATACCGCACATTGATGCCAGGGCCGAATTCCCTTTCCGCGGTAAACATGTAAACCTGGTTTTTATTGACGACTTTGCGCCAGTTAACCCAGGGTTCCTGTCCGAACCACCCTTTCTCCTGCTTGTCAAAAACGTTTGTAAAGCTTGCCAGGGGATGGCTGAGGTCGGCTTTATAGAATGGCTCTTCTTCATATCCCCCGAGGCAGTCACGATACTCATCCGCAGTCCTGAAAAAAACATAAAAATATTTCTGGCGGTTCATATTATCAGGGGAAATTATTTTCTTCCGGCACTGCCATGTCTGGAACAGGTTGAAAAAGATGAAAACTGTTAAGAGTGAAAAGATGGCAATTCTCAGCACTTTGGATCTGAATTCCAGAACGGAGGCAAGGGGAATGGCAAAAATCCCGTAAAAATCAATCAGTGGACGTTGTCCGAATCCATCCCCGTAATACCAGCACCACCAGGAGGAACATATATAAACAAGGATAGCAAAAAATAAAATGAAGCCGGCAGTGTTGCTGAATCTTCTTCCGGGAAGGGAAAAGATGCCGGCCATGGCAAGGAGCATCACAGGGGTATAAATGAACCAGCCTCTTCGGTATGAAAACAGGAAGTCGGTTATGCGCGGATGGAAAAAATTAAAGCCTTCATCAGGGTAAGGACGGATGATCCACTGGTTGGATTGAAGGTACCACAGGATCATTTGTATTGAAAGGGTTAAAGCCAGGGTCAGGATCAATACCGGGTCAAGGAATACCTTGAATTTTTGTAAAACAGGGCCTGGCTGATGCTTCAGGAAGAGGGGGAATGCAAGAAGCGGTATCACATTCACCGGCCGCAGGAGAAAAATGATCCCGATCAGAAAACCCAGCAAACATGAGGAAGCCGCTGATAATTTGTGGTTGGTCCGGATGAATGTCCAGGTAAACAGTATGATTGCAAAGAATGAAAAAAAATGTGACATGGCGGGCTTTTCCATGGAGTAGTACAACAGGTTTGTTCCGAAAGCCATGGCTATAATCACAAACGAGACCGTAATCTCCCTGAATTTGAAGAATCCGAGGATTTTTCTCAGGTAATGCAAGCCTGCAAGGATATAAAACAACGAACCTATGCCTGTGAAAAGCTGGAAAAAAAATGAAAGCCCGTTGATCCCGGTTCCTGCGATCCAGGAAAACAATAAAGCGGCAAGAAAAAACGGGAGTAGAAGTATTGCTTCCCCCGCAAAGTATTTATTTACAGGCGGTCCTTTGGTTTGGATGAGGTATTGAGGATTATAATCATTGTATCCATATGCATTGCGTTCGGCGGAAGTGAATTTTTCCCAGTGCGGATCACCGTAGATAAGAAATGAGGGCAGGTATGCATAATAACCTGCCCAGTCGCTGGTAATTATTCTTTTCCAGCCCGTTCCGTCTCCATCGAGGAAGCGGGTCTGAACGAATAAAATACTCAGAATGACGGCTGTAAGGCCAAAGGTGAATCCCGATACATTAAGGTTCCCGGTGAATTTGCTATTAATTCCTTTTGCCGGATCAGACATGGGGGATACAGGACTTAAGGACTCCAAAGATAGGCAATTAAATTCCAGACTGTTTGGTTATCTCCTTTCTTATTCTTAATTTTGCAGCCCGTTTTATAAAACCAAGTTAAATTCATTAAAATCAACAGGAAATGTTAAACCAGTACGAAACCGTTTTCATTATGACTCCCGTTTTATCTGAAGAACAGATGAAGGAAGCGGTAGAAAAGTATCAGAAGTTCCTCGTCAGTAAAAAGGCCGAGATCGTTCACGAGGAACATTGGGGATTGAAGAAGCTCGCCTATCCCATTCAGAAAAAGAGCACGGGTTTTTATCATTTGATGGAATTCAAAGCAGAACCCGCAATCATTCGCGAATGGGAAGTAACCTTTAAACGTGATGAACGCATCCTTCGTTTTCTTACGATCGTCCTCGACAAGCATTCACTTGCTTACAGCGAGAAGAAACGTGCGAAATCAAGAGACAAGAAGAAGGAAAAGGAAGTTCAGGAATAATTTAAAAAATCAGTAAAAATGGCTACACAACAACAAGGCGAAATAAAATATCTAACCCCTATTGCGGTAGATACCAAGAAGAAGAAATACTGCCGTTTCAAGAAAAGCGGTATCAAGTATATCGATTACAAGGATGCTGACTTCCTGCTCAAGTTCATCAATGAGCAGGGAAAAATCCTTCCCCGCCGTATAACCGGCACCTCGACCAAGTACCAGAGGAAAGTGGCACAGGCCGTGAAACGTGCCCGCCACCTGGCTTTATTACCTTACGTTGCTGACATGTTAAAATAGGAGGGAAGAACGATGGAAGTTATTTTAAAACAGGATGTTCCCAATCTGGGATATGCGAATGACAAGGTGAATGTAAAGCCCGGTTACGCACGTAATTTTTTAATCGCTAAAGGTCTTGCAATCACTGCAACCGAGACCAATAAAAAGATCCTTGCCGAGACTATGAAGCAGAGGGCTCATAAGGAAGAGAAGATCTTCAAGAGCGCCGAAGAGCTTGCAAAGGCATTGGCCAATATAACTGTTAAGATAGGCGCCAAGGCTGCCGAGAGCGGAAAGATCTTCGGGTCGGTGAATGCCCTCCAGGTTGCCCAGGCTTTGAAAGACCAGTTCAATTTCGATGTTGACCGCCGCAAGATCCACGTTGACCATGAGCATATCAAAGAGCTCGGGGTTTACAAGGCAAAGGTCACCCTTCACAAGGACCTTCATGTTGAGATCAAATTCGAGGTGTTTGCGGAATAGTGACTAGTGACTTGGTAACTGGGTTACTGGGTTACTGGGTATCTGTTCTGCTGAAAAATTTACTAATTTTATCCCGGGATCACCACCCGGGATTTTTTTATGCTTTCAAATAGCCAGGTTAAACACATCAATGCCCTGAAGATCAAGAAGTACAGGGATGAGTATAAGGAGTTTATTGCCGAGGGCAATACCCTGGTAGCCGATTTGATCGAAAGCCCTTACGAAATTGCCGGGGTATACGCCGAGAGCCAGTGGATCGTCGGGAACCTGGAGATGATCAGGCGACATAATGTTCCGGTATTTGAGGCTGAGCCACAAGACATGGACAGGATCACGTCACTAACGAGTCCGAGCCCTGTACTTGCTGTTGTTAAAATCCCTACGGGATATGGCGATGTCATTGAATTTCCCGATACAGATTCGGTTGAGAAAGCAATCCCGGGTTTGAAAAATGTCCTCTCATTTATGCTTGAAAGCATCAGCGATCCCGGGAATTTCGGGACCATGTTGAGGATTGCCGACTGGTTCGGGATCAGGAACGTCATTTGTTCTGAACATGGAGTGGAATTATACAACCCCAAAGTGGTGCAGGCCAGCATGGGGTCTGTGGCAAGAGTTAATGTAGTTTATACTGATCTTCAGGGGATTCTTGAAACATTGAAAGGCAGTATCCCGATTTATGGTACTTTTCTGCAGGGTGATCCCGTTTATTCAGTTCCATTGAGTGAGAATGGGATAATCATTATTGGAAGCGAGGCCCATGGAATCTCTGAAAAACTCACTCAGTTTGTAACAAAGCGTCTGTTTATTCCTTCATTCGGATCATCCGCCGATGGTAAAGCCGAATCCCTCAACGCTGCCGTTGCCGCGGCAGTTGTCATCTCAGAATTCAGGCGCAGGATCACCTGATCCAGCTATCCCGTTATCCAGTCATCCAGTCATCCAGCTATCCAGTTATCCAGCCATCCAGCCATCCAGCTACCCAGCCATCCAGTCAGCCAGCTATCCAGCCATCCAGCCATCCAGCTATCCAGTCATCCAGCTATCCAGCTATCCCGCTATCCAGCTATCCAGTTATCCAGTTATCCAGTTATCCAGTTTCCCCGATTTTCATCTACACTTACTAATAATTCCCAAACACTTACCTTTTTGAGCTTGCAATCACTTTGCTGCAGGGATAAATTAGCAGAAAATTCATAATCTGGATTTTACAGAGAAAGGCAAACATTCAATCTCATAAAAAAGGAATAATGAGCACTCCAAATAATGGCCCATGGCTGATCACCCCGGTTATAAGAGATAAGGACTTTCTTGACATGAAAGAGCTTTCCATAGAATTTGCCACCGCTATGGACTTTGAGCTGGATTACCAGCAATTGCTGCGTGAATCGGCTTCGATCAAGGAGATCTATAAAATGCCGAAGGGTGTGGGATTTTTACTTAAATCCAATAATCAGAGTATAGGTTTCATAGCCTTGAAAAAAGCGAACTACAATACTGTTGAGATCAGGAAATTCTATGTAAGGCCATCAACGGCCTTCCTGAAATGGAGCCATAATTTACTCGAAGTTGCCGTAGACTGGGCTATGCAGTCCAATTTCAAAAAGATCAGGGTTGAGCCTCCGTCAACCCATCCTTCCCTGAAAAAATTGTATCCGGAAACTGATTTCAGGGAGAAGTTCATCAGGGATGAAACCTCCTCGCAGTTAGTGAAGGTATTGGAAAAAGCTTTAGTAAGCGTCCCCGAGTATTTTCAATTATAGAAATTGTACATTTGCCGGTTAGTAAGCTTGAACATTTCTTACCGGCTCATGAGAAATATAGTTTCCTTTTTCATCCTGACGTTTCTGGTCATTTTAGGTAATACATGCCTTGCAGCCGATTTCCCCAATGAGAATATAACCTATGATCCGGGAATAAAAACGGTTCAGTTGTATAAACAGGGATTTGAACTGTCCTCCCCCATATTCCAGCTGAATTCAACTGAAAGACTGGCTCTTGATTTTGATGATCTCGACATGCAGTCAAAGGCCTATAAATATACGATAAGGCATTGTGAATCCGATTGGTCTACTTCTTCAGACCTCAGACCCTCAGAGTATATCAGCGGGTATACTGAAGAGAATATCAATGATTTTCAATATTCAATCAATACTACGGTAAGGTATGTTCATTACTCCTCAAACTTCCCTTCGAAGGACATGGCCCCGAAGATATCCGGAAATTATTTGCTGATAGTATATGACGATGATCCGGCTTACCCTGTTTTTACCAGGAGGTTCATGGTTGTTGAAGTATCCACCGTCTCCATTGAAGGATCGGTTCAGCAGGGGTCTAAAACCGATGAACATCTGACAAAGCAGCAGCTTGATTTTATCGTCAGGCTCAATGGCTTCAGGATTTCGGATCTAAAGCGCGAATTAAAAGTGGTCGTCCAGCAGGATGACCGCTGGGATAATTCCTTGTTTGGCATCTTTCCGAGGTTTGTAAGGGGGGAAGAACTGGATTACCGTTACGACGAGAACAATGTGTTTAACGGGGGAAGTCCGTACCGTAACTTTGATATAAAAAGCCTGATGTACCAGACCGAGCGTATTGATAAAATTTATTATGACACTGTGAACCAGGTGCTTTTACTGGAAGACAAGCCCAGGACCTATAAGAATTATGTTTACAATAAGGATATTGGCGGAAGGTATCTTATTAAAAATGAAGTCAATGCGACGAATTTTAATATTGAATCCGACTATGCCCTTGTTCATTTTTTCCTTCCTTTTCCCATGAAGTTCACCGATGGTGATTTTTATCTCATGGGGGCTCTTACAAACTGGAGGATGGATGCTCAAAGCAGGCTGCTGTTTAATGATGCCACCAAACGGTATGAGATCAGCCTCTTTTTGAAACAGGGGTATTATAATTATATATATGTCCTTTTGAAAAAAGGTAAAACCGCGGGGGACGAATCCCTGGTTGAAGGGAATCATTGGGAGACTCCGCATATGTATACCGTTTACGTTTATTACCGGCCGGGAGCTGCTCAATGCGATCAACTGATCGCAGTGCAAAATATTAACTCCATTCAACAGAATTAATCCTTCTTTCTTCTTTAATCTTAAAATGTACTATATTTACTAAGTAAGTAGTTACACTTACGTATTACAGCTTTCATTTAGCCCTGTTAACAGTTTATCTTTGCATAAAACAAATTCATATGTCAACATCACGACTTGCAATAACAAACATACTGCTGATGACTTCGGCAGTATTTGTCTTTTTATTTATTCTCCCGTCCTGCAATAAAAATAAGGGTGATTCCCCTTCGCAGGCTGCGACTTTCGACCAGCTTGTTGTTCCTTCAAATTTCACATGGGCTACCACAACTGATGTGGGAATAAATCTTGCTGCCCAGGACAACGGGGGCAATCCGCTTCAGAATGTTAAATTCAGCGTTTATACTTCTCATCCTGATTCTGGCGGCGTTCTGATGTACAGCGGTTCGACTGATATTAACGGGAAATGGGTTGTAACACAGCCATTCCCCACTTCCCTGAAGCAGGTTACCGTTACAACCAGGTATCTTGGCTTGCAAAGAGAAATGAATCTGCCTATAACTTCAGGCCGCATTGAAGCAATATTCGGAGGAAAAGCCCCGGCCCCGGTAAACCTTAAATCGGGCTTTGGAGGTTGTAATGTGAAAAGCGCCGCTGCGACTAAAGTTGTTTACATGGGCACATATGACAGCCAGGGTGTTCCCAATTATCTTGTAACACCAAACGATGTAGTCGACCAGGCCTTATTGACGGATCTGAATTCAACCTTGCCTGAGTACCGGCCGGTTCCCACATATCATCCCGAATATCTTGCTTCAAACGCTCCATGCAACCTTGAACTGATCGAGCAGTGCGACGTATGGATCACTTATATTACCGAAGGCGCCGGATGGCAGAATGCAATGGGCTTCTTTACCTTCAATACAAATAATCCGCCGACAACTGCGGCACAGATCGATACCATTAAGATTATATATCCCAATCTCTCCAATAACGGGAGCGGAGGCGGGCTTTACCCTGGAAATAAAGTGTTCCTTGGACGCTTCCCCGCCGGAAAATCCTTGGGTTGGGTGGTTATCGCTGCCGGTTGGAATGGCACTTCAAAAACCGTGACCAGTGGTTCTTATTCCCTTTACTCAATCCCAGGGCTGAATCCTGAAACAGATCCTGCCCTGAGGAAGCATACATTATTATTAAAAGACATTTCACGTTTGAAATTCATGTTTTCGTTTGAAGACTGGAGGCGCGACCAGGGATCGGACCAGGATTTTAATGACGGGATCCTATACGTAACAGCCAATCCGGTTGAAGCTGTAAATACCGTGAATATGCCCAATATAGCTACCACGCTTCCCGATGCAGACCATGATGGCATCCCCGATAACCAGGATGATTATCCAAATGATCCAACAATGGCTCACGACAATTTTTATCCCAATAAAACTTCTTATGGCTCGCTTGCTTTTGAAGATCTCTGGCCAACCAAGGGGGATTACGATTTTAACGACCTGGTGGTAAGCTACCGTTTCGACCAGATCACGAATGCCGACAACAATGTGGTGAAAGTGCAGGCAACCCTTATTACTGAAGCCATGGGAGCGACCCTGCATAATGCCTTCGGATTCCAGATGGGCTGTTTGGCAGCAAAGGTTGCTGGTGTAACAGGCATCGATCTGAAGCATTCCTATATCAGTCTTTCAGCCAATAACTGCGAGGCGGGTCAAACCAAAGCCGTGGTTATTCCTTACGATGATGCTTTTGACAGGCTCCCTTATCCCGGAACCGGTATCGGAACCAATACCACGATGGGTGCGCCTTATGTTACCCCCGATACGATCAGGCTTACTATAACCCTGGCTCAGCCTGTGCCTGTTTCCACAATGGGGACACCGCCGTATAATCCATTCTTAATTGTGAACCAGGATCGCGGGCATGAAGTACATCTTGTTGACAACCAGCCAACCGACAAGGCCGATCTTTCCCTGTTTGGTACGGGTGACGATAACAGCAGTGTTGCTGCAGGCAGATATTACAAGACCTCTTCGAATCATCCCTGGGCTATCAATATTGCCGAAAAATTCAATTATATGATTGAAAAACAGCAGATACTCACGGGTTATCTCAAGTTCTCGACCTGGGCTGAAAGCGGCGGTTCTAGCTACCCTGACTGGTATAAGTCCACCTCCGGTTACAGGGACAACTCGAAAATATATTCTCATTAAGTTCTCATAGGTTGGTTTTTGGTTAATGCAAGAGGGCGGCTCAAAAGGCTGCCCTTCTTTTTTTATTTGTTGGCTGAGGAGTCTCTGTCACTGCATCGCGTCTGCGTCCGGCGCTAAAATACCTGACCGATCCCAAGAAATTAGCTATAGGACCGCGCCGGCCAAGGCCGCTTATGCAGTGCCAGGGACTCCGCCATGACAAAAGAACTAGATCAGGGGTCTAGCTGGACCACTTTGACAGATTGTGGGCTATGCTCAGCAGTCCGGCTTCGATTTCGACCTTTTCACACCCTACGAGCATAAACCGTTTGAAGCCCTTGTTGTATTTGATATTACCAAACACAGGCTCGACATCCCAGGGACGTTTCTTTCGATGCTTGATACCTTCTTCGCTCAGAAGTAATTCACGGGCTTTGGCCTTGAGCTTCCGTAACCGGTGATTGACTTCGATGATGCGGTTACCTGAGGCTTTATGGCACATCCCCCGCAGTGGACACCCCTGGCAGTTTTGCGCCTGGTAAGAGGTATACCTACGGACAATGCCATCTTTTTCTGTTCGTGTACTCTCTGCTTTACGTGTCATGGGCTGACCCATCGGACAATAGTAACAATCCTGCTCTTCATTGTAAAAGAGCTTGTCTGCAACAAAGGGATGCCTGGGGTCAGAACCATGCTGATCCTTGTCAAAATAATTATCTTTTACAAATCCACGAATAAAATGCTCTTCTAAATACAGGTAATTGCTCTCGGATCCATATCCTGCATCGGCTGTCACGGTATCAGGCATGTGTCCATAGAGAGAGTGAAACCCCTGAAGATGAGAAGGCAAGGTTAACGTGTCCGTTGCATGTTGATGAATGCTATAATTCAGAATGAACTGATCGTTGGTTGATATCTGAAAGTTGTAGCCCGGTTTTAACTGTCCGTTCAGCATGTGATCCTCTTTCATGCGCATGAAGGTCGCATCCGGGTCTGTTTTGGAGTAACTGTTGCGCCCGTTGAGGATTTTTTCCTGCTGGTCGTATTTCTCTATATTTTTAGGCCAGTTCTTTTCGGCGTACTTGAGCTTCTGACTCACCTTTTTGCTTACCGGCTTATCTTTCAGAGCCTCATTAATCTTATTGACCGTATCGGCGACCTTTTGCGCATCGATCGGTTCAAAGGTCATGGGACTGGGATCTTTGAGTTCCTCCTGAACGATCTTCTGCGTATATTGCCAAAGCTCTTCTAA
>JBAXIO010000028.1:0-36497 GCA_037138335.1 Bacteroidota bacterium
TAATAACTATAACCATTCTACCCAGACAAATTATTCAAATCCAAATGCAAGACCAAATAATTCTGGTAATAACTATAACCATTCTACCCAGACAAATTATTCAAATCCAAATGCAAGACCAGAAAATCACACGAATCAGAATCCTAATTCTAATAATCACAACTCACCTCCTACACAGTATTCTCACCCTACAAATACATATTCAAAACAACCAACGCATACTCAAAATACTCATCCTTCGAATTCATCAAACTCTCAGAATAGCAATAGGCGTGCATCGAGCAGCTCTGATAAAAAAAACAAATAGAAAAAAAAAGGAATATTTGTATAACGGAATTTCAGAATAAAATAATAATGAATAAAAATAAATTAATTTAAAACCTTAAAATATGAAAAAATTTAAAATTTATTTGGCATTATTTTCCATGATTTTTTTAACCGTGTTTTTTTCAAACTGTAAAAAGGATAGCCCACCTCCTGTTCCTGTAGCAAATTTCACGTTCTCAGGCGACAATAACCCTGCACCATGTGCAGTAACTTTTTCAAATTTTTCAACAAATGCAACATCCTATAACTGGAATTTTGGCGATGGTACGCAAGCATCAACAGAACAAAACCCACAACATACTTATACAACAGGGGGGACTTTCAACGTAATATTAATGGCCGCTGGTGCGGGTGGTTCTAATTCAACAAATAAAAGTGTTACAATTAAATACCCTATTCCTGGAGCAAATTTTACATTTACAGGCAATACTAACCCCGCACCTTGTACAGTGACTTTTACAAATACCTCAACAAATTCAACATCCTATAGTTGGAACTTTGGAGATAATACACCCGCATCAACGGATCAAAACCCACAACATATTTATGCGGCGGGAGGAACATACAGTGTACAATTGACGGTTACAGGCCAAGGCGGTTCTAATTCAGTAACTAAAAGCTTAATAATTCAATATCCTGTTCCTGTTGCAAATTTCACATTTACGGGTAACAATAGTCCCGCACCTTGTACAGTGACTTTTACAAATTCTTCAACCAATGCAACAACTTATAATTGGAATTTTGGTGATGGTGGAACCTCTACATTAGCAAATCCGCAACATTCTTTTTCTACTGGAGGTACTTTCAGCGTTCAATTGACAGCCACAAATCCAGGAGGTAATAATTCAATAACTAAAAGTGTAATAATTCAAGGTGCAGCTCCTGTTGCAAATTTCACATTTTCAGGTGATAACAATCCTGCACCTTGTACAGTGACTTTTACAAATTACTCCACAAATGCAACAGCTTATAATTGGAATTTTGGCGATGGAGGAACCTCTACAGGAACAAATCCTCAGCATACTTATACAACAGGAGGTACTTTTTATGTACAATTGACAGCCACAGGCCCAGGAGGTAATAATTCAATAACAAAACCAGTATTTATTTTAAATCCTGCAACAGGTACAGATGTCACTTTTAATAATGAGGTATATACAGATATTTACATTACATTAAATGGTAACACACAAACCATCTATCCTGGTAATAGTGTAACATTTTATTCTTTGCCAGGTAGTTCCGTTTCATATTCTGCTTATACATATGGAGTAACCACTACCGGCTCACAAATTGGGCTAGAATTAGATTGGAATTATACTATAAACCTTCCAGGTGGATCAATTTCTTTTAATCTAATTTTTACTGATACTTATTTTTACTTATATATGAAGAACGAAGGAACGCATAATCTAAGTCCTCTCACTGTTAATTACTTACTACCTCAAGAGACAACAGATTACATTGTTATTCCCAATGATTATATTGAATATAATATCGGTTATTATTATGCATTTACCAGTACTCAAGTCAATGCATATTACCAGGATGACCCAACTTATTATACTTATTGGTATAATATCAATTTCCCTTGGACAAATAACCAATCAATAGAATTAATTAATACATACAAGAAAACACCCATTGTAGGTAAAGCACCTCCATTAGTATTAAATCCACAATCACTTAAACCAGTAGGAAATTTTAGATTAAATACAAAAGTGGATAAGAATGCTATAAATGTTCCCTGTAAATAGAAGGATAGTCTGTATTGATAAAGGATTACACTGTGGAGACCAGAACCCACTTCAAAAACGGGGCGAACCGAAAAGCCAAAAGAGTAGGTATCAATCTAAATTTATTTTTATGAAAGCAACAACACTCACTATTCTATTTTTATTTTTAATAAGTTTTACAAATGCTCAAAACAATGGTGATATTCTAACGAATGAAACCATAATCCAATTAACAAAAATAGGGCTTCAACCATCAGTAATAATCAGTAAAATCCGTACGAGTACTAACAAGTTTGATGTTAGTACAGATGCTTTGTTGAAATTAGGTCAAAACTCAGTTGCAGCGGATGTAATAACTGAAATGATTAAAGTTGATTCAGAGCACAAATCTGAGGAAATAAATCAAAAAGATGCAAATAATCCAAATGCAATGCATTCGCCCGGTATATATTATTATAATCCGAATGATCCTGAGAAACAATTAAGAAGAGTTGATCCAACTGTTGTTGGAAGCTCAGAGACTCATGGAGCACATTATAATGGTATTGGAGGTGGTGGAAGTATTTCAAATATTACAGGAGGAGAAAGTAAGTTACAAATTGAGGAATTGACCCCAACATTTTTCTTTTATTTTGAGAATAATTCCAATCCGCTGATGAGCAATTGGTTTTTTGCAGCAGCCACATCACCAAACGAATTTGCGTTAGTTAAATTACATGAAAGTAAAAAAAGTCGTTCTTTCGAGACAGGAAGATCAAGTTCAGGAGGGGGGTATAGTGGTGGATCATCAGGTATTCCAGAGAAAGCTAAAATTGAGTTTGAATATAAGGAAGTAGCTCTGGGAATATATTCAGTTACATTCAAAACACCCCTAAAACATGGTGAATATTGTTTTGTTTATGCCAGCATGGCACCTGACCGCTTTTCAAACAATAAAGTTTTTGACTTTGGAATACCAAAACCAGATAAATAATTTCAGTAAATTCTGGAATAAGTTTTATTTTGACAGTTCAATGATCTTAAAGAAACAAGAAATATTAAAAAAAGTGGAGACCAGATACCACAATTGAAAAAACATGGCGAATCCGAAAAGCCAAAAGAAAAGAAAAAGTTAAACTAAAACAAAATGAAAAAAGCTTTACTTATTTTGCTATTATGCATTTTTAGTTTTAAAATCATTTTTGCTCAAACTGAAAATGTGCAAAAGTTTAATCCCTCTCCTAAGCAAGGCGAAATGCTCTATTGGAATGGCTCGCCTTATACAGGAGAAGCCATTAACTTTGATGGAGTGAAATTTGATAAAACTAAACTTCGCTTTGACGGCCATTATATTAACGGGCAACCAAATGGTCGCATCAGAAAATGGTATCCGAATTATCATTTGGAATTTAATGAAAATTATACAAATGGGCAATTAGATGGAAAACAGACAGAATGGTATGACAATGGGAAAATATCCTCAGAGAAGTTTTATATGAACGGTTTTCCTGTTGGGACGTGGACAACTTTTGATGTAAATGGAGTAGTTCAATCAAAAAAAATTGCTTGTACTTATTGTAATGGCAAGGGTTATATAATTGAATATGTAAAATGCTCGCATTGCAATGGCGATGGTGTTGCGAACTGCGAAAACTGTAATGGCAAAGGAAAACTCTTTTGTAGGTATTGTATTGAAGGTAAAATGCAATGTAGCAATTGTAACGGTAAAGGTACCTATAATTGTGATCAATGTTATGGAAACAAGACAATTCGATGTTCAAAATGCAATAGGAATGGTACTCTCAACTACTGTCCGAAATGTAATGGAACTGGAAAAATAACAACGCACGTAGCACATGGGTTTCTTACTCTGACTTCTATTTGCTCTAATTGCAGAGGTACAGGTCGAGGAACTTTTACTTGTGATCAATGTTTGGGCAAAGGGGTACTTACTTGCCCAAAATGTTCGGGCGTAGGTTATTTAACATGCTATGTATGTGATGGAACAGGAAAAGTTACTTGTACTTATTGCAATGGCAATTATTCATCTAATTGCGAAAAATGTAACGGGACGGGAAAAACTAATTTAGTTTGTCAATATTGTAACGGTAAAGGGAATACAGGAGAAGAAATTAGAAAGGTCTGTTCAGTTTGTAATGGGAGCCAACTATTGCCGGTAAAATAAAATTTGGTCATTATCTCTTGGTAGTTAGTAAATATTTCATCAAATTATAAATAAAATCATCTTATGAAAACTTCAAATAAAACATCCTACTTTACACGTGTTGAAGACAGATATGTTTTCCGTGTATCAACAGCCTTTTGGCATTTACTAATAGGGATAATTACTATTACAGCAATTATTGGAATTGTATTGTTGGCCTGGTCAATCATTCCACCCGGTAAAGAAAAAGTGAAAGCATCGGCCTATCCAACAAAAACATCTTATCCTCCTGTTGAGAAAGTAACGTTAGCTGACCTTAACATGGGTGATGAAAAGGTAGTGCAACCTCCTTCCATACAACAAGCACCACCTCCGGTTTACCATGCACAACCTGAAGTTGAAAATGATCCTGGAAAACCTGCTTATGACTTATCATTATCTGAGTTGAAAAGGATTATCCCTAAAGATGAATGGCAACCAGGCTTTTGGTCATATCCATATGGGGAATTGGCATGGCAAATGCATCCATCCGATCCGAATTATAGACATTGGAATCCAAGTGGGGACAATGTTGAGCAACGACTTGAACGCTCATATAGGCCAATAAAAGCAAGAAAGTATTCAGAAAAAAAAACAGCACTTGATTCCTATTTAAAAATATTAAAGCAAGTTCCTTCAATCAAAAGCACCGAAGTGCTTAATTTTATAATTTATAATATGAATGATAGGTTTTCTGATCTTCATATACTTGATTCAGCATTTACACTAATTGCCAAAAGCTTAAAACCATTTTCAGCATCTTCAGACGCAGCCCAACATCTTATTGGATTTGTTTTAAATAATCCTAAAGCAACATTTGATTTTGTACCTTTTGCAATTCACTCATGTAATCAAATTTCAGATAGTGCACGTTTTCAATTTTTAGCTGGATTAATTGATGGCTTTTATACCTATTTTAATAGTAATGTTGAAGTTCAGAAAGAAGCAACAGAGCAGTTCAATAAATTACTTCCCCAATTGCCGGGTATTAATCCTGCGAAAGCGCTAAGAAAATTTTATTCGGTCTATAATCAAAAAAATCAAAAACGTAATGCAGAGATTGGCCGTATAGATGATGAGTATAATACTCAGGTTGCAGCAATCTTGGCTGACTCGACAATGAGAGCCATGCAAGCCGAGGAAAATTTCTTAGCTGATAAGGAAAAGAAAAGTGAATTAAAGAGTAAATCTCTTTATGTAGTTGCCGGAGGGTTTATTGCAATAGCGCTATTGGGTACGATTCTGACACTCCTTTCGATTCAAAGAATCCTAAGAAAAATGGAACTGTTAGCTGAAAGCAAGAATCAATAATTATTTTGATAAACTTGCATGTAAATAATACCATAATATTTATGCTCACAATTTAACATATCTTGTACTTAAAAAGTCGATCTTAAGGGATGCATAAATAATACTATTCTTACCATTACATCATCATTAAACTGGGTTTGATTATCTTAGCAGTAAACTCATTGTGAATATTTCAAATTCTTCTAAATCGCCGTTTATTGAATTAAGCTATTGTCATTGATTATCTTGAATTGATAAGAGTGGAGGGTAAGGACGAAGCATGGCATATTTGTAAAACTAAAATGATGCCATTCAGAAACTTGTAAATTATTCTTCATAAGATGCAATTTATATCGCTTATATTTGCATTAAACAGATTATTAAATCCTTTGTTAATTTTTGGGCTTGGGATCCAAGAACTCCTTGTTATAGCTATTATTATAATTCCAGTTGTCGCTGTAATTTATTTATCTAAAAACAATCAAATTCACACCCCTATCAGTAATGTTCCAAATAACCAAGCCCAGCAAGTCCCATATCAGGGTTATCAACAGACAATTGTTTCTTATGGAAACCAAAAAAGTGTGCTGGTTGCTTTTTTACTTGCTTTCTTTTTTGGTCCTCTTGGACTCCTTTATTCTTCAGTTGCAGGTGGACTTGTATTGATAATTATAGGAATCCCAATTGGTATAATTACGTTAGGTGTTGGACTTATTTTCATTTGGATTGCCTCTATCATTTGGGCTATCGTTGCTACGAACGCAACTAATGCTAAAATGCAATCTGGTGGCGGACTTAATATCATAACAAACCAAGGAATACCACCGGTAAATCAGCAACCGATTTACCAACCACCCCCAAAGGTAAATCAGCAACCAATTCAGCAACCAATCCCGGTAGTTAATCAACCAGTTTATACCCAACAGCCTTATCAACAATACCCACCTGTACAGAATATTACGTATCAACAGACAGTTGTTTCGTTTGGAAACAAGAAAAGCATGCTGGTTGCTTTCCTACTTGCTTTCTTTTTTGGACCTCTTGGGCTTCTATATTCTTCTGTTACAGGAGGCATCGTGTTAATGATTATTGGAATCCCAATAGGTATTTTTACATTGGGATTCGGACTCATCTTCATTTGGATTGCATCTGTAATATGGGCGATCATTGCCATAAACAACACTAATGATAAATTGCAATCAACTTCTGGTCTTAATGTTTTAACACGTCAAGGAACTGCACCAACTTATCAACAACCAAGTTACCAACCTGCTCCAGAGGTTATCCGACAACCAATTCAACAACCAACCCCTGAGGTTTATCAAGAACCAATAAAACATTCATTTCCTCCTGTTTATCATCAACCAATATCCCAACCAACCTTAGAAGAAAATCAACAATCAAATTATCAAGAACCCCCAAATGTTTACCAAGAGCGAGGACCCAGACCATCCCAATTTATTAATCAACAACACAGGCCTATAGAGAGAATCGGTCTACCCGATTATTATAATTTTCCATCAAAAAACAGATCTCGGTACTCTCAAAAATCAAAAGGTAATGGTTCTATTAAAATATTAAAACCAGTCATAATTGGGATGGCCATAATTGTACTCATTTTAATATTATTGGTTGGAGTTAAATATATCAATATCCCTTTTTTTTCTAACCTGAATTTGAATCCATTGAAGTTTCTAACAAAGGATTCGAATAGTTCGGTAATAACAGAAAATCCTAATGGGGACTTTTACATTGTCAATGTTGAAGCTGTTAAATCTCAAAAAACAGCAGAAATAAAAGTAGAATCCCTAAAAAGTAACGGGTTTTCCGCTGGCTATCTATGGATACCTGATTACCCATCATTGTCGGGGATAGAATCATTCGCTGTTTATATTGGTCCATTCGCAACTCAATATGATTGTGAAGTTGCAACAGAAGATTATAGAAAAATCAACCCGGATGCTTATGGACTTCTTGTCTCAAAAGACAAAAGAAGAGTTGAAATCTATGGCATTGGCAGTGTCAATGAGATACCTAATTGGAAAGAGAATAAACAAGTCATTATAACGAAACCTGTTGAAAATAATGATAAGAAATTGTATGAAAATAGCAGAATTCAATTACCAAAAGCTCAAATTACGGAAGTGAGAAACGATGAAATAGTCGCCGACAACACTGATCTTTTACGAAAATTAGATGGAAGTCCTTGGAAAAAAGACGTATTTGATAATCCTAAAATTAAGAAAAGGCTAAAAAAAATCCTTGGTAAGGAGAGATATGCTTTTATGGATGGACATTGGAATCTTGGTACAGATGTGAAAATAACCAATGATATGTTTGTAACAACCGGATGCATGTCTCATTTTTGCCCACAAACAAATTTCATCATTGTTATTGACTTAAATAAAGATATTTATTACGTTGGCATAAGGGACAATGACCATGTAAGGATTTACTCAGAAAAGACGATAATGTCTTCGCAAATAGATAAAAGAATAAAATTTTGGATTGATAATGGCTCAAGTAGTGATTAATCTATCTGTATCACTAATAATTTTAAAATATTTTCTCTTTATCTACTAGGGGTGGTCAATTTGGATCGGCGGAGACTGGTTAAATGGGTTGGTTTATCCAAACTGATCTTCCGAAACCATTTATTTTACTGCTGAGAGCAACAAGATTCGAACCTGTGACCACCTGCTTTTAAGTTCTAAGCTCAAGTATAATCTTTAACTGAATCTGAGAGTTGTAAAAGAAATAATTTTTAACAAAATGTTATGCAAATTGTTTGCAAATAAAAAAGGGTCTCAGTGTTTAATCTTCTGAAACCCTTGTCATTCTTGCTCCCCCTGCTGGACTTGAACCAGCGACCCTCTGATTAACAGTCAGATGCTCTAACCAACTGAGCTAAGGAGGAATTCAGGGGCGCAAAATTACAAAGAATAGCCGAATTTCCAAGCTCCCCCGAAAAAAAATCACAAACACTTGCCGGTTAATAAGGGCAATTCAGCGATAATCAACCGGCCTGCGTATAAATTAACTGATTTTTTAATCTGTTATATGTAACTCTGCAGGTAAAATTGAGTCTTATGTCTTGCTGTCCCTGAACACGGGATAATAATGCGTTACCATGATAGACATCAGCAATATTCATAAAACATACATCACAGGCAGCAACAAGCTTCATGTGCTTAAAGGCATTGACCTGAAAGTCGAAGCAGGAGAAATGATTTCAGTTATGGGCGCCTCCGGCTCGGGGAAATCAACTCTGCTGAATATCCTGGGTATCCTCGATAATCATGACCACGGGGAATACCTTCTCAGCGGGATCAGGATTGAAAACCTGAATGAACGAAAAGCTGCCCGACTCAGGAATAAATACCTTGGGTTCGTATTTCAGTCATTTAACCTCGTCTCCTTTAAAAACGCAGCAGAAAATGTGGCCCTTCCTCTTTATTACCAGGATGTTAAACGGAAAAAGAGGAATGCCATAGCCATGGAATACCTTGACCGCATGGGTTTGAAGGAATGGGCCCATCACCTGCCGAATGAACTTTCGGGCGGACAAAAACAACGTGTTGCCATCGCCCGGGCCCTGATCGGGAAACCAAAGGTCATCCTTGCCGATGAACCTACAGGAGCCCTCGATTCAGTTACATCCCAGGAAGTTATGGATATCCTTACCGATATCAATAAAAATGAAAATATTACCATGCTGATCGTAACACATGAACTTGATATTGCAAAACGTACCCAGAAAACCATAAGGATCACCGATGGACTGATCACGGAAATAGTAAAGAATGAGCAGACCTTAATGAACCTAAGAGCATAAATTGGGCACCAGGTTCTGGGCATAAGGTAAAGGACCCAGAACCCAGAACCCAGGACCCAGAACCCAGGACCCAGAACCCAGAACCCAGAACCCAGAACCATGTTCTCCATTGACCGCTGGCAGGAAATCTATCTAACTATCAGGAAAAACAAACTAAGAACTTTCCTGACGGGATTTGCCGTGGCCTGGGGTATCTTTATGCTCATCATCCTGCTTGGATCAGGCAACGGACTTGAAAATGGAGTGAAAGAACAATTCAAAGGCGGCGCCATGAACGGGATCTGGATCAGCAGCGGGGTTACCAGCGTTCAGTATAAAGGACTGAAAACGGGAAGGGAAATAAAATTCACCGACCAGGATTACAAGCTGATCAAGAACTCCATCAAAGGCTACGACCATATTTCAGCCAGGTTGTTTCTCGGAAGCGTCCTGGTTTCCTATAAAAACGAATACGGTACCTTCTTTGTCTCACCCAGCCATCCCGATTACGGTTACATAAAGGAAGTGCAGATACTTCAGGGCCGTTTCCTGAACCAGATCGATATCAGGGAATGCAGGAAAGTGGCCACCATCGGTGAAAAGGTAAAATCCCAACTGTTCAAGGGAAGAGATACCGTTGCACTTGAAAAATACATCAATATCAAAGGCGTACCGTTCAAGATCATCGGGATCTTCCGCGATTTCGGCCGTGACGACAACGAACAAAAACGGATCTATATCCCTATAACAACCGCCCAGAAAGTATTTTACACCAGCAATGTCATCAACCAGATATCATTCACCACGGGCGATGCATCGCCTGCTGAAGCTGACGCCATGCTCAGGAAAGCCAAACTGACCCTTTCCCGCTCGCATACTTTTTCTCCCGAAGACCCAAGGGCCATCGATATCATGAATAAAAGCGAGGATGTGAAAAGGTTTAACGCCCTGTTTGCAGGCATCAGGTTGTTCATCTGGATCATCGGCATCGGGACCATTATCGCCGGGATTGTTGGCGTAAGCAATATCATGATGATCTCGGTCAAGGAAAGGACAAAGGAAATAGGGATCAGGAAAGCCCTGGGCGCAACCCCGGGTTCTATCATCGGGCTGATCATGCAGGAAGCCATCCTCATCACAGGATTTGCGGGTTACGTAGGACTGGTACTCGGAGTAGGCCTCCTGGAACTTATCACTAAAAGCATGCCGCCTTCCGACTTCTTCAGGAACCCTGAAGCCAATTTCGCAATTGCAGTGGGGGCAACAATTTTACTGATCATCGCCGGAGCTTTCGCCGGATTTTTTCCGGCAATAAAGGCAGCGGCGATAAGGCCGATAGAAGCGCTTAGAGAAGAATAATATGTTCGATTTAGACCGTTGGCAGGAGATTTACCATGTTCTGAGAAAAAATAAACTCAGGACTTTCCTTACCGCTTTTGGTGTGTTCTGGGGCATTTTCATGCTCGTGATCATGATGGGATCGGGCGACGGCCTCAAAAACGGTGTCTCCCAGAACTTCGGCGACATGGCCACCAACAGCGTGTTCATCTGGGCACAACAGACCTCAGTCCCGTATAAAGGATTTACAAGAGGACGACAATTTTATTATGAGAATGCGGATGTCAGAGCTCTGGATGAAGCAATCCCCGAAATAAAATACCTGGCTCCGCGCACTAACGTGGGCGGGTTTAACGGGGCGAGCAACGTGATCCGCGGACTTAAATCGGGGGGCTTCCAGATCTTCGGAGATTATCCGGTTTTCGACAGCATAGATCCTGTAAACCTTCTGCAGGGAAGGTTTATCAATGAAATTGACATCAAGGAAAAACGTAAGGTCGTCGTCATAGGACTTAGAGTCAAGGAACTGCTGTTCGAAAAGAATGAAAACCCCATCAACCAGTATATCCAGGTCAACGGGGTATATTTTAACGTGGTAGGATTGTTCAAGTCAAAGCGCACCGGGGAAGCCGCAAGCAATGACAACCAGAGGATCCATATGCCGTTCACAACCTGCCAGAAGACCTATAACATGGGTGATGCCATCGGCTTTTTCAATATCACCTCGAAAGACGGTATCCCAGTTGCCGTTGTTGAAGAAAAGGCGATCAGGGTACTGAAAAAACGGCATTCCGTCGCCCCCACAGATGATGCTGCTATCGGGCATTTCAACCTGGAAGTTGAATATAAAAAGATGGTCGGACTGTTCTTTGGGATCAAAGTGCTGGTGTGGATCGTAGGCATAGGGACCCTTTTTGCAGGCATCATCGGCGTAAGCAATATCATGCTGGTTGTAGTCAAGGAAAGGACGAAAGAGATCGGCATACAAAGGGCCCTGGGGGCAACCCCATGGATCATCATCAGCCAGATCATCACCGAATCGGTTGTGCTGACGACTTTTTCGGGTTACTTCGGACTGACACTGGGAGTGGGCCTGCTGGAACTGATCAATTACCTGCTTGAATCCTCCGGGGCCGGTACGGAAATGTTCCTGCACCCGGGCATTAATTTCAGTGTCGCGGTCGTTTCCCTGGCCATACTCGTTGTTGCAGGAGCCGTCGCAGGACTTATCCCGGCCCGGAAAGCGGTGAGCGTGAAACCTATAGATGCGTTAAGATATGAATAAAACTGGATAGTTGGATAGCTGGATGACTGGATAGCTGGATAGCTGGATAACGGGATAGCTGGGTATCCAGTAATCGCAGCACGCAGTGCTGCTTATCCAGATATCAAAACGAAAATGTAATTATAATCACGATACTATGAAAAAAATACTTCGAATCGCACTGCTGGTAATCATCCTTGGATTATTCGTTGCTACGATCTTTTATCTCTACAACAAATCAAAGGAAAAACCTGTGGTTTTCAAGACCGATAAACCATTCATGACCAACATCGTCAAGAAGACAGTTGCAACGGGATCGGTCATCCCGAGGAAAGAGATCGAGATCAAGCCCCAGGTCTCGGGCATTGTTGAAGAGATCTACGTGGAGGCAGGAAAAAAGATCAACAGCGGCGATATTATTGCCAAAGTGCGTATCATTCCCGATCTGGTTAACCTGAACAATGCCGAAGGCCGGCTCGAAAGGGCAAAAATTGCGCAGGATGATGCGAAAATGAATTTTGACCGCAAGCAAAAACTCTACCAACAGGGAGTAATAGCAGAAGCTGAATTCCAGCAAACCGATATCGCATACAAGAATGCGAAACAGGAAGTTGATGCTGCCGAAGCCAACCTGGAACTGATCCGTGAAGGGGTGAACAAGAAATCTGGCAAAGCCACGAATACCCTGATCAAATCGACAATTAGCGGTATGGTCCTGGATGTCCCGGTTAAAGTGGGTTCCTCGGTTATCGAAACCAACAACTTCAACGCAGGCACAACGATTGCTTCCATTGCCGACGTTGGCGATATGATCTTCCAGGGTAAACTTGATGAAACCGAAGTAGGCAAGATCAAGCCCGGCATGAACCTCTCGCTTACTGTCGGGGCAATCGAGAATGACACATTTACGGCCATTTTAAAATACATCTCTCCGAAAGGGGTCCTCGAAAACGGGGCCGTTCAGTTTGAGATCAAAGCCGATGTTGTGCTGAAGAACGACCAGTTTATACGTTCGGGTTACAGTGCGAATGCGGATATCGTTCTCCAGAGGGTCGACCATGTTCTTGCTATCAAGGAAGGGCTCCTGCAGTTCGAAGGAGATTCGGCTTACGTAGAAGTAGAGACAGCCCCACAGAAATTTGAAAAGAAATTCGTAAAAACCGGGCTTTCCGACGGCATCAACATCCAGATCCTTTCGGGGATAGACAAGGAAACCAAGATCAAGATCCCGCAGATGGCAGGCGCAAATAAATGATGGATGATTGGATGACTGGATAACTGGCTGACTGGATAACTGGATGACGCCGCTACTCCATTAAAAACGGTTCACAAACCCATGGCAATAAGGCTCACTGCCTTTGTGGGTGTAATAATCCTGGTGGTAACCCTCGGCTTTCCAGAATATTTTTGCCGGTTTGACCTCGGTAACAACTTTATATCCCCTGGCCTTCAGCTCTGAGATCAGCTTTTCGGTGACCTTCTTTTGTTCATCATTGCGATAGAACACAGCCGAACGGTACTGCTCACCCCAGTCGGGACCCTGGTGGTTCCACTCGGTAGGGTCGTGGATCTCGAAAAACAGTTTAGCAACTTCTTCATAGGTGGTTTTTGAAGGGTCGAATACCACCTCGATGGCTTCATAATGTCCTGTATTACCAGCACATACCTGATGGTAAGTAGGGTTGTCGGTATGCCCCCCGGTATATCCCACGCTGGTTGAAGTCACTCCCTTCATCTTCTTCATAAAATACTCCACACCCCAGAAACAGCCGCCTGCAAAAATTGCAGTATCGGTTTTAGCCAGGGATTTCGCAGGAATGAAATCCATGGAAATCGAATTCACACAATGCCGGGTGTTTTTACCTGTAAGCCCTTCGCCTTTGAACACATGCCCCAAATGGGCGCCGCAACGTGAACACAGGATCTCGGTTCGCATTCCATCTAAATCGGTCTGCTTTTTAACCGCCCCGGGAATCTCATCGTCAAAACTGGGCCAGCCGCAACCGGCGTCAAACTTATCTTCAGAACGGTATAAGGGAGCGCCGCAACGCTTGCAAACATATGTCCCCTTTTCCCAAAAAGTCTCGTATTTCCCGGTATATGGCCTCTCGGTGCCTTTGTTCACAATCACATTCTCCTCTTCGGGGGTAAGCTTTTTAAATTCCATCTTTCCTTTACTTTGTTGTTTGACATCTTTATTGCCCTGGCTGCATCCGCCCAGGCAGAAAGCCGACAAACCAATGATTATTAATAGTATACGAAGCATAAATCCCTGTTATTAAACCGATCCGCCATCCGCAGTCAAAAAAAAGTAATTTTGAATCAGTCTAATTAAGACGTAAAATTATCCAAAATATTACATGGATACAGAATTATTTGCGGATAAGAAACAGGATGAGCAGGAAAAGGTTTGGCAGAAGATCAGCTGCCGGGGATGTTGCAAAAAAAAGGCGCCCTGTTGGCGCCGGATTGGTTTTTGGTATAAAAGGATTGATGGTTTTCTAGAGAACAAAGATCTTTTCGACCTGGCGAACGGTACCGTTGGTTGTAAGTCTTACAAAGGCAATTCCCCGTTTGACCTTTCCCTGCAGGTCAAAAGTCCGCACGTTGGTCCCGCCTTCCCAGTATTCGTTCATCAGGGTGGTGATTAGCTTGCCTTCGCAGGTGAAGAGTTCGATCTTGACCATCCCTGAATCCTGGATGAAGGAAATAACATTGAGTCTTTCCTGAACAGGGTTCGGCATCACCTTAAGCTGGTAATTGACAACCTGCTTGATGCCCGGCCTGCTGCAACCCTGGTCTTCGGGTATATAAGGCATGTCCTGAAAAAGGCTATACCTCTTAACCGGGGCTTTATATACGATAGGCTTCGGCTTCACAATCTTCTTTACAACCGGCTTGCGACAAGGACAATCGTCAATAAGGGCGAAACTTTCCACTGAAAATGCCGTAAACAGAAGGGCTATCATCAGAAATCTCAGTGTTTTCATGGCTGTTTTTTCTTGGTTATACGGGAGGGCTTGATTTTGGTTGCGTTTGAAGTGACACAGATTCGTAACCGTAGAGATTTTACTGGAAATTGTATACTTTTGCGGGGGAAAGGGATGCAGGATGTATGATACAGGATGCAAGAGATAAACACTTCGACGGTCATGTTCGTTATAACCGTAATAAACATCACGAAAACAATACGTTATGAAAAAAATATTGGGTATAGGAAATTCCCTGGTAGACATCATGGTACGGATAGATAACGACCAGATCCTCAGCGAGCTGGATCTGCCAAAAGGAAGTATGCAGCTGATGGATAAGACCCGTTCAAACCAGGTCCTCGACAGGGTGAGGGCGTTTGAAAAATCCCATTCGGCAGGCGGCTCAACGGCAAATACTATCCATGGTTTGGGAATGCTTGGGGCAAAGACGGGGTTTATCGGTGTAGTGGGAGAGGATGAATTCGGGGGTGCTTTTGTCAGGGATATGATCAATGCCGGGGTGGACCTTCACATGATCCACAGTAAGAACGAGACAGGAAGGGTTGTTGCCCTGGTAACAACCGATTTCGAAAGGACTTTTGCGACCCACCTTGGGGCATCGGCTGAATTTTCGCATGAATTTGTTTCAAATTTTAAATACGCTGACTACCATTATATACTTATTGAAGGATTCCTGGTGCAGGATCACGAACTCGTGAGGACCGTGGCTGAAAAGGCTAAGGATGCAGGGCTTACTACTGCAATCGATCTTTGCAGTTACAATGTGGTTGAAGCCAACAGGGATTTCCTCAATGAGATCATCACGAAATATATTGATATTGTTTTCGCCAATGAGGAAGAGGCGAAGGCGCTTACCGGGCTGGAACCCCGCAAAGCACTGGACGAGATCGCTTCCAAAGTCAAGATTGCTGTAGTCAAGATCGGGAGCAAGGGCTCTATGATCAAAAGCGGGGAAGCTTCATGGGATATCGGTGTGATCGATGTCAGCCCTGTTGATACAACGGGAGCCGGCGACCTCTATGCAAGCGGATTTCTTTACGGGCTGTCGGCAGGCAAGCCGCTTCAGACCTGCGGGGAGTACGGGGCCATGCTTAGCGGCAACGTCATAGAATTTATAGGATCAAAGATGGACAAGGACCGCTGGAACAGGATCAGGGCAGGGATCTGAAACCCGGACCTCAGCGTTCCGCTGTCGAGATTCAATCTATATATCGCTGTGTCTTTGATTATTCCAACCTTATTTATAACTTTGTATCCCTTTTCCGAAAATTAACATTTTCATCATAAAAACAGAATAATACTACTTGACATGAAGGTTTACCAGACCAATGAGATCCGTAACATCGTGCTCATAGGAGGCACGAAAACAGGAAAAACGACTTTAGCTGAAGCGATGGTATTTGAAGGTGGGTTGATCACCCGCCGCGGGACTGTCGACGACAAGAACACAATTTCGGATTACCGCCCGATAGAGCTGGAGCGCCAGGCTTCGGTGAGCGCATCGGTTTTAAATACAGTATGCGACAATAAGAAGATCAATATACTGGATGCCCCCGGCTTCGATGATTTCATAGGAGAGGTGATCGGCGGATTACGTGTTGCCGATACTGCAATAATGGTAGTGAATGCACAGAACGGGGTTGAAGTAGGTACTGAAATCACATGGCGCTGGGCTGCAAGGGCCGACAAGCCTGTGATCTTTGCAATGAACCAGCTGGACCTGGAACATGCCAATTATGATGAAACCCTTCGCAACCTTAAAGCCCGTTTCGGCGCAAATGTAACCGCATTGCAATACCCTGTAAACCCAGGCACGGGTTTCAATTCTTTCATCGACCTTCTTAAGATGAAGATGTACAAATATCCTGCAGGCGGCGGCAAACCTGAGATCAGTGACATCCCGGCCGATGAGAAGGACAAAGCCGAAGAACTGCAGGCTGTGCTTATCGAAGAACTTGCTTCGAAAGATGAAAAGCTGATGGAAGAATTTTTCGAAAAAGGGACTCTTACCGAGGAACAGATCAACAAGGCCATGAAGATCGGTCTGATCTCAAGGAGCATGTTCCCCGTTCTCTGTGTTGGTGCAAAACACAATATGGGCGTTGGCCGCCTGCTGGAATTTATAGCCGGCGCAGTGCCTGCTCCCAACGAAATGCCCGGGGCAAAGACAACTGAAGGAAAACAGCTGAATTTCAAATCATCGGATCCCACGGCCCTGTTTATTTTCAAAACCTCCATTGAAGCGCATATCGGCGAGATCTCCTTTTTCAAGGTTTATTCAGGCGAGATCGTAGAGGCACAGGATATGATCAATCCCAGCCGTAACCATACCAAGGAAAGGATCTCCCAGCTTTTCGTCGTTAACGGGAAGAACCGCGACAAGGTTGAGAAATTCATGCCGGGTGATATTGGAGCTACAATTAAACTGAAGAATGTCCATACGGGCAATACCCTGAATTCGATCAAGAATCCCGATGATATCATTGAACCCACGATCTACCCGGAACCGAAATTCCGCGTTGCAGTGAAGGCAAAGAATGCTGCCGATGATGAAAAGCTCGGGGCTGCGATCAACGAACTTGCAAGGATGGACCCCACCCTGTTGTTTGAATATTCAAGGGAGCTCAAGCAGCTCATCCTCCAGGGACAGGGCGAATTGCAGCTCAACTTTACAAAGTGGATCATCGAAAATCTTGAAAAAATTTCCATTGAATATCTTGCCCCCCGCATCCCTTACCGTGAAACCATCACCAAACCGGCCAAGGCAATGTACCGTCACAAGAAGCAATCGGGCGGCTCGGGCCAGTTCGGCGAGGTTCATATGATGATCCAGCCGTATAAGGAAGGCATGGCCGACCAGACCGAATTCCCCATCCGCGGCAGGGATCCCATAGAACTCGAATGGGGCGGAAAACTCGTGATGCATAATTGTATCGTCGGAGGTGCCATCGATGCACGTTTCATGCCGGCTATCCTCAAAGGCGTCATGGCCAAAATGGAAGAAGGCCCTCTTACCGGTTCTTACGCCCGCGACATTGTCTTCAACGTATATGACGGCAAGATGCACCCGGTTGATTCAAACGAAATCTCATTCAAACTCGCAGGCCGTAATGCCTTCAGGGAAGCCTTTAAAAACGCTGGCCCCAAGATCCTTGAGCCTATTTACGATGTGGAAGTCCTTGTACCCGAAGATAAAATGGGTGAAGTCATGACCGACCTCCAGGGCCGCAGGGCTGTTATCATGGGGATGGACAGTGAAGCCGGGTTCCAGAAGATCATTGCAAGGGTGCCGCTGGCCGAACTGAACAGGTATTCCACCTCCCTGAGTTCAATCACCAGCGGACGCGCAACATACAGCATGAAATTTGCCGAGTATGCCCAGGTTCCTTCCGATATTCAGGATAAGCTGCTGAAGGCATACGAAGACCAGGAGAGCGACGAAGAATAGGCCATTGGATAACAACCCGGAAAAACATGATGCTTACGCAGTCTTGCGCGTAAGGGATTTTCGTTTATTTCTTAGTTTCCGCTTCTTTGCGACCATCGCCTTCCAGATGCAGAGCATCATCGTGGGATGGCAGGTTTACCAGATCACCAGAGATCCTTTGTCGCTTGGCCTGATTGGCCTGGCTGAAGCCATCCCCAATATAGCATCAGCATTGTTTGCCGGGAATGCAGCCGACAAGTATAACAGGAAATCCATCATCATATGGTTCATGCTGCTCTTCCTATGCGGGACCCTGGCGCTATTCATTTTTACCCTGCCGGCTTTAGGGATACTGGGTAAAGTAGGCGTCTATCCGATCTATTTCGTGGTTGCATTTTCAGGTGTCGCCAGGGCCTATCTTTATCCTGCAATCATTGCTATGATGGCCCAGCTGGTCCCCCGTTACCTTTACACCAACTCCTCGACCTGGAATTCCATGGTATGGCACATTGGAGCCATTACGGGTCCTGCCATAGGAGGATTGGTTTACGGGTTCTTCGGGGTGAGGGCGGCATATTTAAGTGTTATCATTTTCCTTTGCATTGCCTTTTTCCTGCTGATCTTTGTAAAAAACAGGCCCACACCTGCAATACAAAAGGGCGAGACCCTGGTTCAAAGACTGTCGGGCGGATTGAAGTTTGTGTTTAAAAACCAGATCCTTCTCGGTGCTATGTCGCTCGACATGTTCGGTGTATTGTTCGGCGGAGCGGTTGCCATGCTTCCCGTTTTTGCAGCCGAGGTCCTGAAAGTCGGCCCGGAAGGACTCGGGTTCCTTAGAGCGGCTCCCATGGCCGGCGCAGTGATTATGGGCGCATTCCTTGCACACAGGCCCCCCATGGTTAAGGCAGGCAGGTATTTAATCTTCAGTGTTGCCGGCTTCGGATTGTCTATCATCCTTTTTGCACTTTCCAAGAACTATTTTCTTTCATTCGGGCTGCTTATGATAAGCGGGATGTTTGACAATATCAGCGTCATTATCAGGGCGACCACCATGCAGCTGGTAACCCCCGATGCGATGAGGGGAAGGGTGGCTTCGGTAAATTCAATATTCATCGGGTCCTCCAACGAAATAGGGTCTTTTGAATCAGGGCTTGCCGCAAAACTTATGGGGCTCATCCCATCGGTGATCTTCGGGGGCCTGATGACCTTGCTGGTAGTCGGCATCACTGCAAAGCTTTCACCTAAACTCAGGTCCTTAAACCTGAGAACAGTCCGATAAGTTTTTTATGTAATTTTACAGGCACTAAACCCAACTTTTTTACTTCCATGTACGGTAAATTTCAGAAACATCTGCAGAAGCAGCTCGAAGGCATCATCAGTGACGGCCTGTATAAGACCGAAAGGATAATCACAACTCCCCAGGGAGTGGAGATCATGACCAACGGCCGCAAGGTACTAAACCTCTGTGCCAACAACTACCTTGGACTGTCGAACGACCCCAGGACCATGGCCGGGGCCAACATGACATTCTTCAGGTATGGCTACGGGATGTCGAGCGTGCGTTTTATCTGCGGAACCCAGAAGGTTCACAAAGACCTTGAAGCCAAGCTCAGCGAATTCCTGGGGACCGAGGACACTATACTGTATTCTTCAGCTTTTGATGCCAACGGGGGAGTATTTGAACCCTTACTGGGTGAGCAGGATGCGATCATCAGTGACGAGTTGAACCATGCTTCCATCATCGACGGGGTGAGGCTTTGCAAAGCCCAGAGATTCCGTTACAAGAACAATGACATGGAAGACCTGGAAGAAGTCCTGCAGGATGCATCCGAAGCCAGGTTCAAACTCATAGTGACCGACGGTGTATTTTCGATGGACGGCATCATTGCAAAGGTTGACAAGATCTGTGACCTGGCCGAAAAATACGATGCCCTCGTGATGGTGGATGATTCGCATGCCACAGGCTTTGTGGGTAAGACCGGCAGGGGAACCATCGAGCACTGCAATGCACAGGGGAGGGTCGACATTATTTCCACAACCTTTGGTAAAGCCCTGGGCGGCGCATCGGGAGGATGCATCTCGGGTAAAAAGGAGATCGTTGAAATTCTCAGGCAGAGGTCGCGCCCCTACCTTTTTTCAAATACTCTCGCCCCTGCCATTACAGGAGCCACACTCGAAGTGCTGAAAATGCTTTCTGAGACCACGGCCCTTCGAGATAAACTGTTCGAAAACACCCAGTTGTTCAGGAAGGGGATGCAGGATGCAGGATTCAGGATAGTGGATGGCATACATCCAATTGTCCCGGTTTTGTTCGGGCATCTTCCCAATGATGCGAAACTTTCACAGGAATTTGCCAATGCATTGCTCGAAGAAGGCATCTATGTTATAGGTTTTTATTATCCCGTGGTGCCTAAAGGCAAATCGCGTATCCGCGTTCAGATAAGTGCCGCACATTCGCTGGAGCAGATAGGGTTTGCACTCGATAAATTCAGAAAAGTAGGTAAACAACTCGGAGCAATTTGATCTACGGAACAGGCATAGATATCATCGAATGTGCACGCATCCAGAAAGTGATGGAGCGCGACATTGGTTTCCGCGACAAGATCTTCACAACGGGGGAGATTGAATATTGCGAAACAAAAAGCAGGAACAAATACCAGCATTATGCAGCCCGGTTCTCAGCCAAGGAAGCGCTGATGAAAGCCATTGGCACAGGCTGGAGGTTCGGCATACGGTTTGCCGATATCGACATTTACCACGATGAACTTGGCCAGCCCCATATAAGGTTAAGCGGCAAGGCAAAAGAATTAGCCGAAAAAGAGGGATTTTCAAAAATTCATGTATCTTTATCGCATGTTAAGGAATTAACAACTGCGGTAGTGATTATTGAAATCTAGGTAACTGGGCACTAGGTACTTGGCACTGGATAAAAAACTCCAGAACCCAGAACCCAGAACCCGGAACCCGGAACCAAGTATTAACCTCTAAAACCTCAACCTCTTATGTCGAACATCGGATCCTACGACGATAGGATTAAAAATTTCGATTGGAGCATTGCAGAAAAAGAACTTGATTACCAGGCCGGTAATGTGATCAACATCGGCTGGTACTGCTCCGACCGTATCTGCGAGCTTGGAAATGGAAACAAGCCGGCCCTCATCTGGGAAGGATCCCAGGGCCAGGAAAAACGCTACACCTACAACGAACTTCGCCTGACCTCCAACGGGGTGGGGAAGTTTCTTCGCGATCTTGGAATCAAACCCGAAGACAGGGTCTGCCTGTTCATGGACAAGATCCCGGAGCTTTATATAGGCTTCCTGGGGGTTCTTAAAATCGGGGCAATTGTTCAGCCGCTATTTTCGGCATTCGGGGACGAGTCGCTGATCGTACGCCTTGACAATGCGCAGACTACCGCTGTCATAACACAACGCAAGCATGCCCCAAAGGTGAGGAAGATCCTCGACAGGATGCCTTTCCTCAAACATATTATCATTGTGGATGCCGATCCCGCGAAACCGCTTGGCGAAAGGGAAATAGCCTTTGATATGGACAATGCCCCCAAGCCCGAGAACTTCGAGATCCATCCGACAAAAGCCGAATCGCCCTCGGTACTCCATTATACTTCAGGAACAACAGGCCAGCCCAAGGGTGTAAAGCATGTTCATTACAGCCTGATCTCGCAGTACCTTACAGCAAAATGGGTTCTCGATCTGCAGGATTCAGATATTTACTGGTGCACCGCCGACCCCGGATGGGTCACCGGGACATCCTACGGCATCATAGGCGCATTCTCAAACGGGGTAACCCAGTGCGTGCTCGATGCAGGGTTTTCGGCCGACAACTGGTACAAATTCATCGAGAAGCATAAAGTGAGCATGTGGTATTCAGCGCCTACCGCCATCCGCAGTCTGATGAAAGCAGGCGATGAAGTCATCAAAAAATATGATCTTTCAACTCTCAGGCACCTTGCCTCAGTTGGAGAACCGCTCAACAGCGAAGCCGTGATCTGGAGCGAGAAAGTTTTCGGGAAACCCTTCCTTGACACTTACTGGCAAACCGAAACAGGAAGCATCATGATCACCAATTTCCCCGGCATGAAGATCAAGCCCGGTTCTATGGGCAAGCCTTTCCCGGGGATAACGGCAACCGTGATCGACGCCGATAAATTCGAACCTTTCGACGGTCCGGGGAAAGTCGGTCTTATTGCGATAAAGCCGGGGTGGCCTTCGATGATGCGCACATACTGGCGCAACGAAGAGACTTACCAGAAGAAATTCAAAAACGGCTGGTACCTTCCGGGTGACCGTTCAAGCATAGACAAGGAAGGATATTTCTGGTTCGTGGGACGTGACGACGATGTTATCAATACAGGAGGGCATCTTGTAAGCCCCTTCGAAGTTGAGTCGGCGCTTCTCGAGCATCCTGCAGTAGCCGAGTCGGCAGTTGTAAGCAAACCCGATTTCGTGAATATGGAAGTCGTGAAAGCCTTTGTGACCCTGAAACCCGGGTTCGAACCCAGCAAGGACCTCGACCTGGAGATCATGAACTTCGTACGCAAGAAACTCTCGCCCCTGGCCATGCCCCAGGAAATCGAGTTCATCGAAACCCTGCCCAAGACCCGCAGCGGAAAGATCATGCGCCGCATACTTCATGCGAAGGAATGGGGAGAGGAGATCGGGGACACGAGCACGCTGGAGAATGACTGATAACTGGATGACTGGATGACTGGATAACTGGATAACTGGATATCCAGTCATCGCAGCGAAGCTGCTAATCCAGGAACCCAGCAATCTGTATCACAAAGAAAATACGTAATTAAAAAGATCAATATCAATTAGCAAACCAAAAAAGGAGAAACAAGACATGGAAGACATGAAAGAAATTGTACGAACCTATGTAGTCAACGAATACGTTGAGGATGATACTGAAGTTACGTTTGACACTCCCCTGATCTCGGGCGGGATAGTCGACAGCTTTTCGATGGTATCACTGAAAAGGTTCCTCGAAAACAAATACAAGATCTCTATTCCTGACGATAAAGCCACACCTGAGGCATTCGACTCGGTGAATAAAATTTGCATGCTGGTTAAGGAATTCACTAAAGAATAAGGAGGTTTTATGGCATATACCGACAAAACCCGCGGGATGTACAGCGACATCCTCACCGGGATGAAAGATGCAGGCTTGTTCAAGCAGGAACGATACATCCATTCGGCCCAGGCAGCCGACATCATCGTTGAATTTCCCGAAGGAGCCGAGCTCAAAAAGGTCATCAACATCTGTGCTAACAATTACCTTGGATTGTCGAGCCATCCCGAGGTCGTAAAGGCTGCTCATGCAGGCCTCGATTCACACGGGTACGGCATGTCGTCCGTCAGGTTTATCTGCGGCACACAGGACATACATAAGAAGCTGGAAAAGATGGTAACAGAGTTCCTTGGGACCGAAGACACCATACTATTCCCTTCCTGCATGGATGCCAACGCCGGTGTTTTCGAAGCTGTATTGACCAAGGATGACGTCATGATCTCCGACCGACTGGTTCATGCTTCCATCATCGACGGTATCCGTTTATGCAGCGCCATGCATGACACTTTCAAGCATTCCGACATGGGGCACCTGGAGGAAAAACTCCAGCTTCATAACGACAAGCGCCAGAAGATGGTGATCACCGACGGGGTGTTTTCCATGGACGGCGACACAGCCAAGCTCGACCAGATGGCGGAACTTTGCGAAAAGTACGATGCCATGCTGTTCTGCGACGAATCCCATTCCAGCGGGTTTATCGGAAAGACCGGCAGGGGCACGCATGAGAAATGCGGGGTGATGGGCAAGATGGATATCATCACAACCACTTTCGGAAAAGGATTGGGCGGGGCATCCGGCGGATGTGTTTCAGGGCGCAAGGAACTGGTTGAAATGTGCAGGCAGAAAGCACGGCCTTATCTTTTCTCCAACACCATTGCACCTCCCGTTGTGGCCGGTGTGATCAAGGTTTTGGAAATCCTGTCGGCTACAACCGAACGCCGTGACAAGCTCGAAAAGAATACCGAGTTCTGGCGCAAAGGCCTCACCGAAGCAGGCCTCATCATCAAGGATGGTGATACTCCCATTGTCCCGGTGATGCTGTTCAATGCCAAGCTATCACAGGATGTTTCAAAAGACCTTTACAACGAGGGCATCTATGCGATTGGGTTCTTCTTCCCGGTGGTTCCGCAGGGAGCTGCAAGGATACGCACCCAGATATCCGCAGGCCACGAGATTCATCATCTTGAAAAGGCATTGGATGCATTCAGGAAGGTCGGCAAGAAATACAACATTCTTGGCAAGACCAAGGCCGAAATCATCGAGATGTATGGAATGTAAACTTGCAAACCCCGCACCCCTCGGCCTTATGGGCTTCGGGATGACAACAGTGCTGTTGAATCTCCATAATGCAGGGTTTTTCCCTGTGAGCGACATGATCCTCGCCATGGGTATTTTCTATGGAGGCATCGCCCAGGTGATCGCCGGCATCATGGAATTCAAAAAGGGCAACACCTTCGGCATGACCGCTTTTATTTCATACGGCATGTTCTGGCTGAGCCTTGTTGCGATCTTCGTGTTTCCCGATATTACCGGAGGCAGGGGAGTGCGCAGCCCCGACGCTTTTATCGGCTGGTACCTCTTCATGTGGGGCTTGTTCACATTTTTTATGTGGATAGGAACCTTCGGAAAGAGCATCTGCCTGAGTTTCGTCTTTCTTTCACTTTGGATCTTGTTCTTCCTGCTTGCTGCCCGCAATTGGACCGGTTCGGCCTTTATCGGGAATGTGGCAGGATGGGAAGGCATCATCTGCGGCTTATCGGCTATTTACCTCGCCATGGCCGAGGTGCTGCATGAGTCATGGGGGAAGAAGATTTTGAAATATTAAAAGCGAAATCTTGTAGCGAAAGGCGAAATATGGAACTTTATTTCGCCTTTCACAATTTATCCCTATCAATTGCATCGTGCATTTGTGTGGTCATTTTAGCTTTACCAGAAGCTTTTTCCTTGCTTTCATCTTCCGAACATTATATCTTTACCTTATTTATATGATGAGATGAAGCCCAGATGCTTAGGGATAGACCCGATTAATCTTCATCCAAAGTTGAATGTATGAAGAATATGATGTGTTTGCTGTTTTCCATGCTGTTGACCTATGGTTACAGCCAGGCCGAATGGAAAACTTTCAATAAATCAAATTCCGGCCTTCCATCCGATACGGTAAACAGTATTGCAATCCAGTCTGACGGCAGCAGGATCATCGGGACCAATGCCGGATTGGTTTTTTTTGACGGAATAAACTGGACTGTTTTCAACCGCCGCAACAGCCCGCTTCCCGGAGACACTGTTCAGGCAATTTATATTGACGGGCAAGGGAACAAATGGATATGCACCAATAACGGGCTGGCCTGTTTAAGCGGGATCCAGTGGAAAGTTTTTGATCTGCCTGCTGAAGGAGTTACGGTGAAGTCTTTCTGCGCGATGACAATGGATACTGCAGGTATTCTCTGGCTGGGTTCCTGCTCCAATGGCCTGGTATACAGTTACATCGATTCAAAATGGAATTCCTTCAGTTTGGGAGGGTTTGGACAAACTGTATTTGGAACCAGGCAAATCGTCGTCGCTCCGGATAATTCAAAGTGGTTCGCTTCAAACGGCTGCGGGATCCTTGAATACAATGACAACACCTGGAATATCTGGATCAAATCTACATCAGGCTTACCCAACAACAGTGCTTCATCCATCGTAATCGATTCCCTGGGGAATAAATGGATAGGGACTTATACCAGGATCATGAAGGCCGATTCGGGCCTGAAAACATGGACGACTATCAAATCAATAACCGATACCAGGGCCATGATGCTCGATAAAAACGGTGTGTTATGGGCCGGAACTTATGGTGGCGGGTTGTTCGATTATAATGGGCAGACCTGGAAGCAGGATACTGTTCTTCCGGATAAAAATGTGAAATGCCTTGCAATTGATCACAGGGGAACCAAATGGATAGGAACACAAAAAGGACTTACAACTTATAATGAGAATGGGCTGGGTACCCGGGATATCCTTCCTGCTTCAGCCTCAATTTTGGTCTTCCCGAACCCTTCATCCGACATTTTGAATATCAGATGCGGAAGAAAACCGATTTCGGCCATGATATATTCCATCAGGGGTGAGTTCATTCGCAGCCTTTCACTTGAGAATGGGCTTAACCAATCCGAAATCCGCAGTCTTTCTGAAGGAATATATCTTTTAAGAGTGATTGAGGAAGGTTCGACTCGGACTGTAAAGTTTGTAAAACAGTAAGTCTCTGAAATCATGATGATTTTATGAAACGCAATATACTAACAGCAGTTTTGCTCCTGTTTCTTTCGCATGGAACTCTTGCGCAATGGAAGTGGGTACATCCACAGCCATGCGGGAATATGGTTCTGACAATAAAAGCAGTTGATTCTCTTCATGTATGGTTCAGTGGAACGGGTGGAACTATTTTATCTACAAAAGACGGCGGAAGGACTTGGGAAACATACCAATGCAGTTCGAATGATCAGATTGTTTCGACGAGTTTCACCGACACCCTGAAGGGGTGGATGAGCGGGTTGAACGGAGTTCTCCTGAGGACGATAGATGGTGGAAAAAACTGGAGCAGGAATGTGGTTGGAAATACCTCTTATGGAGATATCTGCTACGTGGATTCACTCCATGGCTGGCTGGGTAGTTATTTAGATTTAGATACCATGTTATATCATTCCGATAATGGTGGAATAAACTGGGAACCTGCTTCAACAAGGATCAGTTCCGGGAGCGGAAAAATTGCCTTTGCAGATGCCCTCCATGGATGGATTGGAGGCAGCGCATCACTACTTTCACATACCTCCGATGGTGGAATGACTTTTCAATCTCAGAATCTTGGACTGCCGTCGGAAGTCGGGGTTCTTTGTTTTCCTGATACTTCCAATGGTTATATTATGCTCCCTTCCTGGGACTCAAAAATAAGGTACACCAGAGATGCCGGGGAAACCTGGAAATCTGTCGACATGCCATTTTTTGATCCCAACAACTTGTATTTCTGTGATAAAAACCATGGCTGGGTTGTAGGTAACATAAGTCGATCCGCCCCGGTTTATAGTAATGGCAGAATTGCCAGGACTACCGATGGGGGAATTTCCTATTTTAATATTTATAGCCTGATGGACAGATCCTTTATGAGAGGGATCACGGCCTCTGACAGTCTCCATGCATGGGCGGCAGGGGATGGCGGGATGATTTTCGGAACAACCGACGGGGGAGTTCATTGGGAAAAGAAAAGTTTAAGCTTTGGGGACCCAGTCATGATCAATGATGTTTTTGCACTTAAAAACGAACATAAAGCTTGGGCAGTCGGTTATGGAGGATTTATTCTGAAAACCGAAGACAACGGCAAGACATGGGTTAAACAAAACTGCGGTTCGGATCTTATTCTGACTTCCGTTTATTTCTTCGACGCAAACAACGGCATCATTGTTGGTGAAGCATCACGTATTTACCGGACCAGTGACGGGGGTGCGCACTGGGCCACAGTAACAACTCCTGTCCTGGGTAATTTTACCAAGGTTTGTTTTTCGACTCCCACCCACGGCTGGGTAACTGCAAGCAGGACAATTATTGAAACCCGCGATGGGGGGGCTACATGGGATTCCTGCTTTTTGCTAAATGATGACATCGACCTGTTAAGCATATCTTTTTCAGATTCGTTACACGGATGGGCTATAGGGTCAGCGCTTAACGGCCAGGTATTCTACTCAATGATGGTGAAGACCAGAGACGGCGGAAAAACCTGGACCACTAAGGAATTTCCTACGCCTCAGCTGAATTCTATCTGTTTTACTGATAGTTTGCACGGCTGGATCTGCGGTGAAAACGGGAATATCCTGAGAACAACCGACGGGGGAAATAATTTCAGCCAGATAGTATATAACAGGTATGACGACTTTTTCTCTGTGCATTTCACCGATTCACTTCATGGCTGGGTTGTCGGGGATGGGTCACTTTGGCCTTATTTCGGGGGCATTGCCCTATATACAGAAGATGGAGGACGAAGCTGGGTCCGTAAGGACAATGGAGTGGGTATAAGCATGCATTCAGTATTTTTCACTGATCCAGGGTTCGGTTATATTGCAGGGGATGACGGCGCCATTCTCCGCTGGGGGGAAAACCCCATGGGAATTACTGACCCAAAACCGCTTGAACCAAAGATGGAATCGGGCAATTACCCGAATCCATTTGAAGATAAAACCAAGATCTGGTATATTTTGCCTGGCAATGAAAATGCGTCCATCACGGTTTACAACATTTTTGGTAGGATTGTAAAACTAATCCAATTGAATACCCATAATACAGGGTATAATACACTTGAATTCAACAGGGATCAGCTCCCTTCCGGAATCTATTTCTGCCGCATACAACAGGGGAAAGACACAAAGACAATCAAATTGCTTGTCAGGGATTAATGATCAGGGCGGGTACCTGCTGCTTCTATGAATTCCGAATTTTATAAATTCAGCGTCATAATCCTACCTGGATAATTTTCAAGGCATGAGCAGGAAAAAATACCTGCTTTCAATATTCTTTCTCGGAATTCACAGAGAATTTCAGGGCATTGGTCTATTAGTTTTTGCGTATTTTGCAGTTAGCATTATTTTCGGGGGATGGCAGGGGTAAAGGATAGTTTTCAGAGGTTGGATCTCGGATATCGGAAATCCGACATCACATATCCAACATCCCGCATCCTGCATCCTGCATCCCGCATCCTGATAATCCTCTTCCTCCTGTCCTGCCTCGTATCACAAAGTCAAACAGATTCCAGCTTTCTGGCCCGCAAGACCATCCAGGCAATGCGTATAAGCAAGCCCCCCAAAATAGATGGCAAGCTGGATGAACCGTTCTGGAAGACCCTCCCGGTAGCCGGTGATTTCGTGGAATACAACCCGAGAAACGGAACCCATCCGCCGTATAAAACAGAAGTGAGATTCGCCTATGACGACGATGCGCTGTATGCTGCAGGGATAATGTACGATCCTTCTCCCGACAGCATCTTTAAGCAGCTTGGACGAAGGGATATGCTTGAACAGCTGGCTAACGACTACCTCTCGTTCGACATCCTTCCTTACAACGACGAGATGAATATGTATGAGTTCAAGGTGAACCCCGCGGGAGTTCAGAACGACTGCAAATATTCGATGGTGGGGGTTGACCTGAGCTGGGACGCGGTATGGGAAAGCGCGACGAGCATCAATGATTCCTGCTGGATACTCGAGATCAAATTACCCTTTTCGGCATTGAGGTTCCCAAAGATAGAGAACCAGGTCTGGGGCATCAATATGTGGAGGAATTTCTACCGCAGGCAGGAGTATTCAACCTGGTCATGGGTCGATAACAACACCCAGACCATCTTCAAATATTACGGCAGGCTTGTGGGGATGAACAACATCAAACCCCCGGTCAGGCTGTCATTTGTTCCGTATCTCTCTTCTTATGTGATGAAAGATCCCGCATCAAACAGCTGGTCATACCAGTTCAGGGGAGGGATGGACCTGAGGTACGGAATCAACGAGAGTTATACACTCGACATGATGCTGATCCCCGATTTCGGGCAGGTACAGAGCGACGACATCATCCTCAATCTCACACCTTTTGAGGTAAAATATGTAGAACGACGGCAGTTCTTTACTGAAGCAACGGAGATGTTCAGTAAATGCGATATTTTTTATACCCGCCGGGTGGGAGGACCGCCAAAATACGGGAATGTCCCGGGCGACTCAGCGAAGTCATCCGAAGTCATCACTAAAAATCCCGATGAAACACGAATCATCAATGCCACAAAGATATCGGGCCGTAACCGGAAAGGCTTGGGAATCGGCTTCTTTAATGCCATGACCACCAATACCTGGGCCACGCTCGAAGACACTGTCAAATGGACCAGCCGGAAGCTGAGTACCCAGCCTTTTACAAATTATAATGTGCTGGTTGTCGACCAGAACCTTAAGAACCATTCATACATCACATTGATCAACACCAATTACTGGATCCCCGATAACAGCTATTCGGCCAATGTCACGGGTTTTGAAAGCAGTATAAGCAATAAGAAGAATACGTTTTCGGTATTCGGAAGGCTGAATGTAAGCCAGCTTTACCAGGTGAACACCCAGCCTGTGTTTGGCCACCAGTATGTGATCTCCCTGTCAAAGCCCAGCGGGAAGTTCCAGTTTGAACTGGCAAGGCAGGAGACCGGTGATCATTATGATCCCAACGACATGGGGTTTTTACTTTACAACAACGACGTGGTGAACCAGCTTAACCTGTATTACCTTATCCTTAAGCCTACCTGGAAGCTGATCAATAATACGACTAACCTTACCGTGAGGCACACCGCCCTGTACAAGCCCGACGACTTTAAAAGCCTTTCGGTAAGCCTCCAGAACCAATGTACGTTTACCAATTACTGGAATTTGTACCTCCAGTTAGGCATTATCCCGCTAGGGTACAACGATTATTACGAACCCCGCACCTGGGGCTGGGTATTTAAAAGCCCCCTGAGTTATACAGGGTCGTTCAGGTTCGGGACCGACAGCCGGAAGATGTTCAGGTATGCCGAGAATTTCACCATTACTTCCACCCCCGACAACAACAACCTGGATTATTCTTTTGAATACATTCCGCGTTTACGGCTGAGCGACAGGTTCCAGATGAGCCTTGACCTGTATACCGAGCAAAACCTGAACAATTACGGATGGGTTGAAACTGCAACGGATTCGATGAACAATACAGTGATCTATTTCGGGAGAAGGGACATCACTACCTGGAACAACGTGATCTCCGCCACATACATATTCAATACAAAGATGTCGCTCTCGCTCAGGGTAAGGCATTACTGGTCAGAGGCAAAGTACCTGCAGTATTACACCCTGAACCGGGAGGGGAACCTTGACTTCAGCAATTACAACAAGGACAACAATATCGATTTCAATGCCTTCTCTGTGGACCTTCAGTACATCTGGTATTTTGCACCCGGAAGCGAGATCAGCGTGGTATGGAAGAACCAGATCCTCAGCCAGGGCACCGAGATCCGGGGGGGCTATTTCAACAACCTGGGCAACACCCTGGGCAGTCCGCAGGCCAACAGCTTTTCGATCCGTGTTTTATACTACCTCGATTATGCTTACTTAAAGAAGTGGTTTGGGAAGAAAAAATCAGTCTGAAATCAAATACTGGCTATTATTATCGCCAAAATATATATATTTGCAAATAATAATCGCCATTATGAACTCAAAAAAACAAGTTATTTTTCCAAAGCACAAGGCGATCCTGGCTGAAATGGGTGAGCAGTTTACTCTTGCCCGTAAACGAAGAAGCCTTACCTTGATGCAGGTTGCCGAGCGGGCCGGCATTCACCGGGAAACCCTGAGAAAAATCGAGAAAGGTGATGCGAGCGTGGCCTTAGGTTCATATTTTAATGTGTTGAGAGTGATGAACCTGGAAAAGGATTTTCTGAAACTCGCAGCCGATGATGAATTTGGAAAAAAATTACAGGACCTGAACTTGTTAAACAGATAAGATGAGTAAGGGGAAAACAGATATATGGGTTTATGCTGACTGGGCAGAATTGAAAGGGTCTAAATGTATAGGTATTCTTACAGCTCAGCAGGCAAAGGGTAAAAAAACCTTCAGTTTTGAATATGACAAAGGCTGGTTGCTTCGGCCTGAAAAATTCCTCCTTGATCCTGAGATACACTGGTTCTCAGGCAGGCAGTTTCCTTTAGGGAAAGAAAACTTTGGAGTAATAATGGATTCTATGCCTGATACCTGGGGCCGAACATTAATGAGAAGAAAAGCGGCTCAAAAAGCTATCCAGGAAGGCCTGCCTATACCCACCATGTATGAAACAGATTACCTGCTGGGGGTTTATGATGAAAGCCGCATGGGAGCTTTACGGTTTAAAACAGACCCTGACGGCCCGTTTTTAGACTCTGACCCCTTGTATCCAACTCCTCCGTGGACAAGGGTTAAAGAATTGCAATACAGTGCAAAAGAATTGGAAATGTCGGATGACATCACTACCACTAACCAATGGATTGATGTATTGATTGCGCCAGGTTCTTCTTTAGGCGGAGCAAGGCCAAAAGCTAATATACTTGATGATTTTCGTCATCCGTGGATTGCAAAATTTCCATCAAAAAATGACAGTTTTGATAAAGCCGCATGGGAATACCTGGCTTATCTTCTTGCCTGTAAATGCGGTATAATTATGGCCCCCTGTAAAGTTGAAAAAATTGCAGGTCCGTATTATACTTTTTTTACCAAACGGTTTGATCGCAAAGGATCAGATCGTATTCATTTTGCTTCTGCCATGACAATGACCGCTTATTCGGAGGAGATACTGAAAGACCGCTTTGCAAGTTATCTCGACATTGCAGAATTCATCCAGTTTTCGTGCAGCCATGTTAGAGAAAACCTTCATCAGCTCTGGCGCAGAATAGTTTTTAATATTGCCATTTCGAACACCGATGATCATCTGCGTAACCACGGATTTATTATTCAAAACAACGGCTGGATGTTATCCCCTGCATTTGACCTGAATCCATCGGTTGATAAAAGAGGATTATCATTGAATATTGATACTGATAACAATGCCCTTGATGTGGATGTTGCAAGAAATGTGGGCGAGTATTTTCAGCTTTCAAAGACCGAAATGGACCTGATCATTAATGAAGTCAGAACAGCGGTTAAGGATTGGAAAAAAATAGCGAGGAGACTCGGCATCAGTACCAGTGAGTCGGACTATATGGCAAGTGCATTCAGGGTCTTTTAAAAAAAGTAATAAACCCCAAGCAGGAGCCTCAGGTTAGCCACTTCGGTGGTATTGTAAACATATCCTTTTTCGTTTGTGGAACCGTAGCCTGCGGCCGTATATTCAAGTTCCCCGGCCAGCCTGAGTTTGCCGGCATTGAACACCAGCCTGGGAGAGATGCGGTAAGCATAATCAATATTGCCGCCGCGTGTGTAGTAAGGGCCTTTCACCTCTTCACCAACACCCAGGTTCTTGCCATAAGCAACGAATAGCCCCGGCTGCCAGCGGGTTGCATTTGTATGGAATTCGGCCCAGGCGGCGAAGCTGCGCACGTTTGCATAATTGACGAACCCCCGGGTCGGGTCAGTAACAGAATTCACGACATAACCCCCCAGCATGGTATAGGCATTGTTGTTGCCTCCGTATTCCCCGCCGATCTTGAAAGTGAAATGTTTTATCCTGAGTTTGGCATAGGCATTATAGGCCATGGCCATGGTTTTTACATCGGTTTTATACGTTGCTGTGACCGCGTCGTGATGGAACACCTTGCCATCTATGACCGTATCGTAGGCGGGGCTGAGGATCATGGTTGACGACAGCCTGGGCGTAAGCATCTGCCAGTTGATCCCGAAGCCGCAGAGGAATTCGGTTCCTTTGGCGGGGTTCGTAGTCACGAACTGGAACTGCAGGTCCGATTCGGGGATCACCGAATTGCGGATATACTTGGTATTAGCGCCTTCCGGACCGTCGCTCATGAAATCCACCTGGGAGAGCATGGTCAGGGCTACGCTGAATTTGCCGATATGCTGGGTGATTTTTATCTGCGGATTACGTGAGAAAACAACGAAAGGCGCACCCGTATTGAAAGATACCGTGGCTGGCGAGCATTCAGGAACGAACATGGGGTGCCACCATTGTCCGACCATAAGCTCGGTATGCGGCCATTGAAGCTTCACCCAGGCATGGCGAAGCCTGAAAGAGTTGATGTTCGGGTTTATATTCCCGAAAAATTCAGCTTCAAGGTAGGCGGATGTCTTTGCCCCTATTGCATCAGGTCCCCATATAGAGCCGCATAGGCGGGTCTGGATGGAAAGGATGTTGTATGCCGATTTGGCGTTGATATCCGCACCGTCGGCATCATATTTAGGCCCTTCTGGGAAGAGCAGGAAATGCCCGTCGCGCAGTCCGACCGTTTGCCTTGTATCGAAAAAGATATCAGTTTTCACATAACCTGAAAAAATGATGCCGAAAGCAGCTTTCTTTTCGGGGGCTTTCTGTTCGGCGGGTTCTTTGGAGTCTTTGGTTGCTTTTTTCTGATCAGTGTTTTGTGCCGTTACGCTAAAACAGAGCAGCAGCGGAAGCAGTCCGCAGAGTAAAAATCGTTTCATTTGTCTGGGATTAAGAAATGCGGCCAGAGAAAAAGTCATCTGCAAAAAACATTAATACACAGCAGTTTTTCTTAACTTTGAGCCGCGATTGTTAATTAATAAACAGCAAAAATATGAAAAAAATCATACTGACACTTACTCTCCTCATCGGAGTGATCATGGTAAATGCGCAAGAGAAGCCAAAACCTTACAATGAGAACCAGGATGCACGTGCCGATATTAAGAAAGCTATAACCCAGGCCCAGAAAGAGCACAAGAACATCATGATGCAGTTCGGCGGCAACTGGTGCCCCTGGTGCATGAGGTTTCATGCGCTTGTAACCACTTATCCGAAACTTGACTCACTGATGAAGGCCAACTATGTATATGTCCTCATCAATGTTCCCTCGTCAAAGGACAAAGCCAAGCGGGACTACACCCTGTTTGCAGAATACCAATACCCCAACCGTTTCGGGTTCCCGGTTTTTGTGATCCTTGACTCACAGGGGAAGCGCCTGAACACAGTTGACAGCGACGGTTTCGAATACCCCAACCCGAAAGTTCCCGGTTACGATACCGCCAAAGTTGAGCGTTTCCTGAAGATGTGGAGCGTGAAGGCATTGGATGCGAAGACATACACTGCAAAATAAAACGCTCTACTACCATATTTCTTTGGTATTCTTTAAAGAATCGGTATAAAAGGTTAAAATTAATTTGAGCGTTTAATGATTTTCTTAACCAATTTTGCCTTTCCAATAATAAACTCAAAACAGTAGATACCATCGGGAAGTAATCCTCCGGAATATTCGATTTCATTTAATCCTGCGGAGTATTGTTGATTCGCAACGACTTGATTTATTATTTTCCCTGACATATCAGAAATTAATATTGTAACAACAGCAGGTTTTTGCAAATGGACTTGAAGTTTTATAATATTGGTAAAAGGATTTGGAAATGAATAAACCTGCGGTTCGTTTTTCTCGAAAGGAGAAATATCCTCTTGCCCCGAAGAAATCTGAAAATACAGTATGCATTTTTGTAAAAATAATAGATTGTCAGCTTGGAATATAGTTGCTCTGTATGCATTGGTTGACCAATCCAGGTCATGGCTCCAGGCATTTGCAAAAACAACTACAATCTTTCCGTATCCGAATTGATTATGAACAACCATAGGATATCCGGATTTATAATAATCTACAATCAGGTTATTATTTGCAGCGAGGACTGGGTGATCCATGCATGATGATGCAAAGGAGTTTACACCTCCTTCCGGCCCAGTAATAGGGCCATCGTATATTGGGGCACCGTGAAAATACCAGCTTAATCCGCTAGCACCACCGTTTTGCCCTTCGATTGTTTGTATGCCAAACAAGGTAACCGCCGGGATATGTTTAGTCCAGCCGATATCAGCTAATAATTTTCCACCGGATATAACCCAGGAATAAATTGCACTACCTTCAGCATCAGTCAGATTGCGGGGACCTCCCTCACCATTTAAACGCAAAACCTGATAGTTGTTTAATAAAGCAGCATTAATTGTTGTTGTCGTCAGGTTCATCGTTTCAACATTGTAACCATTGGAGGTCCATTGTGCAATTTCCTCATGCTGATTTCCAGGAATCCCGGTAACAGTCCAATTTGCCGGATCCCCTCCTTTTAAATATAAAAGGTTGCTATAAGAATTCAATACAGTAATATAATTTGTTCTTGTTTTGATATTGCTTCCGGCAGAATTAGAGACGGTCAATATAACGGTATAATAACCGGCAGCGGCATAAGTATGGCCTGGGTTTTGTATCGTAGAGGTTCCTCCATCACCAAAGTTCCAGCTCCAGCTGGTAGGTGTGTTGGTTGAAAGATCAGTAAATGCAACAGACTGCCCTACGTTGATTGTTGTGGGTGTCCCTGAGA
>JBAXIO010000029.1:0-35057 GCA_037138335.1 Bacteroidota bacterium
GTTTTGGTCTGTTCCTTTTCGGCCTGGGCCTCTTTTATCTCCCTGATCGTTCTTTCTATGGTCCTGTTTGCTTCAGAGACCATCTGCAGGGCCTCGGCCCGGGCATTCTCAAGGATCTCCTTTTTTGATTTTTCCAGTGTCCCCGTCAGCTTCTCATATTTTGTTATCAGTTCCGCCAGGAAATCATCGGCCACCCTCAGCTCGGTTGATTTCCTGCTCATCTCATCCTTCTCGGTTTCAAGGTCCTGGATCTGCTTCTCGAAATTAAGCTGGCTGTGGCCCGTGATATTCCTTGCCTTGTTCAGCACCGCTGCGGGAAACCCGATCTGGGCTGCGATCTCAAAGGCAAAGGAATTACCGGGTTTGCCTTTCTTCAGGCGGTAAAGGGGTTTAAGCTTCTTCGAATCATAAAGCATTGCCCCGTTTACAATTCCTTTTACACGTCCTGCGAGCAATTTAAGGTTGGAATAATGGGTGGTAATAACCCCATAGGTTCCCCTTGCAGCCATCTCCTCGAGGCAGGCTTCAGCCATTGCCCCTCCCTGGGAAGGATCTGTCCCCGAACCGTACTCATCAATAAGGAGAAGGGAATGGTTGTCGACATGCTCAAGAAAGAATTTCAGGTTCAGGAGCTTGGAAGTATAGGTGCTGAGGTCGTTGTCAATGGACTGCTCATCACCTATGTCTATAAAGATCTTTTCAAAGATCATAAATTCCGAATCTTCCCTCAAAGGCGGCAGCAATCCGCACTGGAACATGTATTGCACAAGCCCCACGGTCTTAAGGCAAACCGATTTCCCTCCTGCATTCGGACCCGAAATGATGAGTATGCGTTCTTCTCCCTCCAGTTCCAGGTCAAGGGGAACAACTTCTTTTTTTATATTTTTAAAATGAAGGTACAGATTAGGGTGGATGGCCTGGTGCCAGTTGAAAGCCATGGCATTTCCTGTTTTGGAGGACTGATCGGTATCCTGGGCGATCTTTGGAAGGACCCCTGCCACGGCCCTGGCAAACAGGGCTTTGGCCCTTATGAAATCAATTACGCCCAGAAATTTGTACAGGCTTGCGAGGTTCTCTGTTTCTGGTCTGACATCATTTGTGAAAACTGTCAGTATCTTAATGATCTCCCGTTTTTCGGCATATTCAATTTCACGGATCTCGTTATTCGTTTCAAAAATGGCCGAGGGTTCAATGAAAACCGTTTGCCCGGTGGCCGATTCATCATGAACATACCCGCTGATCTTGCGTTTATGGGCGCTTAGCATCGGGATCACCAGCCGGCCGTTGCGGATTGTGACCTCGGCATCTTCGGGGGTCCAGCCCGATTGCCGGGCGACTTTCAGGTCATGGTGTATCTTGTGTTCTACACTTGCAATTTTATATGCCTTTTCTTTTCTGAGTTTTAACAGCTCAGGGGAAGCATTGTCCCTGACTTCTGAACGTTCGTCGAGCATATGGTCTATTCGGCGGACCAGGGCGGCCGGAAGGGTAAGAGCCGAGCTGTCGGCTATGGTCGAGGCGATCTGGGCGTAGAGGCCCGGATACGCTTCCATGCGCACCGAAAAGAAACTGATCAGTGCGGCAACCGTCTGGAGCGAAAGCCTGAGCTCCGAAATAGTATCTTCCTCCAGGTAAGTTCCCGGCGTTATAATCCGTTTTAACTCGGGTAACAGGTCATAATAGTCCTGGGATGGAAATCCTTCTTCAAAATTCAAAACATTCAGCATCTCCCCGGTGAGAACAAGCTTTAAAAAGATATCCTCCCTCTTTGTCGAGAAGGATATGGTCGATATAAGGTCTTTCCCCATGGAAGACAGGCAGTTGGACGACAGCAGTTCCCTGATATGGTCAAAGCCCAGTTTATTTTCAAAAGAAGTTGGATAAAGCATCCGGCAAATTTAAAAAAAATGTACCTTTGCAGTCTGTTAATCGATTCACAGTTGATATAGTTAAATTCTTAAAAATCAATACAATATGACTAAAACAAAAAAATATTTGACTTGTGACGGTAATCAGGCTGCATCACATATGGCCTATATGTTCAGTGAAGTAGCTGCAATTTACCCAATCACACCTTCCTCTAATATGGCTGAAAATGTTGATGAGTGGGCAGCCAGCGGCCGTAAAAATATTTTCGGGGACGAAGTAAGGGTTAGTGAAATGCAAAGTGAAGCCGGTGCAGCAGGCGCTGTTCACGGATCCCTCCAGGCCGGAGTCCTTACCACTACGTTTACAGCCTCCCAGGGCTTATTGCTGATGATCCCGAACATGTACAAGATAGCAGGCGAACTTCTCCCATGCGTATTCCATGTTTCAGCAAGAACTGTTGCCGCCCATGCCCTTTCTATCTTCGGCGACCACGGCGACGTGTATGCAACGAGGCAAACCGGTTTTGCCATGCTGGCTTCCGGATCCGTTCAGGAGATCATGGACCTGGCAGGCATTGCCCATCTCAGTGCCATTAAATTAAGGCTGCCTTTCCTTCATTTCTTTGACGGTTTCCGTTCTTCGCATGAGATCCAGAAGATAGAAGCTTTTGATAACGATGATATGGCAAAGCTTATCGATGTAAAGGCTCTCCAGGAATTCCGCGACCGCGCCCTGAACCCCGAACATCCTGTTACCAGGGGAACTGCCCAGAACCCCGACATTTTCTTCCAGGCCAAGGAAGCTGTCAACCGCTTTTACCATCCTGTTGCCGATGTTGTTGACCAGTATATGAAAGAGATCACCACTCTCACAGGAAGGGAATATCATCCCTTCGTATATTACGGTGATCCGCAGGCCGAGAATATCATAGTGGCCATGGGTTCGGTAACTGAAACCATCCGTGAAACCATTGATTATCTTCGCGCCAAAGGCGAAAAGGTCGGCCTGGTAGTGGTTCACCTGTACCGCCCATTTAGTGAAAAATATTTCTTTGATGTGTTGCCGAAATCGGTGAAACGCATCGCTGTGCTTGACCGTACAAAGGAACCCGGAGCAAACGGGGATCCTCTTTACCTTGATATCAGGGATATCTTCTATGACCGCCCCGAAAGGCCGATGATCATAGCCGGGCGTTACGGGCTTAGTTCCAAGGATACAACTCCTTCCCAGATCGTATCAGTTTATGATAACCTGAAGATGAAGGAGCCGAAGAACCATTTTACAATGGGTATCGTTGATGATGTAACCTTCACTTCCCTGCCGCTGATGCCTGAAATTGACATACAGCCTGCAACTACTTTTTCAGCCAAGTTCTGGGGAATCGGTTCTGACGGTACCGTTGGAGCCAATAAGAACAGTATAAAGATCATTGGCGATAATACCGACAAATACGCACAGGCATACTTTGCCTATGACTCGAAAAAATCAGGAGGTGTAACTGTTTCCCACCTTCGTTTCGGCGACAGCCCCATCCGCTCCCCCTATCTTGTTAACATGGCTGATTTCATTGCATGCCATGTTCCCTCGTATCTTGACAAATATGACCTTGTGAAAGGACTCAAGAAAGGAGGTACCTTCCTGTTGAATTCCATATGGGACGCGGAAGAAACCAAGAAACGCCTGCCCGATGCCATGAAAAAGTTCATGGCCGACAACCAGGTCAAATTCTACATGATCGACGCAACCAAGATAGCCGAAGAGATCGGCCTTGGCAACCGCACGAATTCCATCATGCAATCGGCCTTCTTTAAGCTTTCCAATATATTCCCGTATGAAAAAGCGGTGAAGGATATGAAGAAAGCCATTGAAAAGACTTATGGACGTAAGGGAGAAGAGATCGTTAATATGAATTTTGCGGCTATCGACCAGGGAGGCGAGGTAATCAAGATCGAAATACCGGCCGAATGGTCCAAAATCGTTGTTAAAAAAGCAAATGAAGATTCAACGGTTTCAAAATTTGTCAGGGAAATATTTGACCCGGTCAGCGCAATGAACGGAGACGATATCCCCGTCAGCGCTTTCCTTGGCATGGAAGATGGAACTTTCCCATCGGGGATGACTGTCCTCGAAAAACGAGGCATTGCGGTTAATGTCCCCAAATGGATACCCGAAAACTGTATCCAGTGCAACCAGTGCGCATATGTTTGTCCACACGCCGCCATCCGTCCTTTCCTTCTCAATGAAGAAGAAAAGAAGAACGCCCCCCAGGGTATGCCAACCCTGAAGGCTATCGGGAAAGAACTTGCCGGGTATGAATTCAAGATCCAGGTAAGCGTGCTTGACTGTACAGGCTGCGGCAACTGTGCCGATATCTGTCCTTCCAAGACCAAAGCGCTTGAAATGAACACACTCGGCAGCCAGATCAGCGAATCGAAAAATTGGGATTATCTTATTGAAAAGGTTTCCTATAAAACCGATGTGATCGACAGGTTTAAAACATTTAAAAACAGCCAGTTCTCACAGCCCCTTTTCGAGTTCTCCGGGGCTTGCGCAGGATGCGGCGAAACACCTTATATAAAACTCCTGACCCAGCTTTACGGCGAGAGGATGATGATAGCAAATGCCACGGGATGTTCTTCAATATACGGAGGCACAGCCCCGTTCACACCTTACCGTGCAAATACCAACGGACGCGGTCCGGCCTGGGCCAATTCATTGTTTGAAGACAATGCCGAATACGGCTACGGTATGGCTCTTGGTGTTGGCAAACTCCGCCAGCGTATTTCAAGGAAAATGAAGGAAGCTATAAAGGCCAACATGATGGGCTCCGAAACTTTGGCTGCTTTCCAGGAATGGATCGACGGCAAAGACGATGCGGAAAAATCAAAAGCTGCCACGATCAGGCTTCTGCCTTTGCTTGAGAAGGAGAGTGACCAGCTTGCCAGGGATATAACCGATCTCAAACAATACCTTATCAAGAAATCGATCTGGATCATTGGCGGGGACGGATGGGCATACGATATCGGTTACGGCGGGCTTGACCATGTTATCGCCTCCGGTGAGGATATCAATATTCTTGTACTCGACACCGAAGTATATTCCAATACCGGCGGACAGGCTTCCAAGTCGACTCCTGCAGGGGCTGTCGCCAAGTTTGCGGCTTCAGGCAAGAAGGTCCGTAAAAAAGATCTTGGCGCAATGGCCATGACATACGGATATGTATATACTGCACAGGTCGCAATGGGCGCCAACAACAGCCAGCTGTTCAGGGCAATAAAAGAAGCCGAAGCATACAAGGGCCCCTCAATGGTAATTGCCTATTCCACCTGTATAAACCACGGGCTTAAACTTGGAATGGGAAAAGCCCAGGAAGAAATGGACCAGGCAGTGAATGCAGGCTACTGGAACCTGTACCGTTACAATCCGATGCATGCCGAAGAAGGCAAGAACCCGTTTACACTCGACTCCAAGGAACCCGATTGGGCAAAATTCCAGGAATTTCTCGGAACCGAAGTACGTTACACTTCCCTCAAGGCAATGTTCCCGGAAGAATCTGTTGAACTTTTCAAAGCGGCAGAGGAAAATGCTAAATGGAGGTACAACAATTACAAGCGTCTTGCCGAGATGAAATTTGAAAAATAATCAGGTATTACAGCCAAATAAGATATTTTTGTAAAACATCTTAAAACCTATAAACTTATGCCTATCCTTACCACAAACTACATGGGACTGAATCTGAAAAATCCCATAATCGTTGGAGCAAGCAACCTGGTTAAGGACCTGGATACAATACGCCAGCTTGAGGAAGCCGGCGCTGCTGCAATTGTTTATAAGACCCTGTTCGAGGAACAGATTGAACTCGAACGACTGCAGCTTTCCGAGGAACTGAACCAATACAATGAACGGCATGCCGAGATGATCAGCCTGTTTCCCGATATCAATCATGCCGGGCCCCGGGAACACCTTTCGCATTTGAGAAAGGTCGTTGATTCGGTCAATATTCCGGTAATCGCCAGCCTGAACTGCCTGTTTGAAGATACCTGGGTTGAATATGCAAAACTCATCGAACAAACAGGAGTCAATGCTATTGAAATGAATCTTTACACCCTTCCCGCTGATTTCAAGAAGGAAGGGAAATCGATCATCAATGAGCAGCTTGCTGTAATATCAGAGGTCAAGAAGAATATGAAAATTCCGGTAAGCGTAAAGCTCAGCCCGTTCTATACCAACGTCCTCGCAGTAATCCAGCAAATGTACCATGCAGGGGTTGACGGCTTTGTTCTGTTCAACCGTCTTTTTCAGCCTGATATTGACATTGAGAAGATCGAGCATAACTTTCCTTATAATCTCAGTAACGAGGAGGACAACCGCCTTGCGCTGAGGTATATCGGGATGTTATACCATGAGATCCGAGGTTCATTATGCGCCAACACCGGTATTTTCAGCGGCAGGGATGTTATTAAAATGCTTCTTGCCGGGGCCGATTGCGTGCAGGTTGTCAGCACGGTATACAAGAACGGACCTGCCCAGCTCAGCCTTATGATCAAAGACCTGGAAGACTGGATGACACGTAAGAATTTCTCTTCCATCGAAAGCTTCAGGGGTAAACTCTCACGTAAGGAGCTGAAAGATCCTTTCGTTTACAAGAGGGCCCAGTATATTGATATCCTGATGAAGAGCGAAGAGATCTTCAAACGGTATCCGATGAGATAACATCAGGGGATTAAAAAAAAAGAGGGCATCCCGAAAAGGATGCCCTCTTTTTTTGGTAGCCTGATCACCGGATTTCGTAATCAATGAGCATCCTGGCCTGCACACCTCTCATGGAACGCAGGTCTTTGATTGCTTTGTAATACCTGTAATCTTCACCCATAACCGACTGTATCCTCGTTTCGGGGGTGTTCCCGAATACTTCGTCGATAATTTGCTGGATGGGTTCTTTCTGTTCAGGCAGGGCCCATACCTTGTACGATTTAAGTTTTGCAAGGTCGGCTGCCACCTGGATGGACTTTGAAAGGCCTCCGAATTCATCGACAAGCCCTATCCCTTTTGCATCAACACCGCTCCAGACCCTTCCCTGGCCTATGCTGTCGACCTGGGCCTTTGTGAGCTTCCGCCCTTCGGCCACCTTCGTGATAAAGGTGTCATAAAAATCCTCGATCTCTTTCTGGATCACTGCCTGTTCGAATGGTGAAAGCTGTCTTTGGACAGAAATGAAGCCCGAGTTTTTATTCGTGCCTGCCTCGTCGAATGTTATCCCCAGTTTATTTTTCATCAGGCCCTGGAAGTTGGGTATGATTCCGAACACACCGATTGATCCTGTGATGGTGTTGGGCTCGGCAAGTATCCTGGTGGCTGCGCAGGCAATATAGTAACCCCCGCTGGCTGCAACATCCCCGAATGAAGCCACTACAGGCTTGGCCTTTGCTGCAAGGACCACTTCCCTCCATATGATATCCGATGCGAGTCCGTCGCCTCCTCCTGAGTTGATACGGAATACGATGGCCTTTACTTTATCGTCCTCACGTGCCTTGCGGATAGCCCTTGAAATACGTTCCGACCCTATATCCTGGTCATCGCCTTCACCGCTTCCGATAGTTCCCTGGGCATAGATGACGGCGATCTTGTCCTTGGAGGAGTTCTTGCTTGCGGGGTCAAACACCTTGGTATACTTATCCATCGAAACGGTTTTGATCCTGGCTTTCTCGTCAATGCCAAGCTTTGACCGAAGTTCTTTCAGAAATTCATCCTTATAGGCGATCTGGTCGATGAATTTATACTTAAGTGCGTCAGCGGCCCTCCCCAGCTTCAGGCTGTCAGCAATATGGTTCAGTTCATCTTTGGAGATGTGGCGGGATTCGCTTATCCCGGTGATCATCTTATCCCAGAGGTCGGTGATTAGTTCCGTGGTTTGTTTCCTGTTCTCAGGGCTCATTTTGTCGAGGAACAGCGGCTCAGTGGCAGCCTTGAACTTTCCATGCCTGATCACCTGTACTTTGATGTCAAGTTTTTCAAGGGTCCCTTTGATAAACATCGGGCTTGCACTCAGCCCTTTGAAAAACACCATGCCCTGGGGCGTCATGAAGATCTTGTCGGCAACTGATGCCAGGTAATATGCCTTCTGATCCATGCCTTCGCTGTAGGCCCAGATGAATTTTCCCGATTTCCTGAATTCGATCAGGCCGTCCCTGATCTCTTCCACTGTAGCCATGCTTGCCTGTACCATCGACAGATCAAGGTAGATGCCGGCAATGTTTTTATCATCAGCTGCTTTTTTTAGGTTTTTGAGGATGTCGTTCAGCCCGTCATATTTATCGGTACCGTTCAGGCTGAATACCGGCATGGAAGGTGAACGGTCTGCTATAAGCTTGTCCATCTTGATCACCAGGACAGTGTTTTTATCAATAGTCACCTCATCGTTTGAAGCTATCGCCACAATACCTGCAACAATTCCGAGACTGACCAGGAAAATGATAACGATCACAAGGAATGTGCCAAGCATGCTGGCAAACATAAATTTGAAGAATTGTTTCATACTATCTGGAATTTAGATTGAATTTAATTTCATGGTACCAAGTTAATTGTAAACAAATTTCTGTGCAAAAAAAATCTTTCATTTCCCTCAATCCATCGCTAAAATAATTATAATTGCAAGATATTAATTTGACGGATGAGATTGACCCTGGTTACATATATTTTTTTGCTTTTATTTCTTACAGCTCATGGAATGACACCGGGTCACCATGATGTCCCTCAGAAAAAATATCATTCATCAAAAGCCTCGCTGGCGAAAAAAGGGCCAAGCCTGAAGATCATGGCACAGGGAAAGGCATCCCCGGAGCTCATGAAGAACTTTGTGATAAAATATAACGGGGACGCCGATGCAGCTATGGTGGGCAGGCTGGTAAAAACATATATCATCGAAGCCAACCGGGAAGGCGTTAATTACGAAGTGGCCTTCTGCCAGATGTGCCTTGAAACTGGTTTTTTAAAATTTGATGGCAACATAAGCAAATACCAGCATAATTACTGCGGATTGGGTTGCATTGATCTTTTCAGCGGGGGAGACTGGTTTGCAAGCATGGAAGAAGGGGTGAGGGCCCATATACAGCATTTAAAAGCCTATGCAAGTTATGAAACGGTCAGAAGTCCCCTCGTTGATCCCCGCTTCAACAATGTAAGAAGGGGTAGTGTGACCGTGGTAACGGAGCTCACCGGTAAATGGGCAACAGATCCCGATTACGGCCGAAAAATTTCAGCCTTGATAACCAGGCTTTACGGTTTATAGTATTTTCACACAACGTATGCAGCAAGCGGTCTATTTGCTTCTTGGAAGTAACAGGGGCGACAGGGAACAGAACCTTCTCCTGGCCTGTGCCAGGATAAAAGAACGTTTGGGAAACATTCTGAAATCCTCTTCTGTTTATGAAACCGAGCCATGGGGATTTGAAGACAGCATGTCTTTTTATAACCAGGCCCTTGAAATAGAAACAGGTTTAAGCCCTGATGAACTGCTGGCAGGGATACAGGATATTGAAAAGGAGCTCGGAAGAGTAAGGAATGCCCCGGCATGCACAACCGGCTGTTCCTGTACAACCGAAACGTATTCCTCGCGAACAATAGATATTGACATTTTGTTTTACGGCTCAAGAATCTTGTTTACCGAAGAGCTGATGGTCCCGCATCCCAGGCTTCATGAACGCATGTTTACCTTGATGCCCCTGGATGAGATCGCACCGTCTTTCATTCACCCGGTATACCATAAGCCGGTCTCGGAATTATTGGAGCTGTGCAATGATAAAGGAGAGGTGAAAAGAATCACGTTATAGTTCTTCGGACTCAAAGCTTAAAAAAAAAGCCCGGCAATTTGCCGGGCTTTTTTTATCAGTAAACAAATATTACTTCACGATATTCTGGAATTCAGGAGTGTTTGCGAAGTTGTAGAATTCACGGTCACCCTTGGCCTGGGCTTTCAGATTTGCATCCTGGCAGGCTTTCATCAGGTACTCATATAACATTTTGGTGTTGTTGTTATGAGCACCGACGATGGCAAGCAAGTAGAATGTTTCAGGAGTCTGGGGAGCACACTTCAGGGTGGCTTCAGCAGCGGCATTATTGCCTGATACAAGCTGTGCAAGACCTAAGTTGTAGCTGCACTTGGCATCACCAAGCATGCTGAGGGCTTTGGTATAATTGCCGGCCGGGATCTCATAGATGCCGAGGTTGTAGTTTTCTTTTTCGCCAAGCTGCTGGGCTTTCTTGAACTGGGCCTTAGCTTTATTATAATCTTTCTGCTTGGCAGCGACAACACCAAGGTTGTTTTCTATCATGCCGTTGTTCGGGGCAATGCCCTGGGCTTTGGTAAGGTAATCAGCTGCTTTTGCATAATTGCCTTTGGTAATGTTAGCTGCAGCTGCATTGTTCAGGGCTTTCCAGCTTCCGGGATACTGCTTTGCAGCGTTATCATAGATTACGAGCTTGGTAGCAGGATCATTGGTCAGTGTGGCTGCATAGAGGAGTTCTTCAACCTTCAGCCTGGAAGGTTCAGAAACTGCGTACTTGCTGAGTTCCTCATCGGTAAAGCGGGGCTCATAAAGGTTGGCAGTCACTTCGCAACGGCGCAACACAGGTAAAAGCTTGGTTTCGATTTCAGGATAGATCAGGATCATATTGCGGATTTCCTGTTCTTTCTTCAGAGGATCTGCATTTGAGTTGATCACGTTCAGGATCTTGTCTTTATCTTTCAGATTACTGTTCTGGACCTCCTTGAGGAAACCATTCCAGTCGGGGCCATGATGCGCAAGGGGAACATTAACATCCTTGCCTGCGGCTTCAATGGCAGCCTTAACAGCTTTCTTGTCCTTATTGTCCTTGTTGGCTTCTTTTGCCCACGCCTTGAACTGGTCGATCAACCAGGCCTGGCCTGTTTTTGAACGGTTTTCAGAAAGGTTAGCATTGAAGGTTTCTTCGCCTTCAGGTGATGCCCAACCATTCATGTCAACACTCTTGATCTTCCATCCCTGGTGGATGAAATTGCCAACGTCGGTGAGACCTGCCTTTGCAGCATCAGTTTTGTTGATGCCGTATTTGAGGTCGAGGTCATATTTGTTCTTCTTGAAATAGATAATCCCTGTTTTGCTTACGATGACTTCTTTCTGATAACCATGATCGGCAATCAGGCTGGCCTGGTCAGGAATAATACGGGTAGGTGTGTAGATCACGCCGGGAACCAGGTCGCGGCTCGGAAGTTCGATGAATTTAACTTTTTCCTTGATCTCAGCCTTCTTGGGATAGGTGATTTCTTTTGCTTCATAGATAACCGGGGCAACTGTGAGCTCGGAAGTGTTCATCTCAGGTTTGTAAGGGAAAGTGGTGGCATATGTAAATGTACCGCCTTCTTTATACTTGATGGGAATTCCTTCGCCTGTAACTTTTTCACCCTTCAGGGTGATGGCCTTCAGCTCGGTTTGTCCGCCTGCATAAACAAGCACAGGCTGGAACTGCATAGCTGCTTTCTTGGCAAAATATTTCGGGGGGAATGTGCCCTTGATGGTAACTGTAACGGAGTCGCCTTTCTCGCTGAGGATTGGAGGCTGGGTTTCGTATTTAACTTCTCCGTAATGTTTTTCCATATACTTGAGGCTGCCGCCGGTATAGCCGAATTTGTAAGCAAGACCGATAGTTGCTGATGAGTACATGTCGTTTACGATCTGTTTGGCACCGCCGGCAGTCATGTCGAGGATGTCGCCATCACGCCATCTCCAGTATATTTCAATAGGAATGGACCAGTGCTGGTCGATGTTGAAATCGAACCCGATACCGGCTCCGACTTTCATCTGGAGGTTTGTACCTGCTATACCGCTGGTGTTGCCCATGTTATTGGAGGCGTCTTTTCTGCCGATCCAGGCATCGTCGGTGTTTTTAAGCAGGTCGGTGCGGTGGCCAACAGTCTGGTCAGCGCCAATACCAAAAATTAAATATGATGAAAAAACCCTCTCCGGTTTATAACCAAGGATCCAGTTAAGCCAGTTAACGGTCAACTGAAGATCGGTTTCCCAGGGATAGGCAATAAATTTTTTGCTGATGAATGCATGGGGGTCGGTGCCACTGTAATCCCATACGTTCTTGGAATCAACCTGGCTCTGAAGTTTTCCATGTGCAATCCTGGCGCGCACTCCGATGACGCGGGTAAATTGTTTGGTAACGACAAGGCCATAGTTGTACCCTATGGAGTTCGTTCCAAGGTTGATCCAGAGGTTCTTGGAAAGGTCGCCGTTAAACTGCATGATACCGCCGAAAAGCCCGACTGACCAATAACTGTATGAGCTTGCGGCATTAGGCCTGGACTTCTGTTCCGGTTTATCCTGCTTTTTCTCCTGTGCAAAGGAAGCTGCCGAGATAAGAACGGCCAGCAGGAAAATTACGGCCTTTGATAGTAATCGTGAGAATTTTTTCATACGACTTTGATTTTAGATTTCTATTTTTCTGTTTACTGATTTTACAAATATATTAAAATAACATTATGAATAGCAAGTTTACAACGGTTTTAAATTAACATTTTACGGTTAATTTGCGGACCCGGTGTTTAAATAACTGATACGCAGTGATTTAAAAAACAATCTTTGTTTTCAGACTTCAAAATTAAAAAGATTGGAATGATTTTCGCAAACTTTTCTCACAATTATATTGTACGACAGGTATTAGGGAAAGGTTACGAAGATCATATTTTATTTAGCTTCTTTAATATCTCCCATAACGTAACCCCAACAGCCACAGACACATTGATGGAATGCTTTGTGCCGAACTGGGGTATCTCAAGGCAGCTGTCGGCCAGTTTTAACGCTTCTTCACATACCCCGAGTACTTCATTCCCGAAAACCAGGGCGATCTTACTGCCTTCAGGAATATGAAAATCCTGAATGGGAAGGCTGTTTGTTGTATGTTCCATAGCCAGGACGGTGAAGCCCGATTTTTTAACTTCCAGGATAGCCCCGGCGGCTGAATCAAAGTATTTCCAGCTCACCGAATCTTCGGCCCCGAGGGCTGTTTTATGGATCTCCCTGTGGGGAGGGATGGCCGTTATCCCGCAGAGGTAGAGGGTTTCGACCCTGAATGCATCACAGGTCCTGAATACGGAACCTGTGTTGTTCTGCGAACGGATGTCGTCAAGTATAACTGTGACAGGGAACTTCTCGGCAGCTCTGAATTCTTCATTGCTCAGGCGGTTGAGTTCTGAGAGGGAAAGTTTACGCAGGCTCATAGGAGGCAAAGGTAATGAAATCGCTTGTAATCTTACATCGCTGCAGCGCCTGTCGCTCGCAACCTCACACCGCCGCTACGGTTCTCTTCGTTCACCTGATGCGGCTTGTGTGAGTTGCTTCGCTCCGAACAGCCAGGGCCGCTTTTGTAAGTTGCTTCGCTTAAAACATGTTTTCGATTTCTTTTCACTTAGGAATTGTTTTGCGAACTTTTCAACAATCGGCAAAGCGTTAAGCTGTGGATTGTACCTTTGAAAACTGGCCGGGGTCGAAGGGAAATCTCATCCGCGTCATAAAAAATAATGAAGCAGAATACGAAGGAAGTTGCCGAAACACCTTTGATGAAGCAGTATAATGCCATCAAGGCAAAATACCCTGATGCATTGTTGCTTTTCAGGGTAGGGGATTTCTATGAAACTTTCGGGGAAGATGCGATCAAGGCTTCAGGGATCCTGGGTATTGTACTCACCAGGAGGGCCAACGGTTCTGCCTCCTATATTGAACTTGCGGGTTTTCCTCATCATTCCCTCGACCTCTATCTTCCGAGGCTTGTAAAAGCCGGGCTAAGGGTTGCCATATGTGATCAGCTCGAAGATCCGAAGCTGACAAAAACCATCGTCAAAAGAGGGGTTACCGAACTGGTTACGCCAGGTGTTTCATACCATGATAAAATACTTGAGCAGAAGGAGAATAATTTCCTGGCTGCCGTTCACCTTGAGCCAAAGACCTCGGGAATTTCATTCCTGGATATTTCAACCGGGGAGTTTTACCTGGCCCAGGGGGGTGCTGAATATATCGATAAGCTGATACAGAGTTTCAGGCCGAGTGAGGTGATCATCCAGAAGAGCAAAAAGCAAAAGTTTACGGAGCTTTTCGGCAGTAAGTTTTATATAAACACCTTTGACGACTGGGTGTTTACAACCGACTTTTCAAATGATCTACTGCTTAAACATTTCGGAACGGTATCCCTGAAGGGTTTTGGTGTTGAGAACCTGGAAATGGCTGTAATTGCAGCCGGTGCGGCCCTTCATTACCTCGCCGAGACCCAGCATGAAAAAGTTTCACATATTTCAAAACTTTCAAGGATCGAGGAAGACCATTATGTTTGGCTTGACCGCTTTACAATCCGCAACCTGGAATTGCTGAACCCGAATAATGAGAATGCCAAAACCCTGATTGATGCCCTGGACCAGACGGTTTCGCCCATGGGTTCCCGCCTGCTCAGGCGATGGATGATATTGCCGCTGAAGCACCTTGCGCCTATTGAAGAAAGGCTTGATGTCGTTGAGTTTTTTACCCGGGATCCCGGTATTGTTGAGAAGGTGAGGCATGAGCTGACCATGATAGGGGACCTGGAACGGCTGATCTCAAAAGCCGCCGTAGGCAAGATCCAGCCCAGGGAGATGCTGCACCTGAAGAAAGCGCTCGATTCAATAGAAACACTGAAAGAACTGGCTTCCCGGGCACAGAATGAAGGCTTGCAAAAGCTGGCCGAACAGTTTAACCCATGCCTGCATGTTCGGGAAAAGATCGGCCGTGAACTCAATCCCGACCCCCCAGCGCTTGCTTCCAGGGGCAATGTGATCGGGGAGAGGGTGGATCCGGGCCTGGATGAATTACGGAAGATCGCTTATTCAGGCAAGGATTACCTTGTACAGATCCAGCAGAGAGAAACCGAGCGAACCGGGATATCGTCACTGAAAATCGGCTATACCAATGTTTTCGGTTATTACCTGGAAGTTACCCATACCCATAAAGACAAAGTGCCGGCCGACTGGCAAAGGAAACAGACCCTGGTCAACAGTGAACGTTATATCACTCCGGAACTGAAGGAATATGAAGAAAAGATCCTTCATGCTGAAGAACGTATTTCAGAACTGGAGACCAGGATATACGAAGAGCTTGTGCTTTTTGTCAACGACTACATTGTGCCTGTGCAGCTTAATGCAAACCTTGCAGCAAGGCTCGACGTGCTGGTCTCGTTCGCACTTAATGCGGTCCAGCAGCGGTATGTGCGGCCACAGCTCAACGACTCCTATGACCTGGAGATCATCAGCGGCCGCCATCCTGTGATCGAAAGGCAGATGAAGCCCGGCGAGGAATATATTGCCAATGATATATACCTTGACGACCATTCCCAGCAGATCATCATACTGACCGGGCCCAATATGTCGGGTAAATCGGCCCTGCTGCGGCAAACCGCACTCATTGTGCTGATGGCCCAGATGGGAAGTTTTGTCCCTGCCGAAAGGGTAAGTATCGGCCTGGTCGACAAGATCTTCACCAGGGTCGGGGCATCCGACAATATCTCTTCAGGGGAATCGACTTTCATGGTCGAGATGAATGAAACGGCAAGCATACTAAACAATATTTCAAACCGCAGCCTGATCCTGCTCGACGAAATAGGCCGGGGCACATCCACCTACGACGGGATCAGCATTGCCTGGGCCATTGCCGAATTCCTCCACAGCCAGTCCCTTTTCAGGCCCAAGGTGCTGTTTGCCACCCATTACCATGAACTCAACGAAATGGCGGCCATGCACAGCAGGATTAAGAACTTCCACATTTCGATCAGGGAGGTCAGGAACAGGGTGATTTTTCTGAGAAAACTCCAACCTGGGGGAAGCGAACACAGCTTCGGGATACATGTCGCCAAAATGGCCGGGATGCCACCCAGTGTCATCGAAAGAGCGGGGGAGATCCTCCTGCAGCTTGAAGAATCGCGAAGCGGGAAGCAGGATAAAGGATCTAAAAATCTTCATCCAGCATCCAGCATCCCGCATCCTGCATCCGAAGAAGCAGGTTTCCAGCTCAGTTTCATCCAGCTCGATGATCCGCTTTTGCAGCAGATCAAGGAGGACATATTAAATACCGAGATCAATACCCTCACCCCGGTTGAAGCCCTGATGAAACTGAACGAGATCAAGAAGCTTCTGAAAAAAACGTGATGGGTTTCAGTGGTTTCCAAGAAATTTCAATAAAGATTTTGTAGAATGGCATACTTGTTTTACTTTTGCACCCTCAAATTAACCCTGCAGAAGTAGCTCAGTTGGTAGAGCATGACCTTGCCAAGGTCAGGGTCGCGAGTTCGAGTCTCGTCTTCTGCTCCAGAAAAACCCTCCCAGATGAGGGTTTTTTTATCCGCGGATAAGCCGCTTCGAAAACGGCTAAAACGCAAGTGTTCCGAAAAGGATGCTGCAGGAAACGTTCTTTAAACGGATGCCCCGGTGGTGGAACTGGTAGACACGCAGGACTTAAAATCCTGTGACCATTGCGGTTGTGCGGGTTCAAGTCCCGCCCGGGGTACGAATTTACCTCCTTAGAATCAGGCGGTTGCTGTATTTGCTGCCTGATGCAAGGCGTAAAGTTACGATGTACTCCCCTGGAATACAGGAGGAAAGGTTCAAAGTGTAACGCCCTCCGGCCGTTGGGGCATTCAGCTGATAAACTGTTTTTCCATCGATTCCAGTCACGACGATCGACTCTATCTCCTTGCTGATGCTCTGGTCAACAACCACTTCGACGAGACCGCTGCTGGGATTTGGATAAAGCTTTACAGGGTTGCTTGTGATCTCATTGACGCCTACCGGTTTTGCGAAGCCGGCAACCAGGTTCCGGTTCGAATTTGCAGTAAACGTCAATGTTGTTTTGGAAGAATCCGCAATCCGCAGTTCATTCTCAAACCATCCCTTGAAGAGTAAGTTCATTGCAGGGACAGCATTCAAGGTAACTGTTGCTCCGGCACTGTATACCCCTGCACCCGTCACGGTACCCCCGTTGAGCGGGAAAGCAACAGCATTGACCTGGTAATAGCCGGGTTCAACATAAAGATCTGACTCCCACAAACCCCTTCCAAAGGTGGAGGCGCGTATCTTGCCAGCCATGTATTGAATATCAAGGTCGGTCACTATCACGTTGGGTAAACCCTGGCTGTACCTCCTCCAGTCAGTCATCCCAGAATTCCTGTAGTACACACCGGCATCGGTGCCAATATACAAGCCATCATTGGAGTTGTTCTGATATTTTATGCAGCTCACCGGCAGGTTCGGTAAGGATCCGGAAATATTGATCCAGGTGTCCCCCCCGTCGTTTGAGCGGAAAACCTTCTTATTGTTCTTATACCCGCCTAAAGAAACCCACAGAGTATCGGGATTCTTTGGATGCACAGCGATCATAGTTATCACACAACTGTCGGTTCCCGAAGGATTATTCTTTTCCTTGTATGTTTGCCAGTCATTATCTGTTTTAAGGAAAGCATAAAGCCTGGCTGCGTACATTACCTTTGGATTGCTTTGTGAAATTTCAATGGATTTGATATGTATATCAGATTTTGGTTTGGGGGTCGGGAGGTTTTGTTTGTTTGCCTTCTCCCATTTTATACCTCCGTTAATAGTCTTGTAAATATCAGAGTATCCTGCATACAAAGTACTGGTGTCTTTTGGATGCAAAATATAGGGCGTTACCCATGCACCGGCAGGCTTGCCCGGAATAGAGGCTGAGATTACCTTTATCATTTTGGAGTTCTCCCAGGCAGGGTCGGCGGACCTGTAGATTAATCCATTGCAATAGGATGCATACTGCACTGATGGATTGTAATGATCGATCAGGCAATTCATACCGTCACCACCGATGACTGCGGGAGCCAGCCAGTTAAAATCATTTTGAATCTGCGAACCATTATCCTGGAACCCGGCAATCACCAGGTTTTTATCGGTGTAAGAACCTCCGATCCGGTAAATCTGGCCAATCTGCATACCCCGGGTAATGTCGGTCCATTTATTGCCTCCGTCCTTCGTAAAATAGATCCCGCCATCATTTCCTTCCATGAATGTACCGGGCTGAAGAGGATGGAACGCAAACCAATGCTTGTCGGCATGTACCGACTGGCAGGCAACCGTATCAGTCCAATAGGTAACAAGTGTCCAGGACTTCCCGCTATTGGTACTTTTCCATGTGTTGACCCCTCCCAACCAACGCTCATTGGTATCGGCGGGATTGATCAGGTAACAGAGGTCATAATTTCCCTGCCCTCCCCAGGGGTTAACATGTTTGTTCGTATCGGCATTACTGTTTAGCAAATTTTGATTTATCCTCGTCGAATCGACAGGATTTTTGGGATAAAATTTAGCAAAATTACCTCCCTGGTCAGTCGAACGGTACAAGCCTAAAAGCCCGTTCATGTAATTGGTGCAGATGGCTTCCAGCAATAACGGGTTCTTAGGGTTTACTGCCAGGATGATGCGGTTTCCACCTTTGAATTGAGTGAGCGAATCCCATCCTATCCCTCCATCGACTGACTTGAAAATCATCCCTTCATTATTGGCTGCATACATCACCAGGGAGTCCTTGGGTTTAAATACAATATCGGTGAAGTATCCCTTTTTTTGCAAATCCCATTTTATCCCTCCGTTTATAGTCCGGTATATTCCCGAGGAAGTAGCGGCGAACAGAATATTTGTTTTTGTATGATTCATTACAAGGCGGCGGATCAGTTTGTTGCTGTCGGCATTCCAGCTCAGCCCGGTAGGGCTCCATGAAACCCCGCCGTTTATCGACTTTAGCACGCCTATACTCTTGGTGTCGCCCGGCCCGCTGCCATTGATATCACCCACTGCACCTGCAGCATCGCCATCACCGGTAGCTATGTACATGACCTGGGGATTTGTCGAATCGATTACCATGTCGCTTACACCAAGCACGGGCTGATCATCAAAATTCGTTGTCCAGGTTTTCCCGAAATCAGTCGTCTTCCATAACCCTCCCGCTGGCGTCCCTACCCAGAAAGTGTTCTTGTCGCTGGGATGAAAAGCAATACAGTTGATGCGCCCAAGCCCGAAATACCCGCTTTTTGTAGCATACGGCCCCATGGCAGTCCAGTAAGCTGCAGAATCCTGGGGCTTTTGGGTTTCATGGGTCGCGGCATATTTTTCCCACTCAGTTACAACAATATTATTTGGAGGAAAGTTTCCCTGACGGTCAACACGCTGCTCCCAGAACCATTCCCAACGTTTAAATGGCTTATAGCCTGAACCTTTGGTAATGGGTCTGTCTTTCCAGTAATCATTGAATTTCTGCTGGATCTTATAGAAATTAGTTGAACCTGCCTGCTTATTTACTGCGGATGAGGACTGGGCTGTGACCCGGTTATTCACCATAAACAGCGAGAGGAAGAGGATAATCCCTGCTACAACTATAAGCCGATTGGCGAAAGACCTGTTTAAAACTGATGGATGTTTTTTCATGGGGGAAATTTTAATATCGGAATAAAAATGAATTAGCCTGGATTGTCATTTTACCGTATTCAGCCCCCCAAGGAAAATAACCTGCTCTGTAAAACAGGGCATGGCCATCGACGATGATAATTTTCGGTTGGGGTGTCATTAAAAAAATGTAACCACAAATTTAGCTTCGGAAATTTTAAAATACTGCAGGGTAAACTCTAAAAATGGCGGCTGGAATCCTAGAAATGAATTAGGGTAAACCCTATAGAAGGAGGATAATATATTTCGGCGGGTTTAACAGAGCTGCTGTTCCAGTGAAAACTGGTCAAATTAAGCGCTTCTTTCAATGGAAAGCTTCCTCTAACTATTTGAAACTACCGTAAAAGGGTGGCTTATTTCATTTTAAATAAATCCGTATTTACTGATGGGGGTAAAATTTTTCCGGAAATATCATATATTTGAGGGATAAATATAAGCATTTACCTTAAGCCAACCGATTGTAATACTTAGAATTAAGATATGAAAACAAAATCTGTATTGCCGATAGCTCTGATGGTCCTGATCTTTTTGACGGCCATTAATTCCATTATCTATGCCCAGAAAAAACAAAGTAATAAGTGCAAGTATATTCAGGATAAGGTAGATGACTTTACAAAGAAAAGGACAGTTTTAACATCCGGTGAAACAATTTTCGATATTAAAAAGGGAGGATTCGGATTGTCGGTAAGCGATGTTTTAGATGCTTCTAACAGAGTGTTCCTGAGTGTTTTTGGCAGCAATGTTGATGGGGTTAATGGACTTTATTTCCAATGGGGTTCAATTAAATACAATTATGTTGGACCTTTTGACCAGGTGGAATTGATAATGGAGAATGGGGAAATTATTACTCTAAAGGAAGAAGAAGCAACGGAATCAACCCATGATGAATCATTCACTTATTATTATAAGACATTCAGAATTATTGATGATTCAATTTGGAATAAATTAAAAACCACACCATTTACAAAATTAAGATTATCCATCGAGGGAAAGGAGCAAAGAACTGATGCAATTGATAAAAAAAATGCAACATCTATTATGAAAGTTATCAATTGCATTGACTTGATGAGTATTCCAAAACCCATTCCAAGTGCTGCTAAAGTTAAGACGGAATCCGGCACGGCTCAAATTCCGAAGAATCAGGTTGGTGTTTTCGCCACCATAAAGCCTTTGGGTAACAATAAAACCATTTCACTTAATAAACAATGGAAATCGGTAGCTACTTTGGATAAGGCAGGTATTCCAAAATCGGAAATGGAAAATGAAATAATTCATTTTTTCGAAGATGGAAAATTCATTATGACAATATTACAAGATGGTAGCACTAATGATTACAAAGGTACTTTTCAATTAGTCAGCGATAATAAAATAATTGTTTATACTCTCGAAAATGGAGAGTCCTGGTCAGCGACAATCAAGAAATTATCAAACAATGAATTGGAAATTCAAAATTCAGTAGCAACTATAATTTACACTGTTTATTAACTAAGGATCAAGACCGGCGGTAAATAAGATATAAGTTAGTTTCCCCGGTAAACATTAATTATTCATATTCCTGTATCTCACAGCATTGTCGAGGGCGTCGAGGATCTCACGAACGAACCCGGGAGGGGGGCTCGGGGGAAGGTCGGCTGAATTATCGGTTTCGTTCACATCCATTGAAGCAAGGATACGTTCGCAGCAGTTCCGAAGGTGATCTTCCTGGAACTCATCAAATTTTTCGAAGGTTTTGCCAAACCTGTCATTAAAATCAACCATAGCCGTTATTACGGCGGCATACAGGCCCTCCTTTTTAGAAAATTTGGCCCGTATATGGCCGTAAGCTGAAATAAACAGTGGTGAAGCTTCCTCCCGGATCTTTTCCGAAACAGGGATCTCGGCCATATCGACGAGTATCTTATCTGAATTCTCACGTTCCCAGGATGCATGCTTACGTGCCACACCGGCATCATGGATGGACCGTTTTGAATCTACCAGGTAGCAGCTGTAGATGTAAATGATCTTGGGCAGCAGGTACATGCCTTTCTTTCCCGCGGCAAACAATACCGAGAAGAATGCCTTCCGGTGCGCTTTCCCTGCATCGAACATGAAGAAGGTGAATACCCTCCACAGCATCCTTCGCTGAAGCCTCAGTGCAGCAAGGCCACCTGTTTTGATCTCCGGTTTATATTTAATCTCCCTGATAAACGACAATGCCCTTTGCCTGAATTTTTCCAGGTCATAAATATCCTCCCAGTAATCGGCCAGCCCTTCAAAAAGTTCTACCCGGGTCATCTGCTTAGGGATGATGTTGGTGACTATATCAAGTTTGTCTTTGATCTCTTCATTTTCGGTTGAAATAATTCTCCCGTTTCGTTTAAGGTCGTACCACATTTTGGTACCATACGGGGCAGCCAGAGGATGGCAAAGATGGTGCACGATATTGGCTTCGGCAATGAAATCGGCAGTCTTCTTAAATACCGTGGTATCATCCGAATCGGCGCCGATAATCATATGTGCAAGCACAACGATACCGAAGGACTGTATCTTTCGAACAGCTTCACTGACCGAAATTCTCAAATTCTGCTGTTTGTTCATATCCCTCAGAGAGGCTTCGTTCACCGATTCAATCCCGATCATCACAGCCTGGAAATTGCAATCGGCCAGAAGTGTGAGGAGTTCTTCATCGGCGGCTATGGTGATATCGATCTGGGTAAGGAACCCGATAGGGATTGTAAATGAATTGTTCAGGGTGATGAGTTCCCTCAGCAGGGCTTTGGCATATTTTTTATCCCCGGCAAAATTGTCATCCGCAATAAAAATCATACCTGTATTCAGGGCGCTAAGCTTCCTCACCTCCTCAAGCACCTGGGGAATGGTCTTGCTCCTTGGTTTTCTCCCATAGGTGTATATTACATCGCAAAAACTGCAGTCGAAAGGGCAGCCCCGGGTGGTTTGTACAAGAGCGGCAGTATAGGACGGAAGATCGTTTTTCATCAATTCCCATCTTGGAGCCGGGGTGAGGGTCATGTCGGGTTTTGAATGATGCTTGTAAACAGTAAGCCATTTCCCTGCTTTGAGGTCTTCAAGAAAGACAGGCCAGGTGTCTTCAGCCTCTCCGTGAAAAACAACATCGATATCTTCGGGATTTTTGGAGACGAGATGTTCAACTCCTATGCCGCCTACGACGACAAGGACGCCGGGATTGCTCTTTTTTGCGACGTTTGCAAGATGTAGTGAGCGCTTGAGCTGGTTGGAAGTGATCGAAATGCCGATGATATCAAAGGCGTTTTTTTGTAACACTGCATCGGCAGGCCCCCTGGCATATTCATCGTGGATGTCAACATCGTATTCAGGCGGGGTCAATGCGGCAACCGCAGCAACCGCGTGGGGGGCAAACAAGGTTTTGGCGTATAAGTATGGTATCTCCCGGGTGATCTTCCCGTCGATATCTTCTGCGGTACCCGGACTGATTAGCAGTATCTTCATAATTGATTTTATGATGAGTCATTTCATCTTTTATTGCAGTAACAAAATTACCTTTATACGCCGAACATACAATAAAAATCTGGCTGACGGGGCCAAAATCCCATGGATTGCCTTTGCCTTAAGGACTGAGTTTTTATCTGTTTATTTGCAGAGGCGTTAAATTACATATAGTTATGTGCGATTTCGTTTTTATACCCATTATTTTAAGAGTATTTTTGCTTGTCGATGCAGCTACGGTTTCAGGGATTGGAAATTTGGTATCATATCCGTTTCCTTCTATCGCCCCTGGGTGCCGTATCCACTTTTAATACAAAATCTATGAGAAAATATATTGCAGTACTGGTTTTCTTCGCATTATGTTTCCCATTAAAGAACCTGGCTCAGAATAAAGACGGATCAATTCATGTTCCCGATACTCTTTCTGTTCCGTATATTAAAATCAAGAACATCGAGATCACAGGCAACAAGCTGACCAAACCTTCGATTCTCATAAGGGAACTGGACTTTAAAGCGGGCGACAGCCTTGCAACTTTCCAGAAAGGGAGAAAGGTTAATTTTAACGACAGGAATTTTTATCCCGGCGATTCAAGCGAGCTTCGCCTGAGGATGAATTACAGCCGTGAGAACCTTGTTAACACAAAGCTTTTCCTTACGGTCAATATCTATCTGAAGAAGATCAGCGACAGGGAATATACTTTATGGATCGATGTTACGGAAAGACAGTTCTGGTGGTTGTTCCCGATTGCCAAACTCAATGCCCCAAACTTCAACGAATGGCTGCGCGACATACAATGGTCGGACCTCAGCGTGGGGCTTTTCTTCAGCCACAATAACCTGTTCGGGCTCAATCACCAGACCTCGGTCATCGCGCTTTTCGGTAAATCCTGGGCCATAGCGCTCGGGTATAAGATCCCCTGGGTAGGCCATGGCAAGAAAATAGGGCTGCTGCTGGGAGCCGGGTATTACAACATGTACACGGTTGAGTATGCCTCGGTGGATAATAAACGCCAGATGCTATATGCGCCAAACAGCCAGCAATCACTAAAACTGGTTGCCAAACTGACGCTCAGGCCAGGCCTTTATCATTATGGAACAATCGAACTGACAGGACAATATATTGCCATCTCCGATTCAATGTATAAGCTGGATTCAAATTACCTTGCCGGCAGGAAAAACAATAATACCTCACTCAGCCTCTATGCCGATTATTATTACGATTCCCGAAACAGCCACACCTATCCCCTGAAAGGGGTCCTGCTCAGGGGTTTTATCAACAAAGTCGGCCTTGGGATCGTCTCAAAAGACGTCGACCTGTTCTATTACGGGATAGATTTCCATTTTTACCAGACCATCAGCCGCAAATGGTATGTTGCCGAAATGGTGAAGGCCGAAAATTCGGCCGGTGAAAACGCGCCTTACTATTACCAGCTCAACATGACCCAGGGCAAGGATTTTATCCGGGGCTTCGACCTGTATACCCTGCAGGGCGACCAGATGTATTTCTGCCGGAACAACATCAAATACGAACTTATAAAACCTTCCGTTACCAAAACAAAGGAGGGGCAGGAAAAAAACAAGTTCAAGTCGCTTCAATATGCGTTCTACCTGAATGCCTTTGCCGATGCCGGGTACTGCGTAAATAAATTCACCGACAACAATCCTTATAACAACAAGTTTTTATACAGCTGGGGCCTGGGAATAGATTTTGTAACCTATTACGACCTGGTGATCCGTTTCGAATATGCGTTTACTTCGATCGGGACCAACGGCTTCTACTTCGGGTTTGGAATGCCGATATAAAAAATTGCAGTTCTCCGGCAAACGGGCCCGGGTGAAGGCTGAATTGCCCTTATGCATCAGCAGGTTCCAGGTATATATCAAAGGCCGTGTGGGTCCGGGTCAAAAATGAATTAACTTTGTGATAAATACGATATCATGAAAAAGAATTTATGTTATGGATTGCTTTCAGTCGGAGCGATCTTTTTCCTTACACTCTGTACGCCCCCTCTGAATCTTACCACCTGGAAGAATCCCGACCTCCATTCACAGGTGTCGAAAGTTGCGGTGATGCCTTTGTTTGAAAAACTTGAGTACCTGAAACCTTTCGAACAGAATGTAGTTGCGGTATTCAGGAGCAAGGGATTGAAATCCGTAGGTTCCCTGGAGTTTCTCAACCCCAGCAGGAAATACGCTATCAACGAAATCAAAAAGAAATGCGACAGCCTTGGTTGTGATGCTATCCTTACGTTCAGTTACGAAGGAACCGATAAGACCGAAAGCTATGTTGCACCCACCACCTATTATTCAGGGTATTATGGTGGTTACGGCGGTTACTGGGGCGGCGGTTACTGGGGCGGCGGCTATTACGGCGCAGGCGTGACTACAGGCGGGTACTGGGAAACGACTGCAGTAGTCAAAGTTACCGCAAATCTTTATGTCAAGGGTTCAAAAGACCCCCTGTGGACAGGTTATATCAACGTAACTAACCCGAAGTATATCGACCAGGCCGGTCAAATGGTAGGGGGTACGATATTAGCCGATTGGAAAAAGGAGAACCTGGTCAAATTCACCTACGATAAATAAAGGAGTAAAACCTTTCTTAATGGATTTCGAGCCCGTGCATCATATACACGAGGTGCAGGAGGGATTTTAGTATCTCTTCCATATACTCGTTTACGGCTTTAACACTTCCGGGAAGGGTAAATACCAGGGTTTTGCCCATCAAACCTGCAACCGAACGGCTGATGAGGGCCTGGGTTTTTAATGCGCCGTATTTCATCCTGATCATTTCCATGATGCCCGGGATCTCCTTGTCGAGAAGGGGCTTGATGATATCGACCGTGAAGTCCCTGGGGCCTATGCCTGTGCCCCCTGTCGTGAATACGAAATCAACCAGTTCATCCTTCGCCTGGTGGATCAGTTCTTCAAGTTTAAACCGGTCGTCGGGGATCAGGGCATAATGTATATAAAGGTTCAGGCCATTCTTCTGGAAAAACTCCTTCAGGAGTTCCTGCAGCCTGGCGCCGGAACGGTCTTCATATTCCCCTGAACTCGCGCGGTCGCTGAGGGTAATCGCCAGGGCCCTGTACATCCTTGGATGGAATTCAAGTGCATCGCCATCACGAATTATACCGGGGTGGAGCACCCGGGCAAAAATCCCTTCCTTAGGCATTACACAATCACCCACTTCCCTGAAAATTGAACAGGAAGACCCATGGCATTCCTTGCCGATCTGTGTGATCTCTATCTCCACTTCCCCGCAGGTCATCCTGTCGAGAGGCCGTACCTTGAGATAATCGAAACCTTCGAGGGTGATATTCTCGGCAAACTCTCCGGCAACTATATGCCGGCCGGCCTGTTTCTCGAACTTCCTGATGCTGTCCATGCCCAGGATGCTGATCTGCCGGTTCCACGGACCTGAATGGGCATCCCCCTCCACGCCCTTGTGGGTGAGGTTGATTTCTGCAGCAGGTTTTTTAACCGTGCCTTTTTTTTCGGAGATATTGACTGAAACTACCTTAAAATCTTCCATGTCTTAAAAAATTCATTTCTATGTCAGATGTCTTCCTTGGTCTTGCTGACCAGCCTGACCTCGTCAATTCTCATGGCCTTGTCAGAAGCTTTGCACATATCATAAATCGTAAGCAGGGCAACCGAAACAGCGGTCAGGGCCTCCATTTCAATCCCCGTCTTACCTGTGCAGCGCGCCAGGCTGTCGATTCTTACACCATTAATGTCAAGGCTTGCCCTGACTTCGATTTTAGTTATGCCGAGCGGGTGGCATAAAGGGATCAGTTCCGAAGTTTTCTTCCCTCCCTGTATCCCGGCAATCTCAGCCACCGTGAGGACATCGCCTTTTTTCAGCTTGTTCTGGCGGATGAGGTTTATTGTAGCCCTGGCCAGCGAAATATGCCCTGTGGCCTCGGCAGTGCGCACCTGTTCGGGCTTTTCCGACACGTCAACCATGTTGGCCTTACCCGCTTTGTCAATATGTGTAAGCTTCTTCATCTCCTATCCAGTTATCCAGCTATCCAGCTATCCAGCTATCCATTCATCCCCCAATATTATGAAAAAAATCCGATGTATTGCTTGTCCCTCTTTCTGGTTTAATGGCAAGGGCCGCTTCAATTGCATCTTTAATTCCCATCTTGCGGATGTCGAATTCCAGGTTGCTGAACAAACAGGGTTTGATCCTGCCGTTAGCGGTCAAACGCAGCCTGTTGCAACGCATGCAGTCACCGCCATGTCCGTTCTCCACGATAGTGAAACATCCTTCACCCAGGTCCATCTGGTGGATGAACCTGACCTCGAGTCCCATCCCAAGGCAAAACTCACGTACGGCCCTGGCATCGGGTTCATCCGAAGAGTTTTGTATTACACAATTGATCTTTATTGGTTCAAGGCCCGCATTGCGCGCAGCTTCAATCCCTTTTAATACCTGGCCGAGTTCTCCGCCCCTTGTGATCTCCTTGTATCTTATTGGGTCCATGGTATCGAGACTTATGTTGATCCGGTGAAGCCCCGCATCGGCAAGGGGGCGGGCGAATTCTTCAAGCAGTATCCCATTTGTCGTCAGTCCGAAATCCCGTATCCCGGGTATCATGGCAACCTGTGCTATGAAATCAACAATGCCCTTTCTCACCAGTGGCTCCCCGCCGGTTATTCTGACTTTGTCTATTCCCATGGACACTGCAAGCCTTATGACATCAAGGATCTCTTCATAACTGAGGATATCCTTATGTGAAAGCATCTGCACGCCCCGGGGCGGCATGCAATAGACGCATCTCAGGTTGCAACGGTCGGTTACAGAAACTCTCAGGTAATTAATCCGGCGGTTAAAGGAGTCGTACATTGACCGATTCTCCTTTTTTGATTTCGGTTTGACCTATGTCCATGATCATCATGCCGCTGGCTTTAGTGTATGCATTGATATGCGCCGAGCCATGATATTCCAGGGGGAACACAGCTCCTCCATCCACCGTCACGGGAATAACAGATTTCCTTGAAGATTTTTTCCTGGAAAAATCCACCCCCATCGGGATTGCACAAACCCTTGGAGCCTCAGTGCACCCCATCATTTTAAGAACGAAGGGTTTAACCAGAAGTTCGAATAAAACAAAAGAGGAAACAGGATTGCCCGGCAGGCCAAAAATGAACTGGTCGCGAATCCGGGCGAAAACTGTAGGGCGGCCGGGTTGGATGGCAACGCTCCTAAACAGGATCTCGGCTCCAAGGCTTTCCATGGCTTCCGGAACGTAGTCAAAATCCCCCATTGACACTCCCCCGGTAAGGATGACAATATCGGCTTCATGCAGGCCCATCGAGATCTTATCCTTCAGCTCTTCAAGCGAATCATCAGCGATACCGTAATAGCTGCCAAGCGCTGGAATCTGCCTGGCCTGGGCCAGAAGCTGCCATGCATTGGAATTCCTGATCTGGGCGCCTGCGGGCTTCCGTACGGGTTCAACCAGCTCATTACCCGTCGATATTATGCCAATATGGGGCTGCCTTGCAACCTGTATCCCGGTTTTCCCTACAGAAGCAAGTACGGCAAAATGGGCTGGTTCTATCAGGGTTCCCTTCTCCAGCACTTTTTGCCCGTTCTTTATATCCTCGGCCCTGTAACAGATATTTTTGGCAGTCTTGTCTTTTGCGAATTTTATTGTGTTTGCGGATGAGATCTCCGTATCCTCAACCATGATCACGGCATCGGCGCCCTGCGGAAGCATTCCGCCTGTCATTATCCTCGAACATTCACCAGGGCTGATTACTTTTAGAGGAACAGCTCCTGCCGGAATGGCCTCAATTACCCTTAGATCCATCCCGCATCCCGCATCCTGCATCCTGCATGCAAACCCATCGACGGCCGATTTATCAAAGGGGGGCATGTCAATGTCTGAGAATACATCCCTGCTTAACACCCTGCCTGCAGCTGATCCTGTTTCCACCTCTTCTTCGCCTGAAGGGATGGAATTACTTAAAACAATATTTAAAGCCTCTTCAAATGGTATCATTCCTCAATGAATTTAACTGCGGTGGCCTTAAAGTTAAGCCAAATCTGCATCCCTTCCCTGATGTTCAGTTTGTCACGTGAAACGCCGGTTACCAGGGCATGGAGTTTTTCCCCGGCATCAACGCATATGTCGAATCCATTGGGCGTTGCGGTGATTTCATCCACAATGCCCTTAAACACATTGTTTGCCGAAGAGTCGAGGGCTTCCATCGAAAGTACAATATCTTCCCCGCGTATCATAACGAAGCCCTTTTTGTTTTCGTGCATGCCGCTAATGCGAATCTTCATATTCCCGGGCGTTTCGGCACAGGCCAGGCCATCCTGTATGCTGACAACCGCAGGTATGAAGTTCCTGATCCCGATAAAATGGGCGACAAACCCGTTTTTGGGATGGCGGAAAACTTCATCGGGGGTTCCGGTTTGCAGTACCCTGCCGCTTTCCATTACGGCTATCCTGTTCCCCAGGGAAAGGGCCTCCTCGTAATCATGGGTTACATGGATGATGGTTTGCCCGCCCCGGTGTATCTGCCTCAGCAGAGCCCTGATTTCCGATTTCAACCGGCTGTCCATGGAAGCAAGAGGCTCGTCGAGCAACAGTATCTCAGGTTCCTGTATCAGGGTGCGGGCCAGTGCAACCCTCTGGAGTTCCCCTCCCGAGAGAGTGGAGGGGTAACGGTCAAGCATATCTTCAATCCCCAGACCGGCACTCATGGCCCTGATTTTCCTGCGTATGTTCTCATTCGACTGCCCGTGCAGGGCATAGGCCAGGTTCTTCTTCACTTTCATATGCGGGAAGATGGCATGGTCCTGGAACACCAGGCCAACTTTTCGCTGCTGGATGGGCGCCCTGGTAATGTCTTTGCCGTTGAGCTCTATCGTTCCCGATCCGGGATGGACCAGGCCTGCGATGGTTTCAAGCAAAAGGGACTTGCCTGCGCCGGAAGGGCCCAGCAGTATGAAGTAGTCTCCCTTTTCAACGTCAAATGAAATGTCGCTGATGCTGAACCCATTGAAATCCTTTGTAATCCCTCTCAGTTTCAGCATCGGTGATCAGCTTTTCTTTGTTTTTGACAGCAGAAATCTCAGGATCATAAAAAACACCAGTACCACAAGAATAAAGACAACCGAGACAGGCTGGGCGTATTTCAAGCCGAATGAAGTAAACCGTTCATAGATCAGCACAGGCGTGATCATCGGATGATATGCAATGATGATAACGGCCCCGAATTCGCTCATCCCCCTTGCGAACATGAGAATGAGTCCCGATAAAATGTTTTTCCATGCGAGGGGGAGTGAAATCGTAAAAAACACCCTCACGGGAGATGCACCCAGGGTCAACGCCGCTTTTTCAAGCCGCTCGGGTACCGAAATAAAACCATCCCTGGCCGCGTTGATCAGGTATGGCAGGCTCACAAAAGCCATGGCCAGCATGATGCCGGCGGGATGCCCTACAAAGTTGAAACCTACCGCCGATCCTGCTTTCCCTACTATGGTGTCCCTTGAGATGAAACCCAGTACCGCTATACCGGCGGCCGAATGGGGGATTACAACGGGCAGGTCAATGATGGCCGTGATGAGTTTTTTGAAGGGGAAGCTGTAACGGGCTAGTATCCAGGAAAAGGGCACGGCGGCGAACGCAAACAAAAGGGTCCCGGCCATGGATGTCCCCAGCGTAAGCAAGATGCTGTTCTTTACTTCAGGATCCCTGGCAGTTTCAAACAAGCGGGCAGGGGAGGACGAAAACAACAGCCCCAGCACAGGGGCAATGATGAATAACAACATCATCGCCCCAAGAATTGAAAACGACCACTGAAGACCCTGCTTTTTCATTCTTTACCGGCTGAAGGAGATCTCTGAAACAGCTTTTACCGCCCTGTCGGAAAAGAAATCACAGGCCGGGAACACCCTGTATTTCCCTCCGTCCTCATTCTCTTTACCCGGCACAAGCAGGAACTCTTCCTGGTCGGAACGGTTCATGATCTCGCTTAAAGAAAATACGGCCCTGTACCCGTCAATGCCAATGATAGTAACCAGGGTGTTCCTGAGATTTTCACTGTTGATTTTCAGATACGGGATCAGGAGATCCTTCAGCGTGGCGCCTGTAAAAGGTGTTGTGCTATGGATGCCTCTGCCCCTTCCATAAAAGACGGTATTATAAGTTTCGACTTTTGTCCCTGCCGTAAATTGCTCTATCTTTCCGACAGGCGAATTCCCCGACGTAATAAGAATTGAGGGCGAATACAGTGGACTGAGGTCCCTGTTCACAGGGATGCTCCTCAATGGGGTCCTGACCGTTATTTTAACAGGGTTGCCGATATTGCGCTCAGCCAGCAGGTCATTGCCCAGGATCAGCCTGCGCTCTGAAGGCAGTGGCCAGAGATCTTTGGTCTTGCTGGGGACGATCCTCGTAACCTCGGTTGCAATAAGGCATTTATTCAGGTTGTTGGGATAGAAGATCTCTCCCCAGCTCAGAACGACTTTTTCGCCTTTCGCATTCTCAATGGTAACATAGAGATCAATGATAGGTGAGAATTCCTCCTTATTTCTTTTTTTCAGGATGCGGCTGCTGAGGATGTCAAAAAGGGAATACCCGTCGTAACGGTATGCCCCGGTAAAACGGTTACTTCCGTCATCCCCCAGTATGGCCTCTTTAACTATAATAGTGTGTTTTTTCAAAAGCGCGAAATCAACTTTCCCGGGGTTCTCAATTTCCCCTTCCACCGTGATCTCACCTCCCGGCAATGCATAGGTGTCGGCATTATCATAAAAGTTGTTGTTTTTGTCGGCCGGATCTGCGGCTGAAACAACTTTCAGAGTGTTATGATCTTTAGAATTATTCTTGTCCTGTGCCATAAACCTTGAAGGTAAAATACACAAAATTACTGCCATGAATATGTAACTTATTTTCATATAATGCATATTTACGGCTTTTTAACAAAGGGTTTTAAACGGTCGGGAACCGCCGCATAGTTTTTTTCTTCCATTGGGATAACCGAAGGCTGGCCATCCTTCTCCATGATCTTCATTCCCTTATCTTTTGAAAGCATGAATTCGAGGAAGGCTGTTGCAGCTTCCCTGTTCGGTGCATTTTTAATTATCGTGACTCCGTAGATCATTGGTTCGCCCTTCATCTGCTCGGTTTTCCCGGGTTCCTTCCCTTTGATATCGACAACGGCCTTGCTGTAATCTTCGGCATATTTGACGTTTTTCAGGTTGACCTGGTCGGGGAGGACTACGAATTTCAGGTTATGCTGAACCGCAACAGACTTGTATTGGAACATGTAATCCATGTTATGCGATTCCATCAGGGCCAGCAAGTCCACCTCCTTCGGCCTGATGTAGTTCTGGTCCTTGGCCAGGAGCTGGTTCGCCAGGCCTGGCTTTTTATAATATGTTTCGGTGAGCTGCATGCACATCACCGACCTGTAACCGCAGGGGTCGGCATTGGGGTCGGCACGGCCAAAGATCACATCGGGTTTCAACAGGATCTCATACCAGTTTCTGGCGTTGATCTGGCTGTTGTATTTTGCCTTGTCGGTATAAGCAATGCACATTTCATTTGCAGCGAACCTGATGTTCCAGTCGGCATTGGCAGGGATAAGCATTTTATCGATCACCTTGTAATCGGAAGTAGCCACTATATCACAGGGCTTCTTAAGGTCGGTGACCTTTCGTGCACATTCCACGCTGCCGGCCGATTCCATTAATACATTCACGTTGGGGTAGAGTTTATTGAATTCGGCTTTGATCTCTTTCATCGGAACCGAAAGACTGCCTGCATGAAAGATAATAAGATCGCCTTTAAGATCAGCAGGTTTCTGGGTGAAGGCAAATGGCAGCAACAGTATGCTGCATAAAAGAATTGAAAATAATCGTTTCATAAATACGAGTTTGGTTTAGTGTTTTTATTATTTATCGGAGATGTCATTGATAAAATCGCGGAACCCCTTTTGTATCATTGCATCCGCATTTGAATGAAATTTATTGAAAGCTTTGACCAGGAGCTTTCCCTCTTCCGTGAGGGTCATACTCCCTCCCTCGGAACCGCCCCGATGCTTCTCGAGCAGGGGAAAGCCGAAAAAATCTTCGATCTTTTTAATGTTCCCCCAGGTTCTGCGATAAGTATAACCAAGTTCATCACAGGCTGCCTTCAGGGAGCCCTTTTCAGCTATCAGTTTAAGCATCCTCCATTTACCGTCGCCAAGGATACCGTTTCCATCCTTATCGGCAAGCCAGATCTTATAATCCAGCTTAATATGATCAAGTTTCGGTTTGAATTTTGTTTCCATAGCCTGGTTTCATTGATAATCAGCAGGTAGACCTGAGGGTATGCGGCAAAAGTAATGTTTTTTCCGATATGCAGATGTCAGCATAACGCAAAAATGACGTACTTTTACAGCCCGTAATAACGGTTTGGCTGATCAATGCCAACACTGTTAGCTTATGGGAATCAAACATCCGCAGAATAAAAACAATGTTATGAACAACGCAATTTTCAATCTTGAGAGGCCCGAAAACGAACATACCCTCAACTATGCCCCGGGATGCCGGGAACGGAAGATCCTGAACGAGGAGCTTGACCGCATGAGCAACGAGGTCCTGGATATTCCCCTCATCATAGGGGGCAAAGAAGTAAGGACAGGTAAAACTTCCAAAGTAGTTATGCCTCATGACCATCAGCATGTACTGGCAAATTTTCATATGGCTGGTGAGAAGGAAGTAAAAATGGCCATTGATGCGGCTTTGCAGGCCCACAAGGAATGGGAAGCTGTTTCCTGGGTTGAAAGAGTTTCAATAACCTTAAAAGCAGCCGAACTGATTTCCACCAAGTACCGTCAATGGATCAATGCCGCAACCATGCTTGGGCAGGGCAAAAGCGCCTTCCAGGCTGAAATTGATGCGGCATGTGAAACTGTCGATTTTCTCAAATATAACGCCTATTTCACGACCGAGATCTACAAGGAGCAGCCCCATTCGCAGAAAGGGATCATCAACCGCATTGAATACCGTCCGCTGGAAGGCTTTGTTTTTACCGTAACGCCCTTCAATTTCACCGCTATTGCATCAAACCTCAATATGGCGCCGGTGGTGATGGGAAATACAACGGTATGGAAGCCATCGTCAACCTCCATATTGTCGAATTACATTTTAATGAAGATTTTCAGGGAGGCCGGATTGCCTGATGGGGTGATCAATTTTGTTCCCGGCTCAGGAAGCCTTATCGGTAAAACGGTGCTGGGTCACCGTTCGCTTGCGGGCATTCATTTTACAGGCTCAACGGGGACTTTCAACGGGATATGGAAAAGCGTAGCCGACAATATGTCGGCGTACAGGTCTTACCCGAGGATTGTAGGGGAGACCGGTGGCAAGGATTTTATTTTCGTTCATCCTTCTTCTGATCCCCAGGAGGTTGCCGTTGCGATGGTTCGCGGGGCTTTTGAATACCAGGGACAAAAATGTTCGGCAGCTTCCCGTTCTTATATTCCCGAATCACTATGGCCTGATATCAGGACCAGGATAGGGGAGATGTTGTCGAAAGTGACTGTTGGCGGAGTCAGCGAATTCAGTCATTTCATGAATGCCGTTATTGATGAAGCTTCTTTCGACAATATTATGGCATACATTGATTATGCAAAGAAATCCCCTGATGCGGAAGTTATTTTCGGAGGTACTGGAGATAAATCGACAGGCTATTTCGTTCAACCTACAGTGATACTTACCCGGGACCCGCATTTCAAATCGATGGAAGAGGAGATCTTCGGCCCTGTGCTCACTGTTTATGTATACAAGGACAAGGACTTTGAGGAAACCCTGCAAATTTGTGATCAGACTTCTCCTTATGCCCTCACCGGTTCGATCTTTTCAAAAGACCGCGAAGCGCTCAACACAGCCTGCAGGGTATTGCGTTATGCAGCGGGCAATTTCTATTTCAACGACAAGCCTTCGGGAGCGGTTGTGGGAGCCCAGCCATTCGGGGGAGCCAGGGGCTCAGGCACCAACGACAAGAGCGGCAGCCATCTGAACCTGTTACGATGGACCAGTCCGCGCACCATAAAGGAAACTTTATTACCCCCCACAGAGTTTACCTATCCTTATATGAAGGTGGATAAATGCCATTGACCGGAAGTCGGATAACTGGATAACTGGATGACTGGATAACTGGATAACTGGATGACTGGATAACTGGAT
>JBAXIO010000030.1:0-32060 GCA_037138335.1 Bacteroidota bacterium
GAACAATTTTGTAATCAGTTGATATTGTTTTAACTAAGACGCAACGCTAGTGATGAGATTATTGTAAACATTTACCAGGGTGGCAGGGTAATACACATAAAGTCCATAAATCGTTCCTCCTGCTGTATTTGTCGTGGCAATGTCATGTATCTTATTATTGTAGATCTGGTTTGTTCCCTGCAGTGTATAAGCATAAATACCATAGACAGAGGACGTCCCTGTACCTGTAACATTCCTTAATTCGGTATTATAGATCTTGAGCCCACTCTGGTAGTAGGCATAAATACCGTAGACGGCATTGGCACCGTTCCCTATATCATTGGAAGATGAAGCTCCGATCACGGTTGTCCCGCCGCTGATCCCCCCGATCTCATTCCCTGTATCGTAGTAAGAGGAATAGCTATATAACCAGATGCCCGAATAGGCGTTTTCGACAGTAACATTGTAGTATTTATTATAGGAATTCATACCGGAGGCACCTGAAGGAGTAAAACCTCCCCCGTAGGAAGAGCTCGAAGTCTGCATGATACCTGCTGATGTGGTATTCGTTTTGTTAAGTGTAACCTTTGAGTTTTTTATCGTATTATATTGTGCGCCGTCAGTACCAGATCCGTTCCTGATCAGGAAACCGTATTCGACATTCGATCCTGAATTCTCATAAACGTCTATACCGTCAAAGGTGATATAGTCACCACCTGAAATACAGATGCCGAAATCGCTTGTGCCTGCAGTTCCCGTTGGTTTTATAACAGGCCTGTTTGTTCCAAGACCTCCGCGTTGAAAAACAACAGGATTAGCAGATGTTCCTGTTGCAGTAATGGCAGGGGGATCTTCTGTAAAGACCATGTCATCATCGGCGATAAATGTCACGCCCCCGTTACCAACACCAAAATTGTTTAATGCAGTAATAGCTGCGGTGAAAGTACTGTAATCCCCGCCTGAAGATTTTATAGTTTTCGTACCTGTGAGAGGGGGTGGTGTTTCTTCAATGATAAATTTATCCACCCAAACATCATAACTTCCCCATGAGGCTGTAACTTCAATACCAAATCTCGCATTTGACACCTTATAACTTGCAGGAATACTGATGGTTATTTTTGTCCAGGCGAGACCTGGATTTGCGACAGTTTGAATATCACTCCAGGTAGAACCTCCATTATTCGATCCTCTTAATTTTACCACAGCAATGCTTGAGCTGCTCAGTGCAAGGTAGAAGGTACATCTCGGACTTGTTGATATTGAGAGATCAACATTTCCCGTTGATAACTGATCTTTCTGTGTAGCTTTTGCGTTATAATCGTTATACCAGGCAACGGAACTTAAGTCATATGCCCCTGCTGGAGTCGTTGGAGTTCCATTACTTGTGGAGGACCATGCAGCGCCGCTCCAGGTGTTTTTTGCCCAATAAGTAGGGTCTGTTCCTGAGGTTCCCCCTGTTGCAGTGGTATGTGTGATGGACCAGCCGGCTGGTACCGCAGGAGTTCCACTCCATGTTCCTTCAAAACTTTCACTTAAATATGTCTGGGCCATTGTTCCAAGGCTCAGTAAAAATGCGAAAGTAATCAGTAATAAATTTCTCATAATCATGGTTTTTGGGTCAGTTACGAACTTGTTTAAATATCTTTTAAATAGATGTGTATGGGAGGGGAGAAGGGTGGAAACACCAATAACAGCAAAACATTCAGAGGGTTCTGCATATTTGAAACTAGCGTAAAATCAAAGGCTTCTTTTAGCAAAGTAGAATCAAATATAAAAAAATCCACTGAGGTCAACAAAAAACTCAGGTAAGCCTGTAATAGTTATTTGGATTAAATCTAAATTGAAATGAAGTTAGCACCTGTTTCTTTGCTGAAAAAATTAAATTGGATTATTTATCACTGTCGAGAGTTTTAACAGGAATTGGTAGAACTCTATTTATTACATTTATACCTCGAGATTTAAACTCAATCATTGCGTTTGGATTAATAACTAAGCATCCCGCAAGGAATCCCAATGAACAGCATCTAACAATCAAACGAAGAACCTTGTCAGAAGAAAACTTCATACAAAGGCTTAAGACCGGCGACCAGTCAGCCTACGGGGAACTGCTTTCGCAGTATTCCGACAGGGCTTACAATACGGCCCTGGGCCTGCTTCAGAACAGGGAAGATGCTGAAGATATCACCCAGGAAGTTTTTACGGAAGTATTCCAATCAATCCATAATTTCAAGGGACAATCAAAACTTTCCACATGGATTTACAGGATTGCTATGACGAAATCCCTTGAACTGATCCGAAGCAGGAGCCGAAGCAAACGCTCGGGGATCATTTTAAGCCTGTTCGGGAGGGAAGACCAGTTCCATGTTTCAAACAATGCGCCTTTCTACCATCCCGGGATCAGCCTTGAACACAAGGAAATGTCGGCCATACTGTTCGATGCCATCCGCAAACTGCCCTTAAACCAGAGAACAGCCTTTACGCTTAATAAACTGGAAAACCTGAACTATGCCGAACTGGCCGAAGTGATGAATCTCTCAATCCCTTCGGTGGAATCCCTGCTGTTCAGGGCCAAACAAAAACTCAGGGAACTTCTCGGTAATTACTATGAACAAAACATGAAATAAGCGCAAGTTTTTCAGAATTATAACATCAAAGAGATATGAACGCAAAGGAAGAATGGATAGCTAAAACGATGGAGAGCCTCGATGGGGCCGGGAGGGCGACTTTAAGCCAGGGCGTTAAGGAGAAGATCCTGAACAGGATGCGGGATGCGGGATACGGGATGCAGGATGCAGGATACAGGATGGATTCTGTGAAATTCAGCCTGGTATGGAAGATTGCCGCTATCATCCTTTTGCTGGTCAGCCTGAATGTTTTCACCATGGTGCACTTCAGCAAATCAACTGAGAGCAGTTCGAATACCACGAAATCGGTGGCCCTTGAATATTTTTCATATATAAACCATTATAATCTTTAAGATATGAAGAACGCCGGACTATATAAGATCATTATCATCCTGCTGGTGGTTTTAAACCTCTGCACCCTTGCCTTCATGTGGTTCAACAGGCCGGGCAGGGAAAGGACTGAGCAAAACGCCGGAGCTGCAGCCAACTTCCTGATCAAAGAATTACGTTTGTCGGATGCACAGCAGGTGCAATACCAGGAACTCAGGCATCAGCACAGGGAAATGCTGGAGAAGCTCGACCAACATGACAGGGAGCTGCACAAACGTTTTTTCGACCTCCTTTTACTTGAGAAGGCGGATAGCGTGAGTATGGAAGCCCTGGCCGATTCCATAGCTGCGAACAGGAAACAGATGGAGATTGTCACTTACGATCACTTTTTCAGAATCAATAAAATCCTGGACCCCGAACAGCAGAAGAAATTCACACTTATCTTCCAGGATGTAATGCAGATGGTATTGCCTCCGCCTCCCCCGCCTCCAGGCCAGCTTCCGCCTCCGCCTCCCCCACCCGCGCCGGCACCAAAAAAGTAAAGATTAAAAGATCAATTAAAATTCAGAAACCATGAAAACACAAGCCCGTATAATCAATAAAGTCATAGTCGTACTGATTCTCGGTATGTTCGTGATGACGGCCACAGCCCAGAATATACATCAGGACATGGCCGGAAGCAAGACTGCACATACGCAGAATACCCCAAGCGCAACAACAGAACCTGCCGTATTGCCTGCTCCTCCATTACCCCCTGCACCGCCGCCACCACCTGCCATGGAAGGAATGAATGAACACACTCCTATGCTCGACTTGCCAGATCTCACTCCCGACCAGCTGGATAAGATCAAAAAGTGCGACCTGAAACATATTTCGGAAATGACTCCCCTTAAAAACCAGATGCGTGAAAAAAACGCCAGGCTTTCGACCATCCTCATCACAATGCCTTTTGATCAGAAACAGGCCGACCAGCTTGCCGATGAGACAGGTAAAACAGCTGCCTCCATATTAAAAGCCCTGACCCGTCATGACCAGGAACTCAGGAGCATTCTCACCCCCGACCAGCAGGTGATCTTCGACTCCAGGCCAAAGCCCTGGCTGAGGCATCGGGAACCGTGAACCGGGAACGGGGAACCGTGAATCGTTAATGAAAAAATAAGCCGCTGACAGCTTTAACCACTCTTTGAATTAATTGTATAAATCCCGGCCAATCATAAAACCTGATTGGCCGGGATTTTTTTTCACAGGCAAAACTTAAGGTTCTGCATATATAAGGACCCGTTTTATTGATCCCTTTTGTTTTCAGCCCGGTTTGGTTTTATGTTTGCTGAAGTTCCCGGTAAACATAAACCATTAAAGCATGAAACAGCAATACCCTGAAGAACAATTAACCAAATCGTTTTACTTTAAACAGGGAATTATGAAAACAATGGAAGAGAACAACAGCACAGCCGGGGAACAGGCTTATATCGGCAGCAAACCGGCAGGGATCACAAGGATCAAAAGGAACAGGGTTTTTGGTATCACATCTATAATCCTGGCGATTGCATTTTCATCAATTTTCGCCGCCTGTAAAAAGGATACGGCCGAAAGCATTGTCACGCCGGAATCAAACCCGGTGGACCAGTATACCATCACCCAGGCAATCTCGGATGAAGCCCAGAAGAACACCATTGCATTTGACGGACTGGCATTCCTGACGGGATGTTTGGGTTCACAATCATTTCTGCCCCCGGGAAAAGTTGCCGACTACAGCGGGTTTCAGTGCCTTCGCGATAACGACCCAACCAAACTCGGGCATAATACAAGTTTCGTAACCATTATCGCGTTCAATGTATTGCACATTCTCACAACCGACCAGGTTACCATGTATGTTGAAAGGGCACAGAACCAGATTGACCAGATCAACCAGTTTGCTTATAAGCGCTACCCTTTGCTCAAGGCTTTCAGAAGGTTAAAAGATGGCGATATCCCAACCGGTGCGAGCGGGCTGAGCAAAGATGCGGTGATGAGCTATGCCGCTGAATTATACCAGCTTGACGGGCAGATCAGTTACGACCGCGCAAAATTGTTTGGAAGGGTGATAGGTTCACTCAGCAGCGAACAAAAGGCAGAAATGGATGGTTTAAAAGCGCTTAACGGTGTGGCCCATTGGGACAGCACTATATCCAATCCGCTCCAGGGGCTTAACCTGCCCCAGGATGTAAATGTAGCCGTGATGACGTATGCCAGTGAGATGTATGCATGGTACTCAGGTTCGGTTTCTTCGGATGTGTATTTCTGTCCTGAAAGGCATGCCACCTACTTCGGGTCCTTCTACCTTAAAGACTGGCCGGCTATGGGCAATCCCAATTACACTATTGATGAAACGCTTACGTCCAGCGCCGGCCAGAACTTCCTTGCCATCCTTACCACGGCCCAGGCCGACCTTGTGAAAGGCATCGTTGACCTCCAGAGGAGCGCGCTTCTGGAACTGGTGGCAAAACGGGAAGCCGTTTCATCGGAGCTGCGTAAATTCCTCGCATCCTCCACGGCCGATTCTTCCTCGGTAATTGCTCTTTCGCAACGGTACGGGGAACTTGACGGGGAGATCAGTTACTACTATGCAACAACGTTCACCCAGGTATACAATAGCCTTTCAGCCGAACAGAAAACAAAACTTACCGCGCTTGCCTCCCAATTAGGGTATATTTCCCCTTCAGGCGGTTTCCGGTATTCCCAGCCGGTTGCAATGCCCGAAATAAGCAATACTGATTTCATGTTCAAATAATTAATTTTGTAGTTCCGGCGGGTTTGAAATTTTCAACCCCGCCGGAACTACACATTTTCAAAACAATTTAAATTCAGGTATTATGAAACTCCTGATTGCAGTAAAAAAAACGACTGGCCTTATGCTCGTCATAATGCTAATCCTGCTCGCCCAGGCGAAAGGATTGTGCCAGGACAATAAAAACCCATCTGTAAAACCCCAGGAGAACCGCCAGGCCCCGACCCCTGCACAAAAGGTAACCATAAAAAATATTTTATTGAAATACAATGCTTTAAAGTTAACAGCAACAGATGCCAAAGCTATCCATGAGCAGTTCAGGGCGGCCGGCATACACGACGGTCCGGAAACCAGGGAGTGCATCACAGCTGCAGGATTCGATCCTGAAAAGCTAAGGACCCTTGATCCCCCTAAATCGCCTGATAATAAAGGGAGGCCTGATCCGCCCACAACGGAAGAAAAGATGAAAATGGTACAGGAAAAAATCATCAAACCGTTAAGTCTTAACGCTTCTCAAAGTGAAACTATAACCAAAGCTTTTAAAGATTTTTTCACTTCTGCAGGGGAGCTTATGAAAACCCAGGCTAACCCCCAGTTACCTCTTGAGAAATCAAAGATCGATCCCCTGGAAAAAGCAAGGGATGAAAAAATCAGGCAGGTCCTGACAAAGGATCAGTTTACGAAGTACCAGGAACTGGAAAAAGCTTCCAGGCCGCCGAGACCCAATGGCCCTGAGCCGAAAAAGAACTGACAAAAATTCAGACACCTGAATATCTTTGTACAAGGGATAGATTTTTAAATGGCAACCAGTATGAATTCCCGCAATAAAAAGATACTATTCACCGAGATCGCCCTGGTCATACTTATATGGCTGGTGTTACTGATCACTCCCATACTCTTCAGGGAGGACAATAACAACCCCCTGTGGAGAAGCATCGCAAACCAGCTTGAAATTCTCGTCCCGCTTTCAGTTCTGTTCCTTATCAACAGGTTTATCCTGGTCCCGAAACTTCTTTTTAAAAGGAAGCCCGGGCTTTTTATTATCTCGGTATTAGGGGTGATCTTATTACTTACGCTTGGGTCCTATGCTTATGATGTGAACAATAACAAGACCCGGCCTCCAAAGGAGATACGGGCCGATGACCAGATGCAGCCGCCCCGGGATAATCCCCCTCCGGGTGAAGCCCCCCGGCCACAACCTCCGCAAACCGGGAAACGTCAACCGAGGCCTGTCCCTCCCTTTGCCAATTTCCTGATATTTTCCTTCCTGATCGTAGGTTTTGACACAGGTTTGCGCTCAGGCCTCCGCTGGATTGTGGCTGAAAACGAGAAGGTGAAACTCGAAAAAGAAAACGTATCCAACCAGCTGGCTTTGCTTAAGACCCAGATCAGTCCGCATTTTTTTATGAATACCCTGAATAATATCCATTCCCTGGTCGATACGAATGCCGAAGAAGCAAAGGAGGCTATCATCAAACTCTCGAAGATGATGCGTTATCTGCTCTATGAGACCGAAACCGAGCAAACGACTTTAAAAAAAGAGGTGGAATTCCTTGAGAGCTATATCAACCTCATGAAATTACGGTTCAGTGATAAAGTCAGGATAAGCCTGAATCTGCCGGCTGTGATCCCCGATGCCTCCATACCTCCGTTCCTGTTCACCTCATTTATTGAAAATGCATTCAAACACGGGGTGAGCTACAAGAATGAATCGTTTATCACCATTGACCTGATCCCCGGGAAAGACCGGCTTCTGTTCGTTTCAAAAAACACTAAGACCGAAAAAACCCGGATGAATGAATTTTCGGGCATAGGGGTTGAAAATACAAGGAAACGCCTCGACCTGCTTTATGGGAATGAGTATCACCTGGATATTATCGACAATGAAGACCTGTATACCGTAAACCTGTCAATACCCCTATGATCCGATGCATTGCAATAGATGACGAACCCCTGGCCCTCAAGCAGATTGCAGGGTATATAAAAAAGACCCCATTCCTTGAACTCTCGGGTTTATGCGAAAGCGCCTCGCAGGCTATGGAATTAATGGAAAATACTATCGTTGACCTCATGTTTGTTGATGTCAACATGCCTGATCTGAACGGATTAGATTTTGTGAAAACCCTGGAAGACACTCCTAAAATTGTTTTTGTAACCGCATATGGTGAATACGCCCTGGAAGGGTTCAGGGTTGATGCTGTCGATTACCTTCTGAAACCTGTAGGCTACCCTGATTTTCTCAAGTCGGCTAATAAAGTTAAATCCTGGTTCGATGCTCGCCAGCTTCCGCCTGCGGAAGTCAGAAGCAATAAAGATTTTCTTTTTATTAAATCTGAATATAAGATCCTCAGGATAAACTTTGACGACATCAAATACATAGAAGCGATGAGTGAATATGTAAGGATCCATCTCATCAACTCCAAACCTGTAATGACACAGCTGAGCATGAAATCTATCGAGGAGAAGCTGCCTGAAGACCGGTTCATGAGGGTCCACAGGTCGTTTATCATCAACCTGTCGAAGATCTCGGTTATAGAAAGGAACAGGATAGTGTTTGACGGATCTGTTTATATTCCTGTTAGCGATCAGTATAAGAGCAGGTTTCAGGCATATATTGATAAAAATTTTCTGGCCTGATGGTTTTCAGGTAATTTTGACTGGGGATCAGCATGTAATATTAAGCCGGATTGTGCAGTTTTACGAAGGCGAGAAAAAGAAATACTATGCATTTTAAAGTAATCAGGATATTTCTGATCATTTGGCTGGCTTCAGTAATTAATCAGGATATATGTGCAAATACTCTCTATTACGGTTTACCCAGAATATTGAATTTTTCGCGATTACAATATGGAGGTGGAATTCAAAGCTGGTCGTTTGCTGAAACAGATAATGGATTACTGTATTTTGCCAATAATCTCGGGCTTCTCGAATATAATGGAACAAACTGGTCATTATATAAATCCATTAATGCTGTTAACCGGGCTGCTTGTGCCGATGGCAACAGGATCTATGTGGGAGCCTTTAATGATTTTGGGTTTTATGAAGAAAATGAAAGAGGTATTTTACAATATCATTCCCTTACCCATTTGATCAAGGGTAAGATTGGAGATTTTGATGAAATATGGAAGATATATAAAACAAGTTTTGGGATTGTTTTTCAATCATTTAAGGCGATATTTATTTACCAGAACGGCAAAATAGACATTATTTATCCGCCTTCGAATTTTCATTTTTCATATTATGTTAATGGCATTTTATGGGTTTATGATGAACTGCACGGGCTTATGCAGTATAAGGATGGGAAAGTGGTGACAGTGCCTGGTGGCGATTACTTTACCGGGACACAAATATGGTCAATATTACCTTTGAATGATGGTGAAGTTATTATTGGCACCGCTACTAACGGCCTGTTTCGCTATAACGGCCGGAATGTAATTCCCTGGGGTTCAAAAATAAATGAGCAACTGAAAAAGTATCAGCTCTATTCGGCAAAGAGGCTGAAAAACAATTATTTCGCTTTTGGCACAATTCAACATGGATTAATCGTTTCCGATTCGGCCGGGAACCTGATTTTTGAAATGAACAAGGAGCGCGGGATGCAGAATAATACGGTTTTAGGAATTGGCCAGGATTATAAAGGTAATATCTGGTTATGCCTCGATAACGGCATTTCCATGATCGAATTTGGTTCGCCTGTTTCTTTTTTACAAAATTATTTTGACATAGGAACCGGCTACGCATCAGCTAAATTTGGAGATAATATTTACCTGGGTACTAATCAGGGACTTTTCTATATCCAGGGAAAAGATTTTATTGATCCTTCAAAAACAAAGTCCGCTTTTAAATTGATTGAAGGGACCGAAGGGCAGGTGTGGAACCTCTCAGTGATTGATAATACGCTATTTTGCGGTCATAATAACGGAGTATTTCAGGTTAAGGGCAATAAAGCTATTAAAATCTCTTCTGTGCCGGGCGCGTGGAATTTTTTGAAAATAAATAATACCGGGCTCATCCTGGTTGGTACTTATACTGGTCTTTGTGTTTTAGAAAACCATGGTGGTTTATGGCACTTAAGAAATAAAATGAATGGATTTACCGAGTCATCCCGTTTTGTTCAATATGATCAAATTGGCAATATCTGGGCCAGTCAAACGTATAAAGGTATTTTCAAAATAAAACCTGATAGTTCCTGGAGAAATGTACTGGAAGTAAAACTTTTTAATTCAAAAAATGGTCTGCCTTCCGATCAGTCAAATCTATTATTCAATATTCAGTCAGAAATAATAGTTGCAACGGAGAAAGGAATCTGTAAATTCAATAACAGGACACAGAAATTTGAGAACGATTTAAAATATTCACCTTATTTTGACAATGGGATACAGGTTGATTATCTGTACCAGGATTCAGAGAAAAATCTGTGGTTCTCGGCCAATAAACGATTAGGCGTTTTACGCTTGCAGGAAGATGGTTCCTTTAAAAAGATTACGATTCCATTCTTAAGCCTTGTAAATCTAACTCTCCGAACTTTTGAGAATATCCAGGAATTGGACCATGATAATGTTCTTATTGGCATTGAAGGGGGTTTTGCAAATTATGTTTCGAAAAATAACATGGATTACTCTAAACCTTGTACAATCTATATAAGCGATCTCATGTCACCTGATACCACCGAAGGCATATACAGGTACAACGGGAAGGAGTCAGGTCAGACAATAATACCAGCCTTTAAGTATAAAAATAACAGTATATCCATTTCATTTGCAGCAAATAATTTTATGCCTTCTGAAATTGGTTTTCAGTATAAACTTGCAGGTTTTGATAAAAATTGGTCTGAATGGACAACCCAGAATTTTAAAGAATATACCAATCTGCCTGATGGACAATACAGGTTTATGCTTCGTGCCCGCAACAATGACCTGACGGCTCCTTCTGAACTGTCTTTCAAATTCATTGTTCTTGCACCCTGGTATGGTTCAGTTTATGCCTGGATGACTTATTTCTTTTTGCTCCTTTTTCTTATTTACCTTGGGAGAAGATATTTATTTTATAGAATTGAAAAATCACGCCTTGCTGAAAACCTGAAACAAAAAGAGAAATATCTTAGTCGTGAGCTGAAATTAAAGGAAGAGGCACTTATTGCCGAGAAAGAAATGCAAAGACTTCGTAACGAAACTTTAAATCTTAAAATGATCCATAAGGAAAAAGAGCTTGCTAATTCAACAATGCTTTTAATCAAAAAGAATGACATCCTGAAACAATTGCAAAGCGATCTGAGGGATGTAAATTCAAATGTTGTAAATGAAGCGGCAAAAAACAGCATAAACAGCATTTTAAGGCGGATTGATAAGGAAATTGATAATCAAAAACAATGGAAAGTATTTGACATCCATGTTGACCAGGTATATGAAGAATTGTTCAAAAAATTAAAGGAAAGCATTCCTGATCTCTCACCCCGCGAATTAAGATTATGTGCTTACCTTCGGATGAATATTTCAAGCAAGGAGATAGCAACTCTCATGAATATAAGTGAACGTGGTGTTGAAATCAGCCGATACCGGATACGGAAAAAACTCGGGCTGGATCACGGGGCTAACCTCACAGAATTTATAATGGGCCTTTAATTTGATGGCTGATAGTAGTTTCGCTCCTGAATAGTCCTCCGGATCTCTTCTCCTGCCTCTTACTTTAATTGCGTGACCGGGTCACGTACCTTGAGAGATTTTTCCATAGATCTATAAATAAATCATTTATCTGATAATCAATCTTATTCGCAATTTATGATGTACTATTTATGTAGTAGCCAGGATGCTGTTGCTGTATTTTTGATGCACCTGAAAATTTTTAATTACTTGAATAGTAGGTTATGTTTGCTTTGTAAATCAAACCATTAACCTTTGGAAAATCAGAAATCAATTTATTTAGGGAATTCTCAGATAAAATTCCACGGGGCGATGGTTGAAGGCCAATTTGTGGAAATCGAAAATGAAAAATTTTACAAAATCAGCAACTGTAACCGGATGCCTGATTTCTTTATGACCATTGTGAGCGATTCCGATCACTGGATGTTTATTTCAAGTAACGGTTCGCTTTCAGCCGGAAGGAAGGATATTAACAATGCGCTGTTTCCCTATTATACCGTTGATAAAATTCACGATTACCGGGACATCACCGGGAGTAAAACCTTCCTGCTGGTAACTACAGGCGGGAAAACCTATTTATGGGAACCTTTTACCCCTGAGTCGGAAAAAATATATTCGGTGCAAAGGAATCTCTATAAGAGTATTTATGGCAATAAGATTATTTTCGAGGAGATTAATGAGGATTTAGGGGTAGGGTTTCAATATGGTTGGTATAACAGCGAAAAATTTGGGTTTATAAAGAAATCGGTCGTAAGCAATCAAAATAAAGCTAATGTAACTATAGATGTCCTGGATGGGATTAAGAACATCCTGCCAAATGATATCCGTTTTGATTTCCAGAACTCTTTCAGCAACCTGCTTGATGCATATAAAAAGAGCGAGTTGATTAGTGATTCCAGGCTGGGTTTGTACATGTTGAGTTCTATCCCGGTCGACAAGGCAGAACCCAGTGAATCCCTAAAAGCAACTACTGTTTGGTTGTGCGGTTTTAATAAAGATGCCAAAATCCTTCTTTCCGATCACCAGGTTGAAAACTTCAAAACGGGTTTGCAGGTGGAAGAAGAAATTGATATCAGGGCAGCCCGGGGCGCTTACTATGTGAATACACGTTTGGAACTGGCCGGTAATGACAAGGAATCATGGATGATAGTTGCAGAAATAAACCAGGACAGCAGTAATGTTGCAAATCTTGAGCTCGAAATAAAAACCAACAGGAATATTGAAAAGCTTGTCAGTGCCGATATCGACAAAGGAACAGATAACCTGAAGCGGATTGTATCCAAAGCAGATGGAATGCAGACTGGAAATGAAGAGTTATGCTTTGCCCGCCATTTCTCGAACACACTTTTCAATATAATGAGGGGTGGAGTTTTCATTGACAATTATACCATAAATACAACTGACTTTAAACTCTTTGCCTGGCAATTTAATAAAGGGGTGAGCAATACCTTCAGGACATGGTTTGAACAGCTTCCCTCTGAAATTAATTATCCGGACCTTACTGCTTTAGCCGAAAATACTGCAAATCCCGACCTGGTCAGGATCTGCTATGAGTATCTGCCGCTGACATTTAGCCGCAGGCATGGCGACCCCAGCCGTCCATGGAACCAGTTCTCCATTGAAACAAAAAATGAAGACGGCTCTGTAAAATTGAATTACCAGGGGAATTGGCGGGATATTTTTCAAAACTGGGAGGCGTTAAGCCTTTCTTTTCCCGGATTCCTGGAAAGTATGATCAGCAAATTCGTAAATGCAACCACTGCTGATGGGTACAATCCATACCGCATTACACGTGAAGGTATCGACTGGGAATGTCCCGATCAGCACGATCCATGGGCCTATATTGGTTATTGGGGGGATCACCAGGTTATTTATCTTCAGAAATTCCTTGAATTGTCAAATGAATTTCATCCCGGGAGGCTCGACATCCTGTTGCAAAAAAACGTATTTGCCTATGCCAATGTGCCTTACCGTATAAAGCCGTATTGCGAAATCGTTAAAAATCCGAAAGATACCATCGTTTTTGATTTCGCTTTGAATGATACAATTAAGGGGCTGGTTGAAAAAACCGGTGCCGATGGACGATTGTTAACAGGCAACGACGGTGATATCTACAGAGTTAACCTTACAGAAAAGATTCTCGTTTCATTACTCGCCAAATTATGCAATTTTATCCCTGAGGCCGGCATATGGCTGAATACCCAGCGTCCCGAATGGAATGATGCAAACAATGCCCTTGTCGGAAACGGCGTTTCAATGGTAACGCTGTATTATTTGAGGCGCTCACTCAAGTTCTGGTCCGACAGGTTTGATGGATCACATCTTCATGAAATAAGCATCTCGGAGGAAGTGGCAAAATTATTCGATGCGGTATTTTCATTATTTGCCCGCAACACCACGCTTATCCAAACCGGGTTTTCTGATGCCGATCGTAAGCGCTTTGCTGATGCACTTGGTGAAGCAGCAACGGAATACAGGAATGCCATTTACAAGAATTCATTTTCCGGTTCTAAAAAAACTGTGCCGGTTACCACCCTGGCTGAATTTGCAAAACTCAGCGCAGCTTACATTGATCAATCTATAAAAGTAAACAAACGTGCCGACGGTCTTTACCATGCGTATAATCTGATATCCATTTCTGAAAAAGGGATCTCGATCAGGCATTTGTACGAAATGCTCGAAGGGCAAGTGGCAGTTTTAAGTGCAGGATATTTATCGGCACAGGAAAGTCTTGATGTGCTTAATTCTTTGAAATGGAGCAATTTGTTCCGTCGTGATCAGTATAGTTACCTGCTTTATCCCGACAGGCAATTGCCCCGGTTCGTTGAAAAGAATAATATTCCTGCCGGCAAGGTAAAAGAATCAAAATTACTCAGCAAACTGGTTGATGGCAACGATTCGTCCATTTTAAGCAAGGATAATTCCGGAAACTTCCATTTTAATGGCAGGTTCAGGAACACTTCTGTTTTGGAAGATGCTTTGAATCATTTGGATGCTGCTGCTTATTCGTCTCTCGTTGCCGGGGAGAAAGAAAAGGTTCTGGAAATTTTCGAAGAGATTTTCGACCACCAGTCGTTTACAGGACGTTCGGGAACGTTTTATGGTTATGAAGGCCTGGGGAGCATTTACTGGCATATGGTTTCCAAATTGTTGCTTGCTGTCCAGGAATGTTATTTCACGGGAATAAAAAAAGGAGCTGAGCCTGTTGTTCTTGGTAAAATCAAAGATCACTATTATGAAATAAAGGCAGGGATAGGATTGTACAAGTCGCCAGAATTATATGGTGCTTTTCCAACAGATGCTTATTCACATACGCCGGGAAATTCGGGAGCCCGGCAACCTGGTATGACCGGGCAGGTGAAAGAGGATTTTCTTTCGCGGATGGGGGAACTTGGAATCCATATTGAAGAAGGGAAAATAGAATTTCAGCCTTCATTATTAAATCCAGAAGAGTTATTGAAACATGAAAGCGTGTTTGAGTATTATGGGCTGCAAGGTGAAAAGCAGCAAATTTCGCTTAAAGCCGCGCAGTTGGGCTTCACGTTTTGCCAGGTTCCAATAATATACACAGCTTCCGGCGAAGATAAAACCATATTAAGATTCCGAGACGGAAAGGAAATTTCAATCCCGGGGAAAACAATCGAAAAAGAAATATCTGCCAAAATATTTCAGCGCAGCGGGGAACTGGCGCGGGTAGATGTGTTAATCAGGCATCTTGTTGATTTGCCAAATTCTGAAACTAAAGTAAACGAATAAATTTACCGAATGAATTTTTTTACAACATTTGGTCTTGCTCAAGGGAAAGCACTATGCTACTCAGGATACAGGCATGGGCAAAGCCCTGATTCGGGTGTGTATCCCACTTATACACAGATAAAGGAAGATTTGCTCATACTTCAGAAACATTGTGCATACATCCGTGTGTACGATTGCAGCTTGCATGCCGAAACAGTCCTGAAAGTCATCGACCAGGAAAAACTGGACCTCAAAGTTATGCTTGGTGCCTTTATCGGTGCTGAATTGAATAATTTCGGTTGTCCATGGGGGACCATCTTTACTGAAGAACAACTAAAAAAAAATAAAAGACACAACCTGGAGGAAATCAGGAAACTCATCAAACTGGCTAATCAGTATCCCGACATTATTTTTTCACTTTCGGCAGGCAATGAAGCTACCGTTGACTGGACCGATCATTATGTTTCTGTTGAAAAAGTGATCAGGTATGTGAAGATGATTAAGAAGGGAGCCAAACAGCCCGTTACTTTCTGCGAAAGTTATGTCCCCTGGTATGACAAACTGAAACGCCTGGTTGATGAAATCGATTTTATTTCCATTCACTCCTACCCGATTTGGGAGTATAAGCATATCCATGAAGCCATGGGATATACAAAACAAAACTACCAGGGCATTGCTGACAGATATCCCGATAAGCCCGTCGTAATTACCGAGGCAGGCTGGGCAACCAATTCAAGTGGGCGCGGGATAAATCCTGAAAACGCAAGCGAGGAATTCCAGGCGATATATTATAACGACCTGATCGAGTGGAGCGAAAAAGAAGGTATTATGACTTTTATTTTTGAGGCTTTCGATGAGCCCTGGAAAGGTTCTCCGGAAGCTCTTGAACCTGAAAAACACTGGGGTTTGTTTACGGTGGACCGAAAGCCTAAAAAAGTATTTCAATAAGAAGGTGCCCTGAAAAATGGCAGGTAAAAATAATCCAATGGTTCCTGTATTAATCGAATACTAATTTTAAAAATCGAACTCAATGGAGCATTACAAAACAAAGCCGGAAGATGTTGTGCCGATTGGACAGAAGCTGGCCTTTGGCGCAGGCAGTTTAGCAAATCAATTATTCCCTGCAGCTGTCGGAGCATATATGGGAGCGGTTGTAATTATTTTTGGGATGGACCCTTATTTAGCGGGTATCCTATCTGCAATACCCCGCTTCCTGGATGCAATCCTCGATCCGGTAATGGGTTACATCTCTGACAATACACGTTCGCGGTGGGGACGCCGGAAACCCTATATTTTCATAGGGTCTATCGTTACCAGTCTCCTTTTCATTCTTATGTGGCAATTATTTATCGGACATTCTCAAATGTTTAATTTTTGGTATATCCTTATTATTTCATTATTGTTCTACATCGGTTTGACTGTTTTCGCAGCACCACTTATTGGTCTTGGATACGAATTGACACCAGATTATAATGAACGTACCCGTTTAATGGCCGTTTCCCAATTTCTAGGCCAGTTTGCATGGATGATCTCACCATGGTTTTTATATATTATTTATAATTTTTATGGTAAAGAACCCCATTTGGCAGCTGCAGGTTCCCGGCATTTGGCTATTTACATTGGGTTTTTATGCCTGATACTTGGTGTTTTACCGGCCTTATTCTGCAAAGAAATAGATCAGACCAATATATCCGGTCAATCAAAATTATCACTAAAGAATCTTGCTGAAAACATGAAACATTTCTTTAAAGGATTTGCAGAAACCGTTAAAAATGTGCCTTTTTTACGTCTTTGCGGGGCTACGTTTTGTGTGTTTAATGGTTTTCAGTTAATTGCATCCTTCAGCGTATTTATCATTATGTATTATGTTTTCCCAAAAGGGCAGGAAGTTCAGGATATTTCAACTCTGTGGATTGGATTGTTTGGTACCGTAAGTTCATTTGCTACGGCATTTTTAGTCATTCCAATCATCACTTTTATGTCGGGTAAAATAGGTAAAAGAAATGCCTTCATTATTTCCATATTAATCTCAACAGTAGGTTATATTTTGAAATGGTGGGCATTTCAATATGCCATAGAAACACACTGGTTAATGTTTGTACCGCTTCCTTTCATTTCGTTTGGAATAGGTGGTTTATTCACCCTGACTATGTCAATGACTGCCGATGTATGCGACTATGATGAATTGAAAAACGGGATGCCCAGAAAAGAAGCTACATTTGGTGCAATTTACTGGTGGATGGTAAAACTTGGAACTTCTCTTGCTGTTTTGTTTGGCGGATTTGTTCTTAGTGGAGTCGGATTTGACCCTGCACTTCCTGTCCAAACTATGGATACTCTTACGAAACTCCGTCTTGCAGATATCATTATTCCGGTAGTTACCGGGCTGTTAGCGATCCTGATCATGTGGAACTATGATATTACCGAAAAAAGGGCACGTGAAATACGAAATACATTAGTTGAACGCAGGGGTGAGTTATAATCCGGAGGGCCCGACTGTTTATTAATATCTTTAAATTAAGAGATATGTCAGCAAGAGAAGAAAAAATTATGGCTTTGGCAGGAGTTGATTTTGCCAATAAAACCAAAGAAGAATTACAGGATCTGTTCAGAAAAGTTTTGAATGGAGGGACGCACGGACTCTGTTTCAGTCCTTACGAAGAAGGGCAAAAGCCGGGGAATGTACTTTCTGAAAATCAAATAAGAAGAAGAATGGAGATAATAAAACCTTACACAAAATGGGTTCGTTCTTTTTCCTGTATCGAAGGCAATGAGCTGATTCCGAAAATTGCAAAAGAATTTGGCATTAAAACCTTAGTTGGCGCCTGGTTAGGTAAAGAGGTTGACAAAAATGAACAGGAAATCGCCGAACTGATCAAATTAGCAAAAGATGGCTATGTCGATATTGCTGCCGTTGGCAATGAAGTATTATATCGTCATGATTTGACCGAGATTAAACTTCTGGATTATATTTATAAGGTAAAAGCAGCGATTCCAGAGGTACCCGTTGGTTATGTTGATGCATATTATGAATTTTCGATGCGTCCTAAAATCACGGAGGCATGCGATGTTATTTTAGCAAACTGTTATCCATTCTGGGAATGCTGCCACATTGATTATTCATTGATGTATATGAAAACAATGTTTTACCAGGCTCTGCAAGCAGGCGGAGGCCTTAAGCATGTGATTATTTCAGAAACCGGGTGGCCAAGCCAGGGAGAAGATTATAAAGGAGCGATGCCTTCTATGGAAAATGCAATGAAATATTTTATCAATACTCAATTATGGTCAAAAGAAGAAGATGTTGATATTTTTTACTTTACTTCGTTTGACGAATCATGGAAAGTTGGTGCCGAAGGCGATGTTGGAGCTTTCTGGGGAATTTGGGATAAAAATGAAAACATCAAATACTGATACGGATAGAGCTGAAATCAAAGCAAATAATGAAAGAATGTAATAATAACTGATTCAAATCGCAAAAAGGCAGGTATTAACCCATTAAATAATAATAATATGAAAAAAGCTTTTCTCGCATTTGTTCTTTTCTTGTTTATGACAACTAATATTTTTGCGCAGGCCGACAAAGTAACTGTTGTTAGTAGCAATAAAGGATTTAAGCTATTTGTCAATGGTAACAATTTTATGATTAATGGCATGAATTGGGATTACTTTCCAATTGGTACTAATTATACATATAGTTTGTGGAAGCAACCTGATGATTACATTAAAACCGCACTTGATATGGAGATGCCCTTGTTAAAGAACATGGGGGTAAATGCCATTCGTGTATATGTTGGCATTCAGCCAAAGTGGATTAAATATATCTACGAGAAATATGGTATTTACACAATGATAAATCATTCTTTCGGGAGATATGGCCTGACTTTGAAGGGCACATGGTTCCCGAATACTGATTATGCCGATTCACGTGTGCACGACCTGCTTTTAAAGGAAGTAACCCAGATGGTAGAAGATTATAAAAATACCCCGGGTTTACTCGTGTATTTATTAGGGAATGAAAACAATTACGGACTTTTCTGGAGGGGAGCCGAAACGGAAGATATTCCCCTGGAGCAAAGAAAATCTACAACGGATGCCAAAGCATTGTATAAACTTTTTAACGAAGCGGCCCTGGCAATGAAAACTATCGATAATTCTCATCCGGTAGCAATATGCAATGGGGATTTGCTTTTCCTGAATATTATTTCTGATGAATGCAAGGATATTGACATTCTTGGCTGCAATATGTATCGCGGTGTTTCTTTTACAGACGCATTTCAAAAAACAAAAGAAGTACTGAAAAAACCGATCATGTTTACCGAGTTTGGCGCTGATGCTTTTAATGTAATCAGCAATGCGGAAGATCAGCAATCCCAGGCGTACTATTTGACAAACAACTGGAAAGAAATTTATGAAAATGCAGCGGGTATTGGTAAGGCCGGAAACTGTATCGGCGGATTTACTTTTCAATTCAGCGATGGATGGTGGAAATATAAGCAAACCGAAAATCTTAACATACATGATACACATGCATCCTGGTCTAACGGCGGGTACAACGATTATACGCCTGGAGAAGATAATATGAATGAGGAGTGGTTCGGTATATGTGCAAAAGGTCAAACAGATGAAAGGGGCCATTATCAATTATATCCCCGGGCTGCATATTATGCATTACAACAAGCTCACCAGATAAATCCGCTTGCCAATAATGTAACAGCCGATTCTATAACCAGGTATTTTTCAAATATAAAGTTAGTAAACGAAGTTCTAAAAGCCAGGGGGGATAACGCTTCTTTGATTACTGAAATAGCAAAAAAGATCAATATTAATGTAAGGGCTGAAATAACAACTTTCAGTACCGGCGGTGATAAAATTACCACGCCGAAAGAAAAAGACGCTAAGGCTATAACGCAGACTTATCCCAGTTTTCTTGGTTTTGACCATATGGAGTCCTTTTATATCGGAGTTGAAGCGAAACCTACCGAAAATATAAAAGCAAATGTATCTTTCAATATTCTCGGGCATGTAGCCGAAAATCCAATTGATGAAATATTTTATGAAAATCACGGTCGCCCTCAGACGGTAGAAACGAATCAGGGTCCTTATGCCATCCCCTCAATAAATCGAATACAAGTATATAATTTCGATTTTACCTGGAATAACAAGTGGTTTAATCTTACAAGTTTTTACCGTACAGGGCATTATCACTGGGGATACGAAGGGGACCTTTTCGGATTGTATCCGGAGGCAAATTATGGACCAAACATTGATATTTACAATGGAGACGCACCTTTTGGTTTTGAATTCGAGGGTAAAAAAGCACTGGATGGATTAAAAGTTGCTTTTGGTCCCGAGCTTTGGTGGGGCGCCAATCCGGCAGTGCTGGTAAAGTACAGTAAAAAACTGGGAATCTTTACTTTAACCGGAATATATCATGAAGATTTAGCCCAAAATACGGCAGCCCAGAGTTCCTATGCCATCCCTACTCCTCAAAACCGCAGAGCTTTACTTGACGTGAAAGCAAATTTTGGAAAAGTTGTTCTCGATCTTGGTGGTTTATGGTCAGGTCAGCCGAGAAACGGCGAAACTTTTCAGTTAGTTGACGGTAGCCCGGGAAATTACATAGTTTACCAGGACAAAATAACATGGAAAGACAACTGGGGGGGGAAAGCTAAAATAACCTTTTCTTCAGGGCCAGTCAACGTTTATGCTCAGGGAGCGGTGATGGGACTCGTTGCCAGTGGCGGAGCAGATTATACCAAAACTTTTACCGGATGGCGTCTTAAAGATTGCGGAAGCGGCAACCAGTATAATTTTTTAATGGGCATGACCTATACAATAGGTGATTTTCAGATAGCTCCGAATTTCTTATGGCAAAAACCAATTGTAGGACCGATATCAAGCGATGTCCCCGCTCCGGGGAGGCCGAGAAATATCATTGATGACCCGTTTGCCGTAAGGCAAAACAGGCAAACCACGGCTGGTGAACTTTTAATTGCCTATGATCCTACACCCGGCACCTGGATGTGGGCATGGGATAACGACGAGATGGAAGATGCTCCGTTTGCAATCAGTGCCGATTTTGTGTATCGTCATCTGCCTACAACCCAGGATGCTGCAATAGGTATTATGGCAAATGGACGCACACTTTTTGCTTTCCCCGGCGCGCCGCCAGCACATGATTTATGGGAGGTCAGTTCAAGGATTGTATCAAAAGTCACCCGCGACTTTGGATTTATTTTAAATCTTTACGGGGGTACGGGCCAGGCCAATGGAAGCGATGGAAGATTAATCAGCCGTTTTGGAACTGATATAAGACTGGTTTACAAAAAACTCAAACTGATCTCTGCTGTTAAAGTTAATGATTGGGGACCTTACGATTATGATCGAGACTTTAACTTAACTTACCCCCTGCAGTTAATGGCCGATCTGTCATACTCTGTTTCAAAGCGCAAATGGTTTATTCTGCCGGAAACAAAAGTGGGAATGCGTTGTACATGGCGAAGCCTTGACCAGTATTCACCACGATATTGCCCTGTTAAAATGCTGGATAGTTCGGGCAATTGGGTGCCTGACCCCACCGCCGTAGGATATGGAAATGGCGATGAATGGGAAATCAGATTTTACCTTCACTTTAATTTCGGCAAATAATTAAAATTTGATAAAGATGAAAAATTTAAAATCAATCTGTTCAATAACTGCTCTGGTAACAATTCTGTTAGTAGCAGTCAGCTGTGAAAGAAAATTCGATGGATTAAAGTTGGCAACCTATCCGACTACGGCGGATGTTTTCAACGATGGATTCAGTTCGGGTTTGTATTATGCAGCCTATGGAACCTCAAAAGTAACAGCTTTTAGCGTAGATTACAGTGTAAAATATTCAGGAACGTGTTCAATGAAATTTGAAGTTCCTGATGCAGGAGACCCTGATGGTTCGTATGCAGGCGGCGTTTTTGGTTCAAATCCTGCCCGCGACCTGTCAGGATACACTGTGCTTACTTTTTGGGCAAAAGCATCTCAACCGGTAACCATCAACATATTAGGCTTCGGTAATGACATGGGGGCATCAAAATACCAGGTTTCACTGACAAATTTAGCCATTAACTCAAATTGGATGGAATATTACATCCCAATTCCCAACCCATCCTTGCTTACGCAGGAAAGAGGCCAGTTTTTTTATGCGGCAACACCTCAGGATGGAAGAGGTTATACATTCTGGATCGATGATCTTAAGTTTGAAGCGTTGGGAACAATTGCGCATTCAGAATTTGGAATATTTAACGGAGCTGATACGGTTGTAAACAATGTTCAAGCCGGCGATAACATTACAATAAGTGGCTTGTTTGCTACATTTAACCTGCCTACAGGCATAAATGAAGAAGTTAATTTGACTTCTTCCTATTTCACATTTTCTTCCTCCAATGCGACAGTAGCTACAGTAGATTCTTTGGGCATTGTGCATATAGCTGACAGTGGCTCGGCTGTGATTACGGCGAAAGTAGGGAATATGGCTGCGAACGGTTCATTAACAATTCATTCAACAGGCAAACCGGTTGGACCCGCCACACCTCCCCCAACTCCTACCTTCAGCAGTGATAAGGTAATTTCGTTATACAGTAACGCCTATACAAATGTCCCGGTAGATACCTGGAATGCTCACTGGCAATATTCAACAGCAGAAAATCAGTTTATTAAAATACAGGGGGACGATATAATACTTTATCAAAAACTTAATTTCGTCGGGATTGAGTTTACGTCACATACAATCGATGCCAGTGCCATGACTTATTTCCATCTGGATATCTGGACCCCAAATCCTACAACCAATAAAACTTTTAAAATCAAGTTGGTTGATTTCGGTTTAGACGGTGTGGTGGGCGGCTCTGATAATTCCGAATCCGAGGTTACTATTGCCAGTCCCCCCCTGGCCACTCAACAATGGATAAGCCTGGATATTCCATTTTTAAGTTTCTCGGGATTGAATAGCAGAAAGCATTTGGCACAATTGGTTCTTTCAGGCGACTTACCTGATATTTATTTAGATAATGTATTTTTCTATAATAACGGGACCCCTCCGCCTGCACCAACTACTGCAGCTCCTACTCCGACTTTCAGCCCGGCAGATGTTCTCTCTGTTTTTAGTGATGCTTATACCAACCTTCCCGGAACAGACTTAAATCCTAACTGGGGTCAAACTACTGTCTTTTCCCAGATCCTTATCCAAGGAAACAACACCATTAAATATGCGGGATTAAATTATCAGGGAATCCAGCTGGGCAGCAATCAGAATCTTACTTCAATGAGTTATCTGCATCTGGATTTCTGGTCATCCTTTTCAACTTCACTTAAAGTTTACCTGATCAGTCCAGGACCCGTTGAAACACCTTATACCTTAATAGTTCCCACCTCAGGCTGGTCTTCCGTGGATATTCCTTTATCTTCTTTTGCACCCGTGGATTTAACGAATGTATTCCAATTTAAATTTGAGGGGAATGGAGATGTTTTTGTAAACAATATCTTATTCCACAAATAAATTTTAATGCATTTTATGTCATACATTAAAAATTAATTTTATGAAAAATTTAATTATAAAAATAGTCCCGGCAGCCATATTTTCATTATTGCTTATTACACTCTTCGGATGTCAGAAAGATAACGTTCAAAAAATTGATCAACGGAATTGGCAGCTGGTGTGGAGTGATGATTTCAATGGTTCAGCAGGGACGTCGCCTGATCCCTCGAAATGGGGATTTGATATAGGAAACGGTCCGAATCACGACGGTTGGGGCAATGCAGAACTGGAATATTACACAAATCGTCCGGCTAATGCGTGCTTGGACGGCAACGGTAATTTAGTGATCACTGCCAGAGCAGAGTCATATTCCGGTTCAGGTTTTACTTCGGCCCGTATTAAAACCTTAGGATTACTTGATCAAACCTACGGACGTTTTGAAGCCCGTCTTAAAACGCCCTGGGGACCTGGAATCTGGCCGGCATTCTGGTTACTTGGCTCCAATGTAGATTCTCTGGGATGGCCTCAATCTGGCGAAATTGATATCATGGAACTTCGGGGACAGAAACCCAACATTATAAATGGCACAGTGCATGGTCCCGGATATTCAGGAGCTGCGGGAATTACAAAAAGTTTTGCATTCGAGAATGACAGATTTGATGTTAATTACCATGTGTTTGCTGTTGAATGGGGAGCAGATTTTATAGATTTCTTTGTCGACAGCACCTTGTATCAGGAAATTACTCCTGGCAAGGTAACCGGAAACTGGGTTTTTAATCATCCTTTCTATATTATTCTGAATGTCGCTGTTGGTGGTAACTATGTTGGGTTCCCTTCAAGCCTGACTCCTTTCCCTCAAACAATGATTATTGATTATGTTAAAGTTTACAGGGAAGCAGATTAAAACGAGAATGAAAAGATGGGAATTTTACCTGGCCGGTTCTCTTATGATCATTTTAACGGGTTTCGATGCACAGCAAAATAAACTAACTGTTGATGTCTTTGAAACTTCTGCAAATGGCAATAAACTCAAAAGAATAACTGAATTTCCTGCCATAGGCGAAGCTGTATCCATTCAGTTGTTACCCGGAAATAAATTTCAAACCATCACCGGATTTGGAGGGTCGTTCACTGAGGCCTCTGCTTATTTGTTAAACAAATTAAGCAAGAAAAACCGTGACCTGATTTTAGATGCTTATTTTGGGACTAGAGGAGCCAGGTATTCCTTAACCCGAACGCATATCAATTCCTGCGATTTTTCATTGGGCAATTATTCATATGCACCCGTAAAAGGAGACAAGGTATTAGAACATTTTTCAATAGACGAGGACCTTGACGACATAATTCCCATGATCAGGGATGCAATGACCCATTCAGAAGATGGATTTAAGATTATCGCTTCACCATGGACGGCACCTCCGTGGATGAAAGATAATAATGAATGGAGGGGAGGAAAATTACTTCCGGAATACTATGATTGCTGGGCTTTGTTCTTCTCAAAATATATTAATGAATATAAAAAAGAAGGTATTGAAATCTGGGGGTTAACCGTAGAGAATGAACCTCTGGGGAATGGCAGCAATTGGGAGAGTATGCTCTATTCACCTGAAGAAATGGTGGATTTTGTAAAAAATCATCTTGGTCCCAAACTGAAAGCCGATGGACAGCATGTAAAAGTGCTGGCTTATGACCAGAATCGCGGAGAAGAGTTGGAACGATGGGCAAAAGTGATTTATAAAGATGAACCTTCATCACAGTACTTCGATGGTTTTGCGGTTCACTGGTATGCGAGTACATTCGACTGGTTTCCCGAATCATTGAATTTTACGCATAATATGGCTCCCGGGAAGCATCTTATTCAATCGGAAGCTTGTGTTGATGCGGAAGTGCCTCATTGGCTGGATGACAAATGGTACTGGTCGGCAGAAGCAACAGACTGGGGATGGGATTGGGCACCTGCGGATCAGAAAAAGCTTCATCCTAAATATGTTCCTGTATACCGTTATGCCAGGGATATTATCGGTTGTCTGAATAGCTGGGTAGATGGTTGGGTAGACTGGAACATGGTTTTAGACAGGCAGGGCGGCCCTAACTGGTTTAAAAACTGGTGTGTCGCACCTGTAATAGTGGATCCTGAGAAGGATGAAGTCTACTTTACACCTTTGTATTATACGCTGGCTCACTTTAGTAAATATATCCGTCCCGGGGCTGTACGAATCGGATTTGAAAACACGGACCCGTCATTAATGCTTACTGCAGCCCTGAATCCTGACGGATCCATTGCTGTCGTTATCTTAAATATGAATTCAGAAATAAAAAACATAGAACTTTCTCTCGGTAATCGTACAGTTAAATTGCAGATAAGTGCTCAGGCAATACAAACGATTGTAGTTTTGCAGTAACATAGTGCGTATGGCAAATAAAGATGTTTTCCTCTGCCTTACATTGTTTATTTCGGTTTTTGTTTCCTGCAGGCAGTCCGGTCAGCCCGAACCGGTATCAACGGGGGACCTGTATTTCTCGGGGTATTACTGGAATTTCAAGAACACCAATGACATTGCTGTAGGCCCGGGGCCTAACCGGTTTACAAGCAAATACAATAACATCTTCCTGGATGCCGGGAGCAACCTTCATCTGAAGATCGTAAAAAACAATAGCCAATGGTATTGCAGCGAACTTGTCTCCGTTAAAACATTTGGTTACGGCACATACATTTTCACAACCGCAAGCGATCTCACAACCATGAACGAAAGGGTCGTTTTAGGCTTGTTCACCTGGAATAATTATTCGTTCCAGACACAGGCAAACAGTGAGATCGACATAGAGTTCGCCCGCTGGAATGTTGCCAGCGATACCCTGCTGGCCAGCTATAGCGTACAGCCTGTTTGGGGCGACAATCCAATTCCTTACCTTGAAAGGACCAGGAAGCCCCGGATGCTGGCAAGCAGGCTTAAAAGTACCTGCACCCATGTATTCAGGTGGACCCCGGGTATGGTAAGCTGGGTGTCATACAGCGGTGGCAGTTACCCGGGAACAGACACTCTTGCATACTGGTCGTTCGACAGCTCCAACCCCTCAAGGTCCAAGATGGAAGGAGGTAAAATAGCCAACCCGATCGTGATCCCTACCCCCGAAGACAGCACGAATGTGCGATTTAACCTGTGGCTCATGAACGGACTGCCGCCTTCGGATAACAAGGAATTTGAGGTCGTGATAAAGTCTTTCAGGTTTATTCCCTTATAATTTATCAGGGTAAACCGGCATTCCGGTGTATTTTCTTTGTACAATATATTTTCACAATAAATTTTTCATGCGATCTATATTTATAATTGCGCTTCTTGCCGGGTATTGTTTTGCCTGGAACACATCATCCGCACAAAACTTTAATGAAATCCTCGGCCGGCCAACAGCATCATCAGTCACAATAAGTATTTTATGTGATCAGCAAACCGAAGTTTACTGGGAGTACGGCAGTGCTCCGGCCACATATTCAGCAAGCACTGCCATTTCGCTTGCCCTTAAGGACACTGCACTTGAAGCCGGCATAACAGGCCTGGCGGCTGATGCAAAATATTATTACAGGACACGTTACCGGCCCCGGGGCGCCACTGGCTCTTTTCTTGCCGGTCCTGAACGCACCTTCCATACGCAAAGGGCGAAAGGCAGTACGTTTACGTTTACCATAGAATCGGATGAGCATTTATGCGACAAAAAAGGCGTTCGCAGCATCTTCAGGATCTGCCTCGACAACCAGGCAAAGGATAATCCTGATTTCATGTTTTCTCTCGGCGACAATTTCGGGGGAGACCATAATCCATTGGACATTACTTCACAGGAGGTGGATTCCCTGCATAAAATGTACAGGCCATTCTGGGGGAACATCTGTCACTCTGTCCCCTTATTTATCTGCCTTGGGAACCATGAAGGCGAAAACGATTTTTACCTGGCGAAGAACCCTCCTGAAAATATTGCTGTTTACAGTACCTTATGGCGGAAGTTCTATTACCCGAATCCCTATCCGGACGACTTTTACAGCGGGAATACCGATGTTGAGCCATACGGCATTGGCAATCCGGAGAACTACTATGCTTTCACCTGGGGTGATGCATTATTCGTAGTTCTGGATGTGTACCGCAACCAGTGTGATTCCTCTGCAAAGCCTAAAAACTGGGACTGGTCACTGGGCCTTCCTCAGTACACCTGGCTTAAAAATACGCTTGAAAGCAGCACAGCCAAATACAAATTTGTGTTCGCGCATCATACACGCGGAGAAGGAAGAGGCGGGATAAACACCGCCCGGTATTTTGAATGGGGAGGATATGAAGCCGATGGCCTCACATGGGGATTCTCAGCAAAACGTCCAGGCTGGGAAAAACCCATCCACCAGCTATTTGTCGATAACGGCGTGAATATCTTTTTCCAGGGGCACGACCACCTGTTCGCCCATGAAGAACTCGACGGGGTGATTTACCAGGAAGTGCCCATGCCAAGCGATTCAACCTATGAGATAGGGATGCTTGCAAACGCCGGAGCCTATGTTTCCGATACACTTAACGGGTCCGGTCATTTAAGGGTATCAGTTTCTCCGACTTGTGTGAAGGCGGATTATATTCGTGCGTACCTGCCTGCCGATACCCTTGATGGCGTTCATTATAACCGGGAACTTGCTTTCAGCTACACTATCGGCACCTGCCAGTCGGGGATCAGCGACCAGGCTGAGAAAGCTTCAGTTATTGTTTACCCGAACCCGGCCCAAAACAGGATCAATGTTAAAATAAGCGGGGAAACAGGACCATTTCAACTCGGCATATTTAATACGCTGGGTTTACCGCTTCTGCAAACGCAGTCGGGTTATATTGATGTAAGCAGCATCCGGAACGGCATTTACTTTTTACATATCAGGACTTCAAATTCAGAAGTAACAAAAAAAATTATCATTAACCGGTAAATGACGATGGGGGATCCCTTCAATCTCCGGCTGAATAAATTCAGGATTCCACAGATCAAAATTCAGGGTTCATTGATTACATTTTGAAAGCGGGCGCCATGAAAATATTTTTGTTCCCGGTTAAATTAAAATAAACAGATCATGAAAAAGGTTCTTTTCTTAACTGGTTTGCTGATACTGAAACTCAGCCTGTTCTCCCAGGAATCATTTTTAGTCAAGACCGAGACCAGGTACTGGGACCATTCACGGACTTACGACGGTTATACTCTTTTCGGTACAAGGGGGTACTCTTACCTGATCGATTTTGAAGGTCATGTAATCCATACCTGGAATCTCGGGACCAATCCGCGTTTTACCGAGGCCGGGACTTTGCTTGATGCCGTGGGCGGCAATCCCTTTATCACAAATGATCCAACCGGCAGTATTGCCCTTGCCGCCACTGCAGCCGGTGACTTCTTATACAGGTTTGGGGATCCAGCAAAATATAATCAGGGCGATCCCCCATCGGTGGAAGATAACTGGGAGAAAGCAACTGCGGGTAACAAACAGATAGGAGGCGCCCATGATATCCAGTGGATAAAGCCGGGGCTCCCGGGGGCCGGGCATTTTATGGTCTTCAGCAATGCAGAAAACCTCTTTGAATTGACCCCGCAATCATATATTGTCGAAATAAACCCCTATTTGAATTCAGCAGGCACCAATACCGGGCATTTTGTCAATCCGCCCGATGCGGGATACAATATCGTGAGTTCGCCCGATGCCAACCTGATGAAAGAGAAGAAGAATGTATCGAAGCAGATCGTATGGATGTATTCAAGCAAGAATAATACCTCGTTTTACAGCACGATAGGGTCAAGCGCCCAAAGGCTTCCCAACGGGAATACGCTCGTTTGCTCAATGAATGACGGCCATTTTTTTGAGGTTGCTCCAATCGATACAGCCTTCGTATGGGAATATGTCAATCCGATGACAAGGGACGGTATAAAGAAAATCAAAACAGATCACTATCCAACGTACAACGGTGTTTTCAGGGCTTACAGGTATGCGGCAAACCATCCCGCCCTGGCAGGCCATGACCTTACTCCCGGCCCAACCATGACCGGCTCCCCACCCGATTACTATACCCCGGATGATATCACCGCAATACAAGATCAGCCAATTGTTGAACCAGCCGATAAACTGAACCAGAATTATCCCAATCCTTTTTCTTACGGCACAACCATAGAATTCGAAATTGCAGAACCGGCCGGTGTAAGCGTGTTAATATATGATTTGTCGGGCATCCGGGTAAAATCACTCGTCAACGAGTTTTGCAGCAGCGGAAAGTATTCCCGTTACTGGGACGGCACCAATGATAACGGGATGCGGGTGCCGGGCGGGATGTATTTTTATATCCTCAAAGCCGATAACCGTAAACTCTCCAAAAAAATGATCCATCTATGAAACTGACCTGGTTTGCTGTCTTATTGTTCACTGCATTTGCTACCCCGGCCTCTGCGCAAACATTCTCCGAGATATTGGGCCGGCCCACAAATTCATCGGTCACCATGAGCATCTTGTTTGACCGGAAGGCTGATGTTTACTGGGAATACGGTATAAGCCCGGGGGGATATACGATGAGCACTGCAAACTTCACAACAGCTGCTGATACGACATTCCAGGCGGATTTCAACAATCTGTTGCCCAACCAAAAATACTTTTACAGGACAAGATACCGCCAGGCTGGAACCACAGGTCCCTTTCTCGAAGGCCCCGAACATTTCTTTCATACCATGAGGCTCCCGGGAAGCACTTTCAGTTTTGCCATAGAAGCGGACCCACATATGGATACCAACTCGAATCCTGCCTCATATGGTCTGACTCTGCAAAATATCCTATCGGTAAAGCCCGACTTTCTTATCGACCTCGGGGATATCTTCATGAGTGAGAAACTTCCTTCACCCACCCAGGCAAATATTACCGCCCGCCACCTGCTTTACAGGCCCTATTTAGGCGCAACCTGCAATTCAGTGCCTCTATACCTGGTAATAGGCAATCATGAAGGGGAGAATGGCTGGCAGCTTGATGGCACACCCAACAGCCTTCCTGTTATGGCTGCCAATACCAGGAAACTGTTTTACCCTAATCCCTTACCCGGTTCATTTTATTCAGGAGACAGCATTTCAGAGAATTATGTGGGCCTTCGGCAGAACTATTATGCCTGGGAATGGGGAAACGCCTTGTTCATTGTTCTTGACCCCTACTGGTATACCACGGGCAAACCCGATTGGGGCTGGACACTCGGCGAAGCCCAATACAACTGGTTCAGTCGGGTTATTTCCTCAAGTACGGCAAAGTTCAAATTCGTTTTCTGCCACCAGCTGGTCGGGGGTAACGGCAATGATGGCCGGGGCGGGGCGGAGTTTGCGAGATTTTTTGAAATGGGCGGAAGGAATAGAGATTCTACCTGGGGATTCGGCAACTACCGGCCCGGCTGGGAAAAAACAATTCATGAACTGATGGTTGAGAACCGCGCAAATATTTTCTTCCACGGCCATGACCATTGTTATGCAAAGCAAGAACTTGACGGGATGGTTTACCAGGAAGTCCCCCAGCCATCCTCAAAAAATATTACAAATATTACGGGCAGCCAGTACGGCTATGTGGATGGTGTTCTGATGCCCAGCCGTGGCTATCTCCTGGTCACCATGACCGATTCCAGCGCAAAGGTTGATTATATAAGGACTTACCTGCTTAATGAAGAAAACTCCGGTCATAAAAACGGGGAGCTGGCATATTCCTATACACTTAAGCCATCGTCAACGGGTGTCAATGAAACAGCAGGATCCCCGGGTGCGATCGAACTGTACCAGAATTATCCCAATCCTTTCAATGAAGCGACAAACATCAAATATATGCTGCCGAAACCGGGCCATGTGCGGCTCAGTGTTTTTAATACGTACGGAAAGGAACTGCTGACCCTGGCCGACAGCTACCAGCAGGCAGGAACATATACCGTACCCCTGGATCCGGGGCAATTGCCGTCCGCCGGTGGAATATATTTTTACAGGATTACATTGGATAATGAAACCAGGACAATGAAAATGATTTGTATCAAATAATACTGCCATGATAAATCTCAGCCGTAAACTTATTATAATTTGTGTAATCGTCTGCGGATGGCATTCCGCGTCAGATGCACAGAAGCTCCTGAAATTCAAACTTCCCGATTCAGGGCAGACCGGGAGTTACACTTCAACGCCAGGAGAGGATCCCGACTACCTCATTAACCCCCCTTCGTTCACCGATAACGGGGACGGTACGATAACCGATAACAATACAGGCTTGATGTGGCAGAAGACCGACGGGGGTGAGATGGTCTTTGAAAATGCAGGCGGGTATTGCACCGGCCTCAGCCTTGGAGGGCATACCGACTGGAGGCTCCCAACGGGCATTGAGCTTTTCAGCATTAACAATTACAACAACCTGAACCCGGCACTGAATACCGTTTACTTTACCCAAACCCAGGCACAGTACTGGTGGACCA
>JBAXIO010000031.1:0-30244 GCA_037138335.1 Bacteroidota bacterium
AGAACAATTTTGTAATCAGTTGATATTGTTTTAACTAAGACGCAACGCTAGTGATTGGAATACTACCATTTAACTGCGAATAATTTTTTCTTGGCACTACATAGTCTCACTTCCTGTATATGATAATGGGCACTTTCTTTTGAGTTTCATGCTATATGTCTTATAGTTGTTGGAAGATCCTCCATATAAGACCCTTTCTCTAAAAAAATAACAAGAAAAAGAAAGAATTTTTCAGTAAACTGGAATGAATAAAAAATTGACTCAGTTGTGGACAGTAAAAATTCCATGAAAAAAAGAAAAACCAATAGAATAATAAAGGAAGAAAATAATTTCGTCCTTAATACAATGTTTTTAAAAGTTCTAAATATTAAAAGAATTACGATTGAGAATCCAAAGATGCCTCTTTCATAAATGATTTGAAGAAAACCATTATGAAAATGGTCATAGGTATTATCTGTTGATAATACGATTACCTTATGGTATTTAAAAAAATCAAGAAATGACAAATCAGAAAGCATGTTTAAGCCTGTCATCCAACCCACGATTCTACCAGTTGCTTCTGACAAGCTTTTATAGTCATTTCTCACTATCAAAGCACTAAATAGCGCATTATTACTTAAATTATCTAGTAAATTGTCAAATAAATCCCAAAAGAAAATGGAAGTCATTGAGAATAAGGAAAGAAAAAGTAAAACTTGCAAGTTCCTCCATTTTACAGTAAACAACACAAAAATTAATGCCAAAAATATTGTAAGAATAGGCCCTCTTCTGTTAATGATTAATAACAAATATAGCATCAAAGAACAAAGAATGAGAAAAAGTACGATAATAAAAAATCGCAGAAAGGGATATCCTTTAAAAATTGGATTAAAAACGTTGTATATCAATATTACAAAACAAACACAAAAAACGATTGAAGATATAAATGGATGATCTAGTGTCGTTTGAAAAAAAGGGAGTGAATGAGATAAACCTAAGTTATAAGCCGAACCTAAAGAAAAATCACTATATTGATAAATTGGTATAAAAACTACTAAAACAAATGTAAGTCCTATTCCACAAAAATATAGTTTAAGTATTTTTTTAAATTCCAAAGAGTCGTAATTCGAGATAGAATTTAACACTTGGATTAAAAAATATATATAGCTGAAACTTTTAAGACTTTGAGTAATAAAATAATTAAAATTGGCATGATCCATTAATAATAAATAAATAAAATATGAAATTAAATATGAAAATATTAAGAAAAGGAATTTTAATGAAAATCTAGATTGTTTTGTTAGGTAAAGTAAAATTCCTACAATCAAGAACGGAAAGGAAAATATTAGTGAAGAACCAAACTGACCAAAAATAGTCGAATACTCCCAATCTAGGAAATGAAAAAGTGGGAGAAAAAAAAGAGCGATATATTTAAAAGTCTTCAATTTCCTTGTTAAATAGATACGTGACAAGATTGGTAACTGCCTGAATCCCTTGCTTTTCTATATTTTCTTTAGTGCGAGACGCAATATGAGGGGTTATGATAACATTGGGTAGCTTGGTCAAAGGGTGATTGGGAGCCATTGGCTCGCTTTCTAAAACATCCGTTAAATATGCTCCAACAATTCCAGATTTTAAACCAATAATCAAATCTTTCATGTTGATTATTTCACTTCTTGCTGTATTAACTATTATAAGTCCTTTTTTAAAATAATTTGAAATTATTTCCTCATTAATTATATGATAAGTCGATTGAATGAGTGGTAAGTTGATAGATAAAATATCGAGTTCAGTAAAAAATGATTTAAGATCAATGGAAACCTTTATCTCATTTTTCGTACAAAATGCCATATCAGGATTTGAATCAAACGCGATTATTTTCATTCCAAATGCTTTAGCACGTTTCGCTACTTCTTTGCCTATGTTCCCTAAACCTAGAATACCGATAGTTTTCTGATAGACATCCGTCCCTATTAGTCTTGTCCAATTACCATATCGCGTATAGTTGAATTCTAAATGAATATTTTTTAAATATGTAAGAATTAATCCAAATACATGTTCAGATACTGTAATATTATTTATATTTAAACAATTTTTTACACAAATATTTACTGTTTTAGCAAAATTAAGATCTATTTTATCTAGTCCTACCCCATATTTAGATAAAATTTTCAATTTACCTTTTGCTCCCTTTTTAAGAACATCTTTAGAGTATTCGTCATCTCCACAAATGATTCCATCGAATTGATCTATAATCGGAATTAATTCTGTAGCTTTTAGGGGGCCTCTAAGTTTCGTTAAATTAAAATTATAGGATTCAAGATAATCGTGATGCTTTCCAACAGAATCATCAAAAGATGTAGATGTTATTAATATGTCCATGTCATAACTTCATTAAAGTTACACTGAGGGTATTAAAATTTTTAATTCTGGGACCAGAATAAAATGAAAATATATTTTCGTTGTCACACGTTTCTCTTAAAATAAAATGAATCTGATTTTCAACTGCGGCTAAATAATCAGCTATCGCATCACCTATGAAAACAGTATTATTTCTTATTAAATTGCAAGAAGTTAATATATGATTTACCCAAAATCCTTTAGTTTCAGGGGAGCCGTATATATTCTTAAAAAATTTATCAATATTTCTTTCTGAAGCGATTTCAATAATCTCTTGCATCGGTGTTCCACTAACAATATAAAATCGATAATGATTAAACATTTTAATAAAAAAATCAGTTGCTCCTGTTACTTCTGGAGAATTTACCACATCTATTTTAACTAATCTTGAAAATTCAATTGACATTTTTTGGATATGTTCAGGCGATATATTAATTCCAACCCAAGAATTATATAATTGAAATTTTGTAAATCTACTTATTCCACCATTATTTTTATGATGTTCTGTAATTTTTTGTACTAAATCTTCGCCATATTTATTATACATTTTTTGAAAAGCCTTGGTTTTGACATCAACTGATTCAGCAATCACACCATCAAAATCGAAAATACAGTTTTCTATCATAAAAAAATGAAGATTAAATATCAAGAGCAAACCAAACGAGTTTGTATGCGACGTTATTAATCAAACGGTTAATAGGCAAGGCATTAGAGTTTGTTTTTTCCAAAGTTTTAAGAAGGTTAATTTTTTTTTGTCCTATAAGCAAAATCCAAATGCATTTAGAATTCTCGATGGTTTTGTAAGTTATTGTAAGTCTAACGGGAATAGTATTCTGTACATAATTTAAAGTATACAAATCAGCATTATTGAATAGGGCTAGTGATGCTGGGAACAACGATGCAATATGGCCATCATCACCAATACCAAGAATAATCAAATCAAAAAGGAAGGTTCTTTCTTGAGTTGAAATAATTTGAATTAATTTTTTCTCGTATTCTTTTACTTCATGTTGAAGGTCATCAACATTAGAATTGAAAAAATTAGTAGCAAAAAAATCTCCTTTCCACTTCATTGGTAGATTGCCGTAATTACTATTAGGATCATCAAGTGGAATAACTCTCTCGTCAGCAAGAAAAATATTAATATTTTTATTCTTAGGTGGAGATTTGTAATAGTTATCAGTTAAATATTTATAGAATGGATAGGGAGTTTTACCTCCAGAAATGCATAAAAGGAAAATGTTATTTTCAGAAAGAGACTTGATTTCAATTTTTTGATATTCAGCTGTCAAGGTTCTTAACCAATACTCAATTCCAGTGAAATGTAAAATTTTACCTATATTCCTCAATTCCTGCATTGTATTTATATGCATTTTTTATACATTCTAAAATTCCTTGCCCTATATCTATATGCGGATTTGCACTTAATTTTCTACTAAAAGTGGGAGTAAAGGAGTAAGGTGTAAACCTGTAATGGTGATTATAATTACCTGTTTCTAAGATAATTTCTACATCATCATTTAGCATTTCTTTTATCATTAAGAAAAGATCGATTCTTCTCATTTTTTCGGAGCCTGTTAATACTACAATTTGATTGATAAACTGCGAGGATTCTATTATATCTACTGATAATTTAGCTGCATCTGACGCATGAATATATTCACGTAATTCTTCACCATCGCCACCGTGAATAATAACTTTTTCTTTTATTGCTTTTTCAATAACCGTGTAAATATAATTATTAGAAAACGGTAATTCAGAATAAATGGAACCATATCTTAATATTGAATAATTTAGATTATAAATCATGCTGTATTCTTCAATTAATTTTTCAGACGCTAATTTGGATAACCCATAGAAAGATCCTTTGTTACTCATGGCATAAGCGCTACTTGCATAAATAAATCTTTCACATTTAATTGAACAAACAGCATCTAAAATATTAATATTTCCAAGGACGTTAAGTTGGAATGTATCGTATGGGTGTTTTGATGATGCATCAAGATTTGCAAAACCTGCTAAATTGTATATAAAATTAAAAGAATCGTGATTTAGTAATGATAGCACATCTTCTCTTTTCGTGATATCACAATGAATATAATTATGCTCAGAATCCGCTTGATTAATATCTGCTACTAAGACATTATATTTCCTTTTTATTAATTCATTAACAATATATTTACCTACAAATCCACTCCCACCGAAAACGAGAACTTTATTTTTCATTTTGCATATCTTTTAACGCTTGCATCTCATTCCTAATTTTATCTCCTAAAAATAGAAAGTCTATACCAAAAGCAATAAAGTTATATTTCTTCATAATCTTATCAACTACCTTTAAACAATCAGATGAAACGACATGAACGCCTAATGATTTTCCTGAGGATATAGTAATTTCCTCAATTTCTTTGATTGATTCAACTACTTTTATATTTTCAAATTCTCCAGGTATTCCCATGGAAGCTGATAAATCATACGGACCAACTAAAATCCCATCAATTCCTTTTACATTTAGAATTTCATTAAGATTATTTACAGCTTCAATGTGTTCAATTTGAGCAATGATTATTAAATCATTGTTTAACCAATCTACATATTCTTCAAAACCTATACCATAATTCTGGGCTCTAAATAGCCCAACTCCTCTTTGGCCTGAAGGAGGATATTTTGCAAAATTTACTGCATTTTGTGCATCTTCTGAGTTTTTTATCATGGGAACAATAATTCCATTTGCTCCCGCATCTAGGGAATGTTTAATAACGACTTCATCATTTTTATGAACTCTCACCAAGGCTTCAAGATTATTCCCTTGTATGTGACCAATAAGATTCTGAAGTTCCATCTTATCAATTGCAGAATGTTCTAAATCTATTGTTATCCAATCAAAACCGCCGGTTGATAGCACTTCTACAACTGATTGGTTAGGAATTGTTAACCATGTTCCAATAGTTAAATCTAAATTTTTTAGCTTTCGCTTTAAATTGCTATTTTGACTTGAAAAATTTTTCATCTATTTTAAATACAATTTTACTAATATTCTCAGATTGATTACCGTGGCATATTTGAGACTGATGTAATTCACCGGGCATTAAAATAATAAAATATCTAGGATTGAGTGTTACAAAGGAAACTGGATGCAATTTACTTTTTCTATAATATTCACAATCTATTTCTTTTGAATATGGACATTCAATATTAACATCATTAATATCATAAAGTAAAATATTTTCTTCCCCTATTAAAACTAATTGTAAATCAATATAAATCTCATGCGCTTCTATTTTTACATCTTGGTTTTTTGTATTATAATTTAATGTTTTGTAAAAAATATATTTAGTAATTTCTTTTGATACATTACATAAAAAGTTATTTTTATATTGAATAATTATTGGTTCTATTTGAAAAAATATGTGTTTAGGTATATAAAAATTTAAGTTGTTTATTTTATCGAAAATCATTGTTATTTGTAAATTGATTGTGCTAATATAAAATCAGTTTCTTCATCTATGTCGATAGCCTCTAATTTATCAATTGGATATAATTTAGGTCTCAAACAAATTCTTTTTTTATTCGCTAAAAAGAATGAGTCTCTATTAAAAATATAAAAACATGAATTCTCTTCATATATGATAGGTAAATCCTGAGTCCTTATTAAGGTTGTTGGATCATGATTTATAGGAATTCCATTTCCCCAATATAGCCTTGTTTGTATTTTACTTACTGAAAAAATTGAATCCAATTCTCCTTGATTTTCAAAATAATACTTAATTGCTTTATCTAAAGTTTCTGGTTTTATTAATGGATTTGTACTATGAGTTTGGATAAAATGCCTACAATTGGGTAATAATGAAATGTCGTATTCAATAATTGAATTCATTGAAACATAATCACCACATAAGAAAGAGGGTCTATTATGGATTATAATATTAGTAAAGTTTTTTTTGATATCATTAATAATGTTACTACTATCGGTGTTCACAATAATTGAGGAAATTGATTTGCATGCTAGAAGCACATTAATAATTGTATGATATAAAGGTTTACCATGAAATAACTTTAAATTTTTTCCAGGTATTCTTTCCGAATGCTCTTTCATTGGGACTAAGGCAGTCATCATAATGAAATTATTTTTGAATTGTATTTTTTAATATCGAGAAATCATGAGCTACCATTATGTTAACAAGTTTCTTAAAAGATGTTGTAGGTTCCCAGTCTAGTTTTTCTTTAGCCTTAGAATAGTTTCCTATTAGTAAGTCGACCTCAGTTAAGCGAAGATATTTTTGATCAACATTTATTACTTCTTTCATGTTAGACTTTAAAAATCCTTTCTCATTAATACCGCTCTCAATCCAAATTACATCTTCTCCAAAATATTTAAAGGCTTCTTCGATGAATTCTCTAACTGTATGTGTTTCATTTGTTGCTAAAATGAAATCATCAGCATTTTGGTATTGTAGCATTCTCCACATTCCTTCAACATATTCAGGAGCATATCCCCAATCCCTTTTTGAATCAAGATTGCCTAATATAATTTTTTCTTGTAATCCAAGAATAATTTTGGATACAGCAATACTAATTTTTCTGGTAACAAATGATTCTCCGCGCCTTTCACTTTCATGATTAAATAAAATTCCATTACATGCAAATAAATTGTAAGCTTCGCGATAATTAACTGTAATCCAGTAAGAATAAAGTTTAGCAACTGCATAAGGACTACGTGGATAAAAAGGTGTTTTCTCTGTTTGTGGTATTTCTTGAACTTTCCCAAACAATTCTGAGGTTGAGGCTTGATAGAATTTTGTTGTTAATCTAACTTCTCTAATAGCATCTAAAAATCTTAAAGTCCCCACAGCATCAACCTCTGCTGTATATTCAGGAACATCAAATGAAACTTGTACATGGCTTTGTGCACCGAGATTATATATTTCATCGGGCTGAATTTTTTCAAGAAGTCTATTCAAATTACTGGAATCAGTTAAATCTCCATAATGTAAAAACAGTTTTTTATCCATGTTTTCTGAATTACTGAAATATAAATGGTCTATCCTACCAGTATTAAATGAACTACTTCGACGAAGAATTCCATGAACACAATATCCTTTTTGTAAAAGAAGTTCTGTTAAATAGCTTCCATCCTGCCCTGTAATTCCAGAAATTAATGCAACTTTATTCATAAGTTTTATAATGAGATCTAAGTTAAACAGGATTAATTCATAAGAATAGTATTTAAATGCTACAACCTCCAATCAGTAAAATAGGTTATAGATTATCAATCATCCACCTTGTAAATGCAATACATTAGAAACGAAAATTTCTTAAAATCAAGATTTAGCAAAGAGATTTAAATTTGCACTAAATTAGTAAGGATTATTAAATTTTACAACCTATTTTTCATAGGTACTGGTTATTATTTCTCTTTTAATTCTTGCCAAATGCCCTCTCCCTAAAGCCTTTACCTCACATCCCAATTCAAAATATTTACTAATTTGATCATCTGTTAAAATTCCGAATGCATCTATAACAGCAATGGGGCCTCCTGACCATTTTACTATATCTTCCGGATTAAGATCAAGATATTGGGTATGAGGTACTGCAAGTATCAAAGCTTCAACTTTTTTCAAAGATTTCTCAAGATCTTTTTCAACTACTGTTTGTTTCAGGCTTTCCTGGTTCCTGAAAAACCGTTTCCAGGAGCTTCCTGCCGAAGGATAGGTATCCTGTTCTTCCAACTCATACCAATGATCCACATAAGGATCATGAATTATGACTTCGGCTCCTATCTCGGTAAGCTTGCGTACGACCAATTCACTTCCGCTGTAACGGGTATCCCCTACGTCCTGCCGGTAGCTTGCTCCGGCAAGAACCACTTTGGCGCCGGCGATATATCTGCCCATATTGCGTAAAGCATCTCTTACAAGTTCAGCCACATGCAGGGCCCGGGTGTCATTGATGTCGATGGCAGTGGGTGTAATCTTGAACAGTTTATCTCCGTCTTCAAAGCCTAGAATATGTTTATAAGCCCAGTAACCCAGCCCGCCGTCTTTCGGAAGGCAATAACCGCCTATACCGGGTCCGGGGAATATGATGTTACTATGCGTGGGTCTCATTTTGATTGCGTTGATTACCTTGATCAGGTCCACTCCGTTGCGTTCGGCAAACAGGCTCCATTCGTTCAGGTAGGCGAGTATGGTTGCCCGGTAAGAGTTTTCCACGATCTTGGTCGTCTCAGATTCAATTGGGCGGTCCATGACGGTAAGGGGATAATCTTTTGTATTCAGCACTTCATGCAGGAATTTTTCAACCCTGACTTTTGCTTCGGATTCGCAGCCTGAACAAACCCTCCAGAAATCCCTGATGCTGGCAACGTATTGCTTGCCGGGCATCACCCGTTCAAAACTATGAGCCAATAACGGAATGCTTTCAATATTCCTTTTCGAAAATTCTTTTTTCAGTATAGGCCAGGCCACGAATTCGGTGGTACCGGGAGCCACCGTGGTTTCGATCAACACCAGGCAGTGGGATTGTATTTTCTCCCCTATGGTACGCATGGTATCTTCAAGGGCGGCCATATCGGCTTCACCGCTTCTCATATTCCCAAGCTCTTTCTTGGCAAAGTCGCATTGTACATCCACCACCACACAATCTGCAAACATTAAACAGTCGCTATTGTATGTGGCCACAAAGGTTTTTTCTTCAAGCACGCAGCGTTTGATCAGTATATCTACCTCAGGATCTTCGGCCTTAACCGGTGATTCTCCACGGTTGATCATAGGGATTTTCCAGTAGGAGCGGGTGGATGGTCTCTGGCAACCGATGACAAATTTTGAGCGCTTGCCGTTACTGTCTTTCGTATCGGCTACAATGGCGGCCATGACGGCGCCTACGAAACCCAGGCCCATGACCACTACAATTTCTTTGTTTTCTGAACGGGCTTTATTCACGAGCCCTTCGATGCGTTTTAATTCATGTTCATAGTCGGCCCTGGAAGGCAGCTCAAAGGATTCACCTGAGGGAGATAGGCTTGCAGATGTCATAAAATTCTGATTTAAAAGGAGTTGATTTGATTATGAAGTGCACTAATGATATTTAAGTATTCATATCCCAGATAAGCAACCAGTTATTTTCATTGATATGGGTTGTGGTTAATTCGCCAGGGTTGTAAATCGTACATATTATGTTGCGGCCTATGGTTTTCTCAACTTTCATTATCAGTTGATCCAGGCTCTGGATGTTAATTTTTTCTCCGACTAAAACCAGTTCCAGTGGGCCCTTGTATATCCCGTTTGCTAATGGACCCGTGAGATACACCTTGAGAATATGTCCTGTTTTTTTTATGATCTTTTCCAATACCTGGTCAATCCCAAGTTGCTTTTGCACTATTTCGTTTATTGCTGCATAAATTGGGTGCTTTTTATTGGCCCTGTATATTTTTTTATTTTTTTCTTTGTAGGATTCAAGCATGCCTGCAGCTTCAAACCGGTTTAATTCTATGCGGATGGCATTTGAAGATTCTCCAAATTCTTCTTCCATCCCCCTCAGGTAACCTGTGGATTTGGGATTAAGGAAAAATCGGAACATTAATTTGATCCGGGTTTTGTTGGTGATTAAGGTTTCAAGCATGGGACTATGGATGTGAAGTTCGTGAAGAAAAACGTTAGGGTAAAGCGTGAAGAAGAACGTGAGGGTAGTGCGTCAGAAGGGTCGTGAGGAAAAGCGTGAAGAAGATTGTGAAAATAAAACGTGATGAATTTCGCTTTTCTTTACGAATTACCATCACGACTTACCGTTACGAACTACCGTCACGATCTTCTCTGATACAGCTTCGCCCTTTCAGTCACAGTTTGACTTAGCTGACTTAAATTTTGAATGCAATTACAATCAGTAATCAATTTGAGGCATAGGTCACAGGACAACTATTTGAAATTTTAGTTGCTCCATAACAATTCCTCAACTGATAATTTTGATGATAAATACTTGAAAGTATTGATGGTGTTGAGTTTTGGCATCCTTACCTGATTGTTTGCGTAACAAATTTACTCACTAATATAGAGAATCAAGAATTCACAGGTTAAAAAATCAAGAAATATGGTATTGATAGGGCATTGTGTTCATAACGAATCTAGAGCTAAGTAATTAAATTACAGGAAAAAGCGAAGACGTGTTAAGAGCGTGACAGTAGGGCGTGAGGAAGAACGTGATGAAGGGCGTGAAGAAGAACGTTAAGAAAAACGTGAGTAAGTGCGTGAGGGGAGTTCGCGGTTTACAAAAGAAGTTCGTGATGAAGATCGTGAAGAAATACGTGACGGTAGTGCGTGACGTTTTACCTTCACGTTTTACTGTCACGCTCTTCCTTTCGCTTTTCCATCACGTTTTTCCTATCACTTTTCCCACCTCGACAGATTAAGGAATAAACCGTTTATGAAATCAATCAGAGCGCACAAGGATCTGGATGTATGGCAAGTCTCTATGGCATTAGTAAAGGATATTTACTGTATCACGAAGAATTTCCCATCCGATGAACGATTTGGATTAATCCTACAGTTACGCCGGGCTGTTGTTTCAATCCCATCAAATATTGCTGAAGGTGCTTCCAGGCAATCAAGTGGAACGGCCGGCCTGAATGACCACTTTCTGCCAATTTTGATTGACTATACTACTCACATGAATATCAATAGAGTGAGGTGATCGGGTTGTTTCGGTAAAGGCTGTTCAAGGAGTGCGTTTTTTCCAATTATAGCGAAGGATGACCGAAGGAATACCGAAGGAAAGCAGTCCCGTTTTTCAACTCTTATTCCCTTCTTTTTATACCCTGATTTCGACCCTGAAACCGGGTTTTTTCATTTTTTTTCAAGAAAATGACATGGCGTAAAGCGCTGAAATACAGGTTTTACGCCTGGGGTGGTACAACCCCCTGCAACTGGCGGAGGGGGGACTGGCGAATGTATCTTCGCTCAATGAATCACGAAACCCTGAGCCGTTAGCCGTGAACAGTGAATCGTGATTCGGAGATTATAATAATAAAAAAGGATTTTATGGATAGCTTATCGAAGTTATATTTTCTGGGGGAGGAGAAGGATCCTTCCTTCGTTCAAGGGAGGCAGGGGGTTATTTCTCCCGATGGCCTTGAGGGTGATGCCAGGGGGAAAAATTCCACTGATTTCCAGTTCGATCGTGGGTTGCCTGGCCGGGTTGCAAAAGGGGTTAACTCGTTTATAGGTGGAGGTCAGAGTAACCTGGTGTCGGGTTCTGATTCTTTTGCTGCTGCGGGTTCGAATAATGAGGTGGCTGGTGATATGGGTTTCGTTGCCGGTGAATCGAATTCGGTGAGCGGAAGCCACGGGGCAGCGTTTGGGAATTTAAATGATGTGCTGGGTAACTTTTCGTTTGCTAAGGGTAGCGGGCATGTAATAACGGCTGAAGCTGCATCAGCTGAAGGAGACGGGAATATCGTTTCGGGTTATGCGGCCCATGCCGAGGGAGGACTGAATATCTGCGATGGCCGATACTCTCATGCCGAAGGTCTGGCTGCCAGGGCCTACAACGACTTTCAGCATGCCAGGGCATCAGGAGGTTTCAGTAATCCTGGCGAAATAGGTGAAGCCCAGTACACTAATCTTATTGCCCGGCTTTCGGCCGAAGAAAACTATCCCCGGGAACTTCTTGTGGGAGAGGAGGGGAGTATCGTCTTGATGGATAACAAAATGAATGTCTTCAGGATACTGGTCTGCGCATCAAACCCTGACTTATCTGAAGGCGCTGCCTGGGAACTCAAGGGCATAATCAGCAAGAACGATACCCCCGAATCTACCACCCTGATCGGCGCTGTCTCAAAGACGGTTATTTCCAGATCCAATTCTTCATGGGATATCGCCGCCGAAGCGGATAAGGGGAATGGAGCATTGAGGCTTATGGCGGATGCAGAACCCGGGCAAAGCATCAGGTGGGTGGCGTTCGTGGAGATGGTTGAGGTGGCATTTTATTCGTGAACCGTGATTCGTGAACCATGAGCTTTGATTTTTCAGAGAAAAAATTTAAAGATTATAAAAATGAAAGCGAGATTGATATTATCGTGGAGGACATCGATCCTGGGGGTTGTTTTATTGATTGTGGCTATTGTTCTGCTGTTTTTAAGGCATATTTCGTTCAGTGAGTTTACTGCGTTTTTGCCGACGATTTTGGGATTGTTGTATGTGAAAGATTCGTCATTGATTAAAAATGGATAGCTGGATGACTGGATAAGCGGCTTCGCCGCGATAACTGGATATAAAATTTAAAATTATGGCTTCTGTTATGGAGTTTTTACCAAAGCTTCTGGCGTTGGAGGGTGGGTTTGTGAATGATCCTCTGGATAAAGGGGGTGCAACGAATATGGGGATAAGCCTGGGCGCCTGGAGGCAGATGGGGTATGATAAGGATGGGGATGGGGACCTGGATAAAGAGGATATCAGGATGCTGGATAAGGAGGATGTTGAGATGGTCCTTAAGAAATTCTACTGGGATCGGTGGAGGGCCGATGAGATACGGGATCAGAAACTGGCTGATATGCTGGTTGACTGGCTGTGGTGCAGCGGGAAATGGGGAATCGTAATCCCTCAGCGCCTGCTGAGTATTGATGACGATGGTATTGCAGGTTGTAATACAATTACTGCCGTAAATGCTTTTGTGCCGGGGAAATTCCTGATCAGTGTTTACAACGCTCGGCTGGCGTTTATCCGCGCCATTGTTCGCAGGGATTTCAGGCAGCAGAGATTTGCAAAGGGCTGGATTAACAGGGTTAATTCGTTATTGTAAAAAAGAGAGATCAAAAAAATTAAACTATGAGAATAATGTTGATAATGCTGATATGCTTATTAATCAGTGCCGGTTGCAGTCCGTCGAGGAGGCTGGCGAGATTGCTTGAGAAGCATCCGGAGCTTAAGAAGGCCGATACGGTTGTGGTGCAGGATACTGTTACGGTTCCTGGAGTGGTTGCAGATACGGTGGTTCCGGTATTCGGGAACAGGGAACTGGGAGCGGGGAATAGGGAATGGGGAGCGGGGAACAGGGAGCCGGGAATAGGGAATGGGGACTCGGTACTGGTGGAGAAGGGGAGGCTGCAGGTTGTGGTGAAAAAGCTGCATGATACCTTGTTCATAAGGGGAAAGTGTAAGCCTGATACGGTAGTCATCCGCCGTAAAATCCCAGTGGAAAAGATCGTGATGGCTAAGCCCCGAACGTCATGGTATTTGTATGTCATTATCGGTTTATTAGTTGCGATGGTATTTGTGATGCTGTGGAGAAGGGCGTGATGAAGTTCGTGAAGAAGGGCGTGATGAAGTTCGTGAAGAAGGGCGGTTTTCTTAACGTTGTACCGTTACGTTTTACCATCACGATCTTATAATGATATTCAGCTGAAGCAATGGCAGCGGCCGCTGCCGGGTATTCACTTTTAATTTTTAAACCAATGGCAAAATCAAAAACAAACATCATTACGCATGGTTACCACGGGAAGGTAGGTAACCAGTTTGTGCTGCGTGTGAGGGGAAGCAAGAGCATGATCTGCGCTAAACCCGAAAGCGGCAACATACTGCGTTCGCAGGCGCAGATCGACCAGGGCCGTCGCTTTACCGGGGCAGTGCACTATGCGAAGAACGCAATGAACGACCCTGTTAAAAAGGCAATGTACGATGCCCGGGCCGACCAGGATACAACGGCATTCAATTGTGCCGTTGCCGATTTCCTGAGCAAGCCCTGGGTAGACCAGATCGATGCAATCGATTACGCCGGCCATACAGGGGATAAGATCCGCGTGATCGCCAGCGATAACGTGAAAGCTTCTTCGGTGAACCTTTCAATCAATACAGGGGCCGGTGCCGAACTGGAGGCCGGGGCCTGTGTGTTCGATCAGGAAGGGATGAACTGGACCTATACAGCTACTACTTCCCAGGCGGTCATTGCCGGCCTGAAGGTTGTTGTAATCGTGAGGGATGTTCCAGGACATGTTGTCGAAAGAACGCTGACGCTGTGACGCTCTGACGGCGAACCGTAAACCGTGAATCGTGAATCGTGGCTCGAAATCAGGGTCACGGTTCGCGGATCACAGTTATCGATTTTTATAATAGGGGGTGCAACTTTTTGAATTTGTGTTTGGTCTTTGTTATAGTAATTGAATGTTTAACGTAAAACTGGGCGTGTATGGAACAAATGGACACGTTCGGGTATATGCTGGATGAGATCTTTTACCCGATCGAGGATTATTCTAAGATAGTCATTGATTATCAGGCTAATGAAGAGCGTAGGAATGAGGAGTATTGTGAGTCTTTCACCGTAATTTCTGTAAATGGATCTTTTGATCCCCAGGTGTTTTCACTTGCTCTGGAATTATTGTATAAAGACCTTATGTCAAACATAAAAAAGAAACTATTCTGTCTTGCCCGGTCGGAATGGCCGGAATACCTGGACTCTGCCATCCGCAGACTGAAACAATTGAAAACAATCATCCGTTGTGTTGAGCCTTCTGGTGAGTTAATCGACACCAACTGGGAGAATCCCAGGAAGAGTTGGGTGTTTGACCGTGAACCGGGAACCGTGAATCGTGATTCGGAAACCGTGAGCGCTCTGTCGATTGGCTTAAAGGGAGTGCCGGCTGAAGTGCTTGTAAAAACTTCGATGTATGCTTATTGCTGGAGGAAACGGGTGAAGGAGTATGTAAGGAACATGGAGTTCCTGCGATATTATTATCTGCATGTTCAGGAAGTGCCGATGGTGGTTGTTGCTGCACCGGCTTATGACTCTGTTCATGTCGCCTGCCTGATGGGCGGGTCAGCCGAAGGTAGCCCGGCGAAGCGTAAGATAGCTGCATGTTCACCTATGCCGGAAAAGATCAAAGTCCACCGCTCTGTTCCGCAGATGGCTGGCTATTTATGGCTATTGCATAGGAACGGTGTATTCGGGAACATGCCCAAGACGGAACTTTGCCGGAAATTCGCGGCATTTTTCCAAACTTCACATCGTGAGGAGATCAGTGAGCATAGCCTGAAGAATCACTTTGACAGCCCGAGTGAGGAGGTGCTTCAGTTTTTGAGAGGGGAGTGTCATTTGATGGTTTCGGGTTGCACTTAAACCTTTAGTTGAAGAAGTATCTGATTCGCTACCCTGCGTCAGTCCTTGACACACCTTACCGAAAACGCATTGGACCTCAGGGCCGGGTAATCTGAAACGCTTTTGTTAAATTGGTTAAGTGAGTGTGCAATTGCCCGGGAAGCCGATGTGGTGGTGGCGGTCCAGAAAAAGGTGGCGAAACCGGGGAAGGCCCAGGTGGTTTTGGAGTAGAGGACTCCGGGAAGCAGGGCGTTGAAGCCCGATGATCCGCCTGATTTGAGTGAATCACCCGCGTTGCCCTGTCCGGAAAGATTGGATTCGAGGGCAAACCATTCTGCTTCGGAAGGCACATGCCAGTTCGGCGGACAAAGGCCCTGGGATCCCGGGGCGCTTTGGTATTGCATGAGCTCGTCCCACTGGTAAAGCCCGCCCGTGAGCGTACAATTGCCGGGAAGATCATCGTAACAGTATTTTTCGGCAAGGCAGTTGTTGGTCTGGTAAGCCGAATACGGGGTGAATGTTCCGAAATCAAGGTTCTTAGCCATCCAGCATTGTGTGCCAATGAGCTGTGTGGCATAGGTATTGCCGTTCCTTACGTCGGTCAGAGTTTGCTTGCATATAAATCCGCCCCCTGGCGGAAACAGTTGAATCACCTGTGTGGCCGAAGCGGTGCAGACAAAAGTGTTGGTATAGGTATATGTCACGTTTACAAAGTCAACGTTCAGTGGTACCGAGGAGGGGGTAAAGATGTCTCCTGCGACACCTACTCCTGACCAGGTTCCGCCCAGGGGGGTGCCGATCCCCAGAGTAAAAGCCCGGGCATCGTGGGTGGTTTTGTTATTGCACAGGTCGAGGCTTACTGCCAGGGCTTCCTTTACGATGGTGATCATGTTTGAAGTCGCCGGATTCCCTGTGGCGCAAGCTGAACCGGAGGTGAGTATGCACACTACCTGGTCGCCGTTGTTCGGGATGTATGAATAAACAGTGCTGCTGGTTCCCTGGTTGATGCCGTTGACCTGCCATTGGTAAACGGGTGTGGAGCCCTCGTTTGTGGGTGTCGCCTGAAAGATGACAGGGTTTGAGTGACATACGGGGTTAAGCGATACACTGATCGACACCGAGACCGGGAGGGGAGGATCGGGGTTCAGCAGCATTACAATGGTATTCGATGTGGCCGGACTTCCCATAGCGCAGTCGGCAGTGGAAGCGAGTACGCAGGTAACGGCATCTCCGTTCGAAGGGACATAGGAAAACAGCGGACTGTTTGTGCCGGCAACGGAACCATTGACCAGCCATTGATAAACGGGGGCAGAACCTCCGTTGACCGCTGTTGCGTTGAATGTGATGAGTGTGCCAAGGCAGAAAGGGTTTTGGGATGCTGTGATGTTCACGCTTACCGGGAGTTCGGGATTAACTGTCATTGTTAAGACGTTGGAACTGGCCGGGTTGCCCGAGGTGCAGAAAAGGTAGGATGTAAGGCGGCAACTCACCTGGTCGCCGCTGGATGGAATATATGAGTAGGCAGAACCCATTCCGCCTACCACTGTGCCGTTTACATACCATTCGTAAATAGGCAGGCTTCCCCCGTTGACAGGGGTTGCAGTGAAGGTGACCTGGTTGCCTGTACATGCAGGGTTCTCTGAAGCCGCGATGCTTACGCTTACGGGCATGACCTGGTAAACCGTCATGGTGATGGCGTTGGAAGTGGCCGGGCTGCCCAGGGGACAGGGGTAAGAGGATGTGAGGATGCAGGATACCTGATCATTATCTGAGGGCTGATAGATGAATGTTGAGGAATTGGTCCCGGCGTTGAGGCCGTTGACAACCCACTGGTAGTGAGGGGCGGATCCGGGATGGACCGGGTCGGCGGTATAAGTTACTGTACTCCCCTGGCAAACAGGGTTGGCCGTAGCCGCGATGATTACACTAACTGCTAGGTTTGAGTAAACTGTAATGGGGATTACATTGGATGGGGCCGGGTTGTTTACTGCGCAGTTTGCTATGCTCGACAGCAAATAGCAGCTCACCTGGTCCCCGTTGGAGGGAGTGTAAGCGAAAACCGGGCTGTTCGTACCGGCTCCGGTCCCGTTCACCACCCACTGGTAGAAGGGAATTGACCCCCCATTGACAGCTGTGGCATTGAAGGTAATTGACGCTCCGGCGCAAACGACAGTAGCTGAGGCTGATATTGTTATACTCACCGGGATGTTGGGGCTTACTGTCATGGGGACCGGAGGTGAAGTGGCCGGGTTGCCGCTGGAACAGGGGGTATTCGAAGTGAGCACACAGGTGACAACATCCCCGTTCAGCGGAACATAGGTATAGCGGTAATTATTGGCGCCAACGTCGATTCCGTTGACCTTCCACTGGTATGAAGGAGCCGAACCCCCATAGACCGGGCTGGCGGTAAAGGTCACCTGTTCGCCTTCACAGGCGTCGCCGGGAGGCGAGGCGCTCACTGTAACGCTTACCGGCAGGGCGGGGCTTACAGCCATGAAAAGCGTGTTTGAAGTGGCCGGGTTTCCAAGGGGGCAGCCGTAAGAGGATGTGAGTTTGCAGGTTACAACATCATTATTGGACGGCTGATAGCTGAACGTTGATGAATTGGTCCCTGCATTGCTGCCGTTGACCTTCCACTGGTAAACGGGGCTGGCTCCTCCGTTGACCGGGCTGGCGGTGAAAGTGACCTGGGCTCCCTGGCAAACCGGGTTGGCCGAAGAGGTTATGGATACCGAAACCGGGGCGGGGTTGGTGTTGCTTACAATGATGTTATTCGATGCGGCCGGGTTGCCTGAGATGCAGTTTTCACTGGATGTGAGTATGCAGGATACAACATCTCCGCTGGCAGGTATAAAGGTAAAGGTTGGTAAGTTGGTCCCTGCATCGCTGCCGTTGACTTTCCACTGGTAGGCCGGAGTACTTCCCCCGTTCTGAGGGCTGGCGGTGAAGCTGACCAGCGAGCCGGGACAGGAAGGGTTGGCCGAGGCGTTTATCGATATGCTTGCAGGGAGTTCAGGATTCACGGTCATCGGTACAACGTTGGAGTTTGCCGGGTTGCCCGAGGGGCATGACAGGCTGGACGACATTCTGCAGGATACAAGATCGTTGTTGGCCGGGGTGTAATTAAAGATGGGGGAGTCAGTGCCAGCATTGCTGCCGTTGACCATCCACTGGTAGGAGGGAGTGAGCCCCCCGTTCACCGGGCTGGCCGTAAATGTGGCCGTGGTTCCCTGGCATACCGGGTTGGCCGAGGGGTTGATCGAGACCGAGACAGAGGACCATGGATTGGCGGTAATTGTGATGATGTTCGAAGTCGAAGGGTTGCCCGAGGGACAGCTTGTATTGGATGTGAGGATGCAAGATACAGCATCATTATTTGAGGGGGAGTAGGTAAAAACAGGCGAGTCAGAGCCTGCATTGTTGCCGTTGACCTTCCACTGGTAAAAGGGGGTTGGTCCTCCGTTGACAGGGTTTGCGCTGAAGGTGACCTGGTTCCCCTCGCAGACCGGGTTGGCGGAAGCGCTCACCGTGACCGAGACCGGCTGGCTGGGGGTGACATTCATCGTTATTGGGTTGGATGTGGCCGGGTTGCCTGAGGGGCAGCCATAGCCGGATGTAAGGATGCAGGATACAATATCATTGTTTGCCGGGATGAAAGTAAAGGTGGGTGAGTTGGTGCCTGCATTGCCGCTATTGACCTGCCACTGATAAGAGGGAGTGATTCCCCCGTTCACCGGGATGGCCGTGAATGTGGCCGTGGTTCCCTGGCATAGAGTGCCCGCGGGGGTGCTTATGGTACAGGAGACAGGGAGGCTTGGTACTACCGAGAGCGGTATTGTATTGGATGTGGCCTGGCTGCTTATGGCGCAGATCGCATTGGATGTGAGGATGCAGGATACAATATCGCCGTTGTTGGGAATGTAATTAAAGGTGGGTGAGTTGGCGCCTGCATTGAGGTTGTTGACCTTCCATTGGTAAGAGGGGCTTAGCCCTCCGTTCACGGGAGTGGCTGTGAAGGATGCCGGGGCTCCCTGGCATAAGGTGGTTAAAGGTGAGCTGATGATTACCGAGACAGGGAGGTTGGGATTCACTGTAAAGGTGATGGGGTTCGAATTGGCCGGGTTGCCTGTGGGGCAGGAGTAATTTGAAGTGAGGATACAGAGGACCTGGTCTCCTGGTAATGGCTGGAAGGAAAAGGAGGGACTGTTGGTTCCCTTGTCAATGCCGTTGACCTGCCATTGATAGGAAGGGGCTGATCCCCCGTTCACCGGGCTGGCTGTGCAGGTGACTGTAGTTCCCGCGCAAACTGAAGTGACAGGGCTTGAGATGGTGACTGATACCGGCCTGAACTGATTTACGATCATAGTCAGGGTGCCCGAAGTGGCCGGGCTTCCGCTGGCGCAGGCCAGGTCGGAAGTGAGTATGCATTTGACTAGGTCGTTGTTGGCCGGGGTGTATGTATACGCCGGACTGTTTGTACCGACATTATTTCCGTTGACTTTCCAGTTGTAAACGGGGGCTGCTCCGCCGTTCACGGGAGCAGCGGTAAAACTCACTGCTGTTCCTGCACAGACTGTGCCCGTTGGATTGGAACTTATGCTGATGCTTACAGGGAGACTGGGTCCGACAGTGAGGACAATGGTATTGGAGTTGGCGGGGTTACCCGTGGGGCAGATCGCATTGGATGTGAGTATGCATTTAACCTGGTCATTGTTGGCAGGGGTGTAGGTAAAGACAGGAGAGTTTGTACCTGAGTTAAGGCCGTTGACCTGCCACTGATACACCGGGCTTAGGCCCCCGTTTACAATTGTAGCGTTGAACGTGACGGGGTTACCCGTGCAGATTGAGGTGGCAGGAGTACTGATTGATACCGATACAGGGTGGTTGGGGTTGACGGTCATCGTGACGGGGTCGGAAGTGGCCGGGTTGCCCAAAGTGCAATCCTCGCTGGAGGTAAGTTCGCAAACGATTTTGTCGCCATTGGCGGGTGCATAGGTGAAGAATTCAGAGTTTGTCCCCGCGTTCACCCCGTTGACCTTCCACTGGTAAACGGGAGTATAGCCCTGGTTGGTCCCGGTAGCGGTGAAGGTCACCGGAGTCCCGGCACATACCGGGTTGGCCGATGCTGAAATACTCACTCCCACCCCCAGGTTATCAACCACACTCATCGCAATAAGGTTGGAAGTGACTGGGTTTGCCGCAGGACAGAGATAAGAGGATGTGAGGATGCAGGTCACCTGATCGCCATTGATAGGAGAGTAAATAAACGTAGTGCTGTTGCTGCCTGCATCCAGTCCGTTGACCTGCCACTGGAAGAATGGAGAGGCGCCTCCGTTGATTGGAAATGCATTGAAGATGACCAGGGATCCCCTGCAGCAGGGGTTATGGTTGGCTGTGATCCAGACCGAAACCGGCAGGCCCGGGCTGACCTGCATTGTGACCTGGTTCGATGTAGCCGGGTTGCCTGTGGCACAGCCTGCGTCGGATGTGAGAATGCAGAAAACAATATCGCCGTTGTTGGGGGTGTAGGTAAAGGTGGGTGAGTTGGTCCCGGCATTGGAGCCGTTGACTTTCCACTGATAAGAAGGGGTGATTCCGCCATTAACCGGCGTGGCTGTGAAGGTGACTGTGCTTCCCGTGCATACCGGGTTCAGTGACGGGCTTACCGTAACCGAGACCGGCTGGCCCGGGTTCACGGTCATGGCGATGAGATTGGATGTGGAGGGACTGCCTGTGGGGCAATGATAGGAAGATGTGAGGATGCAGGATACAAGATCGCCGTTGTTGGGAGTGTAATTAAAGGTGGGTGAGTTGGTGCCTGAACTAACGCCGTTCACCATCCACTCGTAAACCGGGTTGCTGCCTCCGTTTACAGCCGCAGCGTTAAACGTGACAGATGATCCTGAACAAACCGGGTTTGCCGAAGCCGAGATGCTTACCGAGACCGGGAGGTAAGGGTCCATCGTCATGGTGAGGCTGGAAGTGGCCGGGTTTGGTACAGGACAGCTTGCATTGGATGTGAGGATGCAGGATACAATATCGTTATTCAATGGCGGATAGCTGAATGTTGAAGAATTGGTTCCTGCGTCGATGCCATTGACTTGCCATTGGTAAGAGGGAGCGCTTCCCCCGTTTACAGGAATGGCCGTGAAACTGACCGTGGTCCCCTCGCATGCCGGGTTTAGAGACGGATTTACCGTGACCGAAACCGGCTGGACGGGATTGACCGTCATGGTAATGGTATTGGAAGTGGCCGGGTTCCAGGAGGGGCAGCTATAGCTGGATAACAGGATGCAGGTTACAAGATCATTATTTGATGGCTGATAGCTGAATGAGGATGAATTGGTTCCCGCATTGATGCTGTTTACCTGCCATTGGTATGAGGGACTGCTTCCCCCGTTTACAGGAATGGCCGTGAAATTGACCGTGGATCCGTCGCAAACCGGGTTTGCCGAAGCCGAGATGGTGACCGAAACCGGGAGATAGGGCAGAACCGACACCGTGATCAGGTTAGAGCCTGCCGGGCTGCCGGTTGAACACGACAGGCTGGATGTGAGGATGCAGGATACAAGGTCGTTGTTAACGGGCAAATAAGTGTAACCGGGGCTGTTGGTCCCGGCGTTTACCCCGTTGACCTTCCACTGGTAGGCCGGGCTTATACCCCCGTTTACAGCTGTTGCGGTGAAGGAGACAGGCGATCCCTCGCAAATTGGGTTCGCCGAAGCCGAGATGCTTACCGAGACCGGCATAGCCAGGGTTACCGACATGCTGATCACGTTGGATGTGGCGGGGTTACCGGTGGGACAAGGGTAAGAGGATGAGAGGATGCAAGATACAAGATCATTATCGGATGGCTGATAGCTGAATGTTGATGAATTGGTACCTGAGTTGATGCCGTTGACCTGCCATTGGTAAACGGGTGCTGATCCGCCGTTTACCGGTATCGCGTTGAAGCTGACCAAGGATCCTGAACAAACAGGGTTTTCGGAAGCTGTGATACCAACAGAGACCGTGAGGGCCGGATTTACTGTCATGAAAACCGTGTTGGATGTGGCGGGGCTGCCTGTGGGGCAGGGAGCATTGGATGAGAGGATGCAGGATACAACATCGCCGTTAGCGGGTGTGAACGTAAAGTTTGGAGAGTCAGTGCCTGCATTATTACCATTGACTTTCCACTGGTAGGCCGCACTGCTTCCCCCGTTCACCGGTATGGCGGTGAACGTCACCGGGGTGCCGGGGCAGACCGGGTTTGCGGAGGCGGCAATACTCACCGAAACCGGATCGGAATTGACCGTCATCGTGACGGCATTGGAAGTTGCAGGGTTACCGTTGGCGCAGGCCTGATTGGATGTAAGGATGCAGGATACAATATCGTTGTTGGCTGGTGTGTAAGTATAGGCTGATGAGTTGGTGCCTGCATTAATGCCGTTGACCCTCCACTGGTAGGAAGGGGAAGATCCCCCGTTAATCGGGGTAGCTGTAAAGGTGACAATTGCCCCAAGGCAGCATGGGTTGGCTGATTCGCTCACCGTTACTGAAACGGGGAGGAAGGGGCTTACGTTCATGGTGACGGTGTTCGACGTTGCAGGGTTCCCGCTGGTGCAGGGAGCGTCGGATGTGAGAAGGCAATATACAAGATCGCCGTCGGCCGGGGTGTATGTATAAGTTGATGAATTGATCCCGGCGTTTACCCCGTTTACTTTCCACTGGTATAAGGGGCCGGGTCCCCCGTTAACCGGACTTGCTGTGAATGTGACGCTTGTTCCGGTGCATACCGGGTTGGAAGAAGCCGCGACTGAGACAGTTACAGGGAGGGGAGGGTCGGGGTTCATTGTCATGACAATAGTATTGGAAGTGGCCGGGTTCCCGGTCGCACAGTTTGCATCGGAAGTGAGAATGCATGTGACCCCGTCACCATTGGAGGGCAGGTATGAGAAGAATGGGTTGTTGCTGCCGGCATTAATCCCGTTGACCTGCCATTGATATGAGGGTGAAGCCCCCCCGTTCACCTCAATAGCCGTGAACTGAACGGGCCGCCCCTGGCAGAAAGGATTCTCGGAAGCCGTGATACTTATGCTTACAGGCAATTCGGGATCCAGGCCCATGGTGATAACATTGGAGTAGGCCGGGTTTCCCGTGGTGCAATTCAGATAGGAGGTGAGACGGCATTGTACCTGGTCTCCGGCCGAGGGTATGTAAGTAAAGGTGGAACCTAATCCGCCTACAACCGAACCGTTCAGATACCATTCGTAAATAGGCAGAGTGCCACCGTTGACCGGGTGGGCGGTGAGTGTGACCGTGCTGCCCGCGCATACCGGGTTGGCCGAAGCGGTGATGCTCACGCTCACCGGAAGGATCTGGTATACCGTCATTCTGATGGCGCTGGAGGTGGCCGGATTTCCCGTGGGACAGGGTTCTGTTGATGACAGTATGCAGGATACAAGATCGTTGTTGACAGGGGTGTAAGTAAATGTGGGTGAGTTGGCGCCTGCATCGGTGCCGTTCACCTTCCATTGGTATGAGGGGCCTGACCCCCCGTTTACCGGGTAGGCGGTGAAAGTGACCGGGGTTCCATCGCAGACGGGGTCAGCCGAAACGTCTATGCTCACACTTACCGGTACAATAGGGTATACAGTCATCGGGATCTTGTTCGATTCCGCCGGGTTGTTGGTCGTGCAACTTGTAAGGCTTGACTGCAGAAAGCAGGAAACCTGGTCCCCGTTCAGGGGGGTATAAGTGAATACCGGGCTGTTTGTGCCTGAGCCCACTCCGTTTACCACCCATTGATAGGTTGGGTTGGCGCCCTCATTTACCGGGTTTGCAGTGTATGTGACCTGGCTTCCCTTGCAAACCGGGTTGGTTGAGGCTGTTATGGATACGCTTACCGGGATGCTGGCTACCACGCTCATGGTGACAGGCATTGAAGTAGCCGGGTTCCCGCTGGAGCAGGGAGTATTGGAAGTAAGCGAGCAGCTCACAATATCCCCGTTCAGGGGAGTGTAAGTATAGCGGTAATTGTTAGTTCCGGCATTGGTGCCATTGACTTTCCACTGGTAAACAGGGGAGGGCCCCCCGTTGACCGGTGTCGCGGTAAATGTAACCTGGGTACCGTCGCAAACCTGGCCGGCAGGTGAGGCGCTTACCGATACACTGACCGGCAAATTTTGGCTTACCGCCATGTATACGGTGTTCGATGTGGGAGCGGGATTGCCAGCGGGGCAGTCATAGTTCGAGGTCATGACGCATTTCACCTGGTCGCTGTTCGCAGGGATATAAGAGAAATTGGGTGAGTTCGTCCCTGAGTTTATGTTGTTGACTTTCCATTGGTAGGAAGGGGAAGAGCCCCCGTTGGTTGGTGTTGCTGTAAAAGTCGCCGTAGTTCCCTGGCATACCGGGTTAGCCGAAGCCGTCACCTGCACGCTTGCCTGCAGGTTGGGGGTCACTGTCACATTCAGTACCGTCGGAGCTGCGGCCGTGCAGCCTGAGGCGCTGGTGAAATCTACTGCGATCCACCTGGCGCCGGCGGTGGTCCATGTCACTGTCACTGAGTTCGTCCCAAAGCCTGCGGTGATAGCCCCCCCCGACGAAATGGACCAGGTATATGCTGTACCCCCCGCATCGGTAGTGTAAACCAGGTTGATGCTTCCCTCGCATGCGCTGGCCGGCCCATTGAGGGAAGGGGTAAATGTACAGTCGTTCCCTGCAGCCCTCCAGGGAAGGAACGATAATAACGCACAAATGACTGCAAATACCCTTACCATAATAGTATTGACTTAATAAAGTCCCTCCGGGTTGTCCCTGCAGTAAGCCAAAGTGAGTAAAATTATTAATTAAGTCCTGAATTGCAAATGTAACAGACTACTGATCTGTTACCATGAATCCAATCATTTATTCTGTTCGTACACACAGAGGTCAGAGAGGGGTACGTTTGGAGTGGTTTTCTGTATGGCCCAGTTGCTGCCAAAGTTTGATGAGTAGAGAATGCTTCCTGAAATATAGTTTGTATTGTCGCCTATGACGATCCATATTTTGTTGCTCCCCGATGTGACAATTCGTTTGAATGATGAACTGAGGTTATAAGGCCGGTGTTTTGTATAATTACTTCCCAGGTCTTTTGAAATCCACAGGGTCCCCTGCTCACCACAGGCTAAAATCGTACTACCGCTTAAATACGACAGGCTGTGTACCTTCAAAGAATCACCCGGGGAAATGTTATGCCAGTTCAATCCCTTGTTGGTAGTCTTATATATCCTGTTTCCTCCACAGATGAATGCCAGTGAATCGTTCAGAAATATTCCTTGTTCCCAGGCACCCTTGTATGACGGGTCTATTGTAAGTGATGTTGCAGCAACCTGGTTTTCATCGATGAGAAAGGCAGCATTTCCGTTATTGTTTTGCGTTGAATCGATGATGTTACCCAGGACCAGGGCCTGGTTTTGCTTATTAAAGCTTACCGAAGTAAAGGAGATGTGTGATGCAGGGTCAGGCCTTAGTTTATTCCAGCTGAGGCCGTTATCTTTTGTGAAGACAAGGTCGCCATTATCGCTTCCGGCCATGATGATGCCTGTAGAAGAAGATGCTATACAGTTCAGCTTCATCCCGATCAATACGGAAGAGGATCCCGTTCTTGTCCAGGTTTTGCCCTGGTCGCCTGAAAACAGGACAAGGCCATAACCCAGGGAAATCCCCCCGGCAGCATAGATATTATTCTGATCAATGGCTGTAATGCAAGAAAGTTCATTCAGATATAAATCTCCCAAACCTGAAACCCCATACCAATTGAGGCCGTCGCTGTTGGTCATGAATATCTGCCCGTAATCCTGGTATTTTCCTCCAACTCCCCATCCCATATGCCCGGTAGTATCAGGGATTTCGGTTTTAGGCCCGCATGAAAAAAGACCAAGGATCAGAGTGAGAAAGATGATACAGTACTTTGAAGTTGCCATTTACTTATTTTTCATATGCAAAGTTATGAAAATGTTATGAAATATGCCATTTTTCCGGATATTTTATGTCAACCTTATAAAATAATTAATTAAATCATGTTTGTATTATTATGAGTTGTTATCTTAGTGTCGGATATGGCTTCTTTGCAAAAGTTATAAAGGGGAAAATCATTCTTCAATGAATCTGAATATGAACAAGATAAATATACTGGTAGTTGATGATAATGAAATCAACCAGGATCTTGTCACAGCTTACCTGAATAAATACCCGATAAAGCTTTATTATTCATCCAACGGACTTGAGGCCATTAATTTTGTTGAATCTTTCCCTGATACTGATATTGTGATGATGGATTTGAATATGCCGGTATTGAATGGATTCGAAGCCTTGCATGCCATAAAAAAGAAACTCCCCTTTTTACCTGTAATTGCTGTAACTGCTTTCCCTTCGAAATATGAAAGAGATGACGCCATTTATGCTGGTTTTGATGCTTACCTTGATAAACCTCTTGACAAGGAACTGCTTCTCTCGGTGATTGCTTCATTCCTTCCCGATGAGCAAAGGAGGTTGTTTATTAAAGCTGACCGATAATTCCCTGATTCCCGCTCCCTGCTCCCTGCTCCCTGCTTATAGTCGTGCTGTGACTTTTTCGCGGGGCCAGAGGGCTTTGATATCGTATACAATGGTGTTGGGGGCAAGGGCGCTGTGGTCGAAGTTTTTGAATTCTTCATGGGATACGGCGAGGATGACGGCGCTGAAGGTTTTGAGTGTGGCGGGGGTGAGGGTTTCACCGGGGGCCAGGGCAATACCATACTCATGTTTTACTTCAGCCGGATCGGCCCAGGGGTCGTAAACATCTGTAAGTACACCAAAATTCTTAAGTTCATTGATCAGATCGATGACTTTGGAATTGCGTATGTCGGGACAATTCTCCTTGAAGGTGATTCCGAGGACAAGGGCTTTGGCGCCTTTCACGGGTAACTCATTGTCGATCATGAGTTTGATGATCTTGCGGGCGACCCATGCTCCCATGCCGTCGTTCATTCGGCGGCCGGCGAGGATGATCTCGGGATGATAACCGGTTTCCTGGGCTTTCTGGGCGATATAATAAGGGTCGATACCGATACAATGTCCTCCCACGAGTCCGGGCTTGAATTTGAGGAAGTTCCATTTGGATCCTGCGGCATCCAGCACATCGGTGGTGTCGATGTTAAAGTAACTGCAGATCTTTGCGAGCTCGTTCATAAAGGCGATGTTGATGTCGCGCTGGGAGTTCTCGATGACTTTGGCGGCTTCGGCGACTTTTATGGAAGGGGCTTTGTGGGTGCCGTTTTTAAGGATGGTATTGTACATTTTATCGATGAACTCTGCAACTTCGGGGGTGGAGCCTGATGTGATCTTTTTGATCGTAAGAACGGTGTTGACCTTGTCTCCGGGGTTCACGCGCTCGGGGGAGTAGCCGGCAAAGAAATCTTTATTGAATGTGAGGTCAGAATGCTTTTCGACGACGGGCAGACAGTCTTCTTCGGTGCATCCGGGATAGACAGTGGATTCGTAGATGACAATGCCTCCTTTGCTTATGGCTTTTCCCACGGTCTCACTGGCTTTGACCAGAGGGGTGAGGTCGGCACGGTTGTTTTTGTCGACAGGGGTGGGAACGGTGATGATGAAGATGTTGGAGTGCTTGAGTATGCTGTAATCGGTGGTGAGTTTGAGACCGATGCGGGATGCGGGATGCGGGATGCGGGATCCGGGAACTAAGAGGTCGGGCACGCTATCCTTAATCTTATATCCTGAATCTTGCATCCCAAGCACCAACCTCAGGTTCTCATCCTCTACCTCCAGGGTGGAGTCGTGTCCTTTGAGGAGTTCGGCTATCCTTGCCTGATTGATGTCGAAGCCTGTTACGGGAAATTTCTTTGCAAATTCTACTGCCAGCGGCAGTCCTACATATCCAAGTCCAATGATAGCTATATTAACCGGCTGTCCGTTTGGTGTAAGCATACGAGATTGTTTAGGGTTATTTAGACAAAGGTATAAAAATCGTTATGAGCGTGATGAGCGTGATGGGGTGATGATATGAGAGGGAATTTGTCCCATTCTATTACCCGACGAAAGCCAACCAGTTAGGGAGTCATTACTTGTGATTTATAGTATTGGGGCTTGACATTAAGCAGGGGTTGTACTAATAATTATAATTTATTAGATTGAAAAACAGAAAGATAAAATATGAATTTAACTTTTTTTAACTATCACACAGCGGTTTTAAATTTTACCCTGTCATTATCCTATAGTAAATTCCATATCATACACTTTATTAACTTCTTATGACTGAAACTTTATGTCTCATTTAAAACATATACGTTATGTCAACATTCCCTTTACATCAGTCGCTTCTTGATAATATCTTCGACAGATTGGAAGAAGCTTCAAACATCATCCTGGATTTCACGGTATGTGATCCGAAGGAAAGCTCAGTGCTTAAGGATGATTTCATGGTTAACACCGTTAACGGCTTTAAAACGGATGCCGATTTTTCGGATCATTTATGGGCGCTCACCGACGAGGCAACATAGAGGATCATGGAAGTTATCCCCACTCTTGCTAAGGATCAGCATGTCCATTTTCTGACCGATGCCCATAAAAGATTGGAGCTTCTTCTGAAAATCGTACAAAAGGAGCATGCCTTCGATCCTGTCAAAGGCAGCAGGGATACCTGGCTGTTTGTTAACCCGGCCTTTCGATGTAACGACATTAACGGGATCCCTCCCTGGCTGCGTGTGCAGCTCATTCGCCGGGCCCATTTTTTTGCCTGCTCCTGGAAAAAGGTGATCCGCTATTTGTTTTTCGACTGCCAGGGTTGACATATTGAGCAGTTTAGCTGGTTCTTTAATATCATCAGCCAGTCATCATAAACCCTGATCAGGGAGTATCATTCACCATTTTGCCGGCTGAATCTGCAAGCTCATAAAGGGTTTCAGGTGCTATGTCAGCCCCGTTTGGCCACGAGATCGTCCATCCGTCGACAAAGAATTTTTTAAAGTAATCGACGTTCGTTAACGGCTCAAATATGCCTTGTCCGACATAAGGTCGTAAGTCAATGTTCCCTTCTTTCCCGTTACTGAAGACAAGATGTATATGATAATCATTCAGATACTTAGCTTCGATCACACGGGGCATATATACGGTTTTCATAACCATGTTTTAATGTAAAGGTTCAATTTTATTAATGCTTGTTTTTGCAGAGATATTTTTCCAATTTACTTCCAACTCTGTCTTTCGTAAAAGGGCCCATTCTTTAATCAGCCTTAAAGCAGTAGAGGATTTTATATTTCCCTGAAGCATTGCGCCATCAAAATTGAAAATTCCTTCCGTGCCCTGGTATTCGGCATGAAAATGAGGTGGATTATGCTCACTGAAAAACATCCTGATTATAATCCCGAAAAACATTGAAACATACGGCATGATGGATCAGGTATTTATTGATCGTTTTACAAAGTTACATGAGATTTATCAAATATCAACCAAGAGCTTTTCATTTTCTTACCCGTGCGATGTTACTTCATCCGCCGAAGGTGAAAAAGTAATATCCGAAATGAGACCGAATTATGAAATCTGTTTTCCTTAATGTTGACAAAACGCCAAAAAAACTCATATATGTCAACCTCCCTGAAATTCGAATACCGCCTCTGGCAGCTTCTGCTATAGATTGTAAAGGGTGATTGGTGAGTCATGATTCGGTTCATGATCATGCCCAAATTTTAATGGTCAGTACTGCGGGTAACGCTTCGATTTCCTTCGATTTGAACTGTTCGGAATTTCCGAACAGTTGCTTCGA
>JBAXIO010000032.1:0-24590 GCA_037138335.1 Bacteroidota bacterium
GAACAAAGATAGTCTACAATTTGGGAAAAGCAAAATTTCCATTTCAACTAACGCCCAGCCTGCAAACGCAGCAAAGGCATAGCCTTTGTTAAGCAACAATACGATAGTTTTGTTGCGGTTGCAGGCTCGTTGGCAGCAGTTATGTCATTTATTTTTCAATTTAATTTTTAAACACTCATAAGGGTAAACCCCTTTTTGCTTACTCCAAATCAATACATTATCAATATATAGAGCTACTCCGTGTCCTAATCTTGTGAGACATTCGTATTTATTGTTTGTAAGGAAATCTGGTATAGGTTTTATTTCAACAACAAAATTTTCATTGACCTTAATTAACTCGCAATTCATCTTTTCAAATTCCTTTTTATCGATAATCAATGTTTCGTGTTCTTTAGTGATACTTCCTGATTTGAATACTATTACAATTAAATTACTACAATTATTGGTATCGATAAGAACAACATTAATTTCTTTACTTACATTCGTTTTTTGGGAATATACAAGCGAAGTAGAGAATAAAAAAATTAATAATATGATTAAAATGTCTTTCATAGTAATTGCTGCCAACGGTTGAGTGTAGCAGCAGTAAGGGATTGCGGGCTACTTTCCTGTCAAACTACACCGAAGATTAAGCGGGGTAGAATGTTTGAATTACCACTGAAACCCTTATTGCTGCTACACTTTGTTATGGGCATGGTTTTGTTATTTTCAGTTCATTCATTTGATGTTTTTAACGAATAAAAGTCTTCTATGGCAATAAACATAACTGAATTAAGTACCACGTAGGTAATTACAGTCCAAAAGCCGCAACATTCAGCAAGCCAACTTGTGGCTCCAAAAGTATGTGCAAATAGAACAAATAAAGCAAGTACTCTTAACAATTTAGAATTCAAGTAATAGCCAATAATTACAATTGTGGGTAACCATAAAATCACAAAAATAAAAATTCCTGACATACTATTTTTCATCAAGAATTCTATCAATGGATTACCTTCTCTAACCATTTGCAAATTTCCTTGCCAATATGCTAAAGGTTGACCATTAATTGTTAATAGCAAATCAATTAAACATGCCCAAAAACCAGGGATGAAAATTAATAAAACATTGACTATACTTCTTTTCTTCACATTTATTACTGGCTAATAAAATCTCAAGTTTTGCTTTTATGCTGATTGGTTATTATTGTCAGCTTGTTTGCCTAATTGAGTTCTCTCCATTATCACATAATAACCATTTGCTGTAGTGAAAAGAAAAAGTGTAATAATCAAAAGCAACAATCTAAAAATGGCAAGAAATATGTTTCCACTATCTGCTGGTATTACCTGAATAACTCTCCAACCATTAGCATTTTCTTTTTTTATTCTGCTATTGAGGGAATTTTGAGGCGATGCACCAAATAATCCAATTAGACCACCTGTCAAGGTTACATTTACCACTTTATTTGTTTGGTCTGCTGATGTTGAAATGTCATCTTCTTTTTTACTGGTTTTCACAGCTACAAGTATTATTACACCTATTAGCAGTAAAGGTAATATACTTGTCAAACCACCACCACTACGACCATAACCCCCACTTTGCGGAGCCATGCACGAAGCAAGAAAAATTGTCATACCGATAACAATAATAAGATTTAAACTTTTTTTCATAACATTTAAAATTTTATTTCCCTACTCGTATGGCTTTTCGGTGTCGCCCCGTTTTTTGAGTGGTTTCTGGACTCCACTTTTTATTTTTTGTAGTCAGTCAGAACTGTCAAGAAGTGTCAAACCGAATTGTCGGTGGTTCTCTTGTCTGTCCGCTGTGTCGTTTCTTAAACTTGCCCATAACGTTTGGTGCAAACGATTGTATTTATATGCCGCCTTTGGGAGCTTAGAATATTGTATTTATTAGTATCGTCCTTGTATGTATTGCGATTGCGTTTATGGGTGTGGGGTATTGTGGAAAAATGCCGGTTGACGGTAGGTAAATACATTCGTTCAAAAGTGATTTTGACCTTTCGAAAACCAAATATAATGGAAAACTATCTATATCTGCCTCCTGCCTGTGTTAAATCTTTAGTGAATCTAACGGACTTTTAATGCCATCCAATCCTCTGCGGGTTACATGAGAATAAACCAGGGTGGTCTTAATATTACTATGACCCAGCAACTCCTGGATATACCTGATATCAGTCCCTTGTTCCAACAAATGTGTTGCAAATGAATGCCTTAAAGTGTGCACGCTGACATGCTTCCTTAGCCCTGAATGCCGTACCGCCTTATAAAATATCTCCTGGACACTGCGGTCTGAATATTGCCCGCCATCATTACCCGTAAAAAGCCATTCCTTGGGCCTGTAACTCCTGAAATATTGCCGCAGTAACTCCAATGCCCTGTCCGACAGCAGAGTATACCGGTCTTTTTTCCCTTTACCCTGCCTTATCTTTATCATCATCCGGCTGGAATCGATATCATTGGCCTTTAAATTTGTGACTTCCCCCAGTCGTAATCCTCCGGAATAAATCAGGAATAAAATGCATTTGTGCTTTATATTACTAACCGACTGTAATACCGATGCGACTTCATCCATGCTCATCACCTCGGGCAATTTACGGCTTGCTCTGGGCCTTTGCAGATAATATTCCCTGCATGGCCGCCCTAGGACCTTTTCATAATAAAACTTGATCGCATTTATAGTTTGGTTGAGGTAGGAATCCGAAACTTTCCTCGAAATGTTTAAATGCAAGAGGTAGTCACGGATCTCCTCATCGCTGATCCCATCCAATGGCTTTCGTTTATAAAATTCCATGAATTGCCTGAACAGACTGGTGTAGGTTGTAACGGTTCTTTCACTGTATCTCTTTAAAATCAATGCTTTAAGGTATTCTTCTGGAAAACCGTTTTCAATCCAAACGGGTTCCTTAATCGCGTCCGGTGAATTCCCCTCGGCCTGCCCCGGAATTTGAAGCAGAGGCTTGCCCCGGGGTTCAGACCATTGATTCATTTTTTCTTCCTTCCCAGGTCCTTCTTTCTTCTTTTCCACTACCTCTGCCCTGGGAATAAATTGTAACTTCCCCCTGAACTTTAAATTCAGGTTCTCAATGGGGCCGTTGCACCCTGATATCAGCCAGCATTTCCTTTCAGGGGACCAGTGTGCCCCGGCCAGGGGACGTATCAATCCAACAACATCCCGGTTAAATGGAAAATAAAGCGCAATCCTGGTCTTTAAGCCTGTTTTGACAATCTCCGCTTCAATCTTTTTCATTTTACTGACAAGCATGGTAATAGCTTAATCCGTAAAAAGGTCAAAGGTGATACACGAATCCTGAAATAAATTGGGATTTCCTCCAGGGGAAGTGCGTTAGACCCGGATACGGGTCCACTCAGCAGTCGTGACCATTGACGATTTAATGTAAGGGAATTGCGTCGGTCCCTGATACGGGTCAGCTCAGCAGTGATGGCCGGTGACGATTTAACCCGGGATAAGTACTTTGAACCCGGGTTTAAGATGAGGGTCCCTGAATGAATTGCAAAGAGATCAGTAAGTAATCCCCGTTTCTATTTGTAACAGTACCGCTTCATGATCTTGTAAGCTTCGGATATGCCGAGCTCGCCTGCACGGCTCAGGTCCTCGCAGCCGGCCTGGGAGTCGCCGAGCATGATCTGGACCAGCCCGCGGTTGAATAAGGCCTCCGCGAAGTTCTTTCGCATGGAAATGGCCTTGCTGAAATCCTCCAGGGCCCGGTGATAGTTTCCCATCTTGCAATAAACTATGCCGCGGTTGTAAAAGGCGAAGAAAAATCCGGGATCAATTTTGATGGCCGACTCGAAATCGCAAACCACGGCATCGTATGTGTGCTCAAGCTCGGTGGTGGTGTATTGCTCCCTGGTCTTTGTATTGGATTTCCCGATGGTGATCTGCTGCTCGTAATTATCCAGGGTGTTGATGAGCAAAATCAAATCATAACGCGCGACAGCCCGGGTAAAATAGGGGAGGGCGTAATTGCTGTCGAGCTCCTGGGATATCTCGAGGTCGGCAAATGCCTCATTGTATTTCCTCAGACCGCAGTATGCCACAGCTCTCTGAAGGTAAGCATCTGAAAGCTCAGCCCCGGTACTGATCCTCCGGGTCTGGTTCTCGAGCTGCTTGTTGCATAACGAGTCACTGATGATCTGGGGATGTATGGTGAGCGAAAGTATTCCGGTCACATAATGGTCCTTATGATAGGTATCATACAGCTCGATCAGGTTATACCCGGCCTTGCCCTGGAACAACCTGAACATGGGCATCAGCGTGATCTCTACCGACTGGTTCTGGAACTTGCTGTTGCTGGTGTTCATCTCTTCGAAATCCCCGCTGAGCTTGACCAGGCTCTGCAAAAAATCTTTCTTTTTGGTGGTAAGGCTGTCGGCCGACATATTGTTCTTCTTAGCCATATCCATCGCCATCTTGTAATCCTTCTGGGCCCCGCTGAGGTCTTTCAGCTTCAGCTTGATCTCGTAACGGGCATACCATGCATCGGCATAGTCGGGGAGCAACTCAATGGTCTTGTCCATATCGTCAAGAGACCCCCTGGGGTCGTTTTCCTGCATCTTCATCAGCCCGCGGTAATAATAACTCACGATGTTCTTCGGATTGAGCTTGATCACCTTGTCGAAATCGCTGATAGCGGCTTTGCGGTTCCCCATATCATTGTAAAGTATGGCCCTGTTGAAATAGGCATAGGAGTTGTAAGGCGAAAGCCTGATGATTTTCCCGAGGTCGGTGAGGCTGGCAGTGTTGTCCTTCTTCTTGATAAGGGTGATGGAACGGTCAAATAAGGCAAATATATTATTGCTGTCGAGGGCTACGGCCTTGTCGAAATAAACCAGGGCGGAGTCGTATTTTGTCTTTTCGCTCCAGGCAGTCCCCAGCTGTATGTATGCATAGATATTGGCCGGATTTATCTCTATGGACTTCTTGAAATCCGCCACAGCCGCATCAAAACGGTCAATCCCCAGTTCGGCCGCCCCCCTGATGATGTATACGGTTTCATTATCATATTTCAGCTTGATGGCATGGTTGCAATCGCTCAGGCAGGCATAATATTTTTTCAGGTATAACTTGATCCTGGCCAGGGTGAAAAAGATCTGCGCATTGGTGCTGTCGAGTTTCGAAGCAGCCGACAAGTCCTCCAAAGCCCCGTTGTAATTCTGCTGCTGGCTCCTTACTTCGGCACGGTTTACATACACATCGGGCAAATAAGGGAATAAGGCAATGGATTTGCCGAAGTCCTGCTCGGCCCCTATGTAATCGTCGAGGCTGAACTTCACATACCCCCGCATATAATATAACTCGGGAATGGTAGCATCGGTTTCAATCGCGGTGTTGAGGGTCTTAAGCGCCTCAACGAACTGTCCCGCCCTGATGCTGGTTTGGGCATCCCTCACATAGTTGCTGACTGCCTGTGGCCGGGCAGGAATGGCAGACAAAAGCAAGGCTGTCAATAATATTATAACAAGAGCAGGGTATAGTTTCGGCATCTTCAGCTGAGCCCGGGAAAATTCCTCAGGTGGAATATAAAAACGCCCCGGGAACTATATTTATTGCGGATGCGAAGATACACAAAAACAGGGAGCAACCTGCCCATACAGGATGGCGGAACCGCAGGCGTTAATATAAACCCGGATGCCCTGGCTTCAGGCTAATACCTTACCAGTTTCGAACTGCCGAGCGGCCTTCCTCCATCGTAAACCCTGACAATGTACATCCCTCTCCCGAGGGCGGATGTGCTGATGCTGCATGCTTCAGCAATCCTGCAGTTGCCCGTTAACAGGATTATCCCCGTAATATCACTGATACTGTATGTGTATGCGGATGACAGCCTGCCGTTGATCCTGAGATTGACCGATTCGGCGCAGGGATTCGGGTACAGGCTGAAAGCCGGGTCGGACCCCTGGTTGCTGCCAATGCCCGCAGATGGATCGCCCCCAAGCATGATACCGTTTCCGAAAGAGCTGACCCAGGTTTCATTGGTATTATAGGGGTTGAAGAATACCCTCATGGGATGCCTGAATGGATAATTACCGACCTGGGTAAACTGAGGGCTGAGGGCGGAAGCATTGCCGGTATACCAAAGCCCGTCAGTCTCTGTAGTGAAGTACATCTGGTCGGGATCTCCAGGTTTCAAACTGCATGAATTCACCCTGAAATTATCATGTATCCTGGTCCAGTTCTGTCCTTTATTTGTGGTTCTGAACAACCCCCCTGTCCCTTGTATACCCGATGTTGCCCATCCCTGGAAAACACAGGCGTACCATGTGCTTTGGGTGGCATCGTTGGGATCGACCACCACATCCTGGGTCCAGAACCTCATATTGGGATCGGAACGGTCGTACCAGGCGGAAGCAGCGGCATTATAATAATACACCCCCGAGCTGTCGGTGAAGGAGGTGCCTGTAGTGGGTTTCCTGGCGGAGAAACTGCATACGAGGTCCCCGTTATTCAAAACGTTGATATTGAAAGGGTGCCCGTTGCTCCTTGGAGGTGAAGGCATTTTGCTCCATGAGGATGCAGCCCCGGCGCTGAGGTTGGACGTGACCCATATCCCGCCAATGGCTTGTTTGTTGTGATGCAGCACGCTGGCATACATCTTTTCGGGATTCGAAGGGTCAAGCGCTATCCATACCACGGGGTGCCCGAAGCTGTGAAGGACTGTAAAACTGCCGCCATTGTCGGACGAAACATATACATTCCCGCTGCCTGCGTCGATCTGGGAATCATAAATGCGTGTGCTCTGGAACATGTCGTGAACATTGGATGTGGCTGCATAGATCTTCCCGGAAGCGCTTTTTACTATCCTGTATACCGTGTTCTGGGTCAGGTTCGGGATGAACTTCCAGCTGTCGCCGCTGTCGTCGCTCATGATGCCGTTGATATCTGAATACGCTCCGAACAAATGCCGGCTGTCGGTCCAGAGGATCTGCCAGCAGGAGGTATTCTCCAACCCCACTCCATGATACTTTTTACCTGTCGGGGTAGGGTAGTTCTCGGGATTTTCATCAACATGGCTTAAGTACTGCTGATGCCAGGTCACCCCTCCGTCAGTACTTATATGGGCGCAGGAATAATCGCTCAGCATCAGGGTATTGGCATCGTTCAAAGCAACTGTGAAACCAAAGGGGGCTTCGGGGAAACCCCAGCCATGGTCGCCTCCGTACCCGGCCCAGCCGGTATAAATATTCTGGTTGTTGGCTGTTAAAAACACATGGGTCCAGTTGCCGCCATTTGCAGATTTCATCACGATTGGCGCCCCGGCAGAACTTCCCCCGCTAAGGTAAGCGGTCGAAATGTCATCCGCAGGCATCCCTACAAAAACAGGAAAATCACTGCCGACAGTGATGCCGCCGGTTATTGAAACCCAGGTCCCGCCGGCATTGTCCATCTGGTAAACGCCTTTCATTGCTCCCCAGTAATCGCTCCCGTACTGGTAACCTGCCCATACATTGGCTGCGGTCAGGCAGAAAAACCGGCTTGAACCGCCTTGTTTGCCGCCTGCAAACGACAGCATGTATTCTCCTGCAGTGATCCCGCTTACCGGCATGGTCGTAAAACTTTGCCCGTTATTGCCCGAAACCAGCAAGCCGTCGTTGGTACCTATATAAATTGCGGGGCTGTTGAAGAAAATACCGGCAATATGGTTGCCCGCTCCGTTGGAGAGGCAGGTGTGAACCTGGTGGAACGAGGCTCCCCCATCCGCAGAGAAATAAATAGTCCCGTAATCGGCTATCATCACGAGATTGGGATTGTTATAATCGGCCATCAGCCTTAATATATTGCCGTTTGGTGCAAGGGGATAGGGGTTCCCGCCGAGAACGCTCCAGCTTATTCCCCCATCGGTGCTTTTCATGGGCCTGATATAATCGTTGCCGTCAATTGTTGAATAATCAACGCAATACCGTATTTGCTGATTGACGGTGAACTGCACACAGGCATCGTGCCCGCCCTGGAATTTCAGGAAATTTTCCTCGTTCCAGTTCAACCCCATATCGGTCGAATGAAACAACTCGCTCATATCACAACTCATATAGATCTCATTGTGGTTGGCCGGGTTGATGGATGGGGAGAACAAGGCGCCGCCACCGCCTACGCCGCGGCTGTGCCATGAGGCAGGAAACTGGGCTGAAAGGGTGGAAGCGAGGGTGAAAAGGATCAAAAAAGTCAGTAAGGATTTTTTCATGGTTTTGGGTTTGTCAGAAAATAAGATCAAAATATTGCCCCGGGGTTGCTTCGGAAAATATTTTTCAGGCAACAGGGCAACCTGTGAAAAGCGGGCCTGTCATTATATCATAAAAGCACTCATGTTCCTTCCGGAAGGATCATTGCCCACGAACCTCCGGGGGGATCAAGAGGCGTAGACCCGCCTAAAAGGCGGACAAATAAAAGGCTGTCACTGTAGCAGGATGACGGCCTTTTTAAATTTTATCGTATCTTTATACGTCTCATGTACTTTAAATGACTTTCATGAGTTTATCTTAAAAACCATTCAAGATGAAAAAGACAATCAGTTCCCTTGTTCTCCTCCTGCTGTTCATCTCTGCTTATGCCCAGGATGACCTGTCACAGCAAAAGAATAAAAACGAATCTTCGGATTTCAAAACCGTTTTCGGGAAACAGAAACCGGGACATAAGATCCCTATTGGCTATTTTCTTGAAATAAATGCAGCCTACACCATGGTTGGGCCAAACAGTGTTTTCCTGCCGGGCCTCAGTGCAGGAGTGATCCTCGACCACCACTGGACACTTGGCCTGAGCGCTAGCTTTCTCGGGAATCCCCACGGACTGAAATACGACAGCATCTTTACCGACACTGTTGGCCAGCCGAAAAAACCTGCAAACCTTTATGGCGGTTACGGCGGGTTGCTGCTGGAATATACCCTGCTGCCGAAATCGGCTGTTCATGTGTCTTTCCCGTTATTGATAGGCATTGGCTATATGTGCTTCATGACCCCCGGCCACTACAAGTATGATAATAACCACAACTGGAATTACGACAATCAGAATCACAAAATTTCCGACACCTATTGTTTTATCATCGAACCTGGTGTGAGGGCCGAATTCAACCTGGTTAAAATGCTGAGGATGGGTATAACGCTAAGCTACCGCTACAGTCCCAACTTCGATTTAACAGGTACATCCAAAACCGAACTCAACCAGTTCAACGCAAAACTGAGCTTCAGACTCGGGAAGTTCTGAGACAGGCACTGGGCACTAGGTACTAGGCACTGGGCACTGGGCACTGGGTCCAAGAACCCTGACCCAAGTAACGAGAACCCGTCACCCAGCCCCCAGAACCCAGTCTTACTTCTTCAGCAGGTCCCTGATCTCCGTGAGCAGTTCCTGGTCTTTTGTTGCCTGTGGGGGAGGCGGAGGGGGGACTGCTTCGGCTTCTTTCTTTTTGCTCAGGCTGTTGAGCCCTTTGACCATCAGGAAAACCGAGAAAGCTACGATGGTGAAGTCAACCAGTGTCTGCAGGAAACTCCCGATTTTTAACGTGACCGCATCCTTGATCACTTTGCCGGTTGCCGGGTCGGTGATCGCGTCTTTCATGATGATCCTGATATCGGTGAAGTTGATGCCGCCTACCATCAGGCCAATGGGGGGCATGATGATGTCGTTGACAACCGACGATACGATCTTCCCGAAAGCGGCGCCGATAATGATACCAACCGCCAGGTCAATCACGTTGCCCTTCATGGCAAAATCCTTGAATTCTTTAAGCATGCTCATATTGATCTGTTTTTAGATTATACAATTGTCGTGATTTTGAACCCTGACCCGTGTAACGCTTAAGGTCTCAAGGTTCCCAGTTCGCGGGTTCCGGGCTCCCGGTTCTTACAATCCTTCTCTCACTTTTGCGTCGGCCACTGATATCACCGACGTGGATGGTTTCGTGTTCTCCGATGTGGCCGTGAGGATCAGGCTGCCCGCGGCTCTGCCTGATTGAACTATCAGCTGGCATTTCCCGTTGAACAGCTTCCTCTGCCATTTCCCTTCGGGGCATTTGTCGGTCTCATGCGAACTTGGATCCCCGTTGCCCGCTCCAATGATCTTTCCATCGCCCTTCAACTCAAATTTAATGAGATCCATTGCATCGGGGACCTCCCGGCCTTTCTCATCCAGCACACTCACATTGACCACGCTCACGTCTTCCCCGTCGGCTTTGATGCTGCTGCGGTCGGGGGCCATCACAATAGTGAACGGCGCCGAAGTTGTTTCTATCTTCGTCACGATCTTCCTCAGGCTTTTCTTCCCGTCTTTGCTCACGCTCCTCATACCATGCGCTTCCAGGGTCCCGGGATGATATGCTACTTTCCATTCGAGATGCCCGTTCAATGGCATTTTCTTCGGGCCCAGGCTCTTCCCGTTCAGGAAAAGTTCAACGCTTTCACAGTTCGAGTTGCACCACACGCTGATGGTGTCGCCTTCCCGCCCTTTCCAGTTCCAGTGCGGGTAAATATGGAGGACATCATCGGCAGTCCACCAGCTTTTATAATAATAATAGTTGTTCTTCGGAAACCCGCATACATCCATGATCCCGAAATGAGAACTGATACAGGGCCATTCATAAGGCGTGGGCTCACCGCGGTAATCAAACCCGGTCCATACGAAAGCCCCAAGGAGATAGGGCCTTGCAGAGTAGTACTTCCACCAGGTCTCGGCCAGCGCACCCCAGTATGGATGCGTTACATCGTAATCGGGCACGTAACCTCTTAGGCTGTCTTTGGTATAGATGCCGCGGGTGCAAAGGGTGCTTGCTTCTTCGCTGCCCATCAGGATCTGCTGTGGATGCTCCTTGTGGTATTTGTCGATATCGGCATTGTTGTTCATATAATTGAATCCCCTGATGGGCACCAGCTCGTTCACTCCCTTCCATTCGTTCCCATTGTTACCTGCATAGGAATAAAGTCTTGTGGGATCCAGCTGCTTCAGCCGGGCAATAAGCGACTGCGCAATATTATGCCCGGTCTCCGTGCCCTGTACAACCCATTCTTCGTTACCGATGGACCATATGAACACGCTGGGGTGGTTGCGGTCCCTCAGCACCAGCCTTTCAAACTGCCCCATGTATTCGGGGGAACTGCCCATCAGCCTTGTCTCGTCAAATACCAGCATGCCCAGTTTATCACAGGCATCAAGGAGTTCACGGGTAGGCGGATTATGGCTTGTGCGGTATGCATTGCATCCCATCTCCTTCAGCTTTTCTATACGGTAATACTGGAGGCGGTCGGGCAGAGCAGAACCAACCCCTGCATGGTCCTGGTGGTTGCAAACGCCCTGGACCTCCACCCTCTTCCCGTTCAGGAAAAAGCCTTTGTCCTTGTCGAATTCAAGGGTGCGTATGCCGAATTGGGTGGAAAGGCTGTCAACCACTTTCCCGTCCACTTTGACAAGTGAGACCACGGTATATAAAACCGGGGTTTCCAGGGACCAGAGCCGGGGGTCTATTACCTTCATCTCCTGCTTCGATGTTATATCCTGAAGCGAATTGGCCACTAGGCCCTTGGATATGGCGGCATCAACTTTCTTCCCGTCGGGGCCCAAAACCTGAGACTCAAGTTCAAACTCCTTATTCTGTTCGCCCTGGTTGCTGACTTCAGTTTCGGTGAAAATGGCTGCGGTATTGTTGCTGACAACGGTATGCACAAACACCCCGTATTCGGTGATATGCAGGGGATCGTACTTCTCCATCCACACATGCCTGTATATCCCGGCCCCTTCGTAGAACCAGCCTTCGTATTGAGTTGCATCGGCGCGGACCACCAGCACGTTTCTTTTACCATACAAGATATAATCGGTCACATCGAAACCGAATTCCGAATACCCGCTCATATTGCTTACCATATAATGCCCGTTCAGCCATACCTTGCAGTCACGGAAAACACCGTCGAACCGTATCCTGAGCCTCCTGCCTTTGTCAGTTTCGGGAAGGGTGAACGCTTTGCGGTACCATCCGATTGTTGTCTCAGGATAAAGACGCCCCGCAGGCTTGTAGCCATGGCTGAGCACGTTGGGGTTGCCGCTTTTTATGAACTCCTGCTCCACCATCCAGTCGTGCGGAACATCCAGGGACCTCCAGCCGGTATCATTGAAATCAGGTGCAACCGGTCCATATGCTTCCCCGGCTTTGGCAAATAAGGCCTCTGAACCATATCCGAAATCTTTTTCGGCGGATGAAGCGCTGCCTAAATGAAACTTCCACCCCCGGTCCATCAGGAGTTTTTCACGGGGATTGCCGGCGGTTGCTGTAACTGCTGCAATACAAAGCAGGATGCTGAAAAGAAGCAGGGTTTTTTTCATGGCAGAGGAATAATGGTTTGAACTTTCAAAAATAAGAAATTGCCAACGTATGGCTTCTTCAAATCTGCAATTTGTACATCGTGCACCGTACATTCTTTTACTATTTTTGCTGTATGCGGATGTGGTTCAGGCTCAGTGCCTGCATCCCCGGTATAACACCCTGCAATGAAAAGCAAACTCTGGAACAGGAATTTTACCTTGCTTACCCTCTCTAACTTCCTGATGTGCTGTGCCTATTACTCACTCATTTCTACCCTGCCTTTGTATGTGTCAGACAACCTTCATGCTCCTCACAGCGTCGTCGGGCTTGTGCTTTCGGCCTATGCGATTGCAGCTATCCTCGTAAGGCCTTTCACCGGATTCGGGCTGGATTACTTTGGCCGCAGGGGAATTTTCATCGCTTCACTCCTGTTATACGGACTCATCTTCAACGTCTATGTTTTTGCAGCTTCAATAACATTCATGCTCTTCCTCCGCTTTGCCCACGGAATCGCCTGGGGGCTGACCACCACCTCCAACACGACCATTGCGGGCGACATTATACCGGCTGAAAAGAGGGGAGAGGGATTTGGCTTGTTCGGGGTCTCCACCACCGTGGGAATGGCCCTTGGCCCGCCAATGGGCACTTTCATACTGCAGCACTGGGGCTATGATACTATGTTCATAAGCGGATCTGTCGTCAGCATTATCAGCATGATAATGGCAGCAATGATGAGATACCCGGCTTATACCCCCCTCCCCGAAAACCGGCAGTTCAAATGGAAAAACCTCTTTGAAGCCAGCACCGTGATCCCGTCGGCCAACCTGCTGATCATTGGACTGGCCTACGGGGGACTCATCTCCTTCATTGCACTCTATGGAAAAGAAATAGGGATCGCAAACCCCTCGGGATTTTTCCTGGTGTATGCCCTGGGCATCATCACTTCCAGGTTCTCGGTAGGCAGGGCGCTCGACCGTAACGGGCCGAGGATGGTCATCATCACCTGCCTCACCCTGATCATCATAGGCTACCCTTTGCTTGCCCTGGTGAGGAACCCCTGGGGCTATTACTCTGCCGCGGTGATCCTCGGACTGGGCAACGGGGTTGTATGGCCCACCTTCCAGGCCATGGTCAATAATATTGTCCCGGGGAACCGGCGGGGGGCGGCAAACTCAACCATCTTTATCGCGATGGACCTGGGCATGGGGCTTGGGATGATGATAGCAGGTGTGATCTCCCAGAAATACGGCATCTCTTTTGCGTTCCTTGCCTGTGCTTTCTATGCCGCAACCGGACTTATACTCTTCAGGCTGTTCACCTTGAAACATTACCTGAAGAGGAGGGTGCTGGTGCTACTGAATCAAAATATCGAAATGGCGAAATAACGAGATGTTTAGAATTCCTTAATACGGCCAGGGGGAATTTTCCTGTTCGCGCTGACGAAAATCAGGTAAAAATCTTCATTCTTCGCCTAAAATTCCTATACCGCCCTGCTGCGCAGGTCTCGAAGAGGAGGAATTTTTACGGCTCAGAAATCGATTTTCTTCACGCTGGTTTTCTAATGCGCTCACATGGGAAATTTCCCCTGGGGCATTCCACCCTAAATTCTTAATTTCGCTATTTCACCATTATTAATTTTATGAAACACAAACTTATCATCCTGGCAACACTTCTGTTAACACTGGCCACGCCTGCCTATACCCAGACGCATTCATTTAAAATCGGCGAGGGGGAATTCCTGCTCGACGGGAAACCTTTCCAGGTCATCAGCGGGGAAATGCACTTTGCGCGTATCCCCCGTGAATGCTGGCGCGACCGCCTGCATATGGCCAAAGCCATGGGGTTGAATACCGTGGCAACCTATGTGTTCTGGAATTACCACGAAACCGAAAAAGGAAAGTACAATTTCAAAGACAATGCCGATGTGGCTGAATTCTGCCGCCTGGCCCAGCTGGAAGGCCTTTGGGTGATCATCAGGCCCAGTCCGTATGCCTGCGCCGAATGGGAATTCGGAGGCTACCCCTGGTGGCTGCTCAGGGAAAAGGACCTGAAAGTAAGGAGCCAGGATCCGAAGTTCATGGAGATGAGCAAAAAATATTTCGCAGCCCTCTCAAAACAGATCGTTCCTCAGCAGATCACTCATGGAGGGCCAGTGATCATGCTGCAGATCGAGAATGAATACGGCTCGTACGATAAGGATAAGGTATATCTCGGGAAATACCGGGACATATACAGGGAAGCGGGGATTGATGTGGATCTCTACACCTGTGACGGGCCTTCCCAGATGCCTGCCGGCTATCTGCCCGGGGTCCTTCCTGCGGTGAACGGCCTTGATAATGTGAAAGAAGTGAAAGAACTCATTAATAAATACAATAATAACCACGGACCGTATTTCATTGCCGAATGGTACCCGGCCTGGTTTGACTCCTGGGGCTCCAAACACCAGGTGGTGGCTTACCAGGATTTCATACCGACTTATGATTCTGTTTTATCAGCCGGGCTTTCGATCAATATCTACATGGCCCACGGGGGCACCACCCGCTGGTTCTGGAACGGGGCCAATATGAGCCGGAAGGAACCCTATATGCCCCAGACTTCGAGCTATGATTATGATGCTCCAATAGACGAAGCCGGTAATGCCACACCCAAGTTCATGGCGATGAGGGAGGTTCTTATGAAACATCTGCCAAAGGAAGTCGTTCTGCCGCCTGTCCCTGAAAAGAAAAAAACCATCGCCATTAAGGCTTTCAGCCTTCCCCTGTCTTCTCCCTTGTTTGATAACCTCCCGACTCCCGTTGCGGTCTCCAATCCCCTGAGTTTTGAGAACTTCGGGCAGGGATACGGGTATATGCTATACCGTACCAATGTAAAGGGCCCTGCAAAGGGGCTTCTTAAAATATCACAGATGCGCGACTTCGCCCTTGTTTACCTGGATGGAAAGCGCATCGCCGTCCTGGACCGCCGCCTGAAGCAGGATTCACTGGAGCTGGATGTTCCCGAAGGAGGTGCCAGGCTGGATATATTGATTGAGAATAACGGCAGGATAAACTACGGCTATTACCTTAACGACAACAAGCAGGGGATCACCGAAAAGGTGACATTTATGGGGAAGGATGTCAAATTCTGGAAAATGTACGGCTTCCCTATGAAGGATATCCGCAGCCTTAAATTCACTTCAGGCAAACCGGCAAACGGTCCTGTTTACCGCAAGGGGATGTTTATTGTAAACGATGTAGGAGATACTTATGTTGACCTCAGGAACTGGGGCAAGGGGCATGTCTGGATCAATGGCCGCAGCATTGGGAAATACTGGAATATAGGGCCCCAGCAAACCTTATATGTGCCTGCCCAGTGGCTGAAGAAAGGTGAAAATGAGATCGTCATCGTTGAACAGTTAAAGCCCGGGCAGGAGGAAATACAACTCCTGGATCATCCGGTGCTGGATCAGTTGAACCAGTAAAAATAAAAAAGGCCGTCTCGTACTTTTGAGACAGCCTCTTTTATTTTATCGATTGTTATCTTCTTCCTCCGCGTCCACCGCCGCCCGATGGGGGATGATATCCGCCACCCCCGCCTGAAGGATGTCCACCGCCTCCTGAACTACGCTGGAAGCTGCCGGCATTCTGGTTCATCTGCTGGCCGCGGTCACGGCTCTGGCTCTGGCGGTCCATTGATGAACGGTCAAATCCTGAGTTGCCGCCGCCACGGTTTCCCGGCTGCTGGGCCGGCTGTCCGCCCGGCCTGGCCGATGGCTGAGTGTTTGGCTGTCCGCCCGGTCTTGCGGTAGGATCCTGCCTTCCCGGCTGGGTTGAAGGCTGTCCCCCCGGCCTTTCCGTCGGGTTCGATCTCCCCGGCTGGGTTGAAGGCTGGCCTCCCTGGCGGGTTCCACCCTGGTCGACATTCTGCCAGGTTTTCCCGTCGTTCCTCTGCCAGTTGTTATTCTGGTCCTTGCGGTATACTTCGCCATTCTTGTCGGTATACACATTGTTCCTTGAATTTGGAGCAGTTCCTGCGCGGTTTGCGGGCTGGGTCCCGGGCTGTGTTGTGGGTCTGCCCCTGTCGGCAGGCTGTCCCTGGCCAGGCCTTGAGCCCGGCTGGGTCGTTGGATTGCCACGACCGGCCGGCATTGTTCCCGGCCTGGAATTTGTTCCGGAACCCGGCCTTACACCGTTCTGGTGATTATTATACACATTGTTCCGGTTATAATAATTGTTGTTCACATGAACATTCACAGTTGTATTTCTGTATACGGGAGGGCGGGGACCATAAAAATGGTTGTAAGGAGGGCAGAATGGAGGATGGAACATGGGTGGCCCCCACCAGCCGCCCATATGCGGGCCGTAAAAGCCGACACTCATAAATCCCACTGACATTCCCCAGCCAAAACCCCATCCGGTCCATGGATTGTAAGCCATGGCAAACCCATAGGTAACCGGCCTCGGGTAATAATATGGCCCGTACCAGGGATTATAATAAAACCCGGTGCCGTAAACGACCGTAGGGCCATAGACATAGCAACCCGTGTAGCCCGGCAGGTAGCCGACGTAAACCACATCCGGGGTGGATTCATAAATATAAACATACTTCACATTATAAACAGGGTCTTCAGGAGGGATGTTCTGAATATCGGCAGGGATCTCGGTGGCGACCATCCATGGGCCGACAGGCGAATTGCCAACAAACCATACGGCATTATCGCATACATAATAACTCTTGTCGGCCATGATCACCGTGCTGCTGGTATTGGCTGCACGGTATAACATCGTACCCTTGATCTGGACAAACTTCGGGTCGCCGTCATAAGCCACATTGCAGGTGGCTGTCTTGCGGTCAACCGCAGCAGTCTGGGGTATCTGGGCATCAAGTACTGCTTCCTGGGCTGCCTCTGTCCCTGCTACCGAAGCAAGTACCTGGTCCTTGTCGGAGCCTTCCGGGATTTTCGCAAAATCGGCGGGCAGTTTGTCTGATTCAATGAAAGACCACGGCCCGGCCATAGCTGCTGAAGTATACCAGCGGCCCGAGATCAGCAAGTAGTACATCTGTTTGTCGATATACATGAAAATGTTGTTCTCGCTGTTGGTCATGTATAACAACTGTGTTCCCTGAATAGGGGCAAAATCCGGTTCGCCGCTGCTCTGAACAAGCTCTGCCGGAGCCGTCCTGATAATGATCTGCGGCGGTGCAGAAGGCGGTGTTTTATCCTTTGATTTATCAGTGTTGTCTTTGCTGTCGGCCTGCTGGCTGTTGTCCTGGCTTGCACTCGCCTTGGCTGCAAGACTTTCCTGCAGTTTCCTTATATCGCCGGGCGGCTCCTTGATATTGGCCCACTTGCCTTTAACCACGTCGTTTGTCTTGTACCACCATGTATTTCCATATAGATAATACTCCTTATTACCCGGATCCTGCACAATGAAATAGGGTGTGTTGACCGCCTGCAGGATTTTAGAACCGGGAACGGGTTTGAATTTCGGATCCCCGTCAAAAAGCACCAGGACCGAAGGGGTTTTTACAAAAATAATTTCAGGAGGGTCATTGTTCAGGCCTGCCGATTGTTTCAACAGCGCCTTGGCGTCTTTCAAACTGGCATTCAGTTCATCGATCGTCATATCAAGGTTCCAGTTCGGGATCTCCGTCTCCAGGGTTTTTTTGAATTTTTCTATCTTGTCGGCGTTGGACTGATCCGTGTCTGGAAAACGTGCGTTCAGTATCTTCACTCCGCTCATGCTCACTTCCCTGCTTGTGCGGTCAACAGCAATGGTAGTCATAAACCAGATGGCTCCGAAAGTCGGCTGCCCCCCGGTTTTAGTATAGGAAACCGCGGCCCGTCCATACAGTTTGATCCCGATCATGGAATCGGGCTGGGGCTGGTACACCAGGATCTTCCCGTTAGTAGTGTTGATCTGTTTAGGCCAGTTGGAAGGAGTTGCCTGCTTTGACTGGGCCACTGACACCAGGCTTAAACATAAGCCAATGGTGAAAATACTGATACGTTTCATAATTAGGTGTTTTAATCGTACACTCCGATATATCTTGATATTACTAACCTCTGGATCTCTGATGTCCCTTCTCCTATCTGTAAAAGCCGCTGGTCACGGTAAAACCTTTCAACGTCGTAATCTTTCATCAGTCCGTACCCTCCGTGTATCTGAACAGCTTCATCGGCTACTTCCTTTGCTATTTCCGAACAATACAGTTTTGCCATGGCGGCTTCTTTTGCGAAAGGCTGGTTGTTTGACTTCAGCCAGGCCCCTTTGTACAGCAAATTGCGTGCCAGTTCTATCTTGGTGGCCATGTCGGCCAGCTTGAATGCAATAACCTGGAAATGGCCTATAGGTTTCCCGAATTGCTTGCGTTCTTTGGCATATTTCAGCGCCATTTCGAATGCCCCCTGGGCGCAGCCAAGACCCATGGCGGCAATGGCAAGCCGGCCGCTGTCAAGGGTGTTCAGCATAATCTTCGAACCTTCGCCCCGCTTGCCCAGCAGGTTGGTAGCAGGGACCCTGCAATCGTCGAAAAACAACTGGGCTGTATCGGATGCTCTCCACATCATCTTCCCGTGCATTGGAACCCGCCTGAAACCCGGGGTGTCGGCATCTACAAGGATTGTTGAGAATTCTTTCTGGCCGTTCTGCTCCCCGCTCACCACCTGCACCGTCGCCCCCCTGTTCATCGCTGATGCCCCGTTGGTGATAAAGATCTTCGAACCGTTGATGACCCAATGGCCGCCCTCCAGGCGCCCTGTTGTCTTGGTGGCACGGGAATCGCTACCTGCGTCGGGTTCGGTAAGCCCGAAGGCCCAAAGCCCTTCCCCGCTTGAAAGCATGGGCAAATACTTCTGCTTCTGCTCCCCGTTGCCGTAATTCATGATAGGGCCTATTCCAAGTGAGATATGCGCGGCCAGGGTGGCTGCCTGGGAAGCGTCAACCCTCGCAAGTTCCTCAACGGCGATGACGTATGAAAGGGTGTCCATGTCAAGGCCTCCATATTCGTGGGAAGTGCGTATCCCGAAAAATCCAAGTTCCCCCATTTTCTTTGTCAGTGGTATCGAGAATTCGGCTTTCTCATCAAGTTCCCGGGCCAGGGGCCTGACCTCCCTCTCGGCAAAATCCCGCACTGTCTTGCGGATATTGTGATGTTCTTCAGTCAATAACATAATTATGGTTTTATCTGTGGTTAATACTTATGCTGTTAAAATAAATATTTTTTTGCCAGGCCGCCCGCATATGCCAGGGCAGCAAGGTCCATCTCTTTCAAATCCTGGTTCTGGGCCGCGAATTCAACAAGGTTATCCGTTTTAAGGTTGCCCAGCATCTTATTGCCTGCCATGGGGCATCCGCCCAAACCTCCGATCACACTGTCGAACCTCCTGCACCCTTGGCTGTATGCGGCATCCACGATTTCATGCCATCCCTCCCCCGAGGTGTGAAGGTGCAGGCCGAATTCCACGCAGGGGAAATCATGGATGAGCGTTGAAAAAACTTCGCCGACGGTCTCTTTTAATACAGGGACGGATACATTTGAAAGGGGAATGCTGCGTACTCCCATTTTCTGCACCTGCTCCACGGCAGATATCAGCAGTTCATGGTTCCATTCTTCCCCGTAAGGATTTCCGAATGCCATGGAAATATAAAGGATAAGGCTCTTGTTCTTTTGTGAACACAGCTGAAGCAGGTAATCGGTCATCCGCAGTGCACCATCGTATGTGGTATTCATGTTGCGACTGAGGAACCCGGGGGAAAAGGAGAAGGGATAGGAGATACAGCTGATCTCATCCCTGCAGGCCGCAAGGTCAGCCCCTTTTTTATTTACAACCAGCATCATGAGTTTCGACCTGCTTGTCGAAAAGTCAAGCCTGTCAAGCACCTCCATGCTGTCGCTCATTTGGGGAACGGCTTTCGGGGAAACGCTGCTGCCGACTTCAACAGTGTCGAAGCCAACTTTCAGCAAGGCATTGATATATTCCACCTTATGCTGAAAGGGTATAAAACGCTCCAGCCCCTGCATGCCTTCCCTCGGTGATTCGATAATCTTCATTGTTGTTTACTTACTTCCCTGTATCCCGCCATCCCGAATCCCGTTATCCGGGATCCTGTCATCCTCTCCCTGTCATATCCTTCGGTATCCTTCCGTTCCTGATCGCTTCGGATCTTAGCCGCCGTCCCACGATACGTTCGACCATGCTCCCGATCTCAAGCACTTTGTCAACGTCGAGCTGGGTGTCGATGCCCATCTCATCCATCATCACAACCATATCCTCGGTGGAAACAAGACCGGTGATATTAGGATCCCTGTAATAATAGCTTCCTGTGCCGCTCACGGGGACCCCGCTTACGAAATTCGCAGGCTGGCCCCCAATGCCGCCCATGGTCGATTCAAAGTTGACCATTCCCGCCTGCAGGGCGGCAAGTACATTAGCCAGGCCCCAGCCGCGGGTGGTATGGAAATGCACGATCTGCTTCTCGGGCCTCGGGATGGCATCAAGCAGCATGGAATAATATTTGTATACCCTGTCGGGGGAAGCGCTGCCGTCATGATCGGCATGTTCAACGTCGTTGGCTCCGATCTCAAACCATCGTTTTGCAAACTCAATGGCCTTGCTCATCTCGGTAGGCCCTTCGATGGGGCAACCCCAGATGGTGCTTACTGTGCCGTTCACCTTGAGGCCGGCTTCCCTTGCCAGCGGCACCCACTTCTCGGCCATAGCCCAGTATTCGGCCAGCGACAGGCCCGAATTCTTTTTATGATGTGACTCACTGGTAGATACCATCAGCAATATACGATTGGGTCCCCAGCCTTCTTTCCTGGCCTGTATAGCCCTTTCTATTGCTTTCTCGCGGATGGTGATAGCCGTGATTGAAACCGAGTCGATAAGATGCGCAACTTTCCTGCTGCTGCGGATACCCTTCAGCAGGATGTCGGAATCTTTGAATTGAGGCATCCCCTGAGGGTTCCCGAGATTGGTGAGTTCAATATGCTTGTACCCGGCCAGTATTAGCTGCTCTGCTACCCATAGCTTGGCTTCGGTAGGGATAAAGGTCTCTTCGTGCTGGAACCCGTCCCTTACCGTGATATCTCCCAATGTTACCTTTTTCGGATAATTCATGTCATTTAATGTTAATTTTCGTTATTATCAATTCGGGTTCTGGGTTCCAGTTCCCAGTTCCCAGTACCCAGTACCCAGTACCCAGTAATCCAGTTATCCAGTAATCCAGTAATCCAGTTATCCCGTATCCCGTATCCCTTATCCCTCATCCTTCTCCACATCCACCAGCGCCGTGCTGGTTTCAACCATCTGGTTCAGTTTTACATTTACTTTTCTGACAATGCCGTCTGAAGGAGCGCTTATCATGTTTTCCATTTTCATGGCTTCAATGATCAGCATTACTTTGCCTTTCTTCACTTCTTCACCTTCCTTTACATTGATCCTGGTTACTTTGCCTGGCATAGGGGAAGTAATATGGCCTCCCTCGAGGCCCAAAGCATCGAAAGATGAAGAAGAAACAGTTTCGGTCAGAAGATCGGCCCTGTGCAAGGAATACAGGAATCCCCCTGCATTCACCCAGGCATGGTCGCCCTTGTCCTCCGACACAAATACTACATGGTCATGCCCGTTGATGGTAAAGGCCATACGGTTATTTTTCCAGCTGTCGATATTGCAATGGTACTGCTCTCCCTGGATTTCAAATATGAAGATGTTCTTTCCCTCCCGGCTGATCCTGACTGCAATTTCCCTGTCGTCGGATTTCAATACTATTTTCATCAGGTTGCGCCAATAACCTATCTGCTGCCATACTCCCGCATGCCCGCTGCCGGCCGACAGTGAATTGGTAAGGCTTGCCATGAGGTAACCGGCAAGGGGGACATACAATGGGAACTTTTCTTTTTCCGCTTCCATCCCTGCTATCAGGCCCTGCAGATGCTCATCGCAGAACCTGGTGGAAATGGCATTGGAAACAAATGCCTCACTTTGCAGCAAGGTGATCAGGAAGGAAATGTTGGTCTTTATGCCGTGAATAATATAATCCTGCAATGCGCTTACCATGATCCTTGAAGCTTCTTCCCGGTTCTCCCCCCAAACCACGAGTTTGCTGATCATGGGGTCGAAAGAACTCTTGATCTCCATTCCTGCAACGATCCCTGTATCGATCCTGGTCCCGGGTATCCCCGGTTCTTTGTACAGGCTCATTTTCCCGGGAGAAGGCCGGAAGTTGTTCGAAGGATCCTCGGCATAGATCCTGCATTCAATGGCATGTCCTTTCTGCCTCACATCTTCCTGTTTTATCCTAATTGAATGACCCGCGGCAATCAGGATCTGTTCTTCAACGATGTCGATGCCAGTCACCATCTCGGTGACCGGATGCTCAACCTGGATGCGGGTATTCATCTCGAGGAAATAAAAATCAAGGTGCCTGTCGACCAGGAATTCAATCGTGCCTGCACTGGTGTAGCCTGCTTCTTTTCCTATCCTTACTGCAGCTGCGCACATTTTCCTGCGAACCTCGGGGCTGAGGGTGGGGGAGGGCGATTCTTCGATAATTTTCTGGTAACGCCTCTGTATCGAACATTCCCTCTCGAAAAGATGGATCACGTTCCCCTGCGTATCACCCAGGATCTGCACTTCAATATGCCTTGGCTCTTCTATGTATTTTTCAATGTAAACCGTTTCATCCCCGAAGTAGGCTTTGGCCTGCCTTGCAGTGCTTTCAAGGGCTTCTTCGAGTTCTGAGGCTTCATGTACAATGCGCATCCCTTTCCCGCCGCCACCTGCGGCCGCTTTCAGTAAAACGGGGAACCCTATTTTTGGCGCGCTTGCAATGAGTTCTTTCGCAGGGCCTGTAATACCCTGCGTTATGGGGATATTAATCTTTCTGGCGAAATTCCTGGCCTCTATCTTGTTCCCCATGATCTTCATTGCCCCTGCATCCGGACCGATGAAAATGATCCCCGCATCATGGCAGGCCTGCACAAACAGCGGGTTCTCGGCAAGAAAGCCATAACCGGGATGAATGGCCCCGGCCCCTGACTTCAATGCGACCTCAATGATCTTCGGAATATTAAGGTAGGTTTCACTGAGCTCCGAATGTCCTATACAGTAAGCTTCGTCGGCATGGCTCACATGCAGGGAATCGTGATCGATCTCAGAGTAAACCGCAACCGTATGTATCCCCATCCGTTTCGCCGTGCGGATTATGCGGCAGGCGATCTCGCCGCGGTTGGCGATCAGTATCTTGTGTATTTGTTTCATGGTTTCTTTTTCGTGATTCGCTCGAATCTTTGCAACGCGGCTACGGTTCTGTTATTTGCACTAATTGTTTATTTCAGTTGCGTGCTCATTTCGGCTTCGCCGGACGTTCACCTGATGCCGCTTTTGCAAAATGCTTCGCTAATCTTACATCATTTCTTCACCCATCGCGGTTTTCGTTTCTCAAGGAATGCATTCATCCCTTCCTGGCCTTCTTCCGACGCCCTGATCTCGGCGATCATCCGGGCTGTAAAGTCAATGGCTTCTTTCAAAGTCAGGCTGTTGGAGACCTGGTCGATAAGCCTTTTGCAATGGCTCATCGCGGCCGGACCGCTGCTTTTCAGCTGTTCAATGACAGCCTGCACAAATGCATCAAGTTCCGGGGCCGGGAGTGAACGGTTCACCAGACCATACTTTTCGGCTTCCTTTCCGGAAATTCTCCGTCCTGTCAGCATCAGTTCCCTGGAGCCGCATTCTCCGACCCTCTTGATCACGTAAGGGGAAATGCAGGCCGGGACAATTCCGATCTTAACTTCCGAAAGGGAAAACACCGCATCGTCGCTGCAATACGCCATATCGCAGGCCGAAAGCAAGCCGTTGGCGCCCCCCAGCACAGAACCATGCGCGATGGCAACTGTGGGTTTGGGGCAGCTGTAAATAGTATAAAAACACTCAGCCAGGTACAGGCTTTCCTGGTAGTTTTTCTCAAAGGAATTACCTGCCACGTCTTTCATCCAGTTCAGGTCAACCCCTGCACAGAAACTTTTTCCGTTTCCCCTGAGGATAATGCAGACCACATCGTCCCTGTGCTTTATCCCTGTAAACACATCGGTAAGCTCCTGCAGCATGGTTTCATTGAAGGCATTGTGTTTTTCGGGCCTGTTCAGGCGTATAGTGAGTACGCCATCCGCAGTAACAGTTTCAATCGTTTTGTAGTTGTTCATCTCTTAATGTTTTCGAACAATTTACCTTAATATCCGTCTTCCGATCCAGTCATCCAGTCATCCAGTCATCCAGTTATCCAGTTATCCAGTTATCCAGTCCTCCAGT
>JBAXIO010000033.1:0-21947 GCA_037138335.1 Bacteroidota bacterium
ATGATGCAAACGGGAAGAATATTCCCTGTACTGTCATTGAAGCAGGTCCCTGTGTTGTAACGCAGATCCGATCCAAGGAAAAAGAAGGTTATGATGCCATCCAGCTTGCTTTTGAGGATAAGAAAGAAAAGCATACCACAAAAGCGATGATGGGCCATTTTAAGAAAGCCGGGATCACCCCGAAGAAAGTGATTGCCGAATTTACCCGTTTTGAAGCTGACCATCAGAAGCAATTCGGGGACATTGTGAAGGTTGATATCTTTCAGGAAGGCGAATACATCGATGTGGTTGGGGTATCCAAAGGCAAGGGTTTCCAGGGTGTTGTAAAGAGGCATCATTTTCATGGTGTCGGAGAAGCGACCCATGGACAGCATGACCGTTTGCGTGCCCCTGGCTCGGTTGGCGCATCATCATGGCCTTCAAGGGTATGGCCCGGATTAAGGATGGCCGGCCGCATGGGTGGTAAACGTGTCAAGGTGATCAACCTTCAGATATTAAAGATAATCCTGGAAAGGAACCTGGTTCTTGTTAAAGGTGCTATTCCCGGACCAACTGGTGCATATGTAATAATTGAGAGATGGAAATAAAAGTTTTTAATATTAAAGGAACAGAAACCGGCCGTAAGGTCCAACTGGACGATACGGTTTTCGGGATTGAGCCCAATGATCATGCCATTTACCTGGATGTTAAGCAGCATATGGCAAACGCTCGCCAGGGCACTCATGCAACTCTCGAAAAGTCACTGGTTTCGGGCAGTACCAAGAAACTGCACAAGCAGAAAGGAACCGGCGGTTCCCGTAAGGGCAGCATCAAGAGCCCATTGTTCCGCGGCGGAGCCCGTGTTTTCGGACCCCAGCCCAGGGATTATAATTTCAAACTGAACAAGAAACTTAAAAAGCTTGCCCGTATTTCGGCCCTCAGCTATAAAGTTAAGGAAAGCAACCTGGTGGTGCTTGAGGATTTCACCTTCGATACACCAAGAACCAAGAATGTGACCGAACTTCTGAAGAGTTTTCAGCTCAGCGGTAAAAAAACTTTGGTTATCGTGAACACCCCGGATGACAATCTCCTGCTTGCTGCAAGGAATCTGAAACGGGTAAAGATCGTCCGCACTGCCGACTTGAATACGTATGAAATTCTTGACGCAAAGCAGGTTTTAATGTGCGAGAGTTCAATTCCCGAAATTGTAAAGATTCATCAGAATTAACAATTTATTCTATAATCCGATGAGAATTATTATTAAGCCTATCATTACAGAGAAGATGACCCAGCAGGGAGAAACCCTGAACAGGTATGGGTTCTTTGTAGACCGCAAGGCAAACAAGCTTCAGATCAAGAAGGCGATCAAAGACCTGTACGGAGTTGAAGTTGAAGCGATCAGTACCATGATCGTATTTGGCAAGAAAAAAAGCCGTTACACTAAAAGTGGCGTAATTTCCGGGAGGGCGACTTCCAGGAAGAAAGCCATCGTAACATTGGCAAAAGGCGAAACTATTGATTTTTACAGCAATATTTAAATAAATGGCGCTTAAGAAATACAAACCAACAACACCCGGTCAGAGGTTCAAGGTTATCAGCTCATATGATGAGGTAACCACCATGACCCCTGAGAAGAGCCTGTTGACACCTTCAAGGAAGACCGGCGGAAGAAACAACCAGGGAAGAATGACCATGCGTTACATGGGCGGTGGTCATAAGCAGATGTACCGGCTTATTGATTTCAAGAGGGACAAGGATGACATTCCCGGTTTGGTTAAGAGTATCGAATATGATCCTAACCGGACTGCAAGGATTGCCCTGGTCACATACAAAGACGGTGAGAAACGGTATATCGTCGCTCCTCATGGTTTAAAGGTCGGCCAGACTATCCTTTCAGGGAAAGGTGCTGCTCCCGAAATCGGGAACACTTTATTCCTCAGTGAGATTCCTTTTGGTACGGTGATCCACAATGTGGAGCTGCGTCCCGGACAGGGAGCCAAGATGGTGCGTTCGGCAGGAGCTTATGCCCAGCTGATGTCGCGTGACGGCAAGTTTGCCATCATCAAGATGCCATCGGGTGAAACACGTATGATATTGCAGACATGCAAAGCCACTATCGGCATGGTCTCGAATACCGACCACAGCCTGGAGAAGCATGGTAAAGCCGGCCGTAAACGCTGGCTGGGCCGCAGGCCGAGGAACCGTGGCGTTGCCATGAACCCGGTTGACCATCCAATGGGTGGTGGTGAAGGCCGTGCTTCAGGCGGGCACCCGCGTTCACGCAAGGGTATGCCGGCTAAGGGATACAAGACCCGTTCGAAAAAGAAGCAGTCGAACCAGTACATCATTGAAAAACGGAAAAAGTAACAGCAAATCAATCAGATTATGAGCAGATCGCTTAAAAAAGGCCCTTTTATCCACTATAAGCTGGAAAAGAAAGTTATAGATGCTGTGGAAACCAAGAAAAAGACCGTCATAAAGACCTGGTCGAGGGGTTCCGTAATTTCTCCGGATTTTGTGGGGCTAACCATTGCCGTCCATAACGGGAACAAATTCATCCCTGTTTATGTCACCGAGAACATGGTTGGCCACAAACTTGGCGAGTTCGCCCCGACCCGTATATTCAGGGGGCATGCCGGCAATAAAGATAAAGGAAAGAAATAAAGGAAATTTTATAGATTATGGGAGTCAAAAGTCGTACGAGAGCTGAGAACCGAAAGGAAGCTAAAAAGAAGACCGCTGTTGCAAGTCTTCAGAATAATCCTACCTCTCCGCGTAAAGCAAGATTAGTTGCTGACCTGGTCCGCGGAAAAAGAGTGGAACTGGCCCTGAATATCCTGAAGAACACCAGCAAACAGCCGTCAGAGAAAATGCGCAAGCTTCTGCTTTCAGCAATTTCCAACTGGCAGTTAAAAAACGAAGGATTGCGAATTGAAGATGCCGACCTGTTCGTCCAGGAGATCAAAGTAGATGTCGGACGTACACTGAAGCGTATCAAAACTGCTCCTCAGGGACGTGCCCACAGGATCCGCAAGCGTTCAAACCATATCACCATCACCCTTGGCTCAAAAAGCCAGCAGGTTGAGGAGAATGTTGCAGAAGAAACAAAAGAAAGTAACAAGGAATAATTTAAAGGGAATTTTTAATGGGACAAAAAACCAATCCGATTGCTAACCGTCTAGGCATAATCCGCGGCTGGGATTCCAACTGGTTTGGCGGAAAAACCTTCGAGAGCAAATTAGTCGAAGATGATAAGATCCGCAAGTATCTGCATGCACGTCTTTCAAAGGCCGGCATCTCGAAGATCGTTATCGAGCGTACCCTGAAGCTTGTGACTGTAACTATCCATACTGCAAGGCCGGGGATTATCATCGGTAAAGGCGGGCAGGAAGTTGACAAGCTGAAGGAAGAGCTGAAAAAGATCACCAAGAAGGAGATCCAGATCAATATATCTGAGATCAAACGGCCCGAGCTGGATGCAGTTATTGTAGCCAACACAGTTGCCAGCCAGATTGAAGGACGTATTTCGTACCGCAGGGCGATAAAAACTTCTATAGCATCCGCTATACGAATCGGTGCCGAAGGGATCAAGGTTATGATTTCCGGCCGCCTGGGCGGAGCCGAAATGGCCCGCCGGGAGCAGTATAAAGAAGGGCGTATCCCTTTGCATACTTTCCGTGCCGACATTGATTACGCTACAGCAGAAGCGCATACTACCTACGGGCGTATCGGTATCAAGGTCTGGATATGCAAGGGCGAGATCTACGGGAAACCTGAACTGGTTCCCAGCACTTCAACAGCCAAGCTGAAACCTTCCCAGCAACGTCCGAAAGGCGGCAGCCCCAGGCCCGACAGGGACAGGGACAGGGACAGAGGCAGGGACAGGGACAGAAGTGACAAACCCCGTTTCAGAAAATAACAGAAAGAACAACAATAATATATCTGAATAATGTTACAGCCAAAGAAGACTAAGTACAGGAAACAGCAGAAGGGTAAGATGAAGGGTAACGCACAGCGCGGCCATCAGATTGCATTCGGCTCTTTCGGTCTCAAAACTCTTGACGAAGCATGGATCACCGGCCGCCAGATAGAAGCAGCCCGTCAGGCAATCACGCGTCATATGAAACGTGAAGGCCAGATGTGGATCCGAATCTTCCCCGATAAACCGGTTACCAAGAAACCGGCGGAAGTACGTATGGGTAAAGGAAAAGGAGCACCCGAATATTTTGTAGCCAGGGTAAACCCCGGCCGCATCATGTTCGAAATCGATGGAGTATCTGAAGCCATAGCAAAGGAGGCTTTGCGCCTTGGCGCCCAGAAAATGCCAGTCCATTGTAAGATAGTAATGCGCCGCGATTTCGCCGAAGGTCAAGCATAAATTGCAATAGCCGGAAGCTATCGCAGATTAAAACAGAAAGAAATGGAACAAAAAGTAATCAGAGAATTCACCACCGGTGAGATCGTCGAAAGACTGGACGAGGAAAAAAGGCAGCTGTCGAAGCTGAAGCTCAACCACGCCGTTTCACCACTGGAAAATCCCAATAAGATCAAGGCTTATCGCAAAACCATCGCACGCCTTGAAACCGAATTGCGCCGCCGCGTTCTTGGTGGTGAAAAAATCGTAAAGCCTGTAAAGCATTAATTTATGGAAAGCAGAAAACTCAGAAAGGAAAAGATCGGGGTGGTGATCAGCAATAAAATGGAAAAGTCCATTGTTGTTGAGGTCGAGAGAAAAGTTAAGCACCCGAAATACGGAAAGTTCGTAAAGAAGTCGTCAAGCTTTATGGCTCATGATGAGAAGGGGGAATGCAGCGAAGGTGATAAAGTGCGTATCGCAGAAACCCGTCCGTTAAGCAAGAATAAGTGTTGGAGACTTGTCGAAATCATTGAAAAGGTTAAATAGCCATGATACAGCAAGAGTCAAGATTAACAGTAGCAGATAACAGCGGCGCAAAGGAAGTACTTTGTATAAAGGTACTTGGCGGAACGCGCAAACGTTATGCCTCGGTAGGCGACAGGATCATCGTGACCGTAAAAAATGCTCTGCCTTCAGGCAACATTAAAAAAGGTACCGTATCCAAAGCCGTAGTCGTTCGCACCACCAAGGAAATACGCCGGGCCGATGGTTCATACATCAGCTTCGATGATAATGCAGTAGTACTGCTGAATAATACCGGAGAACTGATAGGCACCCGCATCTTCGGACCGGTTGCCCGCGAACTCCGTGAAAAACAATTTATGAAAATAGTTTCATTGGCACCCGAAGTGCTGTAACAGAATTCAACCATGCAGAAGAGATTACATATCCGCAAAGGTGATACAGTGATGGTCATTGCAGGCGATTCCAAAGGCCAGCAGGGCAAGGTACTGAATGTCAACATCGAAAAGGAGTTGGCCATTGTGGAAAGCGTAAATATGGTTTCAAAACACACGAAACCAAACGCAAAGAGCCCACAGGGCGGTATCGTGAAGAAGGAAGCTCCGGTCAATGTTTCAAACCTGAAAATTATTGATAACACCGGGAAACCTGCCCGTACAGGAAAGAAAATCGACAGTAAGACCGGAAAATTGGTTCGTTATTCTAAAAAATCAGGGGAGGTAATAAAGTAATGGCTTACATACCAAGATTAAAGGAAAAGTATCAGAAGGAAGTTGTTCCTGCATTAATGAGTCAGTTCAGTTACAAGAACCATATGCAGGTTCCCAGGATCACCAAGATCTGCCTGAACCAGGGTTTGGGTATCGCCAACACCGACCGTAAATTCATTGATAACGGCTTGAGTGAAATGACAATGATCACAGGTCAGAAGGCAGTGCCCACGAAATCCAGGAAAGATATTTCAAACTTCAAGTTAAGAAAAGGGAATGCTATCGGTGTCAGGGTAACCCTGCGCGGAGAACGTATGTATGAATTCCTCGACCGCCTCGTAGCTGTTGCCCTTCCACGTGTTCGCGATTTCCGCGGCGTGAATGACAAAGGTTTCGACGGAAGGGGAAATTATACTGTCGGCATCACCGAACAGATCATCTTTCCGGAAATCGATATCGACAAGGTGACCAAGATCAACGGTCTTGACATCACTTTCGTGACTACCGCGAATACCGACCGCGAAGCCCTGGCACTGTTAAAAGAATTCGGGATACCATTTAAAACAAGATAATATCATGGCAAAAGAATCCATTAAATCCAGGGAAGTTAAAAGAGAGCGTCTTGTGGCAAAATTTGCTGAAAAGCGTAAAGCTCTGAAAGAATCAGGCGATTATATCGCACTTCAGAAACTTCCGAAGAACGCTTCCCCGGTACGTTTGCACAATCGTTGCAAACTCACCGGAAGGCCTAAAGGCTATATGAGACTCTTCGGGATTTCGCGTATCAACTTCCGCGAAATGGCCAACAACGGCCTGATCCCAGGCGTTAAGAAAGCCAGCTGGTAATTTGAATAGATTATTAACAAACAGATACAGAATAAAATGGTTACTGATCCCATTGCAGATTATTTGACGAGAATAAGGAATGCCGTGATGGCAAACCACCGGGTCGTAGAAATCCCGAAATCCAAAATCAAGGAAGATATCACCCGTATTCTTTTCGAAAAAGGTTATATCCTGAATTTCAAGGTTGAAAACGAACCCCGTCCGGGAATTATAAAAATTGCTTTGAAGTACCACCCGGTCACAAAGCTATCAGCTCTCAACTCACTGGTAAGGGTTTCCAAACCCGGTCTGAGGAAGTATGTCGACAGCGACAGCCTGCCCCGTGTACTGAACGGACTTGGAATAGCAATCCTTTCCACTTCACAGGGAGTAATGACGGATAAAGAAGCGCGTACCAAGAGAATTGGCGGCGAAGTATTATGTTACATTAGTTAATCAGGAGGTTCAGTATATGTCAAGAATTGGAAAACTTCCCATTGCAATACCAGGCGGTGTTAAGGTAACGGTATCTGATACCAACCTGGTGACCGTGACAGGTAAGCTTGGTGAACTTACCCAGCAGATCGACCCGAAAATCACGATCAAGATTGAAGAGAACACAGTGTTTGTTCAGCGGAATTCCGACGCAAAGGATGACCGTTCAAAGCATGGCCTGTACCGGTCACTGCTGTCAAATATGATCAAAGGGGTAAGCGATGGATTTACCATCGTCCAGGAAATGGTTGGTGTGGGTTATAAAGCCACCTCAACAGGCCAGCTGCTGGAGCTCTCACTGGGCTTTTCACATAACCTGATGCTTGAGCTTCCTATTGAAGTTTCTGTACAGACCACCGCGGAAAAAGGTAAGAACCCGACCATAATCCTGAAGTCTCACGACAAGCAGCTAATCGGTCAGGTAGCCTCCAAGATCCGCTCGTTCCGCAAACCGGAGCCATACAAAGGCAAGGGTATCCGCTTCCAGGGAGAAGAGATCAAGAAGAAAGCAGGGAAATCTGCTGCAGGAGCATAATATTCATCATAAGATTAAATTCAGAACAGAATGATTACCAGTAGAAAAAAAGATTTTCGCAGGTTCAGGATCAAGAAAAGGATACGCAAAGTCGTAGAAGGGACACCTGACAGGCCTCGCATGACGGTATTCAGAAGCACCAAGTCAATCTATGTCCAGCTTATTGATGACCTGGAAAAGAAGACGTTGCTTTCTGCTTCATCTGCCGAAAAAGCGGTGAAAAGTGCCAAGGGTACCAAAACGGAGATTGCCAAGCTGGTCGGCAAGAGTATTGCCGAAAAAGCGATACAGGCAGGGATCTCCTCGGTAGTTTTTGACAGAAACGGATATTTATATCATGGCAGGGTGAAAGCTTTGGCTGATGCAGCCAGAGAAGGCGGCCTTAAATTCTAATCAGGTATGACAAACGTTAACGTAAAGAGAGTAAAATCAAGCGAAATTGAGTTCAAAGACCGCCTGGTCAGCATCCAGAGGGTGACCAAAGTGACCAAGGGCGGGCGTACATTCAGTTTCTCGGCCATCGTAGTGGTGGGCAATGAAAACGGTGTGGTCGGTTACGGGCTTGGAAAAGCAAAGGAAGTAACAGCTGCGATCGCCAAAGGTATCGACGATGCAAAGAAGAACCTGATTAAAGTTCCAATTCTTAAAAGTACTATTCCCCACGAACAACTCGGGAAGTACAGCGGAGCCCTGGTTTTTCTGAAACCTGCAGCCCCCGGTACCGGTGTAATCGCCGGCGGTGCAATGCGTGCCGTACTCGAAAGTGTCGGTATTAAAGATGTGCTGGCTAAATCAAAGGGTTCGTCGAATCCCCATAGTGTTGTAAAAGCCACTATCAATGCATTGATCAAGATGCGCGATCCATACACTATCGCCCAGCTGCGTGGTATCGATATGGATAAAGTATTTAACGGTTAAGAAATTGCAAAGCATAGAAGCAATGAAGAAGATCAAAATAACCCAGGTTCGCAGTGGTATCGGACACACACTACGCCAGAAACGTACTCTTGAAGCCCTTGGGCTTAAGCGTATACGCCATTCTGTGGAACATGAAGCAACCCCCCAGATCCTGGGAATGGTTGAAAAAGTGAAACATCTCGTAAAATTTGAAGAAGTTTAATCTCTGATAAGAATAATAACATGGATTTAAGTAATCTTAAACCGGCAAAAGGTTCTATAAAGAAAGAAAAGCGTATCGGCAGGGGCCAGGGTTCAGGCCATGGCGGAACATCAACCCGTGGTCACAAAGGCGCCAAATCCCGCTCCGGTTACTCAAAGAAACTGGGTTATGAAGGCGGACAGATGTCTCTGGTGCGCCGTGTCCCCAAGTTCGGATTCAAGAATTTCAACCGCGTTGAATATAAAGGGATCAACCTGGATACACTCCAGCAACTCAGCGAAAAGAAAAACATCCTGGTTATGGGGATAGATACCCTCATTGAAGCAGGATTCATTTCCAAGAGAGATAAAGTGAAGATCCTCGGGCGCGGAGAACTGAAAGCCAAACTGGAAATTACAGCACATGCTTTCTCTGCAACTGCAAAGAAAGCCATTGAAGATTTAGGCGGAATAGCAAACACACTTTAAACCTGTTTGAATGAAAAAACTGATTCAAACCATCAGGAACATCTGGAAGATTGACGATCTGAGAAAGAGGATTTTGTATACCATTGGTATTCTGCTGATTTATCGTTTCGGAGCTCATGTCGTACTTCCCGGTGTCGACCCCGGCATGCTGCAAAACCTTCAGAACCAGTCGAAGCAGGGTTTGCTCGGCCTTCTGAATATGTTTTCGGGTGGTGCCTTTGCAAACGCATCCATTTTTGCACTCGGTATCATGCCTTACATCTCGGCATCCATCGTAATGCAGTTGCTCGGTATGGCAATCCCATACTTCCAGAAACTTCAGAAAGAAGGTGAAAGCGGAAGGAAAAAAATAAACCAGATCACACGTTACCTTACCGTGGTCATCCTTATCCTCCAGTCACCTGCATACATAGCAAATCTTGTATCCCAGCTTCCTCCGGAGGCTGTATATCCATTCAGCGCGAACTCCACCCATCATTCGGTATTCTCATTTTTCGGCATCATGTCCATAATGATACTGACAGCCGGTTCCATGTTTATCATGTGGCTGGGAGAGAGGATTACCGATAAGGGTATCGGAAACGGTATTTCACTGATCATCATGATCGGTATCATAGCAAGGCTGCCATTCTCCCTGGTTGGGGAACTTGTTTCAAGAATGGAGCAGAAAGGCGGCGGGCTTGTTTTCTTTGTAGTCGAACTTGCCTTCCTGGTACTGGTTATCCTCGTTACTATTCTCCTGGTACAGGGCACCAGGAAGATCCCGGTGCAGTATGCCAAGAGGATTGTCGGCAACAAACAATACGGCGGGGTCAGGCAGTATATCCCCCTAAAAGTCAATGCTGCCGGTGTAATGCCTATCATTTTTGCGCAGGCTATCATGTTCCTCCCGCTTACCATAGCAGGATTTGCCAGCAGTGAAACACTTACAGGCTTTGCCAGGGTCTTCACCGACTATAACAGCCTTGCATACAATGCCACTTTCTTTGTTCTGATCATTTTCTTCACCTATTTCTATACTGCTATTACGATCAATCCGAACCAGATGGCTGAGGATATGAAGAAGAACGGCGGATTTATTCCTGGTGTAAAACCCGGAAAGAAAACCGGAGAGTTTATCGACAATGTGATGTCGAGGATAGTGCTTCCGGGATCTATTTTCCTTGGCTTTGTAGCCGTCATGCCTTACTTTGTAAGAACAATCGGTGTTACCAGTCAGTTCGCCCAGTTCTATGGCGGAACTTCATTGCTGATTTTAGTAGGTGTTGTGCTGGATACTTTGCAGCAGATCGAAAGCCACCTGTTGATGCGCCATTACGATGGTCTGACAAAATCGGGACGTATCAAAGGCAGGTCTTCCTATAATGTTGCAAGCTGAGAAACTTAATAGTAAACTGAATGATATTAAAGACTGCGGAAGAAGTCGAATACCTGAGGGAAAATGCTTTAATTGTAAGCAGGACCTTAGCCGCAGTAGCAAAAGAGATCAAACCGGGTGTCCAGACCAAGACACTCGATAAAATAGCCGAAGAATATATTCGGTCAGAAGGGGCGGTACCAGGTTTTAAAGGGTACCGGGGGTTTCCGGCAACCTTGTGCATCTCCCTCAATGAAGAAGTGGTGCACGGAATACCGGGAGAGAGAGTTCTTTTAAATGGTGATATTGTTTCGATCGACTGCGGATGTATGAAGCACGGTTTTTACGGCGATTCTGCCTACACCTTTCCGGTGGGGGAGGTCAGCCCGGAAGTAAGACTGCTGCTTGAAAGGACGAAAGAATCCCTGTTCAGGGCGCTTGAAGTTGCTGTTACAGGGAAACGCGTTGGAGATATAGGCGCTGCTGTCCAGGATTATGTGGAGAGCTTCGGTTATTCGGTTGTGAGAGAACTTGTGGGGCATGGAATAGGGAAGGCCCTGCACGAGAAACCCGATATACCCAATTACGGGAAACGGGGATCCGGGCAGAAACTCCCTGAAGGCCTGAGCATTTGCATTGAACCCATGATCAACCTGGGAACAAAAAATGTGGTGCAGGCGAGCGATGGATGGACAATACGAACCGCTGACCGAATGCCTTCAGCCCATTTTGAGCTGACTGTTGTAATCAGGAAGGAGAAAGCGGATGTACTTTCCACGTTTAAATATATTGAAGAAGTTCTAGGACCTCAACTTATATAAAATGTCAAAACAAGCGTCAATTCAGCAGGACGGCACTGTCGTCGAATCCCTGGGAAATGCAATGTTCAGGGTGGAACTCGAGAACGGACATGTTATAACTGCACACATCTCAGGTAAGATGAGGATGCATTACATCAAGATCCTCCCGGGTGATAAAGTGAGGATTGAAATGTCACCATATGATTTGACTAAAGGAAGAATAACATTCCGCTATCAATAGAAAAAAAGAAAAGTAAAATGAAAGTCAGAACATCTATCAAGAAAAGGTCGGCCGACTGCAAGATCGTCCGTCGAAAAGGGGTCTTGTACGTGATCAACAAGAAGAACCCTAAATTCAAGCAAAGACAAGGATAATTAAAATTAAACAAAGCATATATGGCCAGAATTGCAGGTATTGATTTACCTAAACAAAAAAGGGGAGAAATAGGTCTAACCTATATTTATGGCATCGGCAGGAGTACTGCCCAGAGCATACTGACTGAGGCAGGTGTTGACTGGAATAAAAAGGTTCAGGACTGGACTGATGATGAGCAGAATAAGATCCGTGCCATCATCAATGACAAATACAAGATCGAGGGTGCACTTCGTTCGGAAGTCCAGATGAACATTAAGCGGCTAATGGATATTGGCAGTTACCGTGGCATCCGCCACCGTATCGGCCTGCCTGTTCGCGGGCAAAGTACCAAAAATAACGCACGTACCCGTAAAGGCCGCAAAAAGACTGTTGCCAACAAGAAAAAGGCAACCAAGGGTTAATGGTTAATCCTTAATGGTTTTTAAGAATTGAAGTAATAGTGTAATATGGCAAAGACTGAAAAAAGTTCAAAGAAAAGGGTTGTAAAGGTAGATGCAATAGGCAGGGCTTATATAAATGCCTCCTTTAACAATCTCATTATTTCATTAACCAATAATGCCGGTCAGGTGATTTCCTGGTCGTCGGCCGGTAAGATGGGTTTCAAGGGTTCGAAGAAGAACACTCCGTATGCAGCCCAGATGGCTGCAACAGATGCTGCAAAGACTGCGTATGACCTGGGTCTTCGTAAGGTGAAGGTGTTTATTAAGGGCCCCGGAGCCGGGCGTGAATCAGCCATGCGTACCATCCATGCTGCAGGCATTGAAGTTACGGAGATCATGGACATCACTCCGCTTCCTCATAACGGTTGCCGTCCTCCTAAACGCAGGCGTGTATAATCTGAATTAATCATAAATAACATTCGATACCATGGCAAGATATATTGGGCCGAAATCAAGAATTGCAAGAAAGTTCCGGGATCCTATCTACGGACCTGACAAAAGTTACGAAAAGAAAAATTACCCTCCGGGGATGCACGGCCAGACCAAACGGCGCGCTAAGGCTTCAGAATATGGAACCCAGTTGATGGAGAAACAGAAAGCCAAGTATACCTATGGTATCCTGGAAAGGCAGTTCAGGAATATCTTTAACAAAGCTTCACATAAAGGTGGTATTACAGGTGAGGTGCTGCTTCAGCTTATTGAATCACGGCTTGACAATACGGTATACCGCCTCGGTATTGCGCCTACCAGGGATGGTGCCCGCCAGCTTATCGGTCACAGGCATATCACGGTAAACGGTAAAGTCGTTAATATCCCTTCATACGAACTTCGTCCCGGCGATCTGATCGGCGTACGCGAACGTTCCAAATCCATGGAAGTGATTACCGACTCCCTCAGCGGCAGAGGAAACCAGTATCCCTGGCTTGAATGGGATGCAAATCTTATGACCGGAAAATTTATGAACTACCCTGAACGTTCACAGATCCCTGAAAATATCAAGGAGCAGCTGATCGTCGAATTGTATTCGAAGTAACGGGAATTCATTTTGATATAAACCTTTTAAACAAAGTATTATGGCTATTTTACCGTTCCAGAAACCTGACAAGGTGATCATGCTTGAATCGGATGATCGCCGCGGAATATTTGAATTTCGTCCGCTTGAGCCTGGTTTTGGTATTACCATTGGAAATGCACTGAGAAGAATCCTCCTGTCTTCATTGGAAGGATTTGCCATTACTTCAGTAAAAATTGAAGGCGTGGACCAGGAATTTTCAACTATCAAAGGTGTCATTGAAGATGTCACCGAGATCATACTTAACCTGAAACAGATCCGTTTCAAACGTCTTATTGAGACTGAGAGTTCTGAAAAGGTGACGGTGATCATCGCACAGCAGAAAGAATTCAAAGCAGGCGACATCAACAAATTCCTGTCGGTTTTCCAGGTTTTGAATCCTGAAATCGTGGTTTGTCATATGGAGCCCTCGGTCAAACTTACCGTGGAACTCTCGGTTGACAAGGGGAGAGGATACGTCCCGGCCGATGAAAACAAGGCACTCAGCACTTCACTGGGCAGGATCGCGATCGACTCGATTCACACTCCGATAAAGAATGTTACTTATAACATTGAGAATTATCGCGTGGAGCAAAAGACCGACTACGAGAAACTGGTGATGGAGATTGTTACCGACGGTTCAATCGCCCCCAAGAATGCATTGAAGGAATCGGCCAAGATTCTGATCCACCATTTCATGCTATTCTCCGACGAAAAGATCACCCTCGATACAGCTGAGAAAACTGTTACTGAAGAATTCGACGAGACCTCGTTGCATATCCGCCAGCTTTTAAAAACGAAGCTGGTCGACATGGATCTCTCGGTGCGCGCCCTCAATTGCCTGAAAGCAGCCGATGTTGAGACTCTCGGTGACCTGGTGGCTTTTAACAAGAATGACCTTCTGAAGTTCAGGAACTTCGGAAAGAAATCCCTTACGGAACTTGAAGAGCTTGTAAAATCAAAAGGCCTGGAGTTCGGGATGAATACTTCAAAATATAAATTAGATAAGGATTAATAGCGATGAGACATCAAAAGAAAATCAATCATTTAGGCAGGACCAGTGCGCACAGGAAGGCAATGCTTTCAAATATGGCATCTTCGCTCATTCTGCATAAACGTATATCTACCACCCTTGCAAAGGCAAAAGCGCTTAGATCCTATGTTGAGCCTTTGATCACCAGGGCAAAAGACGATTCCACCCATTCCCGCCGTATAGCATTCAGCTACCTGCAGAATAAGGAAGCCGTTTCGGAACTCTTCCGTGAAATATCCAAGAAAATCATGGAAAGACCGGGCGGTTATACCCGCATACTGAAGACCGGGATGCGCGCAGGCGATAATGCCGATATGTGTTTTATCGAACTTGTTGACTATAACGAGGTAATGCTGGGCGGAAAAAAGGAAGAAGCAAAGTCAAAAACAACCCGCAGAGGCCGCAGGGGAGGAAAAAAAGAGGATGAAACCGAAAAAAAATCCCCGGCTCCGAAGGATGAAAAGGAAATAAAAAAGCCGAAAAAAGCTGCTAAAAAGGCCGAAGGTACCGAAGGCCCGGCAGAAGCTAAACCTGAGGAAAATCCTGAAGCAAAAGAAAGTTAGTCTTTAAACCAAAAAATAAATGAATCCAACAAAAAGGATAATGTACATTGTTACGTTATCCTTTTTTAATTTACATCAATTAAAACTAAAGATATGAGTACGATTTTATCAGTTCGCGCCAGACAGATTCTGGATTCAAGGGGAAACCCCACAATTGAAGTAGATGTAATTACCGATGACGGCATTCTTGGCCGGGCTGCTGTTCCTTCCGGAGCCTCAACGGGAATTCATGAAGCCGTTGAGCTTCGCGATAATGACAAGAAGCAATACATGGGCAAAGGCGTCCTGAATGCAGTTAATAATGTAAACAAGATCATTGCAGCTGAAGTCAGCGGTATGTTCGTTACCGAGCAGATCGAGATTGATAACAGGATGATTGAGCTTGACGGCACCCCGAACAAGTCAAAACTGGGAGCCAATGCGATACTTGGCGTTTCTTTAGCCGCAGCACATGCTGCTGCCCAGGTTACCGGCCAGGAGTTGTACAGGTATGTAGGCGGCACGGCAGCCAATACACTGCCTATTCCCATGATGAATATCATCAACGGCGGATCTCATGCCGATAATTCAATCGACTTCCAGGAATTTATGATCATGCCGGTGGGTGCAAGGTCATTCTCTGAAGCTATCCGAATGGGATCAGAAGTTTTTCATAACCTTAAAGCGGTACTGAAAAAAGGAAAATACTCAACCAACGTTGGTGATGAGGGCGGTTTTGCACCCAACCTGAAATCCAACGAGGAAGCATTGCAGGTCATCCTTAAAGCCATTGAGGCAGCAGGATACAAGCCTGGGAAAGATATCTTCATAGCTCTTGATCCCGCTTCTTCCGAGTATTTTATCCCTGAAGAGAACGTTTACCACCTGAAAAAATCCACAGGCGAAAAACTCAGCCCTTCCGATATGGTTTCATTCTGGAAAGACTGGGTAAAACGGTATCCCATCATCTCCATTGAAGACGGGATGGCCGAAGATGACTGGAATGGCTGGAAACTGATGACCAAAGAACTTGGAAGCAAGATTCAGCTTGTAGGCGACGACCTGTTCGTTACCAATGTGAAACGCTTATCCGAAGGCATTAAAAAAGGAGTTGCAAACTCTATTCTTGTGAAGGTAAACCAGATAGGCACCCTTACCGAAACGATAGATGCCGTAAACCTGGCTTACCGAAACAGTTATACTGCGGTTATTAGCCACCGTTCAGGTGAAACCGAAGACGTCACAATTGCCGACCTGGCTGTTGCCCTGAACACCGGGATGATCAAAACAGGTTCAGCCTGCCGTACCGATCGTATTGCCAAGTACAACCAGCTGCTCAGGATAGAGGAGCAACTGGGAAATACCGGCCATTACCTGGGCAGGGATTTCAAATACGCCCGTTAAACTTTGTTAACAATTTGTAGTAAGTAAGGCTTAATTACTGCTATTAAAGAACAGAGGCTGTTATATATTTGAGGTTCCTAAATCAGGCGATGCAGCAATACCTCAGATATACAGCCTTTGTTTTTGTATTGGTTCTAATCCACATAAGCCTTTTTGCGCAAACGCTCAGTAATTACGATGGTTCCAGCCCTGTATCAGGCCCTGGGAAAAAAACAAAAAAGGGCAGTATGGCAGGGACCTGGGAAGCAGGAGTAATGCTGGGCCCCGACTTTTATTACGGGGACCTTAACATTAATAAATTTCTTCCGAACCGCAGCATCAGCGTTGCAGGAGGCGTATTCGGGATGAGGCAATTCACCAATGTTATCGGGTTAAAGGCCCAGTTGCTTGCTGGTGGTATTCATGGAAGCAAGGACGGGCAGGAAGGTTCCAAATCGGTAAACTGGACCGCCAGGGGTACTTTTATTGATTTTACGATCAATTCGGTATTTAACCTTTCAAACCTGTTTTCCTCTTATAATGAAGGGCGCAAGGTCTTCGTATACGGAACAATAGGTATTGGTGTCAATGCCTGGAATACAAAGCTCACCAAGGGGATCAGCGGGGAACTGACCAGTCCTGACCAGGTTAACGGCTTCCAGGCGGCATTGGTGTTGCCCTTTGGACTGGGTTTGCAATATGCCATTACAAATAAAATCAATGCCGGTGTTGAATATACCGTCAGGACGATATTTTCAGACATGGTGGATCAGACGGTTGGAGGGTATAAAGGTGATTTCATTAATATTCTCGCATTTACCGCATCATACAGGTTCGGCACCCCGAAAAAGAAACTCAGTGTTCAGGAATACGGGTATTCTGCGCCTGTTACCTACCAGCCAGCCCCTGTCGCTGTGCCTCCGCAGGAGAAAGCCGCTGAAAAAATTCCGGTTCCCCAGGCCTCTGAAGTTTATGACTACGTTGTGCAGATCTGTGCTTTTTCCCAGCATAATTACACCGCAGCCTGGGTGAAAAAGCATTACCGTGTGAGCATGCCTGTAATCAAGGAATCCGAAAACGGACTGAACCGGTATATCATCGGGCATTATTACAAGGACATCAGTTCAGCAAAAGAACTCTGTGACCAAATGCGCAAACAGGGCATACATGATGCATGGGTTATAGCCTACCAGAACGGGGTAAGGCACCATGTTGTGGTATACTAGTCACCTTCCCTCTACTTACACACCTGATTCATGAAATCAACAGACTCGGGGGTATTCATGCCTGCACTTTTCGCTTTCTGGAAGTCGCTGCAGGCCATGGCATAATTCCCAAGCATATAATTTGCCATCCCATGGTTATAGTAAACAGATTTCATCATGGAGGCATCGCCCTGGTTGCTGGCGTTAAATGCAAGAGACATATCGAGATCGGTAAGCGCGCCACCAAAGTCGGATAGTTTGAGTTTACAGCTTCCCCTGTAATAATAAACCATGAAAGCTTTATCCTGGGGCCTTAATTCGATGGCACGGTTGAAATACCTGAGCGCCTCCGGGAAGTTTCCATGTTCGTATTTCCAAACACCTTCCCAATATACTTTGTAGTAATCGGTCATAGATTCAGGCCCGCTCACATCCGAGAAATTTGTTGAAACGCTTTGCGTCATGGCTACCGATGGCCCCGTGAAACGATAACCACGGCAATGGTCTTTAATAGCCTGGTCATTGGCAACGTCTTTAAGCCCGAACTGCAAGGCCGTATTCCAATCGGCACATGCCCCGTCCCTGTCTTTGTTATTGAACCTTGCTACGCCCCGGTTATAAATTACGGTAAGCCATGCCGAGTAATAATTCTGTTCGGCCGGTTTTAATGAAATCGCCTTATCAAAGTCCATCATGGCGGCCGCATTGTCCCCGACTTTCTGGCGGGCGTTGGCCCGGTAGGCATAAGTAAGGAAGAATGTCGAATAGGGAGGGTATTTTGACGCTTCAGTCAGGTTCGAGATGGCCTGGATATAATTCCCGGAGGCATAGTCTGACAGGCCGCGCTTATAATATTCATCAGACGATTTGGGCACACCGGTAAATGCCTGTATGTATGACCCGCCGCTGTAGTTGATCAATGACCGGAAACTGCTGAAATCACATTCGTAATAGGATCCTTTGAAAAGTTTGTCCCTGTTTTTAACATCCAGGTATGGACCATAGAATTTTTCCTTGTTCATGACCTGGATTAACCTGAACCTTGCCGTGGTCTGACCCCCGGCCTGCACACCCGAAAAAGCGATCAGCAAGTTATGAGGTGTGATGGTTTTAAGTGTCAGTATCTCGTGAATATTGTACGCGATAGTCGAGTTCAGGTAACGTTCGTCAAAGCCGATGATGGTATTATCACATAATGCGTCAAGGTTCTGGATATAGAACTTGTTAAATTCCATTTTTTCGGGGATTACATTCTGGAATTTTGAAAGCTTGCACACGAAGTATGTTACGCCGATTTGTTTATGCCATTCTTCCATCAGCATCGGGAACTCATACCAACCGGTTTTAAAGCGAATAATGAATACCACGAACATTTCATTATTGACAAGGACGTCGCGGACTTCAAGGTTAATGAAGTTTTCCTTACCGAGTTTGTAGGACGGTTTGGATGATTTGTTCAGGGATTGGTCTTTCCATGGAATACTGTTTTCTTTCGACAACCACTCCCCATTGTCCTGCAATGTCCATCCGGTGGCTAATTCAAGCAATGACCTGGTTTCGCTGATCATTGGCAAATCGGCCATCGACCTTGTAATGTCAGCGGAATTTTGTTGGACCCTGCCCGGCTGAACCGGGTACTGGGCAAAACCCCCTGCTGCAATCAGCAATCCGATCAAAAGAACTATGTATTGCTTCATCCGCAATGATTTATACTATAAAATTTTGTAAAACGTTAATGAGCAGGGCTGTTACGTGCCTGACATTTTCTTCAAAGACTTTCAGGATCTCAGCCCAGGTCACAGCTTGCTCATCATGTTTCCAGGCATCGTAATCAGTTGACAGGGCAATCACGGCATAAGGTACCCCGGCTTCATTGGCCAGAGCGGCCTCAGGTGCAACGCTCATGTTTATAATATCGGCGCCAAGTATGCGGAACATGCGTGATTCGGCCCTTGTTGAGAACCTTGGACCTTCAATTGTGACGACAGTCCCCCTTGGTTTGTATTGCAATTTGAGGGTCTCAGCCCCTTGTATGAGCATTTTTCTCAGCTCTTCCGAAAATGGGTCGGCCATTGCGACATGACCTGTAATGTCGGGTACAAAGTGGTCATGAAAGGTATTGATCCTGTGTTTTGTAAAGTCAATAAACTGGTCAGGAAAGACAATATCCCCCCTCCGGATCTCATCCCTCAGGCTGCCGCAGGCCGTGGTAGCCAGGATATGCGTACATCCGAAATCCTTAAAGGCGGAAATATTTGCCCGGTTATTTACATGCGTAGGAGTTATGGAATGGTCCCTCGCATGCCTCGAGAGGATATATACCTCGTTATCTGATATTTTACCGCAGAAAAACGAGGAACTGGGAGATCCGAAAGGAGTCTCAGCAACCACCTCCCTGGTATCCCTGAGAATGTTTAACTTCTCAAGCCCGGATCCACCTATTAATCCAATCTTTGCCACAAAATAAATTTAAGCGAATTTAATGGAAATAGCGGCCTGATGCAATCCCAGAAAATTTTGTTAATAACAAATTGCAGGGAGTTTTCAACACATTCCATGGAGCAAATCCGACGAAATACCTGTGAAGCAAGTCAGTGTAAGGGTGAATAATGTATCTTTGCCGGCTCAAACCAAGAACCGTTTTTTTCATGAATTTTGCAGGAGAACACTTAATATACAAGTCAATCGGGAGTTCACTGATCTGGATGAGTTTTGCAGCCTCCCTGATTTCCACAGTTTTGTTTTTATTCCATTTCTCGCGCAGGGAAAACCCGCTTAAGCTGGTCAGGGGTATTGCAAGGAGTTTTTACATCCTGCATGTTGCTTCCCTGCTTGCAGTGATTATCGTCCTGTACATCCTGATTTTCAACCATTATTTTGAATATACATACGTATGGCAATATTCTTCCATTACCCTTCCGGTCAAATACATTATTTCGTGTTTCTGGGCAGGGCAGGAGGGGAGTTTCCTTGTATGGGGTATTTGCCAGGCCATTCTCGGATTATTCCTGATTCGTAAATCTGGTGAATGGGAATCGCCTGTCATGGGCATTGTTTCACTGTCACAGGTATTTGTTACTTCCATGCTTCTGGGTGTCAGCTTATTCAGCTATAAAATCGGCAGCAACCCATTTGTACTGCTGAGAGAAACTTATGCCGGTCAGCCGGGAACCATTTTCGAACATCCCGATTATCTCCAGTATGTAAACGACGGGAACGGTTTGAATCCCCTGCTTGAAAACATATGGATGACGATCCATCCCCCGATTCTTTTCATCGGTTATGCTCTTGCCCTTATCCCGTTTGCGTACGCAATCTCCGCGATGATGAAAAAGGACTTCACCGGCTGGATACGTCCGGCCCTGCCCTGGGTCCTGCTTTCACTCTTCTTCCTCGGGGCAGGGATTTTGCTTGGGGGCGCATGGGCCTATGTCTCACTTACATTCGGGGGATTCTGGGCCTGGGACCCTGTTGAGAATTCCTCCCTGGTACCCTGGCTTACGCTGGTGGCCACACTTCATTTTATGATCATCTCAAAACGGCAGCATTTTGGCATGCTTTCAGCTTTTCTATTCAGTCTTCTCTCATACATACTTGTATTATATGCAACTTTCCTGACCCGAAGCGGGGTGCTTTCCGAAACTTCCGCACATTCATTCGGCGACAATGGCCTCACCAGCCAGCTCCTGGTATACCTCATGGTTTTTATCGCCCTGATGCTTGTTTATATTATATTGAATGTCAGGAAATTAACTGACAATTTAAAGGACAGGGTTCTTTCCAGGGAATTCTGGATGTTCATTGGCTCGCTTATCGTTGCCCTTGCTGCTTTCCAGGTTATCTTTACCACATCCCTTCCTGTATTTAACAAGGTTTTCGGAACACATGTAGCTCCTCCCACCGACAATGTCGGATTTTATAACCGCTGGCAACTACCCTATGCATTGCTTGTTGCAGCTTTCATCGGTTTAAGCCAGTTTCTGAATTATTCCTCAAACCATTGGAAAGAGACCCTGAAAAAGCTTGCCCTGCCGGCCTTGATGGCCCTGCTGGGAACTCTTCCATTTATGATTTCAGGAATAGTCACCAGGTTTACCTTTGTCTTACTGCTTTTCTTCATTCTCTTTGGATTATTTGCCACCCTGTCAAATATCCTTTTCAGGACTTCTTTTCCCAGGAATACAGGAGGAGTTTTAACCCACCTGGGTTTTCTTATATTCCTTCTGGGTACTCTGATCACATTTTCCAATTCAAGGGTTATTTCAACCAATACCTCAAGATATGACCTTGGAGATGTTAAGAACAATACCGAAAACCTAATGCTGGTCAGGGGTGACACCCTTTTTATGTCAGGATTTTATGTCACTTATGTAAATAACTCCAGGCTTGAAAATACGACCACTTACCGTGTTGACTTTCTGCGGATGAATGATGGGAAAATGACCAGGCAATTCAGCTTGTATCCCTCAGTGAATGTGCATCCGCGGATGGGAGCCGTTTATAACCCGGCTACAAGGCATTACCCCATGATGGATTATTATACATACATCGCCCAGGTAGGTGAGAAACCCGATTACATAGTCATTAAAGCGATCATGAACCCGTTTATAAATGTTCTCTGGGCAGGTGCATTGCTGATGGTTTTCGGCCTGGGATATTCAACGGTCAGAAGGATACGGCTACGCATGGCCGCAGGGATAGCTGGATAGCTGGATGACTGGATAGCTGGATGACTGGATGACTGGATAGC
>JBAXIO010000034.1:0-12066 GCA_037138335.1 Bacteroidota bacterium
CTGGATAGCTGGATTACTGGGTGACTGGATAGCTGGATTGCTGGATGACTGGATAGCTGGATTACTGGGTGACTGGATAGCTGGATTGCTGGATGACTGGATAACTGGATTACTGGATGCTGATTCAAGGTTGGAAAACAGGTTTGGGGTCTCAGATTCAGGATTTACGATTCCAGATCCCATATCCCGTATCCCGCTATCCTGTTTCCCGTTTCCCGTTTCCCGTTTCCCGTTTCCCATTTCCCGTTTCCCGGTTTGGGCCCATTTAAACACACGCTCTCCCAGCGCCCTGAACTCCAGCTCGTCGAACAAGCGCTTCAGGCGCTGCTCGTCAGGTTCATCCATGATCAGTTTCGAGGGTTCGAATGCGATAGGTACATCAAGAATAATGGTAGCCAGGCTTTTCGACATCAGTGCCTGGTCTTTGAACTCGATCACCTTCTGGCGGAGCTTTTCATTTGCCACCTTTTCGGGATGTTCAACCAGGTTTTCCACCGAGCCGAATTCGGCCAGGAGCTTACGGGCCGTAACTTCACCCACGCCCGGGATACCCGGTATGTTATCGGAAGCGTCACCCCATAATCCCAGCATATCGATTACCTGTTCGGGACGGCTTATCCCGAACTTCTCGCAAACCTCTTTCACGCCCAGGATATCCACATCGCCCCCGAATTTCCCCGGACGGTAGATCAGGGTGGTAGCGCTTACGAGCTGTCCGAAGTCCTTATCCGAAGTCATCATATAGGTTGTCCATCCCGCAGCTTCAGCCTGCTTGGCGAGGGTGCCGATCACATCATCCGCCTCATAGCCATCCACAAACAAAATCGGTATGCGGAACCCCTCGAGAAGTTCGTGGATCAAGGGAAGTGAAGAAATGATATCCTCCGGCGTCTCTTCCCGGTGGGCTTTGTAAAATTCATAGTCCTCATGCCTCACGGTCGGGGCGATAGTATCGAAGGCCACGCCTATATGAGTGGGCTTTTCTTTACGTAAAACATCGAACAGGGTGTTGGCAAATCCGAAGACAGCCGAAGTGTTAACGCCTTTGGAGCTTACCCTGGGATTGTTCTTGAAAGCATAATATGCCCTGTAGATCAGGGCCATAGCGTCAAGAAGGAACAGTTTATTTTCTGGCAAACTAATGGTTTTTGGCAAAGATAACGGAATTCGTCATAAAAATTTCCCAACAAAACCTTGTTTATATTTTCTTTTTGCGGATGTCATTTCTCCGTATTTAAACATATACTTTTATGCTGGTCAAAACATCTTCCATGATAAAAAAGAAATCTGCAGAAAAGAAGATCTTCGTGTTGGATACCTCAGTTATCCTTTATAACCATGACGCGATCAGTAGTTTTGAAGACAATGATGTGGCAATACCCATCACGGTGCTCGAGGAACTCGACGACTTCAAGAAAGGGAACGACACCATAAATTATGAAGCAAGGGAGTTCATCCGCATCATGGACAAGCTGTCGGCCCGTTCAACACTCACCAAATGGATCTCTCTGGGCGGTTCCAAAGGGGGTAAGTTCAAAGTGGTGATGAACGAGCACAGCGACCTCGACGCCAACAGGGTATTCGGTGAGAACAAGCCCGACCACTGGATACTCAATGCCGCCCTGATGATGATGCAGGAAAACCCGGGGAAAAAGGTGGTGCTTGTTTCAAAGGACATCAACCTGCGTTTGAAAGCCAAGGCATTGAATATTGCTTCCGACGATTTCCTTACCGGCAAGGTCAAGGATGTGGAAGGACTGTATGCCGGGAAAACCACGGTAGAGGGCCTCGACAAGACCATCATAGACCTGATGTATGAAACCGGGTTTTGCCTTCCCGAAGATATAGGCGTAAAAAGGCCCCTCCCCAACCATTATTATATTCTGAAGAACGGGAAAAGTTCTGTGCTGGCATTTTTCAACCCGGCAACCGAGCGGATCGAAAAGATCGAAAAACATTCTTGTTTCAAGATCACTCCCCGCAATGCCGAACAGGTGTTCGCGTTTCATGCCATACTGAACCCCGATGTCAAACTGGTCACCCTGCAGGGAATCGCCGGTACCGGTAAAACATTACTTGCTCTTGCCGGGGCACTCGAGCAGAAGAGGTATTTCAAGCAGATCTACCTTGCCCGCCCGGTCGTCCCTTTAAGCAACAAGGATATCGGCTATTTGCCAGGTGATATCAAGTCAAAGCTTGATCCCTATATGCAGCCCCTATGGGACAACCTCAAGTTCATCCAGAACCAGTACAATGAGAAAGATAAGGAATACAAGGTCATACAGGAAGCCGTAGAAAACGAGAAGCTGGTCATCACGCCCCTTGCCTATATCCGCGGCCGCAGCATTTCGAACGTATGCTTCATTGTGGATGAGGCCCAGAACCTCACTCCGCATGAGATCAAGACGATCATCACGCGTGCTGGGGAGAACACCAAGATCATTTTCACCGGTGATATCCACCAGATCGATACGCCTTATCTTGACGCACAGTCGAACGGGTTATCCACGCTTATCGACAAGATCAGGAGTTCGCCGCTTTACGCTCATGTAAAGCTTGAGAAGGGCGAGCGTTCCGATCTCGCGAATCTCGCGAATGAGTTGCTGTAAACACCGGTGTCTTTCCCCGGCATTCCTCAGCTACGGTACTGTTTTGACCCACCAGCAGCTTGCTTTCTAAGCCAGGTCAGCCGTTCGGTACTTCATATATTGGTGTTCCGAAGAAAGGTATTTTTATCCGTACCTCACTTCTCCACCTGGCTGTTTCGAAAGCGAAGCAACTTGCACAAGCTGCCTTGGCTACAAGGAGCGATCTGGAAAATGATAATACTTTGGTGTCTGTTTATATGAGTGACGCAGTAGGCGCAGCAGCGGTGCAAGGTTGCAAGCGATCATTGCTCTTCGTAAGCAACCGTAAGCATCGTTTGCCCCACGGCTTTGAGCGTTGAAGCATCGATGGATGCAAGGTTGTCGTGGGTCGTATGCCAGTATGGATAGAATCCCGATTCGGTTGATTTGTCGAGGTGGATCAGGTCGACCACCGGGATGCTCATATATTTCATAATAAATACATGGTCGTCGGTGACCATGCCGCCTTTCTCGTAAAGGAAAAATGATGAATATCCGATTCGGTTGGCTGCATCCCAGATCTTTTTCTGGATATCAGCTGCATATTCCTGTGACAGGCCTTCCAGCAGGAAGGTCGCACCAGCTGCCCCCACCATATCTAGCAGGATCCCGTATCTTGCCGAATATCCCTGTATGTGCGGGTTCTGGGCCCAATACTGGGATCCGAGCCCCCACCATTTATCGTCGCCCCTGCTCTCATCCTGGGGAGGGCCGTAATCTTCAAGGTCGAAGAGCACAATATCGATCCCGATAGCGGGTTCTTTAAGGCTGAACTGCCTTGCAACTTCCATCAGGACGCCAACTCCGCTGGCCCCGTCATTAGCAGCATCCACGGGCTTCCTGCGTAATTTCGGATCGGGATCATGGTCGGCCCAGGGACGGGATTCCCAGTGGGAGCATAGCACGATACGGTTTTTCAATCCTGGTTTCCAGGATGCAATAATGTTCTTCCCATCAAGCATCTTCCCGTTGTAAGCGGCCATCTGGTATTTCTGAACGATCACATCCCTGCACCATGATTTCAGTTTGTTTATGATATATAATGCGCATTTCTCATGCGCCTGGGACCCGGGAACCCGGGGCCCGAAAGCCAGCTGGGCAACTACGTAAGAATAGGCCGAATCCTTGTTAAAAGAAGGGATTGCGACCCTGGCTTTTTTTGCCGAGGTGGAATCCGATGCAGCGGCAATGGTTTTTTGACCGGAGTTATTACAGGAAGCAAGTATGATAGGAATTATTGCGAGGAGGAAGTATTTCATTTGGGATATCTGATTGATAAAACGCAAATTTAAGATAAATCCGAGAAGCAGTTCACACAAGCTGCCTTTATGTAGTGAGCGAAATATATCGCAAAAGTCGCCTTGGATATGAAGAGCGAAGCAACTCACACAAGCCGCATCAGGTGCGAGGAGCTTTGATAACGCCAGAGGAGACTATCATCATATCGCTCCGCTGCCACCGTAGCGGCGGTGTGAGGTTGCGAGCAACAGGCGCAGCGACGTTGCATATATATGAGCGTAAAGCGATGTTAAGATGCAAGCGAAATTATGATTTTTTAATTCTTTTTCTTCCAATCCATACCCCCAGCGACCCCAGGTATAGCAATCCCCCCAGCCACGAGAGCCAGAAAGCGATATAATCGCCGTGCAGGGTGTAGAATGTCATCCTGTCGTTTGCATTCACAGTAGCTTTTATCACAGCGGGGACCCAGTACTTCGTTTGTTCATGAGCATCGCCCCTTTGGTCTATCCATGCAGAGATCCCGGTATTGGCCGAACGGAGAATACTGCGTCGGGTCTCGATTGCACGGAGGTGGGCAAAAGCAAAATGCTGGCGGTGGCCTGCTGTATTCCCCCACCATCCGTCGTTGGTTATGATGCACATTACCTGGGCGCCGTTCCTGACAAACTCAGCAAAAAATTCACCAAAGATCGATTCATAGCAGATACAGGCTGCAACCGGAGGCATGTTAATAACCCTGAATACCTTGCGAACAGAATCGGTGCCAAGGCTCCCCACTATCCCCCCAAGGTCGATGGCATATTTTTCAAGCCACTTAAACCCGTTGTAGGAAGGAAGCACTTCGACCCCGGGAGTGAGTTTTGATTTATGATACATCTGTAAAGTCGGATAGCGGCTTACCATGATTGCGGCATTGTACCGGTTATACCAGGCGTTCTCCTGTGTAAACTTCCGGGCCGTATGCGGAATTTTTTCCCCGGGTTTGAAGGCATAATAAGTAGTACCCCCAAGAATAATATTCAGGTTGGGATACTTCGTGATGATCTGTCTTGCCAGTAAGACGCTTTCAAAAGTCTCAATTTGGTTCTCCCACATTTCCTGCTGCAGGGCCGACTCGGGAGTTACCAGTATATTCGTAGTGGAATCTATGGCCGGGCCCGCAAGGTTCATGATCCTGCCGACGACCTGAATGGGAGGAAGGCTGTATTGTTCAGAATACGGATCGATATTTGGCTGTACGATGACTGCGTGGACGGGGTTTGATTTTTCGTGGTAGGTGTAATAAAGGAGGTAAGAGAAAGCGATTGGAGCCAGAATCATGATGAGCGGGATTATTACTCGCATCTTTACACCGCCGCTACGGTTCTCTTCGTTCACCTGATGCGGCTTGTGTAAAATGCTCGCATCCCGCTCATCACGAATAAACCGGCTTGCAATATCATATACAAGAATATTCACCAGCAATACCCACACGGTTCCTCCGAACGCCCCGGTATATTCATACCATTGGACCCAGTGGTGATACGATGAAAACCCGTTGCCGAGGTTAAGCCAGGGCCAGTTGAGGTCCCAGTTCAGGTGGAGGTATTCGAACATGACCCAGAAACAGATGAGGGCAAGGTAACCTGCCGGCCTGCTGCCGAGCCTGCGTTTGGTGCCGCTGAAAAATGCAAATACTATGCTCATGAACATGGCATTCAGAACGACAGCCATTGCGGCTCCTTCTCCTGTGGAGTTTACAATCCACCATGTAGTAAGCCCATTCCACAGGAGGAACCCGGGATAGGAATAGAAAAACACCGAAAAGCGGGTAAAACGCTCACGGTTTGAACTTACGAGCTCCTCCATCCGCAGTAAGGGAACAAAAGCAAAAAACAGCAAAGCAGGAAATCCCCTCTCGGGCCATGCCAGGGAGAGAATCAGTCCGGAAGCAAGGGAAAGCAAAATCAGCCGCAGTTTCAGGTACTTCATAAGAGTAAAATCTGGTATACAAAGGTAGGCAACCATTTTCAACCCGCAATAATCACGGCATTCCTATTCAAAAATTATTTATAACTTTACAGGTTCTGCTAATAATTTAACAAATGGAATCCGAAAGCCCAATAAACACTACTGAAATACTTGAACATTTTTCTGAAGGATTCCTGCTGATAAATCCCGAGGGTAAAATGATTTTCTGGAATAAGGCGCTGGAAGAGATCACGGGAATGAAACGGGAAGAGGTCCTCAACAGGTACCAGTGGGAAGTGATGTACGAACTTATTGTACCCGAAAAACGATCACCGGAGATCCTGGAACGTGTTAAAAATGCAATGACGGAGGCATTTAAAACCGGGGGACATTCTATAGTCGATGCTGTTAAGGAGGCCAGGATCTTTACAAAAAGAGGAGAGAGAAAAACCATTCTCCAGACGGCTTTCATGTATAAAAGCGATAAGGGATTCAGCCTGGGTGCGATTATCAGGGATATCACCGAGAGGAAAAATATTGAGGAGGAACTGAGACAAAAAGAAAATCGATACCGCCTTATTTTTGAATCAGCCCATGACTCCATCTTCCTTATGGACAAGGACGTGTTTATTGATTGTAATCCCAAAACCCTGGAGTCATTTGGCTGCCGTCGTGAAGACATCATCGGGCAAAATCCCTACACCTGGTCTCCTGAGTTCCAGCCCGACGGGATGAAATCTGTCGATAAAGCCCTTGAAAAAATCAAGCTTGCCAGTGAAGGGAACCCACAGTCTTTCGAATGGGTGCATAAGCGTCTCGACGGACAGGCATTCGAAGCCGAAGTAAGCCTGAATAATGTCAACCTGGATGGAAAAATTTACATCCAGGCTATGGTGAGGAATGTAAGCAAACGGAATAAAGCCAATAAGCAGTTGAGGGAATTCAGCAAATGCCTGCTGAATTTCAAGACCGACTCGGTACAGAATATCCAGTCGATGACCAGGGTGTTCGCTGAGATCATCGGGGCTGATGCGGCCTTGTATAACAGGCTTGAAGGGGAATACCTGCATACCCTCGGTAAAGCAGGGGTCCCCGCCGATTATATTCAGCTCGACAAAGCCGACGGGCATTTATGTTTTGACGTAATTCAAAAACAATCCAGGGAAATCTTCCTGGTCCATGACCTGCCATCAAGTGAGTATTATGCCACCGATCCCAATGTAAAAAAATATGGCCTGCAAACCTATATGGGACACCCGGTGAGGTTCGGGGAGAAAACCATAGGTTCCCTCTGCGCCGTGTTCACTCATGATTTTCACCCCGACGAGGCCGATAAACTGATCCTCTCGATGGTTGCTTCTGCGATCGGCATGGAAGAAGAGAGGCTGGGCGAGTATTATAAACTGCAGGAAAGTGAAAAAAAGTACCAGGATCTGACGAGGATATTCAGGCTGATGGCCGATAACATGCCTGATAAACTCTGGGCCAAGGATCTTGAGAAAAAATACCTTTTCGCAAATAAGTCACATGCTGAAATTTCACTGCAGGCCAAAGATGTGGAAGAACCGGTCGGCAAGACCGATCTGTTCTTTGCCGAAAGGCAGAGAGCACTTCATCCTGACGATCCCAATTATTATACTTTCGGTGAACTCTGCCGTGATACCGATGAAATCATAATGAAATCAAGAAAGGCCGAGAAATTCGAAGAATCGGGATTCCTGAACGGGAAACATACCATTTTTGATGTTTATAAAGCCCCGATCTTAGATGAGAAGGGAGAAATGATAGGCACTGTGGGCACGGCCCGGGAGGTTACCAAGGAAAAAGAAGTGGAGCAGAAGATCAGGAAATATACCGAGGACCTCCAGGAATTGAACAATTCCAAAGACAAGTTCTTTTCTATAATCTCCCACGACCTCAAAGGGCCTTTCAATGCCATTCTTGGTTTTTCTGAAATACTTACAAGGGAATGGGATGATTTCACTGATGAGGAACGCCAGCATTTTGTGCTCAACATCCATTCATCGGCACAAAATACCTTTAAACTGCTTGAAAACCTCCTGGCCTGGTCCATCGCCCAAACCGGCAGGCAAAACTTCAACCCTTTCCCGGTCGATATGAGCGTGGTGACCAACGATATGGTGATCCTGCTGCGCGACCAGGCTGAGAAAAAACAGATCAAGATCTTCACTGCGGTGAATTTCGGAACGGTTGTTCTGGCTGATGAACAGATGGTGAGAACGGTCATCCGCAATCTAATCTCAAATGCAATTAAATTTACCCCGCTGGGCGGACAGGTCAAGATTTATACCGAATTGGTAAAGGGAGAAACAGATAGTCAGGAAATGATCAGGATCTGTGTTACCGACACCGGTGTTGGGATATCAGCAGAGAATCTTGATAAATTATTCAGGATAGATCAGCAATTGAGGTCTTCCGGGACGGCTAATGAAAAGGGTACAGGTTTGGGGCTGATCCTCTGCAAAGAACTTATCGACAAGCATGGCGGAAAGATCTGGGTTGAAAGCGAAGTTGGGAAGGGGAGTAAGTTCTGCGTGACGCTGCCGAAAGTTTAGCGGGATGGCTGGAGAGCTGGATGACTGGATAGCTGGATGACTGGATTACTGGATTACTGGATGACTGGATAACTGGATAACTGGATAACTGGACAACTAGATATCCAGCTACCCAGTTATCGCAGCGAAGCTGCTGACCCAGTCATCGCAGCGCAGCTGCCGACCCAGTTATCGCAGCGCAGCTGCCGACCCAGTCATCGCAGCGAAGCTGCCGACCCAGTTATCGCAGCGAAGCTGCTGACCCAGTTATCTAGAAACTCCTGAACCCGATAATCTCTCGTACTTCTTTAATGGTTTTCGATGCTGAAGCATGTGCTTTCTCTGCGCCAAGCCTTGCGACTTTGCTGATATAGGCCTCGTCGGCATTGATCCTGAGAATTTCTTCGCGGATAGGGGTGGTGAACCTGATGATATCTTCGGCCAGCTGCTTTTTCAGGTCACCGTAACGGATCTGGCAGGTGTTATAAAGAGCATTGAAATGATCGTAGGTTTCTTTGGGAGAAAAATCCTCCATCAGGGTGAACAGGTTCTGAACAGCCTGGGCCTTGGGCGAATCAGGTGCTGTCGGACCGGTATCGGTTGTGGCTCTCATTACTTTCTTGCGGATGACTTCCGGGGGATCAGCTAAAAAGATCGCTGAGCTTTCGTTGTCGGATTTCGACATTTTCATCGAACCATCCAGACCTGGGATCTTCACAAGTTCTTCTCCGAAATTATATGCCTGTGGCTCGGGGAAGTAATCCACTTTATACATCCGGTTGAAGCGGTTCGCAAAAGTGCGGGTCATCTCCAGGTGCTGCTCCTGGTCCTTGCCCACGGGTACCTTATGTGCCTTATGGATAATGATATCCGCAGCCATCAAAGTAGGATAGGTAAGCAGGCCTGCATTGACATTATCGGGCTGGGTGCGGATCTTTTCCTTGAATGAAGTGCAGCGCTCGAGTTCGCCCACGTATGCGTTCATGTTTAGGAGCAGGTACAGCTCTGCTGTTTCAGGGAGGTCGCTCTGGATGTAAATGGTTGCTTTCTCTGGGTCGAGCCCTGCTGCAAGGAATTCTGCCAGGACGGTTTTCACGTTCCCGTGCAGGTCGGCAGGAGTGGGGTGAGTGGTAAGGGAATGATAATCTGCAATAAAAAAATAGCAGTTATTCTCCTGCTGCATCCTGATGAAATTCTTCAGGGCGCCGAAGTAATTGCCGAGGTGAAGGTTGCCGGTTGGGCGTATGCCGCTGACGACGGTTTGCATAGGTTATAACGTTAGGAAAGTCGTAAGGAAAAACGTGAGGGTAATATGAGAAGAAAACCGGACTTCATTACGATATTCTTCACGAATTTCGTCACGTTCTTCATTACGGTTTACATTTTAATCTCGTCCCCATGATCATTATAGAAATGATATTCGAGGAAATGATAGGCGTTCTGGGGTTCCAGGGTCAGTTTGACCCCGTATTTCTTCTTCCATTTCCTGAGCTCGTTGAAAAACATTCCTTTTGTGAGGTAGGCATGGATATAGGGGTGAACGATCAGGGTGAGGTTCTTTTCATTTTGTTCGCGGACGAGGTAGCTCAGGTTATTCTCGATCTCGTCGGTGAGCAGTATGCTTGGGCGTATTTCCCCGCTGCCGTCGCATGAGGGGCACCTCTCGAGTATCTGCACGTTCATTTCGGGACGCACCCTCTGGCGTGTGATCTGCACCAAACCGAATTTGCTCGGGGGAAGTATACTGTGCTTTGCACGGTCCCTTTTCATTTCCTCCCTGAGCTTGTCATAAAGCTTGCGCCTGTTCTGGCCCAGGGTCATATCAATAAAATCGATCACAATGATGCCGCCCATATCGCGCAACCTGAGTTGCCTGGCAACTTCAGCCGCGGCCTCCAGGTTGGTCTCGAGGGCATTCATCTCCTGGTTCTGGTCCTGGTTCACCCGGTGCCCGCTGTTGATATCGATGACATGAAGCGCTTCGGTATGTTCGATCACAAGGTAAGTCCCGCTTTTGATCGTAACTGTTTTACCGAAGGTGCCTTTGATCTGCTTGTCGACGCCGTACTGTTCAAAGATGGGGGTCTTGCCCGTGTGAAGCTTTACAATGCCGACTTTATCGGGAAAGATCTTCCCGATATACGCCCTGATCTCATCGTAGAGGGTGGAGTCGTTTACCACGATGTTGTTGAAGGATTCGTTCAGGGCATCCCTGAGAATGGCCGAAGTACGGTCGATCTCGCCGATGATCTTCATAGGAGGCTTGGCGGCCGACAGTTTCATCGAAATCGATTCCCAGCGTTTGTACAATGCCCTTAAATCGGCATCCAGGTCGGCAACCAGTTTGTTTTCGGCCACTGTGCGGATGATAACCCCGCAGTTTTTAGGCTTGATACTGGTAATCAGACGTTTCAACCGGTTACGCTCTTCCGCCGACTTGATCTTCTGAGAAACAGAAATTTTATCGGAGAAGGGGATCAGTACCAGGTACCTTCCCGCAAAGGCGAGTTCCGAGGAAACCCTCGGGCCTTTTGTCGAAATAGGTTCTTTGGCGATCTGGATCAGGATATTCTGACCTGATTTCAATACATGGTTGATCCTGCCTGTCTTAATAATTTCAGGTTCGAAGGCGAAATCACCTATATTGATGTTATGCGCGTTGCCGCTCTGCGCCTGGCGAATATATTTGAGAAGGGACTGTACTTGCGGACCAAGGTCGAGGTAGTGAAGGAATGCGTCCTTCTCATAGCCTACGTCAACGAAAGCCGCGTTCAGCCCTGGCATGATCTTCTTGATCCGCCCCAAATAAATATCGCCTACGGAATACTCGTTGTTCGATCTTTCCTTATTTAACTCAACGAGGAGTTTGTCTTCCAGAAGGGCAATTTCAACTTCCGAAGAAGTCGAGTTGATAATGAGTTCCTTGTTCACTTACGATTATATATTGATTACAAATGGCCGGATGAGATCCGGGAATTGTAATGAACATAGGAATTGTAGCAGGGAAGGCCCCATGCGTAAAGCATGGATTACTTCTTCTTGTGCCGGTTCTTACGCAAGCGTTTTTTACGCTTGTGTGTCGCCATCTTATGTCTTTTACGTTTCTTTCCGCTCGGCATATCCTGTTTTTAAAAAAATTTGCTTACTTAACCCGTACGTGGTTTTTAACCTTGTTTACAAAGGTCTTGGCAGGTTTAAAGGCAGGAATATTATGGGCGGGAATAATCAAGGTGGTATTCTTTGAAATATTTCTTCCTGTTTTTTCTGCGCGTTTCTTGATGATGAAACTGCCGAATCCCCTGAGATAAACGTTTTGGCCAGTTACCATGGAATTTTTAATGGTTTCCATAAAAGCTTCAACAGAAGCCTGGACAGCGACCTTCTCGATTCCGGTCTTGTTAGCAATTTCTGCTACAATTTCTGCTTTTGTCATTGTAATTAAAATTAGAAGTTATATATGATTAATACTGAATAGCTTTGGTTAAACCCGGAACGGGGATGCAAATATAGAGCTTTTTCCGGAAAACAAGCGGGTTGGCGAAATATTTTTACATTTCATGGTGAAAATCTGTCATTTAGTCGGCGGATGACTGGGTAAGCAGCTTCGCTGCGATGACTGGGTAAGCAGCTTCGCTCCGCTTCGCTGCGATGACTGGGTAAGCAGCTTCGCTCCGCTTCGCTGCGATGACTGG
>JBAXIO010000035.1:0-7099 GCA_037138335.1 Bacteroidota bacterium
CGGTGTCGCGGCGGATTTCCCATACGTATTTCATGGGGTTGATGCGGGAGATGGGCGGGGTGTTGATGAATTCGAAGTCTTTGAACTGCAGGTTGCAATCTGAGAGTGAGGTTTCCAGGGATTGTATAAAGACTTCCTGGATGGGATGGATGACGGTGGAAATGGCAATATCGTGCTCATTGAGGATACGTCCGGAGTCGAATCCGGCTTTTTCGTCGGAGTAGGGAGTTAGGGTGCGGAACCAGTTGTGAATGGTGATAAGGGAGATTTCGGACTGCTTGTGCAGACTGGTCCAATTGTCTTCCTTATCACGGTTGAAAGAAATGAACTTTGCTTCCTGGGAACTGATGCCGGGCCCAAGATCGGAAAGATACTGAATGATGATTTCGTTGGCCTTGGAACTGAGAGCGCCTTTATACTGTTGAAACATGGCGTCAAGTTCGTCGGCTGCTTCATCAGAGTTCACTCCCGGGATCACCAGGAGGCCGGGAGTGGCAAAAGAAGATTCAAGGCGGGTCTGATTCCAAATATTGGTAAGGCCCGAGATGATGACATTACGGATGCCTGCAAAATAGGACGGAATACCGTAGTAAAAGAATTCAGGCTCGTAATCTTTGATCTGCACAACAGAATGCAGCAATCCGTCGGAACCCTTTGAAAATTCAGGGAAGAGAGCCAGGGTTTGCAGATCCTTGTCGTCCTTGCCCTTGAACAAATCCCAGCAAGGATGGATCAGAACCTGCTTGCCATCGACATGCAGGCGTACCCGGGAAGCATCCTGATGGTAAACAAAGACAAAAGACCTTTTGGAATTGGAAACCAGCTCATAATAACAGTTTCCGAAAGTGAGGTAGTCAAAACAGAGCTTCTTTAAGGTGTACAGAAATGGTTCCCGGATATTATTGGAAAGGTTGATAAAACCTGAGGTAGCCGGATCGGATGACTGAATACCCTGGCCAATGATGTAGTTGGTTTTCGAATTCAGGATTGCCCTGTGAACAGGGACCTCCCGGGCCAGCTTGATCAACTGGCGGGGGAGGGCGTTATCATCACCAAAGGGGATATAGTCCTGATAATTGGTGCGGGAAGCGATGTAATCCGTATCAAACAAATCAAGGACAGGAGCGTAATTGAACTCGAAAAAGCGGGGGACAGGTGACATTGGATTTACGATTTACGTTCGGCGCAGCCGTAATGAGCACCATTAAAAATTGACAATATTGCGAATAACCCCGATTTACGATTTCATTTACGATGTACGATTTACGATTTAGTCGCCGAAGCCGGCAAGCATCAGTAGTTCGGAGTGGAGATATGCGGTCTGGGCTTTGTACTGGACCCTGTAACGCCTCATCTGCAGATCAGGATTATACCAGGACTCGATATCCTGAGGATCCATGAGTCCGTCGGTGGCAAAGATGAGGTTCTGCTGGGTGGTAAACAGCGCCCTGTGAGGCTGAATCCCATTCTGGTAGGTAGCAATCCAGGTATCCCAGTCGGGACGAATGAGCACCGGATATCCTTCGTAGGAAGGAACATTCACTCCGTTCAGCATCATGGTGAGCGGAAGGTCGCCGGTTTTATTCTTGATCGTATGGACCAGGTTCCTCCACATGGAACGGGTGACCATGAACACCAGGGGGAATTCAAATAATTCGGGACGGGCCGAATCAATCATTTCTTCGAGCGTGGCATCAGCCTCTCCGGAAGCCAGAGCCCCTGCCTTAACTGCTGCAACAGTTCCAGTAGCTGCAAAAGAACCACCGCTATTAGCCACAGCAGTAAAGGAAAAAGTCTGGCCTTTATACCTGCTAACCACCTTGATCTGGGCGCCGGAAGGATTGGTCACAATCACACCATTGATCCCTGCACGAGCCTCAATGGTGGCTTTATGAGCAGCAAGCCAGGCAACAACAGTAGCTGTAGCATTGGAGGCATAAGCCTGAGTATAATCAACGCCATTGATCGTAACTGTAATCAAGGTATCCGTTGCACCATATGTATACGTGAGAATTTTCTCAGCCTTTACAGCCGAGGTAGCCGAATCAATGACCACATGCTGGGCGGAAGGGATGGTACCAGCATAGAGATTGGCAAGAAAATGCGAAAGAAAACCGGTATAGCCCGAAAAATTGGTATCGACCGTACCGGTAGGAACCCCGGATACTAAGGTTTCCTGGACCGGATTACCGAAAAACATCTGGCGGATCAGATCCTGCTGACCGGCCTGGGCAATGATCGGCAACATAATCTTGTTCCAGATATCGGGCTCCTTCATCCGCTCGATATCATCCTCCTTATACCCGGTAGCCAGCAACTGCTCCACGATGGAACCCCAGAAAGCACGGGCATTCTGCTCAAATTCCATGGCCATGGGAGCCACGGTGATGGACTGGGTAGAAAGAGCAAAGGTGCCGGTGGGAGTGAAGCCAGGAGCAGCTTTGGGTTTAGTAATAAACGAAGGACGGGAGATCTTGTTCAGAAGCTCGGTACCCTTGACGTCGGTGCGGACCGTAATAGCGCCCCGGATGTCTTCGCCCATGAAGAAGGGGCTGACGAAAAATTCACGGATGGATTGCTTGGTGAAAGCGGGGCTGATGGCGTGGGAGAAGATGTTTGACATGGCGGGTTAAAGATTGAAAAGATGAATATCGAATATTGAATAACGAATGTTGAATGTCGAATGAAAGATGATGCAGGAGGAGGGATGCATGATGAGCGTTACTTTTTGAGTTTGTCTTTGAGGTGGATGGGCATCTCTTTTAGGAGCTGCTTGCCGAAGGTTTCTTCGGAAGGTCCGACTTTGAGCTGGGGATCGGCGCCTTCGACGGTGGTGGGCCGGGCTTTGAGCTGGTCCTGAAGCGTGGTAATCTGATCCTGGAGAGCGGAAAGTTGCTTCTGGTGATCGGCCTCCAGGGTCGATATCTGTTTCTGATAATCGGCTTCCAGCTGTTCAACCGTCTGGTTATAATCCTTGAGAGCATCGGCATTGGCTCCATCCGGAGCCGGGTTCAACAGGTTTTTAAGCCTTTGGAAAAGTTCCTTTTTCATGGTGTTGTTGTTTGAAAAATATTTAAGCATGAATTCAATGATAGTGTCGGGTTTTTTGGCAATGAGCCAGGCAATGGCTGGGTTCTCATCGAGGAAGCGGGTAGCCTGATAAGAGAAGGAATCCACTGCAAAGAGAGAGTTCGTGGCTGCAGGATCATCCACCAGGTCCGTCGCAAGAAGTTCTTCGACCCGGGTTGCCGGGTATTCGTCATCGGTGATCACCGGTTCGCCCGGGATAAAGGCAATCGAAGCCCCGAACATATCCGGATTGTTTTTGGCCATCTTCAGGATATACGCATAAAGGTTCCCGGAAGGAGATTCCTTGCAGACCTCATCCAGATGCAGATCACCATAGACCTTATCACCATCTACCTTGAAATTTTTAAACCGGCCGATATAGGTACCAAACGAAGAGCTGCACATATTGGGATGACCAAAGCGAGCCTTAACTCCATTCTCCTTCTCATTTCCCAGTTTTTCAATCTGGGCCAGAGTGGTTGCATCGATCTGCTCGAAATAAGATTTCACCTTCCCCACCTGGGCGACGATGACCTTATGAAGAGTACCAGTAGCTTCATCAACACTTGCTGCCGAAAAGGCGATTGGAGGAGTGGAAAAGGACTTCATATTGGCAGGAAAAATTGATAGCCACAAACATACAACCGACTTAAAGTAATTGTTTAGTACATGTTGGCAAAAAGTTGCATGATAGCTTGTTATAATATTAATTGATTATTATTTTTGTAAGAAATGGCTATATGAATCCTGAGGCTGAAAAAGTAATTGTTGACCTGAGAGAGCGTTGCGGAATTGAAGTGGAACAACTTGTAATAAAAGGGTTACTCCCTGTAAGCCAGGCTAAAAAATGGCTGGTGAAGGAACTCTATTTTACCTATGCCAGGGAAGGGAAAACCCTGGAAAAAGGAGGGATGACTTATACTCAAATCAAGAATGAGCTGAGTGACCAGTACGGGGTGTCGATAAGTACGATTGAGAAGCTGGTTTACAGGAAATCATGAGCTTTAGACAAATGACGAAAACTGCATATAATATTCTGAAATATACAGAAATACGACAGCATGGAATCGAAAACAAACACCCGGCATAAATTCAAACCCGGAGAGGGCGGAAGACCTAAAGGATCGCCTAACAAGATCACGGCAGAGCAAAAGGAACGCATCGAATGGGTGCTTGAATTGCTGGATGAGACCCTCGAAGACAGCATCAGGAAACTGAAACCGAAAGACCAGGTTGATCTGTGGATGAACCTGCAGGAATATATCCGTCCGAAGCTCCAGCGGGTGAACGTTGATCTGGGACCGGCTGAGGATAAGCTTACCAAGATCACCTTTGAAGTCATCCAAAGCTCTATGCTTGCCGACGGAACCATTAAACCCATACCCCTTGGAAAAGACCATCAAGGTATCGACCGTATTCAGGAAAAACTATGAAGCCGGCACCAAGATCGTCGTGAACCAGGGCGGGAGCCGATCGGGCAAAACCTTTTCCATTTTACAGTTACTCATCCTTGTGAAAGCCTTCGAAGGCACGGATATGGTGTTTTCAATCGTCCGCCGCAGCATGCCGGCTCTGAAAGCATCGGCCATGAGGGACTTCTTCGAGATCCTCAGGATGGCAGACCTTTATGATGAACACAGCCACAATAAGACCGAGAACACCTACCAGCTGAACGGGAACCTGTTCGAGTTCATGAGCCTGGACCAACCCCAGAAGAAACGAGGCGCCAAGCGGGCATACCTGTTCATCAACGAAGCCAATGAACTCAGCCTGGAAGACTGGGTCCAGCTTTCACTTCGTACAGAGAAGCAAATCTTCCTGGACTTCAACCCCTCCATGGACGAACACTGGATCTATGACATCGTCATCCCCCGGAAAGACTGCACCTTCATCCATTCAACCTACCTGGACAATGTCCAATTTCTACCTCCGGAACAGGTGAAGGAAATCGAAAACCTGAAACAAGTCGATGAGAATTACTGGAGGATCTATGGCCTGGGCGAGATTGGGCAAATTACCGGTTTGATCTTCACGAACTGGCGGACCGTTGATGCCTGGCCGGAATCATGCAAGTGGATAACTTACGGGATGGATTTTGGCTTTAGTAATGATCCGACCAGCCTGGTTAAGGTTGGATTAAGCGGAGGTGAGCTGTTTATAGACGAGCTTATTTACTCCCGGGGCCTTACCAATACGGACATTTGCAAATGGATGAATCAGCTCGGCATCACCAAGGCGGATGAAATTATTGCCGACAACCAGCCTAAGTGCATTTACGAGATCCGGCAGGAAGGGTATAACATCAAACCGACATTTAAAGGTCCGGATTCAATCCTGGCCGGAATTGACATCCTGAAACGTTATCCCATGCGGATCACCAAACGATCGGTCAACCTGATCAGGGAACTGAAAAACTACAAATGGAAGGAAGATGCATCCGGGAAACCTTTGAATGTTCCGGTGGACCGGTTCAACCATGCCATTGATGGCATCCGATATGCCTGCATGGGCAGGCTGTTCATGGGAAACCGACTGATCAAAACTTCCAGGCACCTAAGGTAACCGGAAGCAGGGAACCGGGATCGGGGATCAGGATTTAGGCCTGATTTAAAGGAAGCCGGTCAACTTCTTGCCGAAATAATCGGTAAATAGGAATGCAAGATTTCGGCAAATGAGTTTGCATGGGGAATCCTCCGGACTTCTTACTCTCATTTATACCCCAAATACGGCAAGTTATGGGCCAGCCACGTTATGAAGCCCGAGGGACGAGGGCGAATAAGGGGGCAATGCCGGTTGGCGAATAGATACAAGTTTGCTTACCAAGCGGCGTTCTTCGCGCGGCTTGGTTGTGGAGTTAACTGGGATACCTGCTCAAACAAAGCTGAAGAGGCAATGCATTCACCGATGCCGGCAATCGGCAAAGGGATTAGCTAATAACGCTTTAAAGTACCGATTATGGAGGGTGAGCGGAAGGCATGAAGCTCCTGCATCCGACGACAGGAAGGTGCGGGGCGAGTGCCTGTAGCGAGACCCGGAATAATTCGGTAGCTTTAATGGGTTATGATCGAGGTGAGAATGCGTTGCCGGTACTCGTGGTACCGATAACCGAGTGTTTCGGATCATGCTGGACCATGATTCCGGGCCATGGTGGGCCAATTATTTCGGTTCATGTTGGGCCACGAATTTTACCTATGAGAAACTTTATTTAGCACAGGTAAAGAATATCCTATCGTAAAACCAATTATATCATAAAATGCTTTTACGGAATTGTATGAAGCCCAGGGTTGGATCATTCGTTCGTATTTAAAATTAGCATCAAATTGACCTTTCCAGACTGAAAAACGACAACCTATACCTCCTGTGACACCCCAATCAAATTTATGAAATGTTATAACTTGCTCCGAAGTTTCATCATAATAGAAATTTTTCGTAAATCTTTCCAATTCTTTACCATTGTATGCTTTATAAAAAAATCTCCTTGAACCTAAGTAATAGCCAAAATAGCCACCTGCTTCAACATACAGAAAGACTTTGTTTTTTTTTGAAACTGGAATTAAATACCTGATTGTTTGCGGAAAATCGATATAGTAATTATGTATTCTTTGTCTAGTGGTCACATTGTAGATATGTTGTGCTGGAATACTATCATTATAATCGATGTATCTGGCTCCTTTGTCTTCAAAGAGTATTTCAGAATGAAAATACCATCTTTCCGAGATTTTTAGATCAAGCATAATGCCACCGTTGAAATTTGCCAATCTCTTTTTAGTCTCAACATTTCTAAGCTCACCATCATCGTATGTGTGGAGTGTTGAAAACCCTATTCCTCCTTTTATTCCTAAAGAAAGAAATTGTGAATAACCCCCAGTCGTCATGACAGATATTAGAAAAGTCAAAAAGAATATTCTTTTCATAAAAGATAATTTCTTGATATACCCATAGGAAAACAAAAATAATAAAAAAAGGATGTCCCGAACTTTTAAGACAGCCTCGGGAATTGGCCGGGGGATACGCCGGAATTACAGAGGAT
>JBAXIO010000036.1:0-5022 GCA_037138335.1 Bacteroidota bacterium
AGGCTGATGAACATTAACCTTCAGGTCAGCAGTGAGTTTCTTGCCCTGGTTAAGGAAAAAAAACATCCGGAAGTCGCCACAAATGCCATAAAAAGACTGGAAAGGGAAGCCGATAAGCTGACGAAGGAATGTATCGATTTGTTGCATAGGACATTTATCACCCCTATCGACAGAGACCAGATATACCAGCTCGTTAACGGGATGGATGATTTTGCCGACCAGATGAACGCTGCAACATTCAGGCTTTTTTATTACGGGATAGAAGAATTCAGGCCGGAGACTCTTGAGTTTGCAAAAATCATTCATAACTGTAACCAGGAGGTGGCTGCAGCTATCAAAAGCCTGAGGCACATCAAGAAACAAAGTCATGAAATCCGGTCAAAATGCTCTTTGATCCATGAGTTTGAGAATCAGGCCGACGACATCTCCCGTGTGGCCATCGCGAATCTTTTCAAGGCCAATGACATGATGATGATCATGAAGTGGAAAGAGATTTTCGAGCGTCTTGAAAAAGCCGTAGACCGTATGGAGAGGGTTGCCAATACGATTGAGAGCATTCTTATCGACAACGCCTGATCTAATTATTCCCAATTCATTTCTTATGCTGATTATTGTTGTAATTACGATCCTGGTTGCCCTGGTATTTGATATAATCAACGGGTTTCACGATGCTGCCAATTCAATTGCCACCATCGTATCTACAAAGGTGCTGTCACCAAAATTCGCCGTTTTCTGGGCTGCCTTTTTCAATTTTGCAGCAATGTTCGTTTTTGCTCCAAAGGTTGCAAATACCATAGCCCACATTGTAATCATTGACCCTGCCGACCCTGCATTTATCTATGTAATACTTTCAGGTCTCATCGGTGCAATTCTTTGGGATCTTGTGACATGGTGGTATGGATTACCATCCAGTTCATCCCATGCCTTAATAGGAGGCCTTGTGGGGGCAGGGATGGCTTATAAAGGAGGAAGCATCATTCACTGGACGAAAGTCATACAAACCGCCACCTTTATCCCTATTGCGCCTTTGATCGGGGTTGTTTTGGGCTTTCTGATGATGCTGGCGGTAATCTGGATTTTTCACAAAGCAACGCCTCACCGGGTTGACAGTATTTTCAGGAAAGGCCAGTTGTTTTCTGCTGCATTGTACTCACTTGGGCATGGTGGCAATGATGCGCAGAAAACCATGGGTGTCATCGTTGCACTGCTGGTTGCAGCCGGCATGCTGTCGCCCGACACTCAATTGTCGCTAATGCATCCGCAAACCAACTGGATTATTTTAGCATGTTTCAGCGCAATGGCTGTAGGTACTGGGATAGGCGGATGGAGAATCGTAAAAACCATGGGAATGAAGCTTACCAAACTAAAACCTGTTCATGGTTTTGCGGCTGAAACATCCGGGGCTCTCACATTATTCCTTGCAACAAGTCTTGGGATCCCGATATCAACGACTCACACTATAGCCGGGTCCATCATAGGAGTAGGAGCCGTCACTAATCTTACAGGGATTAATTGGAAGATCGCCATGAATATAGTCGTTGCCTGGGTTCTTACCATCCCTGCTGCAGCAATCGTTGCCGCTCTCTGTTTCTGGGTCGCCCAGGCCTTTCACCCGGGATTTTGATCTGCCTGGCACTTTCTGAAGAACTATACGTCTAATCATCCAGGTCATCATCTTCTTCCGGCTTGACCGATCTGCGTTTATGCACATTTTCTTCGATGATCTCGACGTACCTCTGGTAAACCGAATCGACAATTCCTTCCCAGGGTTTATAGATCGATTTCCTGGCGCCTTCTCCTGCAAGCTTAATGACCTCCGGATATTTCTTTACTTCGGATATCATTTTAAACAAGGACTGGGCACTGTCGTCTATTAAAAAACCATTCACCTTATCGGTGATCCCCTCTGCCGACGAACTATTTTTAAGGACAATGGAAGGGATGTCAAATGCTGCCGCTTCCTGGATTACAAGCGGAGAATTATCATATTTGGAGGGAAAAACGAAAAGATCTGAACATGCATAAATACTTTTCAGTTTGTTTCTGTCGGTAATAAGGCCGGTAAAAATCACCTTATCGGTAAGTCCGTATTCCCTGACCAGCTTTTTCATATCCTTTGATGCATATCCTTCGCCTACAAATATCATCTGGAAACCAACTTTCTTTTCTGCCAGAAGCCTTAATGCATCAATTATCACCCTGACGTTTTTTTCCCACCTGTGCTGGCCGACAAATAGCAGTGTAAACTCGTTACTATTGGCCCCTGTCACATCCAGCCCCGCCTTTCTGAGCTTCATCCTCTTTGATTTGTCAGGGTTTTCCATATCCGTGCCATTCGGCATGATCTCATATTTTCCACCATAGCCATATTCACGCAGGGTTTCACCCGTGGATTTATTCGGGACCCAGACCACATCTGCAGAATTATAAAAATCAAGGGTCATATTCATAAGAAAATCCACGAAGAGATCATTATTCAGCACTTTTCTGAAATCTTCCCTGTACTTTGTGTGGAAGGTAGCCACAAACGGTATTCCCCTTTTCCTGGCAAGTCGTTGGGCGAGTTGTCCGCTTATGAACGGGCTATGCGCATGAACAAGGTCAAACCTGAGTTTGTTTAACTTTTTCTTGAATTTGATATCGATCAGGGGAAGTCCCACCCTGTATGGGTTCATCCCAGGAAGGAGGACCGATTTGAAACGGTAAACCCTGTAGTCTTCGTCATCCTCGTAATCTTTCACTTTTGGGGCAACAAGCACCGTTTTACCATATTTTTCATTAAGCCATAAGGCATAATTATGTGCGGTTATCCCTACCCCATCCATAATGGGGAAATAGGAATCGTTAAACTGGCAGGTTGTAATTCTCATATTTCTTTATGCTTTATAAATGCTAACTTCAAAAGGGCGGATCAGGAGTCCCTGGAAATAAAATATTTCTTCGGCATCCCTGTTCGTCGAAAACAACACCTTGCCGGAGCTATGCTCAGGCAGTGTTATTTTTTTTCTCAATGCTGTGAAATTCAGTATTACGACTATCCTTTCATCGTTGAGGACACGGGCATATGCAAGGATCCCGTTACGCCCGGTAATTAGTGGAACCCATCGTCCCTGCTGCAAGGCTTTATTTGCTTTTCTTATTCTGATCAGTGTCCTGTAGAAGTTTAATAATGAGGATTGATCAACGTCATAAGCTTCAACATTCCTGGAGATGGAATCGGCATTCACAGGCAACCATGGCTGGCCCACAGTAAATCCTCCATGCATGCCGGAATTCCATTGCATCGGAGTGCGGGCTTTATCCCTGCCTGAGAAGAATGGCCTGAATCGTTTTCCAAGGGGATCCTTTATGTCACTGTATCCGATCTTCGTATTTCTCATCCCAATCTCTTCACCGTAATAAATGAAGGGTGTTCCTTTGATGGTCAGAAGAAGAGCTGCAGCTATCCTGGCTTTCTCTTCTTTATTCCTCCTCCAGGGGAAGCGGTCTATACTTCTGAAAAGATCATGATTTGACAACACATTGCAGGGCCATCCCTGTTCAGGAATATTGGTATACCAATCCCTGATACATTTATAATAATTCCTTGCACTCCAGGAGCGGAAGATCAGTGAAAAATCAAAGGCCATGTGAATACCCTTGCCATCGGCCAGATAACTGGCGGCGACTTCAGCATTCCCCGGAGGCATCGTATAAATTTCACCAACAAGCACTCGGTCTTTATACTGGTCTACCTGCTTCCTGAGCTCCATGACAATTTTTAGTGATTTCCGGCGGTTCCTTGTAAATACATGCTTCTGGAAGAAAGGGATCCCGAACAGGTAAGGATTATTCCTGAATTTTTTATCTTTTACAATGAGGTTGATTACATCAAGGCGAAAGCCGTCAACACCCTTGTCGAGCCAGAATTTCATCTCGTCAAAGAAAACCCGGGGAAGCATAGGGTTCCTCCAGTTCAGATCGGGCTGCTCTTTAAAAAATGAGTGATAATAGTACTGTCCTGAACTTTCATCAAACTCCCAGGCGCTTCCTCCTACCGAGGACTTCCAGTTATTCGGGGGTCCTCCATTATATCCATCCCTCCATATGTACCATTGTCTTTTGGAATTGAATTTTGAGGAAGCGGATTCCCGAAACCACGGATGCTCAACTGAAGTGTGATTAAGTATCATGTCCTGGATAACCCTTAGGCCATGCTCATGAGCCTTTTCTATCAACATATCGAAATCATCCATTGTCCCGTATGATGGGTCTATGCTGCGGTAATCCGAAACATCGTAACCGAAATCGGCATTCGGCGAAAGGAAAACCGGTGAGAGCCAGATTCCATCAACACCTAGATCAGCCAGGTAATCCAGTTTATTTATGATCCCCTGGATGTCTCCGACACCATCTTTGTTTGAATCAAAAAAGCTTCGTGGATAGATATGATAAATTACCCCATACTTCCACCAGGTCCAGGGCTCAGGCTGTTTCAGGTCCATCTGATTTTTTAAAGGTTAAAATGCCGACGTCCTCCAGCAATTTCTGAAGGATGTTCCCGGCGGTATAGTCGTCGGCACGGTCCAGGGCTGCTTTTCTAAAAGCGCAATGGATGGCGGGGTTGGCAAAATATTCTATAATCCTGTCTTTCACTTCATCCATTGTATCAACAAGGAAGCCATTTTGTGAATCCTGAATGATGTCCTTGGGACCTTTGGTGTTATAGGCAATGACAGGCAAGCCGCAACTGAGGGCTTCGAGAACCACGCAGCTGAAAGTATCGAACCTCGAAGGAAGAATTAAAAGATCCGCAGATTCATATATTTCAGGCAATTTCCGGTGATCAATCCACCCGGTATATTCAGCTTCAGGGAAAGCTTTTTTAAGTTCATTTTCAGCAGGGCCTGTGCCTGCGATCAGCATTTTAAGGTCAGGGATCTTTTCCCTGACTTTCCTGAAGATCAGGGGTAGTTCAAAAACTCCCTTCTCCCGGCTGATCCTGCCAGCGAAAAGAATTACAGGTTCTCTTTTTACCCCAAC
>JBAXIO010000037.1:0-4951 GCA_037138335.1 Bacteroidota bacterium
GTTGAGCAAATGACACGATCATATTTCTTTTTCCTGAAAATCCTTTGTATTGTCAAAAAATTCGGGATTCTCATAGGTTGCTGCCGGTATAACGGGATATTGAATTCCGATAATGGTTTAATAACTATCAGGTTCTTACCAGACTTCAATGTATTACTGCAAACCATGAAATCTACCGGCAGATTCCTGGCTGTAATTTCTCTGCGCATAGCCTGCAAAACCATAGAAACGCCGTTGTGGTCATCATAGGTATCGGTAAGCCATAGGACCCTGTTGACTTTCTTTGTTCCGATCAGCTGACCCATGCTTTGAATTTTAATTTGCATTTTGCAAATGAGATTACCAACAATTACCCTGGTATTTTCCCTTTATGCAAAATTGCCAGATAAAATGATCGAATTTCGGATGTTACAGAAAGTTAATGATTTATTAACCTATTGTTAACGTTAAAATAACCTTGTTTTAACATTGGGTTAAAATGATGAGCAGACCTTTGCAGAATGAAAATGAAACCATTTTCAGTAAAAAAGCGTGATGTTGATATCGTTGTTATCTCAGATGTTCATCTCGGGGCATTCGGCTGTCATGCGAAGGAACTTCTTCAATATCTCAGGAGTATAAATCCAAAGCTTTTGATATTGAACGGGGACATCATTGACATCTGGCAATTCCGTAAAGCGTATTTCCCCAAATCACACCTGATGGTGATCAGGCATCTCACCGGAATGATAGCAAAAAACACAAGAGTCGTCTATATTACCGGTAACCACGATGAACTTATGAGGAAGTTCGTAAAGTTCAATCTTGGTTCATTTAAACTCGTAAATAAATTACTGCTTGATCTGCACGGCAAGAAGACATGGATCTTTCATGGTGATGTTTTTGACATAACGATGCAGTATAGCAAATGGCTTGCTAAGCTTGGTTCTTCAGGGTACGACCTGCTCATCCTCATTAATGGTTGTGTAAATTTTCTTCTCACCAGTCTTGGAAGGGACAAGATCTCGTTTTCGCAAAGGGTAAAACACAGTGTAAAAAGAGCAGTTTCCTATATCAATAAATTCGAAGAAACTGCAGCCGGCATTGCTATATCAAAAGGATACTCCCATGTAATCTGCGGCCATATTCATCAGCCGGAAATGCGTAAGATTACAAATTCCCGTGGTGAGGTAATGTACATGAACTCCGGGGACTGGGTTGAAAATCTTTCATCCCTGGAATATCATGATGGCGAATGGAAAATTTACAGTTATATTGACGATCCTCATGTCAAAGAATATTCTGAAGCAAACAATCAACTGAAGTCCTTCAGCCATAAGGAGACGTTTAAGAACCTCCTCAAAGAGTTCCAGCTTAAATAATTCATCGATCAGGCCAGCATCTCTTCGAATCCAGCGATTATGAATACTTGTCTGATTTCGGGTGAAGTATTCATTATTTGCATCCTGAATCCTTCCCTGCTTACCATTTTCCACCCGTTTAACAACAGCCTTATGCCGATAGAAGACACATACGTGACTTCGCTGAAATCAAGAAAAACAGGCTTTTCAAGATGGTTAAGCAGTCCCAGAAATTTTGTTCCGATGATGTCAACCCCGGGGGCATCAAGTTTACCGCTAAATGAAAGGACTATGCCTTCACCTGATTCTTTAACAATATTAAGCTCCATTAATCTGATTGTTTTATAAGGGTTCAAATTTCCTTATAATATTAATGGCAATTAATCATTCAGATAAATTTAACGATTAATTAATTTACTTATACGGTGTCTAAGTGACGGCCATTTTCTCTTTTTCATGTCACTCCCATATCAGGCTCCCATAAAAGAGAATTAATTATATGTTAACTTTTTCTCAATTTCCAAAATTACTTAGTGTTTAATTAACCATTTGTTGTTACGTTTTTAACACGTAAGGAAATATCGATTGGGACCTTTGTCCCATGAAAATTAGTCTCATTATTCTGGTTGTATCACTATTTTCATATTCTCTTTCCGGAGCTACTATTCGTGGAACAGTTTATGACGGTGAAACCAAAGAAACCCTGATTGCAGCAGCTGTAGTCCTTGATAAAACTCCTTTGCATGCAATTACAGACACTAAAGGGGAATATGAATTAAAGAATGTGGACCCCGGTGAATATTATATTGTTGTTACTTACCTGGGATATCTTACCGCAAGAAAAAAGATCGTCGTTCCTGCAATTACCGAAAGCCTGCGATTCAATTTTTTCCTGGTTCAGAATGCGATGGTATTAAATGAAGTAAACATAACCGGGAAATTCAATAAAGAAACAGATCAGAATGCACGTGCTACAGAGAAGAATGCTTCAAACGTGATCAATGTCGTATCGGCACGTACCATAGATTTATCACCCGACCTCACAGCTGCACAGGTTGCCCAAAGAGTTTCAGGAGTCACGCTTGACAGAAGCGGGGACGGGCAGAACCAGTATGCGATAATCAGGGGTATTGAACCGCGGTACAACAACACCCTGGTGAACGGAGTAAAAATCCCCAGTCCGGATTCGAAAAACCGCTTCATCCCCTTAGATATCATTCCCTCTGAACTGCTTCAGGAAATGCAGGTTACAAAGGCATTGACACCCGAGATGGAAGGGGACGGGATTGGCGGCAGTGTAAATGCGATCATGAAAGATGCTCCTGAGGCATTAATGGTCCAGGGACAACTAGGTCCAGGGTACAATCAATTTAACTTCGATAACAAATTTGTTTCATTCAACAGGAGTTCGATCAGTTTTAAAGATCCTGATCAGCTTCATGGCCATTACTATGCTTCGACCCAGGACGATTTTAACCGTCAAAACCTTGTTTTTACAAGCTCACAGGCCTGGCCCCAAATTGTTGGCAATTTTACCATAGGCGACAGGTTTTTCAAGAAGAAACTGGGAATTCTCTTATCCGTTGCAGATCAAAACACCCGTTCAGGATCCAAATCTGAAACCAACTCCTTCTATATTGATAAATTCAATAACCCCCAGTCAACAGATGATATTTACCGTGAAATTTATTTACAGTCAAACCGGCTTGGGATCAACGCTAAGATCGATTATGTGATCAATGAAAGCAACAAGATCAGTTTTTACAATATTTACCTGAATACCGCAGAATCCCAGTCAAGATACCTGTCCGACACTATTATGAACGGTAACGGAAGGGTTGGCCCCGGAACCGGTTATGTTAGCATCAGCCAGCGTTCAAGAATGCAGGTCCAGACTGTGGAAAGCGCATCCCTTATGGGAAACCATATGTTATGGAAGAATGTAATTGTTGACTGGTCCCTGGTATACTCGAAAGCCACGGGACAAGTGCCTGATATGGCTGAATTGAACACCTACCATACAGTACTCCAGGGAGGTGGCTGGCTTAATAATGCCGAATACCTCAAAACCATTACCCATACCTGGCAGAAGAATGTTGACCAGGATTATTCAGCCTATGCCAATATTGCTTATAACTTCAGGATCCATCACCATTTGTTCAGCATAAAAGGAGGCGGGCTATACAGGACCAAGTTCAGGAACAATTACCAGAATGATTATACCCTGAAACCGGTACTGGATTCACTTCACCAGGACCCTCCGTTCACAAGTGTTCTTACGGCCCAGGTTTACCCCTATCAGCCTGTGGGGAATCCCGAATACAATACCAGTAATTATACAGCCACCGAACATATTATTGCAGGATATATCCAGGCAAGTACTATGGTTGGGAATCTGCAGATCCTTGGAGGGGTAAGGTACGAATCAACTGAGCAGTCCAATAAAAACCTCACGGTTGCTTACCCTGGATACCGCCAGCATTTTTATTATTATACCGATTGGCTGCCAAGCCTTCATCTTGCATGGTCGATTGGTTTGAAACAAAAAATAAGGCTTTCAGCCTACAAAGCAATCGCCAGGCCAAATTATTATGAGCTGATCGATTATACCGTGATCGGGGACCAGAACAATGTGAGCGGTAATCCGAACCTGCGTCACTCAAAATCCTGGAATTATGATCTGCGTTATGAGTTCTACCCGAATGCAGAAGATGTCATCATGGCCGGGGTTTTTTATAAAAATATTACGGATCCTATCGAACAGACACTGCTGGCGAACGGCGGCCAGCCACTGATTACCTATATGAACTTTGGTACTGCTACGAATTACGGCCTTGAACTGGTTCTGATCAAGTATTTCAGAAATTTCGGCCTTTCGGGGAATTACACTTATACCAATTCAAGTATATCAAGCCCGAAATTGTATTATGTCAAATCGGGGACCACCGGGAACGACACTACCTCATACATCAATGAGAAACGCCCGATGCAGGGACAATCGAGGCATGTGGCCAACCTTAGCCTGCTTTACAGGAATACCAAGGCCGGGCTGAACTGTCAGTTGTCATTTCTCTTTCAGGGAAATCGCATTGCCGATATTTCATTTTATTACAAGCAGGATTTTTACCAGAAGAATTACCTGGACCTGTCTTTTTCACTCGATAAGACGATTGGAAAATACTTTGTCTTTTTTATTAAGCTCAGCAACCTCTTAAACTCGCCAAACGAGCTGAGGACTCAGGATAATTATTTCGTAGAGAAGTACACTTATGGCCAAAGTTACCTCTTTGGATTAAAATTTAAACTGAAAAGTTAAATAATCTCACTTAAACCATTAAACAGCATTAATTATGAAAAAAACTCAAGTAAAAATCAACATTAACAGGTATTTGCACAGCCTGTTTTCAGCTTTATTGCTGATCACCCTGTTAGCAGTGCAGGTTTCCTGCAAGAAATCAGACAACGTTGACACCACGGTACCTGTTTCCAACCCCATAACCAAAGATTCGATCAGCGGTTTTCTCAAGGGGACAATGCTTGCCAATAAAACCTATTATCTAAAAGGGGATATCTACGTAAAATCAACTGACACCCTCGCAATTCAGCCCGGG
>JBAXIO010000038.1:0-1687 GCA_037138335.1 Bacteroidota bacterium
CCAACAGTCAGTACCCGGCAGTCAGCAGTCAGAACGACAGCTGTTCACCTATGTATGAAAGGATAAATCCAGCCATCTCGAAATCGAGAATAAGCCCCGGGACTTTCCTGTACCTGGCTCTTTCGCCTGATCCTGCTCTTCCGACCAGATCTTCCGAATACTTGAGGATTTCGGTTATGCCGGTATAGTTGATGGTCTCAGGCTTGTCCAAAGGGGTATGGTAACGGTCGTGGAGACCTGTGTTCAGGTATAGCACAGGGATACCTGCATTGTAAAAAGCATCCTGGTCTGAAAAGGGAAGTGATGCAATGACCTTCTCCAGGCTGAAGGCGGGATGTTTCACTTCCCTGTAAAGTTTTGGCCAGTCGGGGGAACTCCCTGTCGCCTCTGCAGTAAGCTGCAGCCCCTGGCAACCAAGCCTGCCAATCATATCAAAGTTCAGCATGAAATTGATGGAATCTTTCATGCCCCGCCTCATCTGCCTTACAAAATACTCCGAACCGAACAAGCCCTTCTCTTCTGCTGAAAATAAAATGAACAGGTAATTGTTGAGGGGATCCTTATGGGCGGAATAATACCTTGAAAGTTCGAGGATACCGGCAGTCCCGCTCGCATTGTCATCAGCCCCCACACAGTAAGCCCCGTTGTACCTTGGTTCCTGGCTTTTTCCCAGGTGGTCGTAATGCCCTCCAAGGATGATCGTCCGGGCCGCCCCGTTGTTGATGTAAGCACAAACATTGGTATAAGTATTCCTGATCCGTTCCAGGTGCGCTGCCATAATTACGGGCTCGCCGGGATGCTTTTTGACAAAGTCAATGACCCCGGTTTTTGCATACATCACCGGGATACTTACAGAATCGCTTTTTGAAAAGTCAAACAGCCTGCTGTTTTCATCGCCCAGGCCGTTATAAAGTATCACCCCCGACGCTCCTTTGATCACTGCATCGGCTATCCTCACAGCAGGAGCCAACCCGGCCCCCCGGAGATGTTCTTTGCTTATTCCCGCAGGCGTTCCAAGGTTGATCAGGACGATCTTCCCGCTGACCGCAGGAATGTCTTTGTAGCTGTCGATGCCATCGGCAGGTATAACCAGTCCGAACCCCGCATCAGCCCATAGCGAACTTACGGAATCATTGGCAGAATAGGCACATAACCCGAAGTCCTCTCTCCATTCGAATGACCTTCCCCCGGCAATAAGATACGGGGGTGTTGTGAACTTCATATGCCCTGTAGTAAAGGGCTGCAGGTAATTGTTGCCCGACAGTGGAGGCACACCTGCTTCTTTGAACCTGCTGATGATATAAGTGTATGCCTTTTTCTCCCCCTCGGTTCCAGCTTCCCTGCCCAGGAAAGAATCAGATGCAAGTGTATAAATATCGCGCTTTATCCTCATTGTAACCGAGGAATCGGAAAAACTGAACTGGGCCGTGGAAGAAAAGCAGAAAGTACACAATGTGAAGGCCAGGAGAAACGATCGCATAAACTGTATTTTATTGACTGCCGATTGCTGACTGCTGACTGCCGACTGCCGGCTAAATCTCTTTCAGTACTTCCAGCGTAAGGTCCCAGAATTTTGTAACTGAAGGGATTTCAAGCCTTTCATCGGGGGAATGCGCCCCTTTGATCGTTGGACCGAACGAAACCATATCCATTCCCGGGTAGATGGCACCTACCAGTCCGCATTCAA